>CBFDDF010000016.1:0-1500 GCA_965603495.1 uncultured Thiomicrorhabdus sp. | reverse complement strand
GCAATCCGCTGGCTGGATTCAGTAGATTAAGGGATACCTTAGTTTTAACGTTATAAAAGCAATTCAGGGCCTGTGTCACTGCGGCACGGGCCCTTTTTCTTGGGCGATGGTTCACTCCTTGCCGGTGTGTATACTAATGGCCATTCAACTTTAAGAGAAGACATAATCGACCTTAACTAAGCGTCCAGTTTTTGGGGATTATTATACTCTAATAACAATCGTAGTGTACAAGATATCCATAGTATGAGTGTCGCTAACGTAAAGGTTTTCATTTTCTATGATCCTTTTCTACCTAACATCAGACCTGAATCCTTATTATGCAATTTTTTTTCAATAACGAAAGGAAATTTTGCGGGCAGAAAGGCTTTTCCATTGCTTGCACAAGCGTTATGATGGATGTTGGGTCGAATAGAGGAATATTAAACAGGAAAGAACTTGATGAGCTTGATATTCATTACCATCACTTGGCGGTTACTGACAAGAAAGCCGAATACATTTTGAGAGAAGGTATTACCGTCTTTTTTGATGGCACATCTATAGTTTAATCACTGGTCTTACATTTACACGGAAAGTATATTGGTCGGTGGCATTTACTGTATTGTCTGTAAAGGATGAAACATTTTTACCCACTTCGGCCAGTAATTTGAATTCGCCACTATTTACCGAACGCTCAATAGTAAAGCCTTCTTCGGCCAAATATGTATCGGCCCAGCGGATTTCAATAACGCTGTCTGATTTGTGCGTAATTCGAATATTTTTTACCGGAGTGTCGAATTCAATACTGTTTAGATATTTTTCGAGCATGGTGTAACCATCGGCCGCAACATTGTTCCTATCAGCAGCACTATTGGGGTCAAGACCCTTCATAATTTCCCAATCGTCGGGCATACCGTCATGGTCGTTGTCGGTGGGGGCTGTTTTGCTTTTCAGTTCCGGCCAGCCGCCAACGTCTGTTTGTGAATCAATAATACCGCTCTTTTTTGATTTATCGGGCATGGCATTTTTTTGTTTGTATGTTGGCCCTTCATAAGTTGCATAGCCATTACGGGTTTCGTCCACAATGCGTGCATCTATCGTATCGCGTTTGGGCAATGTGGCGCCTGCATTTTCAAGAACAGAATGATAGGCTTCTTCTGCAGTTTGCTGGTTAATAGTCATAGATGGCCACGGTTGATTAAGTTTAAATACTGATTGTGAGGGTTGCACGCCACCATTCCAGTTATTGGCGGTAACCGAGGCATTGCCCTCCATAAAGTTATCGGCAATATACCATTTGCCAGAATCAGCGTCTCCATTGCGCGTTGAAGGACTGGCAATGCGGTACGATATATCGCCTGGTTTAGTTGCAGGTCCTGGTTTATAATAATTGGCCACCATATTGATATTGGAAAAACTAAACTTTGCATTACCTACTTGATGTTTTTCACCCCCGTAGCAACTGTTATAACCCCAGTTGTATAGCACGTTATTTCTGTAATCAGTATTTCCGCAACCCGAAGC
>CBFDDF010000015.1:0-1628 GCA_965603495.1 uncultured Thiomicrorhabdus sp. | reverse complement strand
AAAACCGCTGTAATTCAAGTAAAAAACAGATATTATTTAGGAGTGCATAGAAGGCTGTTTCGGGGGGACGTTACCTAGTCGCTGCCGTAGCAATATTTGTTTTAGTGGAACTTGCAAAGGAAGAATTTAGATGACATCCTAGTAGTCTGTAACGCCTAAATTACGTGGTATAGTTTTTTCAGTTTTATACGAGCATCAGCAGTGGTAAATTGCCAATCCACTGTAGCCTCTGCATCATTACGTTGCCGTTGCCAAGCTTCAACTTCAGTTATCATCAGTTCCCTACTTTCAATATATTTTGACAAACACTGCCGGCTTAAAACACCTATCTCAATTTCCGCCATATTCAGCCAACTTCCGTGCTTCGGCGTATAATGTATTTCCAGTTTTTCAGCAAGTCGCCGAGCTTCAGCGGGTTCAAAGGCTTCATACAGCGAACCCTCAGAGTGGGTATTCAAATTATCAAGAACCAGAACAATCTTTTCAGCATTCGGATAATGAACATCCACCAGTTCTCGAATACATCGGGCAAAGTCTTTTCGCGTACGCTGTTCCATTACTTTCACATGCCTACGGGCTTTCAACGGCTCAAACATCATAAATAGATTCACGACACCATTGCGGCGATATTCATAGTCAACCCGTTTATTCTGACCGGGTTTCGCAGGGATTGCCTTACGAGTCTCTGCTATCAACTGTCGATTTGTTTCATCAAGGCATACCATTGGAAATTTCTCATTATATGGCCTATGGTAAACTTCCAAAGTGTCTTCCATGTGGGCCACAAATTCACAATCACCCTTCGGCGGAATGCACCATTGCTCGTTTAGCCACGGCTTGAGTTCGTTTTTTTAAGCGTACGACTGACTGTCATATGAGATACCGAATCTACCACCTTCAATTCTACCAGCTTATCAGCCAAAAGTCGAAGCGACCACTCATTACGACCTTCCGGTGGTTCGCTGCAAGCTATTGCAATAAGGTGAGCTTCAGCGTCGCCATCCAATTTTCGTGTGTAATTTTTACGATTATGGCGTTCTAACGCCGCTTCTAAACCTTCTTCTACAAATCGCTTTCGCAATCGTTCGACTGTGGTGATATGCGCTGTGAATGCTTCTGCCACAGTGCTGTCTGACCAGCCTGGACCTTTGTTACCCTGATCAACTTTCAAAAGCATTTGGGCATGCCGAATTTTATAGCCTGCTGTCTTACCTTTTTTAACCAGGGCGGTTAACTGTTTTCGCTCTTCACTTGTCAATTCAACTACATATTTCTTTTGCATTGTTCGGTCTCCTTACCAATGGTTTTTATATTACATCGGCAAAGAAACCTTAATTCCTGCATATTATCCGTTACAGACTACTAGGCTGCCACATCGGACTGAAACAAAAGATTATATATCCCTCACCCAAAAGCAGTAATGTTAAACACTTCTTCTGTGTCTGATTTAAATAAAACCGACCGTGACACAGTTAAAACTATTAGGAATCCGTTTTCCGGGCGTCCAGTCTTTTGCGAAGGTCCCTGATTTGCCGGTCCAGGATAAATAAGTATGCAAAGTAAACAAGCCAGGCCAACGATACCGCAAGACAAAGATAAAACATAAAACAACCTCCACGATTAGGTTA
>CBFDDF010000014.1:0-31459 GCA_965603495.1 uncultured Thiomicrorhabdus sp. | reverse complement strand
CTTTACTTTACATAGGAAGGCTTTATGAACAAGACGCTTTATTCAACGATATTGGGCGTAACGGCTACATTGTCTTCATTTGCTAGTCAGGCAACGGAAAATGTAGGGGTTGGGATTAATTATGGTTTATTTTCAGGACCGACCCTTGAACTGACTTACCCTATCAACGATTCATTACAGGTGCGTGGCGCTTTATCATCTGGTATGGGCTTAACTGAGACGACAAGTGATACCGATATCGATTATGATGTCAAAGCCGATGGTGGTATTAACCGTTTAGCATTAGATTACCACCCGTTCGGGAATAGTTTTTTTCTTTCTGGAGGTTATGCGTTTAATGCGTTCAATTTAAAAGCAGATGGTACTGGTACTGGTACTGTTGTAGTGGGTAATGAGGAATATACGGGGGCTAATTTAACACTTAATGGTCAATTGGACTGGGAAAGTGCGCCGAGTTTATCATTCGGTTGGGGCCATAGCCCAAGTAAGGGTTGGGGTGGTTTAATTGAAATCGGTGCGATTTTTACGGGTGCACCAGATGTTTCTTTAGATGGTTCTGGAACGTATGATGGCGGTAATATCACGGACGACCCTAACTTCCAACAAGCATTACGTGATGAAGAAGCTAAGCTACAGAATGACGTTGGTGACTATGATTTCCTACCTATCTTACAAGCAGGTATCACTTACCGTTTTTAAGACCTGACTTTAATCACGAGAGTTAAGATTTAACATCGTGATTTTTGGATACAAAAAAGCCCGCAATTGCGGGCTTTTTTATTGGATGCTCATCCATTAAAACAAGGCTTATTTAGCCATTGCTGAACGCTTTTTCGCAATTAGAGCTTGAATGATAGGCGTCATCATTAGATCCATCGCTTCTACCATATGCTCACCACCACAAACTAAAGTATCAGGTCTTTGTAAGAAAGCCCCTGGGATTTTAGCTTTGACGGCTTCCATATCAACGTCCTGGTGACGAACATGACAGATGATTAATGAATCTTCTGGTGCAGGACCCATAGGCGCATCAGGAGACATCGTTGAAAACGGATCAGAAGTATCAATTAACGGTACACGGTGGAAGTTGATGTGTGTACGGTGGAATTGAGGCACGATTGTTTCAATATAGTCAGGCATACGCTCAAGAATCGTATCGCGAACTTGCTGAACTGAATATGGACGTTCAGAAGTATCACGGTAGATTTTTTGCATCCACTCGATATTGATTGACGGTGCGACACCGATTCCCAAATCAACATATTGTGCAACGTTATGCATACCTTCCGCTGGACCGTGATCCATACGCTTAACCATGCCGTGTAGACCTTCGTAGAAAAGAACGTCTGTTCCTTCAGGGATAGGCTCCCAAGGCGTGAATTCTCCAGATGAGAAGTTAGTACCTAAACGTGCGTTATGCTCTGCAGCTTCATCATCACTGTGGATGTAATAACGTCGTTTACCCGTAGCGGTTTCTTTATACTCTTTGAATAAAGCTTCTAGTTCGCCGAATTCATTAGCGTACTCAGAGAAATGAGTCAGTGCAACGCCACCGTTTTCTTTAGAAGCCGCTACTTTTTCTTTCATTTCTGGACGACTGTACTTGTGATAGCTATCACCTTCAACGATCGCAACATTTAAGTTTTCGCGGTCGAAGATTTTTTCTACGGCACGTTTTACAAATGATGTTCCGGCTCCAGAAGAGCCCGTTACGGTAACAATAGGGTGTTGTACTGACATAAATGTCTCCTAATAATTTAAAAACGACCAGGCCTGGTCGTTTTTATAATTTAAAATTTATAAAATTTTTTTTTGTAGGTATTTTAAAATATTTTGTTCGGGCTCAATAATAGCTCTTTACGTTAAAATTTGGTTTTTTTAATTAAATAAATTTAACAAAATATTAAAAACACGACCAGGCCTGGTCGTTTTTATAATTTAAATTTAATAAAAGTTTTGATGGACGGTATTAGAAACTAAAACCATCCAAAATTCAAAATTTGTTGTGAGAACCGTGATTTATACGTCTAGGTTTTCAACTTGTAGCGCATTTGATTCAATAAAGTTACGACGTGGCTCAACCTCATCCCCCATTAAGGTGGTGAAGACTTGATCTGCAGTAATAGCATCACGAATAGTCACTTGTAATAGGCGACGTGCTTCAGCATTCATGGTGGTTTCCCATAGTTGCTCTGGGTTCATTTCCCCTAGACCTTTATAACGCTGGATATTTTGACCACGTTTGGCTTCGCCAAATAACCACTCAATGGCTTCTTTAAAGGTCGAAACCGATTGTCTTTTTTCACCACGCTGAATGGCGGCAGAAGATGTTAATAAGCCTTGAATAGATAAACCAAAAGAAGCGATTTGTGCAAAATCTTTAGATTCAAAGAATTCAGCATCAAATACTTTAGCGCTTAAAGTACCATGTTCACGTTGCTGTAAACGAATTTGGAACTTACCTTTACTGTCCATTTCCGTCGCAGGTTCTGCGGTCAGTTGATATTCAACTTTATGCAATTCACCGTGCGCATTGAGCTGAGGCATAAAGTCTTTGATCCAAGCATTTAAGCCATCAAGGTCATTCAATAACTCAAGCGTCATAGGAGGATGATCAATCATCATCTCTAAGAAAATTGGGTTATAACGACGACTCAAGCGACGTAACACATGCTGTGTTTTAAAGTGATCTTTAGAAAGGTTTTCTAAAGCGACACCTTGAATGCTTGGTGCGCCATCTTCAGTCCACAAGGCCGCACCGTCAATGGCACTTTGTAGCAAATAACTCTCTAATTCTGAATCATCTTTTAGATAGGTTTCTTGCTTACCTTTTTTCACTTTATATAAAGGCGGTTGAGCGATGTAGATATAGCCTTTTTCAACGAGTTCAGGGTACTGGCGATAGAAGAAGGTCAATAGTAAGGTACGAATGTGCGAACCATCGACATCGGCATCGGTCATGATGATGATGCGGTGGTAACGCAGTTTTTCGATATTATATTCTTCGGCAATTCCGCAACCTAAAGCGGTAATTAAAGTACCGACTTCTGCAGAAGCCAACATCTTATCAAAACGGGCTTTTTCAACATTGAGGATTTTACCTTTAAGCGGCAAAATTGCTTGCGTGCGACGATCACGACCCTGTTTGGCCGAGCCCCCCGCAGAGTCACCCTCCACCAGGTACAGTTCAGAAAGAGCAGGATCTTTTTCTTGGCAATCGGCCAATTTACCTGGCAGACCGGCAATGTCCAAAGCGCCTTTACGACGTGTCATCTCACGGGCTTTACGTGCTGCTTCACGCGCACGTGCGGCATCGACAATCTTGGCGAAAACCGCTTGTGCATCTTTCGGATTTTCTAATAAGAACTCAGAAAGCTTCTCATTCATGGCGGTTTCAACCGCAGTTTTCACTTCAGATGAGACCAGCTTGTCTTTAGTCTGTGAAGAGAATTTAGGATCAGGCACTTTAACCGAAATAACGGCAGCCAAACCTTCACGTGCATCATCACCGGAAACATTTATTTTGTACTTTTTGGCCAATCCAGAGCTTTCAGCATAGGCATTCATCGAGCGCGTTAAAGCCGCACGGAAACCAGACATATGAGTTCCGCCATCACGCTGTGGAATGTTATTGGTGAAACAGAAAATAGATTCTTTATAGGCTTCAGACCACTGCATAGCCACTTCAACCGTAATGTCATCTTTCACGGTAGAGAAATAGAAGGCTTTTTCATGAATCAGCGGTTTGTTGGTATTGATATAGTCAACGAACGCTTTAATTCCGCCTTCAAACTGGAAGGTTTCACTGCGGCCATCGCGTTTATCGTTTAATTCAATATGCACGCCTGAATTTAAGAAAGAGAGCTCTCTTAAACGCTTTAGCAGGTAATCAAAACTGAATTCAACTTGAGTAAACGTTTCAGTACTCGGTAAGAAGCGAATTTCCGTACCGGTTTCATCGGTATCAGCTACCGCTTCCATTGGCGCATCTGGTACACCATGCGTGTAGGATTGCTTCCAGACATGACCTTCACGTTTGATTATCAAATCAAGCTTGGAAGAAAGGGCGTTTACAACTGAAACCCCAACACCGTGTAGACCACCAGAAACCTTATAAGAGTTATCATCAAACTTACCACCGGCATGCAGTACCGTCATGATAACTTCTGCCGCGGAAACGCCTTCTTCTTCATGGATACCGACTGGAATACCACGGCCGTTATCCGTTACCGAGACAGAACCATCAGTATGGATTGTGACAACAACTTTGTCACAATGACCGGCTAGGGCTTCATCGATACCATTGTCCACCACCTCGAAAACCATGTGGTGAAGACCTGATCCATCATCAGTATCCCCAATATACATACCAGGGCGTTTGCGAACAGCATCCAGGCCTTTTAAAACCTTGATGGAGGAGGAGTCGTAGTTTGATTCTTCAGACATAAATTCAGTTTCTTTTGATTACAAAATTAGTCCAAAGATTTTACCATAATTTAAAGGCAAATGTGTGTCCTAAATATGAACAATATAACCCTTTTAAATCAAGTAGTTATAGGCGAAAAAAACCGCCTTATTTATTTTTTGGCTAGGCCTTAAGCTCCTCAAGTTTTAGTTGTGTTCACTTGGCGGTTATAGGGTGTTGTTTTTACTAATAAAAATTGATTTAAAACAAGATGTTTTAGCGGATTCGGGCATATACTGATAACTGATAACTGATAACTGATAACTGATAACGTCAAAACGTTATGAGTCATTTTTTCAAAATTTAAGTTTCGGACAACTGTCCAAATAACAGCATAAATGGAGAGTCAAAATGGGTATGTTAATGAATACAGTCGATGCATTTAAAGAGCTAAGAGAAATGGAAGATCGCTTCCATAATTTATTTCCAGATATATCGTCTTCTTTTGAGACCAATGTAGCAGGATTCTCACCATCAGTGAACACGCGTGAAGGGGAATACGCCTATCATGTTGAAGTGGATTTACCGGGTGTACAAAAGAAAGATATCAAGGTGGAAGTCAAAGATAATCGAATCACGATTTCTGGAGAGCGTAAATCTAAAAAAGAGGTTAAAGAGGAAGGTTATTATCGCTCAGAAAGTAGCTATGGTAAGTTTGAACGTAGTTTTACTTTACCTGAAGGGGTGGATAGTGAGAATGTCAAAGCCAGCTGTGAAGATGGTGTCTTAGAGGTGACTTTACCAAAACTGGTCGCGGATAAAAAGAAGAAATCTAAGCAGATTAAAGTGACGTAAATAACGTTCGTTTTTCCAATAAAAAAGGCCACATTGTGGCCTTTTTTTTGGACAATTATAAATCAGATATTTATCCAAACATCCAGCTAGTAGGCTCTGGCATAGGTTGCTGTTTACCAAGGTACTTAAAGCCTTTAGCACAGCGGATAATCAACCAAACGATATAGAAGAAAATGATTAACCAGCCAATGACAATCACCGTCAAGAAAGCACCGACAAGGACATACAGTAATCCAATCCAGAAGGTACGGATTTGGAACTGGTAATGCGATTGTAGAAAGTCATCTTCTCCGCCTTTATTGATATAAGCCATAATGACACCGACTAAAGCACTGAACGGAATAATAAAGTTCAGTAGGTACAACACATAAATAATAGTAGGAATGGTGGTAGATATTTCAGGTACGGCTGGTTTTACAGGCTGCACTTGCGGTGCTGGTGTCACTTCTAAATGGTCTGACATAGATATCCTTTGCTGAGTGTCTGGGCGGACAATGAAAATAGTATTTTAAAATGTATTATTATGAGTATAGCCAATAGAGAGCATCTCGCTAATCAAAATTTTTGATATGCAATAAAAATTAATAGATTGACCAGGCCTGGTCGGTTTTGCAAAGCTGTATTTACGGTTGTAAGCTGAGTTGACCTGAATCAATCTTCCAGACTTTGGTGGTCTCCGGGTTTAGTATCGGAATTAACGACTCTGAGGTGCTGGTGATGATGTGTTGGATATTGAGAATCTGTAGTAATTCTAGTAATTTTAAGCGATGGGTTTCATCCAGCTCGGCAGGTAGGTCATCAATCAACATAATGACTGGCTCTTGTAATACCTTTTCGTGCAAACTGGCTTGGGCAAGTAGTAAGGCACAGACAAACAGTTTTTGTTGACCGCGTGACAAGGTGTTCAGAGCTTCTTGTGTTCCAAACTTAAAGCGAATATCAGCACGATGGGCGCCATATTGCGTGTGACCTAAATGCGACTCTTTTTGATAGCTGTCCGCATATAATGCCAGCAAATCTTCCGTGGCCTTTGGCCAGCCTGCACGGTATTGGCAAATGACTTCTTCTTTTATCTCGGGCATTAAGGCCCGGCAAAAGGTCACCAAGTACGGCGTTAACCTTTCTAGGTAGTCTTGACGAATGACATCAATGTTAAGCGCATTCTCAACCAGCGTTTGATCCCACAGTTGCACTTGTGCCTTTGGCAGGCGTCTTTTAAGCGCATGATTACGTTGCTTCAGCCCACGTTGATAATTACGCCATAGCGGCATAAATTCTTGTGACTGATGAAAGCAGCCCCAGTCCATAAACTGACGACGGGCTTTCGGACCTTCTTCCAGCAGTTTATGGCTTTCTGGCGTGAGCAATTGTACGGGTAGGAGTTGCGCCAATGCGGATTGTGATTTAAGGGTTTCACCGTCTAAGCGCAATAGGGTTTGTTGCAGACTTTTTTGCAGTCCTAAACGGTGTGTTTTAATGCTAGAGTGACTGGAAGCAACTTCGGCAAACAGGGTGCAAGATTCAGAATCATGCTGAATTAAATGCTGAGTTTTGGCGGTTCTAAAAGAGCGCCCAGTGGCCAATACCCAAATGGCTTCAATCAATGAGGTTTTTCCGGCCGCATTATCGCCGACAATCAAATTCAGGCCGGCACTGAACTCACAGTGGGCAGTCACGCAGTTACGAAAGTTTTGTATGGAAACTTGGTTAATTTGAGTCATCGGAGAGCTTTAGCTTCGACCCCAATTGTGGTGGGCTTTGACATGTTTTAAACTGACGGGTTCTTGATGAATCATCACATCAATATTTTCAAAACTGGCTTTAAGTGCCAAGGTCACTTGCTCGGTTATTTCGTGGCTTGCTGCTAAGGTCAGTTCATCATCTAATTCTAAATCAAACTGAATAAAACGATTCGGTCCCGATTGATAGGTGCGTAAATCATTAAAGCCTTTGACATCTGGCGTATCGAGGATGATTTTCTGGATTTCTAAACGCATGGCTTCGGGTAGCTCATGATCCAGTAGTTGATTCGCGGCGGCTTTACCAATGGTGATGGCACTGCGTAAAATCCATAGCGCAATCGCAAATGCCAGTAAAGGATCAAGCCACTCAAGATGACTTAACCATAAGCCTAAGATAACTAAAATATTGGCCAATACATCGGAAACATAATGCAAAGAGTCGGCTCGAATAGCACTCGAGTTGGTTTGCTTAATTACATAATGTTGAAAGGCAATGAGTCCTAGCGTCAGAATCAATGACAGACCCATAATCACTAACCCCGTTTCGGCGTGTAAGATGGGGTGCGGATGATACATTCTATCGATGGCGTAGAGTATCAAGTAGCCAGCAGAGCCAATGATAAACACACTTTGCGCTAATGCCGCCAATGGCTCGGCTTTGCCATGACCAAATCGGTGTTCGGCATCGGCAGGTGTTTGCGCGATATGCACGGCAATGACAATCATAATGGAGGCAATGATATCAATAAAAGAGTCGAGCAGAGAGGCCAAGATACTTAAAGATCCCGTTTGCCACCAAGCAATCACTTTTAAGATAAACAGAGTCGTCGCAATGCTCACCGATGCATAGGTGGCTAAGCGGACAAGTTTGGCTTTATTCATGGGAGATGACTCGCTAGAAACTCAAACGGCCCATTCGTTAAGAATAGACCGCTTTTATTGAGGCGTTGATATTGTGGAACCGTCTACAAACGCATTGGCATAATAACGTGCTGACAGTGACAAACATCAGTTTGTGCTTCAATCAGGCAACTGCTGTTGGCGTCTTTTAAGATCAAAGTAACGCAATCTTCGTTCATCGAGTTCAGTACATCAATAATGTAATTGACGTTAAAGCCAATTTCCATCTCGGTGCCTGAGTAATCAATCGCCATGTCTTCATGGGATTCATCCTGCTCGCTGTTAGAGGCATTGACCGCTAATAGATTGTTACTTAACACCAGGCGAATCCCCTTGAATTTATCGTTTGATAAAATTGAGGCACGCTGTAATAAGCTACGTAACATCTCTTTGTCGGTCTGGATGAACTGGTCGTTGTTTTGTGGAATAACGCGACGATAATCCGGGAAGCGGCCATCGACCAACTTACAAGTAAAGACAGTCTCTTCCAGTTGTACGGTAAGGTAGTTTTTCGCCAATGAAAATTCAATTAAGGTATCTGCATCGCCCATCAGTTTAGACAGTTCAAGTACGCCTTTTCTTGGCAAAATAGCTTGGGTCGGTTCCAGGCCTTCAATCGCTAACTCGGTTGAGCAAGTTGACAGACGGTGACCATCAGTGGCAACCACGCGTAACGTCTGGTTGCTGATGTCGAATAACATACCGTTTAAATAGAAACGCACATCTTGGCTTGCCATGGCAAAACCAGAATGTTGAATTAACTGCTTTAACTGATGCTGTGATAATGAAAATGAAATATCCGATTGCGTTAAATCGATGGTTGGGAAATCGTCAGCCGGTAAGGTTGATAGTTTAAAACGAGAGCGGCCAGCAGACAGCGTACAACGCGAACCATCAAAGTCGAGGACAATGGTTAAGCCATCAGGCAATGAGCGCACAATGTTAATCAACTTCATTGCGGGTAAAGTGATGGCAAATTGTCCCACTTCAGACGATTCTAATTCAGTTTGTGCACGGGTCTCTATTTCTAAATCCGAAGCAGTGACTGTCAGCGTATTTTCAGATACTTGAAATAAGATGTTTCCTAAAATCGGCATGGTTTGACGTTTTTCAACGACACCACCGACAGTTTGTAGAACTTTTAAAAGGTTTTCACGAGTTAAGGTGATTTTCATGCCAAGTGCCTTTGTTGATCTCAATGAGTTAGGTTGATTTAATTAAGTTAAATTAGTTGGTAATGATGCGAATTAGGCTATTAAAGTCATCATCAATATGATGATCGGTTTCACGTAGTTCTTTAATCTTACGCACTGCATGCAATACAGTGGTATGGTCGCGCCCACCAAAAGCATCGCCGATTTCTGGCAAGCTGTGATTGGTCAGTTCTTTAGCAATACCCATCGCCATCTGTCTTGGACGGGCTATGTTGCGGGTACGTCTTTTGGATAAAAGATCAGCAACCCGTAGCTTGTAATAATCAGCAACGGTTTTTTGAATGTTATCCAAAGTGACCATTTTTTGCTGCAGTGCCAACACATCTTTTAAAGCTTCTTTAACCACTTCGACGGTCAGTAGTTTCTGAGTGAATTGGGCATAAGCCCCCACACGTTTCAGCGCGCCTTCTAAGTCACGGACATTACCGCGCAAACGTTTAGCGATGAAAAACGCTACTTCATCTGGTAACGCCACACCAAATTCAGAGGCTTTTTTGAGCAGAATGGCGACACGCATTTCAAATTCAGGTGGCTCAACGGCAATCGTCAATCCCCAGCCAAAACGTGACTTTAAGCGATCTTCTAAGCCATCTACTTCTTTCGGGAAGCGATCACTGGTCAGAATGACCTGCTTATTGCCTTCTAGCAAGGTATTAAAGGTATGGAAAAACTCTTCTTGGGACTGTTCTTTATTAGCAAAGAACTGGATATCATCAATTAACAAGGCATCTAAAGAGCGGTAGAAACGTTTGAATTCATCAATTTTATTGTGACGTAATGCATTGACCATATCCGCGACAAAACGCTCAGAGTGCAAATACACGACGCGCGCATCCGGCTTATCTTTCATCAGTTGGTTACCGATGGCGTGCATTAAATGCGTTTTACCTAAACCGACGCCACCATAAATAAAGAACGGGTTGTAACTACCACCAGGGTTTTCTGCTACTTGGCGAGCTGCCGCGGCCGCGAGTTGGTTGGCTTTACCTTCGACGAAGGTGTCAAAGGTAAAGCTAGTATTTAAGTTGTGCTTGATGCCGGACTTTGCGGCGCTGTTGGGGGCTGATTTTTTGCTAGCGGCAGGCGATTTGCTTTGGCTGGATTGTAAGGGTTGTGGAATGGTAGGCTCAGGCTCTACAAGGGCTTCTAAAGTGTAATCACCAATCTCTAAACGGACATCAGGCGTATTCGTTGGTGCTGCCATGGAGACCGCTAGGCGTATATTGCTCATCAGCTTTTTATTAACCCAGTCTAAAATAAACGTAGAGGGGGCTAATAAGCGGATAACGGATTCTTCTTCAATGGCTTGAAGTGGACGGATCCAAGTATGAAACTGTTGATCGTTTAGATCATTTTCCAGGTGTTTAAGACTTTGGGTCCAGAGTGATGACAAAATTGAATATCCTTAAAAGTAACTAAGCTGGGATTTTGAAAGTTCGCTAAAAGACTTTCTTACCTTTATATTTTATTATTTTTTACGAACGCAACAATGTGAACAAATGAGCGTGTTTAAAGGCTCAAGTAGAGCGCCAGCGATGGCAGTGACTCGTGCAGGTTCTTTTGATAAAGCTAAGTATACCTGTGAATAACTTTAAAACAAGGTCTTTGTCTGTGGATAACTCTGTGTGTAAAGCGTGTGGATAACTGCTTTTGTTGGATAGTTAACTTGTTGTTAAGGTTGTGGTTTTTGCGGTTGTGCATGATTACATAAAAAACAACATTTTTATGGCTAATAAAATTAAGAAAACCCCAAAAAAACGTTTAAGGGTTTTAACGGGCAATTGGTGTGCCCAGCGAGCGCCAATCGGCGCTGTAAAATAACTGGCTAACACGATGCCAAAAAAAGCTGGCCAATAAATATAGCCGGTTGCATAGTTAGGTAAGTTGCTCGCATCCAAGCCAGCGATTAAGTAACCTATCGTCCCTGCTAAAGCCACCGGTAAGCTCACCGCAGCGGAGGTGGCAATCGATTGATGCATGCTGATATTGTTCCACTGTAAATAAGGCGTGGTTAAAGTCCCGCCACCAATCCCGACCAAAGAAGAGAGCCAGCCAATAATGACGCCTGCGCCAGTATTTCCAACCATGCCTGGTAGCTGTCGATGTGGATTGGGTTTAAGAGCCAAGAGCATATTAATCGCAATCAATAACTCTAAAATGCCAAATAGCTTTGCTAACCAGTTGGAAGCAATGAATTGTGAACTCCAGCCCCCGATAAACGCACCGATTAAAACACCACCGGTTAATAGCTTAAATATATCCCAACGCACTGCCTTATGTTGGTGATGTGCTTTAACTGAGGCATAGGAGGTCACTAAGATGGTCGCTAGAGAGGTACCAATCGCCAAGTGAACCACCTCTTTGACGTCTAAGAAAATCAGAAACACCGTAGAAAGCACTGGCACAATTAATAGCCCACCGCCAATTCCTAGCAAACCTGCCGCAATACCGACCACTGCACCGGTAATTAGATAGGTCAAGAATTCATAGAGAAAGCTGAGTTCAGTCATGGTGTTAGAGGCCTATAGGTTTAGTGTCGGTGTTTTAGACCTCATTATATTTCATTGCGGTTTTTTATGGGGGCTGAAAAAATAATGCACTCAACTCTTTAGCTGAAGCGAACCATATGGGCTATGAATGAGCCGCAAAAAGCCGTAAAGTGGCTTCCATGGAATATTTTATAGAGTTAGGTTACGTTGGCCTGTTTTGGTCGGCATTTTTAGCGGCCACGATTTTGCCGTTGAGTTCAGAGTTGGTTTTAACGCTGTTGTTAGTGAATGGCTTGAATCCAAATCTATTGGTGGCGGTTGCGACAGCCGGCAATGTCCTAGGTTCGTTTGTGAATTACACCATTGGATTTTGGGGCAGTATCTTTGTGGTGCGCAAGATCCTGAAAATTTCAGAGGAGAAGTTTGAACACTCTAAACACCGTTTTGAAAAGTATGGTGTTTGGAGTTTGTTGTTCGCTTGGGTGCCTGTGATTGGTGATCCTTTGACACTGATTGCAGGGGTGTTACGAATCAATCTATTGGTATTTTTTGTACTGGTCACAATCGGTAAATTAGGTCGCTATATGGCCGTAACTTATGTGACTTTGGCATAAGTTACGGTTAGTTTTTGTGGCGTAAAAACAGAATGACCAGGCCTGGTCATTCTGCTTAAGACTTAAAATTGACCTTTTAATTAAGGTTTAAGCGGCTTAAAGTTCAGTAAAGAGACAAACAGCGACAAAATCATCGTGCCGAAGGTAAAGCAAAACGCACCTTGGCTGGTGACAATAGACCAGGTCATTAAGTCGTTAGCGACAAAAGCGCCGGATAAGGTAAAGTGAATCGCCATCGCTTGAAACAAGGCAGAAAGTGGCCAGGCCTGGTCTAAATAAACCGGCACATCTGAAAAGTTGCCAATGGTTTGATAGAGCGCTGCAAACAGAAACATGGCTGAGAAGTAGTTTACCAGCGCCAATACAATCACCCGTCCAGAAGCTGAAACGGCCGTCCCTTCGGTGATTTTACAAATACCAAACAGAATCACTCCAAGTTCTTTATTGATAATACCGAGTATGCGTAACATCATAAAGAGACTCAGCCAGATCCATAAGCCTATTGTGGTGCTTAAAACCCAAAGTGCGACTGCGGCAAATAAGCCAAATACAATATAAAATTCAGACAATAATAAACGTTTCTTTCTAAGAGACTGCCAAGCTTCGCTGTTCGGTTCGTAAGCAAATTCTTTCTGTTTTAGAAAACGATCAACCCAGAAGTAAGGCGACAGTCCATAAATCAAGCGAATCAGTTGTTTCACCACTTCGGCAATATTCAGTGTCATTTTAAAGTGTCTCCGGCTGAGGGGGGGTTGTTTGGATTAAAACAGGGCGGGTTTAAGGCCAGGCGGTCGCCGCTAAACAGTAAAGGCAGTCCAGTATATTCAGCCGCGGTACGGTTTTTAGGGTCAATACCGTGACCTAATATATAACGATGCGTTTGGAGCCAAGGCTTTATCTCGGTAAAATCCGCATGCCACGCATTGCTTTGTGGGCGAGCATCCATAATAAAGGTCTCCGCCTTGTTGAGTATTGTATAAAAGGCTTCATCGAGTTGACTGTCTGCGCTATAGCTAAAGATAGGATGGTTTGCTTGATAAAGGATAAATCCGCAACTTTTCTCGGAATGTTTACCTGGATAAAAGCTAATCTCTAAACCGTGTGCCAGTGGTGTGCGCTTAGCAATCGGCGGAGTAACCCAGTCGATGATCTCTTCAGGACTAAATTGATCCGCATGTTCTGCCAAGCGATGACTCTTTAAGCGTTCGGCGATTTCCTGCTCAGCAAATACTTGCAATTTACGGCCTTGCGCCAGCTCAACCCTGGCCACCACGGGGAGTTCACCGGCATGGTCACTGTGGTTATGCGTGACAATAACCTGTTTTGGAAAGGTTTTAAATTGTTGTAACACTTGATGAGTGACGCCAAAACCTAAATCGACCAAACAGAAAGGCTGTTGATTGGCTAACAACATAAAACTGCTACTGGGCAGATGGTCATACAGATAAGATGCGCCAGCACCTGAACCTAAAACAACAAGTTCAATCGCAATTTCAAATTCAACCGATTTCAAATGGTTTACGCCTGTTTAAAGTGATGTGGGCAATATCATACCGTAATTCATTTAGTATCTTAAGGTTGATGGAGTGGGTTAGATTGAATATGATTAACTAATCCTAAATATACTATTTGTAGTAGTTAGCTATACGGACAACACAAGCTATCGTTTGAATAAAGGATGCGACGTAGAGAAAAGGGGTTAATGTTTCAGTTTCCCGTATATTTAATTTCACAGAAATGTTGTTTTCTTATTGATAACTCTATATAATCCCCGTTTTTCCGGATGTCGGAATAGAAATTTTTAAGGAACATTGAAATGAAGCGTACATTCCAACCTAGCGTTATCAAACGTGCTCGTACTCACGGTTTCCGTGCTCGTATGGCGACAAAAAACGGCCGTAAAGTATTAGCTGCTCGTCGTGCTAAAGGTCGTAAATACCTAACAGTAAGCGACCAGATCGTCGGTTAACTTTATAGTTTTAAGCGTACTCTCTAGTGCGCTTGATTCCAAATTCTGGTGAGTTAATGAATTCCAATAACGAGTTATCGACTCACTCAGAATCCCCCTCTTCTCTACTTTCTTCTCAAAAGCCAGACTTTGGTTTTTCGAAATCCCTTCGCATCTTAGCACCTAAAGACTTTCAACACGTATTTGCAAAAGCCGAAAAGTTTGGTAACCGCAATTGGACTTTTATTGTTCGCCCGAATGACGAATCTTATCCAAGATTGGGTTTAGCCATTGCAAAAAAGCAATTGCAACGAGCCGTATGGCGAAATCGTGTAAAAAGACTGGCTCGAGAAGCATTTCGTCTACATAAGAAAGAGTTAAATGGGTATGATATTGTCGTTTTAGGACGAAAAGGTATGCAAGATATCGATAATGAGACTTTGCATAAGAGCTTTTTGCACCTGATACGAAAAATTCAAAAGAGTGATCTGAAAGATCGCGCTTAATTAGTTTGAAGAATAAAGATAGCTTTAAAAGGTTTTCACAATGAATATGAGATCGTTTTGGTGGTTAGCATTGGCATTTACGTTAACGTGGATGTGGCTTGAATGGACGCAGTTTACCGCTCAGAAAGTAGAGTCGACTGCGGCAGCTAGTGCAGAACATGAGGTGCCTGTTGCAAATAGTACGGCAGCTGCGAGTGCAACTGTTT
The DNA here is from genome assembly GCA_965603495.1 of uncultured Thiomicrorhabdus sp. Taxonomy (GTDB): domain Bacteria; phylum Pseudomonadota; class Gammaproteobacteria; order Thiomicrospirales; family Thiomicrospiraceae; genus Thiomicrorhabdus. Next base: position 16,580 of record CBFDDF010000014.1, on the reverse strand, counting down.
CGTCAACGGCTAATTCAAACACCGGTGCGGCAGATGTGCCTGGTGCGAATGCTGGTAGCGTGAGTAATAGCGCTGTGCCGATGTTGCAAAACGATATCTCTCAAGGTCAGCGTATTATGGTGAAAACCGATACGTTGGATCTTGTTATCGACACGGTCGGTGGTGATATTCGTGTGGCAGACTTACTGCAATATGGCGCATCTGAAGATCATTCAAAAGCGTATCAATTAATGAGCGATTCCGGCTCGTTAATCTATATGGCTCAAAACGGAATCGCAACCCAAGCGGATGCTACCTTACCTGCACCGACCCATAAAACGGTTTATCAATCGACACAGTCACACTATGAAATGACGGGTGATACGTTGACCGTGCCATTAACTTGGTCACAAGATGGCGTCACAGTGACTAAGTCTTATACCTTTACTAAAGGTAAGTACTTAGTTGCAGTAGATTATAAAGTTGAAAATACAACTGACCAGGCCTGGTCAGGGAGTCTTTACTCTCAGTTAGTGCGCAACACTTATAACCCTGATGATAACTTCATGATGTACACCTACACAGGCCCAGTACTTTATGATGGCAATGCAGAAGACAAATACGTAAAGCATTCGTTTGATGATTTAAACACTCAAGCGATTTCTGGTAAAGCTGTGACGGGTGGTTGGGCAGCGATGATCCAGCAGTACTTCTTAACGGCGTTAATTCCAAACCAAGATGTACAGAACAGCTATTATGCTAAGCCATTAACCGAAGGCCGTTATGCGGTAGGAGTGGTTGAACCTATGGTCAATGTAGCGGCCGGTCAATCAGGCTTGTTAAGTTCAAGTATCTACATTGGACCTTTGAAGCAAGATGTCTTATCTGAGCTTGCTCCAGGCTTAGAACGTACCATCGATTATGGTATCTTAACGATTCTAGCTGAGCCACTTTTCTGGTTACTTGACCAAATTCACAGTGTGGTCGGTAACTGGGGTGTTGCCATCATTCTATTGACCGTTTTGATTAAACTGTTGTTCTACAAATTATCAGAAGCAGGTTATCGCTCTATGGCACGTCTTAAGAAGTTCCAGCCTAAGCTGAAGCAACTTAAAGAGAACTATGGTGATGATAAAGTAATCTTCCAGCAGAAGATGATGAAGCTTTATAAAGAAGAGAAGATTAATCCGTTGGGTGGGTGTTTGCCAATCTTCATCCAGATGCCGGTCTTTATCGCACTTTACTGGGTGCTTTTATATTCAGTAGAGATGCGTCAAGCACCGTTTATGCTATGGATTGATGATCTATCTGCACAAGATCCATATTTTATCTTACCGGTGATTATGGGGATTACCATGTTCATTCAGCAGAAGTTGAATCCTTCAGCGATGATGGATGAGATGCAGCAGAAAGTAATGAAATTATTACCGTTCATTTTCACCATCTTCTTCTTATGGTTCCCTGCTGGATTGGTTCTATACTGGGTTGTCAACAACATGTTATCGGTTGCTCAGCAGTGGTATATCACTAAGAAGATTACAGAGGGCGACGATACCCCTGTAAAAAGTAAAGCGTAAGGAAGAATAGCATGCAGTTAACTTATCAAAAATTAGGGCATGATCACCCAATGTTCGGTAAAGTAGATTTTTTGGTGGCGGATGGTATGAAGCCAATCTGCTATAAAACCAAAGATGGTTATATCCCCTTAGAAACTTCAACACCAGGGGCTGCTCTGATCGCTGCTAAGGCTGAAGTGGCAACTAAACCGCTTTATGTTTTATCTTTTAAAGTCAATGGTGAAGCCGAAGAGATGACATTTACATCCAAGAAAACCTTGGATAGAACCATTGAGCTTTATGGCCAAAAAGCCTTTATAACCGATTTGAAAACCACCACTTATAAAACCGTGGCGTAACCCAAATCACCTTCTGAAAAACGCCCTTTAATGGGCGTTTTTTGTTTATAGTATTTGCAATGAATCTACGAATTCAAGCATCCTTAAACGAGACTCAAAATGGAATACGATAATATAGATACCATTGCAGCCATTGCCACCGCCCCCGGAAGAGGAGGTGTTGGCATTGTAAGGGTCTCGGGCAAAAAAGTGGTTGAGATTGCCGAAGCCGTCTTAGGTCAGCTGCCCAAACCACGTTATGCGGTTTATGGGGATTTTCTGGGTAAAGAAGGTGAAGTGTTAGACAAAGGCATCGCCTTGTATTTCCCCAATCCACACTCCTTTACCGGTGAAGATGTCTTGGAACTTCAAGGTCACGGTGGCCCAGTGGTTTTGCAATGGTTATTGAATCGAGTGGTTGAACTCGGTGCGCGTTTAGCCGAGCCGGGTGAGTTCTCCAAGCAAGCCTTTATGAACGACAAACTCGATTTAGCACAAGCTGAAGCCATCGCCGATCTAATCGACTCATCATCGGATCAAGCGGCGCGTTCTGCCTTACGTTCTTTGCAAGGTGACTTCTCGCGTGAGGTTAATGCGTTGGTTGAGGCCACCATTCGTTTGCGTATCTATGTCGAAGCGGCCATTGATTTCCCGGAAGAAGAGATAGATTTTCTTTCGGACGGTAAAGTTGCGTCAGATCTGCAAGGTATCTTAGACAGATTGCACTCTGTCTTTGAATCGGCCAAACAGGGCGCTTTACTGCGTGAGGGTATGTCGGTGGTCATTTTAGGGCGTCCCAATGCCGGTAAGTCCAGTTTGCTGAATGCATTGTCAGGTAAAGAGAGTGCGATTGTCACCGATATTGCCGGCACCACGCGCGACATCGTTAAAGAAGAGATAAATATCGACGGCATGCCGTTACATATCTTGGATACCGCTGGCGTACGCGAAGCCACTGATCAAGTTGAGCAAATCGGCATTGAACGCGCTTGGCAAGCTTTAGACAATGCTGACCGCGTATTGGTGATGTTACAAGCGGGTGAAGCGATTCATGCTGAAGACCAAATTATCCTCGATAGACTGCCAGCCCATATTCCTGTCACGCTGATTCGTAATAAGATTGATTTAATCAATCATGCACCGATGGTGGAAGTGGAAGCAGAGTCGCAGCGTACCGTGGTTTGGCTATCAGCCAAACAGAAGTTAGGACTTGAGTTATTAAGAGACCATTTGAAAACGGAAATGGGTTTTAAACAAACGGGTGAAGGTGTTTTTATGGCACGTAAACGCCATTTAGATGCTTTGGAGTTAGCCTTGACTTGGACCTTAAATGGTCAGCAGCAACTGGAAGGTTTTGCGGCTGGTGAACTACTGGCAGAAGATTTACGTTTGGCTCAACAAGCCTTATCCGAAATCACCGGACGTTTCACTTCAGATGATCTATTAGGTCGAATTTTTACCTCTTTTTGTATCGGTAAATAGTTTCAAACCAAGTTGACCAGGCCTGGTCAACTTATAAAGTATCTCATTTTATCTCTGTAAACTCTCTCTACACGCTCTAGTAACTCTTTTAATTGAATTCCTTTGATATTCTATGGTTATGCTTTGGCAATGCTATAATTTGGCCACTAAAGCAGTCTCCATTTATGAGAGGCTCAGACACTTAAAGAAGTAAGGAAGCAAGAGATGAAGCTAACTCGATTTGATCACACCTTTAAAACGGTTCTTATGACTCTGCCATTGCTTCTGAGCTTGTCATTCTTGTCCGCTTGCCAAGATGAAAATGCTGACTCTACGCCGATTATTCCTGTGGTTAAAACCTTGGTTTTAGCTAATCAAACTGAAATGCACTCTTCGTGGAGTCTGACTGGCACGTTGGTGGCACGTTATACCTCAGAGATTGCATTTCAGATTAATGGCAAAGTCAGGGAGCGCCTGGTGAATTCAGGCGATACCATCACTGCCAACCAAGTGCTATATCGTTTAGATCCAAGTGATTTTGAGTTGGCTCGCGATGTCGCCATGGCCAATGTGAAAGCCACTCAATCTGATATCGAGTTCGCTTTATCTGAACTGTCCCGTCTCAAAAAACTCATTAAACGTAACTTAACCAGTCAACAAGCGGTGGATCAGGCCGAAAACCAGGTCACAGTGTTAGAAGCAAAGTTGCGTACTTTACGTTTACAAGCCCAGCAAGCGCAAAACCAATTAAATTACACCGTTTTAAAGTCACCAGGCCTGGGTAAGATAACAAGCATTCAAACAGAAGCCGGTGAAGTGGTCACGGCAGGTCAAGCGGTTGCCAGTGTTGCATTGGCAGGGCATCGTGAAGTGACTGTACAGATTCCGGAAAGTCGTCTGCAGAATTTTCCTGAAAAAGCGGATGTCAGTTTGTCAGGTTCTGCCCAGAGATTTACCGCAAGTTTGAGAGAGTTGGCGATTCAAGCAGATCCGCTGAGTCGTACTTGGGAAGCCCGATATACGCTGCAATCGGCTGTTGAAGATGCCACTATGAATGCATCATCGGCATTTGACAGCTTAAGCTTGGGGCAGACTGCCAAACTAACTTTTGCGGAGCCATCCAATTTAGTCAAAGTGCCGAACAGTGCGTTATATGAGCAGGGGGATTTCGTCTCTGTCTGGATCGTCAAGCAGGGTAAGGTTTATAGAAAGGCCGTTAAAGTGAGCGCTTTATCCGAATCTTCCGCTTGGGTAAGTGCTGTGGACGGTGATTTTAGTGAGGTGAATAGCATTGTTGTTTTAGGCGTGCATCTTCTGAGTGAAGGCCAAGTGGTGCGGGAGTCTGCAGAATGAATCGCTGGAATGTCTCTGCCTATGCGGTGAAAGAACGTTCGCTGACGCTGTATTTTATTTTAATTATCGCCATTGCCGGTATTTATGCCTTTTTAAGCATGGGGCGCGCCGAAGATCCGAGTTTTAATTTAAACACCATGTTGGTCAGTGCGAGTTGGCCTGGTGCCACCGCACAAGAAATGCAAGATCAAGTCGCAGATCCATTAGAGAAAAAGCTCGAAGAAATCCTCTATTTCGACCGAGTAGAAACCAAGTCACGTGCCGGTCAAGTGGATATGATTGTCACTTTTGCGGACAGCACGCCAAAAGGCATTGCACAAGATTTGTATTATCAAGTGCGTAAGCGTTTAGGTGATGCGTCTTTGTCTCTACCACAAGGTGTGCAAGGCCCTTTTTTTAATGATGATTTTGAAGATGTTTTCTTCACGCTTTATAGTTTGACCGCACCAGAATGGCCGCAAGAAAAGTTGGTGCTTGAAGCGGATAAGATGCAGATTGCCTTACGCCAGGTACAAGGTGTCAAAAAGGTCACTTTGATTGGGGAACAGCCGCAACGCATCTATATTGATATCAATCAGCAAGTCCTGGCTTTACGAGGATTTGACCTTACGAGTGTTCAGCAAGCGATTAACGCGCAATTAAGTGTCACGGATGCGGGTTTTATTGAAACCGCCGGCCCACGTTTGTATCTCCGCAGTAAGCTAGAATCATCCCGCTCTGTCGATACTGTCGAAGAAATTAAAACGCTGCCGATTCGATTAGGGGGTCATGTGGTTGCTTTACAAGAGCTGGCGGAAGTTACGCGCGGTTACGAAAACCCACCAAGCTTTTTAGTCAGAGACAAGGGCCAAGAAACCCTGATTTTAGGGGTGGTGATGTCGCCTTCGACTGATGGCCTAGAATTAGAGAAGAACCTAATCACCTTTGAAGCCGATTATCAGCAGCAACTGCCTTTGGGTGTGACCTTAGACAAGATCACCAATCAGGCTGATGCCATTCACGGTGCGGTCAGTACCTTTCAGGTAAAGTTTGTCACGGCTTTGGCTGTAGTGCTGTTCGTCAGTCTAATCGCCTTGGGGTTACGTGCCGGCTTAATTGTGGCTTTAGCGGTACCATTAACATTGGCAATGACCTTTCTGTTTATGTACCTGCAAGGTTTGAACTTTGACCGAATTACCTTAGGGGCCTTGATTATTTCTCTAGGCTTGCTGGTGGATGATGCGATTATTGCGATTGAGATGATGCTCGTCAAAATGGAAGAGGGGATGGATAAAGTCAAAGCCGCCGCTTACTCTTGGACTGTGACGGCCGCACCAATGTTAGTCGGTACCTTGGTCACCGTGGTCGGTTTTGTGCCAATCGGTTTGGCGGAATCTCGAGTCGGCGAATATGCCGGTAATATTTTCTGGGTCTTGGGCATTGCGCTCATCGCCTCTTGGATTGTTGCCGTCTACTTTACGCCTTATCTTGGTGTGAAGTTATTGAAGAACATCTCGTATAAAACCCATAACATGTCAGAGAATTCAGCGGCAGCGGTGAATATTTATGACACGCCGTTCTATCGTTTTTTAAGAAAAGTTATTACAGGCTGTGTTCGCCATAAATTGATCGTCGTCCTTTTAACCTTGGCGGTATTCATAATAGCTGTCGTCGGTATGAATAAGGTGGTGGTTAAGCAATTCTTTCCAAGTTCGGATCGTCCTGAGCTGATGGTGGACATCTATCTACCTGAAGGGACTGGCATTAAAGTCACCGATGCGGTCACCAAGCGGTTTGAAGCACTGATTAATGGCCAGGAAGAGGTTAAGTCGCTCTCTTCTTATGTCGGTCGCGGCGCGCCCCGATTCTTCTTGGCGTTAAACCCTGAACTGCCGAATCCAGCATTCGCCAAGATTATCGTGGTCACCCAGGATGCGGCGGCTCGCGATCGCTTACAGGCTAAGTTGCAACTGCAGGTGCAGGAAGGCATGTTCCCAGAAGCACGCGTCAGAGTGCATTCATTACTGTTTGGGCCGCCAGTCGTTTGGCCTGTCACCTTTAGAGTGGTGGGACCTGATGCCAATGAGTTGCGCCGCATTGCCAATCAATTAAAAACCATTATTGGGCAACAGGACTTTGCGCTTGATCCGCATTTGCAATGGGGTGATCGTGTCCCAACCTTAAGCCTGAATGCAGATAGAACGCGTTTGATGCAATTGGGTTTAACCATGCAGGATGTCACTCAGCAACTGCAAGCTCAGTTACAAGGTGTGCCAGTGGTGCAAGTGCGTGAGCAGATTCGTACGGTGAGTGTGGTCATGCGAGCAGATGAAGCCAGTCGCTTTAATGTCGATGAGTTAGGTAGCTTGCTGATTAAAACTCAGCAGGGTGAAAGCTTACCATTGGAACAGATTGCTAAACTCAACGTGGTTTACGAAGAGCCATTACTTGAACGTAGAAATCGAGAACTGTTTATTGCCGTCAATAGCAATGTCATTCCAGGCATGCAACCGCCCGTGGCAACACAATTGATTCAAGCACAGATGCAGCCGTTACTGGATGCCCTACCCTTTGGTTACCGCATTGATGTGGGTGGCTCGGTTGAAGAGTCGAGTAAGGCGCAAAACTCGATTAAAGCTAAGGTGCCATTGATGATTTTGGGAATGACCCTGCTCATTATGTTACTGGTGAAGTCCTTTAGCAGTCTATTTATGGTAATTGTTACCGCGCCTTTGGGTTTGATCGGTGCGGTATTGGCAATGACCTTATTCAATCAACCATTCGGTTTTGTGGCCAACTTGGGTTTAATCGGTTTAGCGGGCATCTTAATGCGTAATACGCTGATTCTTACTGGGCAGATTGATGACCATCTGAAGCAAGGATTTGCGCCAGCTGAAGCGGTCATTGATGCCACTATTCGTCGTGCTCGGCCAGTACTTTTAACCGCTATTGCGGCGATGTTAGCATTTATTCCGCTAACAACCTCGACCTTCTGGGGGCCGATGGCGTTTGTATTGATTGGTGGAATCGGTGTGGGCACAATATTAACGCTGCTGTTTTTACCCGCGCTCTATTCAGTCTGGTTTAAAGTGAAACTGCCTTAATGAGTCAGGTGAGCTACCCGGTTCCAACTGAAGAAGTTTTTGCTGAAATCATTATCAAAAAGAGTCGCTTCATCGCTTATGCTCGGCATATCGTTTCACGTGAAGCAGGCATGGTTTGGTTAGCTGAAATCAAGGCCGAATACCCCGATGCTCGGCATCACTGCTGGGCTTATCTGATTGGTAATCCAAAATGTGCCACTAATGCCGGCATGGGGGATGATGGCGAACCATCGGGCACTGCTGGTAAACCGATATTGAATGTGCTTAATCACAAAGGTATTGGCGATGTCATGATTGTCGTGGTTCGCTATTTTGGTGGTATTAAACTGGGTGCGGGCGGATTAACTCGAGCTTACGGTCAAGCCGCACAAGCGGTGATAGAAATTTTGCCGACCTTACAGCAGGTCGATAAAGTGCAATTAGCTTTAATACTCGACTTCAAACACGAACAATACGTTCGCCACTGCTGTGATCTGTTCGAGGGTCAAATTGACAATATCGATTACGCAGCTCAAGTGCAGATATTACTCAGCCTGCCCGTTACAAATCAAGTAGCGATGACCACCAAATTAACGGATATCGGCATCACGTTCAAAGTTCTTTAACCACTTATACATCCCATTTTTAGGGTGCTTTTCGCGATTAAGTTTAATTGACCAGGCCTGGTCAGTTTATAAAACAGTTTTAATCTGATGTGATGATAAAGAACACTGATTTTCATGTCTAAAACGACGGTGCTAGAATCTGCAGCTCATTCCTAAAAATTACTTAAATATAAATGAAACCTATTGCTTCAGGGGCGCTTGCCCTTATGTTCGGCTTGGCCGCACTTCCTGCTTTATCGAAACCTGTCTCTATTAGTATCTACACGGCACATGAACATCAAATCAATAAAACGATTGAGGTGGTCGGCCATGTTGAAAGTTTGCAAACTCCAGTGGTCTCCTCTGAGGTGAGTGGTGAAGTCTTGCAGCTTTTGGTGAAGCTTGGTGATAAGGTTGAAGTGGGTTGTGAGTTGGCAGTGATTGATGATGAAAACTATCAGTTAGCGATCTTGGAAAGTGCGGCGGATATCGAACGCTATGCGGCAATGACCACAATGCAGGAACAGCAGACTAAACGTTATGCATCTTTGCTTCGAAAGCGACAAGTCAATCGTGCGACCTATGATAAGGCTCAATCGGAATTAAAATCCCTACAAGCGCAGCAAAGTGCGGCGCAAGCCCGTTATGACCGCAATCAGAATCTACTCGGCAAAACCACTATTAAAAGCCCCGTTTCAGGCTATGTCGATGAACGAATGATTTCGGTTGGCGATTACGCGCAACCGGGTAAACCATTATTTAAGTTGATTGATAACAGACGTTTAAGAGCTAAATTACCCATTAGTGAAAAATTCTTCTCTCAGCTAAAGATTGGTCAAACGGTCTATTTAGAGAATCCTTTCTACGATGTCGCGCCACTACAGACCAGGATTGATTATCTAAGGCCGAAGATTGATCCGGATACTGGTTCGGTTCAGGCCTTTTCGGTTTTTGAGAATCCTTCTGTAGAGAGTCATGAACCCGTCTGGAAGGCTGGGTCTACTGTAAAGGCGACCATTATTCTCCAAACCGAAAATCAGGCAGTGATGGTGCCAACCCAAGCATTGGTACAACGTCCAGGTGGAGATGTCGTCTATGTGGTTTATCGAAACTATGTTAAAGCGCATAAGGTGGTCACGGGTATGATCGAAAATGGCATGATCGAGATAACGCAAGGACTCAGCCCAGGTCGAGTGGTGGCAGTCGATGGCGCACGTTTCTTAACCGAGGATTCTGAAGTCATAATAGTAAACATGTTGAAGGATGAATCATTGTTTCTACCAGGTGATCCGCAACGATGAACTTATCTGAGATTTCCATCAAACAACACGTCTTGGCCTGGATGATCAGCTTATTGATTGTCGTGTTTGGGTGGATGAGTTATGACAAAATTGGTATCGATCGTTTTCCAGCGGTTGAGTTTCCGATTATTTCGATTACCACGGGTCTGTTAGGTGCCAACCCGGACATTATGGATGCCAGTATTACCAGCGTCATTGAATCGAATGTCAATGGCCTTGCAGGCATTGAACACATTCAATCCAAATCCTCGGCAGGGGTTTCTCAGGTCTATATTACCTTTCAGTTAGAAAAGAACATTGATGTCGCCTTCAATGAGGTTCAGGCCAAGGTCAACCAGATGCTCAACCAGTTGCCGGCAGATACGCAGCCACCAATGGTCTCGAAAATGCAGGCCGGCGGTGCGCCGGTTATTTGGTATGCCTTGCAAGGTGATCGTACTGCACAACAGCTCAATCAATACGCCAAACTGAATATCCAAAAAAGATTGGAAACTATTAATGGTGTTGGCCAGGTGGTGATCGGCGGTCAGCAAAAACGTGAAATTCGCATTCAATTAAACATTGAAAAAATGAATGCATATGGCCTAAGTGTATTGGAAATAATCCAAGCCATTAATAAAGAGCATATTCAGTTGCCGGGTGGTTTTTTAACACACGGACAGAGCGAGTATGTGATTAAGCTGGATGAAGAGTTTCATCAGCTGAGTGAGATTAAGAAGTTACCGATTTTACGGCGTGGGGATACCGTCATCCATTTAGAAGATGTCGCACAAATTGATGATGCTGTCGCGAATCAACGCCAGTTAGCGCGTTTTAATGGTAAGTCGACCATTGGTATTGGGCTGGTGAAAACCTCGGGCAGTAATACGGTGTCGATTGTACGTGAAGCGGAATTACGGGTTGCAGAGCATATTTTGCCTTACTTGCCTCCAGGCGTCGTGTTGAACAAAGCGTCTGATGACGGTGAGTTTATTGAACTGATGGTCGGCGCCCTTGAGGAACATTTAATCACTGGAACTCTGTTAACGGCTTTGGTTATGTGGTTCTTTTTAAGGAACGTACGTGCCACGCTTATTATTTCATTGTCGATTCCTGTGTCGATGTTTGGTGCGGTCGCCGCCATGCATTTTTTGGGCTATACCTTTAATACCATGACCTTATTAGCGCTATTGCTTTTGATTGGGGTTGTGGTGGATGACTCCATTGTGGTGTTGGAGAATATCTACCGTCTGGCAGAAGAAAAAACAGACGACATCCAGAAGATAGCCATAGAGGGCGTGCGCCAAGTACAGTTAGCTGTGGTTGCGGCTTCTTTAACGTTAGTTTCCATTTTTGCCGCGGTTTTGTTTATGGATGGCATTATTGGGCGATTTTTTAAAGAGTTTGGGGTAGTAGTGACGGTCGGGGTAATGATTTCATTATTGATTTCATTAACACTGGTGCCCATGCTGGCCTCACGGTATCTGCTTAAAAAGGATAATAAACAACCGTTTTCGGCTGAGACAGAACCATTGGTGCCTGCAAAACTCAGTCGTTTAACGCTACTCAAAAAACGATTAGGGGCGGGTCAGGATCAGTTCCTGGCGGGTTTAGAGAGTCTCTATTTAGACCTGCTTAAAAAAGTATTAAAGCAGCGGAAAAAAACCATTCTATATAGTCTGTTATTTATCGTTATCGCGGGGTCACAAATCACTCAAGTTGGCAAAAGTTTTATGCCAAAAGAAGACCAAGGTCAGTTCATTGTTAGCTTTAAGACCCCTTTAGGTTCGAGTATGGAGTACACGTTGAGCCGTCTGACTCTGCTAGAGGCAGTTCTGCTAAAGGATGTCGAAGTTAAGACCGTATTTTCAACCATCGGCGGCGGAGCGACACAGCTGATTAACGAAGGTCGTATTGTCGTTTCCCTTAAACCGTTTACTGAGCGTGATACGCACATGACCCAGATTATGCAGCGTTTATCCAAAAAAATTGATGTCATTCCTGGGTTGAAAGCGTTTCCTGCACCCTTGCCAATGATGAGCGACCAGCGTGGAGATCCTCTCCGTTTTGTCTTGCAGGGTAATGACCTGCATCAGTTGGCTCAAATCAGTGATGATTTTTTAGAGAAATTAAGAAGCCAGCCTAAGTTGGGCGATTTGGATTTAGAGTTGCAACTCAATCAGCCGCAGATTTCATTTGAGATTGACCGGCACAAGGCAACATTGTATGGCTTAGATACGCAGGCGATTGCACAATCCATTAATGTTTTATCAGGTGGTATTAATGTCGGAAAGTACAGCGATGCACGCAGCGATGGTGAACGCTACGATTTACGCTTGGACGCTAAACAGGGTCAGCTGAGCAAGGCTTCGGATTTGTCTAAAATTTATATTAAATCTAATCGAGGTGAATTGGTCTCCTTAGACACCGTTGCAACGCTGAAAACTGAGTCCGGTGCAGCGATTATTCCACGCCATGATTTGAGTTATGCGGGTATGTTTTACGGTAATCCTATTGTCTCATTAGGGGAGTCGGTGAAAATTGTTAAGCAACAGGCTGAGGGGTTTTTACCGGTGGGAGTGCATTTAAAAATGACAGGACAAGCTGCAGAGTTCAAAAAGACCGCGCACTATATTCAGATTGCCCTTTTTCTTTCAGTTATCTTAGTTTATATGGTGTTGGCCAGCCAATTTAACTCCTTTGTTCAGCCAATGATTATTATGTGGGCATTGCCTTTTGCAATTGTTGGCGGAATCGTTGGTTTAGCGGCGACCAATATGAGTTTGAACATCTTCTCCATGGTTGGCTTAGTGTTACTGATGGGCTTGGTGGCAAAAAACTCTATTTTATTGGTGGATTTAACTAATCAAAAGCTTAAAGAGAAAGGCGGTGCAGACAATGCAGTTTATCAATCTTTAGTCGAGGCTTGTCCTCAACGTTTGCGTCCAGTATTAATGACCTCTATTACCGTAGTCGTGACCATGTTGCCCAGTGCCATTGGCTGGGGTGCGGGGAGTGATGCCAATGCACCTCTGGCAGTGGCGGTTATCGGTGGGATGGTGACCTCTACTTTAATGAGTCTAATTATTATTCCGGTGGTGTATTCACTTGTTTATGATGCGCAAGGTCGTACCGATCATTTTGTGGCCAAACAGTTATCTAGATTTGCTGTGTTAGCTCCTTATGGTGGTAAAAGTGAAGTTTCTGAAGGATTTTCTGTAAAGTTGGATGGTGCTTTTGTATTGATGGATAGACTGTTGTTTAGTCTACGTAATTACGTGGTTAAGGTGTTGATAGGAGTGGGGCGAAATCAACGCTTGTGGGCAATCAAACAACAGCGTAAGCAGCGCTCTAAGCAAGAGATTAAGTAATTCTCAGTTGAGAAATCAGCAAGCATTAGATTCACGTCATTTTCTTGATAGAGGCATGACTGGGTGCAACTAAGTCAAATGGGCCTAAAATGGATTGGAAGCGATGCTGTATTGAAAGTTTGCCTGAAAGCAAACCTTAACTATATTAAGTGGTTAACTGGAACCTAGTCTACGAGAGCGTGGTTAAAAATCCTCTGTGGGACTCGAGCCGACATTTAAGCGCACTTTAAAAATTTTTTAAGATAACGCCGTTTAGACACTTTAATCTTATCAATTTCAGCAATGACTAAGCTACCAATGCAGTTGTTGAAGTCTGGAGCTAGACTAAAGTCAATGAACTGGGTGCCTTTGTCTTCACACAGTTCGACATACTGTTTGAATAGCATCGGTAGTGTTTCACCTTGTTCATTTAGGAGTTCATTAAGCCGTTTAAAACAGGTTTTATAGTCGCCAGTAAATTCTTTTAAGGCCAGCTGTTTGATTTCGTCGGAGACGATAAATGGACATCTCGCATTGGCAACATCTTCACTAAAGGCCAATTGGGTATTGTAAAAACTAACAATAAGTTCCCTCGCTCTTGCCGAGTATGCATTGCTTAAACTAATTGAGCCAACGAGATATTTGATTTCAGGGTGGTTGACAATATAGTTACCCATACCCATCCACAAATAATCTAAAGCACGCGTACCCCAGTATTGAGGTTGTACAAAACAACGACCGAGTTCAAGTGTGCTTGGTAAATACTTCTCCATCTCTGGATTGATATGGTACATATGGTTCATATACAAAGCATCCTGCCCATGCTTTTCTATGAGCTTGCCACACTCTCCTAATCGATAACCGCCAACCAATTCAAGTTTTTTGTCATCCCATAAGATCAGGTGGCGATAAAAACGATCGTATTTGTCTAAATCCCAGTTTGAACCTGTGCCTTCACCGACTTTCCTGAAGGTCAGTTCTCTGACGCGTCCTAATTCATGAATAATGGCAGAATCCGCTTTGTAATCGACCATATACAAGTCTAAACCTGTAGGGGTTTTCATGATATGTTCAGCTTGTTTCAAGTCGTCACGAATGGATTGGCGGCACGCCGGTATGGCGATGGTTTCGATCGTTGTAAAAGGGCACAGTATAGAATCATTTTTATACTTAAAGAGTTTATAGGTATGTGCTTTAATGGCCGCAGAAGCGGCAGGCAAAGTCAATCCAGATTTATGGATAGATTCCCATGGAATCAGTTTGCCTGCTTTGATTTTGATACTTTGGTTATGTTTGGTAAACATTTCATGCATTAAGAGCATGCTGCCTAAAGGCTTGTAGATTGCGGAAGCGGCATAAAATCCTAACGAGTTGCGGGCTTTGATTTGCATCGGTAGAACGGGTGACTGTGTTCGTTTTGCTAATCTTACAAACCCAGTTTTCCAATGGCTGTCCATAATTCCCGTTGGTCGTGCTCTGGAGACTTCGCCGGCAGGGAAAATAATGACGGCTTCTTCATTTTCTAAAGCGGCCACCATTTTTAGAAAATTGGACTTGTGGTTAGTGCCCTTAGACATATTGTCGACAGGAATTAATAGATTTTGAATAGGTTGGATACTATGAAGAATATCATTCGCAACGATTTTCACGTCTTTACGCACCGAACGCACCATTTTCAATAAAGCAAAGCCATCCAAGGTTCCAATAGGGTGGTTAGCGACAATGACGACACGTCCTTGAGAAGGAATGTTCTTTAATGAGTTACCACAGGTCTGGTATGAAAAAGATAGGTGCTTAAAAACTTCGTCTAAAAAGGCAAATCCTTCCAGATGCGGATTGGTTTTGATGAAGCTTGAGATTTCATCCTCGTGAGCAGTAGCCTTGATAAACTTGAGCGCCATCTTGCCTTTGAAAGTGTTATTAAGGTTAGGGAACCTTGAATCGAGGATTTTGTCTAAACTGAGCATGTTTTTTCAGAACCTAACTAGTGCATGAGCGGTACACTATACGTAATTTTAAGCTCTAAATGATTTAACGTTTGCATTTGGGTATAAGTAAAATCTATTTTGTGCCATAAGTGTTTATTATTAAAGGGTTTGAAGTTGTTAGACTTGGCCTTAGAATTTTTTATTGAGGGTATAAAAAATATATTTATATATAGAAGAGAGGGGGCGGGTAAGAAAGAAGTCGCCGTCTTTTGCTTTCACGACATTATCGGACAAGCTTAGCGGTGTCTTTTTAAGCGGGTATTTAAACGATGTTCCGGTGGCGTAGGATTAATTCATCTAACTGTTCTCGACTGTCGACTTCACCGTCCGGAGATTCACCAATTGGATTTAGATGTTTTTGAGGGTTGTTTAACAAAGTATGAAATGTGCCTGCAACACATTGTGCTAATGGCTCAAGCTTATAGCCACCACCTAATGAAAAACTAATGCGCCCATTGCAAAGTGTTTTTGCAGATTTCAGGCATCTATCCACGAGTTTATTGAAGCCAATAACAGACATGCGATGACCTGCTAGCGGATCTTGCCAGTGGGCGTCATAACCGGCAAAAACGATGATGTGTTCAGGTTTAAATGCAGCGAGTTTGGCTTCAATTATTTCATCATAAGCACCTAGATAAGCGCTGTTTCCAGCGCCAACTCTAAAAGGGCAATTTACATTTGTTCCTACCGCAGAACCGTTACCGAGAAACTTAACATCCCCTGTGAGTGGCCAAAAAGGGTGTTGGTGGATTGAAATGGCCATAATAGATGGATCATTGATGGTTAAATCCTGGGTTCCATTACCATGATGAACATCGAAATCAATGATAGCAACGCGTTTAACACCACGATATTTTTGTAAAGCTCGCGCAGCAATTACATCACTATTAAATATGCAAAATCCCATCGCTTTATTCGCCAGGGCGTGATGGCCTGGTGGGCGTAACAAAGCGAAACCATTCTCGACCTGGCGATCAAAGATCGCAAGGTTGAGGTTGATGGCACTGCCCGCAGCCATTTTGGCAGCTGCAAAAGTGTGTTTATTAATGTAAGTGTCTTGCTGGTATTCGTTGTAGAAACCATCTCCCTCTTCACTAAGTATTTCGATTTCATCAATATAGCCTTGCTGATGAGCGAGTAACAGTTCTTCATTACTGGCTGAACGTCCTGCAACAGGTGTTAGTTGAGACCATAGGTTTTGTTTGGTAAGAGCTTCATCTATTACTTTAAGGCGTTTGGCATTTTCAGGATGGTCAGCGTGATCGTGTAGATAAAAAGAAGCATCTAGCACGACACCGGTCTTATGCGTCGAAGAATGGTCGTTAAGTTCAGCTGCAATAAGGGGTGACGTAATACCACTGGCAGTTAAAGCCGCGATTTGTTGAATAAAGTGGCGTCGAGAAAGAGGCATGGCACTATTCCTATTAGTAAAACAGTCATAAACAAATATTACAGAGTTTTTTAGAGGTTAGTAATACTGGTAGTTACGTAACTGAAGAGTTATTTTAGAGAAGCAGATCATCAAAATGTCATCAAAAAGTAAATAAACAGTAAAAACATTGAAATAAGACTTGCGTAGTTTGGTGGATTGGTTAGAATACGCCCCGT
>CBFDDF010000013.1:0-65440 GCA_965603495.1 uncultured Thiomicrorhabdus sp. | reverse complement strand
ATATCACCGTGACCTTAAACTCTCCTGGCAAAACTTTCAATTTAGGCGGACTGCAAATAGGTTATGCCATTATTGCCAATCCCAAACTCAAAGCGGATTACTTAAAGGTCTGCCAAAGCGTCTCGATCCATGAACTCAACCTAATGGGCATGATTGCCCTGCAAGCCGCGTATAGCCCGCAGGGTTTCACGTGGAAACAGGCCTTACTCAACTATTTCACAGCAAACATTGAAACATTGGAAAGCTTTTTCCAGCAGCACTATCCTTTAGTAAAAGTCATGCGGCCTGAAGCTTCTTATTTAGTCTGGCTTGATTTTTCGGCGATGTTTGACAACCAAACCGAATTGAAAAACTGGCTAGTTAATAAAGCCAAGCTCGGATTGAATGATGGATTATCATTTGGAGAAGGGGGTAAAGGCTTTATGAGGATGAATATTGCGGTTTCAAAACCCGTTTTACAAAAAGCATTGATACAACTACAGCAGGCGCTGTAAAAATGGTGCGGCCACCAGGACTCGAACCTGGATCTGCCCCTTAGGAGGGGGCCGTTATATCCCTTGAACTATAGCCGCTATAGATAAATCACCGCAATCTTATCAGATTTTAAACCTATATCAGGGCGTTTTATGACATTAAATATGACCAAAATAAAACGAACAGGCCTGATCATTGCGTATTTCATTTAAGAATCCATTGATTTAAAGCCTAATCAACCAACTTTAGGTACCATTTTTCACTGTTAAAACCGCTTGTAGTGCAATATAAAGGAACGCATATGATTTATAACAGACTAGGACATTCCGATATTGAAGTCAGTCGTATCTGCTTAGGCACCATGACTTGGGGCGAGCAGAACACTCAAGCCGAGGCTTTTGCACAGATGGATTACGCGCTCTCACAAGGGGTTAACTTCTGGGATACTGCCGAGCTTTATGCCGTACCTCCACGTCCTGAAACCTACGGTAAAACCGAACAGATAATTGGCAACTGGCTTGCCAGAAGCGGTAAGCGCTCGGACATAGTGTTGGCTTCTAAAATTGCTGGTCCGAGCGACTTTACCACTCATATTCGAGGGGGGGAACAGCCGCTTTAACCGTCAACAGATTCACCAAGCCATAGAAGGCTCTTTAAAACGTCTGCAAACCGATTATCTGGATCTTTATCAACTACATTGGCCAGAACGTCAAACCAATTACTTTGGCAAACTAGGCTTTGTCGCTCCAGAAAAGGATACGCTAGACATGACCGCTTTTGAAGAGACCCTAGAGGTGCTCACAGAGCTGGTCAAAGCCGGTAAAATAAGACAAATCGGCCTTTCCAATGAAACCGCTTGGGGCACCATGAAATTTTTACAGATCGCCGCAGCCAAAGGCTTACAGAAAATCGTCACGGTGCAAAACCCATATAGTTTATTGAACCGCAGTTATGAGGTAGGGCTGGCGGAAATCGCATATCAAGAAAAGGTCGGGCTATTGGCCTATTCACCATTAGGCTTTGGCGTGTTATCGGGCAAATATCTGAACGGCCAATCTCCAGAAAATGCCCGAATCACTTTGTATCCGCATTATGACCGCTATTCCAATCCTAATGCAGTCAAAGCCACAGAAGCCTATGCCAGACTCGCCAAAGAAAATGGTATAACGCCTACCCAATTGGCATTGGCATTTATAAACAGCCGTTCGTTTGTGACAGCTAATATCATTGGTGCCACCAATCTGACACAGCTGACAGAAAATATCGCATCGATTGAGGTGATATTGGATAAGGAAGTCTTACAGAAAGTCGACGGGATTCATACTCAATACACGATACCTTCACCGTGACCCTCAGCCTTAACCAGTTAATTCAATGGTGGATTGATTGGTGCTAAAGCCTTCAAAAAAGTTTCTGCACAGGCTTCCCAGCTAAACTGCTCTGCATAAAGCCGACATGCGCTTCGATCTAACGTTTGTGCCTTCATGATAGCAGCACTCAAGTCGTCGTCCATCACACCCGTCTGCTTGGTTAATAGATCAATCGGGCCCGTCGTTGGAAATGCTGCCACTGGTGTACCCGCCGCAAGAGCCTCTAACATAACCAGACCATAAGTATCCGTTAGAGAAGGAAAAACAAATACATCCGCACTGGCAAAATAAGTCGCTAGTGATTCGCCCGCCAGTTTTCCATAAAAGTGCACTTCAGGATACTTATTTTTAAGACCTTCCATATCAGGACCTTCACCCACCACAACCTTAGAACCCTCTAGCTTTAAATCTAAAAACGCGGGTAAGTTTTTCTCGGTGGCAACCCTGCCAACATAAAGATGAATCGGCGATGGTAAATTTAAATCGCTGCATCTCTGAGGATGGAATAGATCTACATCAACGCCTCGATTCCACTTGAACAGGTGCTTAAAGCCTTTATCTGCCAACTCATCAATAAAGGATTGTGTACTTACTAGCGTATTTTGTGCAGGATCATGAAAGAAGCGTAAATAACGATAGCCCCAGCTGACAGGTATCAGCGGAAATCTTTTATTAGCATATTCTGCAAACTTGGTATGAAAAGAAGTTGTAAATGGCCAGCCCTTCCTGAGGCACAACGAGCGAGCTCTAAATCCTAACGGGCCTTCCGTTACAATATGCACCGCATCAGGGGCAAACGCCGCAAGCTGTTTTTTAAAACCTTTGGCGTAAACCACTAACGGAATCTCGACATATCCGGGCATCGGAACATTCAGGTATAAGCCAGGATGAAGAACTTTAACAACATGGCCCAGCTTTTCGAGATGCTGTACAACCTGAGTCATGGTTGTTACCACGCCGTTTGTTTGAGGCGTCCAGGCATCGGTAACGATTAGTATCTTCATCTCATTCTCCATCCATTCAAAGCCATTATGCAGACTTAAACCATGGGTAATGTTTCATAAATTTGACACTTTTGTGATGACATACCCCAAACGCAATCTAAACAAAAGCAATCATTGAAGACAGAGGAGATGGCAAAACCAAAGTCACCAGGCCTGGTGAGTCCGAGTAGGTTATAAAAGCAGCAAAGAATGCCACCATAACTGTAGAGGGCATATTAAGCTAGATCTCTGAGGTCTCATTGCAACTTTAGGCTAGGAATTTAACACAAAGCCATTCAGGATAACCATGGACAACAGAATCGACCTTGAATTGGGCACTGAACAAACTTGCATTTAAACACTGTTCAAATGAAGTGGTTTTACTTATGATGAAACACAAACTTATCTACCTTCGTGTGACCTAACTTAAGGACTCGGAATGCCATATCCTATTAGAGAACCCGCTGAATCTCTTAATCAAACCCAAATCACCAAAATTTATATCATCGCTGGCTTAATGGCTTTGATTGCCGGCTACATCAATAGCGCTATGTTGATCGAGTTTAGTATTCCGGTGAGTCAAATGTCAGGGGTGGCATCTCATGTCAGCAAACACTTGGTGGCGTTTGACTGGTCTTTGCTAAGCATCTCTATGTTGATTTTAATGAGCTTTATTTTAGGGGCGTTTATTTCTGGCTTATTGATAGGACAACAACGTTACAACGAAACCCCAAACTATGGCTATGGCTTAATTATAAACTGCCTGTTATTAACCCTTGCAGCCTTATTAAGCTTCCAGCATTCAATTTTTTCAGTGCTCCTCAGTGCCATGGCTTGCGGCATTCAAAACGCCTTAGTCGCGAGCTATCGTGGGCTGCAATTACGCACTACTCATATGACGGGTAATGCGACCGATATTGGGGTGCATTTTGCCGAGAAGATAAAGTCTAAAACCGCGTGGAGTTGGCAAAGCAATGTTTTAGTCGTACTACTGAGTACTTATATTCTGGGCGGGATTATTGGCATCTATGCCTATCTTGCAATTCCAAATTGGTCTCTGATTTTTCCTGGCGTTTTAACCGGAATATTGGGCGTGATGTATTTGAGGAATTATTCACGCAAAATGGCGCGTAAAACAGACCAGCCTTAGAAAACACCTAAAACCAGTGTTTTCAAAAGGGCCGTGAAAGAACTTACCAGGCCTGGTAAGTCTGGAAATTTAAGCGTTCTGACTCGACAATATCATTGTCATAGTATGTTTATCGCCACTGGCAATCATCACCGCATTATCAAAGATATTACCCGCCTCGACACAGACAAATGCTGGCCATAAATCGTCAGGTACATCAGCAAAACCTTTAACGGTTTCAGGTCCTGGATTCCACACAACGGCAGAATCGGCATGCTGCTTTTCAATAATGATACTGCGTTGATGACCAGCATCTTCAATCGAAACATCCCCTGCCTGATTTAAATACACTGAATCCATTGGCGGCACTAAGGTTAAGGTTTCAACTTGGCGTTCAGCAGGTGCATTACTCAGCTTATCTAAATGGGCACTGCCTTCTAAACCGGTGATCACCAAATTTCTGGCATCTGCCACATTAAAATAAGTGTGAAAAGCTTCGGTAATTTGAATATCGTAATCATTCAAGTTGGTGGTGACTAACGACATGGCTAATTTCTCACCGATTTCAATCCTTAAAGCCAGATGAAAACTATGTGGCCAAATCGCTAAGGTTTCTGCATTAGAATCAAACGTTAATACGATTTCTGTCACGCCAGAGTCTAAGTTAGAAACATGGTCTAAATGCCAAACTGCATTGCGCACAAAACCATGTGCTGGTGCTGAAGCATCTTGCGTATTGGCTCCAAACCAAGGCCAGCAAACAGGTACACCACCTCGCACGGGTTTCTGTCCGTTATAAATGGCCGTCGGGCTAACCCATAATAGATCTTGACCATTCTTCGGCGTAAAGCTTAAAACACAGCCGCCATGAGTGGTGATCTGAGCGGATGCAAAGGCATTTTCAACATCAATCATCATGATGTTTTCTCGCATTGAAAAACTAACGCCTTCTGCAGAAAATTGTTGTGTATAACGACTTGGCATACCGCCCCCTAGATTTAGGATGAATTAAAATACTTTAAGCGATCGTTTGCATAACCCGTTGTAAGCTGACAATTCAAGCTACAAGCAGGCTATTATGCACGCCACTCAGTTAAGGTTTGTTCTAGTAATTCTTGAGGATAGTCACCCGTGACATAAGCTTCACCAATCGATTTTAATAACACCAAACGAATCGTACCCGCTTGGGCTTTTTTATCACCCGCCATTAAGTCTAGGAACTTTTGATTATCCATTTCAGAAACTTTTGGTGGGTAGACAGGCAAATGAACACGCTCAAAAATTTCTTTAATGCGCTCCAAATCGCCATCGTCTAAATCACCTAACAGGTTCGATAGAAAAACGGCTTGCATAGTGCCTGCACTGACGCCTTCGCCATGTAGCCAATTACCATACCCCATCCCTGCTTCAATCGCATGCCCAAAGGTGTGGCCAAGATTAAACAAAGCACGCAGACCGGCTTCTTTTTCATCTTTGGCAACGATATGCGCTTTATCTCCGCAAGAACGTTCAATGGCGTATGACAATGCATCTGGCTCACGCTTCATGAGTTTTTCGATATTGACGTCTAACCATTCAAAAAACTCAGGATCTTGAATCAAACCATATTTAATGACTTCCGCCAGGCCGGATGACAGTTGGCGATCTTCTAAGGTATTCAGTGTCTCTGTATCAATGACCACACACTCTGGTTGATGAAAGGCACCAATCATGTTTTTACCGAGCGGGTGATTCACGCCGGTTTTTCCGCCGACAGAAGAATCAACTTGCGACAATAACGTCGTTGGCATTTGAATAAAGTTCACGCCGCGCTGAAAAGCAGCGGCGGCAAAACCAGTCATGTCACCAATGACACCGCCACCAAGGGCAATCAATGTACAGCTACGATCAAAGCGCTGACCGATCAGCTCATCAAACACCAAATTAAGCGTTTCCAGGGTTTTATACTGCTCACCGTCTGGCAACACCACTGACTTGACATCAAAATCCGCAAAAGCTTTTTTACAGGCTTCTAAATACAGAGGCGCGACTGTCGTGTTGGTGACAATCAGCACCTGCTTACCTTTAACGTAAGGCTTAACCAACTCGGCATTGCCCATAAGCCCTTGGCCAATAAAAATGGGATAACTTCTGTCGCCTAACTCTACACGTAATGTCTTCACTGCTCTGTCTCTTTTTTTAAATAAGGTTTACTGAGTAATTCTTGGAGGATTTAGCCTAGGCTAAAACCTTAAATGATCTAAGCCATCTAAACGATATGCTCTTCTTCTAGTCTTTCAAGAATTTGTTTGACCACGCGATGCACTGGAACCTGCTGGGTTTCAATAACGAGATCAGCCATTTCTAAATACCAGGGTTCACGCTTCTCCATCAGTTCGGCCAGGACTTTTCCTGGATTATCGGTCTGTAAAAGCGGTCGATTACGATCATGTTTGGTACGCTGAATCAGAGCTTCCACTGGCGATTTTAGATAAACCACAAAACCACGCGTACGCAGATGTTGGCGATTTTTTTCGCGCTCCACCACGCCGCCACCGGTCGCTAAAACGACTTCGGTGCGCTCGGTAAGCTCATCAATCACCATCTCTTCACGTTCACGAAACCCTGCCTCACCTTCGATGTCAAAAATCATCGGAATAGTGGCACCGGTTCGGTGTTCAATCTCATGGTCACTGTCGACAAATTGATAGTTCAGCTTTTCTGCAATCAACCTGCCTACAGTGGACTTTCCAGCCCCCATAGGGCCTACTAAAAATATACTTTCTTTATGCATAGAGGCATTGTAATAGATTTATGTAAACGCCTCCATTTAAGATTTAATAAATGCTTAATATTTTCTGATTAACCCCTATCTTAAAAGCTTTAACATAGTGGCTTTATATAAGTCACCAAGCCCAGGTATCAACATCCATTAAAGGGACTTTATAGCTGGAGTTTTCAAGAGCGCCTTTCATAGCTTCCCCCGTCTTTAAATTCTCTGTTAAAATAGGCCACTACTAAAAATTCAGTCACTTGGAGTAGTTTTATGCGCGGTTCACTTTATATTGTTTCAGCCCCTTCCGGCGCGGGCAAAACCTCTTTAGTCGGCAAGTTAATTGAATTAGACAGCCGTATTAGAGTCTCCGTTTCGAGCACCACTCGAGCGATACGTCCTGGCGAAGAAAATGGCGTCAATTATCATTTTTTGAGTATCGAAGACTTTGAAGCAAAAATATTGCAAGGCGATTTTTTGGAGCATGCTCAAGTATTTGACAACTTTTACGGCACCTCCCAAAGCAGTGTAGAAGATCAGCTTCAATCAGGCAAAGATGTCATCTTAGAAATTGATTGGCAAGGCGCGCAGCAGGTAAGAGAACTCATGCCTAATGCGATCTCTATCTTTATTTTGCCGCCATCTTTAAAAGAGCTAAAAAGACGTTTAACGGGGCGAGGCACGGATAGTGACGAGATTATAGAACGCCGCATGGCCGATGCTGTCAGTGAAATCTCACATTACAATGAATTTGATTACATTGTCATCAACAACAATTTTGACATCGCCTTAAAAGAGTTACACAGTATTTTTGGTTCTGGCCGACTGACCCAAGCCAGACAAGTAGAAGCCCATAACAGCTTAATTCAAGCGATGCTTGATTAAACCCGTATAAATAACAAACATACATATTCCGCATATTGAATTTTAGGAGCGACGAATGCCTGGTTTTGAGATTTTTGATGAATCTGAAAAAGAACAAATTAACGAAGTCATGGAGAAAGGCTTTACCTTTCGCTACAACTTTGACGGCATGCGTAATGACGTGTGGAAAGCACGTGAACTAGAGGGCATGATTTGCGAGACCACTGGCGCTAAGCATTCGCATTTAGTCTCTAGTGGTACGACCGCTTTAACCACAGCCTTAATGGCAGCGGGCATTGGCGCGGGTGATGAAGTCATCGTGCCTCCGTTTACATTTGTAGCGAGCGTTGAAGCGATTGTGTTCGCCGGTGCGATTCCTATCTTTGCAGAAATTGATGAGACCCTAACACTTTCGCCAGAAGGCATTGAAGCCGTCATTACACCGCGCACTAAAGCGATTAACTTTGTACACATGTGTGGCTCAATGGGCAAAATGGATAAAATCAAAGCCATTTGCGATAAACATAACCTAGTCTTACTTGAAGATGCTTGTCAGGCCACTGGCGCAAGCTATAAGGGCAAGGCGTTAGGAACGATTGGTCAAGTCGGCACCTTCTCGTTTGATTCCGTCAAAACCATCTCTTGCGGAGAGGGCGGCGCGGTTCTGACCAATGACACTAACATCTATAACAATGCACATATGTTTGCCGATCATGGTCATGACCACATCGGTCTGGATCGCGGCGCAGAAAGTCACCCAATCATGGGCAACAACTTCCGTATTTCAGAGATGAACGCGGCCGTTGGTGTGGCGCAATGGCGTAAATTGCCACGCATTTTAGAGACGCAACGCAAAAACAAAAAAGCCCTTAAAGATGCTTTAAGACAATACCCAGAAGTCACTTTCCGTGAACTGCCGGATGAAGCAGGCGATAACGCTGGTTTCTTAAGCATCTTCCTACCGACAGAAGCCCGTGCACGTGAAGTGGTTGCAGGCCTAGCCGAGCAAGAAGTGCCGGCGGTATTCTATTGGTACGCTAATAACTGGCATTACCTAAAGAACTGGACGCATATTCATAATATGACTGCATCTGCAAAACTGCCGATTGAACTGATTGCAGATCGCCCAGATTACACCCAAATTAAAACGCCAAAATCGGATGCTATCATCAGCCGTACCGTTTCAATGTTGATTCAACTGTCATGGACAGAAGAAGACATTCAATCGCGTATTGATGCTTTCGCAAACGTTTTCAACCAATAAGACCAAGGATTCCATTCATGAAGTTTCGTAATTTTAAAACTGTTCCTAAAATGATTTTTGGTCGTGGTTCATTTGATCAACTAGATGATGTACTGGCAGATGAACGTCAGAAAATCGGTGATTTCGTGGTTTTTTTGGTTGATGAAGTCCATAAAGATAAGCCATTAGCAGAACGTATTCCGGTCACCGATAAAGATATGGTGATTTGGTTAGACGTCACGGACGAGCCTAAAACCACTTACGTCGATGCCTTAACAGTAGAAGTTCAGAAGTTTGCGGCAGAAAATAACAATGGCCGCAACCCGGTCAGCGTGATCGGTTTAGGCGGTGGTTCAGCTTTAGATTTAGGTAAGGCTGTAGCCTTAATGCTGACCAATGAAGGCGGTTCAGCTTCTTATCAAGGCTGGGATTTAATCAAAAATCCAGCGGTTCACCATGTCGGCATTCCAACGATTTCTGGAACGGGTGCGGAAGCATCTCGTACCACGGTATTAACGGGACCTGATAAAAAATTAGGCATGAACTCAGATTACACCGTTTACGATCAAATCATTATGGATCCAGACCTTATTCAAGGTGTACCTGCAAATCAGTGGTTCTATACCGGAATGGATTGCTATATTCACAATATCGAAGCGCTGAATGGTACTTACATCAATGAATTTGCCCGTGCCTTTGGTGAAAAATCTTTAGACCTTTGCAACCAAGTCTTTTTACAAGACCACCCTGATTCTGACGAGAAGTTGATGATGGCGTCCTACATGGGCGGGCAAAGCATCGCTTATAGCCAAGTTGGCGCGTGTCATGCACTGTCATACGGTTTGTCATACGTGATGGGTTATCACCACGGCATTGGGAACTGTATCGCGTTTGATGTCTTAGATGATTTCTATCCTGAAGGCGTTAAGGTCTTCCGTGAGATGATGAAAAAGCACAATATTGTGTTACCAAAAGGCATCACCAAAAACCTATCTGAAGAAGATATGGAGAAGATGATTCGTACTGCTTCTGGCTTAGCACCGCTGTGGGAAAATGTTTATGGCCCAAGCTGGAAAGAGAAAGTGACGCCTGAATTATTAAGAAGCCTCTACTCTAAAATGTAGTTTTGGCTGCCTATTTTAGCACCTAGCTTCGTTAGGGCTTTCGGTTATTGAGTTATACTCAACGCCCTTCGCCCTGCCTTGCTAAGCATCTAAACTAGCTTGCCAAAACATTTCAGCTCTATACCTAATTAAAATATTCTTGAACCCTCCTCCTAATCTAAAGTGACCTTTATGAATACTTATGTCTTTATCCCTGCTCGTTATGGCTCTTCGCGTTTACCGGGAAAACCGCTTAAATTGATTGATGGCAAGCCGATGATTCAGCATGTTTATGAACGCATCTCTAAAGCCCAAGGCTTAGCAGGGGTTTATATTGCAACCGATGATGTACGTATTAAAGACGTGGTGGAAGCCTTTGGTGGCAAAGTCGTGATGACACCCGTTGAAGCCGCTTCGGGCACCGATCGTATTGCGGCCGCTGCCAATGCAATAGGTTTGAAAGATGATGACTTGATTGTCAATGTGCAAGGCGATCAACCTTTGGTACATCCTCAATCAATTGAAGACGTCATTTCACCCTTTATGGCGAACGATTATGACGGCAGTTTCGAGATGAGCACTCTGTCTTTTAAAATCGTCAATGAAGCGGAAATCACCAACCCGAAAGATGTCAAAATGGTGATGGACGTCAATGGCTTCGCGTTGTATTTCTCACGCGCCACCATTCCACATGGCCGCGATTACTGGGATCACGACAGTTTCAAGCATTTAGGGATTTACGCCTACACCAAAGGCTTCGTCGATACCTTCAATGCTTTGCCAATGGGTAAGCTAGAAGACATTGAAAAACTAGAGCAACTGCGCGCTTTAGAATACGGCCACAAAATCAAAGTCGTCGAAAGCAAATGGGATTCACCAGAAGTCGATTTACCGGGTGACATCGCTATGATGGAAGCTTTACTGCAAGCTGGCCACTAATTTTACACGCATTAAAAGTGACCAGGCCTGGTCACTTTTACAATCGGTTTCGATGAGACATTAATGATTATTTATCAACTGTTAATTAGAGTGTTAAGTCCGCTTCTTTGGCTGCTAATCTTAATTGAAGCCATTAAGCATAAAGCCGGCATGACCTTTTTGCTACAACGTCTGGGGCTATCCTACCCAACACTTGCTAAATCATCGCAACGCCTTTGGTTCCATTGCGCATCCGTCGGCGAAGTCAAAGCGGCTGAACCGATTATTCGTGCGTTACAAGCTCAACACGACATTCTCATCACCACCAACACACCAACCGGTAAACAAATTGTAGAGTCACTGTTTGCCGACTCTGTTGAGCACAGATACCTACCATTAGACTGGCCATTTTCACTCAAACGCCTTATTGCCGCTTGCAAGCCTACTCAGCTATATGTCTTGGAAACCGAAATCTGGCCAAACCTGTATCGACTCTGTCACCAACAGGGCATTGATTTATGCATCCTCAATGCACGCATGTCGCGTAAAACCCTTAGCACCCCAAAATGGTTAAAAGATGCCTATCGACAAAGCCTAGCGAACGTCAGCCAAGTATTAGCGCGCTCCCCCGCCGAAGCCGAACGTTTCATTATTATGGGCGCACCCGCTGACAAGGTCATCACTGCCGGTAATTTAAAGTATGCACAAGTCGCTGCTGTGACTAAAAACCCTGACCCCATTGGCCGAGAGTATGTACTACTGGCATCGAGCCATGCAGATGAAGAGTTAGCGATCAGCCAACTCTGGTTACAACACCAGCGTTCTGAATTACTGGTCATCGTACCCCGACACCCTAAACGCAGTGAAAGCATTCAGAAGCAGTTATTAGCTATCTCCAAGCCCTTAAAGGTGGCCAGCAAAGGAGAGTCACCAGACTCAGAAACCAAGTTGTTTTTAGATGATCGATTAGGCAAACTAATGCCACTCTATGAGCATGCTAAGCTGGTCATCATGGGTGGCAGCTTTGTACCAAAAGGAGGACATAATGTCATTGAACCCGCGGCTTATCAACGCCCGATAATCACCGGTCCAGACATGCATGATTTTGAAGAAGAAATGGCCTTATTGAAACAATATCAAGGTATTGTTCAATGCCAAGATTATGCCCAATTGGAGTCAGCCATTAAGACATTGATTGATAACGCAAACCAACGACAGGAGCTTGGCCAAAGCGCAAAAAAAGCCGTTCAGTCGCAATCTGCCATCTTAAAAACCTACTTAGAACACGTAAAATAATCCATCAAAAACCAAGCTTTTAACTTAAATATACGCTATTCCACTGTTATTTAGCGCTTTGTTATGACATGCCACGTCACATTCCTACTATTTTTACTCAAATTTCGTGTAAAATAACTCTTTACCTTTAAATTTAAGTGGGAGCTCGATATGGCACGTGTCACAGTAGAAGATTGTTTAGATCAAGTAGAAAACCGTTTTGAACTTGTTATTTTAAGTGCTAAACGTGCACGTCAAATTGCAAACGGTGCAGAGCCGACTGTCGATTGGGACAATGATAAGCCAACAGTCGTAGCGTTGCGCGAACTTGCTGCTGGCACGATTGATGCAGATGTTGTTTTGGCTGATCCAAATACGCCTCCATTCTTTAGCTAAAAACTTAATCTCCCTATGCCCACTCCAAACTCGATCCACGGTCTACTCGAGAAAGCCTCGAAATATTTAACCGCAGAACAAGTTGCTGGTATTCAAGCAGCTTATGAGTTTGGCGCCTTGGCGCATCAAGGTCAAACCCGTAAATCGGGTGAAGACTATATTTGGCATCCCATCGCGGTTGCTGAAATCCTTGCAGAAATTCAACTTGATCAAGAAAGTCTGATTTCAGCCATCTTGCATGACGTGGTTGAAGACACCCCTTACACCAAACAAGACATTACTGATCGTTTTGGCGAAAGTGTGGCTGAGATTGTCGATGGTGTCACCAAACTGGGTAAACTCGAGTTTGATAACCCGCAAGAAGCACAAGCTGAAAACTTCCGCAAAATGATTTTAGCGATGGCTCGAGATATTCGCGTCATCCTGATTAAGTTAGCCGACCGTCTACACAATATGCGTACTTTGGGCGTAATGCGCCCCGATAAGCAACGCCGGATTGCACATGAAACCTTAGACATCTTTGCACCGATTGCGGGTCGCTTAGGCATCAATGCAATTCGATTAGAATTGGAAGACCTCGGATTCAAAGCGATGCACCCTTACCGCTTTGCTGTACTGGAAAGTGCTGTCAAGAAAGCGCGTGGCAACCGTAACGAAGTCATTGAGCAAATTACCGATACCATCCAGAACCGCCTCAATCAAGAACATATTTCCGGCAAAGTGTTCGGTCGTGAAAAACATCTGTATAGCTTGTATAAAAAGATGAAGACCAAGCGCCAGAGTTTTGCAGACATCCTGGATATCTTTGCTTTTCGGATCGTCGTCGATACTGCAGATGAATGTTATCGCACACTAGGCTCCGTTCACTCTCTATACAAACCTCTACCTCAACGCTTTAAGGACTATATTGCTATCCCAAAAGGCAATGGCTATCAGTCGCTACACACCTCACTGTTTGGTCCTTATGGCGTACACTTAGAAGTCCAGATACGCGATAAAATCATGCATGAAGTCTCCGAACACGGTATCGCAGCGCATTGGCAGTATAAACAGGATGAATCGCACACAGGTAAAGGCACTTCGCAAGTCGATGTGCGTGCGCAAGAGTGGGTCAAGAACCTACTTGAAATCCAACAAAGTGCTGGTAACTCTCTAGATTTCTTAGAGAACGTCAAAATCGACCTGTTTCCGGATGTCATCTACGTCTTCACCCCCAAAGGCGACATCATCACACTACCGACAGGCTCAACGCCAGTCGATTTTGCCTATGCCGTGCACACCAATATCGGTCACGCCACCGTCGGTTGTCGTATTGATAAAAAACTGGTGCCATTGCGCACACCGCTCGAAAGTGGCAAAACCATTCATATCATTAAAAGCAAGGATGCCCAACCAAATCCAGCTTGGCTTAACTTTGTCAGCACTGCAAAAGCCCGCTCACAAATCCGCCACTTTATGAAAAACCAGCAAGTGGGTGATGCGGTGAATTTAGGTCATAAGATGTTGGCGAAATCTTTGCGAAAATTCAATATGTCCTATGAAGGACTGACGGATGATATTCGGGATGAACTGATTGAAGTGCTTAAACTCTCTAGCTGGGATCAATTACTGGAAGATCTTGGCGCTGGTAATCGTATGTCACCTTTAGTTGCCAAACAGATTCACGATGTCGTCTTAGGCACGGATGATGAAATCGCACCGAAAAATATTGGATTAGATGCTGGCCTACCGATTTCAGGCACAGAAGGCATGGTGCTACATTTTGCCAACTGCTGCCATCCAATACCGGGCGATGAAATTCTTGGCTTTATCAGCACAGAGAAGGGATTGGTGATTCACAGAAACACTTGTCACAATGTTAAAAACATTAAAAACAATCCCGAAAAATACCTGGATGTACATTGGGATGTGGATGCAACAGGCACCTATTTAGTTGAAATTCAACTTGAAGCGAAAAACGAACGCGGTACTCTGGCTAAAATTGCCAGTGAGATTGCAAAAACCAACACCGATATCGAGCGCGTTCGCTCTGAAGATAAAGATGAATCTTATAGCTTAATGCATTTTGTGATCAACATCCGTGACCGTAAACATTTGGCTGAAGTCATGCGCCACTTAAAACGCCTTCCCATTGTTGAAAAGATTCAACGCCTGTAAAAATAACCTTCTGACCAGGCCTGGTCAATTTTTAATTTAACACCTCATCACCAATAACTGTTAGCCCTAATGCACTCCAAGCCTGCATACCCCCACGATAATATTTTAATTTCGCGGGCGGATAGCCTAACTTTAATAACGAAAACTCCTCTCGCTTAAAAGCACTGGGCGTTTGCCCACAAAAATGACCATTACAATAACCAACAATGGTTTTGGCGTGGCTAAAGTCTAATTGACCTTCATCATCTATTTTGACATTAAAGAACTTTTCTACCGTTTCAAAAGCACTCAGTTCATCTTCAAACAAACTATAGGGCACGTTGATACTTCCAGGAATCCGCATACGCGCGAACCAAAAAGGTGTACGGGTATCCACTAGAATGATATTCAAATCGGTTTGCGCTTGTTGTAGATAACCAATGACATCCAATTCAGCAATCGTTTCAACACCTGGCGCTAAAATCATCGGTTGAATTGAACCTACCGTGGTACTGGAATACAGATCCGTTATGGTATTGCCAGGCATTTGATTTCGCTGAATGGTAAAAGACTCACCGTTCAAGGAGATGTTGACAGATTTAACCCCCTTACTTAGTAAGACCTCACCTAAACTAGCTGAATTGGCAGACTCCTCAGCCAATAACGGCGAAGCAACTAACCACAATAAACTCAATCCTATCCAGAACCGTTGATTAAACATATAAGCCTCTATTCATTGATACTTTAATTTGAGTGTTATCAGTGCAAACACAACCCAAATCCTTTATATCCTGTCGTGCAATACAGTTTAGGTAAAAAACACATCGTTTCGCTTGTAAAATCCCCTTTAGCTATCATAAGCGATTCACCCACATCTCTTATTAAAATCTAATTGGGGTTTAAATACGTGCAAACTCTGCTTAAGCAGGCCAATTTTGATAGAATTTAAATCAATTTAAACTCATCGAAAGGCATTAACATGAAAGACATCATCTCTACCCCGAATGCACCACAAGCTATTGGCACGTACTCTCAAGCGGTTCGTGTTGGCAATACTGTTTATCTTTCAGGTCAAATCGCACTGATTCCAGAAACAATGGAACTTAAAGAAGGTGACATTGCAGAACGTATTCATCAAGTATTTCAGAACCTAACCGCGGTTTGTGAAGCCGCAGGCGGATCTTTACAAGATATCGTTAAATTGAATATCTTCTTAACCGATATGAGTCACTTTGCGACCGTTAATGAGATTATGGCGCAATACTTTGTCGAGCCTTACCCTGCTCGCGCGGCGGTTGCCGTTAAGCAATTGCCTAAAGACACCGATGTCGAAATGGATGGTGTAATGGCGTTATCATCTTATTAGAATCGTGATTGGATAACAAAAGACTGACCAGGCCTGGTCAAACTAAAAAGCCCACAAATTCGAGGGCTTTTTTATGAGGGTTACACGGACAAACAGCACGTATAACCCTAAGTATGACTCAAGACATTACTCAAGCCGTTGCAAATCGTGTGCCTGGATAAAGGTTAACACCCCTTCTGCTGCTTGCTTACCTTGCGCCATCACGCCAGTTAGCAAATAACCACCCGTGGGCGCCTCCCAATCGAGCATCTCTCCTGCACAAAATACCCCAGGCATGGTCGTCAACATCAAATCTTTATTGAGGTTTGCAAAACTCACGCCACCCGCGGTGCTAATCGCCTCTTCAACCGGACGCATGGATATTAGGCTTAATGGTAGATGTTTCAATGTCGAAGCCACCAGGCCTGGTTGGTTTAATTCTGTCTTATTCAGCACTTCTCTTAACAATGAAGCCTTTACCCCCGTCAACCCCAAACGTTTCCAAAAAGAACTTAAGCTCTGTTTACCTTGCGGCACACTCAACTGTTCGCTTAACTGCACCAAAGTACGATGTGGAAACAGATCCAAGTGAATCGTTAAAGGTGCATGTAAGGCTAATTGCTCTCTGAGCAATTTTGAGAAGGTATAGATGAGACTGCCCTCAACACCTTGCGCGGTCATCATCAATTCGCCTAACTGACTATGGTTTTCGCCATCCACCGTGCCAAAACTCAGCTCAACATTCTTTAAAGGCGTACCGGCGTACTTCTCTTTAAACACATTTGACCATGCCACATCAAACCCCATATTCGCCGGTTGCAATGGGCTAATGCGAATACCTCTTTCTGAGAGCGGAGCCACCCAGCTACCGGTCGAACCTAAATGAGGCCAAGACGCCCCCCCTAAAGCCAGAATAACCGCATCAAATTCAAAGGTTTTATTCCCTTCAGGCGTTGCAAACTGCCATGTTTGAATCGCGCCATCTATTGAGGTTTGCCATCCCACCCAACGATGTTTCATGTGAAACACCGTATTTTGGCTTTTGAGTTGGTGTAACCAAGCTCTTAATAAAGGCGCGGCTTTTTTATCTAAAGGGTAGACCTTACCAGAAGAACCGACAAAGGTTTCAAAGCCAAATCTGGCCGCCCAATGACGTAAATCGGTCGGTGTAAAGTCTTCTAAAGCGGGTGTTAATAAATGCTGCGCTTCAAAGTAGCGTGTTTTAAAAACCTCAAAATTCTCGCCATGTGTCAGGTTCAGACCACCGCGCCCTGCTTGCAAAAACTTTCTGGCCGCAGAGGGCATCGCATCAAAAACTATCGGAGGAAAACCTGCTTCGGCAAGCACTTGCGCCGCCATAAGGCCTGTTGGCCCCGCACCAATAATGGCAATTTTAGGTGACATCTTAGGCAGTGTTGTCGACAAAATAAGCCCATCCTTGTGGATTTAATCTAACGAAAGAATTGAATTGGAATAATCTACCATAAAAGCTAAGACACATATTAAAGCCTTTGACTTAAAGGCAGTATTTAGGGCTTTACAAGCTTTGCGATTTTTAATTTCTCAAGAAATACCCCGTGCCTGACTGTACTAAACTGAAATCATGCAAAAACTAGCTGATTATTTTTAAATACGCTAAAATCGGTGTGCACTAATAACTAAAACCTCTTTGGAGCGAACCTATGTCTACCAAAAAAACGGTCCCCGAAACAGAAGCCAGCGCACCTCAACATCAAGAAGATTCGATGGAACAGGTCAAAAACCTGTTATTTGGGCAAGAAGTTCGTACTCTGAATGAGAAAAGTGAACAACTCAATCACGACTTAAGCCAAAAAATCCATAAGATCGAGACCTCATTTAACGAGCAAGTTAAACAGCTGATACAAGACTTTAACCAACAGTTACAGTCCGAAAACCAAAGCCTTCAAGAACACTCTCAGCAAAGCCATCAGCAATTTGAACAGGTTGAACAGGGATTAGAGGAGCTTACCCAAGCCCTTAGTAAAAGCCATCAGCAGTTAGAAGATCAGTTAGAAATGGAAATATCTGCTATGAATAAGCAGATGAATGACCAGTTTGATCAGATGGAAATTTTGTTTCAACAGCAAGTAAGCCAACTACAACAACAAAAGGTCAGTAAAGACCTATTAGCTGACTTGTTGATTCAAATGGCACAAACCATAAAAGATAGCGACTCCGCTTAATCTTTGTCATGAGCCAAAACCGCCCTATACCCCCTTCTGATGTTGCCGACATGAATGGCATCAATACCGAACAGTGGCAACGCTTGAAACAAATCCTGTTCAGCGGAGAGGAACTCGCCATACTCGAATCGACGAGAACTCGGGCAACAACAGAAGATTCGAGCTTGAATGAGCTGAGAAGTTTACTTTTTCCTCAGGAAGAATTGCAACACGCAATTCTACAAGCAGACTATCACAAACTACAAACGCTACTGGCCTGGCTGGAAAAAAACCAACAGGACGCAGAAAAACTCGCGCACCTACTTCCCAAGGCACTAGAGGATCTGACTCAGAATAGCGCACGCTTTTCAGAAATTTTGGCACCACAGGTCGAAAAAACGTTACAACTCTCCGTCGACAGAAACCCTCAACCGTTGATTGATTCACTTTTTCCTATTATTGGCCCAATGATTCGCAAAGCGATTTCTGAGTCTTTAAACGACATGCTTAGAAATATCAACCAACTGGTCGATGACAGCTTATCTATCAACAGTATACGCTGGCGCTTAGAGGCACGACGCACGGGAAAAAGCTATGCTGAAGTGGCTTTATTAAGAAGTCTCGACTATCAAGTTGATCAGATATTCCTGATTCACCAGGAAACCAGTATTTTACTGAAACACCTCACCTCACCAAACAGTGTTCATAAGGATGCTGACATGGTTTCTGGCATGCTGTCAGCAGTACAAGATTTCGTTACCGATGCTTTCAGTATCAGTGATGGCAGTTATCTAAGCGAAGTGAAATTAGGCGATTTTACGCTATTGCTTGAAAAAGGCCCTAAGGCTTCCCTCGTTGCCGCAGTACTTGGTAAACCTCCCACGTCACTTCGCCTTGAGTTACAGAAAAAACTTGAAACACTGCACCGTGATTATCAAGATGAACTGAGCGATTTTAAAGGCGACACTCAAGTATTTGATTCTGCTATTTACGAATTATCCAGTTGTTTAGTTCGCCAAAAGCGTCAAGCGCGCCAGAAAAAGAAACCTGTTTTGCGTTGGTTAATTATTCTTATATTGCTCAGCAGCCTTATCGGTTACAGTGGTTATAGTAGTTGGATTGCCTACCAACAAAACCAGGCCTGGTCATCGATGGTCACTGAGTTACAACAACAACCCGGCATTGTCATCATTGAACATGACTTCAAACAACTACAAGGTTTGGTTGATCCTCTCATCGGAGATGTACACCAGTATGTCTTGCAGCAGAATCTAGCGGCAACCACCTTAAATCTAGATACCGTCTATTGGCAATTTAAACCTTATATTTCATTAGATCCAGTCATGATCGAGCGGAGAATTAAAAGTCGTCTACAATTGCCAGCAGAGATGCAGTACCACTACGATAATCATATTCTGTCGTTATCAGGTAAGACAACCCCTGCTTGGTTACAGTCAAATATACCGATGATCTATGGCATTCAGGGAATCAACCAAGTAGACACATTAAGCTTAGTGGTCAAAGCCATCGAGAAGGTCGATTTAAATAAAGCCCGACAAACATTACAACAAGCCATCCAAGCATTAGAGTCTGTCATTCTATATTTTCCGATTGGTCAACCCACGCTTAGCCCGTATCAGCTCACAATACTTGCAGGCTTAGAAAGCCGATTTAAGTCACTCTCTGCGTCTGCAGACAAATTGAATCTCAATATTGAATTAACCCTGACTGGATTCATTGACCAAAGCAGTGGCAGTCGCACACGTAATGTTTGGTTAGCTGAAACTCGTACCAATACAGTCTTAGAACAACTCAAGCGGCTCACTCAAAACACCAAAATAAAATTCATTACCGAACTACAGGATTCTACGTTAGAATTAAGCAATCTAATGCCAGACACATCACGGCGCGTCTCATTAAACGTTAAGGTCATACCTTCCTTATGATTCAAAAAAAGATCTGTCTCATCGGTGCATTTTCCGTTGGAAAAACCAGCCTAATTCGTCAATTCGTAGACAGTATTTTTTCTGAGGATTACCTGACGACGGTTGGTGTAAAAATTGATAAAAAAATCGTTCAACTCGAAAACGATAGCGTTCAATTAATGATATGGGATTTGGCTGGCGAAGATGATTATACCGAAATAAATCTGGCTTACCTGCGAGGCGCATCTGGTTTCATCTATGTAGCAGACGGTACTCGCGCAACGACTTTAACCAAAATCGTTGATATTCAAGCGCAAATTGAAACTGAGTTCGGACATACCCCTTTTGTACTCACAATCAATAAACACGATTTAAAAGATGACTGGGAAATACAACAAAGTCATCTCGACCACTTATATTATAAAAACTGGCCGATCTTTAAAACCAGCGCCAAAATAGGCCAGGCCGTTGATGATGCTTTTATCCATCTAAGCCAACAAATGATGGATGAATAATGCACAGCATCTCTGAACAGCTGCTTTATGAAATCAGTTCTGTCTTGTTAGAATACGATAACAAGCTAGATTTGGTTCGTATTACGCCACAAACAGATTGGTTTGAATATCTATTCTCTGCTTCAACCGTATTGGATAAAGACCACATTGACACGCACCTTCCCTTCTTGAGTAATTTTTTGATCGATGCTGCTGAACATTGGCAAAATCAAGAAGATGGTAAAATCAGCTCTGGTCCTTGGCTAGAAACCTTTCAGGATGAGGAGCTGGCTTTAGAAGCCTTAGCGCTTAGCTTTTCGGGTAAACGTTTTTTGCTGATCAAAGACCTGGGGGAAAGCTATCTAGAATTGAGAAAGACCCTGCAGTCAGCTCGAGATAACCTGTTAATTTCAGAGGGGCTAAAGAAAGAGCTCATTGAGCGGAATGCAATGCTCCGCCACCGTGAAGAACAAATTGCACTACGCTTACTGGCCGCTGCAGATTACCGCGATGAAGAAACTGGAGCGCATATTAAGCGTATCGGTCTATATTCTAAGGCAATCGCCAGTGCATTAAACCTCTCAGAAGAGATTTTAGAGAATATTCAAATCGCGGCCTCTATGCATGATATTGGTAAAATTGCCATTCCCGACCATATTCTGCTCAAACCCGGTTCTTTTGAGCCTGAAGAATTAGAGCACATGCGCCAACATGCAGAGTTAGGCGCGGCGATGCTTAAAGATACCAATATCCCCTTGCTGAATATGGCTTACTCCATTGCGATGTATCACCATGAAAAATGGGATGGAACAGGCTATCCAAACAAGCTCCAAGGTGAAGAAATTCCAGTTGAAGCGCGTATCGTTGCTATTGTAGACGTGTATGATGCCATGTTAAGCAAACGTCCTTATAAAGAGCCTTTTTCTGAAGACTATGTATTGAGCTATTTGCATGAAAACAGAGGCCGTCACTTCGATCCGCTTGTCTTTGATTGCTTTATATCCATACTCCCGCAAATACGTAAAATCCGTCAAGACATTCAATAAGCTTTTCACTCGTAGCCACTGATGCCGAACTTTGAGCGCTTAAATTCACATATTATCAAACAACTCGTGCCTTACTGATACGGACTTGACGGATAAAGCGCTACTAAAAACACCGATTCAAGCATTCTTTGCCATCAATTTGCTAAAATTGAAACTTTGCATATAAGTCCTCGTACTATGTTGGCACAACAGCAACTCACCGCCTTAAAAGGCGTTGGCCCAAAACAAGTTGAAAAGCTCCATAAAATGGGGCTTTTTGTCGTCCAGGATTTACTGTTTCATCTGCCATTGCGCTACCAGGATAAAACCCGACTGACCGATTTAGATAGGGTCACCATCGGCACGGAAGTCCTGGTAGAAGGTGAAGTCTTTGCACAAACCCTAAGCCGTGGTCGTCGCAGTAGTCTACTGGTTAAAATCCAGTCGCCCTCGGGCACCTTTTTAACCCTGCGTTTTTTCCATTTCCATCACCGACAAGCCCAGCAGTTTACCCGCGGAAAAACCCTCCGAGTGTTTGGCGAAGTGCGCTCAGGCCCAAGTGGTTTGGAGATGGTACATCCGACTTACGAGTTTATCACGCCTGATGCGCCCCCCGCCTTAGAGGACAGTCTGACCCCGATCTATCCGACCACCGAAGGTTTGGGGCAAGCTTCCATTCTAAAACTGATTAAACAGGCGATTGTACTGCTCAAGCAATACCCGCTTGCTGAGCTGTTGCCGGAGGATTTATTAGACAGTTTACAATTGCCTCTGCTTAATGACGCGTTACTCACCCTGCATCAACCTTTAGCCACTGACGATTTACAGAAAATCAAACAGTTCGCTCATCCGGCACAACAACGTCTGATTATCGAGGAGTTGATTAATCAACAGGCCACCATGCAGATGATGCGCGAACACGAGCAAGCCCGCAATGCGCCCGCTTTTCCAGCCAGTCAAGCCTGCCAAAGACTTCTCGAAAACTTACCGTTTCGCCTTACGGGTGCACAGCAAAGGGTCTTGCAAGAAATTCAACACGACTTGAAACAACCGCATCCGATGCAACGGCTAATACAAGGGGATGTCGGTTCCGGTAAAACAGTGATTGCCGCATTAGCCGCTATTCAAGCCGCCGAGGCGGGCTATCAAGTCGCGGTCATGGCACCGACTGAGATTTTGGCAGAACAACACCGCCAAGCCTTTAGTGAATGGTTAGACCCTTTAAATATTTCCACGGCATTTCTAAATGGTCGCATGAAAGCCGCTGAAAAACGCTTTATGCTGGCGCAAATCGAAACTGGCGCGGCGCAAGTCATTATCGGCACGCATGCCCTATTTCAAGAGGCAGTGACCTTTCACAAACTCGGTTTGGTGGTGATTGATGAGCAGCACCGTTTTGGGGTGCATCAACGCCTCTCTTTGCATGAAAAGAACAATCAACAAGATGTGCATACCCATCAGTTGATTATGACGGCGACCCCAATTCCTCGTACGCTGGCAATGACCGCTTATGGCGATTTAGATCTTTCGGTGATTGATGAGTTACCACCAGGACGTAAACCCATCGAAACCGCCGTATTAAGCAATGAAAAACGCTTTGAAGTCATGCAGCATCTGTACGCCAAATGTAAACAAGGCATTCAGGCCTACTGGGTCTGTCCGCTGATTGAAGAGTCGGAATTATTACACGCCCAAGCCGCCGAAGTCACTGCCAATCAATTTAGCGAACAGTGGCCAGATTTGCGGGTCGGTCTGATTCACGGCCGCTTAAAAGGCGACCAAAAAGCCTTGGTGATGAATGCCTTTAAAACCCATCAACTCGACCTACTGGTCGCGACGACGGTGATTGAAGTTGGAGTGAATGTGCCGAATTCCAGCCTGATGATTATTGAAAACGCCGAACGCTTAGGCCTCGCACAATTGCATCAGCTACGGGGACGCGTTGGCCGTGGCGATAAACAGAGTCATTGTGTCTTGCTCTATCAACCCCCCTTGTCGGAAACGGGTAAAGCCCGTTTGAATATTATGCGCGAAACCACTGACGGCTTTAGAATCGCCGAAGAGGATTTAAGAATCCGCGGACCCGGTGAAATTCTCGGTACCAAACAGACGGGGGGGTTACAATTCAGAATCGCCGATTTAAAACGCGACAGCGCCTGGATTCCAGTCGCAAAAGAGTGGGCAAATATTTTAGTACACAATTATCCACAGCTGGTAGAAGGCCTGCAAATGCGCTGGGTAGGCCATAAAATCGATTATCAGCATGCTTAATCCCTACAACACGGGATAAGTTATGACACAGTACACATTGCAACCAATGCCCCACATACATACAGCTAAAGAGCGCCTTAAATGCCAAACGAACGACTCGCTAAAATCAAAGCCTTAATCCAAGAAAAGAAAAGCCACACGGTTAGGGGGCGTCCGTCGTTTTGGAAACCCGCGCGCTTGATTCAGCGTGTCAGCAGTTCGCCTACGATTCAATCCTGGTTAAACACCAAAGATTCGCTCACCCAACGAATTCGCCAGCACTGTCCAGATTTGCAAGTTTTAGTACTCTCAGAACAAACTGAGCGCCCACTATTGGATGAAACCACCGCTTTGGGCATGCAGCCAAACGAACAGGCCTGGGTAAGGTGTGTTTTATTACAGTGTGAGAATCAAAACTGGGTCTACGCCAGAACGGTCATACCGAATCTGACGCTAGAAAGCCCATGGACATCTTTACAAAAACTCGGCAATCAACCGTTAGGTGAAGTCTTGTTTGAGTTACCAAGCATTCAACGCACCCCTTTTGAGTTCACTAACCAAGCCTTAAGTAGCTGGCCTTATTTAAGCGAACAACTTGAGGCAGAACAGAGCCAAGGCAAAGGCTATGCTAGGCGCTCAATCTTCACGCAAAAAGAAGCACCTTTATTACTCACAGAGGTGTTTCTACCCCGCCTGGTCATGTCCTGTGGCCTTTTAAAGTAATGTAGGCGTAGAGAGGTTTGTGAGTTTGATTTGATTCTGAGACCAATAATTCAGAATGACGGGCTTTGCCTAACCTGAAGAACTTTTAACGATCGTGTTTAAGGCACGTCTTATCAACTGAACGAGAATGGATGTAGATTATGATTATCGATAAATTGGAAAACTGGCCGCTTTACCCGCTTGGCTCGGCATGGAACACTGCTTTCGAATTTTTGACCACCTTAACGCCGGAATCGGAAGATAAGAAATACACCATACAAGGCGATGACATCTTTGCCATCGTCATGAGTTATGAAACCCAGACACCAGCGACTGCAATTCTTGAGTCTCACCAAAAATATGTCGACATCCAGGCCGTACTCGTGGGCGCAGAACGATTCGAATGCGCACCAAGCGAGGGATTGGAGATTGAAACGCCATATGATGCTAAAAAAGATGTCGTGTTCTACCAACCCACGTCTCCTCGCCCGGTTAAGGTGAATATTTTTCCTGGGACATTTATAGTCCTTTATCCGGAAGATGCGCACATGCCGACATTAATGACGAACGACCAGCCAGAAAAAATTAAAAAAGTGGTGATCAAGATAAAGTTGGAACTTTTAAAAAAGCCAAGTAACGCCATATGATAAAACCGCTTAATTTAACCCTTAAATGGCTTAAACAGTAAAACCAAATCTGCCTTACCAGGCCTGGTCACTTTAGAAGCGGATTTTTGAGTGCCAAACATGTTTTAATGGCTTTTAAAGCACAAGAGAATCGACTTAAATGAACACTCAACCGCGTGGCCTAGCCATTGCCATCACCAGCGGCCTGATTCTTTTTGGAATTTTAAGCCAGCTACTGACAATGCAGCAAGCGGCCTTAATGGGTCTGATTACCTGCATGGTGATTTTATGGACCAATGAAGCCCTGCCTTTGGGTGTCGTCTCACTGCTACCGATAGTGCTTTTTCCCATGTTCGATATCGCGACGACCAATGAGGTTGCGCCCAACTATGCCTCCTCCATAATATTCCTGTTCTTAGGCGGCTTTATGCTGGCGATTGCGGTAGAAAAAACCGGCTTGCACAAGGTCATTTCCGACAAGATGTTGCAGGTATTTCCCAATACCGTTCGAGGCATGATTTTTGCCCTAGCGATTACCTCTGGGCTGTTAAGTGCTTTTTTATCCAATACCACCACAGCCCTATTGTTGATGCCACTGGCACTGTTTCTGTCTGACGATAATCGTTTGAAAATCCGTTTTGTCCTGGCGATTGCCTATGGTGCCAGTATTGGTGGAATCATCACCCCCATCGGCACACCGCCCAATCTTATTTTATTTGGATTTTTAGACAAGATGCATCTAGCAGAGGTCGCCTTTATGCAATGGGTCTCATTGGTGCTCCCTTTAGCGCTGCTAATGCTCGTGATAGTGGCCTGGGTGCTCTCTATCGGTACCGATCAAGACCCCGTTCAATCAGGGAAACACCCTGGCAAACTGACGACGGATCAAAAGAAAGTCAGTTGTGTATTGGTGGCTCTGTTGCTATTACTGTTCGCCAACTCTTCCATTCAGCCTTATTATGCTGGCCTAGGCCTCAATGAAAAAGGGATTTTACTGAGTTTTGGGCTGTTAATGTTCATGCCGCCTTTCAAT
The DNA here is from genome assembly GCA_965603495.1 of uncultured Thiomicrorhabdus sp. Classification (GTDB taxonomy): domain Bacteria; phylum Pseudomonadota; class Gammaproteobacteria; order Thiomicrospirales; family Thiomicrospiraceae; genus Thiomicrorhabdus. The sequence goes on along the minus strand of CBFDDF010000013.1, from coordinate 39,214 downwards.
ATTCTGCAGTGGGTGGACACCAAAAAAATTCCTTATGAAATTATCTTTTTATTCGGTGCCGGATTCTCCATCGCCATGGCCTTTAGTGCTACCGGACTGGCAAATGAAGTGGCGCGTAGTCTGCAAAACATTACCAACCTGCCACCGATCGTGCTGTTAGTGATCATTGCCTCGCTGGTGACCTTTACCACCGAAATCACCAGTAATACCGCACTCATCTCCATTATATTGCCCGTCATTTATGCCGTCACCCAACAAGCTGGACTGGATACGCGTTTATTTATGATGGTGGCCACCATTTGCGCCAGTTATGCCTTTATGCTGCCCATTGCCACCCCTCCGAATGCCATTGCCATGAGCAGTGGCGCCGTGAATGTCAAAACCATGGCCAAATATGGGCTGTTCTTCAACTTGATCGGCATTGGCTTAATTTCACTGATGGCGATGTTTTACTGGCAAGCCTTTCTATAAAAAGCCTCCCCACAACCTACCAGGCCTGGTAGGTTTTAATAATAGCCTTCTTGTAAGTTACGTACTTATCTGTAAAATCAATATAATCATAAAACAGTGAACTAATGCCATAGCACGCGCGCTAGTGCCAAGTTTCTTAGTTTTAATGTTAAACAATAAACCGCTATAAGTATCATAAAAAGTTTGTATTTTTAACGACCTGTATTTTGAAATAAGGATTGAAAGTGAATATGAGCAAAGCAATTAGAATCATCTTACCTCTGCTGCTTTCAGGCGCAGCGGTAACCCTTATTTTGTTTTTAGTAAAAGACTTTCTTCAATATAAAGAGATTTACGAAGACGTGAGTGCTTGGGGCGCATTCTATAGTGTTTTCGGTATTGTTTACGCCATTGTGGCCGGTTTTCTATTAGCGACCGTTCTATCGAAGTACAGCGACTTGAGCCAGGCCATTGAGGATGAATTAAATGCGGTAGAAACAGTTAGGGACTTTTTGACTTATTTAGGTGATGAACAAAAAGCCGTTAAAATCAACATCAAAAAAGCACTTTATCAATACGCAAGCTCGCTTCTCAATAAGGAATGGGATGAAATGAGTGATCCACTCGTACCCATGGATTCTGACACCTCCGAAGAATTATACGACGTCATGCGCAAGAGCAAAAACATCCATATTCAAACAGAAAATGAAGTCATTGCCTATACGGCAATCATTGAAAACATATCTGACATTACCAAATTACGAACCAGAAGAATTGCCTTAGCCAATGAAAGGCTGCCCTCTAGGTTGAAGTTACTGATGATATTTATGTCCATTGTTATTATCGCCACCTTCATATTGTTAGGGGTTCAAAACTTTTACACGCACGCTACTATTCTCGTGTCCCTAACCATCTCTATTCATCTTTTATATATGGTTATTGTGGATCTGGATCATCCATTCTATGGAATATGGAATGTAAATCGAAGCCCCTTAGAGGAACTCGTCAAGAGATTTGCTGATGAGACAAATTGACTTAGGCTAAGCTGACAGCTTGTGACAATGAAGAGATTAAGATGAAAATAAAATCAAAAAACTTCCGGGTACCGCAAGACGAGAACGTCAAACTCAAAAAATGGCCGACGCTTATCAAGCCCGTTTACCATTCAAAAACGCAATATAAAGAACTGCTCAAATCTCAGGTCGACGAGCTAAGTGACCTGCAACAGCTGCACTATGCATCCAACCGCTATTCGGTTCTGCTGATTTTTCAGGCAATGGATGCGGCCGGCAAGGATGGAGCCATTAAGCACGTCATGTCGGGCATCAATCCCCAAGGTTGCCAGGTGTTCAGTTTCACACATCCGACCACCAGGGAATTGGAGCATGATTTTCTGTGGCGTACTTCGCAGTGTTTACCGGAACGCGGTCGGATTGGCATCTTTAACCGTTCGTATTACGAGGAAGTGTTGATTACCCGCGTGCATCCGGAAATTCTCCATAGTCAGGGAATTCCAGATGGACTGCTCGACGAAAAAACCATTTGGCAGGAGCGATATCGTTCTATTGTGGATTTGGAAGAGCACCTTAACCGTAATGGCACCCGAATCATCAAGATCTTTCTTCACCTTTCGAAGGAAGAGCAGCGAAAGCGTTTTCTCGACCGTATTGATGATCCTGAAAAGAACTGGAAATTCTGCCTTGCCGATATTGAAGAGCGCAAATGCTGGGATCAGTATATGGATGCCTACGAGGCATGTCTGAGTGCTACGTCTACTGAAACCGCACCTTGGTATGTGGTGCCTGCTGATGATAAAAAAAATGCGCGACTCATTATTTCCAAAATCATTCTCGATAACTTCAATGCCCTTAAGATGCACTATCCAGAAACCGATGCGCATCATCAGCAGGAATTACTAGAAATTCGCCAACAGCTGGTAAATGAAGCCCCCACTGGCAAACATTCAATATCAAACTGACCAGGCCTGGTCAGTTCACAAAATTCCTTCTTGTAAATCACTGGTTGCTCTGTAGAATCTGTAATCCACTCAAACAACAATAAACATTAGAATTTCTGTCTTGAATGAACCGCACCCTTCAATTGGATTAATCTCAGTAGTCATTCAAACTCTCCTTCACAATCGTAGGGTTGCTTAGTTCTAATGTTAGATGGAAAAGTATAAATGGTCAGTGCTGTTATTTTTGATATGGATGGGTTACTTATTGATTCAGAACCCTTATGGAAGCAAGCTGAACAGCAGGTATTTTCTTCCGTTGGGGTCGAGGTTGAACCAGAACTCGCAAAGATGACGGCGGCAATGACCACGACTGAAGTGACTAATTTCTGGTATCAACGTAATCCTTGGCTTACAAAAAGCCTAGAGCAAGTTGAGAATGAAGTCATTGCCTGCGTTGAATCATTAATTATTGAAGAAGGCCAAGCTTTAGAGGGGGTTCATGAAATCCTTGAATTCCTGAGTGTCAGAGATTTTAAAATTGGTTTATCTACAAACTCCCCTTTTAGATTAATTCCAGTGATTTTGGATAAACTTAATATTACTGATTATTTTCATGCGATATCATCTGCCCAGCATGAAACTAAAGGCAAACCACACCCTGATGTTTATATAACCACGGCAAAAAAATTACGCTTACCAGCTTCACAATGCATCGCATTCGAAGATTCCCGCTCAGGTATTATTGCGGCCCAAAGCGCAAATATGAAAACGGTTGCAGTGCCCGCAAAGGAAGAGTTTTCTGACCCGAAATTTGATATATCTCACCTCAAACTTAATAAACTATCAGAATTCAACGATACTCATTTGGCGTTCCTTAGACAAGAAACAATTTAATCGAAGTTTTTCTGCTTTATCTCGTTTACCTCTTTGCATCAAAGTCCCTTGTACGACGGATTAAAAAGATACTGTATACCAGGACATTAATGACAATCACCACAATACCCGCTACAGTCGCTATTTCATCCGTGAAGCCCGCCGGGTAAATTAGTGGGGCAAGGTAACGATCAAGAAAACCGCTGGCATATTCTTCGCCCGCACTGGCTTGCCGCAAACTATTTTCAATCGGTGTCAGCGGACAAATCCAACCTACAATTGCAATCAGCGCCCCCCATATGGCTGCTGGGATATGCAACCAGATAACCCAGCGCCACTTAAATACCAGCAACCCACCTGTAAGCACAAACACAATAAAAGCAAAGTGGATCAAGACAATAAAATCAGCAGCCAATTGATACAGCACACATCTTCTCGTTGTTTGACACTAAAAACACCAGCCGGAGATGCGCTGCACATTCTATCAAAATCACTCTGCACCCTGTCGCCTTATGGCAAAATGCGCTTGCATTCATTTATTTTTATTAAAAACAGTATCAACCAGATCCATGGGTAAGGGAAAGACAATCGTATTCGTTCGCTCACTGGCGATTTCTGTAAGGGTTTGTAAATATCGTAATTGTAATGCTTGTGGTTGTTGGGAAAGAATTTGTGCCGCTTCCAATAATTTTGTCGCCGCCTGCATTTCACCTTCCGCATGAATCACCTTGGCCCGTCGAGTACGTTCGGCTTCCGCTTGCTTGGCGATCGCACGGATCATGCTCTCATCCAGATCGACGTGTTTTATTTCCACATTACTGACCTTTATACCCCAGGCATCAGTTTGTTTATCAAGCACACTTTGGATATCGGTATTGAGACGTTCGCGTTCTGCTAGCATTTCATCCAATTCATGCTGCCCTAACACCGATCTAAGCGTGGTTTGCGCCAGTTGACTGGTTGCTTCATAAAAGTTTTCCACCTGAATAATGGCTTTATCAGGTTGGATGACACGGAAATACACCACGGCATTCACATGCACGGAAACATTATCCCGTGAAATTACATCCTGACTGGGCACATCCATCACAATGGTGCGCAAATCAACCCTCTCCATTTGCTGGATAATTGGGATAACGATAATAAATCCAGGGCCTTTTACTTTCCAGAAACGTCCGAGCAGAAAAATTACCCCACGTTCATACTCACGCAGTATTCTTATTGCACTGGCAAAAAACAAAATAACCAATGTTATGACAATGTAAAGTGTATATGCAGTCATGCTTCATCCTCCGGTGTTATTGAATCAAATGGCTCTACTATTAGAGTCAAACCTTGTATTCCCGTGACTTTAACCTGTTGGTTTTGATGTAATGGCATATCACTCAATGCCTGCCAATGTTCACTATGAATCGTCACGGTCCCTTGATGGTCAAAGTCATTCACCACCGTCGCTTTACCACCAATGAGCTCTTCCATACCACTCACTACGGGACTACGACGCGATTTTAACGCCAAGCCAACCACCACAATAAAAATCAATACACTGGTAAAGGCAAAGGTAATAATGATTGAAAGATCGATACCATATCCAGGGGCTTCTGTATCCATGAGGATGATGGAACCAATCACAAATGCAGTAACACCCCCCATGCCAAGCACGCCAAAACTCGGTTCGAAAGCCTCACCAATCATAAGAACGATGCCCAGGAGTATGAGTGCCATACCGGCATAATTAATGGGTAATAATTGAAATGCATACAGCGCCAGCAATAATGAAATGGCGCCGATGGTTCCCGGAAAAATCCCCCCGGGATTGTAGAATTCTAATAGCAGGCCGTAAACGCCAATGATCATTAAGATGTAGGCGACATTGGGATTGGTGATGACACTCAACAAACGGCTGCGCCAATCCGGAACAATTTGTATAATCGATGAGTCTGCGGTATTCAGTGTGCGTTTTTGCCCATGAATAACCACTTCACGACCATCAATTTGCTTGAGTAAATCGTCCGTACTGGTGGCGATAATATCAATGACATTCAATTTCAAGGCTTCATTGGCAGGCAGACTGGCCGCTTCTCTGACCGCTTTTTCTGCCCATTGCTGATTTCGACCTCGCAGTTGCGCCAAACCTTTAATATAAGCGACTGCATCGTTAATCACTTTCTTCTTCAAAGCATCTTCACTGGCATCGCCCCCGGATTGATCTCTGGACTGATCATTATCTTTTTTAATCTTTGGGGGGGATGGAGGAGAAATGCCGCCTATCTGTACCGGAGTGGCTGCGCCCACATTGGTACCAGGAGCCATTGCGGCAATATGGCTTGCATAGAGGATATAGGTGCCGGCGCTGGCTGCTCTTGCACCAGTCGGTGCAACATACGTCGCAATCGGCACGCTTGAATTGGCGATATTTTTAATAATGCCACGCATCGCCGAATCCAGTCCACCCGGAGTATCCATTTGAATGATTACCATCTCTGCTTTTGTTTCTGCAGCCGTTTCCAGAGCGCGCTGAATATAATCGTCGGTTGCAGGCCCGATAGCATCTTCAATGGTGAGCTGAATGACGGAACCCTGTGTGCTGTTTGCGGAAATGCCATTCAGTAATAAACTTGCGACAATGAGCACTGGTATGAATAAATATAATCTTGAAATTCGCTTCATAAGGGGCAATTCCTTAACCATACTAAATAGAACTATTTAATTAAAATGAATAACCTCAGTAAATAAGCTTACAAACTTTATTACCCACTACTTTACTCTTCTTTTATTCAATCTACTATAAATTTCCCTATAAAATCATTGTGCAAAACAGTCGTACTCGCTTAATTACCTGGTTTAAAAACCACTATTCTTAAAGCTTAACAACAGTCTCAATGAAACCTACCAGGCCTGGTAAGTTTATGACTCCTCATAAAATATACTGTATTGTGAGCCACACCCTGCCAGAGTAGAATTACTTACTATTAACCAACCAACATAAAACATTAGAATCACTGGTTTTAGATTACCGTAACCAACTGGTAATGCTTGTCTAACCAGACATTCAAGCTCGACTCTGCTACTTAATTTTAATGCTAGGCTTCCAAACTCGTCGCATTGGAAAGCCACTTTATAAATAACACGCGGCAATCCAATGGAGAATGAAGATGAGTAAAGTAGTTGATGAAGTAATGTCAGCAAATGCTGATTATGTGGCTAACTTCGATGATAAAGGCAACTTGCCAATGCCTCCCGGCCGGCAGTTTGCAATTCTTACGTGTATGGATGCTCGCCTAGACCCTGCTAAATATGCAGGCCTCGCAGAAGGTGACGCTCATGTCATTCGTAATGCAGGTGGCAGAGCCAGTGATGATGCCATTCGTTCCTTGGTCATTTCGTATAAATTACTCGGAACGAAAGAATGGTTTGTCATTCATCATACGGATTGTGGAATGGAGACATTCAATAATGAAATTATGGGGAATCTGTTATCTGGCAGCCTTAAAACTGCAAGCGTTGATTCGTCAGGCTGGCATGATAGCAATGCGGGAGGTGGAACAACGGATGGAAAGTTTATCGAATGGCTTACCATTAGTGATCAAAGCAAAAGCATTTTAGCTGATGTTCAACGCATTAGAAATAATTCAATGGTTCCAAGTGATATTCCAATTTATGGTTACATTTATGACTGCAAATCTGGAACTCTGACGGAAATACCCGAGGCAACAAAAGCTGGCAAAGCGCGCTAAAAAATTAACTATTACATCCAGCAGACACCAAAATAGGCACTCTTCATTTTTTGTTGCTCTGCTTTTTGCAACGGCTGAGGCTAGACCATAGAACAGTCCTATTTTCAGCATTTAAAATGTACCAAAATAACTCTGACCAGACCTGGTCAGTTCAGAAAAACCCTTCTTGTAAATCACATAGTGCGAACCCAATCGATTTAACATCTTATGTGCTGCTTCCGGATACCAATATCTCAATTCATATCTTATGGGGACTCAAGCAACAAAACACCGTATTTGCGATTGGTAAATCCATACTGGATTGCTCATCAAACACGAATATTGGTGAGCTTTGTCTACAATACAATGGCGGGAGCCATATGACAGCAGGTACTTGTCAGGTTGAGAACGATCAGGCAGCCAAAGTATTGGCTGATCTGATTCAGCAAATCAACCAAGCTGGCTAAAACCAAAACAATCTAGTCACCCAATAAAAAAGGGAGTGATAACACTCCCTTTTTTATTGGGTGACTAAAATACAACTTCAGTCCATCAGGTTTTGAACTGGCCAATTAAGTTACCCAACTGATTAGATAAATTGCCGACCTGAGAGCTTGATTCGAAAGTTTTAGCCGCACCACTGGCAACATTTTCCGCCACGGCACTAATCTGTTCAATATTGTGATTAACCATCTCAGCTTGCTGGCGTTGTTTGTCAGAAGCAGTGGATATCTGGGTATTCATCTCACTGATATTACTTACGGCTGCCTCAATCGCGTGCAATGACCTTCCCGCTTCACTGGCTTGTTCAACACTCTCATTGGCCTTTTTACGCCCTAAATTCATCACTTCAACCGCTTCTTCAGAAGCGGTTTGCAAATTCGCGATGGTAAGTTCTATTTCTTTTGCCGATTCCTGGGTACGGCTGGCCAGAATACGTACTTCATCGGCAACAACAGCAAAACCACGTCCATGCTCTCCGGCACGCGCAGCTTCAATCGCTGCATTCAATGCCAATAAATTAGTCTGTTCAGCGATGTCTTTGATGACATCTAATACGTTACCAATGGTTGTACTGTCGTCCTTTAAGCGCTTAATGACGGCTGCAGCATTTTTAACTTCTTCTGCTAATAGACCAATGGAAGCAACGGTATTGTTAACGACCTGAGTACCTGTGGCGGTTGCTGCATTCGCGGCGTTTACAGAACTTAAAGCCGCTTGCGTATGATTAGACATTTCCAAGACGGTGGCATTCATACTCTGCATGGCATTGACCACATTAAGCGTACCTTGTTTCTGCTGCTCGACGCCGGCTTGAGTGGCTTGGGTCTCACGCACCATTTCTCCAGAAGCCGCACCGAGTTCGTTTGAAACATCTGCAATACGATTAATCATAGTGCGTAAGTTTTGTGACATTAAATTAAAGCTATTTGCCATAGCACCAATAAAGTCATTGCTTTCCATGCTGCAATTATGTGATATATCATTATTACTGATTCCATTAGCGACCTCGCCAATACGCTTCAGTCGTTGTAATAACATCTTGTTCAGCAACCAGAAGTTAAATAATCCAATACTGAGCCCGGCAATGATGCAGGAGATGACAAACCAAACCAACATACCGTCTTTCCACTCTACAAACAGGTTTGCAAAAATCGGAAATAAAACACCCATGGAAAAACCAAAAGCCATAAATGCGAGAAATATATTTCTCAATATACTCGGTTTACTAAAGTCGAATGAAATCATAAGTCTGAGGTCCTGTTATTCCAATAGGATTGATTATAGTGATAAATCCTCTGAAGCAATTCTCTGTCCAACTCTTCAAAATAATAAAATAGTAGGCTAATTAAACCGGGGTTAGTTGCTGTTAAACGCACTAAATAGCCGTTTATTGATGTGTGATGGCGTTATCGAAAGCATTAAATACAATGGCATTCAACCGACTTATTTTACACGCCATAAAGCGACACTAAACCTACTAAATGAGCACTTTGCAAGCGATCTTGCTATCTGTACAATTCATAACAAATAACCAAACAACGTCCAAGCCTCTTAAAAGAGAGATTAAATTGAAATCTAACTTCGCTACACTATTCGCTCTGCTCGCCTTTTGTGGATTAACCACATCCGCTATGGCAGAAACGCCGCTGACCGCCAGTTTGAACGATTCTCATTGGGACGGTAATCTCATTCCTGCTGGACAACAATGCTTAAAATTTGGTGGCAACCAACCTGCGACTCCGCCACTGAAAATTACCGGCATTCCTGAACAAGCCAATCTATTGATTTTAGAATACAGCGATCGCAGTTATCAACCGATGAACAATGGCGGGCACGGTCGTATGGCTTATACCATCTCAAGCCCTACTCAAAGCCTACAGCTGCCTGCTGTTGCTGGACACAGTTTTGAACTACCGAGTGGCTTTATGATGCTTGAAGCACACCGTAATCCTAAATGGGATAAAGCCAGCGCGTATATGCCACCTTGCTCTGGAGGCAATGGAAACATGTATTATGTGACCGTTCAAGCCGTGCATTATGATGGCGAGAAGACAGCCGTGTTAGCGAAAACCATTTTAGAAATGGGTAAGTTTTAAGACGATGGCTTTTGAAAACACTCTATTAGCCGAATCAGAGGTCACTTGTGCTACTTGTCAGGCCTGTTGTTGTCGGCTAGAAGTGATGCTGATTACCGATACAGGCGTTCCGGAACGCTATATTGAAGAGGATTCATGGGGGAGCCGAGTGATGGCTCGCTTGGACGATGGCTGGTGTGCCGCACTCAACCGCGACACCATGATGTGCAGCATCTATGAAAATCGTCCATTAATTTGTCGGGAATTTGAAATGGGTGAATTTGAGTGTCGTACTGAACGCAAGGCCTGCCTGTAAGACATCAGCCTGCTTTTTGACTTACTCTACCAGCGATTAGTAATCCAGGCTGACTGATAAGGCGCTAAGGTGAATTCGCCATATAAATCAGGAATCATCTCACCGCTTAGTAACTCTTTCCACTCATCCATATCAATCAAGTTTAACTGCCCTAAACTCAATATCTGAGGCTGATCGGTGACATTATTGACCACAAAAATACTTTGATCACGCCTTATACTTTGTCGCCAAAAACCAAATAACTCATCCGGTAAATGCAAAGTGAACTGGGTCGCATTCGGGTGAAAAGCTGACTGTGTTTTACGGACACTTATTAAATCCTGCAATTTGGTTAAAACTTTATGATGCAAAGAGTGGCTATCATCGAGTACCGTGGTTAAAGATTTGCTATCCCATTGATGACGATTGATATCCCGATTATGTTGGGTTTTTTCCAACGCCTCATAGTCATTTTCAGTGCCGAAAAATGAATGGATATACAATGCTGGCACGCCTTCCAATGCAATCGCAATTGCATGGGCACATAACATTCGTTCAACCTGATAATTATCTTCACCCTGACAAGTGCCTTTAAAAGCATCAATCAAAGCGATATTGATTTCATATGGATGTTTCTCACCATTTGCACCATTACGCCAGGAGACTTGTGCACCAAACGACAGCAAAGCATGAATCATGTTTTGCAGCTCTTCCGCATCCAACATGCCTTCTGCAGGCCGGACACCGATGCCATCATGACTGGCGATAAAGTTAAGGTAGGTCGTGCCCATTTGCGCAGGAGGCATCGACATCAGCCAGGATTTTAGGTGTTTTGCTGAGCCTGTCAACATGGCATTAATGACTAAAGGGGGCAGTGAAAAATTGTAAACCATATGCGCTTCATTGGCGTTACCAAAATAGGTCAAGTTCTCTTTTTTAGGGACATTGGTTTCGGTTATGACAATCGCATCGGGCAGACGATATTCGATTAAGGCGCGCATTAACTGAACCGCTTGATGGGTTTCAGGCAGATGAATACAGGAAGTGCCAATGATTTTCCATAAAAAACCAATCGCATCTAAACGGAAAATACTCGCACCCTTGTCGATATAAAGTGAGATTAACTGCATCACTTCTAATAAGACTTTAGGATTGGCGAAGTTTAAATCAATTTGATCATGACTAAAGGTACACCAGACATACTTTTCACCATCAGCGGTCATGGTCGGTCTGAGTAAGGGGGTTGTTCTAGGACGTACCACTTCAGACCAATCCGTTGCCGCGTCCACCACTACAAAATAGTCCGCATAATTCAGATCACCCGCGATAAATGCTTGAAACCATTTGTGCTCACTGGAGCAGTGATTAATGACCAAATCTGCCATGATTTTATAGTCTTGACTGATGGCGGTGACATCATCCCAAGTGCCTAAATCAGGATTGATGATTTCATAATCACTGACCGCAAAACCGCCGTCTGACGTGTGAGGGTAGTATGGCAAGATATGCACCATCGAAACAATGTCTTTAAGGTAATCATCTAAGACTTTTTTCAGGGTCTGCAAAGGCACTTCACCGGGATCTTTAATGGTGTCGCCGTAGGTAATCACCATAATATCGGATTCATTCCAGTGCGATTCATGCGATTGCGGCAACGCACAGTCATCTGCTTGAATGCCTGTGGCAGCCACTAATTGTTGCGCCAGCGCATGCGTATCTTCTTCAGGGTAGAGTGAGTGAATCAGCGGCGCTAGCCTTTCAAACAACGCTTCATAGGCGTATTGACAGCGGGGAGTTGTATCCATAGTGCAGAACCCTCTTAATTAATCCATTTACTTCGCTTGAAACTCAGCCATATCCGCGTCAACCGCCGAGGTAATCTCATCCAATATTTCAGGAAATGCAGAAGAGACTCGGTTCCAAGAAGGGATAAAAGGGGTTTCCATCGGCGCTTTCAAAAAGTGACTGCCGGCATTGATAATGTTTTCGGCAAACAGCTCCACCGCCGTCGCTTCCTTATGCACATCCAGTGTCAAACCATTCATAATGGCGTCATTATGGTAAGACTCAATCAAATCTAACGCAATCCGGAAGTAAGAGGCTTTGACCGTACGGAAGCTCTCTTGTGAGAACACGACCCCTTCTGCCGCGAGTTTACGGAAAAAAGCCTTACTGATATCAATCGACATTTTTGACAGGCCTGTCTGCGCATCGTCGGCCGACAATTCCTGGTGTTTGTGATCATAGATATCGGCGATATCTACTTGGCAGATGCGGTTAGAGCTGACATTACGTTTCATTTCAGACAATACCCCAATTTCTAAGCCCCAATCTGAAGGAATACGTAAATCAGAAATCACGCCGGTGCGGAAAGCGAACTCACCCGCCAGCGGGTAACGGTAAGAGTCCATGTGATTTAAAAACTCGTTGGCCTTTTCATTATTAATGCCGACAGTGGTTTTTAAGGCACGAATCAAAGGCGTGACTAATAATCGGGTGACACGACCGTTCATGGTGTTATTGGAAATTCTTGTGTAAAAGCCTTTGGCAAAGGCATAGTTGAATTGCGGATTAGCGACGGGATAAATCAATTTAGCTAATAGAGAGCGATCATAAGTGGTGATGTCACAGTCATGTAAAGCGACAGATTCGACCTTATTCGAACCCAAGACATAGCCAATCATATACCAGACATTACGCCCCTTTCCTGGGGCTTCTGGTGCGATGCCCTCTTCGACCAATTTCTTGTGGATGGCTTTCATTCTTGGACCGTCATTCCAGATGACCTTGACGTTTTGTGGCAGGACACTGAAAAATTCAAGCGCGTGACGATACTCCGCTTCACTGGCTCTATCCAAGCCAATGACAATCTCCTCTAAATAAGGAACGTGCTTCAACTCTTCCACTATCTTAGTCAATGCAGGCATTTGCAGTTCGGAGTAAAGGCTTGGCAAAATCAGCCCCATTGGTCGCTTTTTACTGAATTTAAGCAGATCCGCTTCCATATCCTCAGTCGGACGATCCATTAGATTATGTAAGGTGGTAATGATGCCGTTTTGATAAAAATCCATAATACTCCTGCCCTACTTTGGGTCTTTTTATTACATTTTCAACATTCTGCTATTTTTTCTCAAGCCAATTTAAAACCGCTTGATTCCACCCTAAAGGGCCGTTCTCTTGTGTCAAGATGACATTTGGATGATTTACTTTAGGGAGCGCATTCACGGGTGAACGAATAATCACCGGACAATCACTGGCTTCTAACAACGGAATATCGTTATTGCCGTCACCTAGCGCCATGGTCTGAATCGGTTGTGACCAGGCCTGGTGATAATAATGAGCAAGCCATTTCAACGCCAAACCCTTATTACTTAAGCCCATTAAATGAACAAAACGCCCACCTTTAATGAGTTGTAGGCCATGTGGCTCTAGTGCTTTCTGAAATTTTTGAAGGTTATCTTCGGTATCCTGCCACAGCAAAGGCTCTGAAAAATGGCGTTGTTTAGCTTTAGCCGCCTTGACCAGACTAAGCCCGGTGCAATCCGCCACCTGCTGAGCACTCATATCAGAAAAGCCGATAAAATTTAGCTTGAGTTGTTTTTTATAATCGGCTGCTAGTTGCAACATTTCAGGCATTAATACCCTGCTCAAGCTGACATATTCAAAGCCCTCACCCCAGTGCTCTACAAGGCCTTTTTTCGGTAGGTATTGTGGTAACACTGAACCCGTTTCCCAAAAAATCCCTGCGCCATTTTCAACAATAAAGGGATGGTGATTATCTAACTCTGCTCGAAGTTCAATGGCTTCTGCAGCGGTTTTACTGGTGGTTAATATCCAGGGAATGTCTTGCGCTCTTAATGACCGTATTGCAGGTAGTGCTGCGGAATAATCATAGTCATGATGATCCAATAAAGAACCGTCTAAATCCGTAAATAACAGCTTTCTCAAGTTAGACATGTTTTCCCGATGCGTTTATAACGTTCTGTCTACTCTGCAAGGAGCGTGCCAAACGCATATTTACTTATTGAACGAACTCTTAGCGTATATAAAAAATGCACTAACAATAAATGTAACCTTTTATATTCAATGAGTTATAACTTATTAGCTGCGTCTTTAAGGATTAAAGCCAGTAGATAGTTTATCCAAACGGCTTTCAGCAATAACATGCAAAAGGATCCAAATAAGGACTTAAATGTCCAAAATAGAGCGCACGTTTAACTTCAATTATTTATCGTATTATTCGAATGAAGTTTGTTTAGTACGAATTAAATACGTTAACAAGTGAAGTCTTTACCAGGCCTGGTGAACTTTGATAGGAGAGAGAAAAAGGACATGAACCTAATGCGTAGATTAGGCTTTTGAATAGATTTAAAATCCAGTCTTAAATTAGGTTTTAAGGCCTTTTAAGAAAGAAATTATAGGGCGGTTATTTGGGTGGATAAAATCGCATTTCTAATTGCAGCATCAAACTTAAATCGGGCGTTTGAAAATTGTCGTCCTCGCGCCAGATTGCTCTCGGCTCGATTTCACCAAATAACCACTCTTTATAGAGTTTTTCACGCCAATTCATACCGACAGACACATCCGTGAATTGAACATTCACATTATCAATTTGCCAATTACCACTGACATAGTAGGCATGTACTCTATGTGGATTGATGGTTTGATACCAAATGCCTTTTTGGTTCAGTAGATAATCGCCTCTATCGTGCCACCACACCCCGGTGGTTTGACTTCTGAGCAGGTCTTTTGGCTGCCATTGATAATCGAACACTTGTTGAGTTTCTAAAGCGGCACCTCGAGCACGTTCCAGATAAACATCATTTGTCGTTCGACTTGATAACTTTTCGGATAACGCTGATTTAAAGCGGGTTCTAAAGCGACCATAGGGATTTGGATCAATGAGACCGGTAAACTTCAAACCAAAATCTAAATGACTAAAAGCGTTCTTCTTTGTAAACAACATATAGCGTGCACCAACAGAAGTCGTTTGATCCTCTTCACCACTAATCGCAGTCGACGCCGTATTTGGTGTATTAGGGATAGTCTCCCCCGATTGGTCATCGTATAAAGAGTCTTCAAATGAGGTCAGTACTATTTTCCAGCGGCGATTAGTTCTCGGCAAGTCAATTTGTGCACGGAAATTCAAGCCCGTTGTGATTTTGCCATTGTCATAAAAAGTGGTTGGCAACAGGATATCTAACTGGCTACCTTTACGAGTTACATCAATTTGATTATCCCCAAAAAACCGGTCGAGACGTTCACCAGAATCATCGACATATTGCCCCATGCCAGCTTGCCATTTTTCCAACTTATTTAATACCGATTTGAGGGTCGCATTTTCATTGTTTTGCAACAGGTATTCTGTCGGTTTTTCTGGCGGATTATCCAGGCTATCGAGGGGCTCTAGAAGCGTCTGATTTTTAACAGGCGTGATTACTTGATGCGCAGATATAGGATCTGACGATGATATTTGAGCAAAAACGGGCTCTGGAAATATTCCTAAACTGTAAAGGAGCGTACAAGTTATAATCAGCTGTTGGGCTTTCCCCATGCTTTTTATAAACCTTGTCGGTAACCATTGACCATGTCGCATCAAATCAATCAAATTCAAGCCTCCTATAATGCCTCTGAAGATAGAATACTCTTAAAGATCAAAACACTCAATGAGCAGGTGTATTTAGCTTGGCTGACCAGGCGTTTTGTGAGTTTGTTGCTACCTTTACTGCATGGTGAACACCCCACTACTGGTGAAGCACTTTTTGATGAGCAGACGACGATGACGCATCAGGCGGAAAAACAGCAGACCCAGTTACATGGCGACTTTGGCACCGCCTATGAAACCCCAGCAAACGCAGAATACCCTTTGGGGGAGTTGCCCATTCTCTTGGCTAAGATGACGTTTAACAATCTAAATCAGGCACTGCCGGATGAACCACCCCAATTAGTTTTGGAACCTGAACAAGGGGCGGGTATTGTGTTACCTTTTAATCCTGAATTGATGGGCGCGTTGTTAAAAATATTGGCGCAGGTAATCGATCAAGCTGATTGGGCTTTACAGGTTGCCCCTATTATCGAAATGCCCACAGAATCACGTTTACAATAGAGTATTGTAATCTACAACATTAAACTTACCAGGCCTGGTCAGCTTAAAAATCTCATTCATATCACCAAAGATTGGCGATTAGTAGGTTTTTAAAGCGTAATCCCCTGCAATACCTACCAACACAATAACCCCTATCCAGTGGTTCTGTAAAAAGACTTTAAAAGAGATTTCGGCATTTTTTTGTGCCAACCGTTTTAAATCATAACTAAACCAGGCCGCAACAAATGCCACACTGACAAAGTAGGGTAAACCTAACGAAAAAAGGTAGCCGATCCAACCTAACAACCCGAGCATCAGCAGTTGAAAAACTCCCGTCCATAATACGAGTTTGTCTCCAAATAGGATCGCTGTCGATTTAACGCCAATTTTTAAATCATCCTGCATATCACCAACCGCATAAGCAGTATCGTAAATAAGCGACCAAACCAGTGTTGCAACAAAGATTGGCCAGACCTGCCAAGGAACTTCGTTGGAAACTGCCGCAAAAGCCATCGGAATCGCCCAGGCAAAGGCTGCCCCTAAAAAGGCCTGTGGCCAATGGGTATGGCGTTTCATAAAGGGATACAGGCCGGCGAGAAAGACCGCGCCAAATGAGAGCCATACCGTCAAGCTGTTGAGTGTTAACACTAAGCCAAACGCAATCAGACATAAAATGGCAAAGAAACTCAGCGCTTCTGTCGAGGATAAAACACCTGTCGCCAAGGGGCGATTACAAGTACGTTTTACGTGGCCATCAAACTTGCGGTCAGCGTAGTCATTAATTACACAGCCAGCAGAACGCATCAAAATCGCACCGAAGACAAATATAAATAGAATATATAGGTCTGGTAGCCCTTCTGAAGCTAGCCACAGTGCCCATAGCGCTGGCCAAAGCACTAAATAAATACCGATAGGTCGATCGATACGCGTGAGCGCTATGTAGGCTTGAGATTTAGTCATCATCGGTTTCATTCAGTTGATTTAACATGTCGTGAATTTGACTTATTGCGCTGTCGCTGAATTCCAATAAGGCAGTGGCTATCCCCTGCTTATCACTATAACGTAAGATTACCTTTTGACTGTCGAGTGACCAATGAACCTCATAACCCCAGCCAACCAGATGTGTTTGCCCTGCATCCTGATGAGTAATTTGCCACAGATTTTCTAACATGAGTTGTTTGTAGGACTCACACTGTTTGGCTGGGATTTCGAGTATTTGCATAGTCTAGAGCTCTTATTTACTTCTGCAGATTAAAGTTTTAAAAAACCAGCCTGATCATTTTGATTTTTTAACGGGTTTTGACCAACCTTTAAGGGTCAGCTGTTTAGAGCGACTCAAGGTTAATTCATCCGCACAAGCATCCTTAGTAATCGTCGAACCAGCACCAATCGTTGCCCCTGCGCCAATGGTAACTGGAGCAACCAGCTGAGAACCAGAACCAATAAAAACATTATCCCCAATAATAGTTTGATGCTTATTCACGCCATCATAATTACAAGTAATCGTCCCTGCACCGATGTTCACGCCAGAACCCATTACCGTATCACCGACATAACTCAGATGATTAATTTTAGAGCCTGTACCAATTTTTGCGTTTTTGGTTTCTACAAAGTTACCAATTTTAGCCCGTGAACCCAACTCGCTGCCTGGGCGCAGACGGGCATAAGGGCCAACAATACAATCTTTGCCAATCACACACTCTTCCAAATGACTAAAAGGATGGATGACGCTATTGTCTGCAATCGTCACATTTTTGAGAATACAGTTAGCACCGATTTCTACATTTTCACCTAATACAACAATACCTTCAAAAATAACATTGGCATCAATCAATACGTCCTGGGAGATCGTCACAATACCCCGGATATCTATACGATTAGCATCGACTAAAGTTGCACCCTGATCCATTAAAGCATTCGCTAACTTTGTCTGATATTGCCGTTCCAGGCTTTGCAGTTGACGCTTATCATTAACTCCTAATACTTCCATCTCGTTGGCAGGTTGGGTGGTCGGCACAACATAACCATCATTAACAGCCATGGCGATAATATCGGTTAAATAGTATTCACCTTGAGCATTATTATTCCCAAGCGCAGCCAACCAGTTTCTCAACTGGATGCCCTTCACTGCCATAATCCCAGTGTTAACTTCCTTAATGATCAGTTGCTCAGAATTAGCATCTTTCTGTTCAACAATGGCTTGTACAGAACTGTGTTGATCACGGACGATACGACCATAGCCAGTGGAATCTTCAAGCGTAATAGTCAATAAAGCTAAAGGGTGCGCATCATCGACTAATGACAGTAAATCTTCTAATGTGGTATTAGTCGTCAAAGGTACATCACCATAAAGTATCAAAACGGTATCACCATCAGAATAGAAATCACTGGCCATTACCACGGCATGTCCGGTACCCAGTTGCTCTTCTTGCATCGCAAAAACGAGATTATCTCCAATCACCTGTGATTTGACCGATTCGGCCCCATGACCAATGACGGTAATCACCTCATCACAATGCAATTGCTGAGCAGTATCAATGACATGCTGTAACAAAGGTTTCTGAGCCAAAGGTTGCAAAACTTTTGGCAACTTAGAACGCATACGAGTGCCTTTACCGGCGGCAAGAATAACAACTTTTAAAGCCATAATAATTTCCTAAAGAAATAACAATTATTAAATAGATAGACACTCATCAGCTGAATAAGCATCCATTTATATAAGAACTGAATTGATAAAATAATGCCTATCGAATTTATTGTGTTTGATTACGAATCAAGGTCGAGGCGGAATAAGTGAGTGTAGTGTACTACACGACTCGTTTCCAACGAAGCGATTGAAAGCCAGCAAAGTAACAAAACGATAGGCGAAAAAAAAGCGCCTTGCGGCGCTTTTTTATGAGGATAACGTTTAAGCCATCCCAGTCTTATGCAAACGATCACGTAATTTCGTAATCGCTTGAATTTGAGCAACGGCTTCGGCAAGTTCAACTTGCGCTCTAGCAATATCTGTATCAGATTTTGCATTTTCCATTGCTTCTACAGCACGTTGTTTAGCTGCATTTGCTTCGGCTTCATCAAGATCTGCTGCACGAATAGCTGAATCAGCTAGTACAGTTACCATACTTGGTTGGATTTCGATGATACCGCCGCTGATGTAGAAGTGATCTTCTTCATCGCCGCTTACAACACGTACTGTGCCAGGCTTTAGTTGGCTTAAAAACTGGGTATGATGAGGCATAATACCTACCTCACCATCGGCAGCCTGTGCAAAAAGCATCTCTGCTTTACCAGAAAAGATTTCTCCTTCTGCACTAACAATATCTACTTGCATTGAGACTGCCATAACAAATTACCCTTTATATTTTTTAGAGTTCTCTAAAACTTCATCAATGTCACCAGCATACATAAATGCTTGCTCTGCAACATCATCAAGTTCACCAGAGATGATCATTTTGAAACCACGAATGGTTTCTTTTAATGGAACATAACGACCATCTTCACCAGTGAATACCTTCGCTACGAAATAAGGCTGAGAGAAGAAACGTTGCATCTTACGAGCACGAGATACAAGATTACGATCTTCTTCTGAAAGCTCATCCATACCTAGGATAGCGATGATGTCTTTAAGCTCTTTATAACGCTGAAGAGTTTTCTGAACACCACGTGCAACATCATAATGCTCTTGACCAACAACTAGTGGATCAAGCTGACGTGAAGTTGAATCTAGTGGATCGATTGCAGGATAAATACCTGTTTCAGCGATCGCACGGTTCAATACAACAGTCGCGTCTAAGTGAGCAAATGTCGTTGCAGGAGCTGGATCTGTTAAATCATCCGCAGGTACGTATACCGCTTGGATAGATGTAATAGAACCAGTTTTAGTAGACGTAATACGCTCTTGAACCTGACCCATTTCCTGAGTCAAAGTAGGCTGATAACCTACCGCAGATGGCAAACGACCTAACAATGCAGATACTTCAGTACCAGCAAGTGTATAACGGTAGATGTTATCTACGAAGAAAAGGATATCACGACCTTCGTCACGGAAATATTCAGCCATTGTCAAACCAGTCAAGGCAACACGTAAACGGTTTCCTGGAGGCTCGTTCATCTGACCGTAAACTAGAGCAACTTTATCAAGCACTCCAGATTCTTCCATTTCATAATAGAAATCGTTACCTTCACGAGTACGCTCACCTACACCAGCAAAAACTGAGTAACCGGCATGCTCCATCGCGATGTTACGGATTAATTCCATCATGTTAACTGTTTTACCAACACCAGCACCACCGAATAAACCTACTTTACCACCCTTAGCGAATGGGCAGATTAGATCGATAACTTTAACACCAGTTTCTAGTAACTCTGACGACGCAGCTAGCTCATCAAAAGCTGGTGCTGCACGGTGAATTTTCATCTTAAATTCAGACTCAACTGGACCCGCATTATCAATTGGGTTACCAAGAACGTCGAAGATACGACCTAATGTTGCTTTACCTACAGGTACTTCGATAGCCGTACCAGTATTCGTAACAACCATGCCACGCTTTAACCCATCAGATGAACCCATTGCGATTGTACGCACTTTGTTGTCACCGATTTGTTGTTGTACTTCAAGAGTTAAATCAACTCCGTCAACAAGTAACGCGTCATAGATATTTGGTAAATCAGCACCTTTAAACTCGACGTCAATAACAGCGCCGATAATTTGTACTATTTGTCCACTCATAATCTTTAACCTTTTATTGAAACATTCAAACTTTAAACAGCTGCTGAACCAGCAACGATTTCAGAAATTTCAGCAGTGATCGCAGCCTGACGTGCCTTGTTATAAGACAACTTCAATTCATTGATCATATCACCAGCATTGTCTGTAGCAGATTTCATAGCTACCATACGAGCGCCTTGCTCACACGATGCATTTTCTACAACAGCACCAAATACTGTGGCTTCAATATAACGACGCATTAATAAGTTTAATGCAGTAGGTGCATCTGGTTCATATAAATAATCCCAGTGACCCTCGTTCGTATTTTCTTCAGCCTGCAAAGGCACTAGCATTTGTACAGTAGGTTTCTGTGTCATTGTGTTAACGAATTCGTTAGAAGCTAAATGCACTTCATCAATGTCACCCTGATCAAACTTGTCTAAGACAACCTTGATTGTACCCACTAGGTCCTCAATGTGCGGCGTGTCACCTAAGTCAGAAACAGTCGCAACAATATTTCCACCGTAACTACGGAAGAATGTTTGTGCCTTATTACCAACTAGGGCAAGCTCAACCACGACACCTTGCTCTTGCCAAGCTTTAAGCCTAGGAAGAATTGCACGGAATAAGTTTGAGTTTAAACCACCACAAAGTCCTCGATCAGAAGAGATGACCACTAAACCAACACGTTTAACAGTTGCACGAGGTTGAGTATAAGGATGTTTATACTCAGGATGTGCTCCTGCGACGTGGGCAATGACTCTCTTCACTTTTTCGACGTATGGTTTTGTCGCTTCCATGCGGGCTTGAGCCTTACGCATTTTAGACGCCGCAACCATTTCCATGGCTTTAGTGATTTTTTTGGTATTTGTTACGGAGCTAATTTTAGCTCGTATTTCTTTACTACCGCCTGCCATGGCTTACTCCTTAATTAGTAAACGCCGTTAGCCTTGAATGACTCAACACAAGCTTTTACAGCTGCGATGATATCGCCATTCCAGTCACCCTTCTCATTGATTTGGGCAGCTAAGTCAGCATTTGCAGAATTCAAGTGAGAATGTAGAGCTGCTTCAAAGTCTAATAACTTATCAACTTCTACATCATCTAAGTATCCTTCATTCGCAGAATACAAAGAAATAGCCATCTCAGCAATTGTTAGCGGAGAGTATTGCTTTTGCTTCATAAGTTCAGTCACGCGTTTACCACGCTCTAACTGTGCTTTAGTCGCAGAATCAAGATCCGATGCAAACTGAGCAAATGCCGCTAATTCACGGTACTGTGCTAAGTCCAAACGGATACTACCACCTAATTTTTTGATCGCTTTAGTTTGAGCAGCACCACCAACACGTGATACAGACAAACCAGCGTTAACCGCAGGACGGATACCTTGAGAGAATAAACCCGTTTCAAGAAAGATCTGACCATCAGTAATAGAGATTACGTTAGTAGGTACGAAAGCAGATACATCACCAGCTTGAGTTTCAATAATAGGCAATGCAGTCAAAGAACCAGTCTTACCTTTTACTTCACCATTTGTGAACTTCTCTACATAAGCAGCACTTACACGAGCAGCACGCTCAAGTAAACGAGAATGAAGATAGAAGATATCACCAGGGAATGCTTCACGACCCGGAGGACGACGAAGTAGTAATGAAATCTGACGGTATGACTGAGCTTGCTTTGTTAAATCATCATAGATGATCAACGCATCTTCACCACGGTCACGGTAGTATTCACCCATAGCACAACCAGCAAACGCTGCTAAGTACTGAAGAGCCGCAGGATCAGAAGCATTTGCTGCAACGATAACAGTGTTATCCATTGCGCCGTACTCTTCCAATTTACGTGCTACGTTAGCAACTGTAGAAGCTTTCTGCCCCATTGCTACGTAAATACATTTAACACCAGTATTCTTTTGAGAGATGATTGCATCGATAGCGATAGCTGTTTTACCAGTCTGACGATCTCCGATGATTAACTCACGTTGACCACGGCCAACTGGAATCATAGAGTCGATAGACTTAATACCAGTCATCATTGGCTCGTCAACTGATTGACGATCGATAACACCTGGAGCGATACGCTCGATAGGCGAAGTCACCTTAGTTGCAATAGGACCTTTACCATCGATTGGACGACCTAAAGCGTCTACAACACGACCGTTAAGTTCTGGACCTACTGGTACTTCTAATATGCGACCTGTACAAGTGACCTTGTCACCTTCAGAAATGTGCTCATATTCACCAAGTACAACAACACCAACAGAATCTGACTCTAGGTTAAGAGCCATACCGAATGTGTTCTCGTCGAACTGAACCATTTCACCGTACATTACGTCTGAAACACCGTGAACAAGAGCGATACCGTCAGCGATGCTAACGACAGTCCCTTCACTGCCAGACTCAGCTGCACCGTCAAATCCACTAATGCGGTCTTTGATTAGGTTGCTGATTTCAGAGGCATTCAATTTCATGTTTGTTCCTCTCCATTATTGGGCGATTGCTGCGCCAAGTTTTTTAAGTTGTGTAAGTGCTGAACCATCAATAGCCCAGTCACCGACTTTAATCTTAATGCCGCCGACTAATGAAGTATCTTCTTCATAAGTAATTTCTACTTCGGCGTCAAACTTAGCATTTAAAGCAGCACTTAATATTTTCTTCTGCTCAACCGTAGTTTTGCGTGCTGAAATAACAGTCGCTCGGACACGTTTTTCAGCTTCTGCTTTCAAGGTTTCAAAAACCTCAGAAACATAAGCTAGAGCGCCTAAACGTTTGTTACCAGCCAAGACAGTAAGAAGGTTTTTACCTTCAGCAGTCAGATTTTTACCCATCACTTCCGTGAATACTGTGACGATATTATCGGCAGAGTACGCTGGGTTCTTGATCATAGCGGCCATAGCATCATCTTGAGAGATCGTTGCTAGGTTAGCTAGTTCATCTGACCATACTGCTAGGTTTTTGGCTTCCGAAGAAAGCGCAAATACCGCTTCTGCATATGGTCGTGCAATTGTCATTAATTGTGCCATAGAGTTTTCCTTAGATTGATTTAACCAAGGTTTCAAGCATAGCGTTATGTGCTGCAGCGTCTACTTCTTTACGAAGAATTTTCTCTGCACCAGATATTGCGATTGAAGCGACTTCTTTACGAAGATCTTCACGCGCTCGACTAACTTCTTGCTCTATCTCTGCTTGGGCTGAAGCTTTAATACGGCCAGCTTCTTCTGTGGCTTTTACTTTCGCATCTTCTACGATTTCAGAACCACGCTTTTCAGCTTGACCTAGTATATTTTGAGCTTGAGTTTTAGCATCTTTAAGAACATCTTTTGCTTTCTGTTCAGCTAACTCAAGTTCATGCTTACCTTTCTCAGCTGCCGAAAGGCCATCAGAAATTTTCTTCTGACGATCTTCCATTAACTTAGAAAGTGGCCCCCACAGCACTTTGTTCACAAGCCAGATTAGTAGCATAAATGCGATCATCTGGATGAGAAGCGTTGCGTTAATACTCACAGTGGTTACCTCGCCATTCGTTATTAATTAATAAAGTACAGTTGTTGCGTTTAGATTAAGCACCTAAAGCAGCAGTCATCGCACCAACGAATGGGTTAGCAAATAAGAACCACATTGCGAAAGCTAGGATGATGAATGGGAAAGATTCCATCAAACCAGCGAAGATGAACATGTTAGTCATTAATGCTGGACGCATTTCTGGCTGACGTGCAATACCTTCAAGAGTTTTAGAACAGATAAGACCCCAACCAATAGCTGAACCCAGTCCAGCAGCAGCCAAAATTACACCCACACCAATAGCAGTTGCAGCGTAGATATCAGCAATCATAGTAGCAGTTACTTCCATCGATTTTCTCCAAAGTTTAAAGTTAAAAAAACATAGTTAATAAAAAGCTTTTTACCTAAGTAGTGAAACTAAAGTAGGTGCGCTTAAACCCTTTTGGTGACCTTAGACTAGTAACACTAGCCTGTAGTCGCCTATTCCGTTAATTGTTATCTAGACTGACTTAGTGACCCATTTCTGCGTCATCTACATGAGCCATCCCAAGATAAACAATCGTGAGCACCATAAAGATAAAGGCTTGAAGAGTGATGACCAACAAGTGGAAAATCAACCAACCAAGATCCAGAATAATCTGTAATGGCGCCCAGAATAGAGCAGCGGCACCCACTGCTAAAGTTCCACCGATCAATGCGATCAGTAGGAATACAAGCTCCCCTGCGAACATGTTACCGAACAGTCGCAAAGCAAGAGAAAGTGGTTTTGAAATTTCTTCGATGAATGTCATTACGATATTCACAGGTACGAAGAACTTTCCAAAAGGGTGGAAAAGGAACATCTTAGTGAAGCCCCACACACCTTTAATTTTGATGCTATAGAAAATAATTAGTATAAATACTGTCAAAGACATAGCTAAAGCCGTATTTAAATCCGTTGTAGGAACAATCTTCAAGAAGGCATGAGAATCACCCGTCACCAACTGAAACAAATATGGGACTAAATCTACTGGAATTAAATCCATGAAGTTCATTAACCATACCCAGACAAAAATCGTTAACGCTAATGGTGCAATCAGTGGGTTATGACCCGGAAATGCGTCTCTTACATTCGTTGCAACGAAGTCTAAAATTGACTCTACAAAGTTCTGAAACCCACCTGGTGTATCCGTTGAAAGCTGTCTACCTAAGCGAGCTGATACAAATACAATCAATGCACCCAGCAAAAAACTTACCACTATGGTATCTAAGTTAAGGGTCCAAAAACCCTCACCAATGCTATTGTTTGTCAAGTGATGTTGAATATACTCGACAGTTCCCATTTTTTCAGCACTCAATGGTCTACTCCTTAATCAGTCAAACGTCTTTTTCCCTTCAGATTGAAAAGCTGTCCTAGCTGCATCAACACAAAGGTTAATACCACAGGGAAAGCTTGACTTGCATCGAGGAAAGACAGCCCTAAAACAAATAACACAGCTAATAGAACAAATCTAATCACTGCACTCATATATAAAATTAGTATGCCGGTTTTTGGATCATCTTCTGCACGAGCATTCGCTTTACTAAAGGTAAAGCTGAGCATCAGTACGTTCATGATCCCTATAAAAAAACCGTAGCCAGCGCCCATAGCCTGACCTTGGGTCGCAAAAATTGCCACCATTATTAATCCAATTAACCCCTGGATTTTGAAAGCTTTATTAAGATTTTTGATCATCTTCACTCTCTTTATCCTTCGGCGGTGGATCTAATCGCTTGGTTAGCTGATGTACTTTCTGTATACCACCAATAAAACCTAATACAGCACAGCCTAGGAAAAACAGGGGCGTGGTATCAAATAACTGATCCAACATATATCCCACAATAAAACCTGCAATAAGCATCGATGTAAATATCGATCCTGCACTAATCAGCAAAAAATTTGCCGCTGCGCCAGGAGGGTCCGCTTGCTCGGTTTCCGGCTTAGATTTATTTGACTCACTCATACAATGGCAAACTCTGGTAATGATACTTTTTAGTCAAACTAAGTTCAAGCTAAATGGGCGCTCATGATAATGTTTTATGACCCTAAAAGCCAGTCTATTGACCGGAAATTTGAAGTTTTTCAGTTAATTTATTGAAATGATACTAGATAAGGTGACTATCCGAAAACAAAGCACAACATCTACTCTCCAAAACTGAATATGACAATTCTATTAAATGATTTTATGGTCAACGGTTATATCAAAATAGATTTAACAACCGATTTAGCTCATTCATATCCTGATAACTGATTTCAATCTTCCCTCGACCATTTTCACGATGACTTATCTTCACTTGTGCTGAAATCTTTTCAGACAACGCGGCCTGCCTCAACATCACCTCATCAAAGCCAGGCACTGCTTTTTTCTTGGCTGCATTTATCAACTTCTTCGGTACTAAAAACTGCTGAGCAGCCTCTTCAATCTCACGAACGGACCAGCCTTTGTCAATCGCCTTATTTGCAAGATCCTTCTGCACTATTTCCGGCAGACTGATAATCGCCCTTGCATGCCCCATGCTCAGCAACCCATCATGTAAATTGGTTTGAATGTCTTGTGGCAATTTCAGCAATCTTAATAAGTTAGAGACCGCTGCACGGGAGCGGCCTACTGCATCTGCAACAGACTGCTGAGTTAAATCAAACTCTTGCAATAAACGCTTCAAGCCAATTGCAGTTTCAATAGGATTAAGATCTTCACGCTGTATATTTTCGATCAGTGCCATCGCCAGTGTTGCCTGACTATCAGCTTGACGAATGACCACTGGAACCTTATCAAGTCCAGCTAACTTTGATGCTCGCCAACGGCGTTCACCAGCGATAATTTCATACTTATCAGCGCCGATAGGTCGAACGATAATAGGCTGAACGATACCTTGAACTTTAATCGAATCCGCTAGCTCTTGTAATGACTCATCATTAAATTGCTGTCTAGGCTGATACTGACCAGGTTGAAGTTGAGAAACCGACACTTTCTCAATACGCAAATCCGCACTGCTATTATCGGCCTTTTGCTTTGCACCAATCATCGCGTGAATACCGAGCTTTCCCATCCCTGAACGTTTCTTAACCACGTAAACCCTACCTTTATTACTGTCTGTTTTCTTATGTTATAGCTTTGTTTTACGAGCTAACTCGTTTGCCAGAGCCAAATAGGCAATTGCACCATTAGATGCGACATCATAATCTAAAATTGACTCGCCATGACTGGGCGCCTCGGCCAGGCGTACATTTCTCGGCACAATGGTCTGCAGCACTTTCATCCCAAAATGACTGACCAATTGATTAGAAACGTCATTGGCCAAATTGTTACGGCGGTCATGCATGGTTCTTAGCAAGCCATCTATATGTAAATCTGGATTTAACTCGCTCTGGATGGTATCAATCGTACTCATTAAAGAAGACAACCCCTCCAAGGCGAAGAACTCACACTGTACCGGGACAACAATACCGTCGGACGCTGTTAAGGCATTTAAGGTCAGCATATTCAAAGTAGGCGGACAATCAATGACAATAGCATCATACTGGTCTCGTACCTTTTTTAAGACTTTACGTAGACGTTTTGGCCCCATATTTTCTTCTAGCAGGACGACTTCAGCTGCCGTCAAATCGCCATTGGCTGGCAATAGATCAATCCCAGTTTGCTCAACATGCACAATAGCGGCTCTGGCCTTACACTCACCAACCAAAACCTCAAATACCGAAGCATTAAGCTGATCCTTATCGACGCCAACCGAAACGGTTGCATTACCTTGGGGATCTAAATCAATCAACAGGACGTTTTTACCCAAACGCGCTAAGGCGGCCGCCAAATTTACGCTAGTGGTCGTCTTCCCCACGCCGCCTTTTTGGTTGGCAATTGCAATCACTCTTCCCACGTACTGTCCTTAATTATTGCTTACTGCTATTTTGATAAACCTGTCTATTTTTGACGGTTACTGTTTTTGTTTTAATGCCTTAATCAGCATACGCTCTGCATCCAAACCTGGTATTTGCAAATGAATAGTCTCTTCAATTTTGACCAGGCCTGGTAGATTCGTTAAATCTTCAAATTCTTGTTGTGCTTTCATTGCCCACCAAACACCATTATTTGATAGCAAGTGATCGGTCCAATGCAACATATCCTGCATTGACGCGAAAGCACGGGAAATCACGGCATCGTAGCCTAACTTAGGCTGGTAATTTTCTACTCGGTCATGAATGACCAGAGTGTTCGCCAATCCTAGCTCTGCTTTAGCCTGAATCAAAAACCGGGTTTTCTTGCTATTACTGTCTAACAAATCAACCGTTTTATCAGGAAAACAGATAGCCAAGGGAATGCCTGGCAACCCTCCGCCCGTGCCGACATCAATAATACGTTCGCCGGTAATATGCGGCACGACAGCTAGACTGTCTAACAGATGCTTAATCAACATCTCTTTAGGATCACGAATAGCCGTCAGATTGTAAACCTTATTCCACTTTTCTAATAAGGTCAAATACTCAATAAGCTGATTAACCTGTGTATCCGTTAATGACAACTCGAGCTCTGCCAGACCTGCTTCTAATTGGGGTTTTAATGCTGAAAGCGTCATAGTTTACCTAAAAAATAATTTTGTACAAAACGCCTAACTTTAGGCGTTTGAATTAAGCGTCTTTAACAACCGGCTCTACCTGAGAACTCTCAAGCCCTTGGCCGCCATTTGCCCGTGCTTTTTTGATTGCAATCAATAAAATAGAAACCGCTGCCGGTGTAATACCTTGAATACGACTCGCCATCCCTAGGTTAGCCGGCTTATGATCACGTATTTTTTGTTTCACTTCATTTGATAGACCTGAAAGACTATCCAAATCCAAATCCGCTGGAATTTCCACCGATTCAGAACGCTTCATTTTATCGATCTGTTGCATTTGACGATCAATATAGCCTGAATACTTAGCTTCTATCTCTATTTGATCAACCACTGCGACATCTGCAACACCTTCACCAAATATATCCAATTCCGCCAAGGCATTGTAAGCGACATTTGGGCGTTTTAATAAATCAAATAAAGTCTGCTCTTTACTCAGCGGTAAATCCATCAACACTTCGGCCTGTTTCGCCTCAGGATGCGATGGATAAATCCAGGTGTCTTTTAAACGCGCCACTTCTTTCTCTAGCGACTCTAACTTCCCCTGATAAGCGGCCCAGCGCTCATCATCGATCAGACCCATTTCTCGCGCAACCGCTGTTAAACGCTGATCAGCATTGTCTTCACGTAACATCAAGCGATATTCTGCACGAGAGGTAAACATGCGATAAGGTTCATTGGTGCCCATGGTAATCAAATCATCCACCAACACACCCAAATAGGCTTCATCACGGCGCGGATACCACTGATCTTTTAACTGCGCACGACGTCCGGCGTTAATGCCTGCCAAAATACCTTGTGCAGCCGCTTCTTCATAACCCGTAGTCCCGTTAATTTGCCCTGCAAAAAACAGACCGTGAATCGCTTCGGTTTCTAAAGTTGGCTTCAAACCACGAGGGTCAAAATAATCGTACTCAATGGCATAACCGGGACGCATAATTTTAGCGTTTTCCAGACCTTTCATCGATTGTACAATTTTCACCTGCGTTTCATATGGCAAGCTGGTTGAAATCCCATTCGGATACAACTCATTGGTCGTTAAACCTTCTGGCTCGATAAAGACTTGATGCTGATCTTTATCGGCAAAACGCATGACCTTATCTTCAATCGATGGACAATATCTCGGGCCAACGCTATCAATTTCACCTTGATCAGAATACATCG
The DNA here is from genome assembly GCA_965603495.1 of uncultured Thiomicrorhabdus sp. Lineage (GTDB taxonomy): Bacteria > Pseudomonadota > Gammaproteobacteria > Thiomicrospirales > Thiomicrospiraceae > Thiomicrorhabdus. Next base: position 9,258 of record CBFDDF010000013.1, on the reverse strand, counting down.
GCGACTGATCTAAAGAGGCCATAATGGCGGCGTGCGTTTGCGGATTTGTGTAAGTGATATAACATGGCATCTGTTTGGGATGCATAGACGCTTTGCCCATATACGAAAACACAGGAACTGGAACGTCACCATGCTGAACCTGCATCGCACTAAAATCTACTGTGCGTGCATCAATACGCGGAGGTGTGCCGGTTTTAAGACGACCTACTGGCAGAGCCAACTCACGTAAACGTGCCGCAAGACGATTGGCCGGCTCATCACCAGCACGACCACCTTCATAATTTTGTAGACCAATATGAATGCGACCAGCCAGGAACGTCCCCACGGTCAAAACCACCTGATTAGCATAGAACTTGAGCCCTATCTTGGTTTCAACACCCCGAATATTATCGCCCTCTAAAATGACATCTTCAACTGGTTGTTGGAAAATACTCAGATTCTCTTGATTTTCTAAACGCATGCGAATCGCTTGGCGATATAACACTCGGTCAGCCTGTGCTCGAGTTGCGCGTACAGCAGGGCCTTTTGAGGCATTCAAAATTCGAAACTGGATGCCGGCCTCATCAATCGCCATCGCCATCGCGCCGCCCAAGGCATCAATCTCTTTCACTAAGTGGCCTTTACCGATCCCCCCAATAGCAGGGTTACAGGACATTTGCCCGAGGCTATCAATGTTATGCGTCAGCAAGATGGTCTTTAGACCCATACGTGCAGATGCTAATGCAGCTTCGGTACCCGCATGCCCGCCACCGACGATAATGACATCATATGTTGAATCTTGTGCATTCATTGAAAAGCCCTTTATCGATAAACTTTAGTATCTTGTATTGATCTGCCGTGACGGCGTAATCACCTGCGCTTTGCCACGCAAATTTAACGTCACGAATTGACTCTTTTTTGCCGAGCATGTTTTTTCTATAAACAATTCGCCATTTTACCATAAGCAATTTGCTGTTGCCCAAGTTCGCCTCTTGCCTAAGAAATAATAGATTTGGAGTTCAAATAACCTGGCCTGGTGATTCGATTAAAGTAAAACAACACCAATAAACAACCGCTTAAGTCTAAATAGCGATATTTGCCATACTAAGTTTTAATCACTCAGAATTCACGCCCAATATCGATGACAGAAATTCTGGCTGCTATTGGAATTAAGCCAGGGGATTGATTGTTAAATTGGAAAATTATCGAACAAATAAACCATGTAATGATTACTCAATGCCGAACGATTAGTGGGCACTAAATAACCGACCGACCAAAAAACAATATTAACCACCCCTAATATAAGCAATTGATATTTCAGTAAAATTTAAACACTACTTCATTAACTAACCTTATCTCCCATAAAAAATAATGACTCCCACCTCTGCTTTAAAGTACCTATACTGAGTACCAGCTAGTTTACTAGTGCCTAAGGAGAGTAATAAATGAACCACCTTAAACTAAACACACTTAAAGCCAGATTTACCCTGATGCTCGCGATCGTTATATTAAGTTTAGGCGGCCTAATGCTTGCGATGAACTCTGCGCTTGAGAAGATTCAAAAACTGGAATCGACAGCAGAATCCGCGCTACAAATGCAGAGCCACATCCTTATATTACGTAAACATGAAAAAGATTTCTTGATGCGCAAAGATGTCAAATACATTGATAAATTCAATAAAACCTATGCTGAAACTGAACAGATCGTTAACCGACTTAACGTAGACCTAGAGTACATGAACCACAATACTCAACACATACAGGCGATTGTGCCAATATTGAATCAATACCATAAAAGCTTTAACGCACTAACCGAATTGCAAAAAAGCATTGGTCTAAATCCTAAAGATGGCCTGTATGGTAGCCTTAGAAGTTCAGTACATGATGCTGAAAGCTTACTCAAAGAGTATCATGAGATTCAGTTGACGGCGGATATGCTGATGTTGCGTCGTAATGAAAAAGATTTCATGTTGCGATTTGCAGAAAAATATAGAGGCAAGTTCCTCAAAAATTTTGATAAATTTGAGCAGAATTTGACCCAAAGCAATTTAGATAACGCCACACAACAAGCCGTCTCCAGCGCAATGAACCAGTACAAAACCCAATTTCTGAACTTATTTGATGCCGAACAAATAAAAGGCTTAGATGAGAAATCAGGATTACAAGGTCAAATGCGCGCGGCCATTCATGCAACTGCAAAACCCCTAGACGTATTACAGACTGAAATAAAAGCGTTTTTGCTAGAACAGAACAATAATATCCAGTCGCTATTATGGAGTATTGCGATTGTCGCCTTAATCATTATTCTCTTCGTACTCTTACAGACAACCCGCAAAGTGCTTAATGGCGTTTCCATCTTGACGCTTGGCATGACAAACACCAAAAAAACCGGTGATTTCAGCCAGCCAATCCAACATAAATTACGGGATGAATTTGGGGATATTGCCAATACCTATAACGACCTACTTGCCAGTATTGCTGATGAAATTAACCATATAAATCACATTATGGATGCAATTGTGCAGGGTGATTTTAAACAACGTATCAATGAACAGTATAACGGTGACTTTGAGCAGCTTAGATTACATCTCAATGAATCCGTATCTAGTGTTGATAACACCATGCTCGCGCTAGAAGAAATCATGACTGCATTAGAAAACGGCCAATTCAATGTCAGAATGAACGCCAATGTTAAAGGTAGCTTAAAAGCCAAAGTAGATCATTCTATGGACTTTCTGGAATCCGCTTTGACTGAAATTCAAACCGTCATGAGCCATGTGGCACAAGGACAATTTGACAAGCGAATCGAAAATCAACTTCCTGGAAACCTTGCCGTACTGAAAGACAGCATTAACAACTCAGTGAGTGAAGTCGATCGAGCCTTTGTTGAAATTGCTGAATATGCGGATGCACTCGCCTCTAATGACCTCACTCACTTGATGACAGGCGAATTTAAGGGGTCTGTGCAAAAAGTGCAAAATGACTTAAACAATGCCATGCACAATCTAGCCAACACGATCAAAGAAGTCGATGACACGGCCATTGAAGTTGAAAAAGGTGCCAATCTGATTTCTGAAACCAATGCCAGCCTAAACCAGCGCATCCAGGAGGAAGCCGCTTCATTGGAACAAACCGCAGCGGCTATAGAGCAGATGACCGTCAGCGTCAAACAATCAACCGATAATTCACTCCAAGCCAGTCAAGTCAGCCATGCGACCAGAGGAGAAGCTGAAAAAGGACAAGAAGTCATGCAGTCCACCATACGCTCTATGCATGAAATACAGGCATCTAGTAATAAAATTGAGGAGATTGTAACTTTGATCGACAGTATCGCTTTTCAAACCAACTTACTGGCGTTAAATGCTGCCGTAGAAGCAGCACGTGCTGGTGAGCAAGGTAGAGGGTTTGCCGTGGTCGCCGGAGAGGTGCGCTCCCTTGCAGGAAAATCGTCGGATGCCGCGAAAGACATTAAGCTACTCATTGATGAAATATCCACGAAAGTTGCAAAAGGCTCTCAGCTAGCAGAACAGTCCGGCGAAGCCTTTTCTGTGATCAGTGGCTCCATTAACAAAGTGGCCGATATTGTTGAAGAGATTTCCGCTTCAGGCGCAGAGCAAGCTAAAGGCATCGGTGAAGTCAATCAAGCGATGTCTAGCATGGATGCGATTGCACAGAAAAATGCCACCATGGTCGAATCCTCTGCCGAACACTCAGTTGAATTGAAACATGATGCCGAGCTCTTGAAACGTTTAGTGGATAAGTTCACGACTTCTCATTCTAAGGCTTTGATTGCGGCATAAATCCTAGAGGATTTATTGCCAACCAGTAATCGGGGCTCTTAAAACTCAGTCCCGATGCTTGCCTTGGTTATTCATATCGTGATAAATTTAATTAAACCGTGCTTTATATTTAACCAACTGGCAAGGCCCTGCTGGTAAATAATAACCAGGCCTGGTCACTTATGGAATCTACTATATGAACATCAATCTAAACTTAACTGCTTTAACCCTTATGGCCTCCCTTGCCCTAACAGCCTGCGCCACTCAACCACCAAAATCATTGATTGATGTTCAGGCAGGCGAGGTATTTGTACTCAACCAATCCATCACACTGCCACCTGGACAGACCAGAGCCTTTATTCAATTTGGTCAGTTGACGGGAAGCCACTTTAATCATTCCGAACAGCATTGCCGAATCGAAGTGCACAATTTAAGCGAACAACCGCAAACCATTCAACCTGAACGTTTTATCATCACGCATGTGAATATCGATGAAGAGATGATTGCTTTACGAAACCTACCCATACAACTGGCGATGAATGATTCAATCAACCCGGCCATAATGACCGATATTGCTTCTACAAAGATAGTGGCACTGGGCGGTGGCTATGAACGTCCTGAAACCATGGACTTAGTTCACCTCTATTTACACTCAAAACAACAACCGAATGTCTACCGAATCACCTGCTCCGGTTCTTTAAGTGATGGCAGCCTAGCCGATGCACCTAGAAGCCACCGACCACAACGCCAACAGATTCAGAAAATTCTTGGAAAAATTGGCCACATAGAAAGCCAATCATGATAACCTTGGTAAAAACACGGGTATTTTACTAAAAACTACCCTGCTCATGATTGACATCGCGACGCTATCTGACATCCAATAGACTGGGTTTGATGCATTGTTGTTACATAGAAAGGGAAAATCATGCAATTTTTTCATACTGCGTCTTTACAGCTTGCTAGAGTATTTGGGATCTGTGCACTAAGCCTTATCTCCTCTGCTACTCTGGCAGAAACGGCATTAGAATCGGTTGACATCGAATCGACCCTTAAACCCACTCTTCAAAACAACAGCACCTCCACCCTAGATACTTACGCCTCTGAAATCAATTTAACCATCGAAGAGTTACAAGGCACTGCCGGAAGCCAAGGCGATCCTCTCAAGGCGATCACCTCTTTACCTGGTATTGTTAACGCAACTTCAGGCGCAGGATTAAGCAGCGGATTTTATATTCGTGGTAGCAATACCAATGACAACGCATTATGGATTGATGACCTACCGGTGGGGTATGTCTTTCATTTAGACGGCCTATACTCCATCCTCAACCCTGATCTAATCACCAATTTCGATACCTACCTAGGCGGATTTGGTGTTGCTTTAGGGGATCGGCTAGGTGGCGCAATTAATGTCAAAACCAAGGTTCCTAAACGGGACAAGACAGAACAGAGTGTACAGGTCGGTTTTTATGACAGCTCCTATCGTGTCGAAGGTCCTTTAACTCAAAACAGCAGTGGTTACTTTGCGATAAGACGCAGTTACCTGGATCTACTTTTGCCAGCCACTGGAGAGCTTGGTGACAGTAGAGTCAACTATACCGAATTCCCTAGATTCTGGGATATGCAGGCCAAATTACACACCCAACTTAAGGATGGCTTTGTCGATCTAACGTTGTTTGCTGCACAAGATAACCTCACGCTTAATATTGAGAATGAAGGTGATATTCTTCAAGATCCAGCATTGGCGGGTCTACTAGGAGGTGAAGAAGCCTTTCAAACCCTAGGGGCTCGTTGGCACAAAAGGTTGACACCTAATGTAGAGCAGAAACTTAGATTCGGCTTATTACAAACCCAATCGGATCGTTTTGTTGGAACTCAACTTGTCGGGGATCCTGAGCCTGGTCAGCCCTTTAACCAAAACATCAACAGCGCCAACTGGTTCTTTTTACCACAATGGCATTATCAACCTGACAACAATGCATGGCTTTTCGGTGTGGATAGCTACAACTATCAGTATGATATTGACGGTTATTTTTTCCAGGCATGCCATGAAGGCCAGCCTGACTGTAATCTGACCAGACTGCCTAAAGCATTATTAGATGAACAGGTAAATGGGTGGGAAGTCTCTCCGTACGTTGAATATCAGCATCAACTTACTGATGACATTAACATTAGCTTAGGATTCCGTCATACTAATATGACATTAGGGGATGTTGAGCGTAGCAGCCTCTCTCCTCGACTAGGATTAGAATATCTGTTGTCAGATAAAGTCATACTAACTGCCAACTGGGGTAAGTATTTACAACGTCCGCAAATTACCGAGTTAACACAAACTCTGGGCAATCCAGGGTTAGCACTCACCGAAGCTGAGCACCGAATTATTGGTGCTAAAATAGAGTTATCATCGACCTGGTCCGCGCAAATAGAAGCCTATCATAAGCCCATGATTTCGCTGATTGTACCAGAGGATGCACCTGACTATTATTCTAATAGCGGTAGTGGAGAAGCAAGTGGGTTGGATATTTTTTTAAAACGTAAATGGCAAGATGGCCGCTTTGGTTGGGTTAGCTATAGTTATGCAACCTCAGAACGCACTGACGGCGATGGTAGCCCTAGCAGACCATTTGATGGCGATCAACCACATACCCTAAGTTTTGTCTGGCACCAACCCATGACAGGAGATTGGACAAATTGGAGTTGGGGGGCAAAACTGAATGCGCACACTGGCCAACCTTATACACCTGTAATAGATCGTGAAGGATTGGTGGTACCAGGCTCAGGCCAAACGGCATTAGCTTGTAGCAGCAATGGTAGTCTGGCGGGATGTTATTGGTCGCCTATCTATGACGATACCAATAGTGACAGACTCCCAATCTACTTTAAAATGGATTTGGCGATGGAGCGGGATTGGCATTATCGTGACCTGAAACTGACAACACGTTTTGAAATGCTCAATATCAATGCATTGTTCCGTCAAAATGTTATTGGCTACATTTACAATTCAGACTATAGCGAAATAGATGAAGTCTATGAACTCCCATTCTTACCGTCATTTAGTGTTCGAGGTACCTTTTAAAGGTTAGCAGTATAAAGCTACCAGGCCTGGTAACTTTATACCGAAGGCTTTTGAGCGATATTAGGTGCACTATCTACCGATAACTTTTGCCTAATAGCCTCTAATAACACTTGAAAATATTCAACAACTTTTCTATTCATACCGTAACCCATGTCGTCATGTCGATACAAACGTATTTCATAAAACAGCATTGCGCGTAAGTCGTCCAAGGACAAGTCAGGTAGCGCGCCATGCTTTTTGTAAAATCCATGCACATTTTTAGCGATTGGCGCCAAATGACTCAAGCCACCAGAATACGCATAGCCATCAAAACTATGCGCAAATTCGTATACTGCACCTGAATCAAAAGGCCTAATACTCGGCACATCTTGAATCGTCAGTTCCTCAGTTAATATAAGCCTATCCATCTAAACATACTCGCATTAGAAATGCCTACGGTTGATTTGCTTGACTAGCTTGGCGAATGCTCTCAGCAGGTCGAAACAATTGCGCCATAAGATAATCCTGTAGGCCTTGAGGATAATCCAACTCAGTCAAAGCCACTTGCATGCAAGCTAACCAAGCATCTCTATCCGATTCGTCAATCAATATATGTGCATGTGCCTGCGGGATATTGATACTACCGTATTTCTGAGCATAAATTTGTGGCCCCCCCATCCAACCAGATAGAAAATAGACTAACTTTTCCCTGGATTCCGTTAAATCAGGACGGTGCATTGCACGTATTTTTTCGGCCTGTGGTAAAGAATCCATCGCAGTATAGAATCGATCTACAATTCTGACCAATCCTGCGTATTGACCTACCGCTAGATAGGTCGAATCTTCAAAACCATAAGGCTGATCTTTGTTAAAAATTTGCATAAGATCTCTCTATTCATTAGCAGAAAATGTGATGGTTGGTTTTAATACCATCATAATTTATATGATTGCCGTAACATCAGAATCAGCAACCTGCTTAGCTACTGTCTTATGGTTCGAGCGATATCAAATTCATCTTCAAAATTAGAACGATAGGGATTGATATCCAACCCCCCTCTACGGACATAACGCGCATAAACTGTTAAATTCTTAGGTCGACAATTCTGCATAATGTCAGTAAAAATCCTCTCTACGCATTGCTCATGAAATTCATTATGCTCACGAAAAGAAATTAAGTATTTAAGTAAATTTTCATGATTAATCTGCGGACCTTCATACCGAATCACCACAGAGCCCCAATCAGGTTGACCCGTCACTAGACAGTTAGACTTTAATAAATGACTATTAAGCGTTTCACTAACTTTCTCAGCAGATGCTTGTACACTTAAGAGATTTGGATTGACCTGGTATTCAGTGACTTCAATATCTAAACCATCTAAATTATCCCCTGGTAAAACGCCTATCAATGTTTCTTCAAAATCCAATCCACGTATCAACACATCTACCGACTCACCACAGGCCTGGCTTAGGTCCTTTATTAACAATTCCTCGACCTGTTGTTGACTCGCAAAACGCGTGCCATTGAATGAATTGAGATACAATTTAAAAGATTTAGATTCAATTAAATAGGGAGAGTCTGCCGAGAATGCAAATTCCGCTATCACAGCATTTGGCTTACCCTTCTGATTTAACCAAGAAACTTCAAAAGCAGTCCAAATATCCAGCCCCTGAAAAGGCATCGATTCCAGATTGAACCCTAGCTCTTCACGTTTTTCCTGGCGTGGAATAGGAAATAACAGACTGGAATCGTACTGTGAACAATAGGGAGTAGTTTGACCCAGGAGACTGTTGATTGCTGAACCGGCATTTGTAAGTAGCTTAGTCACAATATCACCTAACCTGGCACATCAAAATTACGCAGAGCAGTTCTAAACGCATTAAACGGATTCAATAAACCATCGGCAACAATAATCGCAAAACCTATCCAATGATAGAACGTAGGTTCTTTACCTTCCACAAACCAAAGGTAGGTTAATAAAGCAGTGGCTAGAATTACGGTCAATATTGCCCAAAATTGATCCATTAGAAAGGCAACCGAACTAACGTCACCAGACTTAAACATTTCAATAAATAGTACAACCACTGCCAGTGTAATAAAGGTATAACCGACAGGGCCATCAAGGCTAATCTGCATGTATTCGGCAATAATTAGGAATAGGATAATAAACAACATCCAAGGTACTTTACTCAGTGTATTTAACGCTCCTGTTGATGCCACATTAACATTTGATCCCATAAGTATTTCCTTGATTTAATTATTGAATTTAATAAACATTATAGCGAAGCATTTAAGATTTGAAAGCAGATCAATGAAACAGATATTTAATAAAAATGATAAGCCAACTATTAATACACTAAAAATAGGCAAAAAAAAACCCGCTACACCTAAAGGCATAACGGGTTTTTAGAATATAAGCTTGGCAATGACCTACTCTCACATGGGAACTC
>CBFDDF010000012.1:0-68251 GCA_965603495.1 uncultured Thiomicrorhabdus sp. | reverse complement strand
AGCAGTTGGCTTTTAACCAATTGGTCGTGCGTTCGAATCGCACACGGCCCACCATATTCTAAAGCCCCGTATTTCTTATGAAATACGGGGCTTTTTTATTGCCTATGATTTATGTCCTTAATCTTTTCCTGATAAACGTATATGTTTTTAAAGAGATCACGCTTTTATATGAAGTTACCAGGCCTGGTTCGGCAGTGTTTGATGAATAGTAAGGTTTGTACTTGCAGAAGATAATGTTTAAAAAAATAACAAGCTTTTAAAACGCAGGAAAGCCCGCTTAATCAATTTAATGTTTAAGCTAAGGCTTTTCTGTTAATGATGGGTTTTTGGGGTGTGAAGCGGGGCTGTGTTGCTCTAAGCTTGTTCAGGCGCTGGACGGTGCATTTTTTGTAAACCGTTTAAAAAGTTACGTAAGATCTGATCCTTACATTCACGGTAGTGTTTATGGCCGGGCTTGCGAAAGAAAGCGCTCAGTTCATGTTTACTTAAACGGAAATCTGCCAATCCCAAGATTTCTAAAACCTCTTCTGCTTTTAAGTTTAAGGCGATTTTAAGTTTCATGAAAATGATATTGTGGGTTAAGCTGGTTTCAGCAACAGGCTGTTCCCCCTCTTTTTTACCGCGTTTTTCATTTATGAAGCCATTTAGAAAAGCCGCTAATTCAACGTCAGCCATCTCTACATAAGATTCTTCATCCTCTTTCTTTAACCAATTACTCAGTTGCTCACGCGTTATTTCTTGATCTGCAGAAGCGTAGATTGCAATCATTTTAGCGTCGTCTAAATCAAAGGTGTAGCGAAGGCGGCGTAAGATGTCGTTATGTGTCATTTAGGTATGTCCTCGTCTAAGCCATTTTTGTGCAGTACGCACAGCGGGCTTGAGTGGTTTATAAAGTAGGTTCAATTGTCGGGGCAGAATTTAAGCGTCTGCAGACTGCTCAGTTTGACTTTCGGAAGCTGTCACTTCAGCTTCTTCTCTATCTGCTTTCGCAATATAAGGCGATTTATTCTTAGGATGTTTCTTGGCCTGAGACTGCTTATATTTTTTGGACAATTTTTGGATGATTTTTTTGCGTCTATTCATAAAAGGTCTTGTTCTAATGTGTTTTTTAAAATTTAAGTTTTAAGTCTAACTATACAGCAAGCGTTGACATTTCTTAGGAATAATTACAGCTAGTAACGCTTTCTGAAAGGCATTTATTCGACCAGCTGTAAGGTCTGAAGCGTGATTTCAGCTTCACCTGACTCAGTTGCAAAATAGGCAGTATCACCAGAAATTGTGACTGACCAATCCATGCTTCTTTGTATGAGTTTGGCTAAGTCTTTGATTTGAGACCACTCTAATCGGTAAATAGAGGCTTCTAGTTTGCTGAATGCGGCTTGGTTTTGACTCCACCAAACATCAGATTTTGTATTGAAACTGTAAACTTTCACAGCGTGCGCTAGTCGCGTCGATTTTTTTACCCGGTCTACCGCAGGTTCGCCAATATCAATCCACAAGGAGATTTGATCATCCAGGGTTCTCGCCCAAACGTCAGGCTCCTCAATAGCGCTCAGTCCTTTGGTAAAGCTGAGAAACTCTTGAGTGTTGAATGCAAAAGCCACGACACGCACCATCATCCGTTCAGCACTCTCTGAAGGGTGTTGGGCGAGCGTCAAATTAAGCGTGTCATAATGATTTCGATTGAGATCAGACAGGGTTAATTTTAGTTTGTAAATTTTGGGTTTTAAAGCCACTGAATACACCTTAGGTTAGTTAAAATTTCGTTACTAACACTTTAGGAGCATCTTATACGAAGTTTGGGCGGTGATTTTACAGGTAAATACATGAAAAAAAAGGATAGTTTTGCTTTTAACCAGGCCTGGTAAGTTTTAAAAGGCATTTTTAGATGCAACTAGCGATAGTGTTATTCATTAATCAAACTCAAACCCTATGCATTTTCAGTGATTAGCCCATCATTAACCGTATCCTTATGAGGTGCGTGCAAACTCGTTTTGAGAAGAGTTGCTTGAGTATTTTCCTCAAAAGGTTGTTTAAACAACCGTGTAATCGTGTAAAATTTGGGGTTAAAAATTAAAGGAGCAATAACGCAATGGGAAGAGCATATCAAAACCGTAAAGCATCTATGGCTAAGACGGCAGATGCCAAGACGAAAGTTTATGGTAAATTTGGTCGTGAAATCTATGTATGTGCTAAAATCGGCGGTGCAGACCCTGATGGTAACCTAGCATTACGTGGTTTGATTGAACGCGCTAAAAAGAGTCAAGTACCAACGCACGTTATTGAAAAAGCGGTTGCCAAAGCCCAAGGTGGCGGTGGTGAAGATTTTGCCTTGGCACGTTATGAAGGTTATGGTCCTGGAAATACCATGATTATTATCGATTGCTTAACAGATAACCCTAATCGTACTTTTGGCGATGTTCGTCACTGCTTTACTAAGGTTGATTGCAAAATCGGTACCCAAGGTAGCGTGAGCCACATGTTTGATCATTCGGCGGTCCTCTCTTATAAAGGAGAGGACGAAGAAGCGGCTTTAGAAGCTTTAATGATGGCAGACGTTGATGTTACCGATATTGAATCTGAAGATGGTTTTATTACAGTATTTGCACCGCATACTGAATACGCTAAAGTTAAAAATGCATTGATCGATGCATTCGGTGAGATTGATTTCGAAGTCGATGAAATTCAATTTTTACCTAAAATTCTCAACCCCGTTAGTGGAGAAGATTTAGAGCAACTTCACAAGTTCTTCGATTTATTAGATGATTTAGATGATGTTCAAAAGTTCTATTACGATGCTGAATTTGAAGATTAGATTAAAGCGCCGTTAATTCTGCTGATTTACTCTGAATGTTATGTAAAAAAGCCCCCCCTGTTTCAGATTGAAACAGGGGGGCTTTTTTATAGCTGGCTCTAAAGCAAATATTTATAAGTCACCAGGCCTGGTGACTTATAAATGACTGTTGGCGATGCGCTTTAAAGTACTGATTTCTAGCTCTGCTTGTTCTGCAAAGCCGATGGCGCGTTTTAAACGAGCAGCTGCGGAGCGTCCCATGCAGCCGTGTAGAGGGTCACCATTTAAAGCTTCTTGTAAACCTTCCATCAAACGACTTCTATCATTAGCGCTGTTGGTTAACCAGTCTTGAATGTCTAAGACATCGTTGGCGACAGCTTGCATAACTTCGGCGTGGTTTTCTGATAATTCAGCGACATTTCCGCCGACTTCTAAACCTGCAATATTGGTCGTTAAAATATAAAGATTCTTGCGCACCAATTCATAACTTAACTCGGTTTCTGAATCTAAAATAAAGCTTGGTAAATCAAGTTGTGCTAAGGCCTCAAATACCAATTTGGCATTTGGGCCATACACAGGAGAAGGCAGAACGACTTTGCTATCCATGCCTTTTTTCTTTTCAAACCAGACCGAAACAACTGTGGGATCTTTAATCTCGGCAGCAATCCAGTCACGTGGTAACAGCTCATTTTGAATGAGGATCGTTTTATCTGCCCATTGTTTGGGTAGTGTTGCGAGTACTTCGGTGATGTCGGCCTCACCTACGGAAATCATTACTGCAGTTGGGTTAGGAACTTGATCCGCAAGTGCCTGTTTGTCCATTTGGCGTGTAAGTCCCTGAACGGGATAGCCTAGGCGTAAAAAACCACGTGCAAAAACACTGCCTAATTCACCTAAGCCGATAACGATAATAGGATCTTTCATAGCAAACCTCTTTTTAAGTCTATATCTCTACTGCAACAAGTTATAAAAATGCACCAAAATGGAACCCTGAAATGGAAAATAGGGTATTTTGGGAATACTTTTCTTGTAAAATAGTGATTAAATTTGAATTACAGGAATATTAGCAATGAATGAGCAAAAAGCAAAGTTTACTTGGCACTATTATGTGATGGCTTTTGGGGCTTTGTTAGCCATGCTTGCTGCAACATTGGCTGCCAGTGGTGGTATTGTGTCGGGTTTGGCACTGGTCATTATCAGTCATCCAAGAATTCCGTTTAAAAGTCTGACGCGTATTTTTTTCATGGTTATATTCGTCATCCTCTATCTGTTTACTTTTCCTGATGCGGATGTGGTGCGTGAAATGATGACGGGTCTGGATAAGTAAATAAGTCCTTTACTAAAGTTTAAAGGAAGGGGTTATGGCTTCAAAAGCCTTAGAAGATTATCTTAAGATTATTTATAAGCTTGAAAACAGAGCGCCGTCTGAAAAAGGGGTGCAAACCTCTGCAATTGCAGAAAGGTTGTCTATTTCTCAGGCTTCTGTTTCAAATATGCTTAGAAAACTTTCTGAGAAAGGATATATTGAATATGCCCCTTATTATGGTGTCAGTTTAACGCAATCTGGGCGTAAAATTGCCTTGAATATGGTTCGTAAGCACCGCATTCTAGAACAGTATTTGGTGGAGCGATTAGGCTATTCCTGGGATGAGGTCGATGCGGAAGCGGAAGTGCTAGAGCACTCAATTTCCGATAAGTTAGCCAATCATATGTGGGACGATTTGGGTCAACCCACCCATGATCCACATGGCGCCCCGATTCCTTCAGCTGATGGTGTCGTGGTTGAACAAAACTGGATTGCTTTGAATGAGATGCAACCCGGGGTGCTAGTTCGGCTTAAACGTATTAAAAATCGCAGTCCAGAAGAGTTAAGGTATTTGGCTTCCATTGGCTTAACGACCGGGGTTCTAATTGAGGTGCGCAACAATGCTCCTCTGAATGGCCCTTTATTGGTCGCGGTAAACGGATCTGAATTGCATGCTATCGATTATCGATTGGCGATGGCATTAATGGTGAGTGATGAAAATGAAAAAAGTTGAAAAACGTCCGCGTCAATTTTGCGAAGAGATATTTGATGGTTTAGTCACGTCTGTTATTTGGGTAGATGATACTGAAACGGTGCGTTACCTGAATGTTGCTGCGGGTGAACTGTTTCAAATGAGTCAAAGCAGAGTGCAAGGTATGAAGTGGTCGACTTTATTGCCAGGCCTGCTCAGTGATCTTCAGCAAGCATCGGAAAAGAGGGTCACCATTCACGAGTATACAATTGAGTTACCCGACCTTAATAGCATACGTGTGAGTTGCACTATCTCTCCTTATGAGCTGAATGGCCAGAAAGGCTGGTTATTTGAAATTTATAATACCGAGCGCCATCACCGCATTGTTGAAGAGGATGAGCGCTGGCATCAATACGAGGCGGGTAATGTCTTGGTTAAAACTTTGGCTCATGAGGTAAAGAATCCTTTAGCAGGTATTTTAGGCGCGACTCAGTTATTACAAAAACGTCACCAACCTGGGGATAGAGATTTGGCATTCTTGGAGATAATCTCCAAAGAGGTTTTACGTTTAACGAATCTCGTTGACAGTATGCTGGGGCCTAGAAGCAGTGGTCCAAAAGAACTGCATAATATTCATGAACTGATCCGCTATGTATTGCAGATTATCCAGGGTGAAAAACCGCAAAATGTCTATATCAAGCTCGATTATGATCCGAGTATTCCTGATATATTGATGGATTTTGAGGCGATGGTGCAAGCGCTACTCAACTTGATGAAAAATGCACTGCAAGCGATGGAAAAACATGGTGGATTTTTAACCATAAAAACCCGTGTTGAGCATAAGTTTACGCTCGGAACGCAAACTTACCCACTGGTGGCGGTCATCAGTATTATGGATGAAGGTGAGGGCATTCCAGATTCAGTATTTGATTCTATCTTCTACCCAATGGTCAGCAGTAAAGAGCAGGGAACAGGGCTGGGCTTGCCGGTATCGCAAAACGTTCTGCGTAAACATGATGGTTTGATTGTGGCAGAAAGTAAACCAGGACAAACGGTATTCAATGTCTATTTGCCATTGAAACAAAAGGAATAAAAAGCATGAGTGAAGCACAAGAAATGAATCCAATTGTATGGATTGTCGATGATGATGCCTCGATTCGTTGGGTCTTAGAAGCCGCGCTTGAAGATAAGCCTTATTTAGTGAAGGTTTATGATTCACCTTTGATGGCTTTAAAGGCGTTTGATGAATTCCCTCCGGTAGCGGTACTCAGTGACGTGCGTATGCCTGGCATGGATGGTTTGACGTTTATGGAAGCGATTCATGAAAAAGATGCCAAAATTCCAGTCATTATCATGACGGCGCATTCCGATCTGAATACTGCGGTTAAGTCCTTCCAAAGTAAGGCTTTTGAATATCTACCTAAGCCTTTTGATATTGATGAAGCAATCTCGTTAATAGATCGTGCCGTCAAACGCCATTTATCAGGCGGCGCTTCTAAACCCAAACGGGCGGCTAAATCCAGTAAGCAGCCTTTGAATATTATTGGTGCTGCGCCTGCGATGCAAGAAGTTTTCCGTATTTTAGGGCGTATTTCGCAATTAGATGTCACTGTGTTAATCAATGGCGAAACGGGGACGGGTAAGGAGTTGGTGGCGCAGGCCTTACATGAACTCAGCCCACGCGCCGACGGTCCATTTGTGGCTTTAAATACAGCCGCGATTCCAAGAGATTTGCTAGAGTCTGAATTGTTTGGTCATGAGAAGGGGTCCTTTACTGGGGCGCATTCGCAACGTATCGGACGATTTGAAGAGGCAGATGGCGGAACCCTATTTTTAGATGAGATTGGTGATATGCCAGTTGATCTACAGACCCGTCTTTTAAGGGTCTTAAATGATGGAAGTTTTTATCGAGTCGGTGGTAGAAATCCTGTTTCAACCAATGTACGTATTGTGGCGGCGACTCACCAAAATATGGAAGAGCTGGTGAGAGAAGGGCGTTTCCGTGAAGATTTACTCTACCGCTTAAATGTCATTCGCATCAAAGTTCCAGCCTTACGTGAGCGCCGCGAAGATGTACCTTTGCTACTTCGTTTTTACATGGAACTGGAAGCCAAAGCGTTAGGTCTGGAAGAAAAAGTCTTAAGTCCGAAGGTTGAGAAGTTTTTATCGACGCTACCTTGGCCTGGAAACGTTAGGCAGCTTAAAAGCCTCTGTACTTGGTTAACGATTATGGCACCCGATAAAACAGTCTATATTGAGGATTTACCTCTGGAATTACAAACTCCGATGGCTTCCATGCCTTTGGATGGCGCGACCGATCAATGGGAGGCTCCATTACAACAATGGGCGGATTCTTTCTTGATTACAGGGCGTGAAGGCTTGCATACTACTGCTGAACCTATGTTTGAAAAAGTGTTAATCGAAGCCGCGCTTAAAGCCAGTCAAAATCATCGTCAAAAAGCGGCCGTTTTATTGGGTTGGGGACGTAATACTCTAACGCGTAAAATCCAGTCGCTTGGGTTCGACGATTAGTTAATCGTGAAAGCTTTTTAGCTAGCATAAATGATTTTGTAGGATTAATTCACAGTGAATTAATCTCATCTAAAATCCGTTATTTTTTAGTGATTAAGTGTGTGTTAATTAGGGGAGGATTTAATTAGCCCAGCGACTTGTAACTAGGGCAAAAATATCCAATCAGAAAAAACAATGTAGGACAGATTTTAATGATTAAAGAATTTTGGCAATATATTGTGACGCCAACAGAATTGCCAGTTGCAAAAGAGATGGGATTTTTAAAAGAAGCCATTGCAATGGGCGCTCGAGCTCAACGTTGTCACCGGCAGTGGGATGCACACTATTTAAAGTGTAAAGAGGCCATCGTGGCAGCCACTTTAAGAGCCGTTCAAAAGCGTACCGTATTGGTTTTTGGTGCAGGCTCGTTAAAAGATATTCCCTTAAGCTACCTCTCCTCGCAATTTTCCAAGGTTATATTAGTGGATTTGGTGTTTTTAAAGCCGGCACGTCGTGTCGCTTCAAATTACAGTAATGTCCAGCTGATTGAGCATGATGTAACAGAAACCCTAAAGTGGCTTCAACAAGGTCAAACATTGGTACAGTCACCATCCAGTTGGTTAAATGATCGTTCGATTGATTTAGTCGTCTCATTGAACCTGATTACCCAGTTACCGCTCATTCCGGTGAGGTGGTTAATGGATGAGCACCGTTTGTCTGAATCTGAAGCAGATATTGTTGGTAAGCAACTGATTTTTGCACATCTTAGCTATCTAAAGCAGTTTAGTGGAGAGGTCTGTTTAATCGCAGACCGATTGGATATAGAGTTTGATTCGCAAGGTATTGAGTTGGATCGCTTTGATCCTTGGTGGGATGTGGAACAACCTAAAACGGACATTCATTGGGAGTGGGAGGTGATGCCTTTAGGTGAAAAAGATCATTCAAAAAGTCAAAAGAACTTGGTGGGGGTTTCTACTTTATAGATTTTCTGTTTACAATCTTTCTACTCAATCCTTCTAAAGATAAGCTATAAAAAACGCCGTTAAAACAGATTGTTTTAACGGCGTTTTTTAGTCGTTTAACCAATGCACACAAAAAGCTATCTTGTTAAAGTGCTTCTTGACCTGTTTCTGAGGTACGAATACGGATCGTTTGTTCGATATTGGTCACAAATATTTTACCATCGCCAATCTTGCCAGTTTGAGCCGCACCAATGATTGATTCAATGGCAGATTCAGCAACTTCTGCAGAAACCGCAATCTCTAACTTCAACTTAGGCAGAAAATCAACCACATACTCAGCACCACGATACATTTCAGTATGACCTTTTTGGCGCCCGTAACCTTTCACTTCAGTGACGGTCATGCCGTGAATGCCAATTTCATGTAAAGCATCACGAACATCGTCTAATTTAAAAGGTTTGATAACCGCTGTAATTAATTTCATGTGACTTCCTTAAAACGAGTAGTTTGAGTGTGTTGTTTAAGCTGTAGTTTCTGAATCAGAGTGATTGATTTCTATTGTTGGATAGTCTGCCAGATGCTGCCCCATTTGAATAGGGGTGTTAATGCTTATTTTTCCTAATTCAGGTAATTGGCCATCTGGAGTCAATAAAACCACGGTAGAACCCATGTTGAAACGGCCAATTTCTTCCGCTTTTTCGAATCTTAAGTTTTGTTCAGCGTAATCCCAGTGTTGAATGGTTGGAGAATACTCTGGGGTAATTTTACCTTGCCAAACCGTTTCCATGCTACCGACAAAAATCGCCCCGACCATGATCAAGCAGAAAGGGCCGTGGTCACTTTCAAAACGGATCACCAAACGTTCATTTCTAGCGAATAATCCTTCGATATTACGTACAGTGGCGGGATTAACGGCAAACAGGTCACCAGGCACGTAGGTCATCGATAATAATTTAGCCGTAACCGGCATATGAATACGGTGATAATCTTTCGGTGACAGATAAATGACCGCTGCATCGCCATTACGTAACGTTTTGGCGTATTCAATGTCTCCACCCACTAAGGCTTCTATCGTGTAATGGTGGCACTTTGCCTGAATTATTTTATTACCTTCAATAGGCGTTGACTGGCTAATCAAACCATCCACAGGGCTCACCCAGCAATTTTCATTGGTGTCTACGGGGCGAGCTTCTGGCTTAAGTGCACGAGTAAAGAAAGCATTGAAGTGCGGGTAGTTATTAATGTCTTCATCGGAGGCTTCACTGATATTAATGCCGTAAATTTTTGTCAGTAGCTTAATAACGCCATTTTTGATCCAAGGAGTTTCCACTTGCATAAACCAGTGCATCATTGCAGACAATAAATGTTTCGGAATGAAGTACTGAGGAGTGACTTTGAAGAAGTCGAATAATTTTGTCATGTTTGGGTAGATGCCTATTTCTTTGCAATAGTTTTGTTAGTTGTAATATAGGCATTTTAAAACATAAAACAACCTCCCATCAATTAAATAAAAGAGATCAAATATAGTGGAGATATAGGGTGTTGTAGTAAGTTCATGAATTTAAGGCGTTTTCGAATGTTCTTAACATTATTGTATTTGATTTTTTTAACAGTACAAAAGTAGCTATAACAGGTCATGCTGTTTACCATCAAATGGTGACTGAAAAGCTTTGAAGTTAGTCAAGACGAAACAGCTGTTTTCATTGCTTATATCCCGCTAATTGAATGTAGTTGCCCACAAATTTAATGTATAATTTGCGCAATTAATCGAATTCAGAAAGGAAAAGAATCATGTCTGATATTAAAAAAGTCGTTTTAGCTTATTCAGGTGGCCTGGATACTTCAATTATTGTTAAGTGGTTACAAGATGAATATAACTGCGAAGTCGTTACTTTCACCGCAGATATTGGTCAAGGTGAAGAAGTTGAGCCGGCACGTGCTAAAGCTGCGGCGATGGGCATTAAAGAAATTTATATTGAAGACCTACGTGAAGAGTTCGCTAAAGATTTCGTTTTCCCCATGATGCGTGCTAATGCAATCTATGAAGGCGAGTATCGTTTAGGCACATCGATTGCACGTCCTTTAATTTCTAAGCGTTTAGTCGAAATTGCACAGGCAGTTGGTGCAGATGCTATTTCTCATGGTGCCACGGGTAAAGGTAATGACCAGGTACGTTTTGAGCTAAATGCGTATGCATTAATGCCGGATGTTAAAGTGATTGCGCCTTGGCGTGAGTGGGATTTGCTGTCTCGTGAAAAGCTGATGGCCTATGCTGAAGAGCATGGTATTGTGGTTGAGAAGAAAAAAGGTCAAAAATCTCCTTACTCAATGGATGCTAACTTATTACACATCTCTTACGAAGGCGGCATCATCGAAGATCCTGCGAACGAGCCGGAAGAAGATATGTGGTTATGGACAGTTTCTCCTGAAAATGCACCAGATAAAGTAACCTACCTCGATATTGGTTTCGAAAAAGGTGATATCTGTGCGATTAACGGTGAAGCCATGTCTCCTGCAACGGTCATGGAATATTTAAATAAAGTCGGTGGCGCGAACGGTATTGGTCGTGATGACATTGTTGAAAACCGTTTTGTCGGCATGAAGGCGCGTGGTTGTTATGAAACACCAGCTGGAACCATTATGCTTAAAGCGCATCGTGCGATGGAATCTTTAACGTTAGACCGTAATGCAGCGCATCTTAAAGATGAGTTAATGCCTAAGTATGCTGAGATGATTTACAACGGTTTCTGGTTTGCGCCGGAGCGTGAAATGTTACAAGCGATGATCGATAAATCGCAAGAGTTCGTGACGGGTAATGTCCGTGTTAAATTATATAAAGGTACGATTACAGTAGTTGGCCGTACTTCTGAATACAGCTTATTTGATGAAGCGATTGCCACTTTTGAAGAAGATGGCGGCGCTTACGATCATAAAGATGCTGAAGGTTTTATTAAACTGAATGCACTACGCTTGAAAACAGCAGCTAAAAGACGCAAGTAAGCCTTTTAGATTAAGAAAAACAGCGTTGAAATCAACGCTTTTTTTTTTATGGATGCTTAATTTTCAGTTTGTTCCGATATTCAATGATTTTCCTAATACTCAAATCCCGAGGTTTTGATGAAACAAAAATCGGTTAAAGTGCCAGCACCTAGTTTTAGAGAGTTACGCGATAATCCCCTACTAATGTTGGGGTTTGGTTTTGGTTCAGGTTTGGCATCCAAAGCACCTGGTACCTTTGGTACTTTGTTGGGTTTGTTGTTGTTTGTGCCATTATTGTTATGGAGCGAATGGCTCGCTTGGGCTGTTCTATTGCTAGGGACTCTGGTTGGTAGCACCATCTGCGGTAAGTCATCAGAATACTTAAATGTACATGATCATGGCGGTATTGTTTGGGATGAGTTTGTTGGCATCTGGCTGGTTCTTATATTACTGCCCGAGCAAAGTCTTGTATATTGGGTATTGGCTTTTCTCTTTTTCCGTTTGTTTGATATTTGGAAACCTTGGCCTATTCTCTGGGTAGATCACCAGGTAGAGGGTGGTTTCGGCATTATGCTAGATGATATCTTGGCGGCCGTTTATGCGGTTGCTGTTATCTGGAGTTATCATTTGCTAGTTGTAGGTTTATAATTTCTGGTCATGTTCTCTTGTAATGTATTGAATTATAAGGGGTTTGACCTTTTTTATAGGTTTAATTTGGGGTAGATATAATAAGTTTGAATTTGGAATTTTCGGCGTTTTCAGGTATATTACGCACCAAATTGATATTTAAAGTATTTGGGAGTTAGGATAAAAGATGTTTATTCCATGTGATGATGCAAAACGTTTAATAAAAGAAAAGAATGCACAGTTGGTTGATGTTCGTACCCCGGAAGAGTTTGCTATGAGCAAGCTTCCTGGCGCTATTAATATCCCATTACAAGATATTGACCGTGTTGGTGAAAGTATCTTAGACAAAGATATTCCGGTTATTGTTTTCTGCCGTTCTGGACAACGTTCACATATGGCAATGCAAATTTTGTTGTCACAGAATTTTGATGAAGTCTATAATCTAGGTTCATTCATGGCTTGGAATCAATGCCCTGATTTATAAAATTCTGGATATAAAATACCACAGGACTTTTATCAAAAAGCGCTTAAAGCAGATTCGTTTTAAGCGCTTTTTTTATAACTAAAGAAAGCTCAAATAATTCCACTTAAAAAGGAAGATACATGAAGTTAGCATTACATTGGCAAATCCTTATCGCGCTAGTTTTAGCCGTAATCATGGGAAGTTATTCCGGCATTGAGGGAGCCATTTTTGGCCTACCTTGGTTATCCGTCTATACCTTTATTGGTACATTGTTCTTAAATGCCTTAAAGATGATTGTTGTACCACTTGTTATGTCTGCCATTATCACAGGAATGGCCAATATCGGTAGTAATGGCGGTTTCGGCCGTATGGGTATGAAGACCCTAACCTATTACGTCGCGACAAGTTTTATCGCGATTATGATTGGTTTGGTACTGGTGAATGTTATTCAGCCAGGTGTGACAGGGAATCCACCGCCGCTGATTGAGGCTAATGCAGAAGTGACCCAAGCCGTTGAAGGTAAATCTGCTGGTGATGTAGTGGATGTCTTCCTGCGCATGATTCCAACCAATGTTGTGGATGCGGCAGCGCAAGGACAAATGCTTGGCTTGATTTTCTTTAGTTTGCTATTCGGTTTCTTCCTAACGCAAATCAAAGGTGCAGGGCAAAAGACCCTGCAGAACTTCTGGCAGGGTGTGTTTGATATCATGATGCTGTTGACCGGCTTGATTATGAAGTTTGCGCCATTAGGTGTGTTTGGATTAGTCGCTGCATCGGTTGCCAAAACAGGCTTTGATCAATTTGAAAACCTGGCTCTGTTTTTTATGACCGTAGTGGCGGCTTTAGCGATTCACTTCATCATCGTGATGTCGCTCATTTTGCGTTATGTTGGCGGGGTTAAAAACCCGTGGTTACATTATCAGGCGATGGCACCCGCATTACTGACTGCATTCTCAACCAGTTCTTCATCGGCAACTTTGCCGATTTCAATGAACTCCTTGGAAAATAGAGCGGGTGTCTCAAACCGCGTGGCCAGTTTTGTATTGCCATTAGGTGCGACTGTGAATATGGATGGTACGGCCCTCTACGAGTGTGTCGCAGCGGTGTTTATCGCGCAACTGTTTGGTTTTGAGTTAGATTTCGCAACCCAACTTTTAATCGTGGTGGTCGCATTAACCACCTCTATTGGAGTTGCAGGAATCCCTTCGGCCAGTTTGGTTGCTATTAGTATTATCTTGGTCGCGGTGGGTTTGCCTGCTGAAGCGATTGGCTTGCTCTTAGTAGTTGATAGATTGTTAGACATGATGCGAACCGCGGTTAATATTTTCAGTGATTCTGTTGGTGCGGTGGTGATTGCAAAGTCGGAAGGTGAGAAAGATGTCTTAACGCAAAAGATCTTTTAAAACGTTATAGATAAACTTATCCAATAAAAAAGCCCACTTAGAATGATTCTAAGCGGGCTTTTTTATGTCGAGAGATTAATTAATATAGCCACGTTCATTTAATCTTAAGTCAGAGAGTAGTATTCAATCTGGAAGTTGACTAGGCCTGGTAGCTTGCCTAAATGCCTTATCAATTAGGATACTCAATCAGTTCAGGTCCTGACGCGGAGACTCTGAGTAGTTTATTTGGGCCATCTGTTAAAGCTCGCCAATCGCCTAAGACCCAGCGATGAAGGGTCGTATGTTCGGCCTCGATTAAGTGATGCTGAGGGCGATGAGTGTGGCCATGTATGATGTGTTTAACGTTCGGATGTTGTTTAAACAGATCACAGACAGCTTGGGTATTGACGTCCATAATTGACTGGGGTTTATTCTGACTGTGTTGCTTTGAACCACTGCGCATTTTATGACCAATCGCAAGGCGACGTTTTCGACAGAGGTTCAGGAAAATCCATTGCACTACCGAGTTGCGAAGAATCGAGCGCATTCTTTGGTAACCTTGATCATCGGTACACAAGCTATCACCATGTAGTATTAGATAGCTGTTGTTATACAGGTGAACCTCGTAAGGCTCTGCTAAAAATTGAATACCTGTGGCTTGCCAAAAGGCTTCTCTCATTAGGAAATCACGATTGCCATACTGGCAATAAATCGGCAGCCCATTATCGGTCAAGGATTTTAATTGCTGGATAATCGATGCATACTGTTCTAAGCCAATATCATCACCGATCCACATTTCAAAGAGATCACCTAGTATGTAAAGACTTTCGGCTTTTGATGCTTCTTCGGTTAAGAATTTCTCAAAGGCTTGATTGATAGGGTGGCTGTGTTCAGGTTGCAAATGAATATCAGCAATAAATAGAGTGTATGGATTCATTCGAGAATTTTAACAACTTTATAAGCCAATAGAAAGCTGGGATAAAGTCTTGTCTAAAAAAGAGAGGAGTCATTCTGCAGGTGCAGAAATAAAAAAACCGAAGAGGAGCTTCGGCTTTAGATAAGTGTTGTCTTTTTATTTAGTCGTTAGACAATCCGTTTTGATTAGTCTTCAAGCAAGATTGTTTTAGTGATTAGAATGTCTTCACGCGGTACATCCTGGTGACCCATGCGTGTTGTGGTTTCAACTTTAGCCATTTCATCGACAATATCCATGCCTTCAATCACTTTACCAAAGACAGCATAACCCCAACTTTGTGGATTTTTGCCAGAATGGTTTAAGAAATCATTATCTTTTAAGTTAATGAAGAACTGAGTGGTTGCTGAATGTGGGTCACCGGTACGCGCATAAGCCAATGTACCACGGTCGTTTTTCAGACCATTGTCGGCTTCATTCTCAATCGCTGCGCCAGAAGGCTTATCTTCCATACCTGGCAGTAAACCACCCCCTTGAACCATGAAGTTAGGAATGATGCGGTGGAAAATCGTACCATTGAAAAAACCATCCATCACATAGTGAATGAAGTTTTCAGCACCAATTGGTGCTTTTGCATCATCTAATTCGATTGTAATATCGCCCATGGTGGTACTGATTTTAACTTTTGACATCGTTATTCCTTTATTTTCTAAATTTTCTTATGCTAAGTTTTATTTGAATTATTTGATTTGACGGGCTTTGATAATCGTGACTGTTTTAAGTGGGACATCTTTAAAACCGTCCTTAAAGCCTGTTCTTTCATTACGAATCTGGTTGACGGTTTTCATGCCATTGATCACTTTACCAAAAACGGTATATCCCCAACCTCGACCATGCTTTTCACGGAAGTCCAAGAAGGTGTTTTGGGAGACGTTGATAAAGAATTGTGCTGTTGCTGAATGCGGATCATTAGTACGCGCCATAGCGACAGTACCGATACGGTTACGTAACCCATTGTCAGCTTCATTCTGAATCTCGGCATGAGTATGTTTTTTCTGCATGTCAGCAGTGAAACCACCGCCTTGGACCATAAAGTCAGGAATCACCCGATGAAAAATCGTACCGTCATAAAAGCCTTCATTGACATAACGTAAGAAGTTTTCAACGGTAATCGGTGCCTTGTCAGGATATAATTCCATCACGAAGCTACCTTGCGAAGTTTCAATTAAAACCTGTGGTGATGCGGTGATTGTTTTGCTTTCAGAAAGGGGCTCTGATTGTGCCATAGCGGTGGAACTTAATAGTAAATATAGTAAGCCGATGGTCGCCGTTTTGAGGCTTAAAAACATACCTTTTGTCATGATTCACTCCTAATTATTTGCTTGGTTTGAGTTACAATAACCGCATTCTAACACCTAGGTCTTGCTGACCTAAATATTTCTCGGGACATTTCTAAAGATAACTTAAGAATTGTTGAAGAATTATTATATTTTGGGGGTCTTCTGTTTTTTTTCAAGCGGATTGAACATTAAACAGATTCTCACATCAAAATAACGCCCTTATTGATGATAGGAAACACCATGAGTTTACAAATATTTAATACCGAATCACGCCAAAAAGAGTTGTTTAGACCCATTCATGATAATAAAGTCGGCATCTATGTATGTGGCGTTACTGTGTACGATCTTTGTCATATCGGCCATGCGCGCGTTATGGTGGTGTTTGATACCGTGGTGCGCCATCTACGAACGTTAGGCTACGATGTTACTTATGTTCGTAACATCACAGATATTGATGACAAAATTATTAAACGCGCTTTAGAAAATGGTGAATCTATCCAGGATTTAACCGAACGTATGATTAAAGAGATGCATGCTGATGAAGCCGCGATGCACGTCTTACGTCCAGATATGGAGCCCAAGGCGACGGAGCACATGGGTGAAATTAAAAGCATGATTCAGGTGTTAATTGATAAAGGTTTCGCTTATCCAGCACCTAATGGAGATGTGTATTTTAAGGTCAATTCCTTTAGTGAATACGGACGTCTTTCAGGTAAAAAATTGGAAGATCTGGAAGCGGGTGCTCGTGTTGAAGTCAATGAGATGAAGCAGAATCCAATGGACTTTGTTTTGTGGAAAGCCTCTAAAGCCAATGAACCAGCATGGAATTCTAATTGGGGAGATGGTCGTCCGGGTTGGCATATTGAATGTTCAGCCATGTCGACTAAGTGCTTGGGTAATCATTTTGATATTCATGGTGGTGGAATGGATCTGTCTTTCCCGCATCATGAAAACGAAATTGCCCAATCAGAGTGTGCGACTGGCGATCATTATGTCAACACTTGGATGCATTGTGGCTTTGTCAGAATCGATGATGAGAAGATGTCTAAGTCATTAAATAACTTCTTTACCATTCGTGAGGTCTTGAAGGTCTTTCATCCTGAAGTGATTCGTTATTTTTTATTAGCCAGTCATTACCGTAGTCCGGTGAACTATTCGCAGGATAACCTTGAGTTAGCAAAAGCCAGTGTCAGCCGTTTATATTCCTCATTAGAGGGCGTGCAGCTCGCTGAAGCAAGCGTCAATACTGACTATGAAAATGAGTTTATTGCGGTCATGAATGATGACTTCAATACGCCTAAGGCCTTTGCGGTATTATTTGAATTGGCAAAAGAGGTTAATAAAACCAAAGATGCAGGTCTCGCAGGTTTATTGGTCAAGTTAGCGAATCAAGTCGGTTTATTAGAGCAAGAAGCAGATGTTTTCTTTAAGTCTCAACCGAGTAATTCTGAGTTAACCGATGAGATGATAGCTCAACTGATTGAAGATAGAAAAAATGCACGTGTTGAGAAGAACTTTGCACGTTCTGATGAAATTCGAGATGAATTAAGTGCACAAGGAATTGAACTTTTAGACTCTGCCGAAGGTACAACTTGGCGTAGAGTTTAGGTTTTAAATGGCTTAGTTACTGAGGAAGAATATCTGTTTTCCAATCATTTAGTATCGCCATACCTTTTAAGTTTTTATAAAACAGAAGGTTAGTACAATTTAAGGCAGTTGTTTTCGTTACTAATAATTGACAAGATAAGAGAATGCTAATATAATCTGCGGTATTCATGTTTCTTCATGAGTATCCTCCTCTGATTATTTCTATTGAGATAATTTATTTAAACTCCCGCTTGTCCAGCGGGGGTTTTTTTTTGCCTAAAATTTATTAAGGGAAACATCGGGTCGATAAACGATTCTATGGGTGTTTAGGGTCGGTTTTTTGAATGGGATGACTGCCAATATCCGGCATGATATCTTTGAGGCGGTCGTATTTTTGATTCAGCAGTGAATTGAAAATCGTAGTGTATTCTAAAACCGCTTTTACATAGGCGCGGGTTTCAGTGAAAGGTATAGAGTCAATCCACTGGTCGGCAGCCAAGGTCGTGTTGCTAGGAATCCATCGATCCACTCGATTCGGGCCGGCATTATAAGAGGCCGTCGCTAAGACTTTATTGCCACTATATTTTTGACTGAGATAGCTTAAGTAAGCACTGCCGAGTTCAATATTGTTTTTCGCTTCAGATAGTTTTTTATAAGAGACATTCGTTGAGCTGATTTTTTGACTCATATATTTAGCGGTCTTTGGCATCAATTGCATTAGGCCTGTTGCGCCTACAGAAGACCTTATGTCTTCCGAAAAAGCACTCTCCCGTCGCATGATGCCATATATCCAAGCCGCATCAATATCATTGCGCTTAGCATTTTGCATGACGGGTTCATTATAAGGTGTTGGAAATCTTAAGCTCAACGCATCCCACGATTTTGCTTTGGCGAGAGAGCGGATCGCTTGGGCGTGCTGCTTCCATTGGCTAGCCAAGACTGCAACCGCTTGTAATTCATTCTTATCAACTTGATTGAGTAGTTGGTACCATTCGCGTTTAGTGCTTAAAGGCCAGTCAAGCGCCAGTAATTCCTGTATTCTCAATAAAGCAGGATATTTTTTAAGCAGTTCATCCGGTTGTAATTTTTTAATGGGTTTTGGATTGAATTGATAATCCATGTTCAATCGGTCGGCTGCCATAAAGGCATAGTAGTTGCGTTGTCTTGCCAGTGTACGGTAGAGCTCATTCGCCTCTTTGATTTGCTGTGTAGCTTCAAGTGATCGTGCTTTCCAATACAACCATTGTTTAGATTGCTGCTCTGTTGTTTCCATTAACTCTATGACTTCAAGTAGGCCTACCCAGTCTGACTGCTTTATTGCAACCTGAGCTTGCCAGCGGAGGGTATCTTCGGTTTTAGAGCCATTGGTATTGACATCATTTAACAGGTTTTTTGCTTGCGGGGCATAGCGGTAAGCTGTTCTTAAGGCTATTTTTCGAACCAATATATTATATTGGTCACCATTCAAACCGTATTGCTTGTGAAATTTATCCAGTGATTTTTTAGCTAGCTCAGGATCCTTAGAAGCCAAGTTTCTAATACCTTGCGTGAATATTAATTTTTTGACGGTGGGGGCTATGTGTTTGGGTAGGGGCTTGCTAACTAAACTAGGTTTTTTATAAACTTTTATCCATTCATGCAGCATTTTCTGATCTTCTTTCGAGAGATCCTGGCTGAGCTTTTGAGCCAATTCTAATTTATGTTTCTTCATGGCTAAGTGAATTCGGCTCCAAATCATGCTGCCCGTCAGCATTTTATGCTTTCTCATAAGGCGATCAAGCGGCTTGCAGGCGCTACTTAAAATAGTTGTATTTTGCCAAATTGGAGTCGCTAAACGTAAGGCTTCCGTGAGTCGTTTGGTGTGCGATAAAGCCTGGATGTTAAAGCATTGTAAGTCTTGGCCCTTCTGAGGTTTATAAATCTTGGAAAATTGCTTCCACTGTTTATTCCGTGCTAAATAGGTTAACCATTTACCATAAAGTGAATCACTTTGGTAACTCTCTTTGTAGCGCTCAATGAAGCTTTCAATCAATGTGCTTGGGGTATTTCCTAAGTGTAAGCGATAGTCATGAAAAAGAACGTAAGGATAAAGCGGGTAATCTTGTAATTGGGTTTTATATTTTGCGATGGCTATGCGGTCATTCTGTTTGATGGCTTCATAAGCATCGAGAAAGGCTTGCTGATCTGTTGAAAGCGTTTTGTTGAGCGCAAAGGCGCTCGATTGGTAGCTGATTAAGCCAGAGAATACCGCAAAAAGAACAAGGAGCTGTAGGCACGTTTTTTTTAAAGATGAGATGAGGCGGCCCGTTTCAAAGCTTAAGAGAAAAGTTTGTAAGAACACATTTAAGTGTGTGAGTGTACGCATATAAGTCTTATGAACTCTCTAGGGGTATTTTTAACACCTGTCCAGGTTTTAAATAAGATTTTAAAGATAAGTTGTTATAGCTTGCTAATTGTTTAGCAGATACCTGATTTGCCTCAGCGATATTCCAAAGGTTATCGCCAT
Source organism: uncultured Thiomicrorhabdus sp. (assembly GCA_965603495.1). GTDB lineage: Bacteria > Pseudomonadota > Gammaproteobacteria > Thiomicrospirales > Thiomicrospiraceae > Thiomicrorhabdus. The sequence goes on along the minus strand of CBFDDF010000012.1, from coordinate 48,190 downwards.
TTTTAACCTGATACTTTTTGTGTTGAGCAACAGGTAACTTCGGTTGCCAAATGCTCAGTTGGGTGCCCGGCTGAATGGTTTTCGACTGCTTGATATTATTCCAACGAATCAGGTTGTGGGTTGTGACTTTATATTTTTGAGCCACGATCCACAGGCTTTCACCTTTTTTGAGGGTATAGGTTAATTTTCTAGCGTACTGAGCACTATGGATTTCAAGCTTTTGGCCTTTACGAAGAGGTGTTTCAACCTTAATATTATTCCACATACAGAGCGTTTTAGTATCTACATTATAATAACGCCCGATACTCCAGATAGAGTCACCCGACTGAACAGTATGGATCTTTTTGGCGCCTTTATATTGGCTTTTATTGCTGACACGTTCAATTTTTGAGATATATTGAATTGGTATAGGGATTAGCAAGGTTTTACCTGCACGGATGCGATGGTCTTTAAGGCCATTTAGGCTTTGTATAGCTTGACGTGAGGTGTGATATTTTTCCGCAATATGACCTAAACTGTCGCCGGGATTAATCTGGTAGCGCATCCATTGGATGTCGAATAGGCTATGTTCTTCAGCAAGAAATTGTTTAAAATTTTCCGCGTGTTCCACGGGCAGTAAGATGTTAAATGGTCCTTTGGGAGGTGTGGTTGGTCTCAGGTAGCCGGGGTTGAGAATACAGAACTGTTCTTCAGAAATGCCTGAAAGTTTGGCCGCTTTGCTCAAGGTAATCTGTTGATTTAACTCAATTTCAGTAAAGAAAGGGCTGTTTTCTACTGGTTCCAACTTAATACCAAAATCATCTGCATGATTAATCGTGTGCGAGACGGCAAGCAATTGTGGTACATATCTTTGGGTCTCTTCAGGCAGATAGGGTTTAATGTCCCAAAAAGAGGGGGTAGCATCAGGCAAGTTATGCTTTTTCTTATATTTTTTAATGGCTTTGTAGACATTACCAATCCCAGCATTGTAAGAGGCGAGGGAGAGTAGCCAATCATTGTCATTTAATGCATAGAGTTTTTGTAGGTAATCTAAGGCTGCTTGTGTACTTTGGATGGTATCTTGACGAGCGTCATACCACCAGTTTTGGTCCAAACCATACATATGTGCAGTGCTGGGAATGAATTGCCATAGCCCTACTGCGCTTTGGTGAGACTGTGCCGTCGCTTGAAAACTACTCTCTACAATGGGTAATAATGCCAACTCATAAGGCATATTACGTTTTTTGACTTCACTTAGAATAAAGTGTAAATACGGCTTTGATCGTTGGGAAACCCTTTTGAGATAGAGTGGATTGTTTTGGAAATAACTTAGGTGTGAATCATAATGACCTAAATTGTCTGTGGCTAAATGAAATTGGTCATGCATTTCATCCCAAATAATGGGATGAAAGGTTTGGCTAATATCTAACGGCTTATGATCATCAGGAGTGATGTCAGCGACCGCTTGCAACGACAGAGGGGTGATGACCATTGATTGGACATTGCTCTGCGATTTTTGAGTAGGCACGGAGTCTGTCGGTAAAGTCATGCAGCCTGATAGAAGCAGTAGGGCAGACAAAGAGAGTGTGGCTTGTGTAGTTTTTGCCAGTTTGGGCGTATTCTTTGAAAAAGTAATTAATGAAAGTCGTCGTATATTCGATATAGCGTGTTTCTGAAAAATCGTCATAAGTCTCAATGTTGTTGTAGCGGAACTTAATGGTAAAAAGTTCATTTTAAATTAGGCTTGCTGATCAAATTGATCTTTCCATTTACGCAAGGTATTAAACAGGCTGCTTGGCGTGTCAGCCGCGCCGCGTTTGATGAGTTGGACTTTAATGGACGGATGATCAAATCGCATGAATGGGTTGGTGTTTTTTTCCTCTCGCAGTGTTGAGAGTGGGCCATTATGATTCTGAGGGTATTCAAACAATGGTTGTTTAACGCGTTGTTGTAACTGTTCATTATCAGGATCGACCAGCAGCGCAAATTTAAGGTTGTCTGCGGTATATTCATGCGCACAATAAAATCCTGCACCACCAGATAATGCACGAATTTTAAGAATGGATTGACTAAATTCATCTGCCGTTCCCCCTAAAATGCGACCACAACCAGCCGTAAACAAAGTGTCGCCGCAAAATAGCGCTGTCTCATTGTAAAAGCTGATGTGGTTGGTGGTATGACCCGGCGTCTCGAGAACGCTCAAGCTAAAGCTTTCGGTTAAGGGAATGACAGCGCCTTGGGACAGGCCTGTTTGAACAAAGGCATGTTGGTTTTTGGCCGGCCCATAAACCGTACTCTCAGGATAAGCTGTTTTTAGTGCAGGAATGCCATCTATATGATCAAAATGCAAGTGCGTAACCAAAATCGCTTGCAGATTAAGCTTGTGTTGCCTAAGGAACTCAATGACCTGAATCGACTCGCCAGGATCGACGACCCAGGCTTTATTTCCTTCGTATAAAATCCAGATGTAATTTTCATAGGTGTCTACGAGTGCGGGTAGGCCAACGATATTCATAATTGTTGAATCGACATAGTTGCTATAATTATCCATATAATAACAAATTAACCTTTCGCTTTACATGGCTGAGGATGAAAAGGTTAATGAAGAAATCATGCTGTAGGAAAAATTAATGAAACATGGATTTCAACAGTCTCTAAAGCGATGGTACTCTACCGTTTCAGGTAGGGTTATTTTGGCACAAGAAAAAGTCTTGGTTGAGCAGGCTATCCAAAATTTATTTGGCTATTTTTTAGTGCAACTAGGTGTGCCTTCCGATGAGCGATTAGTTGAATCCAGTCGAATTAAATACAAGTTATTATTAGATCCATTTCTCAATGGGGTTTCTATGGATGCCTTCAGTGATTCTCATTGCCATTTGATTCGTGCCGATTTGGACTACCTGCCGATTGGTAAGGAAAAAGCCGATGTGGTTTTTCTACCGCACACTCTAGAGGCTGCTGCAGATCCTTATTACTTATTAAGGCAAGTCGATAGTATGCTCGTTCCAGAAGGGCGTGTTGTCATTACCGGTTTTAATCCTTACGGCTGTTTTATTATGCGTCACCTCTGGTTTAAAAAAGATAAGGCCTTTGTACAAGCAAAATTAGAGAGTCCAAAGCACATTAGAGCCTGGTTACAAGTGCTGGGTTATGATGTGCAGTTACAAAAATACAGTTCTGTGACCTGTTTTGTGCAACGCCCCTCTGAAGGGGTTTTTATTAGTATTGTCGAGTGGTTTGAAAAACGCCTATCTAGTCTTGGATTACAGTTTGGTAACGTTTATTGTTTGGTCGCTAAAAAGCGGGTTGATTCTCCCACTTTAGTGGGGTCAAAATGGCATATGCCAAGATGGATGGCGATTCCTAGTCGAGGCGTGGTACCGACGGCAAGTGTTCATAGAAAAGCTTTAAAAAATAACTCCGAGCGTTAATGCATTGGCAACGTTAGTCGTGTTGATTGGTTTAGAATGTAAATGATAGATATTAAGCAAGTGGTTGAAATATATACCGATGGGGGTTGCCGAGGTAATCCTGGGCCTGGGGGTTGGGGTGTTTTTATGCGCTATGGAGAGCATGTCAAAGAGCTCAAAGGATTTCAAAAGCTGACCACCAATAATCAAATGGAATTGATGGCCGCGATACAGGCTTTTGAGTTGTTGAACCGGCCTTGTAAAGCACGCATCACGACGGACTCTCAGTACGTTAAAAATGGCATCACTTTATGGGTCGCTGGCTGGAAAAAGAAGGGCTGGAAAACGGCTGCTAACAAACCTGTCAAAAACCAAGAGTTGTGGCAACGATTAGATCAAGCGATTCAGCAACATCAGGTAGAGTGGTTTTGGGTAAAAGGCCATTCGGGTCATCCCGAGAATGAAAGGGTTGACGAGCTAGCCAACTTAGCGATTGATGAATTACTCGGTTTGTAATGTGTTGCTGATCAATAATAAGTTACAGAACTAAACGAGTATTTTACCAGTTTATCTCTTGTTCATATTTGCTAGAAATTTCAGAGAGTTTTTTCTGATGCCTAGAGAGTTCATCCTGGTTGGCCAGCAATACACGTAAAGGTTTTCTATTTTGCGGGTTGGCCAGAGAAATGGCCGTATTGTTACTGTCGTTTTCTGCAGAATCACTGTTGAGCGACAGGGCCGTCTGTCCGCCCGTCATTGTCAGGTATACATCCGCTAGGATTTCCGAATCGAGTAACGCGCCATGCAATGTTCTGTTAGAGTTATCAATTCCGAGACGCTTGCACAAAGCATCTAGCGAGTTACGTTGTCCAGGGTAAGTCTTCCTCGCCATTTTAAGCGAGTCAGTGATAATGCAATGATCTTCAATCTTGCCCCATCTGTTCTTCTTTAATAAAGAGAGTTCCTTGTTGATAAAGCCCACATCGAACGGCGCATTGTGAATAATCAACTCAGCCCCACTGACATACTCCATAAAGTCTTCAACGATGGCTGAAAATAGAGGCTTATCTTTTAGAAAGCTGTCGGTAATACCGTGAACATCAATCGCATCTTGAGGTACTGAACGCTCAGGAAAGACATATTGGTGGTAATTGTTGTGGGTTAGTTTACGTTTGATGAGCTCTACCGCACCAATTTCGACAATTCTGTCGCCTGTATGGGGGTCAAAACCGGTGGTTTCGGTATCTAGTAGAATCTGACGCATTTGAGTTCTCTTTACGGTAAAATATCGCTCATTATTTTAATGCAAAAAATGACCAAAGGGTACGAGTTATGAGAATTAAAAAAGGCAGTCGCGTTACATTCCACTATGAGCTACGTGATGAAAGCGGTGAAGTCATCGACTCTACCTTTGATGGCGAGCCAGTAATCTATATTCAGGGCGAAGGTGAAATTATCGAAGGCCTTGAGGAGTTTTTAGAGGGAGAAGAGCCTGGATTCTCTGCAAAAGTCACAATTCCACCGGAAAAAGCTTATGGTGTGACTAATGATGATTTGGTTGTTTTTGCGGGTCCAGAAAACTTTGAAGATGATGTCGCATTAGAGGTTGGTTCAACCGTTGAAACGGAAGACCCAGATGGTGAAACTATTGTTTTCCGTATTATTGAAATCAGTGAAGATAAAGTTTATCTTGATGGGAATCATCCATTAGCAGATCAGACATTAGACTACAAAGTAGAAGTCCTAGAAGTCCACTAATTTCACCTTTCCGGTTCGTGCTGAGAACAGTCACTTCTGCGTTAAAAACGGTCGAGTACATTTGTACACTCCCTTATTTTGCCTTGAATTGATTGCGCTCAGCCCAAACCTAGTGAAGGGTAAAATCTGAATTTCAGATACAAAAAAGCCTCAGATTTATGAGGCTTTTTTGTATCTGGCTTTTAAACTGTGATATGAAAACTAGTCGTCCAAGTTTCCGCACTGCATATTGCCGGGAACAGCGATGTGGATACGTTTTGGGTTCGGTAGGTTTAAGTTGTCCATGGTGGTAGAGAAATCTTGGAACGATTTACCTGAACCCACACGGGTATTGAACTGTTTTTCTTCACCAATGGTCGATTGGCTAAAACCTTTGTAGTCATGCGCAGGAAACACCATGGTCTCTTCGGGAAGCGTGAAAAGCTTCTCTGTCAGTGAATGAAACAGATCTTCGTTACTGCCGAGTTGAAAGTCGGTGCGCCCACAATCTCGAACCAATAAGGTATCACCGGTAAACGCCGCACCTTCAATGAGGTAGGTAATGTCATTATTGGTATGTCCTGGAGTATGCAGAACTTTAATTTCTTGATTACCCAGTTCGAAAATATCGCCTTCAACCGCTAGAACATCCGCACATTCAGAGCCAGAATTTTTATGGACGACAATTTGTCCCTTGGTTTGCTTACGCATCGGGCCGGCACCGGTTATATGGTCAGCATGAATATGGGTTTCTAAAAGGTATTTAACATTCAAACCTAACTCTTTGATATGTTGCATATCACGCTCAAGACGCTCTAAAACGGAGTCAATGACAGCGGCCTCTTTAGTGGCTTCATCCCAAATTAAATAGGTGTAAGTCCAGGTCTCATAATCAAACAGTTGACGGATTTTCATGCTAAGAGCCTTGTGGTTTATTTGCTATAATACGTTTCAATTGAATTTCATGAAGTATTTTGTGCAATATACGTGTGCGTTAAGCATAGATATAAGCAAGTGCTTAACTAATCATTATCCTGGTAAAAAGTATCCCCGTCAACTATGTCTGAAGTTTCCTTTACTGTTCAAAAAAATGCGTTATCCAAGCTGTTGGATGCCTGTCTGATTAAAGATCGTTCGCGCCTGCAAAATGCATTAAGCAGGTTGGATCTTAAGACGCTCAAGGAAACTGACCAGGCCTGGTTGAATTGGGCGAACCAAGTTCAATCATCTATTCAGCAGGTTGAAAAACGCCGTAATAGTGTGCCTAAGATTGAATATGATGATTCTTTACCGGTTGCCGCTAAAAAAGATGAACTGGTCAAGCTTATTCGCGACAACCAGGTGGTGGTGATAGCGGGAGAGACTGGTTCAGGTAAAACCACGCAGATTCCTAAGATTTGTTTAGAAGCTGGATTAGGTGTACGTGGCAGAATAGGTTGTACCCAGCCAAGACGATTGGCAGCGCGTAGCGTGTCCGAACGTATCGCCGAAGAGTTAGGCGGGCAACTTGGGGATATCGTCGGTTATCAGGTGCGATTTTTAGATTTAGTCAAAGCGCATAGTTTAATTAAGGTCATGACCGACGGGATTTTACTGGCTGAAATTCAGAATGATCAAATGCTCATGCAATATGACACGATTATTATCGATGAAGCGCATGAGCGCAGTATCAATATCGATTTCCTATTGGGTATTCTGAAACAGCTATTACTCAAACGTGCTGATTTAAAAGTTATTATCACTTCGGCAACAATCGACACTCAACGGTTTGCCGACCACTTTACCCTCAACGGTAAGCGCCCCCCGATAGTGGAGGTTTCTGGGCGTACCTATCCAGTTGAATTGCGTTATCGACCGTTATCCTCTTATGAAGATGATGCCGGCAATGAGATAGAGCAGGATATGACCACCGGCATTGCCGATGCGATTGATGAACTGGCGCTAGAAGACCCCTTTGGTGACGTATTGGTGTTTCAGGTCGGTGAACGTGACATTAAAGAAACTGCCGAGGTATTACGCAAACGTAACCTGAAAAACACCGAAGTCGTACCCTTGTATGCACGTTTGTCGATGACCGAACAACAAAAGATCTTTAAAATCTCGCAAAAACGCCGCATTATTCTCAGTACTAACGTTGCCGAAACTTCGTTAACCGTGCCGGGTATTAAGTATGTGGTTGACCCAGGCCTGGTGAGAATCAGTCGCTACAGTGTGCGTAACAAAGTACAACGCTTGCCGATCGAGAAAATATCGCAAGCCTCTGCTAATCAACGTAAAGGCCGTTGTGGACGAGTCAGTGCCGGGATTTGTATTCGCCTATATGATGAAGCAAGCTTTAACTCACGACCAGAATTTACCGACCCTGAAATTCATCGTACCTCATTATCTTCCGTCATTCTGACGATGGCGCAATTGTCTTTAGGCGATGTGAAGCACTTTCCGTTTATTGAGGCGCCTTCCGATAAATCGGTGAATGATGGTTATCGTCAGTTACATGAGTTAGGCGCTTTGGATGAGCAGCGCCGCTTAACGGCAGAAGGCCGTCAGATCGCCAAACTGCCGGTCGATCCAAGTGTCGCCAAAATGGTGGTCGAAGCAGATAAGAACGGCGTATTGGCGGAGTTGATTGTCATCGCTTCGGCATTGAGTATTCAGGATCCACGTGATATCAATCAAACCACTATGCAGGCCGCAAGAATTGCACATAAACCCTTTGAAGATGAACGTTCTGATTTCTTGTTCTTTTTAAATCTATGGCAGTTTTATGAGTATCAACGCCGCCATCTTTCAGAAAATAAGCTGCGAAAACTGTGCAAAACCAACTTCCTCTCTTATATGCGTATGAAAGAGTGGCATGAGTTGACGATGCAGATTGAGCAGAGTCTTAAGCGTATCGGTATGCGTGTAGGCCAATTACACTTATTTGAAGAGGTCACTGAAGGAAATGTCGTCAAAGAACGCCTCAGCGATTTGCACAGTGTTGCCGTACATAAATCCTTATTGGCGGGTCTACTAGGCAATGTGGCTTTACGAGACGATGATAAATCTTATATCGGTGCACGTAATACCAAACTGTTTATCCATCCGAGTTCCAGTCTTTATAAGCGCAAGCCTAAGTGGCTTTTGGCAGGCGAGTTGGTCGAGACGACGAAACTGTATGCGCGCAACAATGCTGCTATCGATATCCAATGGATAGAAAGCCTTGCCAAGCATTTGATTAAGCACAGCTACAGTGACCCGCATTGGCAAAAGAAAAACGGGCAAGTTGGTGCCTTTGAATCGATTACGCTGTACGGTTTACCCATCGTCAATCGACGCCACTGTAATTACGGACCGATTAATCCGGTGGAATCACATAAACTTTTCATTCGTCATGGTTTAGTGGAGGGTGAGCTATTAACGCGCGCTGCCTTTTTTAAGCATAACCAAACCTTGATTGAGAAAATAGAGAAGCTTGAGCATAAATTACGTCGTCCGGATTTCCTGGTGGATGATGAAGTGCTTTATCAATTCTATGATGAGCGCATTCCTAAACATATCTTCAGCCAGCCGGCGTTAGATAAGTGGGTTAAGAAATGCTTGCGAGAAGCACCTGAGAAGTTAGAGGCACTTTTCTTAACTGAAAATGACTTGATGAAGCAGGAAGCAAACGCGGATTTCCTAAAAGAATTTCCGGATCAAATACAGCTTTCCAATCAATTGAACTTTGCGGTGGATTACCATTTTGAACCGGGTCAGAAGCGTGATGGCTTGATTTATCATATCCCATTGTCGAGCCTAAATTTACTGCAAGAAAGTGATTTTGAATGGTTAACGCCTGGACTACTAAAAGAGAAGACTGCTTTTTATATCAAGGCATTACCGAAACAACTTAGAAAACAGTTTATACCTGCGCCACATTATGCGGAGTTGGTGTTGTCAGAAATGTCTCCGGAAAAAACCGTTAAAAGTGGCCGTAAAGAGTCCTATCTCAATCAACTGGTATGGGCACTGAATCGCCGTGGAAACCTGAAAGTGTCATCGAGTGATTTTGAAGCGATTGAGCTGCCAGATTATCTGTTACCGTTTTTTGTTTTACAAGACGATAAGGGCAAGGTTATTTCAGAAGATGCCAGTCTGAGTCTCTTAAAATCTCAGTATCAGCATCTAGTCGATGCCAAAATTCAACAACATCAGTCTCGAAAAAAACAGAGCAGTACCCTCATCAGGGAATGGGATTTTGGCGATTTAGCGGACTCACAAACTATCAAAAGCCATGGCGTTGAGATGGTTGCTTATCCCGCTTTACAATGTCAGGGTGAGAGGCTTAGTTTGGAGTTGATGGGCGATGAAGTGGGTGCCTTAGAATCACATGCTGAGGCGGTGTTGTTTTTGATTCGCACTGAGTTGATGGATAAACTCAAGTATCTGCAAAAAAAGCTACCTTTGCAAAAGGCCTGTTTATGTTATGCACCCTACGGCACTTGTCAGGATTTAACCCAGCAGGTGATTGACCGTGCGTTACATCAGTTAGTGCCGCATCCTGAAAAAGTACGCCGTCAAACGGATTATGAAGCCACGTTGGAAAACGTGCGGCTGCATTGGGTTGAGTCTGCGCAAGCGGTTGCAGTACAGGTCAATGCCATTTTTACCCAACATCAGGCGATTGCCAAGCGGGTAAGGGGACGTGTTAATCCACGTTGGTTGGCTTCGATTGCGGATGTTCAACAACAGTTAGACGCCCTAATCTCCAAGGATTTTGTGAGGAATACGCCAGAGGAGTGGTTCAAGCAAATCAGCCGTTACTTGAAAGGTTTGGAAGTGCGTTTGGATAAGATAGAGCAAGAGCCGAGTAAAGATCAATTAGCGATTCGGCAGATTCAACCTGTGTTAAAGGCTTATCAAGCCTTAGCTCAAGAATCAGCTTATCAAAACCTACCAGGCCTGGTCGAAATCCGCTGGTTGATTGAGGAGTTAAGGTTGTCACTGTTTGCACAGCCGATGAAAACCTTAATGCCGATTTCTGTGCCCCGTATCGAAAAGAAGATTAAAGCGCTGTAATAGTGCTTTAATGCGTCTTAAATCATCTTTTTTGTTGAGATTAATCCGCTTTATATATTTCGACCCACTGTGGATCAAATTCTGTTTGATTCAGTTCCTGTCCTAGCTCCGTCATCTTGACTTCAAGTGCACGTTTTTCAGCCCCCAAATCAATCAAGGCATGGTTGTTGTCTTCTAATTGATGCATCTGTTCCAGTCCCAAGTGATAAAAGCGTAGAATTTTCATGGCATGTTCATCATTTTTCTCGACTTGATCTTTGACCTTTTGCAGGACATTAGTGACGTACATCAAGTTTCTTTTTAAGCGCCACGAATACATCGATTCCTTCATCCACGCTTTATCCGCAAACCAGGTTTTGACGATTAAACCAGTAATCATTAAGCCGACAAACGCCCCCAATAAATTCAATACCAGTTTATTATTTGAATATTCACCTAAGGTCGTTACTGCCAAATGCGCGGTTCCAAACCCGATGATTATAAACATCAACATGACGATCAGCGTCGCGTTACGGGTTTTCTTTCTATAAACTTTAGGGTCAATGGTTTCTATTTTAAACATGATTTTTCTCTGTGATTTGCTTGGGTAATTTTGGTTGGTGGTTGGTGTTTAATCAGTCTTCAATCGTTTTTATAGCATAACGAATTTCGACTGCTTTACACGTCTGGCATAGATAGCGCATTAAATTAGCTAGGCATTGTACCAGTTTGCAATCGAATTGTGAGTTGTGTCCGGTTGCTTGTATTTGCAAATGTTTTGGGTATACTACAGTTCAAATTTTGTCGGAGTGCCTTTAGGCTGAGATCGCGAAAGCGGGATCCGTAGAACCTGAACTGGTTAGTACCAGCGGAGGGAACAATCAGATATTTATTCTTAAATTTCATGATTGCTGCAACGATATTTATATTGATGAAGTGATTTACAGTCTGTCCAAAGTAACCTATCCGGACGACTGAAGCCTCTCCCTGAATCCTTGTAAAATCCTGTTATAGCACGCATTTAATTTCATCTGTTTTCTACATCGTCTAAGAGCTTCGCCTATTTTTAATTCTTTTTAAAAAGGCAGAGCCATGAATACCAATCAAACAAATACTAACTCAACTGACCGTAAAAGCACCGATCGCCGTGAAAGACGTGCGTCGGCAGAAGCGTTTATTCAAAACGTTTCAGGTCAATCGTTCCCTAATTCCAAAAAAATCTATGTTTCGGGTAAAACCCACGATATTAAAGTCGGTATGCGCCAAATAGCCGTCACCGATACCTTTGCCGGCGGCACCAATGAAAATCCGGTGTTAGAACCGAATGAGCCGATTAATGTCTATGATACCTCGGGTGCTTATACCGACCCGAGTATTGAGATTGATGTCTATAAGGGCCTGCCGCAACTCAGGAAATCTTGGATTGAAGGCCGTGGCGATACTGAAACCTTAAATTCAGTGACCTCAAAATTCACCCAAGAACGTCTGGTAAATGAAGGGCTGGATCACATCCGCTTTGAGCATTTACCGACGGTAAAGCGCGCTTTAGCAGGCAAAAACGTCACACAAATGCACTATGCTCGCCAAGGTATTATCACACCAGAGATGGAATACATAGCCATTCGTGAAAACATGCAACGTGCCGAACTACGGGATGAATTACTGACTCAGCAACATGCTGGACAGTCATTTGGTGCCGCTTTACCTAAAGAGATCACTCCTGAGTTTGTGCGCGATGAAGTCGCGCGTGGCCGTGCGGTGATTCCTTGTAATATTAATCACCCTGAAAGTGAACCGATGATTATCGGGCGTAATTTCTTGATTAAAGTTAACGCAAATATCGGTAACTCTTCGGTGGGCTCGTCCATTCCTGAAGAAGTTGAAAAGCTGGTGTGGTCGACGAAGTGGGGCGCGGATACGGTTATGGATCTGTCTACGGGCCGTAATATTCATGAAACCCGTGAATGGATTATGCGTAACTCACCCGTACCAATCGGCACTGTGCCAATCTATCAAGCACTAGAGAAGGTTAACGGTGTGGCTGAAGATCTGACTTGGGAAGTCTTTCGCGACACCCTAATCGAGCAAGCAGAGCAGGGCGTCGATTACTTCACCATTCATGCCGGTGTTTTACTGCGTTATGTGCCGATGACCGCTAAACGTATTACTGGCATCGTCTCGCGTGGCGGCTCGATTATGGCGAAATGGTGTCTAGCGCATCATGAAGAGAGCTTCCTTTATACCCATTTCGAAGACATTTGCGAAATCATGAAAGCCTATGACGTCACCTTCTCATTAGGCGATGGTTTGCGTCCAGGTTCGGTTGCCGACGCCAATGATGAAGCGCAGTTTGCAGAATTGGAAACCCTAGGTGAGTTGACCAAGATTGCCTGGAAGCATGACGTGCAAGTCATTATCGAAGGCCCTGGGCACATTCCTTTGCATATGATTAAAGAGAATGTCGAAAAACAACTTGAAGTCTGCGGGGAAGCGCCTTTCTATACGTTAGGGCCGTTAACCACGGATATCGCACCGGGTTATGATCACATTACGTCTGGGATTGGTGCCGCCAATATCGGTTGGTATGGTTGCGCTATGTTGTGCTATGTCACACCAAAGGAACACTTAGGTCTGCCGAACAAAGAGGATGTTAAAGAAGGTTTGATGACCTATAAGATTGCCGCCCATGCTGGCGATTTGGCAAAAGGTCATCCTGGCGCACAGATTCGTGACAATGCTTTATCCAAAGCCCGTTTTGAATTCCGTTGGGAAGATCAGTTTAATTTGGGGCTTGATCCTGAACGCGCTCGTTCTTATCACGATGAAACGATCCCGCAAGAATCCGGTAAGGTCGCCCATTTCTGTTCGATGTGTGGGCCAAAATTCTGTTCGATGAAAATCTCCCATGAAGTCCGTGAATATGCGGCAGCACAAGAAACCGCTAAAGCTCAGGCTGGACAGATTACTGAAATTTCGTTAGACAGTATTAAAGAAGGCATGATTGAAAAGTCTAAGGAATTTAGAGCTTCGGGTAGTGAAATCTATCAAAAGGAGGTCTAAATTGGCAATGCTTGAATCCGGCAAAAGATTGGATTTGCTTTCCTCAGGCGGTGTCAGTTCTGCAGAACTTCCGCTTCAAGATGCAAACCGTGGTGAAAGCAAGCCACCTATTGCCATCTTGGGTGCAGGGCTGATGGGTAGAATGTTGGCCATCTCTTTAATGGACGATTATCAGGTGTTTCTCTTTGATAAAGACTCTAAAGAGGGGCAGCAGAGTGCGGCTTATTTGGCCGCTGCGATGTTGGCACCACTGGCTGAATCTGCCGATTGTTCTAAAGAAATTATGCAACTGGGTGAAATGGCTTTGGATCTGTGGCCAGGGTTTTTAAATAAACTTGATACTTCGGTTTTTTTCCAACAGAAAGGCAGCTTGATAGTGGCTTTTGAGCAGGATAAGAGTGATTTAAAACAGTTTAAATCCCGCTTAAAAGGCACAGATTATAAGGTCGTATCTGATTCCGAAATGGATGATTTGGAACCTGGATTAAACCAGTATTTCAAATCAGGTTTATACCTGCCGAATGAAGGCCAATTGGATAATCGTCAACTACTGAATGCCACGGCCAGTACCTTGAATAACAGTGATGTTTTGTGGTTTGACAATACGGCTGTTGAATCTACTTCGAGTGGCTTTCAAGTGGCTAGCAAGCCTTTGGAAAGTTTTTTGAACGAGCATCTTAATCGCAATACAAGTCTCAATACCAATGCACAGTTTGACTGGGTCTTGGATTGCCGTGGATTGGGCTCGCAAGCTGAAGATGCTTGGAATGAAGATTCTACAGATGTCGCTCCAAGGGCAAGCAAGTTAAGAGGCGTTAGGGGAGAGGTCGCGAGAATCAGCGCGCCTGGTGTGCATTTGACCAGACCTGTTCGTTTGATGCATCCTCGATATCCGATTTATATCGCCCCTAAAGCCGATGGTCTGTTTGTGGTTGGTGCCACGCAAATTGAATCTGAGGACACCCGTAATCCTACGGTGCGTTCAACGCTTGAGCTATTGTCGGCGTGTTTTAGCGTTCACAGCGGTTTTGCCGAGGCGGAAATTCTGGCCATTGAATCGGGCCTGCGTCCGGCTTATTTGGATAACGAACCGAAGATAAAAGTCAAAGACAAGCTTATTTCAGTCAATGGCTTATTCAGGCATGGTTATCTATTAGCGCCCGTTATGCTGAAACAATGTCTGAATATCATAAAGGGTAATGTCGGTGATGTCAGCATCACTCAGTTAATGCCCAAGTTGGTTGAAAACCTTAGTGCAAAGAATAGGAAGTGAAAAATGATGGTTTTTATTAACAATTGGTCTTATGAAATAGTAGAGGGCAGCACCCTTAAGCAGGCTTTGTTGGAGTTTGGCGCTAAGCTTCCCTATGCCATTTTAGTGAATGAAGTGTTTTTACCGCAGTCAGAACACGAGCATTTTGTTTTAACGCCAAACGATCGAGTTGAGGTGATCTCTGCTATTCAAGGGGGGTGATTTTATGACAGTAACACTAGGCAATAGAAGAAGAACCTATGAGTAATGAATACAATAGTAAAGATACATTAAATATCTATGGCACAAAACTTAATAGCCGTTTATTGATAGGCAGTGCAATGTATCCCTCTCCTTATATCATGCAGCAGGCGATTCAAGCCTCAGGTGCTGAAGTGGTCACACTTTCATTGAGTCGACAAAATCCACAGGCATCAGGGGGGCAGTCTTTCTGGGAGTCGATTCAATCAATGGGATTACATCTTCTACCGAATACGGCTGGTTGCCATTCGGTAAATGATGCTGTCAATATGGCGCGAATGAGTCGAGAGCTGTTTCAAACGGATTGGATTAAACTGGAGTTAGTCGGAGATGACTACAATCTGCAACCTGATCCGATTGCTTTGGTTAAAGCAACCGAAATTCTATTAAACGATGGCTTTAAAGTGCTGCCTTATTGCACGGATGATTTGGTCATCGCGCGGCATCTAGTTGAGTTGGGTTGTGAAGTGTTAATGCCTTGGGGTTCACCGATTGGCACAGGTAAAGGGATTTTGAATCCATACGCCTTACAAGCCATACGTGACCGTTTTCCAGAGGTAACCATGATTGTTGATTCAGGAATCGGTTTACCATCACATGCTACGCAATCTTTAGAGATGGGCGTGGATGCCGTATTATTGAATACTGCAGTCGCTAAAGCGAAAGATCCTGTGTTAATGGGGCAAGCATTCGCTAAAGCGATTGAGGCAGGGCGGTCCGCATATTTAGCCGGCCCTATGGCAGAACGCAGTGCCGCCAGCCCAAGTACACCCACCATTGATTCCCCTTTTTGGCATCAATCAGCATAAGTTGATGGGGGATGACTTAATTTTCTGTGTATTAATTGAAATATCACCCGCTTGGGGGATGTGAATACAGTATTTTATCGATATACTATAACTAGCTTAAATGTAATATTGTTACATATACTGGAGATGTAAAAAATGAACAGTTCTAAATGGTTATCAGTAGGTCTTGTTGGGTTGGCGGTTTTATTTGGTACAGCTCATGCGGAGACTGCAACAGAATTAAAGGCTCAGCAACAGATTCAACAGCAAACACATGAGCGCGCAGGTCCGATACCTAATCAGCCGGCGAGTGCAGCGCAAAAGAAAATGTATCAAAAACAACATCAGTATCAGTATAAATATGAAAAAAATCTGAATAAGTCAGAAAATGGTAATCGTGCGACTGGAATGAGAATGCAAGGTAGCGGAAGTTATGGCAATCGTTCTACACAGGGCACGAGTCGTTCTGGTGGAGGCGGTGGTAAGCATTAAACGGTTGTTTAGTCTTTAAAGCTTGTCTTTAGCAGAAGGAGATGATTAGGCCGATTGATTTGAAATGAAATCAATCGGCCTTTTTGGTATGCTTCGTTTTTATTTAGCGCTGACAAGGCGTTAAATTAATAGAGTAAGTAAATGATTTTGAATAGAGTTAAATAAGCTCAGGCTATTCATTGATGCCCTTCACTATATTGTAGAGTTCTAGTTTTGATTTCACTTTATATTTGGCATAAATATGCTTTAAATGCGTTTTAACGGTATTAAGACTGATATGCATTTCGTCAGCAATCTGCGCATAAGGTTTGGCTCTGAGTAGTTTCTTTAAAATCCGTTTCTCTTGTGAGGTCAATAAAGGCATCTCAGTTGAAATCTGAACGCATTTCACATGAAAAATATTATTGCCTTCATAGTGAAAAGGTCTTATAAGCGTCTGAATCATATTGGTGATTCGAGATAGGTTGTTGTGATTAGGGATGTTGTCCTTAAAATAACAAAACAGTAAACAGCCTATTAACTCTTTGTTTAATGAGTACAGAGGGTAAGTAACCATTGTCTTAAATTGGTGCTTGATTTCAAGTTGTTTAATTTTATTTTCAGGGACGTTATCAATTAAAAAATTCCCCAGTGATGCATTTTCAAGGTAGGCAACACCCTCTGTAAAATGCGTCTTATTGTGGCGGTAGAGCGTATCTAAAATCAGGGTGTGCGGGTGAAGGTTGTTTTCTTTAAAGCAAAGGTAAAGAAAGGCCTCATGATCAAGCACAAAATCAAGTTGTAAAGTGTTTTTGTGGTGTAAGCAAAACCCGACAACATGAGCACCTGAGAGTTCGCGCAGATACTTTGACTCAGCTCTAAAAATGGCTTCAATACTGTGTCCTTCTATAACGCAGGACTGTATGTGGATGGTTTTGTTAAGTATTTCGGTATCTATAGGGGTGCTCATAATGAATATAATCTCTTCTAGATAAAGGGTGTGCTGTCTAGGTTGTCAGGATTTTATTAAGTCAACTTGTTTCAAATCAAGATAACGTATTTAAAGTACGTATAATAAGTTAATTTCACCCGAATGGGTGAGTTAAAATATTGCGTATTAATATATACTGATATTCAAATTAAATGAAATTATTACTAGCAATAGTGTTTTACTTTTTATAAGGTATTGCACAATACTTATTCATGTAGAATGTTTACTTATTATTGTAAAAGGTTTTATCCGTAGGGGGATATTTATGTCAAATCGTAAAGTATTTAAATTAAGTCTTATTGCAGCAGCTTGTATGGCTGCATCAGCGCCGGTATTTGCAGGCCAAATTGTAGGTGTTCAGCAGGGTACACCTAGCCCTGTGTTTGCAGATGCGGACGAATATAAAAACGGTTTCGGTGCCTGGAACCTAGAAAATGTCGATGTCAAAATTGTTGATGTAGAAACTGGTGATGAAGTCGCTGGTAAAATATACAACTCAGTAGATGGTTCATATACGCCGATGGTTCTTGGCGATTCATTTAAGGGTTATGTATATGATCGATCAGTTTCTACTACTACAGACGGAGCTGTGCTGGTTGGTAAACTGGGTGGTAAAGACTGGCCAGTCGGAGAGCCTTCTGGCGTGAAGGTTATCACTACCGATGCGATTGAAAACCAGTCTAATGGTCGTCCTAACAGTTGTATTATGAGTACTTCATATTATAAGAATAGTGATGATCCAAAGAACTACGATTTGACTGATCCAGAAAACCCAGTTTATATCGGTCTGAATCCACCTGAAGATGGGGTGCTAGAATCAGCAAATATCAACCCTACATTGTGCGATAGCCCTTTCCAAACGCACAAACGTCTTAAAGTTAGTGCTTTACCAGGGTCAATCGATGTTACAGATGTGGATGGTACTTTAAATAACGCGATTGATATTGTTTTCAATTTGGATAAAGGTGCAGCATCTACAGCAGAAACAGCGCTACGTCGTTACACTATTTTACAAAAGTTGAATAACTATACGGATTCAGTTTTAGAAGGTTTTAGAATTGAGTTAGGTTTTGGTGTAGGAAATGGCTTCACAAAAATTGACACGACTAATGCAGCTTTAACCAATGAGTTACATCTTTCGATTGGTGATGGTACTGGTGATGATTTTTGGGCAGTCGATGACTTAGCAACCTTTTCAGCAGGCTTGTTTGGGCCAGCAGATCCTCCAAAACACCCTGATAATGGATTCTTTAGTGATGTTCGTGCAGGTTATGATGTAGCGTTAACGGATGCTGGTACTATTGAGTCAACGAGCGTTTTATCAAATAATTATACTGATTTATTTGGTAATTGGATTCCAAGCACAATAGTTCCAAATGGTATCTTCTTTGATGATGATGGTGATCCATTGACTGATGCTAAATTGATGGCGTTTTGGGGTGATGACCCAGCAACTCCAGAAGAAGATTTTAAATGGTTAAGTGGTAATGAAAGCAACTTTGCACCTATAGAAGAAGCGGCGTTAGTAGCTTGGAATGTTGGTGGTGTTGATTCACTATATACAGAAGGTAATATTGAAGATTTACTAAACTTAGGTCTAACTTATATGGTTGAAGTGGGTAATGTTACTACTATTAGTAATCTAAGTGCTTCTGATACTTTCACCGTCCGTATGGTTCCTTTAGTGACTGTTGATACAACCACTGGTGCTACTGACACTACTGACACTACTGACACTACTGACACCACAACAACTACTGACACCACAACAACTACCTCTTCAGGTGGTTCAGCCGGTGTTATGGATAATGCAGGTATGATTGCAACCATATTGGCTTTCCTTGGCCTAGGTGGTTGGTTGGTTCGTAGAAAATTAGCAAAATAAAAGCTAATTTAACTCAAAAGCGATAAACTTTAGCCGCGACCAAATGGCCGCGGCTTTTTTGTAAATGGCATTACTTAATAGGAGGTATTGGACAAGTGTTATGGTTCTTTTTACGCTATATTGTTTGGGTTACGCTTCTTTACCTACTGTTTTTTATTGACTCTTTCTCGCCATTTTATTGGGTGAATACCCTACAAACAGAATTAGCGATTTATCTGACGTCTACCTGGATTGATTTGTTTGAAATCCCGGTCGAAATGATAGGCAATACGGTTTATTTGGGTAATGGCTTTGAGATTTGGATATTTGATGAATGTAACTGTTTAAAATCTTTTCTATTGTTTGGATCCGCTATTATCGCTTACCCAACCCTATGGAAGAGTCGGCTTTTTTGGCTGTTAGAGGGTTATATCATTCTAGTGATCTTAAATGCGATTCGTATTGATGCGGTGATCTACTTCACTATGCTGGACGCTAACTTTTTTCACATTAGCCATAATTTGATTGGTCGTTACAGCACGATATTGTTGACCTTAAGCCTATTCTTTATTTTTACCCTAAGAGTAAAAATTAGTCACCTAGTCAGGCAGTATTGCGATCGTAGAAAACAACCATATGAACGTCGGCATCCGCATGCACAAGAGTGGCGTGCAGGTGACGTTGAGCATCGACATTTGCCCTCGAGAAGAAAGTCAGAAGTCGATAGGAGAAAAAAACCTCCTGGTTGCAAGTTTGGACGGTAACTCTACAAGATGGAGATTATTGCCTTAAAACCTTAAATTGATCATCATAAACTCAAAAACCACCGATTAAACTGTGTCAAAACACAGCTTAATCGGTGGTTTTTTTATGGGCGGTATTTACAAAATCGCGCTTTAGGTGGGAAATGACTACTCGTAAAAGCAGTCCGTTTCTTTATAGGGGGCGTGTTTTAAACAGTCTGCCGCATATTCTTCAACTGCCTGTTTTTCCTGCAAGATAAACCGCTCAATACCTTCTGGAAATGGATTAACCCTTAACCAGTGCGCCGATTGCATGCTGACCGGTACAAACCCTCGGGCAATCTTATGCTCACCCCCTGCACCGGGTTCAAACACGCTTAAACCCTGTTGTATCGCATACTCAATGCCTTGATAAAAACAGGCTTCAAAGTGCAAGTTTTTAACCTCCTGAAGACAACCCCAGTGGCGACCATACAAGTGCGTTTCTGAACGGAACATTAAAGAACCTGCGATACACTGATGGTTTTGATCCGCTAAGACTAACACTATCTGTAAAGGCAGTGCTTGGGCAACGGCCTTAAAGAAATCGACATTTAAAGTGGGCGTGCTCCACTTTTCAATAAAGGTTTTTTGATAGAAGGCCGCAAACTGTTGCCAATCCCGTTCGGTTGCCGTGAGTCCATTGAGTACTCTAAAAGTAATGCCGGCATTTAAAACCGACTTACGTTCTTGTTTGATGTTTTTACGCTTCTTGGCGCTTAGAGTGGCTAAGAAATCATCAAAGTTCTGGTAGTTCTGATTAAACCAGTGGAACTGGCAGTCATGCCGGTGTAGCCACTCAGGTTGTTCCGCTAACCAGGCCTGTTGGGATTTCTTGGGAAATAGAATATGGGCACCACTTAGCTCCTGTTCGAAACACAACCTTTGCACGGTTTCTATAAGCTGGCCTTGAATCAATGCTTTTCGAGGTTCATCCAAGTCATTAGACGTTAATAAACGATCTCCTAAAGCGGGGGTATAGGGTGCTGCTGACACTAACTTAGGATAATAATCCAAACCCACCTGAGCCCAAGCATCTGACCAGGCCTGGTCAAATACAAATTCACCATAATTGTTGTGTTTTTCATACAATGGCATAGCGGCAATCAAGGTGTCATTTTCATATACACCGAGATGTTTGGGAATCCAACCAAACTTGGCGGAGACACATTGATGTTTTTCTAAAGCGTGCAGAAACTCATGGCGCATAAAAGGGTTGTTATCACTTAACAAAGCGTTCCAATCATTGGCTGCAATCTCAGAGATTTGACTGTGAACCTTAATATCCAAGGAGGGATTTTGCATAGCTTCTCATTACTTGATTCTGTTTAAAAATAGTCATCTTAGTTTAAATCTTTAAAGCTTATAGCATCGTGTCAAAGGCTTTGAAAGACACGGCGGATAAAAAGCCTAATAGTGTTACAAAGCCAATAATCGAGCCACCTTTAACATAGGCTTCTGGCAGCATGGTTTCAGCAATAACGGTCAGCATCGCGCCCGCAGCTAAGCCACCGATCAGTGCAAAAGTAGCGGGGGACTCGCCTGCTAAAACAATACTACCGAGTCCTGCACCCAGTCCTGTTAGCACCATTAAAAGTGTCCAGGCCATTAGTACCTGTTTAAAAGGGATGCCTTGTTCACGCATGCTCGCGGAACTGGAAAGCGCTTCTGGATAGTTAGACAGGAATAGCCCGGCAAGTAAACTCATACTCAAAGTATGGCCATCAGTCATGTGTGAACCGATCATTAACGATTCGGGAATGCCATCCAAAAATATCCCTAACCAAATCGCCATATAAGCGGCTTTGTGCTGGTTAAGGTGGTGTGAAAACTCCGCCAAGGAGGGGAGATGTCCTGGTAATAAGTGTTTGACCGATTGGTTAACCCAACGTTGTGCTTTGTTCTCAGCTAGGTGCTGTTCTTGTGTTAGGTATTGATGGACATGTTCTGTTTTTAAATAGGCTTTTAATTTGTCGTGTAAAGGGTCGAGTTGATTTAACAATTCTAAGAAGTCGGATTTTTCAAGTGTCCAAAAAGTGATATCGGTTTTGGCAATGGCTGAACTGACATGTTGACCGCCCAATACAAAAGCCATACCACCAAAATAATCTCCAGGCTGTAAAAACTCAAAATCATCGCGTTTTTGCTTAGGGTCAATTAATTCAACTGACCCGGACTCTAAAAGGTAGAGACGATCAGCGTCACTATTGTTATTGAATATGGTTTGACCCTTAATGAGGCTGCGCAAATGAAGTTTACTGGCGATAACAGGACTCGCTTCTACGCTACACTGGCTGAAGAGCTCAAATCTTCGCGTGTTTTCAAGGCGGTTTAAAGCGGAATCCAGCTGGTTACGGGCATCACGGGTCGTGGGGAGACGCTGTTCTGTTTGGATGAAATGACAGATGAAATCAATATGCTGACTAATCTGCTCAGGGGACATTAGATGACGCGTCTTTAGGTAGTGAATCAGTTCGCTACTGTTGCGTATATATTGCATTAGAAGCTCAGGTAATACTTTCGTATTGGCTAATACTTCATTAAAGCCGCTACGATCAATCTCCCACAAGGTGACATCGGTATGTGTTTGCGCCAAGGTCGCATTCGGTAGACCGCAAAAAAAGGCCATGCGCCCAAAAGCATCAAATGGCGAAAGTTCCATAAAGGTTTTTAAACCAAAGTTAGGGTCACGCAGTTTGACTTCACCTTTTTGAATGATATACAGCTTATTTTGAATATCACTGTGGTGGTAAAGGATTCTATTGGCAGGATGGATGACTATCTTGATATGTTTCAATAACATCTCACGTTCATCATCCGGCAGCTCTTTAAAGAGCGGCAGGCGGTTGAGTGATTTGAAAAACTGGCGGTGTTGTTTCTTTTGGCGGCTACGGAAATACTGAATGGTGGTGGCGGTTTTTCGTAAAAACCCCCCTTGTTGATTGAGTTGATGGTTCAAAAAAAGATAGATCAAACTCCCTAAAATAGCGCCAATGGCGGCTTGGATAAACATGCCTGATTCAATCGCTGGGGCAAACAGGTCAATGGTAACCGCTGACAGTAATGCGCCAGCACCAAATGCCATAAACCAGGCAATGGCTCGGTCGCCTGGTGTCCAAAATAGTGTGGTCAAAGCACCTAAGGGTAGAGATGCGGCACTGATGATGCCGATTAAAAAAGCGAAATAGACCAAGTTGTCTAGTGCCACAAAGAGACCCTTATGATTGTTAGATAAAGACGAATTAATATCCGTAATAGCCAGGCTGAAAAACGCCCTAGCAGAACAGTTTAATCAGCTTCTGCAAGATTTATGGTTAGTGCTTGATAGTATATCGCTAAGTATGGGGAGAATTGTTCTAAAAACAAGCGGGTCAGGCCAAATAGTTAACTATTTTAAAGGGCTTATAAGCTAGATGATCCTTGAAGTTGGGTGGTGTTATTCCTAAAACAGGGTTATAAAAAAACCCTCAAAAGAGGGTTTAAAGGCAATGGTAAAACGGTCTAGATTATTTTTATATAGGGCTTTTTAAGCATAATTAATGACGCATATTGTCATCAAACAAGCTTTGTTGACCCATTAATATTTCAATTTCAGCTTGGCTTAAGTATTCGTGTTCATTAATATTTTCACGCGCTACGATGCTCGGTAACTCAAAGTCAGCATATTTAACCTGCTGTTCATTCAGTTTGCTAGCAAACTTTTGTAGGGCTTGAATGACTTGACCATTTAAATCTCGGTTAGTTTGTTCGAGTATAATGTCGTGTAATTGGTTAACCCAGTTCATTTGCGTGTCGCGAACCAGTTCTGAATGTGATTGCAGATTACCTGCTTGTAAGGCCATTTGATAACCTACCGTTAGGTTTTTGATGTCATTTATAATCATTTCAGCAATTTGTATAGTTTGCTCAGAAGTGGTTTCTAAGCGATTATCAATAAATTCTAAACAAGTTTGAACTTTCTGAGTGGTATTCATCTGAGTCATGGTTATCTCCCGAGTCGTAAAATTTAAAGTGACAATTATTTGACGCTTTAAGGTTGTTTTGTATAAAGTTACCAGGGTTATATCAAGGGTTGTGCCAAGTTGGCTTTATTCCTTGTAAGTATTTGAATAGTAAAGGGTATTTATTTTGGTGGTAGCGTTAAGATTGGTTTTTGACAGTGTCTGGTTGGAAGAGCTCATCATTGCTCTGCAAAACCAGGAGATTGATTTAGATGCTGATGACTTTCGAAAAAAAGTCCTGTCTGAAATTTGGGATGAACTGGTTCTTAAACAACGTATTCGCCATATTGCAATCTGCTTGTTTGAAGTTCTCCCTAAAGAGTACAGCGATGCCTTACCTGTTTTAGAGTCGATCGCCAAAGCCTTTTCTGGATTACCGCACTTGGTGTTCCCAGACTTTATTGAACTGTATGGTTTAGATAAACCAGAAGACTCTTTACCCGCATTGACGCGCTTAACGTCAGGAAGTAGTTCTGAATTTGCAGTACGCCCCTTTATTGAAAACAATCAATCCGCTGTATTGAATTTGATGTTGCAGTGGACACAGCATCCAAATGCCCATATTCGTCGCCTTGCCAGTGAAGGTTGTCGACCGAGATTGCCATGGGGGCGTGCTTTGGTGGCACTGAAAACAAATCCAGAGCCCTTACGTCCAATATTGGACGCCTTACGCGCTGATGAGAGTCTGTATGTGCGTAAGAGTGTGGCCAATAACTTGAATGATATCTCTAAAGACCATCCCGGTTGGGTGTTAGATTGGTGTACTCAATGGCATGGACAGATTGTCGAGACGGATTGGATTATTAAGCACGGCTTGCGCACTTTATTAAAGCAGGCGGATGCCCGCGCGTTGAGTCTAATTGGCTATCAAGTCCCTAATGACGTAAAGGTTGAGAATTGGTTAGTCGATTCGTCAGTGGTGATCGGGCAAAAGATAAGTTTCTCAGCCTCCCTTAATTTAGAAAAATTTATTGGTCATAAAGTACGTCTGGAATATGCCATTAGTTTTGTTAGAAAGCAAAAAATTCCTTATAGAAAGTTGTTTAAGATAAGTGAGTTTGTTGCAACCGCTGCTGTTAAGGATGTTAACAAGCAGCATGATTTTAAACCTATTTCTGCCAGAGCCTATTATGCCGGAAAACATAAGATGGAACTTTTGGTGAATGGAGTGGTCATGGCAGAGAGTGAATTTACCGTGAGTGAGAATTGTTTGTGAAAGAGAATCAATTAAACCGTGAAGTGGTTTTTCAAAACGCAGATTTTATCGTGGTGAGTAAACCCGCAGGTTTAAATTTCCATTCCGAAGATTCACCAGGCCTGGTTGTTTTGGTTAAGCAGGATTTACAAGTCGAAGCCTTATATCCCGTACATCGATTGGATAAAATGACCTCTGGTTTAGTTATTTTTGCCTTGAATAAAAAAACGGCGCAAGCTTTTCAGGTGATGTTTGAGCAACATCTTGTTCAAAAGTTTTATTTAGCCGTCTCGGACAAAAAACCGAAAAAGAAGCAAGGTTGGGTGATTGGCGACATGTTACCTGCACGCCGTGGAAACTGGAAACTGGGTAAAACCAAAGAGAATCCTGCCAAAACGCACTTTATCAGTCAATCGATAGAGCCGGGCTTAAGGCTTTATTTGGTCAAACCAATTACCGGCAAAACCCATCAAATAAGAGTCGCTCTTAAAAGCGTTGGCGCGCCTATCCTTGGAGATGTGCGATACAGCGATGCCAATGAGGCTAACTTGGCTGACAGGGGATACTTACATGCTTTTGCGATACAATTCACGCTTTATGACCAGTCCTATCAGTTTGTCCAGGCGCCAGACCGTGGCGAGGTCTTTGTAAAACCAGCAAGTAAGGAATTGATTGCAGACTGGCAAGCGCCTTGGGCGCAATTTTAATAACACAGATAGAGATGTTTTTTAACTCACGATAATCTATCATTTCCCTTATTTTCTCAACCTTAATGACATGAGTGCCTTAAATAATGAGTTCGTCCGATAATACAGTCCCTTTTTGGGAAAGCAAAAGCCTTGATGAAATGACACAAGCGGAATGGGAGTCTGTCTGTGATGGCTGTGGCCTGTGCTGCTTAACCAAGTTGCAAGATGACGACACCGATGAGATTGTCTATACAAGTGTGGTCTGCGCTTATTCAGATTTGACGACAGGGCAGTGTAGTGATTATGCGAATAGATCCATTAATGTACCGACCTGTGTGCAGCTCACCAAAGAACGCGTCGCTGAGTTTGATTGGCTGCCGGACACCTGTGCTTACCGAGTATTGTACCGTGGACAAAGCTTACCTAATTGGCACCCTTTAATTTCAGGCTGTGCGACAAGTGTAAAGGCCGCTGATATTGGACTGCTGGCGATTCCAGTGGTGGTGGATACCGGTGACTTGGATTATGAAGACTTCTTAATACCTAAGCCTTAGTATTCTTTCTGTGCGCAGTGGAGATCAATCGGCCTAGTTGCAAGTATTCTACGTATGATAGGTGTTCTGCTTAAAGCGCTCTCTGTTTGTAGAAATTAAAAATGTATGTCAACATCATCTGTATTCCACTCGCTATGCGTAATGAAATATCTGACTAACAGGAATCGTTATGAAAGAAACATCTTGGTTAAACCTTCCCAGTCTATCGTTATCCATTAAAGCTTTATTTACGGGCTATATTTTGGTTACTGGTCTTGGCTTGATGATGGCGGGGGGGCAAATTATGCTAACCCACGGTATGGCGGATGGTAAGTTTGGCTTATCAGTGGATGATATCGTTTACAGTTATTATGGCAATAGAAAAGGTTCAAAGTTGGAAAGTAAGCTGAACGGCTCGATGAAAGACAAGGCAACACCAGCAGAAAACTTAACCATGATTAAGTGGGCACGTGATGGCGCGCCAGAGACGGAATGGGAGCCAACCATTAAGCCGATTGTCGAAGCTAAATGCGCCATGTGCCATACTGGTATGCATATGTCGAGTCTGCCAAACCTAACAAGGTATACGACCATGAAAGAAGTGGCACATGTCGATCATGGTGCTGAGATTGGATTGTTAACCCGCGTTTCGCATATTCATCTATTTGGTATCGCGTTTATCTTCTTCTTTATCGGTCTGATTTTCTCAATGGCGGTTGGCTTTAATAAGTGGATCAAAGCATTTCTTATCTTTGTGCCTTTTGCTTTCTTGATTATTGATGTTGCATCTTGGTGGTTAACCAAAATCAACCCAGGATTCGCCTATATGGTGATCATTGGTGGCTTTGGTTACAGTATGGCGGCAGCAGTGATGTTGTTCACCTCACTATATCAAATGTGGATTATGCCTTTACGTGGGCAAACATCTGATGAAAATACCTGGAAGAATGGTTAGTTTGGCGGGGTTTGGATTAATTTAGATTAGTCTAATTCAAGTTACATTCAATGAGTTTAAATACAATATTCGATGAAAATCCTGAGAATTGTCTCGTTTTTATTGTCTTTCTTTAAAAAGTTAAATGTAGAGTATGGGGCTGATTTTACAGATTAGATTTGGAAATGATAATAGGGGGGGGGGATGGCTCTAATTTTAAATTAGAGCCATTTAAGTTAAAGCTTTTTTAAAACTTAACCGTGGTGGTGACCACCTGCGCCATGGGCATGACCGTGTTCAACTTCTTCAGCAGTTGAGTCACGCACACCAGTAACTTCGACCTCAAAAGTTAACTCTAGGCCAGCAAGTGGGTGATTACCATCTACAGTCACTTGATCGCCTTCCACCGCTGTAACTTCTACAGAGTGCATACCTTGCTCAGACTGTGCTTCAAAACGCATACCGACATCTAGTTCATCAACCCCTTGGAACATCTCTTTACCGACTGTTTGCACTAGCGCATCAACACGTTCGCCATAAGCTTCTGCTGCAGGTACCTTAGCAGTGAACTTGTCACCAACCGTTTTGCCTTCCAACTCTTTCTCTAATCCAGGGATTAAGTTACCGTGACCGTGTAAATAAGCTAGCGGGTTACCGTTAGAAGCATCTATTTGTTCACCTTTGTCATTAGTCAACGTGTACTCAATCATGGCAACTTTGTTGTTTTCAATATTCATCTTGAATTCCTAGTTTAGAGTTTTAATTATTTTCAAAACAGATATGATACAGATTCACGCACGATTCTGCACATTTTTGCAGACATTTCATTGGGAGAAACGGCATGCTTTGGTTAAAAACTTTTCATATCTTATTTATGATGTCATGGATGGCGGGTATTTTTTATTTACCGCGTATCTTTGTTCATTTTGTAGAAGGCCAGGCAGCAGGGCAAGATGTTGCACGGTTAGCAATTATGGCGCAAAAACTCTATAAGTTCATGACCATTATGATGATGTTCGCAATTGGTACTGGTATCTGGTTATGGGTGGTTTATTTCCCAAGCGCAACGGGTTGGATGCACACCAAAGTACTTTTTGTGGTGTTAATGTTGGTTTATCACCTATGGACTAAGCGTCGCATGAAAGAGATGCAAGAAGGTCATTTAAACCATAGCGGTGTTTATTACCGTTGGGCGAATGAGATTCCATTGTTATTAGTTTTTGTTATTTTGATTCTAGTAGTTGTTAAACCTTTCTAAAACGCATCTGGTTTTAAAGTCTTTTTAAAGCTACCAGGCCTGGTAGCTTTAAATATCACCTCTGTTTTACGCTGATTATTTTCATTCAAACGCTGACATGTCGTTATTCAAAGGTATTGTTGCGTGCGCTATTCGATTGTCATCAATAAATGGCATTATTAAGATAATCATCTTAAAATATTTTAATTACGTTTACGGCACTCAGGAGAAGTCTCATGTTAAGAATATTAGGGTTAGGTTTATGTAGCCTGGCTTTATTGCTTCCCGTTTCAAACAGCCAAGCTGAGGATGTTTTGGATGAGAAGAATGTAGGTATGACGTTAGCCAGAGATTTGGCTACTGAGGCCATTCTAGCTTGTCGTGAAAAAGGCTTTTCAGTCAGTGCCGTCGTGGTTGATAAACATGGTAACCAAAGAGTCGCTTTGCGCGATGATTTTGCATCAAAATTTACGCTGCAAATCGCAGAAGAAAAAGCCAATGCCACCATTATGTCTGGCTTGAAATCAGGTGATTTTAGGGCGCAACGGGGTGATATTCGTCCCGAGCTCAATCATGTTAAGGGTATTTTGATGATGGTCGGCGGAGTGCCGATTATCAGTGGTGGTAGTCGAATTGGTGCAATAGGCGTCAGTGGCGCACCTGGCGGCGAAAAGGATGAGGCTTGTGTTCTACAAGCTTTAAGTAAACTTGAGGATAGACTTGAATTTTAACTTAGATTTTTAGAGCACTAAGCTTAATCAGCTTAGTGCCGTTTGTTTTAAGAGGGGTGGTCATCATTGTGTTTAGTTGTTTTTATGTAACTGTACCAAAACACCAAAGAGTGGGTGGTCAATATAGTGCAGTTGACCATTTTTAATTTTACGGGCTTCTTTTAAGTTAAAACGCCAATGACTTGGCAAGTCTTCTAGGCCAATCTGTTGGTTCTCTGCAAACGCTTCTCGAACTTGAACCGGGATGGCTTTCTCAAACTCCAGGTCTATTTCAACATGTGCAAAGCGCGTTTTGTAAAGCTTAACGGTCCCCATCATTTGCGCCCCGTCTTTACGATCATTTTCGATTAGAACGGTTGGGGCATTCTTAGAGCCCGAAGCGTTTTGTGACCAGGCCTGGTGAAATAAAATTCGGTAACCGTTACTCATCTTTTTAGCGACTTCATTCAGGGATCGGTCTCTAGTTTGAATGTATAACGGTCGTTTGTCTCTCGTGAATACCGAAGTACTGCCTTCTGTAATAGGCAGTTCAATTTCATCCGACCACTGTTCTTCGGTCCAACCTTTTAAAGCATGGTTTTCAAAGACGATAACTTCTATCGTGTAGTTAGGCGTTTCATCAGCATGTGCTGCTGGAATAATGCCCAATAGCGTTAAGCTAAGGAGTAGCGAATTGACTAACGCTGCGTGCATTCTAAAGTTGATAACGTTCATAGTGTGCTTCATAACCTGTTCCATAGAGGATTCTGTTCATGTAAAAGTAAGTTGTATGAGTTTGATTTATCTGCAATTAAGTCTATTCTAAGTGCTCAAAAACCTAACCTTTTTATCCAATTCGAATACTTCTAATAATGAGTTCAATGGCTGAAATTCTTTGTGATATTTCAGGCATTGTATCGAAAAATTTCAGTTCCGTTTGGCCTTTTAATTGGTATTGTTTAGGTTGTGCTTGAATGAGTTTAATGAGTTTCATAGGATCAATGTCCGGCTGTTGATTAAACTGTAAGCGAATCATCGAATCCGAGGCGTCGAGTTTGATGATGCCCATCGGTTCAATCAATAATTTAACCTGCGTGACCACCAACAGGTTTTTAACCTGGTCGGGCAGTAGGCCGAAGCGATCAATCATCTCTACCTCAAGTTCCCTTAAACTGGTTTTATCGTCAGCACTGGCAATGCGTTTATAGAAAACCAATCGGGTGTGGACATCCGGCAGATAGTCTTCGGGAATAAGGGCTGGAACGCTCAAGTCGACTTCACTGCCAGTATGCAAGGTCGTGTTGAGTTCTGGATGTTTACCGGACTTTAATGCTTTAACGGCACGTTCTAGTAGTTCACTGTATAGGCCAAAACCGATCTCTTGTATTTGTCCTGATTGACCGTCACCCAATAGTTCGCCGGCACCACGGATTTCTAAATCGTGGCTAGCAAGGATAAATCCGGCCCCTAAGGTATTGTGCTTGGCAATGGCGGCCAGGCGTTTTTCGGCATCTTTAGAAATAGTCGATTTACCACCGGTAAACAGGTAAGCGTAAGCACGATGATGTGAGCGACCGACACGACCGCGTAATTGATGCAGTTGCGCCAAGCCAAACTTATCGGCACGATCAATCAGGATGGTGTTCGCGGTCGGGATATCAATCCCCGTCTCAATAATGGTGGTACAGACTAAAATATTGTAGCGACGGTGATAGAAGTCTTCCATAACCGATTCAAGTTCACGTTCGTTCATCTGGCCATGGGCAAAGGTGACTTTCGCTTCAGGGATAAGTTCCTGAATGGTCTCGACCATTTTCTCAATTTTGTCGACTTGGTTATAGAGAATATAAACCTGTCCACCACGACGAATTTCACGTAAAGAGGCTTCTCGTACCACATCTTCGTTCCACTCTTGCACAAAGGTTTGTACAGCTAAACGTTTGGCCGGTGGCGTGGCGATAATGGATAAGTCGCGTAAGTCATTCATCGCCATATTTAAAGTACGCGGAATCGGGGTCGCGGTCATGGTCATGACATCGACTTCGGCACGCATCTTTTTAAGTTGTTCTTTTTGTCTGACTCCAAAACGATGCTCTTCATCAATAATAATCAAACCAAGCTCTTGGTAAGCGACATCTTTTTGGATTAGTTTATGGGTTCCAATAATAATGTCGACCTTACCGGCTTTCAAATCTTCTAAAACGATCTTTTGCTCTTTAGCGGTTTGAAAGCGCGATAGCACTTCAATTTTGACGGGCCAATCTGAGAATCTATTTCTAAAGTTCTCAAGGTGTTGATGGGCTAATAGGGTGGTCGGTACTAAAATGGCCACTTGTTTGCCATCGTAGGCGGCGATAAAGGCAGCACGCATAGCCACTTCGGTTTTACCAAAGCCGACATCACCACAGATCAGGCGATCCATCGGTTTGTCAGAGTGCATGTCTGCGATGACGGCTTCAATGGCTTGTTGTTGATCAGGCGTTTCTTCAAATGGAAAGCTTGAAGCAAAACGTTGATAAGCTTCAACAGGGGTTTTAAAAGCATAACCAGGTCTGGCCGCTCTTTGCGCATAGATATCCAGTAGTTCTGCGGCAACATCATGTACTTTTTCAGCCGCTTTACGTTTAGCTTTTTCCCAACGGTCACTACCAAGTCGATGAAGGGGGGCGGTTTCAGGGGTAGCACCCGTATAGCGACTGATGAGGTGTAAAGAGGTGACCGGTACATAAAGTTTGGCTTCACTGGCGTATTCGATCATTAGAAACTCTTTGGCTTCATCATGAATTTCGAGGATTTCTAAACCGCGGTAACGACCGACCCCATGGTCGATATGCACAATTGGGCTACCGATGTCGAGTTCAATAAGGTTACTGATCGCGCTATTGAAGTCATCATGTTTCTTTTTACGACGGCGTTTTTGAACCACCGTTTGCCCGAAAATCTGCGTTTCGGAAATGATGCAGTAGTCATCAGTATAAATCGATTCTTCGAGTGGGCTGACTAAAATGCATTGCGATTTCTTGGCCGTTAACGCATCCGACCACTGTTCCACAATTAGCGGGAATTGCTTATGTTTAGCCAATAAGGTGATTAGGGTTTCTCTGCGTCCAGTACTTTCAGCACTGAATATCACCTTGCCCTGATAGTGATCTAAAAAGGCATTCAGTTTAGCAAGAGGGTATTCGCTTTGTGATTGCACATCCAGTTCAGGTAGGGTTTTAGTGGCAAACTTAGTGGTGTTTTTGGCCGATAAATCCGACTGTAAACTAATGCGATGATAGCGTTTTAAAGCCGTTAAAAAATCGGTTTTATCCAGAATGATTTCTTCGGGTTTGAGCAGAGGAAAATCCGGATTGTGTTGGCCGACTTGGTAACGTTCCTCATATTCATTGTGAATCTTATCGATGCCAGTTTCCAAGTTTCCGAACTCGAAAAAGCGTGTGTCATCTGGTAAATAGCTGAATAGATCGGTTAAGTTTTCATGGAAGAGTGGTAGGTAATACTCTAATCCACCAACGGCTTGTCCATCAGAAACGTCTTTATAGATTTGGGCTTTTCTAGCATCATCGCCAAAACGATCACGGAACTTGAGTCTAAATAAATCAATGCCTTGTTGAGTAAAGTTGAACTCTTTAGCAGGTAATAACTGGATTTTATCAATCTGTTCAATTGAACGTTGGTTATCTGGATCAAAGCTGCGGATAGTTTCCACTTCGTCATCAAATAGGTCAATGCGGAAGGGGGTTTTACTGCCCATTGGAAACAGATCAATGATTGAACCGCGAATCGCAAATTCGCCATGTTCCATCACTTGACTGACGCGTTGATAGCTACTGGCTTCTAATTTACGCGTAAAGGGCTCTATTTCTAGGGTATCGCCGCATGCCAATAAAAAGGTAAATTGGCTAATGTAATCGTGGGGCACAATCTTTTGAATGAGGGTCGAGATCGGTAAAATCAGAATCCCTTGCTGAAGTTGTGGCAAGCGATAGAGCGTTTTTAAACGCTCCGAGACAATATCCTGGTGCGGAGAAAACTGATCGTAGGGCAGGGTTTCCCATTCAGGAAAGGCGTGAATATCATCCTGATTGGCATCTGGATGGTTTAGAAAAAACTGCAAGGATTCTTGTAACTGATTGGCTGATTGGCTGTCCTGAGTTAAGACAACCACCAGGCCTGGTGAGTTCTGGTAGGTGTTGGCAATGACTAA
This sequence comes from uncultured Thiomicrorhabdus sp., assembly GCA_965603495.1. GTDB lineage: Bacteria > Pseudomonadota > Gammaproteobacteria > Thiomicrospirales > Thiomicrospiraceae > Thiomicrorhabdus. The sequence goes on along the minus strand of CBFDDF010000012.1, from coordinate 15,067 downwards.
TGCGCTCTCTGAGGCATTGAGGGGCCCCCAGTATGAACGATTACCTTTAAGTTTAATGTCATTAGTTGCTAAAGGCGCCTGTAGTTTTTTCATAATACCAGTGGATTCTTTGTCATATTGAATGCGCAATATTTTAAACTACTGGCATCTTAAAATGATTAATTAATTAAGGCAGAACTGATTTATGACTTACTGGGATCTAAAATGAATGCAAGCTGGGCGTATAACTGGGTTCAAATATTGGCGCATAACAAGTTGATTTTATCCGGCGGCTGGGTGCTATTGAGTTTACTCGCGCTCTATGGACTGACTATGGTTGATTTCAATCCACTGTTATCTGACTTAGGGTTGTTAACCATTAGTTTAGTTTTGATGAGCTTGACGATGGGTTATTTGATGGATTCCTTCAAGTCCGGCTTGGTGCAATTGGCTCTGAGCCTTTATATCTTGCTGATGTTATTTGGCGGCCTGGGTTGGATTGGTACGGCTTTTACCACGGAATCGGTATTAGGTTTAGTGGTCGTCGTGACCTTACTCACCAGTAATTTAGTACATATTTTGAGTACCTTATTGAGAGAGATGGCCCGGGGTTTATTTCAGTACGATGCTGTGGCTGAAGCTTTAAAATCAAATGCGATGCCGATTTTTCTTTCGAATTTAACCACTGCTCTGGGTTTTATCTTTGCGGCTTGGTTTGATGCAAGTCTAACGGGGTTAGCTATTATTGTAAGTCTAGGGGTTGCAATTAGTTATCTCAGCGCAATGACTTGGTTGCCTCTGTTTTTACTTTCTTGGTTATTAGAATTTAGAGTGGGCAATAGCGCAGATAGACACGGCTTTAGTTTTGTCTCTAAGGGCTTGATAAAGTATCGGTTGCTGAGTCGTTGGCTACTTTGGCTGAGTGCTGGGTTGATGATTGTCTTAACCGTGTTTAATTGGTTTTATCAGCCTCAATTTCAGGATCTGTTTTGGTTGGTAGCCGCCTTTTTAATTCTGTTTGTGCTTTTTTGGCAGAGTTTAAAGCTAGCTTTGATTAATGTTCTAGTGAATCTACTCGCTTTATTGATTACCTTAAATGGTTTTATGCTGTTTTTAGATCTAGGCGGTAGTTTGAGTTTACTGCTCATCATGGTGCCACTTGGCTTGATAGTAGATGATGGTATCCACTTTTTTTCACGTTATGTGCGCGCGCAGCAATCTGTCTTTACCGATGCGGAGTCTGCAGTTCGGTTCTCAATGGCCAGTGTTGGCAGGCCGATCTGGATAACCTCATGGGTCCTGTTTATTGGTTTGGCTGTATTGGCCTTTAGTCAAAATGAATTGGTTCAGTTAGCAAGTTTAATAACATTATTAGCATTATTCATTGCGACCTTTTTAATCTTGCTCGTCGTGCCTGCCGTACTCATCTCTTTACAAAACAAATAGATACCGCCAATTGATCAAACTCTTTTTGGGTCATTATTAAAATTACTGATAAAGGATCGATAGAATTAATTGTTAATTCATGGATGGATGGTTCATTATCACCGCACTAATTATTTTTCATTCTAGTCGATCAGGCGTTATTTCGGACTTTTGAGTACGAACAAAACACTTTTTACCGGTAAATTTTATACAAGAGGAATAAGCATGGCAACAGTTGTTGTAGTAGGCGCTAGTACAGGTGGTTTACCAATGTCTTACGATATTCGTAAGCAATTAGATAAAGGCCATACGGTTAAAGTCGTCAGTAATACTGATGAATTCAATTTCATCCCATCTAACCCTTGGGTTGCTGTAGGTTGGCGTAAAGCAGAGGATATTTCTTTCAAGCTAGAGCCTTACCTAACGCGTAAAGGTATCGAATTTTATAACCAAACTTGTGTTGGTCTTGATCCAGAGGCGAACAAGATTAAGTTATCTGATGGTTCTGAAATGGACTATGACTACCTTATTCTGGCAACGGGTCCTGCTTTAGCCTTTGACGAAATTGAAGGGTTTGGCCCAAAGAGCCAAGGTGGTAATACGGTTTCTGTTTGTTCAACACCGCACTCGGTTGAAGCATATGAAGAATGGGAAGCGTTCTGTAAAGCGCCAGGTCCAATCATTGTGGGTGCTGTTCAAGGAGCCTCATGTTTTGGTCCTGCGTATGAATTTGGAATGATTATGGAAACGGATTTACGTAAGCGTAAACTTCGTAGCCAAGTGCCGATGACATTTGTAACGGCTGAGCCTTACATTGGTCACTTAGGCTTAGGCGGTGTGGGGGATTCTAAAGGTTTGATGGAATCTGAAATGCGTAACCGTCATATCAATTGGATCTGTAACGCTAAAGTCACGAAAATTACAGCCGACACCATGTATGTCGATGAGCATAACAATCGTGGTGATGTAATTGATCAGCACGAATTGCCATTCAAATACTCAATGATGCTGCCAGCGTTTAAAGGTTCTAAATTCCTACAAGAGATGGTTGATGCAGATCCTGCAAAAATGGGGGGGGCTTTAGTCAATCCTCGTGGTTTTGTTAAGGTTGATCAGTTCAGCCGTAACCCAACGTACCACAATATTTATGCACTAGGAGTAGGGATCGCGATTCCACCCGTGGATACAACTTGTCCAGTTATGTGTGGAACACCAAAAACAGGTTTGATGATTGAATCGATGGTAACGGCGATTTGTCACAATGTTGCAAATAATATCGAAGGTAAAGAGCCAACTGCAGAACCAACCTGGAATACGGTTTGTCTAGCTGATATGGGTGATACTGGTGCCGCTTTTGTTGCCTTACCTCAAATTCCACCTCGTAACTTAACGTGGGCGAAAAAAGGCAAGTGGGTTCACTTAGCGAAGATCGCATTTGAAAAGTACTTTATCCGTAATATGAAAGCGGGTAACTCTGAGCCAATCTATCAGAAATACATGATGAAAATGTTAGGTATTACGCGTCTAAAATCAGATAAATAATCCATATTTATCTTTAGAATAAAAAAAGCCCTCTTAATGAGGGCTTTTTTTTTGCGCTCGTTTATAATGGGTGCCGCTATGACACTTGCACTCACTTTACACTCATTAGATCTCCTCGGAACAGTCGTATTTGCAGTTACTGGACTTTTGGCTGCTCGCCGTAAAGAGTTAGACTTGTTTGGTGCAGTGGTTATTGCGATGGTGACCGCGATTGGTGGCGGAACTTTACGGGATCTAATTATTGATGTTCCTGTGTTTTGGACTCAGCAGGATATTTATATTTATGTCGTTGTCATTACAGCCCTTACGCTATTTTTCTTGGCCAGGTTTAAACGCCTCCCTGTAAAATTGTTATTGTTTTTAGATGCCTTAGGATTGGCGGTATTCACAGTGGTTGGAACGCAAAAGGCAATGGCATTAGGTTTTTCAGATCCGATTGCCATTATGACGGGCATTATGACTGGTGTCGTTGGCGGCGTTATCCGCGATGTACTGGTCGGAGAAGTACCACTGGTGTTTCGCAAAGAGATTTACGCGACGGCTTCTTTTATTGGAGCGAGTATCTTCTTATCTCTAGAACACCTTGGTTTTTCGATTGAATTTTCTGCACTTCTCTCCATTGTCATAACACTCTCAATAAGGGTGTGGGCAATCCTGTTAAATATTGAATTGCCAGTCTTTATATCCTATAAAGGTGCAGTTTCACCGGTGAGTTCGAATTCACCAGCGCATAAAAAAGACAGCAAAAACAAGACGGATAAATTAGGTTAACTATGTTTAAACTCCCTTATGAATTGTTACTAGGACTTCGCTATACGCGCGCCAAAAGGCGTAATGGTTTTATCTCCTTTATTTCTCTGTCATCTATGCTCGGCATTGCCCTTGGGGTAACGGCTTTGATTACGATATTATCCATCATGAATGGCTTTCAAGAAGAGTTGCGTGAGCGGATCTTAGGGATGACGGCTCATATGACCATTAGCGAAGAGCATGGTCGCCTCGCGAATTGGGATACGCTTTATAATGACCTGATTAATCAACCACATGTTGTAGGTGCCGCTCCCAATATTATGGAGCAAGGAATGTTAACCAATGGTAGCTTGGTTAAAGGCGCCGCCATTAGAGGTGTACTCCCTGAGTTTGAAGGTCAGGTCGCTGACATTGATAGCAAAATGCTACAGGGTCAGTTAGCGAATTTAGTGCCTCAAAAATATCGAATTATTTTAGGCAGCGAGTTAGCCTTAAGTTTAGGTGTTTCAATCGGCGATAAAGTGACTTTGATTGCACCACAAGGCAGTGTTTCGCCAGTAGGCATCGTTCCGCGTATTAAGCGTTTTACCGTGGTTGGCCTGTTTGAAGCGGGTATGCATGAATACGATAGTGGTTTGGCGATTATGCACATTGAGGATGCTAAAAAACTCTTTAAATATGGTGATGCGGTCGGCGCACTACAAATTAAATTAGATGATATGTTCTTGGTTGGTGAAGCAAAGCAACAGCTGTCTCAGATTGCACATAAAACGCTTTATATTCGAGATTGGACGCAGCAACACGCTAATTTTTTTAGAGCCATTGAAATGGAAAAAAAGATGATGTTTATTGTCTTGGCACTGATTATTATGGTGGCCACTTTTAACATTGTCTCAACTATGGTGATGGTCGTAACGGACAAACAGGGCGATATCGCAGTGCTGCGTACCATTGGCGCAACGCCTGCCAGCATTCAGATGATCTTTATTATTCAAGGCTTGGTTATTGGCATATTAGGATCGCTGCTTGGACTCATTGGCGGATTGAGTCTTGCTTTAAATATCGACGTTATTGTGCCAGTCATAGAGTCTTTATTGGGTATTCAGTTCTTTCCTGCGGATGTCTACTACATTAGCAAGGTTCCTTCAAAGGTGGAGTGGGCGGATGTATGGTACGTTACCAGTATTGCATTTGGTTTGACTCTATTAGCCACCTTGTATCCGGCCAGAAAAGCCTCAAAAGTTCAACCAGCGGAGGCATTGCGTTATGAGTAATCTAGTGTTGGAAGCGACCCAGCTGTCGAAAACCTACCGTGAAGGTATTATCCAAACGTCGGTATTTTCAGATATTGATTTAAGTCTGTATGCCGGCGAAAAAGTTGCGATTATTGGCGCTTCTGGTTCTGGTAAAAGTACCTTGCTACATGTTCTTGCAGGTCTGGATACGCCTGATTCTGGTGTGGTGCGTTTAAACTCAGCCAGCTTTTCCGATGAAGGTGAAGCCAAACGAGGTAAATTAAGAAATCAGCACATGGGTTTTGTTTACCAATTTCACCATTTATTGCCAGAGTTAACCGCGTTGGAAAACGTTATGATGCCTTTACGTATTCGACGTACTGACAGCGCAATTGCTCAGCAAAAGGCAGAGCGGTTATTAGAGCGTGTGGGTTTGGATCAGCGTATGGCACATAAACCCAGTGAGCTCTCTGGTGGTGAACGCCAAAGGGTTGCAATCGCCCGTGCATTAATCACAGAGCCTAAGTGTATTTTAGCCGATGAGCCAACGGGTAATCTCGACCATAGTGCCGCCGATCAAGTATTCAGTTTATTATTAGAATTAAATCAAGAGCTACAGACAGCATTGTTAATTGTTACTCATGACCTGGAACTTGCTGCCAAGATGGATAGGCAGCTTATCTTGCTGGATGGCAAGTTAATGACTCAAGCTTAATAACTTCAGGTAAATGACCTAAAAAATGACTCTCGGTCAAGGAAACCTCAAACATGCTGTGTCTACAAAACTTATCAATTCGCGCGGGCGTTAAACCCCTATTTGATGGCGCTAATCTCAATATTCATCCAGGACAGAAGATTGGCTTAGTGGGTCAGAATGGCGTTGGTAAGACCACATTATTTAAATGTCTTTTAGGTGAAGTGTCTATTGAGTCTGGAAACATTGGTATACCAGCGAACTGGCTGATTGGTTACGTCGAGCAAGAAGTTCGACAGCCTGATGCTCAAGCATTACGTTATGTTACATTTGGCGACAGTAAATACGCGGAAGCCCAGCAATCGATTGAAAAGGCGGAAGCCTCCAATGACCACGATCTTTTGGTTAAGGCTTACGATGCTTTAGATAAAATGGATGGTTTTACCATTCCGAGTAAAGCTAAGCAGTTATTGTATGGTTTAGGTTTTGAAGAATCTGATTTTGAGAAACCTATCTGTGAATTTTCAGGAGGGTGGCAAGTTCGACTGAAATTAGGGCGTGCTTTAATGCAACGTTCTGATCTATTACTGTTGGATGAGCCGACCAACCATTTGGATATCGAGGCGGTTGCCTGGTTGGTTCAGTGGCTGAAGTCTTATCAGGGTGCGATTCTAATTATTTCCCATGACCGTGATTTTCTTGATCAGGCGGTGGAAGGAATTGCGCATATTCATGATCAAAAAATCACTTTCTATTCTGGAAACTTTGCGTCTTTTGAGCGTCAGCGTAATGAGCAGTTGATGCAGCAGCAATCTCTGCATGATAAGCAGAAGCAACAGATGCAACATCTTAAAAGCTTTATTGAACGTTTTAAAGCCAAGGCCTCCAAAGCCAAGCAAGCCCAAAGTCGCGTAAAAGCCCTGGAGCGCATGGAGTCGGTTGCAGCTGTTCAGGCGAGCAATCCTTTTCATTTTGAATTTATGCAGCCTTTACATCAGCCTGATCCGATGTTGTCGTTGGATTTGGCGAGTTTTTCTTATCCGCAGAAATCAATTTTAGATTCCGTTAGCTTAACGCTCAGAGCCGGTGATCGGATTGGTTTAGTGGGCGTCAATGGTTCTGGTAAATCGACTTTAATTAAGTTGTTAGTAGGTGAATTAAAACCAATTAGTGGTAAAGTTCAAATCAGTAAGGGCGTCAAGTTTGGCTACTTTGCTCAGCATCAATTAGAATCTTTACATTATGATAAGAGTCCTTTGCAGCATTTGCTAATGTTGCCAGATGCGCCGACTGACCAGGACGCACGTAACTTCTTGGGCGGTTTTGGTTTTTCGAATGCGCAATGTCTCGATTCTATTGACCACTTTTCGGGGGGGGAAAAAGCCCGTTTAGCATTGGCCATCATCGTTTTCCAGAAACCAAATTTGATTATTCTAGATGAGCCGACCAACCATTTAGATATGGAAACCCGTGATGCTTTAGATATGGCCTTGCAGGATTTTGCGGGCGCTTTAATTGTGGTCACGCATGATAAGCATCTATTGACCAGTATTGCCGATCAGTTTTGGTGGGTGCATGGAGGCGAAGTTTCGCGCTTTGTTGGCGACTTGGATACCTATTTGCAAGCACGCCTGAAGCAATTAAAGCAGAGGGAAGTTGAATCTAAACCTACCAGGCCTGGTCATTCTAAAAAGGAAGCCCGTCAAGTTAATGCTTCGCAAAGGAAAAAGGTGGATGCACAGCTTAAACCCATTACTCAGGCAATTAAGAAGATTGAACGTCAATTAGAGTTGTTGCAAACTCAGCAGTCTGAATACCATGCCCTGATGGAGGATAACAGCTTGTATGAGCCCGAAAACAAAGCTAAATTAGCGGGCTGCATCAAGTCTCAGGCCGAGTGTAAACAGGCTATAGAAGAGAATGAAATGGAGTGGTTAGAGTTGCAAGAAAAGCTAGAGGCTGAAAAGGTGCTTGTAGAAGCTCAACTTAGCTAGCGTTTTTAACAAATTGGCAAGCGCTTTTAATTAAGCGTTTAGATATAAAAAAAGGCCTGTCATGTGAATGACAGGCCTTTTTTGTAATAAGTTATTGCTTTTTAGAACTTAATTAAAAGTTTTGCCATGCTTAAATCCAAGTTTACGTAGGATTAGAACCATTGGGCAGAAGCCAGTCACACCAGAGAATATTAAGTTTGCACCAACGAAACCGGCAAGATAGATCCATTCTACCGTGTGCCAAACAGATAATATGGCACTTGCTAGAACCATAAAGCCTGCTACTAATAAAACAATACGTTCAATATTCATTTTTTATTCCTTATAAGTGGTCAGTTTTAGCGCGAAAGTACAATAAAAACTGTTCACACCATAAAATAATTTGATGCGAATTTTAGCATTTTTTACTCTTTGTACAAGATAGATCGCTATTTCTTGTTGTTTTTGTTCGATATTTGGCGATTTTTACGGTTTTTCTTCCACTTTAAAGGTGAAGTAAGTATAATTTTGAACCTGATTTTTAGTTAATGCGAATTAACTGATTTACCAATTTTAAACATCAACTTTGAGATTTAATATGCAAGTAACTGTAGAAAAACCAGAACAAGGTCTTGAGCATAAGATGACGGTCACATTTCCATCGGCAGACCTAAATGCAAGCGTAGAAAAGCGTTTAAACGAGATTCGTCGTACTATCAAAATGGATGGTTTTCGCGCAGGTAAAGTGCCGTTAAACGTTGTTAAAAAACGTCACGGTGCGCAAGTAAACCAAGAAATGATGGGTGAAGTGTTACAAAAGGCATTTTATGATGCGGTTGATCAGGAATCTTTAAATGTTGCTGGCTTCCCTATGTTTGATGATCTAAGCGATGCAGACGGGCAAGTTAAATTTACTGCGCGTTTTGAAGTTTATCCAGAGATAACACTGCCTGAGTTCAGCGGTATCACGGTTGAAAAAATCAACGCTGAAGTGACTGATGCGGATGTTGAAAGCATGATTACACGTCTACGTGAACAGCGTATGGCTTGGAAACCTTCGAAAAGTGCCGCTAAAAAAGCTAAAAAAGGCGAGCAGGTTATTATTGATTTCGTTGGAAAAATTGACGGCGTTGAGTTTGACGGTGGTTCTGCTGAAAATGCACCCTTAGAGTTAGGGTCTGGCCGAATGATCCCTGGTTTTGAAGATCAAATCATTGGTATGAAGAAGGGTGAAGAGAAAGTCATTGAAGTCACTTTCCCAGAAGAGTATCACTCAGAAGCGCTTAAAGGTAAAGCGGCTACTTTTGACATCACAGTACACTCAGTGATGACTAAAGTGCTACCTGAAATTGACGAAGAGTTTGTTCAATCATTTGGCGTTGAAGACGGAACTGAAGCTTCTCTAATTGCTGAAATCAAAGACAGCATGACTAAAGAACTAGAACGAGCGGTAGAGAGCAAAAACCGTGCGGCAGTTTTAGACTCTTTGCAAGAAGTGGTTGATGTTCAAGTTCCTAAGTCATTATTTGAACAAGAAGTTAAGAGCTTAATGGACCGTGCGGTTCAAAATCTTCAGCAGCAAGGAATGAACCCTGCCGATGTTAATATCGAAGCAAGTCATTTTGAAGAAGAAGCCAATAAGCGTGTTAAGTTAGGTTTGATTCTAGGTGATATTATTAAAGTTAATAAGCTAGAAGCAACAGATGATGAAGTTAATGCTTATATTGCTGAGCAAGCATCTTCATATGAAGATCCTGCTGAAGTGATCAACTGGTATTCAGAAAATCTAGGTGCTAAGAATGAAATTCGTTCTATCCTGGTTGAGAGTAAAGTTGCGGCTAAAATTTTAGCGGAAGCAAAAGTGACTGAAGTGACTAAAAGTTTTGACGAAGTCATTACTCCGGCTGCTTAATTTGCACTTTAGCTTGGTCTTAGCTTGCTAAGATTCACTTAAAAACTTAATCCCGGTGATGAATCTTCGATTTGTCGGTGGGGTTAAGTTTTTTTTTGTCTAAGAAACAGCTAAGATACACCTTAAATAACAAATAGCCTTCAAATAGGATGAAATACAGAATATGGATAATATGATTCACAATGCATTAGTACCAATGGTCGTTGAACAGACTAGCCGTGGTGAACGCTCGTATGATATTTACTCTAGACTTTTAAAAGAAAGAGTTATATTTTTAGTGGGCCAAGTTGAAGACCATATGGCAAACTTGATTGTTGCTCAGATGTTGTTTTTGGAATCAGAAAATCCAGAGAAAGATATTCATTTGTACATCAACTCACCTGGTGGCAGTGTCACGGCGGGTATGGCAATCTACGATACGATGCGTTTTATTAAACCCAATGTCAGCACGATGTGTATTGGACAGGCTGCTAGTATGGGCTCATTCTTATTGTCGGCAGGCGAGAAAGGTAAGCGTTTTGCTCTACCAAACTCTCGAGTCATGATTCACCAGCCTTTAGGGGGGTTTCAAGGCCAAGCAAGTGATATTCAGATTCATGCACAAGAAATTATGCAAATTAAAGATAAGTTGAATAGAGCTTTGGCTGAGCACACTGGACAACCAATGGAAACAATTGAAAAAGATACGGACCGTGATAACTTTATGAGTGCGCAACAAGCGTGTGATTATGGTTTGATTGATAAAGTATTAACGAATCGATAGGGTTAAGAAGAATGAGCGAAGACAAGACTTTAGATTGTTCGTTTTGTGGTAAAACCCAGGATGAAGTTAGAAAATTAATCGCAGGCCCATCGGTTTATATTTGTGATGAGTGTGTTGAGTTATGTAACGATATTTTACGCGAAGAATTTGGCGAAGAAGAGATGAGCCAATTCGAGTTGGATAACTTGCCAACTCCGCATGAAATTAGTGCCATTTTGGATGATTATGTCATCGGCCAGAAACAGTCGAAAAAAGTGCTGTCAGTTGCCGTTTATAATCATTATAAGCGCCTAAAGAACGCGCATGCTAAAGATGATGTTGAGCTGACGAAAAGTAATATATTATTAATTGGACCAACAGGTTCCGGAAAAACGCTGTTAGCGCAGACCCTAGCACGCTTATTGGATGTGCCATTCGCGATTGCAGATGCGACGACCTTAACAGAAGCCGGTTATGTGGGTGAAGACGTTGAGAGTATTGTTCTAAAGCTATTGCAGCGTTGTGATAATGACCCTGAAAAAGCAGAGCGCGGTATTATTTATATTGATGAGATTGATAAGATTACACGTAAATCTGAAAATCCATCGATCACTCGAGATGTCTCTGGTGAAGGTGTTCAGCAAGCGTTATTGAAATTGATAGAAGGTACTGTTGCTTCTGTTCCGCCACAAGGTGGGCGGAAGCATCCTAACCAGGATATGATTCAAGTTGATACTTCTAAGATCCTATTTATCGTTGGTGGGGCTTTTGAAGGTTTAGATAAAATTATTGATCAGCGTACTGAAACTAATATCGGTATTGGTTTCTCGGCAGAAGTTAAGACTGCTGAAAACAAACTCAGTATTTCTGAAAAGTTTCAAAAAATTGAGCCGGAAGATTTGATCAAGTTTGGTTTGATTCCTGAATTTGTCGGGCGTTTGCCGATGATTGCCTCTTTAGAAGAGTTGGATGAGGAAGCGTTGGTTAAAATTTTGACCGAACCTAAAAATGCATTAGTGAAGCAATTTCAAAAAATGTTCGAGCTTGAAGGCGCTGAATTACAGTTTAGAAAGGATGCCTTGTCTGAAATTGCTAAGTTAGCTATAGCCCGTAAAACAGGGGCACGTGGCCTGCGTTCGATCTTGGAGCTATTATTGCTAGATACAATGTATGATTTACCAAGCTTGAAAAATGTCGCTAAAGTCGTTATTAATAAAGCAGTCATCCAAGGGAAGAAACCCCCTATGTTGGTCTATCAAGATGAGATGCCGAAAAAGGCATCAAGCGAATAGCACTGTTTTAAACAAAGCACCATTATTGAGTGTGATATTGTTTTAAAACCCAGCTTGCCTGGGTTTTTTTTAAGGTGAAATTTGTTATGGTTCAATTTCGCGTGAGAGGATAAAAATGGATATTGATCAAATAAGTATGAAAATGAATGTATTGGTACTGCCTTTAAGAGATGTTGTCGTCTTTCCAGGTAACGTCATGCCCTTATTTGTCGGAAGAGAAAAGTCTATTCATGCTCTCAATGAAGCCATGAGCGGTGATAAGCAGATTTTTTTAGTGGCGCAGAAAAGTGCTGAACAGGATATTCCACGTTTGGAAGATCTTTATTCTGTTGGGACGATGGCGAACATTCTGCAGTTGTTAAAGTTGCCGGATGGTACGGTTAAGGTCTTGGTTGAAGGGATTCAGCGCTTTGAGTTGATGAGCTTACATAATGAAGGAGCGGTTCTGCTTGGGGATATTAATGAAATCGTTGTCAGTGATGTTGCTGATACCGATACCCAAGCCTTAATGAGAACCTTAAGAACGCGCTTCTCAAACTTCGCTGACTTGAAGAAAAAAGTGCCCTCTGAAGTAAAAGCCTCTGTCCAGAAAGAAGAGAGCCCTGAACGAATGGTTGATCTTATTTCTGCCAATGTGAATTTGAATGTCAGTGATAAGCAGTCTCTATTGGAGATTACGGCCATCAATGCCCGTTTAGAGCGCATGTTGTCGATGGTTGAGACTGAGTTGGAGCTTTTGGAGTCAGAGAAGCGTATCACGACGCGTGTTAAAAGTCAGATGGATAAGACGCAGCGTGAATATTATCTTAATGAAAAAATCAAAGCGATTCATAACGAACTTTCCGAGGGTGATGAAACGGCCGTCAGTGAATATGATCAGTTAGTCGCTCGCATAGAAGCAGCAGGTTTGTCGGAAGAGGCGCATGCCAAGGCTAAATCAGAACTCAAGAAATTGAAAATGATGCCAGCGCAATCTTCTGAAGCCACGGTGGTGAGGAATTATTTAGATTGGTTGTTAGATATTCCATGGAAGAAACGTAGCCGAGTTTCTAAGGATCTAAATAAAGGCCAAGCCTTCTTGGATGCGAAGCATTACGGATTGGAGAAGGTTAAAGAGCGTATCATCGAATATCTAGCAGTCCAGCAGCGTGTCCGCAAGATGAAAGGGCCTATTCTGTGTCTTGTTGGGCCTCCAGGGGTCGGTAAGACCTCATTGGCGCGCTCTATTGCAGAGGCGACTAATCGTAAGTACGTCCGTATGTCTTTAGGCGGCGTACGTGATGAAGCAGAAATTCGCGGTCATCGTAAAACTTATATCGGTGCATTGCCTGGAAAAATCATTCAAAAAATGCAGTCGGCAGGCACTAAAAACCCGCTTTTTTTGTTAGATGAAATTGATAAGATGTCGAGTGATATGCGCGGTGATCCAGCTTCTGCTTTGCTTGAAGTGCTTGATCCTGAACAAAACTCGACCTTTAATGATCATTATTTAGAAGTAGATTACGATCTCTCTGATGTCATGTTTGTTGCGACTTCTAACTCTATGGATATTCCTGAAGCGTTATTAGATCGAATGGAAGTCATCAATCTTTCCGGTTATACCGAGCCAGAAAAACTGAATATTGCGATACAGCATCTATTACCTAAAGCTGAAAAGGATCATGGCCTTAAGAAAGGTGAACTAGAAGTCACTGAAGCAGCCGTAAAGGCGATTATCCAATGTTACACCCGTGAGGCAGGGGTTCGTCTATTGGCGCGCGAGTTGGCTAAGATTTGCCGTAAGGCGGTCAAAAAACTAGTCACTCATGAAGTCACTGGCAAAATCACTGTGACACAGGATGTCTTAGAGGATTATCTTGGCGTGGCGCGTTATCGCATTGGTTTAGTGGATGAGATGAATCGTATTGGGCAAGTCGCAGGTTTAGCTTGGACAAGAGTCGGTGGTGATTTACTTAGGATTGAAGCAACAGCAATGCCTGGCAAGGGTAAGTTGGACAGTACGGGCCAGCTTGGCAGTGTCATGCAAGAGTCGGTACAGGCTGCGATGAGCGTGATTCGAAGCCGATCAAATACATTGGGGTTAGAGCCTAATTTTTATGAGAAGTTTGATCTTCATTTGCATTTTCCTGAAGGTGCGATTAAAAAGGATGGTCCGAGTGCTGGTATTGCCATTTGTACTGCGATTACGTCGGTTTTTACCGGTATCCCAGTGCGAGCTGATGTCGCCATGACAGGTGAAATTACACTGAGAGGGGAGGTGCTACCGATTGGAGGGCTTAAAGAGAAGTTGTTGGCAGCCTTACGTGGTGGTATTAAGATGGTTTTGATTCCTCATGACAATATTAGGGATTTGGCGGATGTACCAGAAGAGGTCAAAAACCAACTTGATATTCGTCCTGTGCAATGGGTTGATGAGGTGCTTGAATTGGCTTTAACGGAGCAACCTAAGCCTTTAGATGCAGAAGTAGAAACTGGCGCATTTAAAGAGCCCGAAGGCGAAAAAGGCCCTGAAACCACTACAAATCACCATTAATCACTTAAAAACAGCTTTTTTGCTTGACACCCTTTGTGGTTGGTTGCTATAAATGCTGTACCCAAAGCGGTGGATACATATAAAACTTTAAAAATAGTCATGGAGAAAATAATGAATAAGTCTGAATTAGTAAGTTCAATTGCAGAAAAAGCTGGTTTAACAAAAGCTGATGCGGCAAAAGCATTAGACGCAACGGTTGCTGCAATTACTGGTGCAATGAGCACGGGCGATTCTGTTGCAATCATCGGTTTTGGTACATTTAAAGTTGGTGATCGTGCAGCACGTACTGGTCGTAACCCTCAAACGGGTGCTGAGATGCAAATTCCTGCAGCTAAAGTACCTAAGTTTACAGCTGGTAAAGCGCTTAAGGATAGTGTAAACGGATAATACATCCGTTTCATTTTTCTAAAAGCACGCCTCAAGACCCTTATTAATTAAGGGTTTTGTGTTTTTAAGCATCTAAAATATCAGTTATTAATACCTCGCTTTACTTTCTCATTTCTATAGATACATCCAATAAAACAAGCTGTTAACGAAACGCTTTTAAAAAATTCATAAAAACATCAAAAACATGATTGACATGTTGTCCCAGCACTCTATAATACGCCACATCAATTAAGTACTAAGACTTTGATAAGCTAGCTTAGAAAAGAGACTTAAAAACTTAATTAGGGTGATTAGCTCAGCTGGGAGAGCATCGCCCTTACAAGGCGAGGGTCACTGGTTCGAGCCCAGTATCACCCACCAATTTGGTCCTGTAGCTCAGTTGGTTAGAGCGCCCGCCTGTCACGTGGGAGGCCGAGAGTTCAAGTCTCTTCAGGACCGCCATACTTCAAGTCTGGCTTAGATATTTAAGCGAGGTTTTTATTACAATTTCTTAAGAGGTTGTAATGAAAGTTTATAAAGTGCAATTTGTTAGTCATTTTATAAAACCCAGGGTGATTAGCTCAGCTGGGAGAGCATCGCCCTTACAAGGCGAGGGTCACTGGT
>CBFDDF010000011.1:0-99450 GCA_965603495.1 uncultured Thiomicrorhabdus sp. | reverse complement strand
CCCCCCCCCCCCCCCCCCCCGCCCGGCCGGCGGTGCGCTGCGGCGCCAGCGCCCCAGCGGGGGGGGGGGGGGGGTACATTGTTACCAGGCCTGGTAACAATGTACGAGCTTTAGAGTGTTACTGTTATTTAGTGCTGTTTAATTTAGTCGGGAGAGTTAGTCTCTTTTGATTCTTGCTTTGCTTTGTGTTTTCTAGCAATCTCATCCCAATCAATATTATTACAATCGTGACACTCTTCTTTGATAATGCCCATCCAAACCAGTAAAGCATGAACTTTACAGCCTACGCAGTAGCCAAATATCGCTTCTAGCCACATAAAAGCGATGCAAACCCAGACCATATAGACTGGAAGCCAATAAGGAATAAACTGCTCTGTTTCTGATAATAGTTGACTGCCCCAGAGGTTGTTGATCCAAGAGGCCACTGTGTCCGGATTGAAGAACATTAAGCAGATGGCCATTAAGGTCACACCAATACTCCATGCAAAGCGTTTAGGCACAAGTGGTTTCCAAACCGGCGGTGTGTTTCTCGCTAAATAGGTGCAAAGTATAATCGTCGGTGAAAAACGCGAAGAAAATACAAACATCCCGGCGAGCATTTCGAACAGACCATAAAGCAACAGTGCCGTTTGCACGGAGTATTCATAGGTTCGTTTAACAGCTTCAACGGTATAAATGATATTTCCATCCCAGTCTGTATCATAAGTATCTACTGCAGTGTTGCCATCAACCACCCAGCTCGATGTATAGACTACATCAAACAGCGTTAATCCCATGTAGAGTGGAATGATTAACAAGATTCCCGCACGCATGCGCATGGCCACTTCATTAATATAAGTCACAGGTTCTTTTGGATCTCGGAACCATAGGTTTTTGAAAATATCTAACATAAGCTTTTCCTCGTTGAAGTCGCTATGAGACCTTGGCAATTAAATAATGAGTAGCGTGCTAAATCTACTCTTATATAAGAGAACGCTAAAGTGCATATTTTATTTCAAAAAAAATAGGAAACAACTCGTTCCTTTTTGACCTTGCACAAGTCCGTTTAATGAAGAATATGAGCAAGTACCGATTTCCGATAGCAAAGGTGTTTCTCTAAGGGTTTTCCTAAGGTTTAGCCATAAGATCACAGATGTTTTGTCTGGATAAAATCTCAGAAGTCTGCTCCATAAGCGGCATGGTTGGTAGCAAACCACGCATAGGCTGGTTACAGCGTTCTATTTGAATAAGCGTTTCTGATTGCTGCATAAACTTAGAAAATCGAATGGCGTGTTGTTGTGCTAAGTCACGTTTCTGCTGTTGGCAAAACTCAGTGATTTCAGCATGCGCTTGAGTCATCGCTTGCTCAGCCTCGTGAAATTTTTCAGGGTCGATGGCTGATAAACATGTCTGCATTTGATTCATTTTAAGAATCATATCCTGCATGTTGGCACCGTTCATAGGCGGCATATTTTCTGCTTGAATAACAGGGCTTGCTAGCAGTAAAGTGAGTATGCTCAAATTGAAAACTGAACTCAAGGATAAGCGATGATGTTTCATATAAGACCTTTAAATTTGTATTTTTATCCAAAGTGCTGGATGGTTTATAAGGGTTTGACAGATATTGAATATATATGATTTTACAACTTCTCATCAGAGCAACGTGGGTTTAATTTGATTCGAGTTTTTGCCGCAGATTTCTAAGGGTATAAAAGGGCATGTCGATCACCATTGAGTTGGCCAGCCAGCTCGGAATCTCTCCGCCCGGTTCTGCGGCTAGCATAAATTCAACTTGGGTACGGCTTGGTGAGATTGGCGTTATTGTCCAATAACCTGTTAACTTTGGGATACGAATTAAATTTTCTTGCCTCGGGTATTCATTGGGACGGCCTTCCAAAGTGATGGTGACCGTTCCATTCTCGGCAAAGGTTTTTGTGCCCATTACCACTGAATCGCGATCAGTCACTGGCCAAGGTGTTTTGGTGACGGCATACTTTAGCGACTGGTTCGGCCCCATAGCCTTCAAAGATTTCGCCGAAACCGTATTGTAATACCAATTAGGCAGTTGCTCAGTGTCTTGAATCAGGCTGACAACCGCGCCGATGGGCGCATGGATTTGAACAGAGCCCTTAAATTTCTTAAAGTTAGAGTCCTTGACGCTTGCTATCCAAACCTGAATGTCTTCATAATCGAGTTGCAGAACCCATTCAGTTGCCGTTTTCGCTTGTAGTGTTTTTATATCACTCGATGCAACAGCAGCTTGGCTGGATAGACACAATAGACTGAAAAGGCCTGCTACGGTAATTGTGTGAGTGACAATGCCATTCATCATGACGAGATTCCATTTTGATTCATTGTGAATCACTAGGATACAAAAAAACCACCGGCTAAGGTGGCTTTATTGAGCTTTTGAAACGGATGTTTTGTGACTAGGTCTTAAAAGGGTAGGTGCTATTTGAGCAAATCAAGTTGGCGCTCTTGATGGGAGGTATCTTCATTAATTCGGCTCGAGGTCGGGCCGCTTTGGTTTTTATATTTAGCATCTGCACGTTTGTTATAGGGCTTTTCTGCAGGGCTAGAAAGGGTTTCGAAGTTGATTGCGCAAATATCCATACCCGGGCGTAGTGCCAGTGGTAGTTTGCCACTATTGAAGACTTCTAATACAATTTGACCATGCCAGCCGGGATCGATTCTGTGCGCAGTCACATGCACCATTAGGCCTAAACGTGCCAAACTAGAACGACCATCCAACCAGCCGACTAAATCATCCGGAATGGTCACGGATTCTAAAGTGGCTGCCAAAGCGAGTTCACCTGGGTGCAAAAAGAAGGCTTGATCGTCAGCGATCAGAATTTCATCGCCCATAACCGTGTCCATTATTTTTTGAACTTCGTCTTTAGGGCCGCTTAAATCAATATAAGGTGCGGTATGGTCGTTAAATACACGAAAGCGATTATCGAGTCTTAAATCGACACTAATACCTTTAATTTTGTCTGGGCCAGGTTGTGGCTCAATGGCAATTTTTCCAACTTTAAGATGTTGAACAATATCTCTATCACTTAGCTTCATAGTATTTTTTGTAGTTCCGCAAGGTTAAGCGTAATCGCTCGGTCTTCTTCTTTATGTGTGACGCGTATTTTACCTGGAAAATAGTGATGATTTGGCAATAACCACAACTCTATTTTAGAATTGTGGCTATCGAAGGTGTAACGCAGTGTGTCAATCCAATTTTCAGAAAATTCAAATTCTAACTGTTCGGCTTTGTCAGCTGATGTAAGGGTCAATTTATCCTGGAAGTTATTATCTTGAACATAGAGATCGGTTAACGGTCGGTTATTTAGCTTGTTGTATTGAATCGCATAAACAATCGACATTAAATCATAAATATTCGCCTGGATGGGCCAGGCCTTTTGCTTTTCAGTATGCAAAATCTTCTGATGGGTTTCATCTAACGTCAGAGTGGTATGCTTTTGGATTGTTTTACCGTTTTTCACAGAGATTCCCAGTTTGTGATAGCTCAGCCATTTGAGCGCGCTATCCGTCTGCGTCAGTTTAATGGTCTCTACCGAGGAGTCATTAAAGAACATCGCCGCTAACCCGCTGGGTTTAGCTGTGCTTGTTAAGGTGCAAGTACTGTTTTGGCAGTTGAAACTCTGTTTTGCTTTACCTAAATCGACGCCAAAAGCGTTGACATAATAAACGGCTGAGAAATTGGGTAAAGTGGCAGCAGAACTATTCGTAGAATAAAGTGTAAGGAGCAATGTCGACAGTGCCGCTAAAAGGCTTTTTGAGAGGTTTTTTGAGAATGTATAATGTTTTAAAGTGGATTGGCTATCTGGATGATAAAGGTGAAAATTAAACATTCTATTTCCTTCAGTGAATTAAAGGTGTCATTAAAAGCTGTGCTTCAATTATATTAAATAGACTGTGGAATTACTGCACTTAATACTTGAGGTTGTTTTAAGATTTTATGATCTAGCCAGGCCTGGTTGTCTTTAAAATGCAGTCTGCCTTGTGCAAACCACTCAACGACCAAAGGATAAGCGATATGTTCTTGCTGATGTACTTTCTCTCTTAAGCTGGTTTCAGTTTCGCCTTCGTCAATCGTTACCTTTGCTTGTAAAATGACAGGGCCATCATCCAGTTCTGGTGTAACAAAGTGAATGCTTAATCCATGTTCTTTATCGCCAGCTTGTAGGGCGCGTTGGTGGGTGTTTAAGCCGGTGTACTTAGGCAGTAAAGAAGGGTGGATGTTAATCATTTTGCCCAAGAAGTGTTGTGTAAATCTGGCGGTTAAAATCCGCATAAACCCTGCTAATACAATGAGGTCAATATTGGCCTTATCCAGAGCGCACTGTAACTGCATATCAAAGGCTTCACGGCTATTAAACAATGTGTGGTCAATGACTAAAGTTGGAATGTTCGCATTTTCAGCACGCTGTAAACCATAAACCTCTGATTTATTTGAAATAACGACAGCGATTTCATATAAGTCAGTATGCAGTTTTTGGTGGTCAATAATAGCTTGCAGGTTTGAACCACTCCCTGAGATGAGGACGGCAATACGGGCAATGGGTTTAGGCTGTTTCATAAAGGCTTATCGTAAATGAAAAAAAGGGGGATGGAGCAAGGAATAAAAAAGGTGACAAAGCTTGAAGATAGCTGCCATTCCTTAAAACCAAGAAGGGGGTTTAAGGAATGGATAAACACGGATTAAGACTAGTTTTGAACTAATTTCACCGATGGTTCTGCTTGATCTGAAGCTTCAATTTTACCAATCACAGAAACGGTTTCACCGCAGGCTGTTAGCAGATCAATCGCTTGTTGTTGATTGCTTTCATCAACAACAATAACCAGTCCAATTCCGCAGTTTAAAGTACGGTGCATCTCTTCAAACTCAACGTTTCCGTTGGCTTGAATCCAATCAAATACCGCAGGACGTTTCCAGCTATTGGTATCGATGTTTGCCATGGTGTTGTTAGGCATAACACGTGGTAGGTTTTCTAGCAGACCACCACCGGTGATATGAGATACCGCATGGATTTCAACTGATTTCATTAACTCTAATAAAGACTTAACATAAATACGAGTAGGTGCCATTAACGCATCAATCAATGGTTGACCATCCATGTCCATATTTAAATCAGCGCCGCTGACTTCAATGATTTTACGAATCAATGAGTAACCGTTTGAATGTGGGCCTGTAGAGGCTAAACCAAGCATCACATCACCCGCTTTTACCTTAGTACCGTCAATCAAATCTGCTTTTTCAACGATTCCTACACAGAAACCCGCTAAATCGTAGTCGCCTTTAGGGTACATACCAGGCATTTCAGCAGTTTCGCCACCAATCAATGCGCAACCGGATTGTAAGCAGCCTTCGCCGATACCTTTAACAACATCAACCGCGACATCCAATTCTAGCTTGCCTGTTGCATAGTAATCTAAAAAGAACAGAGGCTCTGCACCTTGAACAATCAAATCGTTAACACACATAGCGACCAGATCAATACCGACCTTGTCATGTTTACCACTGTCGATTGCCAAACGCAGTTTGGTTCCAACACCATCAGTACCTGATACTAAAATTGGATTTTTGTATTTTGTCATATCCAACTCAAACAAGGCCCCAAAGCCACCTAAAGAAGAAGGAACTTCTGGGCGAGTGGTTGCTTTTGCAATGGGTTTAATGGCTTCAACTAATGCATTTCCTGCATCAATATCCACACCAGCATCTTTGTAACTAATTGATTGTTTATTTGTTGTCATAGTCTCTATCTAACTTTTTATTTAAACTTTTTGGTTTAAAGTCGTGTAAAACAGTGAAAAAGGCTGACATTGCAGCCAAAAGTCTGTACCGACTTAATTAAAAAACATTATGATATTGTAACGAAATTTTGAGAGTCAGATATGAGAAGTTTTCGCCTATTCATACTATTGTTGTTGATGAGTGTTATACAAACCAGTCAAGCGGCTGAAAAACGCACGCTTGGCTCATCTTTTTTTACCGTCGTTTTTCCCTATGAAACGTTTGCAGGGACACCGAGTGATGGTCTTTTAACGGAGAAGGTTAACGTGCCTCAATCTGTTAACCCTATTAGGTCTCAAAAGGCTCAACAGGTTTTGGATCAAGCCATCACTAAGGGCATGCAAACCTTATTAGTTAGGATGACCGGTCAAAAAAGCTTTTTAAGCAGTGCGGTGGCTAAAGACTATCTTAAAAACCCTAAGGCTTGGTTGGTCGCGTATGACATCAAGCCGAGAACGGAAGATGGCGTGCAAATCGGTCAAAATATTGTTCTACAATATTCTGCATCACGCTTAACGGCCGCATTCAAACAACATCGCGTCGCTATTTGGCCTTTAGTTCAACGGCCTAAGCTATTAGTGATGGGGAGTTTATTGCAGAATGGTGAGTTATTAAAGCTGACGGAAGACAGTATGCGTTATCGAGTGGATATTGAATTCCGTGACTATCCTCAACAAATGGCTTTACCGATTACTTTACCAGAGAGTACTCAGAACTGGGTTCTACCGGTAGTGCCAGAACGTTCAAGTAGCTTGATTCGAGACGTTTTGCAAAAGGCAGACCAAGATTACCTACTGAGCTTTAAACTGACTAAACAAGAGGTATCTACTTATGCCTTATCGTGGACTGTTTTTGCGCCATCCGGCGTGGTGGTTACTAAAGGACAAAGCAGAGGACAGAATCAGTCATTATTAATGGAGGCAATGTTCGACCAGGTGATGCGACGTTACGCTTTACTGGCAAAACAAGCTAACAGTGGTTATACACAGAAAATCACTTTAAATATCTATGATCTTGTGAATGCCGATCAGGTGCAGGAGATTGAAGTGCAGCTCAAAGCGAATCAGGCAATGTTTAATTCGGTTGAATTGCTTTCAATCCAATCAGGCCTAGTGCAATATGAAATTGACTATCAGGGCAGTTTTCAAAATGTGGTCACATGGTTGCGTGCTTGGCAGATCACTGACTTTGTTGGTGAATCAAAGAATTTACATCAAGTGGATGTTAAGTTAAATCCAAAAATTTACGCTCAGCAAGGTTTGGAAAATTCGACCTCTGAGAAAAACCTTCAAGGGGTTCAATAGTGTTTGTACAAATGCCGTTAAAAATCGGCTTACGAGATGATGCCTGCTTTGAAACGTTTGTGACCGAGCAAGAGTCACAAGCCGTTGCTTTAAATGGCTTGCAAGGTGCGTTACAGCAAACCAATGGGAATGCATTTTATCTATATGGAGAGAGTGGTGCAGGTAAAACCCATCTATTGCAAGCATCCTGCCGTTATGTAACCGAAAAAGGTCACGCCAGTGTGTATTTACCGTTCGGCGATCATTCGCTGCCTTTAATTCCCGATGTATTGATTGGTTTAGAGCAGACTCCCTTAGTTTGCTTGGATGATATGGCTGAAATTATTGGGGATGCTAAATGGGAGCTGGCTCTCGCCAACTTGATAACCAAATCTAGTGTTCAGGGGCATACCGTGATACTTGCTGGTCGGCTCAATATTAATGATTGGTCGATTAAAACCAATGATTTGGCGAAAGCCTTAATGATGGTGTTACCGATTGAATTGCACCCGATTGTCGAGAAAGAAGAGGTCATTATTGCGCTACAACGCCATAGTTTACGTTTAGGCTTTGAGCTACCAAATGATGTGGGGAATTATTTAGTAAAACAGTTTTCAGCAGACCTTCAAGAATTGCTAGCGGTGTTAAAGCTATTAGAACAAGCAACCTTGGTCGAAAAAAGACGCCTGACGTTACCGTTTGTGAAACAAGTCTTGCAACAAGTCTGAGTTGTATTTGATAAATCGAACGACAGAATAAATTAAGAGAGACCCCGGCTTATGCAAACGGGCTCTAGGAATCATAGGAAAAAATGTATGAAAATTTCAGCTATAAAAACGCCTTTTTTGATTATCTTATTAACAATGCTGAGCTGGAGTCCTGCGACTTTTGCGACGCCGCCTAAAGAAGATATCAAGTTTATTGATTTAGATGGTAAAGAATCCATGCTATCTGACTATAAAGGCAAGTGGGTCATCGTGAACTTATGGGCGACTTGGTGTCCGCCTTGTTTGGTCGAGATTCCAGACTTAGTGATGTTTCATGAAGCGCATAAAGATAAAGATGCGATTGTAATGGGGGTTAACTATGAAACCATTGATGTCGAAAAAGTAAAAGTCTTCGCAGAATCACAAATGATTAATTATCCAATTGTTCGTTTTGAAACCAAAGCGGACGGTAGAACGACACCATTTGGTCCTTTACAAGGCTTACCAACCACCTATATGGTCGCTCCGGATGGTTCTGTGGTTGCTGCGAGAACCGGTATGGTTGATCAAACGATGTTAGAAAACTTTATGGCAACCTATACTAAGGCGAATGTTGATAAAAAATAGCGCGTTATTCAGGCGATAATTTTTAGTAGATAGAGTGTTCAGCTCTTCGATATTGAGGAAAGTTCAAAATGATAGCAGTCAGTTTTAACCGCTTTTTAAGAGTGGCTTTAATGGCATCTCTTTTGCCAGCCTTAATGAGCCTAAGCCCACAGGCTTGGTCAGCTAAGGATGTTTTTTTTGATGAATCTTTTGGCAATTACCAAGAGGAGTTGGTGGTCGCGAAAGAGGCAGGCAAAAAAGGCATCTTCATGTTTTTTCATATGGAGGAATGTCCGTTTTGTCACCGTATGCGGAGCACGATTATGACCGAGCCGGATGTCGTATCGCTCTATAAAGATAACTTTCTGACCTTTATGTTTGATATAGAAGGCAGTCACACTGTCGTTGATTTTGATGGTACTGAAAGTACTGGCCAGGTCTTAGCTGAGAGTAAATATCGCGTTAGAGCGACTCCGGTCATGATGATTTTTGATACCGACGGTAAGCCATTGGTCAAATATACTGGACCAACCCGTACCAAAGAAGAGTTTAAGTGGTTAGCAGAATATGTGATAGATGGCAGTTACCAGACGCAATCGTTCACGGCCTATAAACGTGCACGAAAAAAAGCCACTAAAGAGTAACGAGTCATCATGAAATCAACGGGATTTAAAAGACCATTTGTGACTGAAAAGATTATGCTTTCTACCTTGATTGGCTTGGTAGTTCTGTCAGGATTACACTCTTCCACAGCCTGTGCGCAACCGATGCCGTTGGCTGAGAGTCCGCTTTTGATTCAGGTCGAATCTGTCGATACTAAACCTAATAATGCCTTGCCAGAACCCTTGACATTAGAATACCTATTGAGTGATACCTACCCACTTCAATCCCCGCAGATTCTATTACAGAACGCTCGGTTGAAACAGGCAAAAAGTCTCATTCTTAGGAGTCAAGTGACTACAGATTGGCAAGCCAATATAGAAGGGCGTTTAGGTTGGAGAGAGTTCGCTCAAGAGGCTCAAAATCATAATTTATTGGCATTACACATCGGTAAAGTTTTGTATGATTTTGAGCAAACCGATTTATTGACGTTATCTGCCCAACAGCGTCTTGACGCTGAACAAACGCTCAGAGAAGCCGTTGAAAATCAACAACGATTGACAATCATGCAAGCTTTTTTCAATGTCCTACTGGCCGATTTTCAATTTCGAATTGATGATGAAGCGATGGCTGTTGAGTATGTGGGGTTCGATAAGGTTAAAGATTTCCATGCCATTGGCCAGAGATCAGATGTTGACCTATTGGCGGCCGAACATAGCTATCAGAAAGTACTCGTCAATAGAATGCATTCTGAATCGCGCCAATTGCAGACTCGTGTTCAGTTAGCCAATGTCCTAGGTCAGCCGAATGCCAGGCCTGGTGACTTTACTTTTCCGAGTTTAAAGTCTTTTGTAAAACGCTCGTTTAAGGATGTCAGCTTGGAGGATTTACAGGCGCAAGTCTTACAAGAGAGTCCTAAGTTGCAGGCAATCTCACAACAGTTAGCCAGCCACCGATTTTCTTTAGAAAGTGCGCTTTCTCAGAGTAAACCAATCGTTAGAGCAGATGCTTGGGCTGGCCAATTATCCAGCTACCCTGAGGTTCGTGAAGGCAACTGGCGCGCAGAAATTTCTATCAATATTCCTTTGTATGATGGTGGCTCCTCAGCCGCAGGGATTGCAACAGCGCAAGCGGATCTCGCCATAACGGAAGCCGAATACCAGCAACTGTCTCAGACGCTGAGGGCTGAGGTGACAGAGCTTTATTTTCAAATTAAACTGTTGCAGGCTGAAAAGAAGCAGCATCAAGCCTTTGGTGATTATGCAGATCTCTATTTAGATTATAGCCGTGCTTTATACGAAAACGAATCGGCGACTGATTTAGGCGATGCCATGGTGCGTTTGTCACAAGCGAATTACGATTTAGTGGCATGGCAATTTAAACAGGGCTTATTGTGGTCACAAATAGACTATTTAATGGGCAAAAAAGTGGGGTTAGATATGAATATCAAATCGGTCGAGAATACCACTGATAATTCAATCAGCACTCCTCTAAAACTGAGCTTTAACAAACAGGAACCACAATCATGAATTTGTATCATAAACCGGGTGTCTTACCAAGGGTTACCGTTATCTTAGCGGTCGGATTATTTAGTACTAGCCTGTTTGCGGAGACGATTAAAATCGGTGCTTTGGTTGCCGGACAAGTTTCTAAAGTGTATGTCGAAGAAGGCCAAACCGTTAAAAAAGGTGATCGTCTACTGAATTTAGATGCCAGCCGTTTTCAAGCTAAATTGAACAGTTTACAGGCAGAGCAAACCTTACAAAAAGCCAAGTTAGCCGATGCTCAAATAGAGCTAGATCAGGCTTTGGATTTATACGATCGTACAGTCACTTCTAAACGCACACGAGATGCCGCACAGTTAGCGTATGACGTTGCCAGTGCCACTTATCAGCAAGCTAAGGCTGAAGTTGCATTACACCAGGCCTGGTCAAAATATATTTATATTACCGCGCCTGTGGGCGGTAAAATAACTAAGATTCATGCGCCGATGGGCACAACGGTTTATAAAGAAAATAGCCCGTTGATTGAATTAGAAAGATAAATGAATTAGAACAATATACGATTGGTACGCGTGGAATGCCGAAAGCATTCAAACGCGTCTTTGGAGAAAATAATGTTATCGACCAGAATAGAATATGGCTTGAAATATTGGCGTTTAGCCATTCACCTCGTCTTTAAAACCAAGCATTTTGGGGTGAATAACCTCTGGTGGTCATCGCAGCCGTCGGCGATTGGCTGGCATTGGTATCAAATTCTTTGGGGCACGCTCACGGTGATGCCGATGGTACGTAATTACCAATCACTTAAGGTAAGAAGCTGCCTGGGCTGGTTGCCAGAAGCAGAGTGTTTGGCACTTGGTTTCAAGCAACCTTAATAGACATATTCAGAAGAAGCGGTTAGGGGGAGAGTTGATATGATTCAAATGGATCTTGAGCAGCGACAATCATCACGATTTTCACGGCCTTTTTTGGTCACGGATTATGAGGATGCAGCTTTTTCTGCGCCTTTTGAGGGGTTTGATGTCAACTTAACGGGTTTAAGTTTTTGGTTGGATGATGCGGATTTTTTTCTCCCTGGTCAACAAGTCAGTTTAAGAGTTAAAAACAGCGAAACGGGCGAGGTTTACTGTCTAGAAAGTGTGGAAGTGATTCACCAAAGAGAAGCTGGTGAGCGACTATTGTGTGGTTGTCATATAGCCCAAGTCACCAGTGCGCAACTGTTATCTCATCACCGAATCGTGATGACCGATGCTAAAAGCGCATTGGTTTCGATGCAGGATTCTGAAATTGCAGAATTTGATTTCATTGAGGATGGTTCTGAGCTCTCAACCGATGAAGCGGATTTTCAAGAAGCCAGTATGGCTTTGAACCTGGCGGTTTCTCAACTGCAGTCTAGTCGGCAATGGGGCACAACGCTTCTACAAGACCTAGAGGATAGTATTCAGCGTGCTCAAGGTGAAAAGCAGGGGCATGTTGATATTGAAACCCTTAATGATGTCTTTCAGCGGTTCTCTAGCTACTACAACCACATGAGTGACACTACACTTTCTTTAGGCATGCTCGCGAAGTTATTAGCACACACTCCAGGAGAGCCTAATGATCGACAAGCTTGGAAAACGTTGATAGCCGATTTTGAAAATCGGTTCTTAACCGAGCAGCAGCAAGTGGCGTATGATTTTATGCATCAAGGCCTGAGTGCCGATGAAGCCTTGAAGATTGCCGCAGAATATTTAAAAGATCAATAAGCAGGTCTGCTCATCTATTAATTCATGAATTGTGTCATCACTTTCTTCATAAATCTAAATGTCACGCTCTCAGTTTCCATTACTATTAATGATGTTCTTTCACGCTTCTAGATACTTAAGAAACCACTCTCTTGCTGCTACAGCGGCGGCTTTTAGCGTGCCTAGTTCTTCAAATAGATGAGTCGCACCTTCTATGGTGATTAACTCACATTCGCATTTCATGGCATGTTTAGCGAGTTGATTGAGGTGTAAAACGTCCATATCTCGACTGCCGACAATCAATAAGGTCGGTGCGATTACTTCGGGTAGGGCGGGTACAGCCAAATCTGGACGCCCACCTCGCGAGACCACGCATTCTATTTCATTTGCTCTGGCTTTGGCGGTCATCAGTGCGGCTGCGGCACCTGTGCTTGCGCCAAATAAACCAATAGACAGGTTTTCCAGGGGTATCTGGTCCGTAATCCAATCAACTGTTGCGATGGTTCTTTCACTGAGTAAGTCAATATCAAAACGATACTCACGTGTCATGGTATCGATCGTGTTCTCTTCAGGGGTCAGTAGATCAAATAGTAAAGTAGCCAGTCCTGCTCGGTTGAATAACTCGGCAACATACTGGTTACGTTGACTGAAGCGACTGCTACCACTGCCATGGACAAACACGACCAAGCCCGTTGCCGATTTTGGTACGGTTAAAAACCCCTCCAACTCAACCGTGCCAGCTTGAATTTTAATGGTTTGCATTGTGCTTTCAGCCGTTATTTGCTGACTTGTTGCACTCTTTGGTTTAAGACTCATTTGACCAGGCCTGGTTAAGTAGATCGATAACAGTTGCATCGCTGACTTGAGAGAAGTCTGCATACCACTGACCAATCGATGAAAGTCGTCTAGGTTGTAGCGGGCAGATAACCTCATCGACCATTTGGCGTAAGGTCTCGACACTGTCAGGCGGTGCCACAGGAATCGCCACGATTATTTTCTGCGGGGTTTGTTGCTTGACGGCATCAATCGCGGCATGCATCGTCGCACCTGTGGCTAAACCATCATCTACTAGAATGACAATCTTATTTTTGAGGTCAGGATAAGGGTGCTGACCTCGATAGAGTTCAGAGCGACGATTAAGCTCCAAACGCTCCTTTTGTTCAACCGCATCCAATTCAGATTGGCTAACGCCATAGCTATGCACTATTTCTGTGTTGAGGACTTTTATACCGCCACTCGCGATTGCCCCCATCGCCAATTCAGAATAGCCGGGGGTACCTAATTTTCTGACCAGTAATAAATCCAGGGGGGCATGCAGCTTTTCGGAGACTTCAAAAGCAACTGGAACTCCTCCTCTCGGTAAGGCCAGAACAATGACGTTTTTTTTGCTCATATAAGAGGATAGCGCTTCTGCAAGATCTTGCCCGGCGATGGTTCTATTGGGTATTAAGTTTTGCATAATTCGCTCCTCTATTGATTTTAGAGCCAGTTAATTTTGTCAGCTCATCGCGTTAAAACTAAGCATAAAAATACCAGCGTGATTTGTCAATTAAGCTATAAAGAAATGGGCGTCTTTTGATCTGATAGTTGTTTAAAATCAATAATGTAAGATTAAACTTCTTAAGTTTGTCTTAAATTATGAAGTCATTATTCATGGCGGAGAGCAACAATCGGGTCGAGGCGGGCGGCTTTTCGAGCAGGGAAATAACCAAAGACGACCCCAATAAAGGCGGAGAAAATAAAGGAGAGCAAAATTACCCAGATATTGAAGACCAGCGGAATCGCCATGAACACCGCTAAACCGTAAGAGGCTGCTAAGGCGAGTAATATTCCAAATATTCCACCGAAAGTAGACAGCGCAATCGCCTCGACTAGAAACTGCAGTAATACCTCTTTTTCCAAAGCGCCAATCGCCAAACGAATACCAATTTCACGGGTACGTTCAGTGACGGATACGAGCATAATATTCATAATGCCAATCCCACCAACCAATAGACTAACGGCAGCGACGGAACCTAACAACATGGTGAGCACCTCGGTGATATTACTCAACATATTAGCGATTTCTTTCATATCCATAACGGTAAAGTTATTATCTTCATTGTCCGATAAATTACGCCGTTCACGGACGAATGTTTCAATCTTTGTTTTATAGATAGTCGTGTCAAAGCCTTTCTGAATAGCGATATCAATCTGGCGAATGTCTTTATTGCCAGTCACCCGGCGTTGAAAAGTTTTGAGGGGCATTAGAATGAGATCGTCTTGATCTGAACCGAAGGTGCTCTGACCTTTGGCTTGTAATACGCCAATGATTTGACAAGCCACTTTATTGAAACGTATTTTGATACCCAGTGGGTTGCCTGAACCGAAGAGTTCTTTTCTAACCGTCTCACCTATGACACAAACCGCTCTTCCCGAACGCTCTTCCGCAGCGGTAAATTCTCGACCAAATTGCATTTTCCATTCTCGTACAATGAAGTAGTTTTCTGTTGTGCCAACGATGCCGGTTGACCAGTTTGCATTGCCATGTACTACTGTAGAGGTTGCACCAGACACAGGGGCAGCCGCCTTAACACCGCGAATCTCTCGTTCAATGGCTTCAGCATCAACGCGTTTGAAAGAGGGCGCTGAACTCCTTGAACCCATTTGCCCAGGTCTAACACTGATTAGATTGGAGCCTAAACTGGCAACGTTCTGGGTGACTTGCAGGGTTGCACCACTGCCTAAGGTCACCATGGTAATGACAGAAGCGACACCGATGACGACCCCTAAAACGGTTAAAAAAGAACGCATTAAATTACGTCGAATTTCGCGTATGGCAAGAATAAAAGCATTCGAAATCATGCGTCTGATTCCTCTGGTTTGATGATTTGACCATCTTTAAAAATGATTCGACGCTGGGCATAACACGCCATATCTTCTTCATGAGTGACCATGATAATGGTAATGCCTTGCTGTTGATTGAGGTCTAACAGGATCTGCATAATCTCTTGAGAGCGTGCGGTGTCTAAGTTACCTGTCGGTTCGTCAGCTAATAGGACTTTGGGTTGCGTCACGATGGCACGAGCGATAGCAACGCGTTGTTGTTGGCCACCAGAGAGCTCGCCGGGGGTATGGTCTGCATAGTCTTCTAAACCAACGGTTTTGAGAGCTTGTAGCGCAAGCGCATGGCGTTGTTTATGGGCAATACCGCGATAAACAAGCGGTAGCTCGACATTTTCCAACGCAGAGGTCCGGTTGAGTAAATTAAAGCCTTGGAAAACGAAGCCTATGTAATAGCGGCGTAACAGAGCACGTTGTTGCGTGCTCATGGTTTCGACTGGTGTGCCATCAAAAAGGTAACGCCCGGCAGAGGGCGTATCCAGACAACCCAAAATATTCAAGGCGGTTGATTTTCCAGAGCCAGAATGTCCCATGATTGCGACAAACTCTCCGGGTTGTATGGTTAAGTCAATACCCTTAAGCACAGTAGATTGAGCATCGCCTTTACCATAGTTTTTGTAAACACCTTGAAGTTCAATTAACGGCAAACTCATGGGGCTGTGCCGCTCAATACATCAACGATAACAACATGAGAGTCGGTGAGGCCACTTAATACTTGAGTATGCATGCCGTCACTTAGCCCCGTGGTGACTTCGATTAACTTGGGTTGTTTATTTTCTAATATCCAAACATGGGGTTGATTTAGATTGGTTTTGCTTTTCTTGGCCGTACGCGGTCTTCTGGGTAACAGCTGGCTTACAAAACTACCTGAAGGTTTTTGACTGGTTGTAGGAGGTTCAAACCTTAATGCTGAATTGGGTACCAATAAAGCATTAGTTACACTGGTCACGGTAATGTCTGCTGTCGAGGTCATACCCGGACGGAGAATACCTTGGGGGTTGTCAACGCTTAAACGGGCCTGATAAGTGACAACGCCTTCAATGGTTTGTGAGGCTAGATGTACTTTGGTAATGATGGCGTCAAAAGTGTCATTCGGAAAGGCATCTACTGTAAATGATGCAGATTGTCCCTTGGTGACAGAACCGATATCCGCTTCATCAATATCCAACAACAATTCCATTTGCGTTAAGTTTCTTGCCAAAGTGAACAAAACAGGGGCTTGCAATGAGGCGACGACCGTTTGACCTGGGTCAATCTCGCGGGACAAAACCACGCCATCAAACGGCGATAGAATCGTGGCTTTACTCAGTTTATCGAGTTGCAAAGCAAGACTGGCTTCTAACTGCAATAAGTTGGCTTGGCTGGACTGTAAGTCTGCTTTGGCACGCAGATAAGCTGACTTTAGCGTATTCAGATCTTCGTCAGAAATAAGATGTTTGGTTTGTAGCTCAGCATTCCGATTATAAGAGAGCTTTTTTTCCGCCAGGCTTATTTCTGATTGGCGAATTTGAGCATGTGCCATCTTAATATTGGCCTGCGCCTGTTTAACCTGCGCTTCTAATGTTTTGGTATCCAGTTTTAACAACACTTGACCGGCTTTGACCAGGTCATTCTCTTCAACCAAAACGGTTTTCACGGTGCCTGAAGTTTCAGAACTCATCTCTACTTTGTCTAAGGGCTGTAAAGTACCGGTTGCGGTCACCTGAATCGTTAAATCACCTTGAGTGACTGGCGTTGTTTGGTACTGAGAAGCATTAGAATTTGACGCGGAGTTTTGTAAGAAAAACCAAGTGGCAAGTAGGGCTGTCACGATAACGACCAATACAACCAACCAGCGTTTACGATGCGAAGCTTGCGGTGCAGCATTTAAAATCTGTTGTTTTAAGTCGCTGTCTGGTGAAGAAAGAGTATCCACGATATTTTCCTTAAGCTAATAAGTTACTTAAGAATTATCATAGCACGCAAAAAATAGATAAAAAGCCAACGAATGGAATGTGAATCAAAACTTGATTTAAATCAAAATTGACCAGGCCTGGTCTAGCCGATAATTGGAAAAACGATCTCTCAATGCGGCTAAAGAAGCATAACTGCTCTTACAAGAAGATGGAGCAGTTAAATAATGTGAGTGATGTATGGAGGTTCTTTTGATTATTTCTTATTTCTTTTATGACGAGCACGTCTTAGCTTTTTATCTTCTTCTTTGGCTTTAAGCTTATCGGCTTTTCTCTGACGCTGGATTTCAACCTCTATTAACTCTTTTTTCATCATCTCAGGCGTTTCTAAGGTGATATTACCTAAGATCTTATCGCGGTATTCAACAATCAAGATACGTGAAACCTTATCCAAGTCGACCATGCCACCCGAACGTAAACAGCCTCGTTGACGACCAATGGCTTCTAAAAGCTCAATATCGGTTAAAGGCAGTTCCTTGAAATTAAAACGCTCTTTTAAAAGGTCTGGATAAGCTTCCAGTAGATATTCACAGGCATAAGAGGCGATATCCGGCAACTCAAAGGCCGTCTCCTTAATGCCGCCAGTAATCGCTAGGCGATAACCGCTGTTTTCATTTTCAATGTTTGGCCATAGCATCCCTGGAGTATCAATCAGGGTGATGCCTTCTTCCAGCTTAATACGCTGCTGGTTTTTAGTCACAGCGGGTTCATTGCCCGTTTTGGCAATGGTACGCCCGGTAATATTATTAATCAGAGTCGATTTACCAACATTGGGAATTCCAATAATCAAAGCGTGAGTGGTTTTAACAGTAGTGGCTTTTTCAGGCACCAGTTTTTTAATCATGCTGATAATCTGTTCACGCTTATCCCCTATCTGGGAATTAAACACTAAGGTTTTAACACTCTTTTCCTGTTCAAAATAATCCTGCCAGGCCTGGGTCTTTTCAGGGTCGGCTAAATCGGTTTTATTGAGGATTTTAATGGTCGGTTTATCGCCACGAATCTCTTCAATCATTGGATTCTGACTACTGAATGGAATACGCGCATCTAACACTTCGATAAAAACATCGATCTGGCTAAAGATTTCACGAACTTCTTTTTGAGCCTTATGCATGTGACCCGGATACCATTGAATGGCCATAATATTTTTCCTAACAGATTTGAATAAAAGGATTATAGCCTTTTGTAGATTAGAAAGGCCTCAAAATCATGGGTTTGCAGGGTTTATAAATGTGAACTGAGGAAAGAATTGACAGGCCTGGTTGAGATTAAATGAAGGAGTCGATGTTTTAAAGTGCAGTCAAACGCTCATGATATTTAACGGACTGATTTCGATTGTTATTTTTAGCGTGATATAAAGCTTGGTCAGCACCATGGATAAGTTGTTCAATGCTCATGCCTTGTTGGATGCTATGGAT
This sequence comes from uncultured Thiomicrorhabdus sp., assembly GCA_965603495.1. Classification (GTDB taxonomy): domain Bacteria; phylum Pseudomonadota; class Gammaproteobacteria; order Thiomicrospirales; family Thiomicrospiraceae; genus Thiomicrorhabdus. Next base: position 80,987 of record CBFDDF010000011.1, on the reverse strand, counting down.
GCCTAAGCTGGCGGTGTTCTTGCCTACTTGCTCAACGTGATAATTTTCGATAGTGCTTCTTAAGCTTTCAGCCAGCTTGTAGGTCTCATCCATATCTGAGTTCGGACAAATAATTAAAAACTCTTCTCCCCCCCAGCGACCAACCGTGTCGGTGCTACGGGTTTTGGATTGGATAATCGAGGCGATTTCTTTAAGAACGGAATCGCCGACTTGATGACCGAAAGAATCATTAATTTGTTTAAAATTATCAATGTCCAGCATGATAATTGAAAAGACCTGTCCATAACGTTGAAATTGATCAAAATGGAGTTTCAGCATTTCATGTACTTTATGGCGGGTATAAAGCTGGGTTAAATAGTCTGTTTGAGCAACTCTTTCCAGTTCTGAAATATCCTCTAATACCACAATATACTTATAATTATTCTCCAGAGAATAGCGAGAGGCATGGGCTGAGAAAGTGTATTCATTCTCTGGGGTGGTAATCAGTGCCTTATGCGATTGTTCAGGGTTGTTTGCAACATGGGCGACCCAGGTGTTTTCATTCATAATGGGGCTGAGATAGCCTTCACGCATGGTGAAGAACTCACTAAAACACTGATGTTTGAGGTTAAATTCAGGCAAAGTTTTATAACCCGCGAAAGCTAAAAACTTTCGATTGACTGTGAGGATTTTTTGACCATCGGTGATAAAGGTGATATGCGGATTGGCATCAAAAATAGTGTGCAATTCTGCGGATTTTTTCTCCAGTTCAATTTTAAAATTGTGCGTGTCGGTTATGTCATACACGGTACCAATCAGATGCGTGGCTTCACCACTCTCATCAAAGAATGGCACACCGGTTTCTTGTACAAAACGAGTTTCGCCGTCACTTCTAATGAGACGATGAACCGTCTTGTAGTCTTGTTTTTTCGTGAGAGATTCACTGATGGCGGACTCGACGGCAGGGAGCTCACCGATTGGAACATAGGAGACAAATTTTTCATAGGTCGGTGTGAAAGATTGTGGTCGTTCACCCAGTATCCGAAAGACTTCATCCGACCATGACAGTAAATTATCGGCTATATGCCACTCCCAGCTGCCAAGATGGGCTATCTTTTGCGCATTTTCGAGCAGTTGTTTTTCTGCTTTTAGCTCAAGTTCAAGGTGCTTTTGCGCTGTAAAATCTTCATAAACCGCCATCACATATCCATTAGAAAGTTTGATAATATGATTTTTCTTCCAGCCGCTAGTACGCGCATCCTGATAGAAATTTAAATCGAGGTCTTGGCTTTCACCCGTTTCTGTAACCTCTAAAATCACGTCATATAGACCAAACGCTTTAGCACCCGGAAACACATCGAGGAGTTTTTTACCCATAATCTCATTTTTACAAATTTTTTCGCTGACCTGTGCCGCCAAATTTAAATCAACAAAATACACATCGCCATCTTTAACTTGATAGATGGCAATATTGATAGGTAGATCATCGATATTAACGTCAAATTCGGACGAATTAATCACTGAGTTACTAATCCTTTATTAACTTTAGATTAAGGCGATGATTGATTATAACGAATTAAAAATAGGTATGTAATAAGTAATTTTCTAGGGGGGTGTGGTTTTTAATGAGAGAAAGTGTTTTCTGGTGACGAGTGCTTGGAGGGGTATTACAGTGTGTTGGTATGGAATTTCGTAGGTAAGCTTATGTTATTAAACGAAACGAATGTAGCTGTAAGATGGGGGTAAGGTGTATTTTTAATGATTTACATCAAGGGTACTAGAAGAAACCAACCAGGCCTGGTCGATTTATTGGAAAGCCTAATATTCTGTTTGAATGATTTATATGCAAGTCAAACTTAGGATGAACAGCAGTCAGCAGAGCCTTCTTGAATCGGTGGACATGCAACCGTGCCATAAGAACAGAAAACACAACAGTCACCCGCTTTTGGCTTCAAAAGCGAATGACAATTTTTACATTCGTAATACCATTGGCACGCATCCGTAGGCATTTTCTCTGTTGCCTGATGATGACAAACTGGACAAGTGATCGTTGATTCTAAAATAACTTTTTGACTCACAACTCATCACCTATGCTGATTTTACCGATGGTTTAAAGTCTTAAAACTCGTAGATTACATCCACTAATTGGCCGACAGCAACATCAGAAACTTTAGGCTGAGCCGTTAACCAAGCTTCAATTTTCAAGCGATCTTCTTCACTGACAGAACCATAGCGTTGATTAGAGCAAACAAACGCATCAAATGCTTCGGTACCACCGCCACCTAGTAATAGGTTATTGCTTTCAACGACTTCTAATAAAGCATCGATGAAAGTGTCATATTCTTCGCTATCTTGAATATCGATGTTACAAGTCATTTCAAAGCCTTTAATGGCAAATTCGCCTAAATATAGCTTCTTTCTAAGTCTTTTGTTTTTGTTATCGATTCGATTCGTGTTCATTCGGTATTTCCTTAAGGTGCAATGATGGCTTGGATATAAAGAGTGATTTAGGTCATTTTGAAGCCATCATTCTAATGATCACAATTTCGGGAGATTTTACCTAATAATCAGATATTTACAATAAGGAATATTTCTGGATTTTCAAACTTACCAGGCCTGGTCTAGGTAAGTAACACTTGAGGGTAAAGTTTGAATTGAATTTGGTTTTCAGGGACGTAATCAATCGCTTAATTCGAATCGATTTTTCATTATTTAAGTGATTTTATTTAAGCCGCTCGATGTAGGTTTGCTGGCTCATAAAGGTTTTGGCTTGAGCGCTTTATAATGAGTCACCCACAGTAACGCACCCATTAACCACAGAGCCAACATGCTACTAGCCATTGCAAAAAGCGATTCGTGCACTAACGGCACGAGCATAATCGACACTAAAGCCGCCATCCCCATTTGCAGTAGACTTTGCAAAGAGGCTGCCATGCCACGCTTTTCGGGCAGGCAGTCCATCGCTAAAATCGACAGCGCTGGTAGACCCAACGATAAGGCAAAAGCATAGAGACTAATTGCAGGGATAATGGTTAAAAGGGTAGGTGGTGTCACAAATAACAGCATCACATTAAACAGTGCGGCGATGCCACCGATGCTGAGAGATAGGTGGATGATTTGGTTTGGGGTGTGGTGGTTTGAAAGCCGATGCGAGAGCAATGCGCCAAGTATCATGCCTATTACCATCGGCACGAATTGCAGCCAAAAGTCTTCTGGACCAAGTTTTAAATGATCAAAGATCAAACTAGCTGAACCTGCTATATAGACAAAAAATCCCCCAAAGACAAAAGACTGCGCTAATACCAAACGTATAAATAGGGGATGTTTTAAACTGTGCAAATAGGAGTTAAACAGCTTTTTGAGGCCGATGGATTGGACATGATCCGGGTGTTGGGTTTCTTTAAGCAGGAGCGCAATAATCAACATGGTAAAAATGCCATATGCGCTTAAAAACCAAAAAATACTTTCCCAGTCATAGTGCAGTTGTAAATAGCCGCCAATAATCGGGGCAATGGCGGGTGCAATCGCAAAAACCATCATAATTAAAGACATGGCTTTTTGTGCTTCTTGTGGGCTAAAAAAGTCTCTTATCATGGCGCGCGCTGCAATAATCACGCCGCCGGCAAACACGCCTTGTAAGACTCTAAAAAACATAAAATGATCAAATGAAAGTGCAAGGGCGCAGCCCATGGATGCCAGTGAAAATCCTATTAAAGAGACAATAGAGATTTTTTGTCGACCAAAACGATCGGCAAGTGGCCCCCAGACCAGCGTGGTTATCGCAAACGCCGCTAAATATGCCCCCATGGAAGTAGAGAGCAGTTCACGAGAGACTTGATAATAGGTTTCAATCGCTGGAAAAGAGGGGAGATAGGTATCGATTGAAAAGGGGGCAATCATATTGCTGAGTGCTGCAAATAAAATCAGCCAAAGTGGGGCTCTATGTCGCAATGTCAGTGCCTTTTTAGTGTGTGCTGTTCGCCATCAAGTGGGCTTGACGAAGTTTAATAGTGAGCATCATTAAAGGCGAATATATAAAGATAGACAAGATGATATTACCGATGACAATGGCTTCAAATAATGTTTTAAATTCAAAAGTATCCGGAATCATATGCACCATCAAAATAGACAGGCCCCCTTTTACACCTGCAAAGGTCAATATTAGCCACCAATCAGTGGTGATGTGTTGCATTTTATCGGTTTTATTAGAGACCCAAGCAAACTGTCCCATTATGAAGCCTCTGATAAAAGTGGTCACGACAAAGACCGATAAAATTTCACGCCAATACTGACGTAATAACCCCAGGTCAATCATTTCAGAAACAGACACAAATAAAATGACGTTGGCAAACAGTGCGGCAAACCCAATAAATCCTAAAATAATCGGGTGATTTTTTTTGGTCGCTTTTAAGTGTTTTAAACTTAAAAAGTTGGGTAAGTCTGATGGCTGATTTTTTTTATGAGATTGGCGCGAGGCAAATTGAGAAGTTGGCTGTCTGTCGGTTAGGTGCGATTGTGTCGTGTCAGCGTGAACTTCGTCAGAGTTGATTAGACTGTTGGCAAGCACCATGGAAACTACAATGGCAAAGATACCTGCAAAATGAAAATGCTCGGCAATCAACAAAGCACTGTAGGCAATAATCAATAAAATGCCTGTTTCAGTGATTGGGTCGTCAGAAAGTTTAAGCAGATACATCCCCAGAATGCCGACAATCACACCACTCAATAAAGCACCGCCAGTAGAGATTGAAAAGCTGGTAATGATTTCAGTGGTCGTCATTGGTTGACTCATTAGCGTAATCGCAATGGTAAAAATTGCAAATGCAGAGACGTCATTAAATAAGGATTCAGACTCCGCTAAAAATTTGAGTTTGTGGGGTAGTTTGGTCGTACTAAAAATAGAAGCAACGGTGACGGGATCGGTTGCAATAACCATAGACATCAAAGCAATCATCGCTGGTACACTCAAAGCATACTCCGGCAACATAATCGGCTGCAGCAGCACACCTACAAAAACCGATAACGTCACGGCAATGCCCGCGGTGCTCATGACACTCAACCAGTTGTTTTTTAAATCTTCGGTTTTAAGTTGCATCACATCGCCCATTAATAGCAAAGGCAGTAAGAACAACAGCAGATGATCGAAGCCATCGGCGTTAATATCGATAGGGTGAATATTAAAATGCGCCAACAATAAAACGGTGACAATCAATGTAATGGGGAGCGGAATACGGATTTTTTCCTGAACAATCAAAGATAAAACCATTAGGGTAATGATCATTAAACCCGCTTCTAACATGCTGTCGATTCCTTATTTTTTCTTAAGTCTTTATTGAGGCACTTTGGGATGCATTTAACGCTCGATTATAAGTTAAATAAAAGGTCATATAAGTAAAGTCTTAAAAAATAAATAGAGTGGTTTTGACCAGGCCTGGTAGGTTTTAAATTTTTCTAATGAGTTGTTAGCGTGTCCTTACATTCTAAATCTTGTCGATGAACTGATTCATGTTCCGTTTGGCTAAAAAATACAGGAGTTTTGTTTATGCTCAGTGCTTTACAGGATAGGTTAAAATAGTGGCCTAATTTTATATATGAGTAGAAAATCATGGCAGGATCCCTATTTGATCAGCTGAAAAAAGCGGGTTTAGTTGATGACAAAAAAGCCCAAAAGGCTAAGAAAGAGAAGTATCAGCAAACCAAGCAGAATAAAGGCAAGAAAGGTCAGCAACCTGTTCTGAATGATGCCGCCAAGCTTGCAACAGAAGCGGCAAAGCAAAAAGCCGAGCGCGATCTTCAACTCAACCTAGAGCGTAAGCAGCAGCAAGAGAAGAAAGCGGCTTTAGCCGAGTTACGTCAGATTATCGAGACTAATCGCATGAGTGGTTTTGAGGGCGATGTTGTTTACAACTTTGCCGATGAGAGCACTGTGAAAACGTTGAACGTTAATAAAAAGACACAACGAGCATTGGTTGCAGGCATCATTCGCTTAGCGCGTTTTGAGGGCGGTTATGCTTTGATTCCAACAGAAGCGGCGGACAAGGTTGATCAGCGTGATCGTACCGTATTGATTCCACTGGCAGGAGTGGATGAATCTATCTCTCAAGAAGATCAAGATTATTACGCCCAGTTTGAAGTGCCTGATGATCTAATTTGGTAAGGGTAACTTGCTTCTGTTGTTTTTGATTTCTATAGGTTACCAGGCCTGGTAAGTCTGATTTTGATTCGGTTCCACACCAGAAAAGGGATGGGTTTCTCTAATAATTAAGTTGAGTGACCTCATAAAAGGTCACCCCTGAGAAAATAGTGATGCTTTATTGACAGTAATTCAATTCTTCAAACTATTTATTTTCAGCCCAAAACGGTCATCTTAATCTAGCTGATACTCAAATCGATTTCGACCTTTTTGTTTTGCCTGGTAGAGTAGTTTATCAGCAGTTTCTATAAGCGTTGATGATAGGGACGCTTCTAAAGGAATGATCGTACTAACTCCGGCGCTAATCGTAACCACATCACTCGCTATGGAAGGTTCATGTAATAGCTTCTGATGCTTGATGGCACTTAAACATTGCTCAGCTAATTGAATTGCCTGAGTTTTATTTGTTTCAGGAAGCAATAACATAAACTCTTCACCACCATACCGGCCAATCAAATCGATTGCTCGCTTTGATACTCCGCTTAATGCCTTTGCAATCTGCTTCAGACACTCATCGCCTTGCAGATGTCCGTAGTAATCGTTGTATTGTTTAAAACAGTCAATATCGAGCATAATCAATGACAAGGGTATCTGGTCTCTTTGAGCGCGTTTCCATTCTTTATCTAGCGTTAGGTCAAGCATTCTTCTGTTTGCGATGCCTGTTAGTCCATCTTGAAATGAAAGTTTCTCCACTTCTTTGTAAAGACGAACCAGCTCCTCTTCTGCTTGTTTGCGAGCAGTAATATCTTCAACGCTAGACCAAATGTAATTTTCGCCATCTATTTCTATAATCTGACCCGATAACTGTACAGGAATAAGGTGGCCATCCGCATGTATATACTCTTTTTCATAAGGTCCGTATCTTCCTGTCTTTTTCAGCCTCTCCAAGATAGAATTTTCTTGGTCTGTATATTTTTCAGGCGTGATTTGCCAATAGGTGAGTGCTAGTGTCTCCTCAATCGATCTGCCAAGTAATTCAGAAAATGCACTGTTGACATCCACTAAGTCTCCGTTCATTCGGCATAAGGCCAACCCAATAACAGTATTTTCGAAGAGCATGCGATTATAGTTTCTAGTTGTATTCATAGTTTTTACTCTTCTTCTATCAATTGATTTAAAGAGACTAATGGCCGCAGCCAAACGAGAAATAACATTCAGATACATATAACGTTTGAATTAAATAGCTACTATTTCGCGCAGGCGGTTTGATGGATTTGTTAGACAAAACCTACAGAACGATTACGGTATTGTGCGACTAAAGCTCAATGCTTTTTGGTCGTGAATTAAATATAGATTGTACAGATAAGTGCGTAACTTGCAAATAGGGTGCTTTATAACCTTACCAGGCCTGGTGGTTATTGGTTGAATCGTTGGGCATAAAAAAAGCGACATAAAGTGGATTTAATATGCCTTTAATGTCGCTTTTATTTAAGGCTTCTTAACGAAGCTTAATCCCAAGTATTTGGTGATTAAGAAACGATATCAAGCAACTCTACATCAAAAATCAACGCTGAAAACGGAGCAATCTTTGCGCCTGAACCCTGTGAACCATATGCAAGTTCTTGAGGGACATACAAACGCCATTTTGAACCTTGAGGCATGATTTGTAATGCTTCAGTCCAACCTGCGATAACGCGATTTACTGGGAACTCAGCAGGCTGGTCACGCTCAACAGAACTATCAAAAACCGTTCCATCAATTAATGTCCCGTGATAATGCGTTGAAACCACTGACTCAGCTGTCGGTAATGCTCCTTCACCGGCGATAATGATTTCATATTGGAGACCTGAATCCGTAACAAAAACACCATCTCTCTGAGCATTTGCCGCTAAAAATTCTTCGCCTTCAACGCCTGCTACCTTAGCCAACTCGGCTTGTTTTGCTTGCATAATCTCGTTGATTTCTTCAAAAGCCTTCGCAAATGCTTCTTGGCTAATTGGGCTCTCGGTACCTTCTAAAGAATCAATGACACCGGCAGCAACCGCTTGAGCGTTAATCCCCTCAAAAGGGTCAGAAGCCAATTGATCACCCATTTGGCGACCAATACCGTAACTTACAATTTCAGGGGTAGTAGTAAAGTTGTTAGACATAATTAGGATTCCAGTAGATAAAAAAAGAGGGATTTTAGCATAAATTATGCATAAGCATAAGCGTAAGGCAGGAGGTTGTGGGCGTGCAGATGGGGTTGAATTTACTGTTTTTTGGTTGGATTTCAGACAAAGATACCCAAATTTTCTGCGGTGGTTAGCATCTTTAAATAGCCTAACTTGTGATGGTTAGTTTCTTGAAGCGTCGCTATCTGTTGCATTTGTGCTTTGGTTTTTAGCAATCTAGGCGGTGGCGTAAAAGCCTGCATGTCAAACTGAAGGTCTAGTGGGATTGATTGATCATTGTTATCCATAAAGCAGTAGTTGAGCATATTCATCATCTCTCTCTGCTCGTGATCAGGGCACTTAATTAAATCCAAATCACTATCGGGCAGAAAGCTCGTGATGATTTTGTCGTGTGTCACGAATATTGAGCCTTGCGCCACATTCAATGCCTTCATCTCTTCTTGCAACCCCATGGCACGATTGATTTGGTTTCTTCTTTGTCTGTGTATTTGAAACTTAGTTTTATATTCTTTAATATGCGCGTAGGTAGGGTTTAGCGCATAATAGGCGCTTTTTAAGGTACCGCATCGTTTTGCTAAGTCGATAATCGATTCAATCGCCGTCTGGCCGGTATCGTGAATGAGTGTTATCCCTTGGTGTCCATAAAAAATATAAGCGCTACAGGTTTCAATGCCACTCGAATAGAGTCCAATGTCATTGTTGGCTTCATTGGCGATAAAACCAGCGCCATTCTGACTGATATTGTAATTCAAGTAGCTTGCCTCTTGAGGCTAGGGGGTAGCATTTATGGCGCCCTTTGTAAGATAGTCACGGGGTCTAGATATTCTAGATTCAGGCTTTCAGAGACTTTGCGACAAGTGATGTGACCTTTAATCACATTTAATCCTTGTCGAAAGTGCTCATCGTCCAGCAAAGCTCGTTGATAACCTTGGTTCGCTAAAGTGAGGATATAAGGCAGTGTGGCGTTATTGAGGGCAAATGCAGAAGTTCGTGGCACTGCGCCAGGCATATTGGTGACACAGTAATGGACAATGCCATCAATCACATAAGTGGGGTCTTGGTGGGTGGTCGGGCGAGAGGTTTCAACGCAACCGCCTTGATCAATTGACACATCAACGATGACGGCGCCAGGCTTCATGTTTTGAATATGTGCTTTGGTCACCAATTTGGGGGTGCTAGCGCCTGGAATGAGTACGGCGCCTATCAGCAGGTCGGCTTCAAGCACCTGTTTTTCGATGGACTCAGCGGTCGATAAAATGGCTTGGATGTCTTGGGTAGTATCAGCAAATTGCACCTTAATTTTGTCGATAGAGTCTGAACTTCGCACAAGAATCACCACTTCGGCGCCGAGGCCTGCGGCCATTTGTGCGGCATTTCGGCCAACGGTACCGCCACCGATAATGACCACTTTTCCAGGTTTTACGCCCGTTACACCGCCGAGTAGTACGCCTCTACCCCCGTTGGTTTTTTCCAAGAAGTGCGCCCCTACTTGAATGGACATACGGCCTGCGACTTCTGACATGGGGATCAACAGTGGTAAGCTGCCGTGGGCATCCTTAACGGTTTCGTAGGCAATACAAACCGCTTTACTTTTAATCAGGTCTTGCGTTTGTGAAAGGTCAGCAGCCAGGTGCAGATAGGTAAATAGAATTTGTTCTTCGCGCAACATGGCGCGTTCAATGGTTTGTGGTTCTTTGATTTTGACAATCATTTCAGCCTGAGCAAATATCTCAGCTGCATTAGCTATGATTGTGGCGCCAGCTTGCCGGTAATCGCTATCCGTAAAACCAATCCCCATTCCAGCTTCAGTTTCTACCAAGAGTTGGTGTCCATGCTGAACCAGAATCTGCACACTGGATGGAATCATACCGACCCGGTATTCATTATCTTTGATCTCTTTGGGTACGCCAATAATCATCGTCTATTCATCCATGGTCAAAAACAGCATCTCAATACTATTTACTATAACAGTATTCAAACCAAAAACGGATGGTGCGCGTTGAATAGACTATGTTCTTTTATCGGTTGAGGATATCTGGAATCAGGGCGTAAATCATTAGAAAATCACACAGGGCTGAATGTGAATGTTATGTTGGATTTAGGGAGTTGGTAGCTTGGATTTAGATTTGGTTTTAAAGCGAGTGTCTAGAGTGAAAATAGCCAAGAAAATGTTTTAGATTGAATGGTTGTGAATAGCGGGGATTTAAAGTGACCAGGCCTAGTCACTTTTGTTTTAAGCGAATTTACTTTTTTCACTGGTGTGAAAGATTAAAGCAGAGATAACGCTTATTTAGTGATGACATACTTTAAAATCTCGACAACTTGTTCCGGTGTCGTTGCCCAAGCTAAGGCAGCAGCATCGACTTCTTTTAACGGGTGAATAATCGATTCATCATGCAGGGTAATGTAAGGTGTATCCATGGCGGCACAGTAACCTGCATCAAACGCAGCGTTCCATTGCTTGTATTTATCGCCAAAACGCACTACGGCGACATCACATTGCTCTATTAGGGTTTTGGTTCTGATGGCATTTACTTTAGCGGATTTATGATCGCGCCAAAAAGGTTGCTCTTCAACCCCCAATAAATCTCCAGCGGCATCACTGGCATCGTGGTCCGTCACCGCAGAAGTAAAGGTGATGGCTAGGTTATGGGCGGCACAACCGTCTTTGAGTTGCTGACGCCAGTCGGTGTGAATCTCGCCTGATAGATAAACATTCAATTCCATGTTTTTTTTCCTCTGTTTTTTATAATGTGATTTGATTAAAAGTGGGCTTAGGCTTTAAACAAAACAGCCTGGATAAATCCAGGCTGGTGTTTTAGAAACCAAATGAGCAATAGGGTATTATTTACTCAGTTTTTCCATCAAAAATTCCATAAAGCCAGCTTGTGGAATGTCTTGTGATTTTTCATCACGACGATACTTGTATTCCAACATGCCATTGTCTAAACCACGCTCACCGATAACGATGCGGTGTGGGATACCAATCAAGTCCATATCTGAGAACATCACACCTGGGCGTTCGTTACGGTCGTCAAACAAGACTTCAATTCCTGCTGCCGTCAGTTCTTGATAGATTGCTTCTGCGATCTCTGCCACGCGTGGTGACTTGTGCATTTGCATTGGCACGATGCTAACCTGGAAAGGCGCGATGCTTTCTGGCCAGATAATACCTTTGTCGTCGTAGTTTTGCTCAATTGCAGCAGCAACCACTCGGGTTACTCCAATACCGTAACAACCCATCTCTAAGATTTGTGAGCGGCTGCTTTCGTTTTGGACGTTGGCATTCAAAGCGGTTGAGTATTTGTTACCGAGTTGGAAGATATGCCCAACTTCAATACCACGACGGATTTGGATTTTACCTTGACCACATGGGCTAGGGTCGCCTTTGACGACATTACGAATATCGGCAACCAAAGTAGGAGTGGCATCTCTGTCCCAGTTACAGCCAGTGAAGTGGAAACCATCTTCATTGGCACCCGTGACAAAGTCAGCCATGTGTGCCGCAGTGCGATCGACAATCAGCGGAATCGTTAAACCAGAAGCACCGATTGAGCCGGCTTTACAGCCTGAAGCCGCCAGAATTTCTTCATCTGTTGCCATTTCAAAAGGTTCTGCGACTAATTCTAAATTTTGCGCTTTGATTTCATTGAGTTCATGATCACCACGAAGCACTAAGGCAACCACAGGTGCGGCTTCTGTTGCACCCTTAACCAATAAGGTTTTGACGGCTTTCTTTTTCTTAATCTGTAAGAAATCACAGACTTCTTCAATGCTGTGTTTGTTTGGCGTAGCGACTTTGGTCAAAACTTCTGTTGCTTCTGCACGTTCACCACGCGGTGCTAGGGCTTCTGCGAGTTCTACGTTGGCGGCAAAGTCTGATTGTGTTGAGAAGGCGATATCGTCTTCGCCTGATTCAGCCAATACATGGAACTCATGCGAACCTTCGCCCCCGATGGAACCGGTATCGGCTTGTACTGGACGGAAATCTAGACCAATTCGGCTAAAGATACGGTTGTAAGTTTCATACATTTCAGCATAGGTTTTTTCAAGACTTTCACGATCCATATGGAAAGAGTAAGCGTCTTTCATAATAAATTCACGCGAACGCATTACACCGAAGCGTGGACGAATCTCATCGCGGAATTTGGTTTGAATTTGGTAGAAGGTCACTGGCAATTGCTTGTAGCTACGAATCTCTTTACGCACTAAGTCGGTAATGATCTCTTCGTGCGTTGGGCCTAGGGCGAAACCACGACCATGACGATCTTCAAAACGCAGTAGTTCTGGGCCGTAATCCTGTAAACGTCCAGACTCTTCCCATAACTCAAGCGGTTGAACCACAGGCATTAACACTTCTTGTGCGTTGGCGCGGTTCATCTCTTCACGAATAATGGCTTCTACTTTTCTTAATACGCGAACACCTAGGGGTAGCCAGTTATAAAGTCCGCCAGCCAGTGGGCGAACAATACCGGCTCTGAGCATCAATTGATGGCTGATAACAACCGCATCAGCAGGGGTTTCACGAGTGGTGGCAAGTAGTAAGTTGGAAGTTCTCATTATGGTGTTTTACCTTAGGTGTAAAGTTTGGAAAAGCGATGCGCTTAAATCATTTAAATTGGGCGTATTTTAGCATGTAGCTAGGCTTTATTGCTTGATAAATTGGGTGCATTAAAGAGGGGCTGTTTGATGCTCTCATTCTGTGGCTTATGAGTGACCTCTATAGTGAGTAACCAGGCCTGGTTACTTTGGATTACAGCCGGATTAACCCTGAACTAACCCTTAAAAGCTTCTTTAGAATTAAGATAATCCATCTCATCGGGTGTGCTGGTTCGACCGAGAATAGCATTACGATGTGGGAATCGTCCAAAGCGTTTGATCAAGCTTTGGTGATGTTGGGCGAATCGTATGTTGTGAGTGAGGCCGGCTTTGTTAAAAAGCGCGACAGACTGGTTTTGGTCTTTTAGGGTTTCACTATGCATCAGTGGCATATAGAGAAACATCAACTGCTCATGGGGAATCTGTTGGTCAAACCCGTTCATTATGCCTTGTTTGGCGACGGTGATTGCCAGGGATTCAGTTTGAAAACTGCTTGGCTCACCACGAAACATATTCAGCGGGAGTTGATCGAGCAGAATGCATAAGGCCAAAACACCTTGTGGGGTTTGCGACCATTCGGTTAGCATGTCTGCTTGATTATCTTGCTGAACCTGTTGCCATAGGTTTTCAAAACGACGCTTGATTTCATTGTCGAATTCGGGCGTCGAATTAAACCATAAGGGTTGAATTTCTGCAGAAAACCAAAAGCTGATAATATCATTTGCCGTGACGGAGATTGTGGCGGATTTGGAGTTGGGACTTACGTGAGGCATGCATAACTCTTTAGTTGTAAGCCCCTGACGGTCGAAACAAAAGGGGCTTAGTTTCTTCTTAAAACCGTTTTGGTCAGATTGGTAATGTACGACCAATGGAAGTAACCAATAATGAGATAGGTCACGAAGCCAAAAAGGCTGCCTAATAAAACATTACCTAAGAAAAAAGGTTTCCAAATCAGCGGAAAGACTTCATTAAACCAGATTTGCGAACCAATGGTAATGTGCTCGGAGGCTGAGAATAGGTCGGGCGTGCCCAAAAACCAAGTACCAAATAGATAACCGCCATACCAAATCGGCCACATGGTCAATGGATTGGTAATCCAAGCTAGAGCCGTTGCCAGAGGGATATTCGCACGCAGGTAATAGGCGAGTACCGAACCGAGTAGCATTTGAAAAGGAATAGGCAACATCATGCAAAACATGCCGATAAATCCAGCTTTTGCAAAGGAGTGTCTGTCACCGGCCCAATAGACTCGGTCTCTAAACTTTGGGAAAAAATTATTTAGAAATTGTGAGCGTTTGGTCGTGCGTCCAATCTGGTGGACTTTTAGTTTTAAATATCGAATCATGCAAATCATCATATCAGAGAACAGTGACATCGATGCCCAAAAGTTTTTGAGGGCAAGTGCTTAGAGAAATGAACTATTTTTAGCCGTAATCGGCCCGCCAGGAGCTTGATGCACTGGCATAATCTCAACTCGGTTGATATTGACATGTGCGGGTTGGTTTAAAATCCAGCTCACACTCTCGGCAATATCGGACGATTTAAGCGGTTCTAGGTCAGCATAAACCTGATCCGCTTTCGCCTCATCCCCTTTAAAGCGTACCAGGGAAAATTCACTCTCATTCAACATGCCGGGTTCAATGTTGGTCACCCTTATCGCGGTGCCTAAAAGATCACTGCGCAAATTGATTGAAAATTGCTCAACAAACGCTTTCGTTGCGCCATAGACATTGGCACCTTTGTAGTGATAGGTCCCGGCAATGGAGCCGATATTGATAATGTGACCGTGATTACGTTTGACCAGGCCTGGTAGGATTTGGCGGGTTAAAAATGCCAAAGACATGCAGTTGGTATTAATCATGGTCTGCCAATCAATCCAATCCGCTTCATGTGCCGGGCTTAAACCTAACGCCAGGCCTGCATTATTCACCAGAATATCAATTTTTTGAAAGGCTACTGGAAGATTATTTAATTCATTTTCCAAGGTGGCATGGTCATTAATATCGCAGGCGATAATATGACATTGCGTCTGTGTCGCAAGTTGGTCTTTTAAGGCTTCGAGCAGTTCCGCTCTTCGCGCGAGTAGGATTAATTTAATGCCTTGCTTGGCAAGATTTTCGGCGATGGCTTTGCCGATACCGCTGGAAGCGCCAGTCACCAGTGCAACTTGATAATTCATCTAAAAATCCAAAGTTTGATTGTGATTAAGTTCCTATTTTAGAGGAGCCTTATAGGGGTAGATAGTTATTTAAGGAAAAATTTTGTGGCTTCCAACACCACAAAACTAGAACTGACGATAAAAGCGGTCAGTGAAATCCAGGATGGCAAGTTAATATGGCCTTCGTTATGCGGCAAACGTTGCTTGATTCGCCACAGTGACAGGTTGACCAGCGAGAAGACGATTAACATGATAATAGAAGTTAATTCGGCTAAAGACCCCAGTCGTCCTACCAAAGCAAGTATCAATACAGAGGCGACCGTTAATCCGGTGGCATAGAGTGGCGTCTGTGTTTTGGGATGTACACGGCGCAGTAAAGTGGGCAGTTGTCCTCTTGAGCTCAAGCCGTAAAGCACTCTTGAAACCATGATCATTTGGATCAATACCCCATCGACAATGGCAAATAACCCGATGAGGGTGATGAGCTTGGCATCCTCTCCTGTATGGTGTTGATACAATAGTGCCATTGGTGCTGAGCTTTGGGCAAGAATCTCTGGCGGCATGGACAACACAGCAATGGTCATAATCAACATATAGATTAGGGTCGTGATCCCCAGCGTTAATAGGATTGCGAGAGGGAGATTACGCTTAACATCTTTGACTTCTTCAGCGACCACCACCATATCCTCGAAACCGATGAAGGCATAAAATGCCAATAAGGTGCCAGCGAAAATGAAACCCCAACTGGTGAAATCTGCGGTGGGTATCAGTTTTGGCCATTCTGTCGCTAAGTCCGCTAAAGCGTCGTGACCCACATAAATGATAATGATTAAACCCGCAATCCCCAGCAGGGTCATGGTCGCGGTGATGAAGATAGATTGTACAATGCCCCAAGCGGCAAATAGCCCCAAAAAAAGAGTGGCCAGCAAGACAATCGTCCCACGGTCTAATTCAATCCATGGGTCTATTAATTGGTTTAGGTAACCAGCAAACGCGTTCACCAAGGCTGCCGAAGAGACCATGCCCGCTGAAACCACCAATAAGCCGACTAAGGTTGAAAAACGTTCAGAACTAAAACCCTCCCTGGTATAAAGTGCAGCACCCGCTGCCCATGGATAACGGCTAGAGAGCTCCGCAAATGATAAGGCCGTGATACCTGCTAATAGGGATGCCACCAAGAAGGCCGCTGGTGCGAGATAACCCGATACGCCAGCGAGCTCACCCACCAAAGCGTAAATCCCGGCGCCAATCGTCGTGCCTAATCCATAAAGCACCAACATAGGCAGAGAAATAGCACGTTTTAAGGGGGAGGCTTGGAGCATGTTGAGTGGGATTCTTTGTTGAATAGTAGAGGGCATTGAGTATACAAATTTACAGTTGAAATGAACACTCCTATCTAAATCCAAAGAGAGCCTCTTCGGGAAAAAAGATGGTTAAGTTATCAGTGGATGGTTTTATCTATGCCATAAAAAAGCCTATCTAATCGTAAGTTATTAAATAGGCTTGAATTGCGGTTTTTGGTTGTTTACTAGGCCTGGTCGTTTGGAATTAGCCAGTTTTAGGGTTAGTAAGTCTACTTGGCTTGTTGTTCCAATATGTCAAGAATAGGTCGAGCTTTGTCCATAGAGATAAAACGTTGAGGATGATTAGCGGAAAGCAGACCGTTTTTATTTAGGGTCAGGAGCCAAAGTCCTGATGTGCCTTTTTTGTAATGGATGTCGGCACTATTCATATAGCCAGAAATTGAACGTGGCAACTGCATGGGCACTAAGAATTGGTTAATTTGACCTTTATGTACTTTTTTAATCTGTAACAAGCCTAAAAGCAGTGTTTGCTTTTGCACATCCGTTTCAAATATCTCAACTAATTCAGCTTCAACAATGAGGCGTGAATCTTGTAATATTTGCTGTGGCGATACTTCAAGCCACATGGCCTGCGATGACGAAAACCACAAGCCAAAAATAAGCATGCTTAGAAGCTTTGAGAGGGTCATTATTCTAGAGAACCGTTGCCTCAAAGTGAAGAAACAAGCGATTGCTTTCGACTAAAGCGTGCGACTAACACTAAGCCTAATAAGAAAAGCAGATAGGTGCTAGGTTCTGGCACGGCGGAAACACTTGCGCCATATAAGGCTGTAATCCCAGCAATGTCATCAGTACCCAAGCCTTTTACTGCTCCTAAACTATAGCTAGGAAACATTAAGGCAAAGCTATCATCAGAATGGCCTAATCCAAGTGCATGGCCAATCTCATGCAAGGCAACGGTAAAAAAATCTACTTCGGTAATTTCCAGGATATCAGTAATAGACCAGTTTTCTGAAAGATCAAAATGAATGCCGCTGTGTGTTATTTGTTGTTGGGATGGAAAATACCTCGTTAGAGCATGCGCCAATACTCCTCGAGCACCATCAATATTCTCTGCACCAAAGACAATATTTCCCGGGCTTGCTGTCACCAGTTCAAAAGTTATGTCAGCAACATTTGACCAAGTATCAAAAGCAGAAGCAATCACACTTTGGTAGCCAGAAAATATAGAGTAATCATTTAAAGAAGAGCAAGCCCCACCTTCTTCACATGTATAGGCGGAGTCAGCAAAGCTGTATGAAACAACGCCTCCTGTCGTCCCTAGGGTTGTTACGCCACTAGTAAGATCCCCCCACTTAATCCAATCTGCGGTTCCTGGTGCTGTCAATTGATATGCTTGAGCGCTACTCGTCAGCACGAATAGAATGATGGTGAGTAAGGTTTTCATAATGGCTTCCAAATAGATTACAGAATTTAAGTATTAATGATTATAGCAAGAGAATGCTAACTAAGTTATTGAAATTAAACGGAGCAGGATAGACTGAATTTTTTGGTGAAGGTATTGAAGAAATGAAAAAGCCCCATTTAAGGGGCTTGAAAAGTTTTGCTTTTGTTTTAACCAGGCCTGGTGGTTTTCAAATGGGCCTGGTTTTTAAGCCGAAATATTGACTAAGGAAGTCTACGAATTAAAACTTAAAGCCTTTGAATAAAGTGTCTTTAAGCTGCTCTTCAACTTTCTTTTTAGTCTCTTCAATGACTTCATCTTTCTTCTTTTCAATTTCAGCGGTGGCTTTCTGCTCTAGTAAAGAGTTCAGATCAAGCGAAACACTTGGGCTGGTCCAGGCGCCTTTTAGTTTGACGGGAATCGTTAGGCCATTAAGTTCTTTAAGATCTTCACCGCCTTGTCCTTTGTCAGAAGCGACAATTTTGGCTTTAACCAGATAGTTTAAAGATTCTTTAGGCAGGTCAACCGTTCCTGAGCCAGTGATACGCATAAATGGTGCTTGTGCAAGCAGTTTGGTGGTAGTGACGATACCTTGCTTAATGCTTACTTGAGCAATCAGTGAACTAAAATCAGTTTGTAAATCACCGTTTGCCGCAGGCGTGGTAGTACCGTTCATTTTGGCTTTGGCTTCACGAATAGATTGCGCCAAGTTAAAGCCTTTGATTGCGCCATCTTCTAAGTTGGCGGCAGCGGTGCCATTCAGGTTTTGTTTGAAATGCGATATACGACTACCAGCAGTGGTGATATTAGCCCCAACTGCGCCAGTACCACTCATTTGTTCTTTGCCGGTAAAGGCCATCAATACATCCCCAATAGGGACTTTCTTAGCATCTGTTATAAAGCTGTATTGTGGCGTTTTGCCACTGACATCCAAACCTGCCTGAGCATTAATGCTGGTTTTGAAAATATCAGCACGAATTGGATTCGCGTTGATTTTACCTTTACTTCCTTTAACCGTTAAGACGATGTTTTTTGGTAGGAGTTTATCAAACGTGACCGCTTCGGCTTTGAAGGTTCCGTTGATGGTTAATTTACGTAATAACTCAGTCGGCAGAGGAATATCGGTTTCTGCAACGGGTGCCGTTTTTTCAGATTCTACAACGGCTTTTTTCGCGGGCAAATAACGATTCAAATCAATTTTAGTTAAAGCCAAATCATAACGAATATTTGGCGCGTCAAACTGACTGACCGAGCCATTACCCGTTAATAAAGTATCATCTAAGGTGACTTTAAGATTTTTAACACTCACCGCTTGTGTTTTGGCATTAAAGTGCACACCTAAAGAGGCTGCGAACTTAGTTAAGGTTTTGGCATCGGCCATTTCAGGTAAGCTTATTTTTAACTGCTTTAAAAGGGCTCGCAGATTCGTTTCAGCAATATCCAGTTTTGCATCGACCAAGGCTTCGGTCGTAATTTGCGTGGCTTTAACAGAACCTTTGGCCACAATATCCATGGCACTCAAAGAGAGTTGATCTAAGTTTGCCGTTTGCGCTGTAATATCGATAGTAGGTTGAGTTGATAGATTGATTTGTGCCTTACCACCCGGTAATGAATCACCTGTTAAAGCAGTATTTACAGCCAGTTTCTGTGCTTTGAATTGTTGCGTCTTTAAGTCTCCGCTAAACTCCTTGACGGTTAATTCTCCTTGAATGGTTTGCATCGGAAAATCTTTACCGCCAATCACATCATAAGCCAACGTTAGGATAGGCAGTGACAGTTGGTTTTTTTCCATGGCTAAATCGAGGGTAGGGATGGTTAGTTCAGCCGTTGCTTTCTCGACAGGAATGCCGCTACCTTGCGTAGTGCTTTTAAGTGCTAGATTACGCAAAAAATAACGACCGTCTTTTTCAAGTTTAGCTTCAATCGTTAAGTTTAACTGTGATTTAAGTGCTGGTTTGGCAACCGTGGTTTCAGCAGATAAAACGATGTTGAAAAACTCACCAAAAGTAATCGCGCTAGTCGATAATTCGGAGAGTTTTAGGTCAACGGTCTGTTGGGCTTGCTGATCGTTCCAATGTACCTGACCATTTTGAATGTCAATACCGCCAAAGTTCAGCGCGGCCAATTTATCCAGAGGGTTTGCAGTATCTTCTGATTTTTCTTCGGTTTTGACTTCATCGTCTTTCTTGATTAAATCATCCCAGTTACTAATACCTTCGGCATTTTTTTCTAGGTTTAGATCTAGACCATGGAGTGTCAGAGTGTCGATTTCTAGATTTTGGCTAAGTAAAGGTAAAATGGCGGCGCCGACTTGTGCCTTATCAATCTTTAAAAAGGCTTGCTGACTGAATCCTGCGGCATTACTTAAAGAAGTGTTTTCTAAGTTAAGTCCTAGATGGGGGAAAAAGGAGAGGCTCATGGTTTCAATTTGTAAATCACGCCCGGTCTCTTTCTTTACCAATTCAGTGATTTCATCACGGTAATCATTTGGGTCAACGGTGATTGCAATGACACCGATCGCAACAATAATGACGGCGACCAGACCGGCGATAACTTTTAAGATCAACGATAAAATTTTCATGCTTGCTCTCCAACGCATTTTTACTAGGTATTAAGTGAATGGTAACAGATGCGATAGAGGATTCAATGGATTTAAAAGGCCAAGTACAGAGATAGTTTGCAAAAGATGTTTGAATGCAGTGACTAGAAATTTTGCTGTTGAGCTTTATTGGATTAAAGGCCGTTTTTTAAAAAAAACAGAAAACCTTTACGTAGAAGCGTAAAGGTTTATACAGAAGGGTTTATTTTTTAACCCAGCGACCATTTAGTTGTATGTAATGACCGGGCTGAGTTTTTTCTAAGGCCTTTTTTCCCGCTAAGGCTTCAATTTCTTGAATGGCTATGTTGTTGGTATTTGCCATATTTTGATATTGAGATTTTCGAGCTTCATTAATCAGTTGAACCAATTGTTCTGCGTCGTTTTTATTTTGAACGGTACCCAGGTAACCGTTCGGTTGTTCGCCAACAATACCTTGGGATTTATAAGTTCCTAACTGACCCATCGCCTGTTGTAGTGTCATAGCATAAACGTTCACCGACATGGCAAGCATCAGAATAAAGAAGAAAGGCTGGAGTGTTTTTTTAAAAGTCATGGTTTTCATCCCTAATAGTCATTCTTAGAATAAGCCGCTAGATTCGCTGAACATGGCATCGAGTTGTTTATCGACTTTAATTAAAATTTCATGTTGAATTTTAACGTTTAGATTGATGTTAATTGGTTCATTCGGTAACGCGACTTGAACGGAAGGTGTACAAGCCGAAACGACAGCGACCAGGCCTGCTAAAAGTACCGCTTTACTGAATGTTTTTAATAAAACCATATTGCAATCTCCTATGGTTAGATGCGCTTAGAGGTTTAATAAGGCATGTAAATCTATCTTGGTTTATTTTAACGCTTACTCAACTTTCAATAAGTCAGATGTTCAGTTTATCAGAAACTCAAAAAAGGGGTTTACTGATCGGCTGTCTATTTTGCAGGTATTGCCTGTCGTTGGATTTTTTCTTGAACTCTGCGTTTAATGGTTTCACTGACCTGGTTGGTAATTTGCATACTGGTAATCAAAGAAGGTAAATCCTCCTCCAGATTAATATTTAAATTAACAGCACGCCCTTTCTCCAGGTTTGGGTTTCGACCATGCAGTGTTAATCCGAGAATGAGCTTTTTATCAGCTCCAACACTGACACTACTCTGTAATAAAGTGTAGTGAAAGTCATCCAATACATCCAAGACTAGCTGCATACTTTGATTGCTTTTACCGATTCCTGATTTGGCTGCGGGTTGGTATCGTAATAACCCGCCACTGGGCTGAGAGGAGACCTGGCCTTGTTGGATTTCAAAACGCGGCGGTTCGTTCATTAAATCAATTTCCAGAGGTAAGGTTCCATCCACTAGCCCTTGACCAGTTAAATCGCTAGTGGGATGTTGCTTCAGCAGTTCTTCAATCTCTGCATCTTTTAGGTGTAGTTGGATTTTAAAAGCATTAGACAGATCAATAGTTTGAGGATCTAACCAGGCCTGGCCATTAAAGAGTCCGCTTTGTAAGGTATCAATTTTAAGTAATCCTTGTAGAGGGTTGGCGATTGAACCTCGATATTGAGCAGTCATTTGAATCGGTCCGGCAATCAAGCCATGCGTTACTCGTGTAATATTTAAGGTTGGCAGAGAAACATTAAGCTGTTTATTGCTCAAGTTAAGAGTTGTTAACGTGCTTATTTGGCTGAAGGCGGTTTGTTGATAAAGACCACTGATTTGCTTTATATAGGCATTAACAGTGCCAGACAGCGCCGAAAGAGGATCTTTTAAAGACTTGGCATTCAAATTAAATTGGCCTTTTAAAGCCAGTTGGCCACTGGCCAAAGTGAGTTGCTGAGGCCAAAAAGTGAAGGATTTTTTAAGCGGATTACCGGCCAGAAAAAATAGCGAGTCTAGTGACCAATTGGTAGAGAGCTTTTGATTTTTCCAGCGACTATTATGTTGAACATTTAATTCGGCCGCATTGCTAATCCGACCCGAAAATTGAAGGTTATTGAATCCACCCGATAAAGTGCCTTTCGCAGCCCAAAATTGTAGCAAGAGTTGGGCTTGTTCTAACCGCGGAGTGGTCACACTATAGTTTGCTTTGATTTGTATGGGATTAGATGTTGATTCATTATCTGAGCTGTTTAGTTGTAATGAGTTTAAGCTGGCCTGTAGGTTTTTAGCCTTTAGCTGAGAGCTTCTGAATTGGGTTTTAAGCGTAGCTTGCTTGCTAGAGAGAGACCAAGTTAGAGGCTTAATATCGTCGTGCTTTAAGTTGAACTTGAGCGTCGTTAATTGCAGGCTCGATTGGCTGAGTGTTGCGATTGGCGTTTTAATATTGCCCAAATCGAACACGAGTAGATCGCCTTTTATAATCGTCTTGTTAGTCTTGAACGTTAAAGATTGATTGTGATAGTCAGCTGTAAATGGAATGTCAGCCTTAAGGTTGCTGAGGCGATACACAGGTTGATCCGGATTTGTTTGGATTGTTAAGCTTGGTTGTTGCCAGGTTAATAGGGCGTGATGAAAATTGAGGTTAGGCATTTCCTCTAAAGAGAGTTCACCCTGACTGAATAGATGGAACTGGCTTTTATGAGCCGACCCTGTGACAGAGTTTAAGGACAGTTCAAAGGGAATAGAAGTTAATTCATTTTTCTGAGAAGTGCGCTGACTGTTAAGTTCAAAGCCAATTTTATCAATCTCAATTCCTTTGATGAATCCAAGTGTGTTTAACTTTTCTGTGATTAAGTGATTTGAGAGGATACCGCTGGTTTGCAGTTGATAATCCTCTAACACGCCTTGTTGAAGTTCAAGCTTGGCTGTGAGTTGCCCTTGTAACAAACCGATTGCTGGAATAGGGGTGAGTTTAGGCAGTTCAACATGCATCTCAAATTGTGTGGATAGGCTAGAGAGGTGTTCAAGTGGTAATTGGGTAGATAGCTGAGCTAATAAAGGGGGCGTAATCGCTAAATTGGTCTCGTTAACAGAAGGTTGGTCTGGTTGAGTGGCTGATGAAGATAGAGGTGAATTTTCTGTGGTTTGGATATTCACGGCTTTGGAGGGCTGTGTTGTCAGCTGCTGAATCAGTAAGTTCACAGAAGCTAAAGGCATGCTATTGCTGATTTCGATTTTAACAGGTGTTAAAGCCTGTTGTCGTAACTGTAACAAGGCGGCCTCAGATAAACTGAATCCAGACCAGGATTCAAGGGTTTTAAACCAGACTGGCTTGGGTGCCATGCCTGATAGTTGGAGTCTTGTTAAAAGCAAACTGTCAGATGTTATGTCATTATTCAGTGTTAAGCTGAGCGTCTTATCTAAGGAAAGTTGTAGCTGTAAATTCGGTAAGTTTTCAGAACTTAAGGCGGCCTTTAATTGAAACGAGAGTTGATTATCTGCTGATTCTGGATTCACTAAGAAACCCTGAATGCTCGCTTGCAATGGCGTAACTTGTTCAGTTTGGTTGGTTTGCGGTGCATTTTCAAATGATGCGCTGATTTGTCCAATCAAAGCACATTGGCCTGCCGGGCAAACACTGCTCAGTGAGAGGTGTTTAATCTCTGCTGTTTTAGGGAGTAACGCCAACCAAGAGAAGCGAGCACTTAAGGAGGGGCCAGTTTGCCAGTCCTCTAATGTGTTAGGCCAGGAAAATGCAGAGGGAGTCTCTATAGTGGGCGCCTGATGCTTGCTTACAGATTGGTCGGCTACTTTTATCTGTTGTATCTGCGCACTGTCGATGCTTAATGTTTTGATTTGAAAAGAAGAATCAAACCAAGTATCGACATCTGTCCAGTGGATTTGGACGTCAGTTAATTTGAAATGCTGCTGTTGCTGATAGGTGGCGTTAAGCGTGTTTAACTGTAGGGAGGTTAAATTCAGGTGATCAATTGACCAGGTAAGATTCGTAATCTCAGCTTGTTTAAGTTTTTGATGCAGCGTGAATGAAACCCCTGCCATGAGAAGTAGCACCGTTACCAGGAAAATAAGGCTAAGACTTTTTATCCAACGCATCGTTTGCCTCTCAGGTAATGGGTTTCCTAGGGCGTTGTCTCCCCAGTCAGCGGCAAGGTATGAAAATTAGGTCTTATTACGCTTTTGACTACTCTTTGTTTTTTTGACGACATAACTCAACCGCATCCCAGTAGGGTTGGTTGTCTGCTTTGCTCACGGCCTTAGTATTCCAAAGCGAGCTCTTTTCTTCAATACACAGTTCAGCAGGGGATTGTCCGCAACCTGAGAGTAATAACATTGAAGCCGTTAGAGCCATAAGAAACGGAAAATTTGACTTGATCACTGCATTTCTAACTGTATTCATTGTTCAACCTCATATTTTGCAATGGACTTTTTTATAAGAGTCTATTTTAGTGTAAACGTTACTTTATTAGAATAACGCCAAAAATAGATTTCGTCTATAGGGAGGACGTCTTATCTACTAGGGGAACCTAAGTTAAAGTAAAGCCACTTGGAATCATTGTTTTTTAGTATCATGTCAAGCAACTAAACAACTTTAAATGAGCAAAGACATATGGACTCTCTTGAAACACCTAATTGGACACAACGATATACCGATTATCTGAATGACTTGCCAGCGCGCCCTGCGCGGATTGTTTATCAAAGAGATCGTGCTCGGGTTATCCATTCAGCCTCCTTCAGAAGACTGCAAGCAAAGACCCAAATTTTTGGGTTAAGTGAATCCGATTTTTATCGAACGCGACTGACACACTCTATGGAGGTTGCCCAAATTGGTTCCGGTCTAGTGGAGCAGCTGATTACGGTTGGTACGGATGAGAGCGATAAAGAGGCTGATTACATAGCTTGGTTACCGTCTTTCTATTTAATAGAAGCGATTTGTTTAGCGCATGACTTAGGGCATCCGCCTTTTGGGCATGGGGGTGAAGTCGCATTAAACTACATGATGCGCCATTATGGCGGCTTTGAGGGGAATGCCCAGACCTTAAGAATCTTGGCAAAACTGGGAGAGTATACCCCTGAAAATGGCTTGGACCTATCGCGTAGAACGGCATTAGGCGTGATGAAATACCCTGCCATCTATAATGATGTAACCGCATCAAATACCAATTACCTGGCTCAGTTACAAGAACAGCAAGTCGATGACTTTAGAACCTTACAGATGAATCGTTGGTCGCCCCCTAAAAGCCTTTATTTAGAAGAAAAGGTTTTGTTTGATTGGGTGCTGGAGCCTTTTTCTTTGGCAGATAGGGCAAAGTTCACGCAACTTGCTGATTGTGATGGTTGTCATAAGCAAACGAAATATAAGGCTTTGGATACGACCATTATGGAACTGGCAGATGATATTGCTTACGGTATTCATGATTTAGAAGATGCCGTTGCCATGAAAATGGTGGCGCGTGAACTTTGGCAAGCAGAGGTCATGGAAAACCCACTGTTTCAAGAATATGCTTTGTGGGATGATGAAATGACCACGCGTTTATTTAGTCACTCGTCTCGAGGTCGTAAGCATGCGGTCAGTAAAATGGTTGGCATTATGGTCGAAAGCATCTATATCGACGAAAATTCAGAATTTGAACATCCTTTGCTACGTTATCAAGCGAAGTTGAAGCCAGAGCATGCTGCTGTTTTACAGCTGTTAAAAACATTTGTGTATAAAAATGTAATTACCATTCCGGAAGTAAAGCAGATGGAATATAAAGGTCAGTTGATTGTATTGGAGTTGTTTAAGTCTTTACGCGCCAATCCGAGTGCTTTGCTCACCACGACGGCTTATGAAAAGTATAAAAAAGCGCCGACAGATCAAGCAAAGCAGCGTGTTATTTCAGACTACATCGCGGGCATGACCAATACTTATGCGGCCAGACTATATGCCAAGCTGTTTACGCCTGCGCAAGGCTCTATCTTTGATAGGCTGTAAACAACTCATGGATTAATAAAAGGGTAGCATTCCCTTTACCCTCAGGTTTTTATAGGCGTTGGATAGCTTTAATAATTCAGAATAATGATTCTGTCTAAAAATGGATTTAAAAATGGGCTTTATCAAAAAAATTATAATGGCCGTGTCTCTTTTATTTACAGCCTCAACAATAGTAAATGCAGCGTTGGTCAATAATCACGATAATACAATAGCTGATTCCAGTCTTAATCAATCAATAGAGACTATTTCCGCCAAACTCATTCTTTCAGACAATGAAGCTCTACTGTTAAAAAACTGGGCGACACCATCACAAAAAGTTTATTTACCATCATCTAATAAAATTGAAATCAATAAACCCCTCTCTATATTTGTTTTATTCGGTAAATGTGCAGTCAATTCAGAAGGAAATTGTGATCTAAAAATGAAGATTACGGTATATAAACCTGATGGTACCGTTTACTCATCTGATCAACCTTTAATGGAAGTCTGGTCAGGAAAACCACCACCGCGTAACAAAAGACTGGGGCTAAGTGTCGATTATACGAGAATCATAATTGAGCCAGGTGAACCGTTTGGAAAATACAAAGTTGATGCTAAAATCATAGACCAAGTAAATGGCGCTAGCATGGTACTTAACTCTCAGTTTACGGCTACAGAAGTAGCTCAGCAAGGTTACTCGACCAACCCTCTTGATAATCCTGTATTCAATTATGCGCATGTTGTTGCAGATACACCAGCATCTAATAACTGGCTAAACAATAATTATTCAAAGCTCAATCCCCAGGAAATTCGTAAAACACGTGAACATCTCTACTACCTTCTTAATACTTACGTTTCAGAGCTTTATAAAAGAGACAAAGTTATCTTGCCAAAAGAGCCTGATTTAATTTTACAAACACTCTTTTATTGGTCTGAAAAACTCGGTGTATTTGGAGGCTCACTGGTTTATAACAAAGTTAAAAGTGAGCAGATGGAGCCGCTTTCTGAATTTAAAACCCCACAGTCTTTTATTCTCTCTTTAGAAAAGGATCTTTACCAACTAACAACAGAATCAAATGCCTGGACTATTAAA
The DNA here is from genome assembly GCA_965603495.1 of uncultured Thiomicrorhabdus sp. Classification (GTDB taxonomy): domain Bacteria; phylum Pseudomonadota; class Gammaproteobacteria; order Thiomicrospirales; family Thiomicrospiraceae; genus Thiomicrorhabdus. Next base: position 53,659 of record CBFDDF010000011.1, on the reverse strand, counting down.
TACCCTTATTACTTTATGACAACACGCCTGCAAAATTATAAAGCCAGCAATGATATGCAAATGCAAGTAGTTGTCATATCTACTGGCGCAGCCAGAGACAATAGTCCTGTAGGTCGTTCACAGGGAACGCTTCTTTTAGCCTACAGCCCATCGACTCAGCTTGAAGCTTTTTCAAATCATTGGCTGAACAAATTTGATATCAAATTAGATACTAAACCCACCCCCTTAGGGATCAGGGATTTAAGCAGCCAACATGTTTACGACAAAAAGACTTTACTACACCATGAAGTCACATCTTGGGCATCTGAAACTGGCTCTTATGTCGTCATGTTCATGGGTGTAGACGGTACATATCAAACTAATCGACCACACTACCTTGATTTTATTTCTCAACTTAAACAGACAATAAAAAACTAAAGAAAAAGGGGGAGGGTTCTTTTTGTTGATAACAATAATTGGGGTCAGAGTAAAATTAAATTCCGCTTAAAATTATTTATCAATGATTGAAGAAAAGAGGACGCTACTTTTTTATTTCAGAGTTACCAGGCCTGGTAGCTTTATAAATCCGCACAAAAAAGCCATCCAAGAATACTTGACCATTATAGTTTACGATGTTGAACTACTTTTTCTTAGGCAGATAATACTTACGAACAATAAACGGCTTAATCTCTTTAATTAGAGGGTTAATAGACTGCTCAGATGTAAGATTATTTTGCTCTGATTCAAAGTTACCAGGCCTGGTCAAATCAAAGTTCTCTAGATCATCGGCTAAACAATCCATTCGGCTTTGCAGCTGAGCTACCGCCCACAGGATATGTTCATCCACCAGTTCATTGATCTGATTTAATTTGCTCTGTAAGGCAATGATGACTTGCCTGAAAAGTCCCACATTATCTATAGACCTTTGATTGAATTCAATATTCCCTAAAGAGACTGCCAAATTACGGTTCCACTGAGCGTAACCGATTCTGCGGATAGGGGAATCTTCGAGCTTTTTAAGAAAAGTCGATTCATCCCATTGCCAAAGTGCCAGAAGGGATTGGTTATCGAGCTGGTTGCCTGAGTCGTTCCGGGCTTTAAAGGCGACTTCTTCAGTGCCTGCTGTGAATTTGTTCCAAGGGCAGACGAGTTGACAGTCATCGCAACCATAGATCCGATTGCCCATCAGGGGGCGCAATTCTTCAGGGATTGAGCCTTTATATTCAATCGTGAGGTAAGAGATGCAGCGTCGAGCATCGACCACGGCATTGTCAAGAATAGCTTGGGTCGGACACTCCTGAATACATGCTGTACAAGGGCCACAACCCTGTTTTGCAAAAGGTACATCTGCCGACAGGTCTAGATTTGTATAGAGCTCGCCTAAAAAGAACCAAGATCCGGCACGGGGGTGGATAATCAAACTATTTTTACCGATAAAGCCAAGCCCCGCTTTTTCAGCCAGAGGACGTTCTAATACTGGTGCGCTATCGGTAAAAGCGCGATAGTGAAAATCATCGACTTCTTCTGCAATTTTTTCAGCTAAAAGTTGTAAGCGTTTTCTGATTAATTTGTGATAATCCTTACCCAGTGCATAACGCGAAATATAAGCCTGCTCAGGGTTGTGGAGCTGTTCAATAGCAGATTCACTGCTTAGGTCTAAATAGTTCAAGCGGACACTGATGACGCTCTGAGTACCTGGCTCTAATTCATTGGGGCGAGTGCGTTTAGTGCCATGATTCGCCATATAGGCCATTTCGCCATGAAAGTTTTCACCTATCCAGTTAAAATAGTCGGCCTCATACTTTGAAAGATCAGTATCAGTGATGCCAATATCGGCAAAACCGAGTTCTTTACCCCATTGTTTGATACGCTGAGACAGACTTTTTTGGGCATCTGTAGGGCAATCGATGGCGTGTTGACTGCTCTGTTGGTTTTTGGAGGGCATAGTAACTGAATGATTGTTTTGATGTGGCATGGAAGCCATTTTAACAAACTCACTATTCAACAGTGTATTTGTTGAGTCAGTCGTTTAAAGAATTTTGAAAATTACTACGATAATCCACGTTAAAGTATTCAGAAAGTGCTCGTGTAAACAATGTTTTCCACCTGTTACAAGGCTGTAATGTGGAAAATAGAAGCGCCTAGCTAAAAATAAATGCAAAAATTTAAAGGACGGCCTATGTCAGGCAATAGTAGCGTAATAAAAAATCAATTTACCTTAGTAGATGAGCAAGCGACCATTAAATTGGCGCAAGCCTTTGCTTTGGCTTGCGAGCACTCAAACGCCCTAAATACGGGGCTTGTAGTCTATTTGAACGGCGACTTGGGCGCCGGAAAATCCTTCTTTTCAAGAGCATTTATTCAACACTTTTTACCGGGGCAAAAGGTTAAAAGTCCGACGTACACTATCGTCGAAAGCTATAAATCTTCTATAGTTACGATTCATCACTTTGATTTATATAGACTTTGTGATCCTGAAGAGTTAGAGTATTTAGCCATAAGAGACCTATTGGTAGGTCATTATGTGGCTTTAGTAGAGTGGCCACAGAAGGGAAGCCCTCTTTTTCCGGATGCAGATGTTGTGATAGATATACAGCATCCAGAAGCGTTTAATTCAGAGGGCAGAACGGTTGAAATGGCAGCAAACACTGCTTTAGGCCGAGTGGTTGTAGAACAAATGATGACGGAAATGTGTGATTAATCGCATTTATAAAACGATCTAAGCGTTCTAGTGGTTTAAGCATTCATTAAATCTTTTAGAGTCGTGCTTGTAAGGTTGTATTGATACCGTCAGCCCATTTTGAGTGCTTGTAAGATGTCGGGTTTTTGGCGTATTTATTGGCATAGTATGTGTTATATAACCAGCGAAAGTAACTATTAGAACAGGTAGTCCCCATGAAATCGCTTAACTTAATTAAAAAACTTGTCACGATTACACTATTCCTAATGTTGTCTGTTTGGGTCTCTAGTGCGATTGCTAACACAGAGCTTTCTGGTATGCGAATCGGTCAGACCGCTGAAAAGACGCGTGTGGTTTTCGATTTAAAGCAGATGGACAAGTATAAAGTTTCTCAATTAAGTAACCCTTCACGATTAGTAGTTGATTTCTATCAAACCGCCAATAAACTGTCATTCAAGAATAAGCACATTACCGATAAACACCTATTTAAAATCCGTGTGTCTGACAGTGCAAAACGAACCCGCGTGGTTTTAGATTTACACAAACACTCAACTTACAAAGTATTTACCTTATCGAAAGGCAAAGATGCTAAAGCACGTTTAGTTGTCGATTTAGGGGATTCCGTTTCGAATCAGGTTGCTAAAACTCAAGTTTCTAAAAAACAATCCACACAAATTACTACCGTTAAATCCTCAGTAAAACCTGCTGTTAAAGTTGTTGCTAAAGTTGAAAGTCCAGTTGTTAAAACGGGCGTTAAGGTACCGGTTGAAAAGGATGTTAGTCCTTTAGTTAAGATGGCTAAAGTAGCACCTGAACATAAAACCAAAACGCATCAAGCGACGCAAGCTCTGTTAAATACTGAAAGCTCGGTGTTTTCGCAGCCCAAAACATTGGTGATTGCCATCGATGCAGGGCATGGTGGTAAAGATGTGGGTGCAATTGGTCATAATAAGGTTCAAGAGAAAATTGCAACCTTGAAAATGGCTAAAGAATTAAAGCGATTAATTGACCTGCAGCCAGGAATGCGTGCGATTTTGACGCGTGATAAAGATGTTTTTATTCCGCTGCATGAACGTGTGAAGATTGCTAAAAGCCAAGATGCGGATATGTTTATCTCTATCCATGCTGATGCCTTTCACGATCACTCAGTACGTGGGGGGTCGGTTTATGTTCTTTCAAGAGGTGGCGCGAGTAGTGTTATGGCTAAGCTATTGGCTAAAAGCGAGAATGCTTCTTTACAAGATGTTAAATTGAAGGGGCGTGATGAGGATGTTGCTTTTGCATTAAGCGATTTGACCCGCGAAGCGAATATCAGAGCGAGTCGTAAACTAGCGCATACGGTTTTGAATGAGATGCAGAAAAAAGTCAAAATGCATAAACATTCTGTTCAGTCTGCCAAATTTGCGGTTCTAAAATCGATTGATATGCCGTCGTTATTGATTGAAACTGCATTTATTTCGAACGCACATGAAGCACGTAATTTAATGAGCAAGACTTTCCAAACTAAAATGGCGAGTGCTATTACTGGTGGGTTGGCTAAATTTGTTGAGAAAAACGCACAAAAACCACGCTGGGGTGAATCTTTATACGTTCATTATAAAGTTCAAAAGGGAGACACTTTGTCTCAGATTGCGGAGAACTATCAAGTTTCAACTAAGAGTTTAAAGCAGATCAATAACATTAAAAACGCCAATGAATTGTATGTCGGTAAAAAAGTCAAAATTCCACTGTCTGAAAAAGTAGTCGCTGCTTTGTAGAGGAAACAATCATCTAAGCCATCAGATCGCTAGTGGCGCATTGAAAAACAAAGACTTTATCAAAGGTGCTGAAATAGGCGCCTTTTTTGTGTCTGAGCTTTTCTAATCTAAGGTTCTATTCTTGTAACTTTGTCTCTTCGTGAAATGATTGAAAACCAAGTTCGGTGATGATGCCATCTAAGGGAACATCCCAAGGTTCATTAGGTAGTTGAGTGACTTGTTGGCAGCTATGCGCCCAGCCAATCAATAAGGTCTTACTGTGTGGGTTTTCTTGGTGGCGTTTAAATTCAAAGCTTCGGTCATAATAGCCACCACCCATTCCCATTCGATTACCCTGGCCATCAAAGCCGACCAACGGCATCAGGACAATATCCAGTTGCTGACCAGGTAAGTGTTTATCAAATGGTGCCGAGGGTTCGGCTATGCCAAATTGATTATCGATCATTTGACTGTTTGGTTGATACTCAACAAATGCCATATGCCAGTCAGGCTTGGTCTCAAGCACTGGCAGGTGAACTATGTGTTGTGTTGAACGCCATAAGTGTTGAATCGCTAATTCAGTATCCAATTCACCATCTTGCGAAAGAAACAGTGCAATCTTTAGTGACTTGGGTGGCTGTTCAGCTGAATTTTTGGTAGCCAAGAAACCTTGCAAATGAACTAATGCTTGTTGGCCATGTTGGATTTGTTGCTCAGGTGTCAGTTGTTTTCTGCGCTGGCGTAGTTCTTTTCTAAGTGTGGTGGGATTTAATGTTGAAGTCATAATTAATTTTTTTGGTTTATTCGTTAAATGATGGGTCTCATATTAGCGGATAAATCGGACAAAGTGTGTCTTTTAAGGCAAAAGGTAGGTAAGTGTTAAATAAGTAATTGAAATACAAATATAGGGATAAACGTCGCTAGTAAAGCACTGTATTTGATGTCGAAAAGATAGAGAGTCGAGTGAATAAAAGAAGTTTAAAATAAAATTAGGTGTATTCAAGAGTGTTTACAAAGGGAATGGGGAAGCAAATAGCCGCTGAACAAAAATCCAAGAACCGAGGAGTTCAAGGTGGCAGTCTTCTCAAGGTATTTAGGCTTCCCGGGTTAGCAAGGCTAACGAGATGCACACCATATTCAAGTTCAGACCCCAATATATTAATTATCGGAAAGGGGTTTATGCCCAGCGACTAAATGCTATGTGCCTATTATAACAAAATAGATATCAAAATTTACATTCCGAAGCAAATTTATAATCATTTGTTTTAATGAAGATTTATAGATTTCATTAATAACGGGTAGTTTTGATTAGAGCAGATTGATACTCAATTCAAACTTCTATTATTTGAAATAGAGGTTTAGGGAGAAGAAGGGGGTATAACAACTAGCTTTTAAAGCGCGTTTAGGTGACTAGCATGGGATTTAAACCCTGTGTTGCTGTCATTCTAAGACTGAGTGCTTTCAGAACTGTTATTGCTGGCAACGTGATTTATAACCGTATCCATCTGATCTTCGAGTCTTAGCGTGTATTGTGTAGTGTCGTCTCTGAGTTGTAAGTAGTCATAGCAAAGGTTTAGTGCCATCATCAAAATCTTACCTTCGCCTTTTAAATCAGGTAGTTGGTCAAGTTTGTCTTCTAGCAAGGTAGCGGCTTCAATTAAGCGCTCACGATCTTCCGCTTCACAAGGTATTTCAAAGGTGTGATTCATTAAGGTAAGCGTTAACACGAGTTTGCTCCGAAAATTAGGGGTTAAGCAATTTGAATTTAAGCTAATTATGATATTATTCACTAATCACCCAGGATTAACAAGAGAAGGTTTTAATGGATTTCGATCAAGTCAAAGAAGTGGTCACGCCACATTCAGAGTTAGAGTCACCGGCATTTATTCAAGGTATGTTAATTGGATTGTTGTGCGGTGATAATGATATTCAAGAAGCGGTTTGGATTAAAAAGCTGATTGAAGAGGCCAATATTAAATCGGTCAAAGAGTCATTTTTACAGGTTTTGCATGACCTTTATCAAGAAACAAATAAAGGCATGAATGGCTCCGGTTTTGAATTGGAGTTATGTTTACCGGATGATAATGAGGCACTGGTTTACCGTGCGATGATGGTGGGTCAACTTTGCGAAGGCATTCTTTATGGCTTAGGGTTGATTGGCTGTCTAAATGATGCTGAAAATGAAATCGCACCAGACGTTCGAGAGCTTGTAAGTGATTTTAGTGATATCGCCAGTATCGATATTGAGGACTTAGGTAAGTCAGTGAAGGACGGAGATACTGAAGAGTCAGATCTAATGCAATTGGTTGAGTTTGTGAAAATCGGTATTTTGACGATGAATGAATCTTTGAACCCTGCAGATGCACAACCGATTCCTATGCTCAGTCCTGAAGATGAAGAAAACGGTACGATTCACTAATGTTAAAAAGCAACAAGTTTCATCAGCATAATCGTCAAAAATTATTAGCCAGTTTGCCTGAGAATAGTGCAGTGCTGGTCTCTTCAGGGGCTGAGCAAATCCGCAATCGAGATGTCGAGTTTCCGTTTAGGGCCGAAAGCGACTTTTTTTACTTAACGGGATTTACCGAGCCAGATTGTGTACTAGTTTTGCTCAAAAAAAAGTCATTAGTAACCCATCTATTTTTGCGGCCTAAGGATCCTGAGCAGGAAACTTGGCAGGGTAGGCGCTTGGGCGTTGAAAGTGCGAGTGAGTCTTTATCAATTGACCAGGCCTGGTCAATTGATGAATTGGATGAGGGTGCGCTTGAGCTGCTTGAGAATATTGAATCGGTGTACTTTTCATTCTCTCAAATGTCTGACTGGTTGAACCCGGTTAGTGATTGGATTGGCAGCCTGAAGCAGAGGGTTCGTCAAGGTGTATCGGCACCGAGTAAGATTTGTGACTTAGATGGGATTCTGCATGAACAGCGCCTGTTTAAATCAGCAGAAGAAATCTCTAGGATGCGCCAAGCGGCACAAATTTCGGTAAAAGGTCATTTAGCCGCGATGGCCACAGTCTTGCCTGGAAAGTTTGAGTTTCAGGTGCAAGCAGAATTAGAAGCGACTTTTGTTCGTGAGGGATCTCCACGCATTGCTTTCAGTTCAATTGTTGCTAGTGGGAACAATGCCTGTATTTTGCACTACACTGAAAACCGAGATGAGATTCATGATGGTGATCTGGTACTGGTGGATGCGGGTGCTGAATGGCAAGGTTATGCAGGGGATATCACCACAACTTTCCCAGCGAATGGAAAGTTTAGTCCAGCGCAAGCCAAGTTATACTCCCTTGTATTAGATGCGCAGCAAGCGGCTATCTCAGCGATTAAACCTGGAGCCGTATATGATGCGGCACATCAAGCCTCAGTCAATGTCTTGACCCAAGGTTTAATTGATTTGGGTATCTTAAAAGGCAGGCTTAAGACTTTAATCAAAAATGAATCTTATAAACGTTTTTTTATGCATGGTACCGGTCATTGGTTGGGTATGGATGTGCATGATGTGGGGGCTTATAAACAGGATCAGGCCTGGCGAGAGTTTAAACCTGGCATGGTTGTGACGGTAGAGCCTGGTTTATATATCTCGGCAGAACATTCTGATGTGGATAGTCAGTGGCATGATATTGGAATACGAATCGAAGATGATGTTTTGGTTACTGAAACAGGGCATGAGGTTTTAACTACTGGATTGCCAAGAACCGTGACAGAAATTGAAGCACAGATGGCTGTCTTTTCAGCGGTACGCTAAAACGATTTATTGATTGTTGAGTCATCGCATCGCAATGTTTTCTAGTTTTAAGTAACAGCAGGATTTAAAAAAGTGAGTTCAGAGTCGTCTTCAAAAATAGAGCATCAGTCAATCAAGTGTGGAGTAGTCATTTCAGGTGGTGGGCCTGTTGGGTTGATGCTGGCGTTAGGTCTAGCGCAACAAGCCTTTAAAGTTGTATTGGCAGAGGCCTTTGTTCCAAATAAAGACGCTCCGAACTCTTTTGATGGGCGAGTCTTGGCCTTGTCTCATGGCTCGATGCAGGTCTTAAAAAAACTCAATATCTGGAATGACCTCGTTGAACACTTAACGGAAATTCATCACGTTCATGTATCGCAAAAGGGCTATTTGGGTCTGACTAAGTTACATGCCGAAGAAGTTGATGTGCCTGCTTTGGGCTACAGTATTCAGTCCAGTGATTTGGGTAAAGTCCTCTGGCAACATGTACAGAAAAACCAACAGATTCAAGTGCTTTGTCCGGCACGTTTAGTGACATTTAAAGAGCAGGGCTCAGTCATTCAGGCTGAAATTGCCGTAGATTCAGAGAGTGCAGGTTTTTCAGGGGAATCCTATCAAGTTGAGGCCAAGCTGATTGTCGGAGCCGATGGTACGGTTTCTCAGGTCAGAAAAATACTTGATTTGCCGATTGAAGAGAAATCTTATCAAGCTTTTGGCGTGATTGCGCAGATAGAAACTGAAATGCACCCGCAAGGTTGGTCATTTGAGCGTTTTACTGAAAAGGGTCCTGTGGCGTTATTGCCAATGAAAGGCCATTTTCATAAAGCCGTGATGGTCTGTCCTGAAGATGAAATTGAAATGGTAAAGGCTCTAAACGATGCAGAGTATATAGCGCTATTTTCATCAAAAATGGGTGAGCGTTTAGGTCGATTTATACAAGTTAGTCCGCGCGTAATTTATCCGTTAAAAGAGACTTATGTGCCGCAGATGTCCAAAGGCCGTGCATTGTTAATGGGCAATGCCTCACATACACAGCACCCGGTCGCTGCACAAGGTTTGAACTTGGGGATTCGAGATATTGAGGTGTTTTTAGAGATGACTTCTTTAACAGATGATATTGGCTCGCCAGAATTTTTAACGGAGTATGCAATCGCCAGAAAGCCTGACCATGAAAAGGTGATGGGAATGACAGATGGTTTGATTGATATCTTTCAGCACCAATCACCCGTTGTCGGACATTTAAGGGGGATTGGGTTGATGGCAATGCAGGCCATGCCGACTTTAAAAAAACGTTTTTCACGGTTCGCGATGGGAGGCAATCGTTCATGAGTGCCACTTTAGATAGTTCTATAGAAAGTCAGGGTATTGAAGAGCTGGTGACAGATATCGCTTCTAAAAACTGGGATGTTGTCATTGTCGGTGGCGGCATGGTCGGAGCCACGGTGTCTTTGGGTTTAGGTCAGCAAGGCATGTCGGTTTTGTTATTGGAAAAACAGGCGATTGATACGGTATGGCAAGCTGACTCAGCTTATCAGGTTAGAGTCAGTGCATTAACGAGAGCATCTGAAAAAATATTACGTAATCTAGGTGCTTGGCAAGGCATAGAGAGTCGTCGCTTCCATCCTTTTACTGCGATGCATGTTTGGGATGAAATAACGCCAGGAGAGGTGCATTTTTCTGCGGAGGATATGGGCGAGCCTAATCTAGGGTATACCGTTGAAAATGACGTTATTCAATCCGCTTTATGGGAGCAGGTCGAGGCTTGTGAGAATATAACCGTACTTCTAAATCATCGTTTGGAATCGCTACGTTTAGAAAACGACCAGGCCTGGTTGACGTTAGAAGGTGTGGGCGAGATTCAAACCGAATTGCTTGTTGGAGCGGATGGAGCCATGTCAAAAGTACGCGAACTGGCTTTCATTGGTTTAGATACGCATGACTATGAACAATGTGCCGTGGTCGGTTGTGTGAAAACTGAGTTATCGAGTGAAGATACTTGTTGGCAACGTTATACCCAGAATGGCCCGTTTGCTTATTTATCAATGGGCGAGAATATCAGTTCTATCGCATGGTATCTGCCGATGGAAAAGATGCAGTGGGCTTTGGCACTTTCAGATAAGGATTTTGCGGAAGAGATTTCCAAAGCTTCTGATTATCGTTTGGGTCCTGTTATTGAAGTGGCTGAAAGAAGTGCTTTTCCTTTAGTGAGAAGACATGCTGAACACTATGTTAAGTCAAACCTAGCGCTGGTTGGCGATGCGGCTCACACAATTCATCCGCAAGCAGGGCAAGGCGTAAATTTAGGCTTGTTAGATGCGGCGGCTTTAATTGAAACCGTGTTAGATGCCAAGGCGCAGAATAAACCCTGGGGTAGATATTCAATTTTAAGGAAGTACGAGCGCTGGCGTCGCGGTGACAATGCCTTGGTGCAAAGATCAATGGAAGGTTTTGACTGGTTGTTTAAGCAAGACGCTTCACTTAAGGTTGTTGTTAGAAAAGGGCTTCTGCCCCTTGCAAATCGCCTTACGCCGATCAAAAATTGGTTAATGGGGCAGGCCTTGAATGGCAGAGAGGCCTTGCCAAAGCTCGCTAAATCAATCCGTTTTTAGGAAAGGTAAATGAAACGTTTGAATTTTAAAACTCTTTTAGGGATTGCCGGAGTGAATCACTTAGAAAGTGATTATGCGATTAAAATTGGCCATCGCTTTGAGTGGCTTGTATTAGTGGCGCTATTTGCCGTTTTTATTCAGTTAGTAATGTTTTACTCTGGTCAACCGATAGAGTTCATTTGGTTCTCTCATGTTATTTGGAGTATTTTCGCGCTTGAGTTAGCGGTTAACCTATTTAATGTACGCGATAAACTACGTTATCTACACGAAAACTGGATGAGTGTACTGATTGTCTTGGTCGCTTTTCCATTGATTGATTGGGGGGGGGACTGGGCGCTTATTATTCGTTCTTTAAGATTGATTTTATTATTGCGTTTTGTTGCGGGATTTTTTAAAAATTCCTTGAACATACTGAGACGCAATCGATTTGGTCAGATTTTACTGGCATTTTCTTTTATTATTGTTGGTGCAAGTGGTATGTTTGCCTACATTGAAGATCGTAGCTTTATTGATGGAGCTTGGTACGCCATAGTAACCATCACGACAGTCGGTTATGGTGATGTTGTTCCAACGACCGATACTGGACGTATTTTTGGTGTGGTACTGATTCTATTTGGGGTGGTATTCTTCTCTTTAGTCTCTGCAAATATTGCGGCGTTCTTAATTGGATCTGATCAACGTAAGTCAGAAGCAGATATCTTGGAATATATGAGTCAAACAGAAGATCGTCTAGCGCAACAGTCAATTGCCAATGAAAAGCATGTGGCGCGGCTAATGGATCATTTTTCTAGCGAGTTGGCGGATTTAAAACGAGCGCTTGAAAAAGAGCGTAGAAGTTAGAAAAAGTAGTTGAAATGGTTGCTTATCGTCTGTTTTTTTAAGGGTTGATTGCCTTTGTTTATCAGGGCTTTCATAATAAAAATCCTGTTTTATTCCATGTTTGGTTTATAGGGCGATAAGTTGTTTGACTTTTACTGTGTAACAGCCTATATTCATACCACCCAAAATTAATTTATACAGCATAAAGGAAATTACGAATGGCAGACAGACGTCTTCAGGTGTTCCATACCGTCGCCAAGGTAATGAGTTTTACCAAAGCCGCAGAAACTCTTCACATGACTCAGCCCGCAGTAACTTTCCAAGTTAAACAGCTTGAAGATTTTTTCAATACTCGCCTTTTTGACCGTACTCATAATAAGATTACCTTAACGGATGCTGGTAAAGTCGTGTATGACTATTCAGATCAGATTCTTGAGTTGTACGAGAAAATGAATAGTGATGTTCGTGAGCTGACTGGAGAGGTGACTGGTACATTGGTGATTGGAGCAAGTACAACGATTGCTGAATATATGCTACCAAGTTTATTAGGCGCCTTCAAAAAGCAGTATGATGATGTCAATATTCGTCTTCAGGTTGGTAATACGGATGCCATTGTTTCAATGGTTGAAAATAATATGATTGACCTTGGTCTGGTAGAAGCTCCGGTACACAATAAAAACCTAGAAGTAGATGTCTGTCGGATTGATGAAATGCAGTTGATTTGCCCTAAGGATCACCCTTTAGCGAAACGTGATAAAGTGACTGTTGAAGACTTCCGTAAGTATGGTTATATTACTCGTGAGGAAGGTTCTGGGTCGCGTACTGTTATTGATTCGTATATTCGAGAGCAAGGCTTAACTTATAGTGACTTGAAAGTAGTCATGGAATTAGGTAGTCCTGAAGCGGTTAAGATGGCTGTTGAGTCTGATGTCGGGATTGCAATCGTATCGCGTACCACTTTAGCTAAAGAGTTAAAGTTGGATACTTTGGTCGCGATTCCTTTAGATCCGCCAATTCTAAGACCTTTCTCGCATGTGCGACAGAAGCACAAGTTTCGTCACAGAGCGGTTGGTGAGTTGCTAGAGTTTGCTGTAGATTACTGTCGTGATAGAGCGGTAGAACTTGGTTTCAGAATTCCAACTGAAGAAGAGCAAAAAATGGGGCGTTAAATTTAGCTGAGCTAGATTTTCCCAACTAAAAAAAGGCCGTTTACGGCCTTTTTTGATTTCTGGGGTTTGGCTTCTAATGTTAGTTTAAAGGTTCTCTGAGGCAAACAGTGCGAGGCGTGAACGTTCACCTTGTTCTAATGTGATATGTGCGCTGTGATCCCATTCTTTGAAGCGATCTACTACGTAAGTTAAGCCTGTGGTGGTTTCGCTTAGGTAAGGGGAATCTATTTGGCCTATATTTCCTAAGCAGATGACTTTGGTGCCTTCACCAGATCGAGTGATAAGGGTTTTCATCTGTTTTGGAGTGAGGTTTTGGGCTTCATCGATAATAATGAATTTATTTAAAAAAGTACGCCCGCGCATAAAATTCATCGATTTAATTTTAATGCGTTTGCTTATAAGTTGTTGGGTACTTTCATTTTCCCAATCAGTGCTGTCATCTGAGGCGCTTAACACTTCTAAATTATCCATTAATGCGCCCATCCAAGGAGTCATTTTTTCTTCTTCGGTGCCTGGTAGGAATCCGATGTCTTCACCCACTGGAATAGTGGCACGTGTCATGATAATTTCATTGTAGAGGTTTAGGTCAAGCGTCTGTTCTAAGGCGGCAGCTAAAGTCAATAGGGTTTTCCCAGTTCCGGCGACACCAAGTAGAGTTATGAAATCAATTTCTGGATTCATAAGGTAGTTGAAGGCAATGTTTTGTTCAATGTTACGGGCATTAATTCCCCAAACTGAGTGACTTTTTTGCGTATAGTCATGCATAAACTCTAAAGTCGCTTTACCTTCATGAATATTTTGGACGATAGCATTAAACCCAGCATCATTGTTGCTAATTAAGGATTGGTTTGGGTACCAGTGGCAATGTTCATCTACTTCTAGTTCGTAGAAGGTACGCCCCTCTTCCTGCCAAGATTTCATGGATTTGCCATGTATTTCAAAAAAGTTTTCTGGTAGGGCTTCCCAGCCCTTGTAGAGTAAGTCAGCATCTTCCAGAACACGGTCATTATAGTAATCTTCTGAGTGTAGGCCAACAGTCGAAGATTTTATGCGCATGTTAATATCTTTGGTCACCAGGGTGACGCTACAATCCGCGAGGAGTGCTTTTAGAGCAAGACCAGTTTGTAAAATATGATTGTCAGCTTTGTGGCTAGGGAGTGAAGTAGGTAGTTCGGCCAGTAGGGGTTCTGTCTCAAAGAAAAGCTTGCCTAGGTGAATGCTGGACTTATCATGGCCAGGATGAATTCTTTCAAGGGATAAGCCATTTTTAATATCTTCAAAACTTGCATCACTTATTATTTGGTCAATCAGTCTGTTGGTTTCACGTACATTACGTGAAACTTCTGACATGCCTTTTTTGCCTGCATCAAGCTCTTCTAAAACCGTCATGGGAAGGAATAAATCGTGTTCATCAAAATGAAACAGCGCCATGGGGTCATGCATAAGTACATTAGTGTCTAAAATAAATAGTCGGTTGCCTTTAATATTCATCTGGGTACTCTCCAGTTAGTGGATCAGTGGGCTTTTATTGAGGGTGCTTTTCTTGATGTGTTTGGATGGTTTCTAATACGGCTTGAGCATGTCCTTTTACTTTCACTTTACGCCACTCATGAATTAATACGCCATTAGGATCAAATAAGAAAGTACTGCGCACAATGCCCATGTACTCGATCCCGAAATTTTTCTTGGGTTGGTAGACATTAAATAGCGCACAAAATTGACCTTCAGGGTCTGAGATAAGGTCGAAGAGAAATCCTTTTTTCGCTTTAAAGTTATCATGGCGTTTCATTGAGTCCATTGATGCGCCGTATATAACTGTGTTTAGTAAGTTAAATTGTGGTGTGAGGTGGCTAAAGTCCAGGCCTTCTGTCGTGCAGCCAGGCGTGCTGTCTTTTGGGTAAAAATAAATTACGGTGTAATGACCGTTCAAATCAGCATTCGTAAACGTTGTATTAGAGGTGGTTTCTACTGAAAATGATGGGAGTTTGTGTCCTGTTTCAATACTCATATAAAGCATTCCTTTGGTCATATTAATTGGGTTCAGTATGACGACATTTAAAAATGTTGGCAACCGTTTTGAAGTGAATTTTAAGGGCTTGTAAAGAACTTGTCGCATGTGTGTAAAATCAGTATTAATTGGTTGAAGTGTGGGGGGGGAAAGGTTAATATTACCTTTTTTATATTTGCGTTAATTGAATGGAGAAATTCGCCGTGTTTAGAGGCAGTATGGTGGCATTAGTCACCCCAATGTTAGAGGATGAATCGGTAGATTTTGAATCACTAGCAAGACTGGTGGAATTTCATATTGAATCACTGACTGATGCTATTGTTGCAATGGGCACTACGGGTGAATCAGCAACCTTGGATTTTGAAGAGCATTGTGCAGTGGTTCGTTTTGTGGTCGAAAAGGTCAACGGGCGTATTCCCGTTATTGCGGGAACGGGGGCTAATTCGACTAGCGAGGCTATTCAATTAACGCAGTGTGCTAAAGATGCTGGTGCTGATGCTTGTTTGTTAGTCAGTCCTTATTACAATAAGCCAACGCAAGAAGGTCTGTTTTTACACCACAAGAAAATCGCTGAAACAGTCGATATTCCGCAAATCTTGTATAATGTTCCGGGTCGAACAGCCGTCGATATGTTGCCTGAAACGGTTATTAGGCTTTCTAAAATCCCTAATATTATTGGCGTTAAAGAAGCGACAGCTGATATTAGTCGTGTTGCACAAATTAAAGCCGGCGTTACGGATGATTTTGATTTGTATACTGGTGATGATGCCACAGCAGTCGATTTTATTTTAGCAGGTGGTCATGGTGGAATTTCTGTGACGGCTAATATTGTGCCTAAGCAACTGCATGATATCTATGCATTGGCTCTGGCGGGGGATGCAGAACAAGCTCGTGCAATGGATGCGCCGTTACACGCTTTGCATCGTGATATTTTTATAGAATCAAATCCTATTCCTGTTAAGTGGGCTGTCTCTAAGATGGGCTTAATGGGAGGGGCTCTGCGTCTACCTTTAACGCCTCTTTCAGAATGCTACCAACCGATTGTGTTGCAAGCGATGAAAGAAGCTGGAGTAGAAGTTTAATTTTTTTAATACATTAAAGGTAGCTGGGTTTATGCGTCTAACTGCAAAAACAGTTGTAATTTCTACGTCGTTAATAGCGGTGAGTTTAAGTGGTTGCTCAACTACCACGGGTATGTTCGGGTCTGATAGTAGCTATCGTGATAGTGAAGGTAAAGTGGTTCAAAACCTAGAGATGCCGCCTAATTTATTTAACCCAGGCAAATCGAAAAGTAATCTTTCATTGGCGTTGGCACAGGCAGAACAAGACGCTCTTGCTCAGCAAGATTCATATGATCATATTCCTAATTTTAAGGCGGATGGTTTATCCATTCAGTCTAATTTGTCTGAACGTTGGTTAGAGATTGATTCTGTTAACAGTGAGCAAGTTTGGTCTGGTTTAAAACGTTTTTTAGAGTCAGCTGGCTTTAAGGTTGGTGAAGAGCGTAAAGATATCGGTGTGATGAAAACTGACTATCAACAGCGTTCTGAATTGGTACCTTTAGATGATGTTGGTCCGCTTACCAAGATGTTAAATAGCTGGCGCCCTGAGCTCGCAGAAGGGGTTTACGATAAGCTCATTATTCGAGTCGAGACTGATCTTAATGCGAACAAAACCCGCGTTTATTTTAGTCACCACATGCTTTATTCGCCTGACGCAAATGAAGCCCGTGATTTAGGTGATCGTTGGCGGATTAAGCCTTATAGCCCCGTAATGGAAGCGCAAGCGCTTTACCAAGCAATGGTTTTCTTTGGTTCGACGAGTGAAAAGGCATTAGCTCAGTTGAAAATCACTGAAAAAATGGTTGAAATCGTTGATGGTGAAGAGTTTCAAGCTCTGTCTCTAAGAGCGGATATAGAAAAGAGTTGGAGCTACGTACAGGCCATGGTTTACCGTGCAAATTGGCAGATGGATAAGGTACGTATTGCTGAACATCAAATGTGGATTCAGGTACCTGAGAGTGCTAAAAAAGAAGATTCATTTTTATCTAATTTAGCGTTCTGGAAAGATGCTGGTAAAGCCGATTTGCCTGAAATTGTAGAGCTTCAATTAACGACTTCTGAAACGGATTCTACGCAAACCATCTTAACGGTCAAGAGTGCCGAAGATAACAAGCCGTTAAATGCGCAACAAAGACGCTATATATTTGAAAGTCTGGGATTATTAGCAGAATAATTCAGTCAGATTAAACGCCCTCATATTTGAGGGCTTTGTTTTTTGTAAAGGACAAAAACTATGCAGATCATTTGGGGAAATCCCGCTCATTCAGAATACCGACGTAATCAACTGCTTAATAAGTTACAAGTCGTTGGCGGTATTTCTGCAGTGCAATCACAGTATATTTATTTTATAGATGTCGACAGTGAACTTACAAATACAGAATTGTCACATTTAAAGATATTGTTGAATAATTCAGAGTCAGATCAAACATCCGTATTGAGTGCTGATTCTTGTATTGTGACACCTCGTTTAGGTACGATTTCTCCGTGGTCTTCCAAAGCAACTGATATTACACACACTTGTGGTGTTGAGCATGTACACCGTATTGAACGTGGTATTGCTTATTTCTTTGAAGGCGTTTCAACTGTTAATAAGCCTGTAATGGAAGCTTTAGTCCATGATCGTATGATGGAGCAAGTCTTTCATAAAGTAGAAGAGCTAGAAGGTCTGTTCTCACATCAATCTCCAAAGCCTTATTCTATTGTTGATGTACTTGGTGGCGGTAAAGCCGCGCTTAATAAAGCCAATAAAGAGATGGGCTTGGCTTTAAGCAGTGATGAAATTGATTATTTGGTAGATGCCTTTAAGGGTTTAGGGCGTAATCCCGTCGATGCTGAGTTGATGATGTTCGCCCAAGCCAATTCAGAGCATTGTCGCCATAAAATTTTTAATGCCGATTGGACGATTGATGGTGAAAATAAACCCTACTCTCTATTCGGTATGATTCGTAATACTTTCCAAAAGAATCCAGAAGGTGTTTTGTCAGCTTACAGTGATAATGCCGCCGTCCTAGAAGGGCCAAAAGCCAGTCGTTTTTTTCCAGATCCGGTGACTCGATCTTATGCTGCGCATACAGAATACGTGCATTTTCAAATTAAAGTAGAAACCCATAACCATCCAACGGCGATTTCTCCTTGGCCGGGAGCGGCGACTGGTGCGGGCGGTGAGATTCGTGATGAAGGTGCAACGGGTCGCGGTTCTAAACCTAAGTCTGGTTTAACTGGATTCACGGTGTCGAACCTAAATATTCCAGGTTTTGAACAGCCTTGGGAGCGTCCTTACGGTAAGCCTTCACGTATTGTTTCACCCTTTGATATTATGATGGAAGGGCCTTTAGGTGCCGCTGGTTTTAATAATGAATTTGGTCGTCCTGCGATTAATGGTTATTTCCGTACCTATGAAAATGCTTACACAACGCATGATGGTGAAGAGATACGTGGTTATCATAAGCCGATTATGTTGGCGGGTGGCTTAGGAAATATTCGTGAAGAGCACGTTCTGAAAGGCGATATTCCGGTTGGTGCAAAGTTAGTAGTTTTAGGCGGCCCAGCCATGTTGATTGGTCTGGGGGGGAGTGCGGCTTCTTCAATTGATAGTGGTTCAGGTTCAGAAACTCTTGATTTTGCTTCCGTTCAACGTGAAAATCCTGAGATGGAACGTCGCGCACAAGAAGTGATCGATCGTTGTACTTATTTAGGTAAGAATACGCCAATTGCATCGATTCATGATGTCGGTGCGGGTGGTTTATCGAATGCTTTTCCAGAGTTGGTCAATGATGCTGGTAAAGGAGCTATCTTTGATTTACGTTCTGTGCCAAATGATGAGCCAGGTATGGCGCCTATGGAAATCTGGTGTAATGAGTCACAAGAGCGTTATGTCATTGCGATTTTTCCAGATCAAATTGAACAGTTTGAAGCAATTTGTAAACGTGAACGTTGTTTGTACGCGATTGTCGGTGAAGCGACTGAAGCTCAAGAATTAGTGGTCAACGATACGGTATTCGATAATAATCCGGTCAATATGCCATTGAATATTTTATTGGGCAAGCCCCCTAAGATGCACCGTACGGCAGAATCGCGTAACATTCCTCAGGCGGGTTTTGAAACTGCAGTGCTGGACTTTGAAGACGTCACTGAGCGTTTATTAAAGTTACCGACGATTGCCAGTAAAAACTTCTTGATTACCATTGGTGACCGCTCTATTACCGGTATGGTGACACGTGATCAAATGGTCGGTCCTTGGCAGGTTCCTGTTGCTAATGCGGGTATCACATGTTCAGATTATAAGGGTTATACAGGCGAAGCCATGGCTTCTGGTGAGCGTCCTCCTGTTGCCTTGATTAATCCAAAAGCTTCAGCGCGCCTTTCTATCGCGGAAGCAATTACCAATATCGGTTGCGCCAAAATTGCAAAGATGAGTGATATTAAAATCTCCGCTAACTGGATGGCGGCAGCGGGTCATCCAGGTGAAGATTCAGCCATGTATGATGCGGTTGAAGCGGTTGGGTTGGAGTTATGTCCTCAGCTTGGTATCGCGGTTCCGGTTGGAAAGGATTCAATGTCCATGAAGACGGTTTGGGAAGAAGAGGGTGTATCCAAAGCCGTTATCTCTCCTATGTCTGTGAATATTACGACTTTTGCGCCTGTTGAAGATGTCCGTAAAACGGTGACTCCACAGTTAAGAACTGATTTGGGTGAGACGGAGCTGTTGGTCATTGACCTAGGGCATGGTCTAAACCGTGTAGGCGGAAGTTGTTTAGCGCAAGTCTATAATCAAATTGGCGATATTTCTGCTGATTTAGAAAGTGCCGAAGATTTATTAAACCTATTTAATGCGACCCAGGCGATGATGGCAGACGATTTAATGTTGGCTTATCACGATAGAGCGGATGGTGGTCTTTTAGTCACGTTGTTAGAGATGGCGTTTGCTGGTCATTGTGGATTGAATGTAGATGTCTCCAGATTGGGTGTGGAGCCGATTGCTGCATTATGTGCAGAAGAAGTCGGAGTAGTCATTCAGGTTAAAGCGGATGATAAAGTCAGGGTTGATGCTTTATTAGCAGAACACAATCTTGCAAACCTATCGCATTGGATTGGATCTCCATTGACGGATGGTCAAATCAATATCACCGCACATGGTAATACCTTGTTGTATAAAGATCGTAAGTCACTACAGTCGTGGTGGGCTGAAACGTCTTATCGTATGCAGGCATTACGCGATAATGAAAATTGCGCTCAACAAGAGTTCGATTCAATTCAAAATGATGAGCATACTCAAATTGAGCCATTTGTCACTTTTGATATCAATGATGATATTACCGCTAACTTCTCTAGTGAGAATAAGCCAAAAGTGGCTATCTTACGTGAGCAAGGTGTCAATGGTCAGTTAGAGATGGCTGCCGCATTTGATCGAGCTGGTTTTGATGCTATTGATGTGCACATGACTGATGTTCTTTCAGGTGAAGTCTCTTTTGCGGATTTCAAAGGCCTTGTTGCTTGTGGCGGTTTCTCTTACGGCGATGTGCTTGGCGCTGGTCGAGGGTGGGCGAATTCCATTCTCTTTAATGATACGGCACGTTCTGAGTTCGAAAAATTCTTCAACCGTGAAGACACCTTCTCTTTAGGTGTGTGTAACGGTTGCCAAATGCTATCCAATCTAAAAGAAATTATTCCAGGTGCTGAGAGCTGGCCTGCGTTTGTGCGTAATGAATCAGAGCAATTTGAAGCGCGTTTCTCTCAGGTAGAGATTCAAAAGTCACCTTCTATCCTATTAAAAGGCATGGAAGGTACGCGAATTCCAGTAGCGGTTTCTCATGGCGAAGGGCGCATGGACTTTGGTAAGGGTTCTGCGGCTGACGTTGCTGGTTTAGTGGGGCTAAATTATGTCGATTCTACTGGTCGTCCAACTGAAAGCTACCCGTTTAATCCAAACGGAACTGAGAATGGTATGACTGGTTTAACGACAACGGATGGTCGTGTGACTATTATGATGCCTCATCCTGAGCGCGTTTTTAGAACGGTTCAGAATTCATGGCACCCTGATGAGTGGCAAGAGGATGCACCTTGGATGCGCCTCTTTAGAAATGCCCGTAAATGGGTTGGCTAAAAAATGAGCAATTTTGACCTGGCGGTGGCTAGGTTATAAGCAATCTCTAATAAGTGACAAGTTTTCTTTATTTGACTTTGACCTGTTTACCCATTAAATTAATACAACTTTTTTAAAAGCCTATGATTATTGTAGGCAATTGTTAACAACAACGGAGAGACCTATGTCTTTAAATCGTCGCGAATTTCTTCACGTAATGTCAATGGCCGCTGCTGCAGGTATGTTACCTGGTACTGCAAGTGCAATGTCAGGTGGAGCGGATAAAGCTGCTGCTGCAAAAGCATCTGCAGAAATCTATAACAAACCAATGCAAGGCAAGGTTCGTTTGCTACACATTACGGATACTCACGCACAGTTAAACCCTGTCTATTTCCGTGAGCCAAACGTAAACTTAGGAACTGGGCCAGCATTTGGTCAGTTACCTCACGTTGTTGGTACAAAGTTATTGAAGAAAATTGGTGTTGCTGAAAATACACCTTTAGCACACGCATTCTCTTACATGAACTTCCAAGATGCTTCTGAGCAGTATGGTAAAGTTGGTGGCTTCGCACACGTTAAAACATTATTAGACAAGTTGCGTGAGCAAGCTGGTGGACGTGACAACACGTTGACTATGGATGGTGGTGATTTATGGCATGGTTCAGGTACTGCGTTATTTACACGTGGTATGGACATGGTTGAAGCATCTAACATCTTAGGTGTTGATGTTATGACGGGTCACTGGGAATTCACGTATAAAGAAGAAGAAGTTCTTAAGAACTTGAATGCGTTTAAAGGTGAGTTCCTTGCACAAAACGTTCGTATTAAAGAAGATTCTTTATTCGGTGATGATTACCGTGACTTAGTTGCTCGCAACAATGGTACGGGTCTTTATGATGAAGATGAAGCGCGTGCTTTCAAGCCTTACACTATTAAAATCATCAATGGTGAGCGTATCGCGATTGTTGGTCAAGCGTTCCCGCGTACAGCGAATGCTAACCCACAAGCTAACTTCCCTGATTGGTCATTTGGTTTGCGTGAAGGTGCACTTCAAGACACGGTTGATAAAATCCGTGCAGAAGAGAAGGTTGCTGCTGTTGTCATGATTTCTCACAATGGTATGGATGTCGATCTTAAGATGGCATCTCGTGTCAGTGGTATCGATGCTATCTTCGGTGGTCATACGCACGATGGTGTTGCTGTAACTTCTCCAGTTAAAACTCCAGCGGGTGGTGTTTGTCACGTAACTAACGCTGGTTCGAACGGTAAGTTTGTTGGTGTAATGGATTTAGATATCCAAAACGGTAAGCTAAGAGGTGTTAACTACAGCCTATTACCAGTATTCTCAAACGTGTTAGCGGCTGATGCTGAGATGGATAGCTTCATCAAGCACCTTTACACTAAGAAGTATGACACTAACGTTATAGAGTCTCGTGATCCTTCACGTGCCTACAGCAAAGAGCGTCTAGGTAAGTCTTACGGCGAGATCATGGGTGAAGAACTAGCGGTCGCTGAAGATACACTGTACCGTCGTGGTAACTTCATGGGGACATGGGATCAAATCATCGTAAACTCTTTACGTGAAGAGCATGATACTCAAATCGCTATGTCTGCGGGTGTTCGTTGGGGTACTTCAGTTCTAGCGGGTGAAATGATCACGATGGAACGTGTTATGGATGAGACTTCTATGACTTATGGTGAAACATACAAGTCAGAAGTTACTGGTGCTCAAATGAAAGATATCCTAGAAGGTATCTGTGAGAACTTGTTCCAGAAAGATCCATACCTACAGTCTGGTGGTGATATGGTTCGTCTTGGTGGTATGGACTACACTTGTGAGCCGAATGGTAAGCTTGGTAGCCGTATTTCAGATATGCGTCTTGACGATGGTACGCCATTAGATGCCAACAAAACTTACTCTGTTGCCGGTTGGGCACAGGTTGAAGCGGTTGGTGATGGTCGTCTTATGTGGGATGTAGCAGCAGATTACCTACGTCGTAACAAGAACGACATGAAGCTTAAGAAGGTTAACCATCCTAAGCTTAAGGGTGTTAAAAACAACCCAGGTATCGAAGCATACCCAGGTGAAATGGCTTAATTCTTTAGGTTATTTAACACGCAATAAAAAGCCGGCTTTATGCCGGTTTTTTTATGTCTTTAATTTGAGTCCATTTGGGTAATGCTGAATTCAGACTTGGTTTTGAAAAGCCCTTAAGTTTATCGACATTGGGGTTAGCTATTTAGGCTTATAAATAATACATGAGTATCAACTTATTAAAGCTACCAGGCCTGGTAGCTTTAAATAATGCTGTAAGATTGAGCTACTGCAACTCTATAAGTCTTGCTGAGCTCCTGACGATCTATTCAATCAATTCGCTTTACCTAAAGTCATTCACTGAAATCTCATAACTCGGTTTCATATGGATGTATGAGGATTTTAGCCGTTCATTTAGTTATGGGAACTGCTCGATTGCTTTCAAAGAGAAGGAGGGGGAATGTATTTAGTGTTTAGATAAGCTTAGATTCAGTCTTTATTTTAAACTTACCAGGCCTGGTAAGTTTAGTTTGATTCTGTGTGAGTGTTGTGGGGCTTGAATGAAAGCTTTACAGATTTGGTTAATGAATTTATTGGATAGGTTTTATTTAAGAATACTGCTCAGATTTACACATTTTGTTACTGATTTTATGGGTGACAATGAAGCGACCATTTAAATCTTGATATTGGATTAAAACGTCATCGTTTAGTCCTGAAGAGATGATTGTGTTAAAGGCATGATCATGACAGTAATTATCAAGTATAGAAAGCGTGAAAACATTTTGAAAGTTAATGCCGTTCACTCGACCGCCAGTTTTGGCGATTTCCTCCACTAGATGAGAATAGCTAGATTTAGGGTTGTGAGTGACTTGTACAATGACCTGGTCATTTCGTTGAAAGGTTGATAGTCTCTGGATATCTTCAATAACAGAATCATTTTCGTGTAGATAATGCTTCAAATTTGTATCCAAATAATCTAATAATTGTATCGCGTTATCGTCTGCAATACTGAACGGACTTTGAACTAACAGTGCTGTTAAAAGGGTTGTTCTAAGTATTCGTTTCATAGGGCTCAGGCGGTTAATAAATAAAGTTGAATTGATTAAAGCAGTTATATAGACAATGTCTAGTTTGAGTGCTGCTTTACTTAGTGTATTGATTCTTATTATTGTGTCGTTTATTGAATCTTCAGATAAGCAAAGCCTTCACTCTGAAGAATCGCAATTTTCGCGACCCCAGACGGGGCAAACTGAATCCCTTTATAAACCTTAGATTGCGCTAAACCGACTTCGTCACGAGTTTTATCACACAAATGCACTTGCACACCACGTACATCAATTAAAGACTGTAGACGGCCTTTAAGTTCGTCACGACGTTCTATCAGTTGTTTGTCGGCTTCATAAGGCGTGCCTTTCAGCACATCATTGGTGGTAAAGCGCAGGCCGTAACCGA
The DNA here is from genome assembly GCA_965603495.1 of uncultured Thiomicrorhabdus sp. Lineage (GTDB taxonomy): Bacteria > Pseudomonadota > Gammaproteobacteria > Thiomicrospirales > Thiomicrospiraceae > Thiomicrorhabdus. Next base: position 29,308 of record CBFDDF010000011.1, on the reverse strand, counting down.
CAAACACCAGGTGCACTTCAGCTTCCATCAGTTCAGATTCATAGAAGTTTAGAATGTTATTGATTGAGGTGAGGGTCGCTGAATAACGAGTAGGATCTTTAAAGTCAACATGATAAACCACTTTAGCACCCTCATCGGCTGCCGTCGCATTTAAGGGGAGCCAACAAAGTGCCGTTAGGCAGAGTGCTTGAGCAAAACATTTTAGAGTATTTGTCATAGTTAGTCCTTGAGAATTGCCTGTAATTCTATGGGTGGTTTTACAATATACGAGCAGTTTCTCTAGTGCCTTCAAGCGCTTTAATGGCTTCGTTGGCTCGCATAAATAAAGTCTGGCTGTCTTCAGCTGAATCACGTAGTTCTGTTATGCCGGCATGGCTGGTTAAACAGGTGGTGACTTCATCTTCCAATTTAATGGTTTGTGATCGGATGGTTTCTTGAGCCAATTTGGCGATACGGAAAGCATCAACCGCCTTCACTTCTGGCAGAACGACCATGAACTGGTCACAGCTCAATCGACCTACATAACCAAGCTCCCCAATGACATTGGTAATCGAGTGGGCGGCCGTTAGAATGGCTTTATCACCCGCTTCATGTCCATAGGCATCAGTGATGCGTTTGAAACAATCTAAATTAATTTTAATCATTGAGAGTGCTTGGTTATTTAAGCGGGCCTTATTGAGTTCTTCGTCCACTAAACCAAGAAAGAAGTCACGGTTATAAAGGTGGGTTAATGGATCCATAGAAGAGAGGTGTTCAATCTGCTCTTCCATATGTTTACGACTACTGATATTGATGGCCAGCCAAATCACGGCAGGTTGGTTGTAGGTGCCTGCTTTGACTGGATAAACACGCGCTTCATACCACTGGCCGCCCATAGGGCCTTCAGTGACCCCATCGACTTCATTGTTCGCCAATTGATACTCAATCTCTTGAAGATGGTTTGAGGCGATTGCTCTTTGTACCACTTTCAGAAAACGATTTGCCATACCCTCTGGCAAAACTTCGTGATAGGTTTTGCCGATTAAGCCTGAGCCGTCTGCATACAAGCTACGTTCTTGCCCACCGATAATATCAAGATAGGTACCATCTTGCCCCATTACGAATATTGGATCGGGCATGGCGTTAGCAATGGCTTCTAAGTGCGATAAGGTCGTATTGGATTCAGTCATCTTTAGTCCTTCGAAATCGGCTTGTATTTAATTCGGTGAGGTTGATTTGCATCCGCCCCTTTGCGTTTTTTGTAATCGGCTTCATAGTCAGAGAAGTTACCTTCAAACCATTCCACATGAGAATCGCCTTCGAAAGCGAGCATGTGGGTAGCGATTCTATCCAAGAACCAACGGTCATGGGAGATAACGACGGCACAGCCAGCAAATTCAAGCAGTGCTTCTTCTAATGCACGTAAGGTCTCAATGTCTAAGTCATTGGTCGGCTCATCTAGCAGTAGAAGGTTACCCCCGGTTCTTAAGGTCTTAGCTAGATGAACACGGTTACGTTCTCCACCAGAAAGGGTACCAATTTTTTTCTGTTGGTCAGCGCCCCTAAAGTTAAAGCGACCGCAATAAGCACGGGAGTTCACTTCAGTGGTTCCGACCATGAAGTTTTCATCACCGCCAGATATTTCTTGCCATACCGAGTTGTTATCGTTCAGTGCATCACGGCTTTGATCAACATAAGAGAGTTGTACGGTTTCACCAAATTCGATGCTTCCTGATGTCGGTTGTTCCTGGCCAGTCAGCATTTTGAAGAGGGTGGATTTACCTGCGCCATTGGCACCGATAATACCGACGATACCACCTTGTGGTAGTCTGAAGTTAAGGTCATCTATTAATAGACGGTCACCAAAAGCCTTAGACACGTGATTAACTTCAATGACCTTTTCACCTAAGCGCGTTGCAACCGGAATAAAAATTTCATTGGTTTCATTACGTTGTTGATGCTCCTGGCTGCTCAATTCCTCAAAACGTGACATACGCGCTTTAGATTTAGCGTGACGTCCTTTGGCATTGGAACGTACCCATTCCAGCTCGCCTTTAATGGTTTTCATACGAGCCGCTTCGGCTTTGCCTTCTTGCTCTAGGCGCTTTTCTTTCTGTTCTAGCCAAGAAGAGTAGTTGCCTTCATAAGGGATACCTTCACCGCGATCTAGCTCTAAAATCCATTGGGCGGCATTGTCTAGGAAATAACGGTCATGCGTAATTGCCACGACCGTACCTGGAAAATCTAATAAGAAACGTTCCAACCATGCGATAGATTCGGCATCTAAATGGTTGGTTGGCTCATCTAATAACAGCATGTCAGGTTTTTCTAGAAGCAGTTTACACAAAGCAACACGGCGGCGTTCACCACCAGATAAGGTGCTGACATCAGCATCCCAAGGCGGTAAACGTAGCGCATCAGCGGCAATGTCTAAAGTACGATCGATATTGTGGCCATCTTTGGCTTGAATGATGTCTTCAATTTCAGCCTGTTTCTTGGCTAAAGCATCAAAATCCGCATCCGGTTCAGCATAAGCGGCATACACGGCATCTAATTCAGCAAGGGCATTTTTAACCTCATGAACAGCTTCTTCAATATTGCCACGAACATCTTTGGTTTCATCCAGTTGTGGCTCTTGAGGAAGATAGCCAATTTTGGTGCCTGGTTGTGGACGAGCTTCACCAACAATGTCTGTGTCCAGGCCTGCCATGATTTTAAGTAAAGTTGATTTACCAGAGCCATTTAAGCCTAAGACACCAATTTTGGCACCTGGGAAAAAGGAGAGTGAAATGTCTTTTAAAATGTGGCGGTTGGGTGGAACGACTTTACCCACGCGGTTCATTGTGTAAACAAATTGAGCCATGTAACGATTTCCTATAAACAACTAAATAATAATGTGTGACACTTTACCGAAAAAGCGCTAACAGTGAAAGAGGAAACTGGCTTGATTAAGTGTTTTAATCAGGCTTGGCGTATAAATTAAGTCGAATTAATTGGTTTTTAGTTAGAAAGCAGGTAGAATTCTGAACTTTAAATTTACTTAAATATGAGACGGAGGACCGTAATATGTTCACTAAAGATATGACAATTGCTGGCTATGATGATTTGATCGCAGATGCGATTAAGAATGAAGAGAAACGTCAAGAATCTCACATTGAGTTAATTGCTTCTGAAAACTACACAAGCCCACGTGTAATGGAAGCGCAAGGGTCTTACTTCACGAATAAGTATGCTGAAGGTTACCCTGGAAAGCGTTATTACGGTGGTTGTGAGTTTGCAGATGTTGTTGAGCAGGCTGCAATTGACCGTGCTAAAGAGTTGTTTGGTGCAGATTACGCAAACGTTCAGCCTCATTCAGGTTCACAGGCAAATGCGGCAGTTTTCATGGCGTTACTAAACCCTGGCGATACGGTCCTTGGGATGAGTCTTGCACATGGTGGTCACTTAACGCACGGTTCTCACGTCAGTTTTTCTGGAAAAATCTACCATGCTGTTCAGTACGGAATTGATCCTGTATCTGGTCAGATTGATTATGCAGAAGTTCAAGCGATGGCAGATGAGCACAAGCCTAAGATGATTATTGCTGGTTTCTCTGCTTACTCACAAGTTATTGACTGGGCTAAGTTCCGTGAAATTGCGGATTCTATTGGTGCATACTTGTTTGTTGATATGGCACACGTTGCGGGTTTAATTGCTGGTGGACAGTATCCTAACCCACTACCACATGCTCACGTTGTTACGACCACAACGCACAAAACATTACGTGGCCCGCGTGGTGGTTTAATCTTATGTAAGTCAAATCCTGATTTAGAGAAGAAATTAAACTCTGCTATTTTCCCTGGTGGACAAGGTGGACCTTTAATTCACGTGATTGCAGCAAAAGCAGTCGCGTTTAAAGAGTGTTTAGAGCCTTCTTGGACAACCTATTGTAAAGACGTCATTATCAATGCTAAAGCGATGGCAGAAGTCTTTATGTCTCGTGGTTGCGATGTTGTTTCTGGTGGTACGGAAAATCATTTGTTCCTAGTGAGCCTAATTGAAAAAGGTCTAACAGGTAAGTTAGTCGATGCGGCTTTAGATGCAGCGCATATCACGATCAACAAAAACTCAGTGCCAAACGATCCAATGTCTCCGTTTGTCACAAGTGGTATTCGTGTAGGAACACCAGCAGCAACATCACGTGGTTTTGATGTAACAGATTGCACAAATTTGGCAACTTGGATGTGTGATGTTATCGATGCTTGTAATCAAGAAACGACTTCTTGGGACGAAACGGTTATTGCCGATGTTCGTGCTAAAGTTTCTGCTTTATGTGAAGCGAAACCCGTTTATAGATAAGCTTGAAATTGCACCTGAATAGTCAGATACCAGCTTATATGGTATAACTAACTTCATTCAAGCACTAGAAAACCACCAGGCCTGGTGGTTTTTTAGTATTTAGAATCTGCTGTCTATAAATGAGTTTATTATAAATAATGTTTATAGTCTGTTAAGGCAGGGTCTGATTCAATAACAACGGAGTTATATTCATGCATTGTCCATTTTGTAATGCGCCTGACACTAAAGTAGTCGATTCAAGATTAGCGACTGAGGGTGTTCAGGTAAGGCGTCGACGTGAGTGTATGCAGTGCGGAGAGCGTTACACCACTTACGAATCTGCCGAACTTTCATTGCCTAGAGTTATTAAGAGTGATGGTAATCGTGAGCGGTTTGACGAAGGTAAAATACGTCGTGGTTTGATTAAAGCACTTGAAAAGCGACCTGTTGCCAGTGAATCGATTGACTTTGTCGCGAGTCAAATAACCAAGCGTTTAATGTCTGAAGGGGTGCGTGAAATCCCATCCCATCAATTGGGGGAGTGGGTCATGGATGCCTTGCGCGATCTAGATCAAGTTGCCTACGTACGTTTTGCCTCGGTTTATCGTTCTTTTCAGGATGTGAATGCCTTTAGAGAAGAGATCGAAAAACTGGTTCATGCAACGTCCTCAAAATAACTTTCAATTAGGCGAAAAGCATCAAAAATAGTTTACCTAACGAGCAGAGTATGCGGTCTTCTAACTTTTCGTTTGCAGATATTGAGTATATGCAAAGAGCCATTGAGTTGGCAGGCAAAGGGCTTTACTCAACCAGACCTAATCCTGCAGTGGGTTGTGTCTTAGTAAAGGACGGCCGAGTGGTTGGGGAGGGTTGGCATCAACAAGCTGGCTTGCCACATGCCGAACGGGTGGCGCTTGCTCAAGCTGGTACTTTAGCTGCTGGCGCAACCGCTTATGTTACTTTGGAGCCTTGCTCGCACACCGGCCGAACACCGCCTTGTGCCGATGGTTTAGTTGAAGCGGGAGTTGTTAAAGTGGTTGTGGCGATGCTTGATCCGAACCCTTTAGTGGCTGGTAAAGGCATTCATAAATTAACACAAGCAAATATTGAAATACAAATTGGCTTGCTAGAAGATCAGGCAAAAGCACTTAATCCGGGGTTTATCAGAAAAATGCAAAATAATTTACCATTTGTTCGCTTGAAAATGGCCAGTAGTTTGGATGGTCGTACTGCAATGGCCAATGGCGAGAGTCAATGGATTACCGGCGAAGATGCACGCATCGAAGTACACAAGATGCGTGCTCGTAGCGGGGCATTGGTGACGGGGATTGGTACGGTTTTGGCCGACGATCCTAGTCTAACGGTTAGATTGTCTGCCGAAGAGTTGGCGGAAATGAATTTAACCACTGAAAATTGTCATCCACTGCGTGTGGTGTTGGACCCGCATTTAAGCATGCCCCTGGAAGCCAAAATGTTGGGCCTTCCTGGTCGCACAATTATCATGACGTCTCGGGATGCGGTTGAGGCTAATCCCGAATTAGTTGAGTTGTTTCATGCTAAGAAAGTTGAGTTGGTCGCCGTGGCTTCTGAAGATGACCGTTTAGATATTCGTTCAATCTTAAATTATCTGGCAGAAGAAGAGCAAATCACCGATGTAATGGTTGAATCTGGTGCAATTGTTGCAGGTGCTTTTATGGAGTCAGGCCTGGTTAATGAACTTTACTGCTTTATTGCCCCAAGTTTATTGGGTAATCAAGCGAAACCGATGTTCGTTTTACCGAGTGTAGAGAATATGGCGGATAAAATTCAATTACAGATACATTCGGTGGAATCATTCGGTGATGATGTTTGTATTGTTTCAAAACCAGTCGTGGTGAAAGATTAAATGTTTACTGGAATAATTGAATCACAAGGTGTCATTGACAGAATAGAGTCCCAAGATGGTGATTGGAAAATCACTATTCAGACCGGTAAATTGGATATGTCGGATGTTAAAATCGGTGACAGTATTGCGGCCAATGGGATTTGTCTAACGGTTATTGAGCTCACGAACAGCAGTTATGTTGCGGATGTCTCGGGTGAGACGATGAGTGTCACGACTGCGGCAGAATGGCAGGTTGGCACCCATGTGAACTTAGAGAAAGCCTTACGTTTACAAGACCGTTTAGGCGGGCACTTGGTCAGTGGGCATGTGGATGGCGTGGGGACGATTCGCCAGATTTCTCAAGATGCACGCTCATGGCGTTATGAGGTTGAAGCACCGCTTAGTCTGTGTAAGTATATTGCTGCCAAAGGTTCTATCTGTATTAATGGTATTAGCTTAACGGTCAATCAGGTCGAAGGCTGTGTATTTGGCGTCAATATCGTGCCACACACACGTCAAGAAACCACAATTAAAGAATTTGAAGTAGGGAGTAAGGTCAATCTTGAAGTCGATTTGTTGGCGCGTTATCTTGAACGGATGCTGTCTGCACCACAAGCCAAAGATGAATCAAGCATTACCCCTGAATTTCTAGCTCAAAATGGATTTATATAAAAATGCAGTTAAATACAATTGAAGAACTGATTGAAGATTACAAGCAAGGCAAAATGGTCATTTTAATGGATGATGAGGATCGTGAGAATGAAGGGGATTTATTAATCCCTTCTGCATTGGTGACCGCAGAAGACATTAATTTTATGGCACGTTATGGTCGCGGATTAATCTGTTTAACGATGACGCGTGAACGTTGTAATCAATTGCATTTACCGTTAATGGTTAAAGATAATTCAGATCCACACGGCACACCATTCACGGTTTCTATTGAAGCGGCAGAAGGGGTTACAACCGGTATTTCTGCGGCAGATCGTGCTGTTACCGTAAGGGCTGCTGTTGCTGCCAATGCAGGGCCTGCTGATATTGTTACTCCGGGTCATATTTTCCCATTGATGGCACAGCCTGGCGGTGTTTTAACCCGCGCAGGACATACTGAAGCGGGTTGTGATTTGGCTCGTTTAGCTGGAATGGAAGCTTCTTCGGTGATTGTTGAGATCATGAATGATGATGGTTCTATGGCGCGTCGAGATGATTTAGAAGGTTATGCTCAACTGCATGGTTTAAAGATGGGGACGATTGCTGATTTGATTGAGTATCGTTTACAAAACGAGAAAACGATTGAGCGTGTTTCAGAGTGCAAGCTGCCGACAGAATTTGGTGATTTTAAATTAATTGGTTATCAAGATGTACTTGAGCATAAAGCACATTTTGCATTGGTGTTTGGTCAGTTACAATCTGAGACACCGACAGCGGTTCGGGTTCATATGTTGGATACGTTATGCGATGTGTTCGGTTCAAGTCGTCCAGAGTGCGGTTGGCCATTGCGTTCAGCGATGAAGCAGATTGCTGAAGCCGGTTCTGGTGTGATTGTGGTCTTACGTAAACGTGAAGAGGCCACCGAGTTATTAGATAAGATTCAAGCTTTCCAAATGAAGGACTTAGGCATCCATGTGCCGGATACGGCATATGAAGATGATACTAAGACCTATGGTTTAGGTGCACAAATCTTGTCAGATCTTGGTCTGAAAAAATTGAAGATTATTGGCTCGTCCATGAAAATGAATGCCCTAAGTGGTTTTGGTCTAGAAATTTCGGAAACGATTCCTAAAAAAGACTGATTTTTGCATGCCACGAGCGAGAATCAAATGCCCTTTGAAATTGAAAATGTGGCACAATAACGACATTCAAGATTAAAATTTAAACAGATAAAAGAGAACGCTAAAATGAATACAATTGAAGGGAACTTAACCGCTCAAGGAATGAAAGTGGGTTTAGTCGTAGGGCGCTTTAATAGCTTTATTGTGGATCATTTAGTGAATGGTGCGGTTGATACGATTGTGCGTCACGGTGGTGATGTAGATAATATCGTCAAAGTCATGGTGCCTGGTGCGTTCGAAATTCCTTTAGCGGTTCAGAAAATGGCGCAATCAGGCAAGTACGATGCAGTTGTTGCATTAGGTGCGGTGATTCGCGGTGGTACGCCACACTTTGATTACGTTGCGGGTGAATGTGTTAAAGGTATTGGTCAAGTTCAGTTGAACACAGGTGTTCCGGTTGCTTTTGGTGTGTTGACGGTAGACAGTATCGAACAAGCGATTGAGCGAGCTGGCACTAAAGCGGGTAATAAAGGTGAAGAGTGTACTCTAGCCGCCATTGAGATGGTTAACGTGATGAAGCAGCTTTAATGAGAACTCTAAAAGATATTCAGCCTGGTCAAGGTGAAGAAATTGTTGAAGTAGAAGGGCAAGTTACGCCACGTACTCAGTCGCGTCGTGTTGCTATGCAAGCGCTTTACGTATGGGAAATGACCCATAATGATATCAATGAAATTATCAAAAACTTCAGTGAAGACGGCCTTTTAGTAGATTTGGATTTTGATCTATTTAAAGAGCTTCTAACAAGTGTCACTTCAGATGCAACGGATTTAGATGCCTTGTATTCAGGTTTACTGGATCGTTCGGTCAATATGATCGATCCGATTGAACGTGCCATTATGCGTATTGGGGTTTATGAGTTACAGTCAAAACAGCAGATTCCATACAAGGTCATCATTAACGAATGCGTTGAGCTTGCTAAGCGCTTTGGTGCAGAAGAAGGTCATAAGTTTGTGAATGGTATTCTGGATAAAGTTGCTAAGCAGTTACGTCCGCTTGAACTGAATGCATAGTGAATTTTCAGCACATAAGAATGAAAGTCCTTTGCTTTAATGTGAGTGACTAATTTTTCATTTTATGTTCGGATTGTATGTATTGTTTGAAATGGCCCTGTAGAAATTCTACGGGGCTTTTTTGTTTTTAAGAGTATTGGAGTTTTGGCTCCTCATCGTTTGAGAAATTTAATGGCATTAGAATTTGATTTGATTGAAACCTATTTTAAACCCTTGTCTCAAGGGCTGTCCGCTGAAGAAATCGGTATTGGTGACGACGGTGCAGTCTTGTCGGTGCCTGAGGACCATCAAATAGTGGTGGTCACTGATACCTTGGTCTCAGGCGTGCACTTCCCGCTAGAGACCTCAGCTTATGACATTGCTTGGAAAGCTGTGGCGGTTAATTTAAGTGATTTAGCTGCAATGGGTGCGACTCCTGGTGGGTATTCGTTAGGCTTAACGTTACCTGATAATGACCAGGCCTGGTTAAAAGGCTTTGCCAACGGTTTACGCGCTATCACAGATCAATTCAAAATCCCCTTAATTGGCGGAGACACAACTAAGGGACCTTTAACGCTTACGGTGACAGCACATGGTTGGGTACCCAATCAACAAGCTATCTTGCGTTCAGGTGCTCAAGTAGATGATCTGATTTGTGTTACCGAGACGCTGGGTGATGGTGCTTTGGGGTTGAAGTTAGCATTTAATCAGTTAGGTGAGGGTTTCAATTCTGAGTTGACTGAGATTGAAAAGCAAGGATTGTTGTCGGCTTTAAATCGTCCCATCCCACAGTTAGCCATTGCGGCAGATTTACGCGGGTTGGTGAATAGTGCGATTGATATTTCAGATGGTTTGCTGGCAGATTTAGGTCATGTTTTGGAGCAAACTAATCGTAAACAGCATAGGTTGAGCGCCGGATCAGTTTTGGAATCAGGTGCTGAAATTGAGTTAACACAATTGCCTTTGTCATCCGCGGTTGAAAAATATATGACTGAAACGCGTGACTGGTCACTGATTTTATCGGGTGGTGATGACTATCAACTGTGTATGACCGTCAATAAACAAAAATGGCCGCTGTTACAGCAAGTTGCACAGCAGTATGGTGTGAGGATTACTCAGATTGGTCAGGTGGTTGAGCAAACAGGGATTCATTGTTTAATGTCAGGTAAGCCTGTCGCAGATGGACTGATTAAAGCGACTGGCTATAGTCATTTTTAGAGGGCTAAGGGCTGGATTCAAGTTAGGTTAGGTTTTATTCTAAAAAACTGAATAGTTTGAAAGTGTTTTAATAGGTATAGGTGTTAACAATTCAAAGCAGCTAGTGTTGTTCTCCGTGCTTTGAATTATTAGGGAGGCCAGTTTTTAAGCCTTGGCAGCTGCTCTGCGAGCTTCGACCCCTTTAGAGAGCGTTTCTAAAGCTGTTAAGCTGTCATCCCAACCAATGCAAGCATCAGTAATGCTCTGACCGTAGGTTAGTGGCTTGCCAGGTTCAACATCTTGTCGACCACCTACTAAGTGGCTTTCGACCATGACACCCATGATATGCGGTGTGCCTTTAGTGAGTTGTTGAGCGACGGAATCAGCCACCACCATTTGTCTTTCATGCTGTTTACTACTATTTGCATGGCTACAATCAATCATTAATTTATCGTTTACCCCTGCTTTTTGCAGCTGAGAAACCGCATCTTTAACAAAGCTTTCCTCATAGTTAGGCCCTTCATTGCCACCGCGTAAAATAATATGACTGTCTTCATTGCCGCTGGTTTCAAAAATAGCGGAATGGCCTTCTTTTGTCATAGACATAAAGATGTGTGGGTTATTGGCGGCGCGAATGGCATCCACGGCGACTTTAAATCCACCATCAGTTCCATTTTTAAAGCCAACAGGGCATGATAAACCTGAAGCCAATTCACGATGACCTTGGCTCTCGGTGGTGCGTGCGCCAATGGCGCCCCAAGCAATGAGGTCGGCAACATACTGTGGTGAGATGAGGTCTAAAAACTCGGTTGCTGCAGGTACCCCCATATTGTTGATATCGGATAGCAAAGCACGCGCAAGTCCCAATCCTTTGTTGATTTCAAAAGATTCATTGAGTTCAGGATCGTTAATCAAGCCTTTCCAGCCTACCGTCGTACGTGGCTTTTCAAAGTAGACGCGCATCACAATCAATAGATTGTCTTTATATTTTTCAATTTGAGTTTTAAGCTGTGCGGCATAATCACGCGCAGCCGCAGGGTCATGAATTGAGCAGGGTCCAATAACGACGAGCAAGCGATCATCACGACCGACGAGAATATTATGAATTTGCTGGCGAGTATCATAGACGGTTTGAGCAGCAGTTTCTGTCAAAGGAAATTTTTCATGTAGCTCTCTTGGCGACTGAACTTCTGTGATGTTTTTGATTCGTAAATCATCGGTTTGATACTGCGTCATAATCGACCTTATATACTCTTGATTTGCTTAAAGCATGTTTGTTTTAAAGGAACTTCGGCTTCTTTTAACGTCGATATAAATCGAATCGAATTTCACTTTTTATTAAGCAGAATATTATGCCATTTTATGAGTATAAATGCTTTAAGAATTCACAGAATGCAGCGGGATTAGAATATTGTTTAATTAAAAACAGGGCTTAATAGAATGACCAGGCCTGGTCATTCTTAAATGTGACTGAAAAATGGATGTTTAAAAGGATTATGTCGTGATGTTTAAAGAGTTTATGTCGTGATTTTTAAAGGAATAACAGCGTTATTTAGCAGAACTAGTAAACAAGTTATGCTAAAATCATGTGGTTTTGAATTTTCTAATGGGCTAAACCAAAAGTGCACTGTAAATATATTATTGAAGGCGTGACCGAAGACGGTCGCAAGTTTAGACCAAGTGATTGGATTGATCGGATTGCATCTCTGGGCGCAAGTTACCATAAACAGCGTTTGGTTTATTCCGACTTGTTGCATCCTGAGTTGTATGAGGGGCAGAAGTGTCTGATTATCGATACTGAACTTGAGATTAAAAATCCGTGTATGTTTCAGTATTTGATGAACTTTGTGCAAAGTAACAGCCTGAAAATGACGAAGGTTTGTGATATTGATGAACAGAAGCTAGGTGCTTAGGTAGGTTCCGCAAGCTATTTTGCTTTGAATGGATTAAGGATATTAAAAAATTCTTAGAGATTTGAATATAAAAAAGCGCTCTTTATAGAGCGCTTTTTTTATGTCTAAATGAATGTGATTATTGGTAGGGTTTTGGAAGTCGTTCCCCTAAAAATCTAAAATATATTCGGTCCAGCAATTAACGTTACCCATCCACCTAACGCGAGAAATGGACCAAAAGCTAAAGGCGTATCCATTTTTCTTAGTTTGAGCGTGATACCAATCAATCCAATCACAATGCTGCTGAGTGCCGCAAGCAGAATGATTTGCGGCAAAGCAACAAATCCAAACCACGCACCTAAAGCCGCGAGCAGCTTAAAGTCACCATATCCCATGCCTTCTTTACCCGTAAAGAATTTAAAACTGTGAAAGACTAGCCACAGTAACAGGTAACCGATTGCCGCACCCCAGATCGCTTCTATAGGGGATGTAAATAGCGATTGGGTGTTAAAAAGTAAGCCAAGCCATAGTAGGGGTAAGCTGAGGTTGTCTAAAATTAAGTGGTGCTCAAAATCAATCACACAAATCGTGATCAGCATCCAAGTGAAAATAAGTGCCGCTATCCCTTCTGGTGTGAGTCCAAAGAGCCAGGTCATGGTTATGGTGCCAATTGCAGTGCTCAGTTCTATAAGTGGGTAGCGCGGCGAGATCTTAATTTTGCAATGATGGCACTTTCCACGAGTTGATAGCCAGCTGAAAAGGGGGATGAGTCGATACCAAGGGAGGGGTGTCTCGCACTGTGGGCATTTAGAACCCCCGATACTAATTGCTTTGAATTGTTCATCGCCCTCAAGCATCATAATGCGTGGCAGCCTCCAGCTCAGCATGGAGATAAAACTACCAATAATAAGGCCGAATAAGCCGCTAAAGAACAGAAGTTGGGTCAGTGATAAAGATGTCATTTCAGGCCTGCTGATAATCAAGTTAATTTCTTAAAACGATTTTAGCAGGCTATAGAGGGAGGCAGGTATTATTTGAATGATTATTGAAAACATCGTCACAAGCATTGCATGCTGATAAGTTCAATGTTCGATGAAGTCTGAAATTACTCAGAATAAATGACGCAATTTCGATCATTTTCCCAAACGGTAATACTATGCATTTTGACTTCAGGGGTAGAGATGCGCGATTCTATTTCACGGAACAGGTACACAGCGATGTTTTCAGCCGTTGGATTGGTTTCTTTAAAGTGTGGGTGGTCATTCAAGAAGGTATGGTCTAGCTCTTTAATGACTACTTTAGCGTGGCGTTTAATCTCTTTAAAATCAATCACCATACCGATTTCATTGAGTTGCGTGCCAGATACCTGCACTTCAATTTTCCAGTTGTGGCCATGTAATTTTGCGCAATCACCAGGATAACCGCGAAGGCTGTGAGCGGAGGCAAAATCCAATAGGGTTTTTAATATAAATGTTTGAGCCATAACGTCTGATTCTGTGCCAAGCTAAAAAGGAAAAGCATTATAACGAAAAGTAGGGGTTATTAAAAGTAATCTTCTATAAAGAATTGTTTTAATCGGAGATTGTTTCCCTTTGAAATCATACTGTTATTTAACGCCTGATTTTTATAGAGATTGCTTGGTGCTAATTGGCTAGGTTTTAGTTGGGGATGTTTTGAGTATTGTTTTGAATAACAGTCGTGTTTTAATGATTATTTTGGTGGGGAATCTATCAAGTTTAGGGGGGGGGGGTAATGCGTGGCAAGGTGCCTATATGTTATTCAATAGCTTGAAGTCCTCTCGGGTGTAGAGGGCTATTCTCTGGTTGCGATTTTGTTATCAGTAATCCTGTCATACGTTCGGGTATGGTAGGCATTTTGGATGGATGCCATTAACTTATCACCAGGTCTGGTCAATCCCTCTAATGCTTTCTTTGTACGATATAGTGTGTCAAAGCTTCTAAAAAAGACGTGTTTAAATCCATTTTTTGTAGGGTTTGTAACGCCTCTTCTATCAACTCATCACGATATCTTTTGGCGGAATCTAGTCCGAGAAGCTTTGGATAGGTGGATTTATTGGCTTGTAAGTCGCTGCCTTGGGGTTTACCTAGTGTTTGAGTGTCGCTTTCGATATCCAAAATATCATCTTGTACCTGAAAAGCGAGTCCGATTGCGTTACCAAATGAGGCTATGTGGTCGGCCAGTTTGGCGTAGTCTTGACTTTGACAAGCGCCCATTAGTAGAGCGGCTTTAATCAGCGCGCCAGTTTTCATAAGGTGCATGGTTTTCAAGTGGGATAGTTTTGGCAATAAGCCTTCAGATTGGATGTCAATCATTTGCCCGCCGATCATGCCGCTCATGCCACTGGCTTGACTGAGTTGCTGTATCAATTTTATTTTATGCACATCGCTCACAAGTGGGTCTTCACTGAGTATTTGAAAAGCCAAAGTTTGTTGAGCATCCCCGACCAAAATAGCGGTGGCTTCATCATATTGAATGTGGCAAGTAGGTTGACCTCTGCGCAAGTCATCATCATCCATTGCCGGCAGGTCGTCGTGTACTAGTGAGTAGCTGTGAATTAACTCAATGGCGCAGGCCGCTGCGTCTAGGTGAGATAGTGGAACTTTAAGTGCTTCACCTATGGCATAAATTAAAGCGGGTCTGAGTCGCTTGCCGTTATTTAACGTTGCGTATTGAGTGGCTTCAATGAGTTTTAGCGGAATGTTTGGCTGTTGCTCGCTAAGTTGCTTGAATAGGGTTTCAAGCGCCTGGTTGACTCGGTTTTGATAAGTTTTTAATTGAGTTTGCAAAAGGGGCTCCATCGCTGTTTAAAAGCCATAAAAAAAGGCCGTCAATAATGACGGCCTTTTTAGCAGCTTGATTGAATGGCGTTATTTTATCCGTTTGTGAGGATTAAATAAATACACATTCAAAAACGATTGAGCTTACAACTCGTCAGAGTGCTTGCTTAGGTAATCAGCAACACCGTCTGGTGTATCCTGCATTCCTTCATCGCCTTTATTCCAACCAGCAGGGCAAACTTCACCAACTTCTTCGTGGAACTGAAGCGCTTCAACCATACGAACCATTTCATCAACATTACGACCAAGTGGTAAGTCGTTAACGACTTGGTGGCGAACGACACCGTTTAGATCGATTAAAAATGCACCACGCAGTGCGATGTTAGCAGGGTGAACAATGCCGTATGCTTCCATAATAGAACCACCAAGATCAGCCACTAAAGGGAACTTAACTGGCCCTAAGCCACCTTCGTTAACAGGTGTATTACGCCATGCATTGTGCGTGAATTGAGAATCAACAGAAATACCAATAACTTCAGTGTTGAGTGACTTGAATTTCTCAACACGGTGATCAAATGCTAAAATTTCAGAAGGGCATACAAATGTGAAATCTAGCGGGTAGAAGAATACAACTGCATATTTACCAGCGATGTGGCTTTTTAAGTTGAAGTCATCGACGATCGAACCGTCCGCAAGGACTGCTGCTGAGGTAAAATCTGGAGCTTGTTTAGTGACAAGAACTGACATGTTTAAATCCTTATAAATAAAATGAGTTTGGAAAACTTAATTAGTATAGTCAATTGCTAGGGTATTTTCTAGTAAGATTGAGGTTGAACTCGATACGAAAATTAAAGTAATTTGATTGTGAAGTCGATAAGGTAATTAGAGTCTTGGGTTTCTTTGCTTAAAGTGATAGTTTGCCTCATGACGTGGTTGGTTATTTGTCCATATTGTTTAATTAGAGGTCAGTATGTTTATTGTTTACGCACCTGAGGGTAGAAGTTTTATTGGCCAAAAGTTTAAGGCACCTCCTCTTAGGGTTCCCCCTATAATGCCCGTCAATCCAGTTGAAGAGGATGTGCTGGAAGGTGATAAGGCTGATTTGCATTCGTCTTATCATGCCCAAAAGCCTCAAGGGTCAGGCTCGGCTGTGCATGCATATGAGGTGAATCAAGCTGATAAGCGTCGGCGTGTTGTCGTCAAGGTCGCCGAGATTATGTCTTCTCCAGTGGTGTTGGTCTCGGATGAAAATAGTTTGGAGGAGGCTTGGATCTTAATGCAAGAGCGCAAAGTTTCATATTTACCTGTCATGAAAGCTGGCGTATTAGTTGGTCTGTGTTCCCAAGCTGATTTGCTAGGGCGAGTGATTGTCAATAAAAAAGGGCTGTTAGAGGGGGTAAAGCAAGAGACCGTTGCGGAGATTATGCAGCCTCAGGTGATGACGACTAGTGGTGATACTGATATTCGGCATGTCGCAAAGGTCTTAAGTGATTATGATATCGGTGCTTTGGTTATTATGAGTGAATTCAGTGAAGTAGTGGGTATTGTCACGGAAGGCGATTTGGTGAAACGATTGGCGAATGATCCGCCAGTGGAACTTTATATCTAAAATCTTTTTGGAGGGGAGGCTAGGTTGAATGATTGCACGCTTACTGAATGGCTTTTTTGATGGGTTGTGCGATTAGGGTTTTAAAAATTGATTTCTTATCTTCTTACACGCCTTTATTGGGTTGTTGTCTTTGTATAATTTCTTTACGTTTACTTTTCAAATATCCGTTGTAATCCTTTATAATAAATCGTTTGTTTGTCCACTCTTTTCTAATAGGTTTTGAATGTGTCGTATTTTAAACGGTATTTAATTGCAGGGTTGTTGGTTTGGTTGCCTTTAGGGGTCACGCTTGCTGTGATTAAATTTTTGGTGGGCTTGTTTGATCAAAGCCTACTGTTGCTACCACATCAATATCGACCAGATGTTTTGTTAGGCGTTGATATTCCTGGATTTGGCGTTTTACTCTCGCTAACTTTGATTTTAGTGACGGGTGTTGTCGTTGCGAACTTTTTGGGAAGCCGTTTAGTGGCCATGTGGGAGTCGTTATTATCACGTATTCCGTTGGTGCGCTCAATCTATCACGCGGTTAAGCAGATTGCCGAAGCGGTTTTAGGGTCAGGAGAGCAAACTTTTCAAAAGGCTTATTTAGTCCAATATCCTCGTGCAGGCTTATGGACGTTGGCCTTTCAAACGGGAACTTTGCAAGGTGAGGCACAAAAGAAAACGGGCATGAATAGTGTTGTGAATTTATTTGTTCCAACGACGCCTAATCCAACCTCAGGTTTCTTTATTATGGCTTCAAAAAATGAGGTCATCGAGTTGGAGATGAATGTGGATGACGCCTTGAAAATGGTCATCTCGGGTGGTGTAATCGTGCCTGATGCGAATGCCTATAAATCCATGAAGCCACAAGTTGAGTTAGAAGTTAATCCAGCGGTTAATTTAGAAAGTTCACTGGCGATTAAACCAAGCTCAGGTTCAGAAAAAGAGTAAAGAATTCAAAGGGTTTAAACCCCTGAAAAATTAAAATGTCCAAATTGGGCAAAGATATTATTAAGTAAAGGACATTGAAGTAGAGGGAGTTAAGGTTGCTCATTTTTTAAGGGGGATCTAACACGCTCGTTGCAATGTCTAATCACTAAACATTTGTAAAAGGGTTAAAAAATATGCGTACGCAGTATTGTGGGCAAGTCACAGAGTCATTTATTGATCAAACCGTTACCGTTGCAGGCTGGGTTCACCGCCGACGTGATCATGGTGGGGTAATCTTTATCGATTTAAGAGATAGAGAAGGTTTGGTTCAAATAGTGGTTAACCCTGATACCGCTGATATATTTGAAAAAGCAGAGCGTTTGCGTGCGGAGTGTGTTTTACAGATTACTGGAAAAGTTATTCCACGTACTGAAGGCACTATCAATCCGAATATGGTGACGGGCAAAATAGAGATTGTTGCTACTGATATTGAAGTATTAAGTATGGCTGAACCGATTCCTTTCCAGTTAGATGATAAGAATATCAGTGAAGAGGTACGTTTAAAGTATCGCTATATCGATTTACGTCGTGAAGAGATGCAACAAACTATGATGTTGCGTTATAAAGTGACACGTACCATGCGTCGTTATTTAGATGACCAAAACTTCATGGACATCGAAACACCGATGTTGACTAAATCAACCCCTGAAGGGGCGCGAGATTATTTGGTGCCAAGTCGTACCCACCTAAATAAATCGTTTGCATTACCACAGTCTCCACAGTTGTTTAAACAGTTATTAATGATGTCTGGTTTCGACCGTTATTATCAAATTACCCGTTGTTTCCGTGATGAAGATTTGCGTGCCGATCGTCAACCTGAATTTACACAGTTAGATATCGAGACCTCTTTTATGGAAGAAGACTCTGTGATGAATTTGATGGAAGGTCTGACTAAAACAATATTCAAAGAATCGATTGATGTCGATTTTGATTATGACTTCCCTCGTATGCCTTACTCTGAAGCGATTCAACGTTTCGGGATTGATCGTCCAGATTTACGTATCGATATGGAATTGGTCGATGTCGCTGATTTGTTACAAGATATCGAATTTAAAGTATTTGCCGCGCCAGCTAAGGATCCTAAGGGACGTGTTGCCGCGCTACGCGTACCAGGTGGGGGCAAAATCTCTCGTAAAGAGATTGATGCTTACACTAAATTTGTCTCTATCTATGGTGCTAAAGGTCTGGCTTACGTTAAGGTCAATGATCTGGCTGCCGGTATTGAAGGGCTTCAATCGCCAATCGTTAAGTTCTTCCCTGATCAAGTCATGGAAATTATGGCGCGTGTCGGTGCAGAAGATGGCGATATCGTTTTCTTTGGTGCGGATAAAGCCAAGATCGTAAACGAAGCCTTAGGGGCTTTACGCGTTAAGATTGGTGAAGATTTGAATATGCTTAACGGTGAATGGAAGCCGGTGTGGGTCGTTGATTTTCCAATGTTTGAAGCGGATGAAAAAACTGCGCGTATGACGGCGATTCACCATCCGTTTACCCAACCAAAAGCGACCACTGAAGAAATTCTAAATCATGATGAACCTGAGCAAATGCTTTCTAAAGCCTACGATTTGGTTATCAATGGTCTTGAAGTCGGTGGTGGATCTGTACGTATCCATAATTCTGAGATGCAAGCTGCCGTCTTTAAGATGCTAGGCATTTCTGATGAAGAAGCTCGAGAGAAGTTTGGTTTCTTATTAGACGCTTTAAAATACGGTTGTCCTCCGCATGCTGGTATGGCGTTTGGGCTAGACCGTCTGATTATGATTCTGGGTAAAATTGATTCTATTCGTGACGTTATCGCCTTCCCTAAAACACAATCGGCAGCGTGTCTATTAACGGCAGCACCAGGCCTGGTAGATAATAGCCAGCTTGATGATCTGGGATTGCGTTATAAAAAACCTGCTTTAGAGCAGTCGAAGTAACAAAAATGAGGGATTTGGATGCTATGAATCAGCAAACAGTTGAAATTCCAGCACGATTAGAAGCTCGTATTCAGCAGCTTGCGGTTGAAGCAAAAACGCAACCCTGGTTGAATAATGCTGAAAAAGAGGTTCTTAAAACCAAAATTAAAGCCTTATTAAAAAAACATAATGCACAATTGATTGCACACTACTATGTGGATGCTGAATTACAGGCATTGGCTGAAGAGACGGGTGGAGTGGTTGCGGATTCGTTAGAAATGGCCAATTTTGGTGCACAATCTTCAGCGGATGAATTAGTCGTGTGTGGCGTGCGGTTTATGGGCGAAACTGCAAAAATGCTCTCCCCTGAAAAAACGGTTCTAATGCCTGATTTAGAGGCGACTTGTTCTTTGGATATAGGTTGTCCCGCCAAAGAGTTTGCGGAGTTTTGCGCCCAATATCCTGATTATACGGTAGTGGTTTATGCTAATACCAGTGTTGAGGTCAAGGCTGTGGCCGACTGGGTCGTCACTTCTGGAAATGCGTTGCAGATTGTCACTCACCTGAAGGAACAGGGCAAAAAGATTATTTGGGCGCCTGATCGTCATTTAGGTCATTGGATTGAGCAGGAAACCGGTGTAGAGATGGTTTGTTGGCAAGGCCATTGTATTGTCCATGAAGAGTTTAAGGCCTTTGAATTACAAGAAATGATGGATAAACATCCTCAAGCCAAGGTCTTGGTGCACCCTGAATCGCCAACTGAAGTGGTGAATTTGGCGGATGTCGTCGGTTCAACCAAAGTCTTGCTAACAGCTGTGCAAACTCTGCCTGATGAAGAATTTATTGTGGCCACTGATTACGGTATCTTCTACAAGATGCAGCAGTTGGCACCGGATAAAAAATTGTTGATTGCGCCGACAGGCGGACATGGTGCAACTTGTCAGAGTTGTGCACACTGCCCATGGATGGCGATGAATGGTCTGCAAAATTTAGCCGAATGTTTAGAAAAGCAAACGGGTGAAATTTTGATTGAAGAATCTATTCGCCTAAAAGCCCTAAACTCAGTTGAGAAAATGCTTAACTTTTCAAGACAAGCAGGCCTGGTCAAATAAGAATTATCTTGTTTAGCTTAGATTACGCTACATTTCAATGGTTTCTTCAGCTTTAAATAGAGAAAAGTTTGGCAAAATTAAAACGCATTTTAGGCATCGACCCAGGCTCACGTAAAACGGGGTTTGGTGTCGTTGAATCGGGTCGATACCATCCAACTTATGTGGTGAGTGGTGTGATTCGAGTTGAGAAGTATTCAGGTGCTCAGCGCCTTAAAAATATATTTGAATCAGTTTGCCAAATTATCGATCAGTACCAGCCGGATGTGATGGCGGTTGAAAAGGTCTTTGTTCATAAAAACCCTAGATCTGCCATCATCCTCGGACAGGCTCGAGGCGTTATTCTCTGTGCTGCGGCCATTAAAGATGTGCCAATTATGGAATACACGCCTACCCAGATAAAAAGTACGATTGTGGGGAAAGGTCACGCCAGTAAAGATCAAGTTCAATATATGGTACAAAATATTTTAAAATTAACAGAATCACCGCAAGAAGATGCCGCAGATGCATTAGCGTGTGCATTATGTCACGATCGTTATATGTCCTTAGGCATTGATCCTGAATTGATCTCCAAAGGCACTAAGTTCTAAGTCGGGTTGTAAAGACTTAGTTATTTAGTTTGAAATTAAATTAGGAATTGTACTCTTTATGATTGGCTTTTTACGCGGACAGCTCGTCCATAAACGCCCACCTTTGCTTGTTTTAGACGTGCATGGCGTAGGGTATGAAATAGAAGCCCCTATGTCGACTTTCTATCAGTTGGAAAAAGCACTAGAAGAAGTCACTATCCTGACGCATATGCACGTCCGTGAAGATGCCATGCTGTTATTTGGCTTTGCCACAGAGTCAGAAAGAGTTCTCTTTAAGACTTTGCTCAAAGTGAATGGTGTGGGTGCCAAAATGGCGCTAGGGATTTTATCCGCTATGTCCGTCAATGACTTTTGCGCCTATATCGATAGTAGTGATATCAGCGCCTTGACTCGTATTCCTGGCGTGGGTAAGAAAACCGCAGAACGTTTGCAGATAGAGATGCGTGATCGTCTTAAAGTGGTGGTTGAATCAGGCTTGTTGAATTATGAAAAACCTTCAACCTCTCTTGATGCCCAAGGTAACTTAAATATTCAACCGGCTGCATTTGCGAATACGATTAAACGTTCCGCTGGAGAAGCCCTTATGGCTCTAGGGTATAAGAACACACAAGCAGAGAAAATGGTCGAATCAGTTTTTGATGATAATCACTCTTTAGAAGAAGTCATTAAACGTGCCCTGCAAGGTGTTAAGTTATGAATATCTTTTGTATAACTCAAATTCATAGCCAGGAACAGAATAATGATTGAAACTGACCGCATCGTAGGCAGTCAAGAAGTTGCTGATGACATTTACACGGCACCTTCGGTTCGCCCTCAACAAATCCATGAGTATATTGGGCAGAAAGCGGTTCGTGAGCAGTTACAGCTGTCAATGGATGCCGCTAAGATGCGTAACGAGCAACTTGACCACGTTCTGCTTTATGGACCACCAGGCCTGGGTAAAACCACGTTGTCGAATATTATTGCCCAAGAGATGGGGGTCACCTTGCGTCAAACCTCCGGCCCTGTGATTGAAAAGCCAGGGGATTTAGCGGCCATTTTGACTCGCCTAGAGCCGCATGATGTCCTCTTTATTGATGAGATTCATCGCCTGAGTCCAATCGTAGAAGAGGTTCTTTATCCGGCGATGGAAGACTTTCAAATCGATATCGTGATTGGGGATGGACCCGCTGCTCAGAGTGTCAAGATAGATCTTCCGCCTTTTACGCTGGTGGGTGCTACCACGCGTGCAGGTTTGCTCACTTCTCCCTTACGAGATCGTTTTGGATTAGTACAGCGACTTGAGTTTTATAGTCATGAAGAATTAACACAAATTGTCAGTCGTTCTGCTAATATTTTAGGCATGCATTCGGAATATGAGGGGGCACAAGAAATTGCCCGCCGTTCGCGCGGAACACCGCGTATTGCCAACCGACTTTTAAGACGTGTTAGGGATTATGCTCAGGTACGCGGAGACGGCATCATTACCGCGTCTATTGCTGATTTAGCACTGAATTTATTAGAAGTTGATCCACTCGGTTTAGATAAAATGGATAGACGTTTCTTGGAAACGTTGATTGAAAAGTTTGAGGGTGGCCCTGTGGGGATTGATAGTATGGCGACTGCATTAGGCGAGGAAAGAGGTACAATTGAAGATGTCATTGAACCCTTTTTGGTTCAGCAAGGTTTCTTAATAAGGACCCCTAGAGGACGAGTCGCAACGCCAAGTGCTTATCGACATTTAAATGTTATTCAACCAGAAGTTAATTAATCATTAAAATCTCTTCAGGGAGATTTTCGAACCAAGTTTTACGATTAGGGAAAGTTCATGAACGATAGTAATTTGATTGAAATTATATTGCACGCCAGTCCAGTGGTTCAAGTTGTAATGGTTATATTGGCAGCAATGTCTTTGGCCTCCTGGTCAGTTGCGTTAGCTAAGTCAGCACAGATTCGTAAATCTAAACGCATTGCAAAAGAGTTTGAAAAAACTTTTTGGGAAACCCAAGACCTTAATACACTTTATCATCAGGTAGAAGCTACCCGTGAGCAAGCTCAAGGATTGGCGCTTATTTTTGCTGAAGGGTTTAAAGAGTTTGTGAACTTGAAGAAAGAAGGTGTTCAAGATACCTCAGATCTTATCGCAGGGTCTCAGAGAGGTATGCGTGTTGCCTTTTCAAGAGAAGCTGACCGATTAGAATATCGATTGTCATTACTGGCCACGGTCGGCTCATCAGCACCTTATATCGGTCTGTTTGGAACCGTTTGGGGTGTGATGCACGCCTTCCAAGCACTTGGAGATGTTCAGCATGCCACATTATCAGCTGTTGCCCCAGGAATATCTGAAGCGCTTATTGCAACTGCGATTGGTTTATTTGCAGCGATACCTGCGGTGATTTACTACAATCGTTTGAGTACGCGAGTTGACCGTCTATTGGGTGAATACGAGAACTTTGCAGATGGGTTTTTAACCATTCTACAAAGACAAGCGCATAGCTTGGATAAAAAAGATTAAGCCCATTACTGTTTATTGATTGGAACTACAGATGCAAACCGGATTTCGAAGTCAACGACAAAAAAAACGTTTAATCGCAGAGATCAATGTGGTGCCTTATGTTGATGTCACCTTAGTCTTGTTGATTATCTTTATGGTGACCGCACCCATTGTTCAGCAAGCCGTGACGGTTAACTTACCGCAAACACCAGAGATTATTGATAAAGAACAGCAACAGTTGGAAGATGAAACCACGCCTTTTGTCATTACGGTGACAGAGGCAGGGCGTTATAAAACCTCTGAGCAACCTGATACGGTGTTGAGTAATAAGGACTTAGAGAGCTTGGTCGCTGAAGTCGTCGCTCGTTCACAGTTGCATCGTACGCAAATGATCTATATCCAAGGTGATAAAGAAGCCCCGTACGGCAAGGTACTACATATTTTTGTATTACTTAAAGCTAATGGAGTTGAAAATGTTTCTTTGCTTACTGAGCCTGAAGGGAGTAACCCTTAATGCTTAATTTCATTGCAAGACACCCTATATCAGTCACACTAGCCCTTATTCTACACATTGGCATCGGTGTCTTAATCACCTATGAGTGGCAAGATGCACCCAAAACCATTAAATTATCTTCGCAAAGCGATGAGGCGCAAGCCGTTAAGCAAAACAACCAGTTCATGAAAGTTGAGCCATTAAAAACATTTGCTGTGGATGCGAATTTAGTGAGACAGCAACTCGAAAAAATCAAAGCACAAGAGGCGGCTAAGAAACTTGAACAACAACAGTTGGCTGCTCAAACTGATCAAGAGCGTCAACACCTTAAAAATCTGCAAAAACGTCAAAAAGCTGAACAAGCTAAAGCTGAACAAGCTAAAAAATTGACTGAAGAGCAAATCCGCAAAACCCAAGCAGAACGTAAAAAAACGGAAGAAGCAAAGCGTTTGGCAAGCTTAGAAAAACAAAAGGCAGATGAAGAGCGTGCCAAAGCTGAAAAAGCTAAAAAGGCAACGATATTGGCCGAGAAAGAACGCAAGTTGGCTAATGAAAAAACACTATTGGCGGAAAAACAGCGTCAGGTAGAAGAGGCTAAAAAGAAAGCTTTACTCTTGGAAATAGCGCGTAAAGATAAAGAGAATAAAGCATTAGCACTGGACGCCGAAAAAGCGAAAGAACAACAAGCGCAAGCTTTAGCTGCGGCGAATCTACAGCGCCAACTAGAAGAAGAGGCCGCTGAAGCGCGCGCCGCAAAAAAACGTCAACAAATGCAGTCTTTGCGAGAAAACTATATTTCTTCTATCTCTGCGAAAGTGAAAGATAATTGGCGTACGCCCGCCAGAATATCTCCCGAGGCTCAGTGTGAATTGCGTATTACTCAAACACCACAAGGTAATGTAACCAGTGTTAAAGTTTTGAATTGTAATGCTCATGCGACTAAACAGTTTGAATCCGCAGCAGAGAAAGCGGTTTACCGTTCAGAACCTCTGCCAGCACCGCCAGTAAAAGAATTATTTGAAAGAGTGATTACTTTTGAATTTAAACCATAATATTCAGATGATAAAAAACCGGATGAAGATGACTATTTTAAATTTTAAGCTTATCACGCTCACTAAAGGCGTATCGAAACTGAAGTCCATCGTATTGTTATCGACCACACTGTTCTCAGTGTCATTGTTTTCAAGTTCGGCGATGGCTGAGTTGACGATTGAAATCAGCGAAGGTTATGATAATGCCATTCCTATAGCGATTGTTCCCTTTGGTTATGAACGCCAAACACCAATGAGTGCAGGGCTTCCAAAAGCAAGTTTAGCAATGCAATCGCCTGTCGATTTAGCGCAAGTTATTTCTGCAAATTTACGCCGCAGTGGACATTTTAATCCCTTGTCTCATGCTGAATTACCTGCAAAACCAACCGAAATTGAAGCGATTGATTTTTCACAATGGCGTAGTTTGGATGTTGACAATATGCTGATGGGAAAAGTCATTGATGAGGGCGATGGTTTTTATCAAATTGAGATGCGTTTTATGGATGTACTGCGTAAAACACAGATTATTGGTAAGCGTTGGAATCACATTCCAAAATCGAATTTACGTCAGATAGCACACCAAATAAGTGACCTTATTTATCAGGAATTGACAGGGGTTAGAGGCGCATTTAATACTCAGATTGCTTATGTCACGTTGCGTAAAATTAATGGTAAACGTCACTATACACTTGAGGTAGCAGATTCTGATGGTTTTAATCCGCAGCCAATTTTAAAGTCTTATCAGCCGATTATGTCACCAAGCTGGGCTCCTGATGGTAAAAAACTAGCATATGTCTCTTTTGAGAATGGCCGCTCACAAATTATTGTCCAAAGTTTGGATGGTAAATATCGTCAGAATATTGCTAAGTTTAAAGGTATTAATGGTGCGCCAGCTTGGTCGCCAGATGGCACTAAGTTGGCAATGACTCTATCCAAGGATGGTAGTGCGGATATTTATATCATGGAGGTTAAAACCGGAAAGTTACAGCGGTTAACAAGAAAATTTTCGATTGAAACTGAAGCGGCTTGGGCTGCGAATGGTCGATCATTGTTTTTTAACTCTGACCGCCGCGGTAAACCACAAGTATTTCAGGTGTTTCTCGACACTGGTGAGATTAACCGCATAACTTATGATGGAAACTATAATGCAAATCCAGAGATTTCTCCGGATGGGCGTTATCTTTCAGTTGTACATGGCAAAAATGGTTTTCATATTGGTTTGTTGGATTTATATACCAGTGAGTTTAGAGTCTTAACAGATACTTTTTTAGACGAATCACCTACATTTTCGCCAAATGGGGAAATGATTCTCTATGCGATGAATCGCAATGGAAAAGGTGTGTTGGCAGTGGTCGCAATTGATGGTAAAACCTCGCAAACTTTAAAAGTTAAAGATGGCGAGGTCAGAGAGCCTGCCTGGGGTCCATATTTAAGTCATTAAAACAAAATATTAAAAAGGGTATTAATTATGAATCAGTTAAAAAGTTTATTTACGCTCGCATTAGTGACCACCTTAACCGCTTGTAGTGGAACGCCAGAAAGACAGAGTGGTGATGTTTCAGATTCTGAAGTCACTTCTGATACGGCGCCTGGTGTGAATGGCGATGCCATTAATGTTGAAGTTTTATCCGCCAACGGTGGTCTTGCTAGCGAAGGCAGTTCTATGGGTTTGTCTCCGGAGGAGATGAAAATGGTCGATGTCTCAGAGCTTCATGAGCCAGTTATTTATTTTGGTTATAACCAATATGAATTGGATGATAAAACCACTGAAATCGTCAAGTTTTATGCACAAGAAATGATGGCGAATCCACAGCAAAAGGTTGTACTTAAAGGGCATACTGATGAGCGTGGCACACCTGAATACAACTTAGCATTAGGTGAGAAACGTGCGAAAACGGTTGGTCAAGCAATGATGCTGTTTGGCATTTCGGAATCACGTATGGATGTTATTAGCTTCGGTGAAGAGCAGCCAGCAGAATCTGGTAGTAATGAAAATTCATGGCAGAAGAATCGTCGTGTCGAATTAATCATTCGTTAATCTCAACCCCCACATCTTAAATCACCTATTATTCAAATAGGTGATTTTTAGTTCAAAATGTATCAACACAATCTCTTTAAAAGTTCTGTTAAAGGTTAACTCACATGAAAAAAATCTTCTCCTTAAGCCTATCGGGGTTCGTTGCTGCGATACTTTGGATGCCCATTACATCGGCTAATTCCGCAGAGACATCCGTTGAGCAGCGATTACAGCGTTTAGAGCGAATGACTGAAAACCCTGTGTTACTTCAGTTAAGTCGTCGTTTAGGTGAACAACAGCGAGAAATACAAGAATTGCATGATGATATTGATCGTTTAAAGCGCGATATACGTAACGCCAATTATAAAGCCGATAAGCGTTATAAAGAGACGGATGATCGCTTAAGTGTTTTGGAGTCTGGTTCGGGCAATGGAGAGCGTGAACCCCTCAAACAGGCTGAAATCGCTCCAACTTTAGTATTGCCAGCGACGGTAGAGACACCATCCATAACGCAATCGGTCGTCGAAGCCGTAGCCGAACAACCCCCAGCAGTTACTAAACCGCAGAAAAATCTTGCTGAAAAGGTTGTTGCCAATCAAATCATGCCAGCAAGCGTCTCTGATGTTGCTGTTGTAGAAAACTCTGCGATTGCTAAAGCTGAATTGAAAGCCCCTAAATCGCCAGTAGAAAGTAAAGTGGTTGCGCTAGCGCCCATCAAAACGACTCCGGCAACAGAACTTGAGAAAGCCAAGTATCAAAAGGCATTTTCACTAATGAAGACCTCGCAATATGATACGGCCATTAAAGCCTTTCAGGAATTTTTAGAGACATTCCCTAATAGCGAATTAGCCAGTAACGCGGCTTATTGGGCTGGTGAAGGTCAGTTGATTAGAAAGCAGAATCAAGCAGCTTTAGACTCTTTTATGATTGTGATTGAACGTTATACAGACTCTTCGAAAGAAGCGGATGCTCGACTTAGAGCGGCGGATAGCTTAGCCAATCTAAATAGAGTTGAAGAAGCTCAAAAAATGTATCAAAGTGTTATCAATGGTCGTCCACATAGTCGCGCAGCGAAAACTGCCTCTAAAAGATTGAGTGGTTTATAAATAATGCCTCTACAAAAAGAAGCTAATACAGCCGCACCAGCGGTTATTTTACTCTCGGGTGGTCTTGACTCCGTTACAACGCTTGCTATGGCGATATCGCAGGGATTTGCGTGCCATACGATTAGTTTTGATTATGGTCAGAGAACACGCTCAGAACTCGATGCGGCCGAAAAAATATCTAAACAAATGGGAGCTTTATCGCATCGTGTAATGAGCGTCGATATGAGT
The DNA here is from genome assembly GCA_965603495.1 of uncultured Thiomicrorhabdus sp. Classification (GTDB taxonomy): domain Bacteria; phylum Pseudomonadota; class Gammaproteobacteria; order Thiomicrospirales; family Thiomicrospiraceae; genus Thiomicrorhabdus. The sequence goes on along the minus strand of CBFDDF010000011.1, from coordinate 917 downwards.
CAGATTGGTGGCTCAGCTTTGACAGATAATAGTATTGATGTGCCGATTGGTGGTGTCGATAAATCTGATATACCCGTTACCTATGTTCCAGCGAGAAATACGGTATTTCTTTCGTTTGCATTAGCCTTAGCTGAGGTTGTAGATGCGAATGATATTTTTATCGGTGTGAATGCCGTAGATTATTCTGGGTATCCCGATTGTCGACCTGAATATATCCAAGCTTATGAGGTCATGGCAAACTTAGCCACCAGAGCAGGGGTTGAAGGCCATGTCTTAAAAATTCAAACGCCATTGATTGATTTAACAAAAGCACAGATTATTCAAGCAGGTCTGGCACTAGGTGTTGATTATAGTCTGACAGTCTCTTGTTACCAGGCAAATGAGTTAGGCGAAGCTTGTGGTGTCTGTGATTCCTGCCGTTTACGTAAGCAAGGGTTTATAGAGGCGGGTGTTGTTGATCCTACACGTTATCAAGCTTAGCGTTTTATGTCGCAATAAACAGCCGTTAAGTGCTCAGAAATAACTCTTTAAGCCTTATGAAACGATGTAAATAAATTTTTATTTTTTGCAGAATTTCCAGCTTTTAAAGTCGGTCTCCTTTCTAACGTATTGGGATTAAAGAAAGTTTTCTATTTACAGAGATTCTCGAGGGGAAGTCAATCAGTGTCAGATTTAAAATAGCTGACATTAATTTCCAAAAAGGCTTGCAGAGTTCGCTCAGGCTTGTATAATACGCGCATTCTAGTGAGGGCCGTTAGCTCAGCCGGTAGAGCAGTTGGCTTTTAACCAATTGGTCGTGCGTTCGAATCGCACACGGCCCACCATTTAGTTTAATGGAATCACAATAAGAATACCCCCTATCAGGGCCGTTAGCTCAGCCGGTAGAGCAGTTGGCTTTTAACCAATTGGTCGTGCGT
>CBFDDF010000010.1:0-102280 GCA_965603495.1 uncultured Thiomicrorhabdus sp. | reverse complement strand
GGTGGTGGAGGTGGTGGCCGCTAAACCGACTTTCCCCTAATAAGGCATAAATTTGGGCGGTGCATAAGATGCACCGCCCATTTATTTTGAGACAATAATCATAATAATGTTAGAAACATTAAAGGTGAAACATTATGGATATCCAAACGCTGACCGCCTTCTTTATGTGGAGCAGCATTATTAATGGTGGCATCTTAATACTGTGGACAGTGCTTTCGGCATTTGCTCCAAATTTGGTCTATCGAACCCAAAGCATCTTGTTTCCGCTTCCCAGAGAAACCTTCGATCTCGTTATTTACGCATTCCTTGGATTGTTTAAAATTTTCTTTCTCGTCTTCAATATCACACCTTACCTGGCGCTACTGATTATCGGCTAACCCCTCACCCAGAAAATCACTTACAAGCCAACGTCTTCTCACAACATGTGAAAATCAACTGTCATCACCGAGACTTGGAAGAAAAATGGGGGACAAAAAAATACTCAGGGAAGCTCAATTCAAGACCACTAAAACGACTTTTCTACTGGATGCCAGAGGAATGCCATGACGGAATCTGAGCTTTATTGCATTTCAAACTTGAAGCTACGCAACACGTGAGAGAATTAAGCATTCTCAGTCCCTATCCAATGATGTAGCTCGCTGAGCTTCTGACGAAGCAGCTGACTCCGCGAACTTGGCAGCGTCCCGAACGGCCGTCAAGTCTTCCACCATATCCAGCGCAATTTGCGCACGCTTCAGCGCTAGCTGGCCATGGTACTCGGCGGCCTCTCGCATTTCCGCATCACCGATCGACGCGAGAGAGTGCAGCGCTTTTTGTAGCCACACTGACACCTCGACCACACCAGCGCCGTCACGGGCAATTGCCGTGAAAGCGTCATCGAACATGTCCCGCACCGAGACTTCGGGCACTTCTACTCGGTCATACTTCGGCACATGTTCATCTCCAGGCGTCTCGGGCTCACTCCATAGAGCAAAGAGCCGTACCAGGATCATTGACGGCGGGAGACAAGGCGCGACCGGCAATCTCCGACAGCACCACCAAACCAAATCGTGGATCGTCATCGAAAAGACGAACACTTCCGATCTGGAACGACTCGACTACATCCTTGCAGTCAATCCTAGATCGATCACTTGGAAGGTCTCTGACGTACGCCAATGCCCTTCCAGGAGCGGTGAAGGTGCCTGGCAGAGCCGCTACCACGACCCGCACCTGATTTTCCTCTGCCCACTTTTGGAGCGCGACGATGTCGATGTTTTGTACATAACCCACGCTCGCCGCGAACACTGCTTGTCCGCACGCTTGAGACCGCGCTGGTGCGCAATGAAGGGTTGGCGCATCTCGCCGCCGCCTCAGAGCTTCGGCAGTCGCCTTTTCAACCTTGCCAATCGTCGATCCCAGGCGTCCTAGGCGGGCGATGCTGTCAACCCAGCGGACAAACGTAATGATGACCATACCAAATACGATCGTCGTTAAAACGAAGAGAATGAAGAGACCTGCCGTCTGGAAGTATTCGTTCTTGACCGCGTTAAGAGCCACGATGCTGAAAATGAATGCACCCACAAAGGTCGAAAGGGCGTTCTGGGATGCGTCGTCAGCGACGACCAAAGTGAATGACCGCGGAGTTGCCGTGCTGCTTGCCGAGGCATAGGCCGACACCATTGATCCCACCGAAAAGGTAGCGATTACCAGCATACTGGTGGCCATGATGGACAGCAGCGTCTCGATAGAATCCGCTGCAATCACAGGCACCACCTGCGCTAAAGTAGTGCCGTCAGCAAGTTTTGCGGCGAACACCATCGCAATCGATAGCAAGCAAACGGCCAAGGGCTTCACCCAAAGTCGATCGCGAAACCGATTGATGAGAACCCTGATTCGGTCCGGCGAAACGATAGAGGCCATCTCAATTTCCTTTGCGCCGCCTAATAACCTATTAACCTAACAAATATTTCAGTGAGTAAATTTCCCACTGAAATAGTTATCAAGGTTGATTTTCTGGTTAGCTGCTATTGGGTTAGGCTTTCTTAACGATACTGATTATAAATAACAAAATAACAGCGCCAATCGTGGCCATAACGATAGCGCCTAACAAGCCGCCTGTTGTTATGCCGAGCAAACCGAATACATAACCACCCACTACAGCACCCAGAATTCCGACAACAATATTGCCTATAGCACCAAATCCTCTTCCCTTCATGATGTTGCCAGCAAGCCACCCAGCCAGCGCGCCAACAGCTACAAATATAATTAAGCTAATGATATCCATATATCCTCCAGTGTTATTTTTTAGTGAAAAGGTAGAGGCCCACCACAAAACTGATCGCGCCAGTAATGTAGTAAGTCATTACCTTATCTGTATCTGCACCTGTAACAGCTTCTGTTATTTGTGATCCAATAGAATCAGATAATTGATACCCCCATATTGCAAGACCAATTCCTAACACTAATAGGACAAGCCCCATAATTCTCATTGTCGTTGCTGAACCCATTGCCATGTTGAACTCCTATCGTTGAAAGAGATTAAATGTTTTTTAGTATTACAGCTAAGACCTAAGTAAGTTGGCAAAATGGGGTGCTAGCCTTTTAACTTTTTATGTAGTTAAAAACAACCCGTCATTAAGTATTTTACCCGCTACTCTTAAGTTCACTCAATATATCAAATTAACGATTGGCTTGGTAGTTTATCTCGTTATCTTATTCCCACGCAGGAGCGTGGGAAGAACCAGACCTGGTTGTTTTGAATTAAGGATATTTGGAGAGACATAAAGAATGATGAAATTAAAGGGTAGCGTCCCCTTTTCTCAAAATTATACTGATTAATATTCAGGTCATTATTATGGTCAGGTATGGCGATCGCGGGTGATAAGTTTAAACAGAAAAGCGAAGCGTAAACTGGACGTAGATTACGCATTAAGTCGGCTGGTCGTCATAAAATTAAATAAACCTTACTCTCACCCCCCAATTTTTATGATAACTGTAAACACACGGTTGCGTATCAGATTTATGCTCCTGGCCTAACGACTTCCATCTACTGAGTAAGGGGGTAAAATTCCTTTTACTAAGCAATCTACTATGAATCAAGATTACGTTTTTTTGCAATGACCGCCAGTTTTTTGCGATAGACAATCATGGAGTGATCTGACAACAGGTGTTTCCATGACAATTGGCTGTGGAGCAGGCCTTTAATTCTGTAAAAAAGCGAGACAGAGTAAAGCAGTTTTACTTTCTCAAATTGACCAGCAGGCACATTTTCCAGATAACGCATATTGCCGCCATGCAGATAACCAGCGAACTTTGATAATAGAGCTTCTCTTATGGAGGTACCTACCTGCGGAATGAACTGTAGCAGCCAACCTAAGACGGTGATGGTTCCATCACCAGGCGGTAACATGGTAACGGAGTCGGCCGCATTTACAACACGATAAACCGGCGTCTTTAGACCACTTACCCACACTTCATCTCCTACTCGAGGGCAACCAAAGGTATAGCAGGCAGCTATACCTGCTTCATGAGTTAGACGTTTTGCAGCAACGGTAGCTAAGGCACCACCTAAGCTGTGACCGGTAACAAATAAAGGCTTATTTTTGCAATCGTCTTGCTTTAAGCGGGTTTGAATATCCAGAGAGACCAATTCATAAGCCTCCTTAAAACCGGAGTGAACCTTACCGCCGGATTCGCATGGAACCGTAACGCCTTTTGCATCAGAACGAATGTCTTTAATGCTAGTAGGTTCAGTACCTCGGAATGCCAAGACTACATAATCAGCATAATTTATTAAGATTGCTTGTGTACCGTTGACATCATAAGTTTCCAACAAGCCCATTCTAAGCAGTTGTAGTTCATTAATTAGGTTTTGTTTTTCTTTTTCGTGATCATAGGCAACCAGATCAATCAGCTTGGTTAAGGCGGCCTTTTTGCTGCTGCCAACCAGTTTTTCAATGCTTTTCAAAAAATAGTCTTTTTGCAGCGCTTTGGGTAATAAAGGATTGTATTTGATATAAGCCAGTTCAGAGCAACAAGCCATCAACCAAGCGGTACGGTCACTGTAAGCTTCTCGGTAAGACGGTAATGATTTGTCCAGCAGTTGATTGATAATATCAAGTTCGCTGTCTGAAGTTGCGAGTATATGTGACATCTAAACCTCTCAAATTATAGTGGGATTTTTACTTACAATAGCATAATCAGTTTTTTGGAAGAGATAAATTTTTGAAAAGAAAAAAGAATAAGGGGGCAAAGCCCTTTTCCAAGTAACTATAGAATGCAATTGAAGTTTCTTAGGATTTGGATATGGAATTTTGAGGTTTTATTTTGATTCTATTTTTACTCTAGAAAAGGAATGAGTTTCTCTAACGTCCCAAATCACCGGAAGCAAAAATAATAGCACAGCGACGCTTTTTGCTGTCCATGAGTATTTGGCTTGTTAGGCAATTTTGCTGTTATATCAGCGCTGCAAGTGATGGCACTTTTTTTGCGATTTTTAATGCCACTGTACCTAACTCTTCTATTCTTTGTTTTAACTGGGCTTGTGATAAATTGATCCTTGATGCCTCCTTTACAATAGTAATAAGCTGATCATAAATCTCCATATCAGTATTATCAGGCGTTATAGCATCAATTTCTGATTTAGATAGACCCATTAAATCATTTAATTGATCTTTATATTCACCTTCGAATGCTTGACGATTTTCAGCCATTTTTTCTCTTAACTTACGTTTAAACTCTTCAATATCCATTACATTCCCCTGTGTTTAAGGTTCAATTAGATCTACTTTACTGGCTTAATCAAATCTTCAAATTCAGACACGATTGAATTAAGATCTTCCTCCCTATCTTTAGCTTTCTGTACCAACTCACCAATTTTGTCTGATACGCCAGCACTCTCTTTTCCGACATTAACCCTTAAATCCTTAAGATCAAGTTTTTCCAAAATTTCATTCTGTGTATCGTGGACTTTTACTACAGACGCCAAATGCCCTGTAACAATAGAGTTAGCATAATGAATTTGATCATACGAACTGTTTATACTTGACAACACACTTGCATATTGATTTTGAACAGGCTTCAGTTTTATTTTTCTGTAGGCATCTACTTCTTCCTGAATGATTAGTAAAAAAGCTTCTATTTTCTCAAACGATTCCTTTTGCTTGCTTCCTGTAGGATCAGGTTGGCTCGCAGACTCAATCGCTGAGAGCATTTCATGCTTCCAAACATCATCCGCAAGTGTGCGCTGGATTTGATATGGAAGATAAACATTATCAATAAAACTATTAATGTCATTTAGCAGTTCTGAGTAATACAAGTCTACTAATGCAACATGAGATTTCCTCATCTCAGATAAATCTCTTCCCACTGTAGCGGATAGCTCAACGGCCTCTTTTGGCACTTGAGCACATCCTGCCAGCAAGACCATGAACATAATGACAATTAGTTTTACACTTCTCATTTTTATCTCCTTACTTAACGACTATGGTTTCTTCGACTGCCTAACGCCCGAACTAAGTGGCTGCGCTTTAGCGCAGACGGCTTGAGTGGTTTGTTAGACAAACCCTGCAGAACGATTACGGTAATTTTGAGCCAGTGATTCTAATGTTTTGTTTAGTTACCTGTGAATAGATTAGTAACTTTACTTAAAACAGCTGTGGCTTACAATTCAGAATATTTTATGAGGATCCATAAACTGACCAGGCCTGGTCAGTTTATTTTGGAGTGATTTTTGAGTTCAAAATAAAAGGTTTTTAAGGAGAATCAGGACTCTAGGAGTTAGTTTTGTTCTAAACTTAATTCTTATCCACAGAAAAGGGCTTTGACCCCTTTTCTTGATGCCGTTTTGGTGTTTCTGCCAATTTTCTAATAAGTGGCGATTGAGAATTTGAGCTCCACAAGCTGATTAGCGCTTCCCTACAGGAATGATATATAAAGGAGTCTCATCTTTCGGCAAGTTCAGAAGCCTTGTGACTTTCTCATCGTAAAATGCACCGACAGTGACCACTCCCAGATTCATAGCAGCTGCCTGAAGGCAAACATTCTGAGCCGCATGGCCGATTTCCATGTGGACATATTGGATGCCCCTGTCACGATATTTGCGCGTTGTTCGTTGGTACACAGCGGTAAAGACTAGGTCGATGGCGGCATCTTTGACCGATGCCTGCCCCAGCGCAGCACTGCCCAGACTTGATCGGATATCGCCTTCCACAATCATGACTATTTCATGTGATTTTGGATAGTAGCGATAGACTCCAGAGGTTAGATTATGGACATTGCCGACAACCACATAGACCTCAAGGGGGTAAAGGGCACCAGCGGATGGCGCTGTACGACCACCCTTGTTCGATGTGGTTCCCTGGGCCGCCCATAGTAGCTGTGAGACATCCTCCAGCGTGAGTGGCTCATTAGTGTAATCCCTGACTGACCGCCTCTTGACAAGACTTTCCTCCAAAGAGACCTCACTATCGTATTTCGCCTTCGGTAATTTTACTCGCATTTCTCCTGGCTCCTGCATGGCCGTCGCCAAAGTGGCAGGCGTGTCGATAGCATCAGAGCAGCCTGCTGTTGCCAATATGAGAGGCAATATGAGAAATAGTACAACTCGCGCCACAGGACTTCTCACTCGGCCTCCTTAAATTATGTTTTTCATTGGTTAGCCAGCCTAGCAGTAACCACGGAGTTGAAAATGCCACAGCACGGATAGTCTTGATACATTGTCGTTTTTTCCTTACGTGTTAAGGCATCCTGAAACAGGGACTAACATTCGAGCTAATCAGCTGCGCTTTAGCGCAGACGGCTTGAGTGATTTGTTAGACAAACCTTACAAGAACGCTTGCGGTAATTTTGCGACCAAAATTCAATGTTTTATTGTCGCTAATTGGATATTAATTATACAGATAAGTACGTAACTTACAAAATGAGTGCTTTCTAAACTGACCAGGCCTGGTCATTTTATTTTGGAGTGGTTTTTGAGTACAAAATGAAAGGTTTTTAAGGAGAATCAGGACTCTAGGAGTTAATTTTGTTCTAAACCCAATTCTTATCCACAGAAAAGGGCTTTGACTCCTTTTCTTTCATGCTTATTTATATCTACAAATTCCTATAGTGCCTAACGGCCTGCATCAGTGGACAAAAGAGTACCTCCATAAAGAATTAATAGCACCGTATGCACGGAAGATTGTTACCTTAATCGACGGAAACTCTTTTGTTCCACTGAATGCGATAGTTCGGCGATTTTTGCCGTCGTGGTCATTGTTGGCTAAGAACAAAAAAGGTTCATTTATTCTCCCAAGTTATTTGCTCACTTAAGGAAGTCTCCTCGTCCTTACATTCTATTTGGAAGTAACCTTTGTTCTACTGAAAAAATCTCTTTATTGATCCGAGCTTTTTCTTCATCTTTGAATTGCTCAGGCGAGATTTGGGCTTTGAACTCTTCGAGCACAAAAGGTTTATCTGTCAAATATACTATTTTGTCTTTAATTTTATCATTTTCAGAAAGGACCTTATTCAGACTTTTTGCCTGGCTTTCAAGTATTTCGAACCTTTGTTTTAAACCAACAATTTCTTCTACAACTGTTGTTTGTGTTGCTTCTAATTTAGCTTGCTGAGTCTCAATTTCACTGCTGGCCTTACTAATTTTCTTATCAATCGAATTGGCTTCAGTCCAAACTATAGCGGCTGCACCTACAAATACTGTGGCAACTAGAGCTGACAATGCATTTGTTACGATTTTCCCAAAATCAATATTCATGGCTTTACCTAATTATAATGTTTAATTCTCAAGGTTAAAAACTTACCTCCTTGGGCCCCGTTTTAAAAATGGTTGAAGGAGAGCTATAGTTTATATGTATTGTTGTCTGCATGGTAATCGAGCGTCTGTTCCACAGAGATTCCACTAAACATACCGCTAAAGAGCGTTCTTAATTTTGTATTTTTTAGCACAGAGTTGCCCTTAAAGTAAGTATGTTCAGTACCGACACTCTCAGAACCTGTAACATCGACATAGTGGGCGTTCGGACTATTTAATTGCTTTATGTAATGGCCTAACCGAGCCTTTTGTTCTTCCCCTGGTTTGATCCTGGATGCTTTGAGGGCAGAATCGTTTTCGTTAATAACAACGTAAATTCTTTTACGGACATCCAGCTTTCCGACCCAGCAAGCGTGGCTTTCGTTATTTGTATCGGCCGCAACAAGACAAATGTTATCGAACACTAACTTAGACGTAGCGTTCTCACTTGTTGATAGCGTGTACTTGAATACATAGTTCCCCATACTGTGACAGAGTAAACTGATTTTCACAGAACAATTCTTATCCATCATTTTTGTAAAGAGAGCGGCTGCCGCAAAATGGTTGTCAGGGTGTTTCTTATTAGCCTCCATCTGGTACTGATGTTTCTGGGCACGAGTAAGCATAAGGTGAAACTGTTGAATTTTTCCTATTGCGCGGTTCAGTGCTCCAGCAGAGGCCCGAGCATCTGATTTATCACTCAGATATGATGCAGTCCCTGAAATAGCTCCACCACCATTGGCAGGCCAGGTAAAGGGAACAACAATCACATTATAAAGGGATTCAATCTCATGAGCAGCCTTCAATACGTCAGCGACGTCATTGTTATAACCATGCACAAAAAACAGTATCGATTTTTTTTCAACCCGCGCTTGCTCAAAAAGCTCACAGGCAATTTTCAAACTTCCATGCCAGGGGATTCCTGAATCGATGTCGAGCGAATACTTCGACTTCAATGCCTTTACTGTGTCGATAGGAAGCAGGTCAATTATCGGCTCTACCTTCCAGCGACTTCCAGACTTCTCCACATTGACCATGAGTAGCTCATTAGGTCCCTTTGGGTTTGGTGTTTTCCCAAATGCTTTCAAATTTTTTGCTTTTGTCAGTACGCGATTGGTGATTAGATACATGTGATTCTCCTTTTCCATTCTTTTAAAATCATCACCTGCCTTCATTCATTACATAATTTACTCCGAAAAAATAGTTTATTGGAGTGCCTAACATTTCGTATAAGGAGCTTATGCCTATTTATTTTTATTACAGGCCTAATTCTGGAAAACAAGGGAGTCAAAGCCCTTTTCTGTGAGCGATTTGTAGACAAACCCTGCAGAACGATTACGGTAATTTTGAGTCCGTGATTCTAATGTTTTATTTAGTCTCTTATAACACACTCAGTAATAATACCCATAAAAGATATAGCATACAATTCAGAATATTTTATGAGGAATCATAAATTTACCAGGCCTGTTCACTTATTTACTTCTTTAATCGATTCAAAATAACTGAAATCAATTTCTTTAATATCAAACATCTAAAGAATAGGGTCTTTTACGTTATAATAAGCGCCATTAAATTTACTGCACTTTTCTACTAAAGGAACTTCACCTATGCAACTTTCAGAATTAACCGCAATCTCTCCTGTTGATGGTCGATATGGCCCACGCTTGGACAATCTTAAAGCCATTTTCAGTGAATTCGGTTTGATTAAAAACCGCGTTAAGGTAGAAGTTTTTTGGTTGCGTATGTTGGCGAACCACCCTGGTTTTCCAGAAATTCCTAAGTTAAGTTCTGAAGCAGAACAGCATTTATTTAAGTTGGTGGATGAGTTCACGTTAGAAATGGCGCAGCGCGTTAAAGAGATTGAGCGCACCACTAACCACGATGTGAAAGCGGTTGAATACCTGATTAAAGAGCATTTTTCGGGTAACGCAGAGTTGCTTGCGATTGCTGAATTTGTTCACTTTGCCTGTACTTCTGAAGACATCAATAACTTGGCTTATGCGTTAATGCTTAAAGATGCACGTGAGTTTGTCATTATTCCTGAGATGGATAAATTGATCGACCGTGTGGTCGAGATGAGTGTTGAGATGGCAGACATCTCTATGATGGCACGTACTCACGGCCAGCCAGCTTCTCCAACGACTGCGGGTAAAGAGTGGGCGAACGTCGCTTACCGTTTACAGCGTCAAGCTAAGCAGTTAATGAATGTGCAGATTATGGGTAAAATCAACGGCGCGACCGGTAACTATAACGCTCACCTGGCTTCTTACCCGGATGTTAACTGGTATGAGCTATCAGAAACGTTTGTTCAGAGCTTAGGCCTGCTTTGGAACCCATATACCACTCAGATTGAACCACATGATTACATCGCTGAGTACTTCCACGCTATGTCACGTTTCAACACCATCGTCATCGATTTTGACCGTGATGTTTGGAGCTATATCTCGGTTGGATTCTTCAAGCAAAAAACCATTGCCGGTGAAATCGGTTCTTCGGCGATGCCTCATAAGGTTAACCCGATTGATTTCGAAAACTCTGAAGGTAACTTGGGTATGGCGAACGCCATCTTCGAACACCTTGCGATGAAATTGCCGATCTCTCGTTGGCAGCGTGATTTAACGGATTCAACCGTGTTACGTAACCTAGGGGTTGGGGTTGCACATACGATTATCTCTTTACAGTCGACCATGAAAGGTTTGAGCAAGTTAGAAGTTAACGCGCAAGCGATGGCAGATGACTTAGACAGTAACTGGGAAGTATTGGCTGAAGCGATTCAAACTGTGATGCGTCGTTACGGATTTGATAAGCCGTATGAAAAACTAAAAGATTTAACACGTGGTCAGCGAGTTAATAAAGAGATTATGCAGAACTTCGTGGATAGCTTAGAAGGTCTTCCAGAAGAAGCAAAGCAAGAGTTGCGTGATATGACACCGGGTTCTTATATCGGTAATGCGGCTTCTCAAGCCAAAAACATCGAACTAGCCATCACCATGCTAAAAGGTCGCTAATCAACAAATAGCAATTCGTATAAACAAAAAGCCACTGTTATCACGTTTGATAACAGTGGCTTTTTTGTAACGCGATTATTTGAAAAACAACATGACCGATTAAAGATATTTTTGTAATGTTTCCTTAAACACTTTGGGCTGAAAAGGCTTCATCAAAAAGTCATTCATACCTGCGGCGGAGCATTTCTCCCGATCCGAATCTTGAACATTGGCTGTCAAAGCAATAATGGGCGTCTTATCCCCTTTTTTACGAATTAACCTGGTCGCTTCAAAGCCGTCCATGACAGGCATTTGACAATCCATAAAAATCACACTAAAAGTCGAATCTTCAAGTAGATACAAGGCTTCTGCACCATTTCCAGCAATCGTTACTTGATATCCTGATAACTCTAAAAATCGACTGATCACCATTTGATTAATGGAATTATCTTCCACCAAAAGTACAGACACATTCTTATCGACTTCTTTAACAGGTACAAAATCTTTATTTTTCTTATGTTCGTCCAGATATTGTTTTTCTGAAATTGATTCAAGCTTTAATACGGCACTGAACTTGGAGCCTATATTTTCATCACTTTCAACGAACACGTCACCATCCATTAACTGCGCCAATCTTTTGCAAATAATCAGCCCTAAACCTGTCCCTTCATAAGCCCTGTCTGACCCCTGATGAATTTGTGAAAACTCATGAAACAATAAATGAATTTTTTCTGAAGGAATACCGATGCCGGAATCTTGCACTGAAAAACTTATTCTTGAATCTTCCATTGTGAATACGCTCAGTTTAATTGAACCTATATCAGTAAATTTCAACGCATTATTCATAAAATTATTCAGAATTTGAGATATCCGTAGTGAATCTGCTAATAGCCAATGGTCGGTTAATCCAGATAAATCCATCTGAAATTTGAGCCCCTTCTCTTCCACTAGAGGCTTGTAAAGTTCCTCAATTGAACGTAATTCTTGTTGCAGGTCAATACTCCGCAAAACTAAAGAGAATTTACCGGATTCAATTTTGGAAAAATCCAAAATATCATTAATAACGGCTAATAAAAGATCAGAAGAGGTTTGCGCCGTTTTTAAATAATACTTCTCATCTTCACTTAAGGCATCTAGGTTAATTAAATTCAATGAACCTATCATGCCATTTAGAGGTGTACGAATCTCATGACTCATAATCGCTAAAAACTCTGATTTGGCAAGACTGGCGTCTTGTGCTGATTTTTTTGCCTCCTCCAAATGCTCTGTACGCTCAACAACTGTTTTTTCTAGTGTGTCGTTATTTCTTGTAAGCTCCTCTGTTTGCAACTCAATCTTCTTATCTCTTCTATACAGGCCTAATATGACAATAATTGAAATTAAGAGAATAAGCAGTACATTCATTCCAAGCTTAAATTGAATTTGTTTTGCTTCTTCGATTGAAAAATCTGTATATTTTTCGATATCGAGCAGTAAGTTATCGTGCGTTTTGTAATAGAATTGTCCGAAAAGATTCTGAGAGTGCCGTTGATTCATAATAGCCACTCCATTTCTTATGATTTTCAGTGCCTCTTCTCTATCCTCAAGCTCAAGTAACATATTTTCATAATACATTTGTGCTTCAAATCCAGATACGAACACTTCATTTTGGCTATCCAAAATTGCTTTTTTTTCGTCACTTAAAGGCAATTGATATAATTCATTTCGAGCTGAAACAATCTTTTCACGTAGCTTTGCTATTTCTCTAAACACTGCATTTAATTCCGGCCCAAATTCCATTTCCATTGTGGCTTGCAGGTGGTGTTGCAATAAGTTTTGAGTCTCAAATATACCTGTAATCAAGGTGAGTTCTTGTAAATCAGCCGAAGCTTTATACCAAGAATTTTGTGTTTTTTCAGTGGATTGCTTATATTCAAATAACAACCAAATACCCAAAGAAACTATTAACGCAAACCCTAAAACCAGAAACCATAAATACATACGTTTACGATAAATGTTATTAATCTTCATTTTTATTTCCTTTGGATTCAAGGTCTTAAAAGAGCGACTTTCTTACGATGATAGTCTTTCCTGCGTAAATAAGCATATATTTATTAGTATTGATATCATTTCCACCTATTCTCATTTCCGCCTATAATATTGTCTTTATTTATAGAACCCAAAATTAGCAAATACTATGATTCAGTTTCAAGATGTCAATTTACAAACCTTTTTAAATGAGTACTGGCAGAAGAAGCCATTAGTGATTCGCAATGCCCTGCCTGATTTTGAGTCGCCTGTTTCTGCTGAGGAACTGGGTGGTTTGTCTTTAGAGGAAGAAGTTGAAAGCCGCATTGTTATTCAGAATGGCGACAAGGATTATCAGCTTTTAAAAGGCCCGTTTACCGAAGAGACTTATCAAGGTCTGCCTGACAGCAACTGGACACTATTGATTCAAGGCATGGATCGCTTGGTGCCAGAAGTCACCGATGTTTTAAATGACTTTGATTTCTTACCACGCTGGCGTATTGACGACATTATGATCAGTTACGCCACCAAAGGCGGTAATGTCGGCCCGCATTTCGATCATTACGATGTGTTTCTACTGCAAGCGGCGGGTAAACGTCAATGGACGCTCACCTCGCAGGACTGCACTGAAGATAACTATATTCAAGGGGTTGATTTACGCTTGATGGAAACCTTTAAAATTGAAGACGACTTTGTCTTTGAAAAAGGTGACATTCTGTATATTCCGCCTAAATGGGGACATCACGGTGTGGCGTTAGACGATGAGTGCATGACCTACTCGATTGGCTACCGTACTTATCGCGGGCAAGAACTTTGGGATAGCTTTGGCGATCACTTATCGGAGATGGGCAGTTTTAAAGACCTGTATATGGATCCGATTTGGACGGAAGGTTTGAATCCAGGTGAGATTACCGATGCCGCCAGTGAACAGGCGCAAGCTTTACTGAAAAGTGTCTTAGAGGACAAAAACTTAATGAAAACTTGGTTTGGTCGGTTTGCCACGCAACTCGATCAAGTCGCGGCGCAACAGTTGCCTGAACCACTGACCGAAGACGAAACCCCCGACATTGAAGATTTTATGGGCGCGATGCAAGTTGAAGTCGGTTTAATCAAAGATCCAGTTTGTCGTTTTGCTTATAGCGAAGTCAATGGCAACACCCTGCTGTATATCAACGGTGCGATTTGGGAGTCCTTTGGGGCGAGCAATGAGTTTATGGCTAAACTCGCCAACCAATCTTACTTAACGCAAGAGGAGCTGCTTATGAGTGGCGACAATGAAGGTAATATCAAACTACTGTTTGATTTGTGGAAGTTGCAGTATTTGGTTTTTATAGACTAACTCAAACTCATGGCCTTTAAGTAAAGACCCTTTCTAAAAACCAATATTAACCCATTGATTTTAAGCACAAAAAAAAACCTCTATATTAGAGGTTTTTTTATCTCCGGTACTATTCTATCTTTTACAAAGCATTACTTTTCAAAGCTTATCAAATCTTCAAAAGCATGCCAACTTGCAAAGCCTAATAAAGGCATAATGACCGCTAAAGCAACCCCCATAGTTAGTAAACCAACCATAAGCATAGTCCCTACCGTAAATGCCCATAAAGCCATCACTTTTTTGTTTTCCATTACAACTTGATAACTCAATATCATACTGCTAATGACACCAATTTTATCGTCTTTAAACAATAATGGAATAGTCACCACACTGATGACAAACACAAACGCTGCAACTAAAGCTCCAATCGCGAAGAAAGCGATTAAAAACTCAAAGCCTGCTCCTGTCATTAAAAATGCCATAGCACCCTGACTAGGGTCAACGATCAACAGTGATTGAGACTGAACAATGGCGCCTATTAATGGCGTAATACGTGCCCAAATAGCAATAACAACCCCCACAACCAATGCATAAAGAGCAAACTCAGTCACATTACGTTGCCAAGCAAACAAAGAGGCAATTAAATCAGGTTTTTTACCCTGTTTTAATTGTCGAGCTATGTCATACAAACCCGTCGCCAGGAAAGGTGTTGCCATTACAAATGAAGTTGCGATGGTAAACACAAGAATCGGTTGCTCTCTAAAGAAAAGAACCGTAAGAAGTACAAAAAGCATCATGACCAAACCATAAAACAAAGAGACTGGCGCGTGTGCGATATCCATCCAACCTTTTTTCAACCAAGTACCGATATTGCTATAAGTAACATCATGAGAAACTAAATGCTCTCCACTAGGGGTGTAATGATCGTGCGCATGAGCATGATATTGAACGTGTTCTGAATGTGCCATAATATACCTCCTCCGTCATCAGACAGATTAATTACATTTCAAAATTCATCTTTCTTAATTAATTATATTCCTGTGCCGCTTTAATAGAAAATCAATTTTTTTAATAATCTTCATAAGTTTCATTAACTTATAAAAAAAATTCGTAATGGGGCGCTTGAAACAAGACCTATCGGGACTACTTTTTTTAATGACTGTTTTGTGCCACGAAACTCTCCCCTACCCAGAGCCAACATTAAGCGTTAGCTACAAATAAAAAAGGGGATTGCAAAAGCAACCCCCTTTTTGTCTATATTGATTTAAAACTAAATCAATTTTTTAAGCTTATCCATGCATCTAATCCGATAAAACACTTTTAGAATAACTCATTTCATCCATCTCAATCACTTCAACCGTAATCACGACAGCCTTGCTTAAACCGTTTTGTAACGAAACCAATAAACTCTGGCTAAGTAACAATTTCTGCACGTCCGTCTTACCGGCATGAATTCGGCACATCACGTGTATAAAACCAGAATCAGGCAAACCCAACCGATAATCCATCACCGGATGCGCGCGCACCTTGATATTGTCACTCTTAAACAAACCCGTTGCTTTAACTGCATCAAAAGCCCCATCCACCCAACTTTTCAGCGTGGTCGATGGAAGGCTATCTTGACTGTATTCAATAATGATATGCGGCATATTTAAGCGAACACTAAATTAAAGCGTAATAATTTCAAACTCAGTATCTGCCAATAACTCAGCGCCACCAGTGTTAGTTAATACCACGGATGAAGCATTGTCGCCACTTAGGTAACGATCCGCCACCACGCGCAAATCATCCAGCGACGTTGAAATCACACCATGGCGATACGCCATACGCACTTCTAAAGTTCGGCCATACAAACCTTGGAAGAAAGCTTTTTTGACTTCACCTGACGGTGAACCCGGCGTATCCATAGCACTGATGACATTCAAAATCGCTTCATCGACTTTCGCCTGAGTGGCTTCAGAACTCATTAACCAATCTTTAGCCAGTTTGAAATCGGCATAGGTTTCTAACAGACGAGGATCACGGTAAGAGTAGAAGACAAACGCGCTGGCTTCGGCGTTATAACTCGCACCACCGCCATAAGCGCCACCCTTTTCACGAATAATGGAGTGCAAGAAACCATTACGCAAACAGGCACCCAATACCGCTAGTTTAGGCGCATCTTCGTGATCAGCCATGACGGCAGGATAAGCCATGGCACAGAAGTTAACTTGCGTGCTCGTTACCCAGGCCTGGTTGATCGGTTGTTGCGTTGCTTCAATCGAAAACTGCGTGTCTTCCGTGCTCGGCATACTCAGCGCTGGCCACTGTTTTTCTAAACCACTTAAAGCGGTAGATAGACCGGCTTCATCACTGATAAGCAAAGCTTGTTTAGGCGCTTTGCAAAGCTTGGTTTTAATCCCTGCTAAACCCTCGGCAAAGCTTTCAAGCGCTTCATCCGAAGCCTGTAAATCATCATTTAAGCGTTTGATGTACTGAATGCCCGCGAAACCAGAACGTTGGAAGTTCCATTGCGCCGTTGGGGTAAAGTTTTGCGTTGCCGCCATCATCGCTAAACCATGACCGTTTCCGGTAATACCATGATCGACAGAAGCGCGGATTTGACCGACTAAATCTTTTAGACGAGCCGTTTCATCAAAACGCGCGGTATAAAGCGTCTCTTCAATCAATCCAGACATTGCGGCCTGATTGCTGTTCAATGCTTTAGACGACAACATAAAGTGGCTGTGACAATCATTAGGCGCTTGTAGTTTAGAATGCACCGATGAACGCGCCGAAATCCCACCTGAAATTTCAGCATGGTAAGACTGTGTTTCTAGATAATCACGACCGCCACTACCGACTTCGGTGAAACAGTTATTGAATAAAGGCATTAAGGCTTTTTCTGCAGCCGTTAAAGCGGGCAAATCAACAATCACTTGCTCATAGGTAATGCCATTACTACCGCACTCATAACGAGTCACAGGCACTGCACCGACCATTGAATGCTCGGCACTATAAGTCTTAATGGTTTCTGGAATATCGTCTTTAGTAACTTCAGGCAAAATATCAAAATCATCAACCTCAGTCTGACGTTTTTCTAACGCCAACGCTTGATCAATAATCGCCTGCTTTTCTGCATCGCTTAATTTGGCTTGAATCGCGGCTAATTTATCTTTTTCAGCTTGGTCTTTTTTAGCCGATAACTCAGTATCTGGCTGCATGGTTAAGCGCACACGATGCGGATTATCCAATAACAATGATTTGACCAGGCCTGGTATAAACTGCGGATCTTTAACTTCGTTTTCTAATATCTTAAGCGCTTGATCCGTATCTAATAACGCAATCGGATCGCCTTCATGTAGCGCGCCAGGCAAAGAGTGCAGAATCAACTGCAAACCATATGGATAGCCATCACCACCGACTTCACGCTGAGAAAGTTCCACTTGATGTAACATCGCGTCAACTTGCGACTGCTCAACGCCCTCTTCGACAATGCGCTGTAACTCATTCAAAATCAAATCTTCAACGGCTTGGGCATGTTCTAATTCTGAACCTTGCACACCGACTACAAACGCCATCTCTTTATTAGACTCTTCGAATCCGCACAAAGGTGAAGGTGCCGTTGCAAATGGACACTCTTCTAATGCCATACGTAATGGTGAGGCACTGTTATCGAGTAACACAGCAGACAACAAGTGACCTTTTAAGACCTCAATCGGATCTTTGTTCTCACCTAGTAGCCAACCTAATACGATGTGAGTTTTGCTTTTAACATCCTCTTCATCCAACGCATAAAACGCATTCACTACTTTAGGCTCAGTCATTCTCTGCTCAAGACCGACATGCACTTGCTTGACCGTGTTTTTAAAAGCAGCCAACGCTAACTCTTCAAACTGAGTTTGATGTTGCAGTGCAGGAATATCGCCGTAAGTCATAAAGACTGAATTCGATGGATGATAGTGATTTTTATGAAAATCGACTAACTGCTGATGGGTTAAATTCGGAATATCTTCCGGCTCACCACCGCTGTTATAGTGATAGGTATTGGTAGGATATAACTCGGCTGAAAAAGCCTGCCACAAAGTCGAGATAGGCGAACTCATCGCGCCCTTCATCTCATTAAAAACCACCCCTTTATAAGTTAAAGGAGATTCTGGGTTAGTCATCTCTTCAAACTCAAAACGGTGACCTTCTTGGGCAAAATCTAAAGCGTCTAGTTTAGGGAAAAACACTGCATCCATATAGACTTGTAATAGGTTTTGAAAGTCCTTTCTATTCTCTGTCGCAAATGGATAAGCCGTCCAATCACTGGAGGTAAACGCATTCATAAAGGTATTTAGCGAACGGCGAATCATCATAAAAAATGGGTCGCGCACTGGATACTTCTCACTGCCGCACAGAGTGGTATGTTCTAAGATATGTGCCACACCCGTTGAGTCCATTGGTACAGTTCTTAAGGCGACTAAAAAGACATTCTGCGGGTCATCTGCTGCTAAGTGGTAGTGAGTCGCACCCGTCACTTTATGCTCATAATGCTCTACTGTTAGATTCAAAGAATCGATAGTGTGTTGACCAATGTATTCAAATGCTGAATGCGTTTTAGACATGTATTATTCCAATTTTTGTAAGAATGCGGAGAATGCTTTGCATATTAATTCAACGTCGTAATTCAATTTAAGACTTATCAATTGAGCTGAATTGTTATGCAAAAAACTCTGTGGCATATTTAGTTTGTAGGTAAATAATGGGGGTTTAATCCGATTATTCAACTATAAAAAAGGCCATTATTGAAATGGCCTCATCATCGATTTTTAACGATTCAGATTGCCTCTAAAGCAGCTCGGTTCAAGGCGAAAAATGTGAATGTAATTTATACACGTCCATTTTTTAACGTCGAAATAGGCTGTTTAGAAGAGAGATGAATGTTAAAAATTACTTATCTGCGTCTTTCAATGATAACTTCACGCGACCTTGCTTATCAACTTCAGTTAGCTTAACGCGAATCTCTTGACCTTCTTTCAGGTAATCCTCAACGTTTTCTACACGCTCATCTGCAATCTGAGAAACGTGAACCAGACCTTCGCGACCTGGCATATAGGCAACAAACGCACCAAAATCAACGATTTTCTTAACGACTGCATCATAGGTCTTACCAATTTCTGGCTCAACCGTAAGCTCCGCAATACGTGCTTTAGCCGCATTTGCAGATTCATCATCTTTCGCTGCGATCTTAACGTTACCTTCGTCATCAATCTCAATGACACAACCAGTTTCTTCGGTAATCGCACGGATGGTCGCGCCGCCTTTACCGATGATTTCACGTACTTTCTCAGGCTTAACTTTCACCATAAAGAAACGTGGTGCAGTTTCAGCAACACCGGTGTTAGAAGAGCTAATCGCAAGCGCCATAGATTCTAAGATAGTCAAACGACCTGCCTTAGCTTGCTCTAATGCGATATGCATAATCTCTTCAGTAATACCTGTGATTTTGATATCCATCTGTAAAGCAGTAACGCCTTGCTCAGTACCGGCTACTTTAAAGTCCATGTCACCAAGGTAATCTTCATCCCCTAAGATATCAGACAATACCGCAAAACCAGAATCCTCTTTAATCAGACCCATGGCAATACCCGCAATAGGTGCGGCAATTGGCACACCAGCGTGCATCAATGACATTGAAGTACCACAAACCGATGCCATTGAACTTGAACCGTTAGATTCAGTAATTTCAGAAACAACACGAATGGTATATGGGAACTCTTCAACTGTTGGCAATAGAGCTGCCACACCACGACGCGCCAACATACCATGACCAATTTCACGACGACCCGGCATACCGACACGACCACACTCACCGACCGAGAACGGAGGGAAGTTATAGTGCAACATGAAACGATCGTGATAAGACCCAGCAAGATCGTCAACAATCTTAGCGTCTCTTTCAGTCCCTAAAGTCGTTACAACCAATGCTTGCGTTTCACCACGAGTGAACAGTGCAGAACCATGAACCTGAGGCAATACACCTACACGACAAGTGACTTGACGAACTGTTTTAGTATCACGACCGTCAATACGTGGTTCACCTGCAATAACACGGCCACGAACGATCTCTTTTTGAAGTTTACCGAAGGCGTTATGAATATCCTTGGCTTCAAATCCGGTCGCGTTGCTTTCAGAGTCCGTCAACTCAGCCATCGCTTTCGCTTTAGCGGAATCTAATGCCGTATTACGATCCATTTTGTCAGCAATGCTATAAGCAGCTTCTACGTCAGGACGCACCAAATTGTAAACAGCAGATTCCAAATCAACATTAGTCGCTTGTGCTTGCCAGTCCCACTGCGGCTTACCGACTTCGGCAGCAAATTCAGCAATCGCGCTAATCGCAACTTGCATCTGCGCATGACCAAACATGACCGCACCCAACATAATCTCTTCAGACAACTCTGCCGCTTCTGACTCAACCATCAGAACGGCATCCGCAGTACCAGCAACACTCAATTCTAAATCAGAGATTTGTAAGATTTCTGGTGATGGGTTTAATAAATACTCTTCATTACGGTAACCGACAATCGCTGCACCTAGTGGGCCCGCGAAAGGTACACCAGAGACGGCCAATGCGGCAGAAGTTCCTAACATCGCTGCAACTTCAGTTCCCACTTCAGGGTCTAAAGCAACCACCTGAGCAATGACTTGTACTTCATTTTTGAAACCCTTAGGGAACAAAGGACGAATAGGACGGTCAATCAAACGCGACGTCAAGGTTTCCTTATCGGAAGGACGAGCTTCACGCTTTAAGAAACCACCGGGGATTTTTCCTGCCGAATAGGCTTTTTCTTGATAGTTAACTGTCAAAGGAAAGAATTCTTGGCCTTCTTTTGCCGTTTTAACCGCAACAACGGTCACTAAAATTCGGGTATTTCCCATACCGATCATAACGGCGCCGTCTGCTTGACGAGCGATTTCGCCAGTTTCTAGTGTGACTTCATGGTTTCCGTACTGGAATGACTTGGTAATCTTAGCCATGGATGTTCCTTTAATTTTTTATCGGTTTCGTTTATTCAATAAGCTATTTACAACAGATTGACTGAAACCTGAATCCCTAAATTAATCAGATTGAGTCACCGCTGGATTTGACTAGGCCTGGTTAACTTAGGGATTCAGGTTCAATTGGTTTGCAGACAATAATAAAATACGTAAATAGCGGTTCATTCATTGCTGAATTTAACCCAAACCATTCTACTCTTTATTGCCAAATCTTCTAGGAAAATTAAGCCATTTTTCATAAATTTCAGGCACAAAAAAACCCTCTTTCGAGGGCTTTTTTAATCCTATCGTTTTGATTACTTACGTAAACCAAGACGCTTAAGGATTTCTAAATAACGCTGTCCGTCTTTTCTATGGATATAATCCAAAAGCTTACGACGACGACTAACCAAACGTAATAGACCAGTACGAGAATGGTTATCATGAATGTGAGTTTTAAAATGCTCAGTTAGGTACTTGATACGTGCAGTCAAAAGTGCAATTTGAACTTCTGGTGAACCTGTATCGCCTTCTTTAGTCTTAAATTCTTCAACGATTTTTGCTTTAACTTCTGCGTTAAACATACTACTTTCTCCATATCGGTTTTAATTATAAGGTTCGCTTCCACAACCGATGATAGGAACGAACCCGCGTATTATACTGATTTTAAACACAAACACAAACGCCTTTCATCAAAAAGCAATGAAAGGCGTTTTGTTTTTATACTGTTTGTAATTTTCAATTCAGATGACTGCTAAAATCAAGTCAGTTCAAGGCGGGGACAAGGCGCTTACAAATGTAAGCAACGACTTCCAACGCAGAAATGGCTGATTTAAGCGGTGAGCTGAATTAGAAAACTTAGCGTTTGCCGAAACCGTGTACGTAGTGCCCTAGCGCGGAGATATCATCGCCCATATGACGCACAAGGTGATCCAAACTAACAATCGCATTCTCAAGGATATTCACTGCGATATATGGCTCTTCTACTTTTAAACGATCGTACATAGCTCGAGTCAGCACTAAAAACTGCACACCTTTTTTACTGGCGCTCATTCTTAAGTTACGTGGCTTACGGTCAAAGAAAGACATTTCACCGATTAGATTACCAACGGTTTGTTTGCCAACAGTGTTATCAGGCTCATCAGCTGCTGTGAACTCAACTCTACCCTTTATGATAAAACCAAGTGCTTCACCCACATCACCGGCATCAGAAATAATCTCACCGCCTTCATAGGACTTCTCTTGAAGGTAAGCCATTAATTTGCCGACTTCTTGTAACGTAAGCGATTCACATATTAGGTTTGTTTGAAAAAAGTTAAACAACTCTTTATCTGACATTGAAATCATTTCATCTCCTTGAAACAGGACCTGCTTTAGGTCTTAATCACTACGCAGGTTTCTGGGCTATAAAGGACGCTATTGGGCGCCCATCTTCTAATTTGTCTATTCTATCAACAATAATTCGATAATCTGCAAAAACTTCACTCAACTCACCCTTTTGCAATATAAAGTTAGGGTTTTTTGGCGAACCAAAAGCTTCAGCCCCACTACTAAAGGTTTGATAGACAATATATCCACCTGGGGCAATCGCTTCATCAATTTGACTGAAAAGATCACGATTCAAATAGCGAACCACAACCACCAAGTCAAACACACCCTCTGGAAAACAACCCGGCTTCTTCAAATCACAACACTTAAACTTAACGGAGGTACCTGATTTAGCCGCAAGTTGTTTTGCACGCTTCAATACGCGTGCTTCTTGATCTATCGCGGTGACTTGCCAACCTAGACGCGCTAAGAATACGGAATCACGACCACCACCACACCCTAAGTCTAAGGCTTTTGGACGAGGTTTCATCGCTTTAGGGTCAAAATCAAGCTGCTCCATGAATTCTTTAACCAACGGACTTGGAGACCATAAGTTTTTCGAATCTTTCCCTAAAACGACCAGGCCTGGTAACTGTTTTGCCCAACTTAACATAGCCTCTGAACTTTCAATGACTAGAGAGCCGTTGACTTCATAGCCTTTGGCATCCAAAAAGACACTAGCGGCTTCAATCTCTTCTTTATCACCAACCAGAAACAACTTGGCAGGTGTTGCTGGTAACTCATTTAAGCACTCAGGCAAGGCTTGCCAAGTTAACCAAGTTGAATCTAGAAGATGCCCTGCTTGGTAATCCTCAGCTTTACGTAAATCTAAAACACCATCCGCTTGCTGAAAACGCATTAAGACGTTTCCTCAGTAACAGCCTGCTTAGTCGCATCTATTTCAGAATTTAAAGCTTCTAATGCATCGAGTTTTTGCTGCTCTTTCGCCAAATGCAAATTAAAAATACGCTTGGCTTTCAACATCTGCTTCTTATCAGACCATTCTCCGACTGCAAAACACTCGCCGTTATCATACAGACGCACTAGCTCACCTTCTGGTTTAGGATAATCCAACATTTGACCATGCTGGATTAAATCCACTTCCTGAGGATTTAAGTCAATCCGTTGTAAGTGCGTTAATGCAATGTCAATCGGATGAATACAGGCCATCTGCTGGACTTCAATCTCTTCAAAGGTCAACATATCGTCGCCCTTTAAGTCACCGGTTTGGGTGCGATGTAAGGCAATCAAATGCCCTACTGTTCCCATCGCTAAGGCAATATCTTCCCCTAAGGTTCTGACGTAAGTGCCTTTCGTACATAACACATCAAACACGATTTCATTGGCTGTAAAGGAGATGAGGTTCAGCTCCTTAATGGTAATAGGACGTGCAGGACGTTCAATCACAATACCTTGACGAGCATAGAAATACAGAGGTTTACCTTGATGTTTTAAAGCAGAATACATAGGCGGTACCTGTTCAATAGCCCCCTTAAACTGCTCAAAAACAGACTCTATAAATTCGGTCGTTAATGGCGGAACAGCAAGCTCTTTAATGATTTCGCCTTCCGTATCACCGGTATCACTTTGCTGTCCAAGTTTAAGGGTAGCGGTATAACGCTTATCTGACTCTAACAACAGTCCAGAGACCTTAGTCGCCTCTCCCAAACAGATTGGCAACAATCCGGTTGCAAAGGGATCTAAAGCACCTGTATGACCGCCTTTCTTGGCTCTAAAGATACGCATCACGCGCTGCAGGATGCCATTTGAAGAAACACCAACGGGTTTGTTTAATAGAACAATGCCATCAATGTGTTTTTTAGGAGGATGTTTGAACTGGGCCATTTACGAATTTAGTGCCTTTTTAATCAGCTCTTCCATATGTTGCGCATGCTCTGGAACACTGTCATAAAAGAATCGAACATCTGGTACGATACGTAAACGCAATCTTTTACCTAACTCACTTCTAAAGAACCCTTTGGCTTTTTCTAAGGCCTCTAAAGTTTCTTGCACTTCAGGATCTGCTTCATTAAAACCAATCAAGGCAAAATGGATACGCACGATACTTAGATCTTTACTGATTTTGCAATCGGTAATATTAATTCTTTGAAAGCGAGGATCTTTAACTTCGCGCACTAATAACTGCGATAAAGTTCGTCTGATTTCTTGAGCGACCCTCGTAGGACGACTCACTGCTTGATTACTCATTTTTAATTCTCTTTTAAATACAAAATGCCCCAAATGGGGCATTTTTGATGCCAGCCGAATAAAAACGACCAGGCGTGGTCGCCTTAAATAGGCTGATAGTGAAGACTATTAAGCTAAAGTACGCTTAACCTCAACACGTTCGAAACACTCAATCTGATCACCGACTTTAACGTCGTTGTAATCTTTAACACCGATACCACATTCCATACCTTTGTTAACTTCTTGAGCATCATCTTTAAAGCGACGTAGCGATTCTAGATTACCTTCATAGATAACCACGTTGTCACGTAGTACACGAATTGGGTTATTACGCTTAACGCTACCTTCTGTAATCATACAACCAGCAATTAAGCCAATTTTCGGTGCTTTAAAGACTTCACGAACATCTGCAATACCCACAATATTCTCGCGAATTTCAGGGGCTAACTTACCTTCAACCACACGTTTTACGTCATCAACGATTTCATAAATAATGCTGTAGTACTTTAAACCAAGCCCTTCGCTATCAATGATTCGTTTAGAAGCCACATCCGCACGGACGTTGAAACCAAAGATAAGCGCATCTGAAGCAATCGCTAAGTTCGCATCGGTTTCAGTGATTCCACCGACACCAGATGAGATGACATTGACTTTAATTTCATCATTTGACAATCTAACAAGTGCATCTGTAATGGCCTGGATAGAGCCTTGTACATCCGCTTTAAGAATGATGTTAACGTGCTGCATTTCGCCTTCAGCCATCTTGTTGAACATATTTTCCAACTTAGATTTTTGCTGACGAGCAATCTTCAATTCTTTGAACCTACCTTGACGGAAAGTGGCCGCTTCACGTGCTTTACGCTCGCTTTCAACGGTAATCATTTCATCACCAGCTACTGGTACGCCAGATAGCCCCAATAACTCAACCGGAATAGAAGGCCCGGCTTCCAATACGGTTTGACCAGCATCGTTAATCAAGGCACGAACACGTCCATACTCCATACCACAAAGAACGATATCACCTTTTCTCAAAGTACCTGATTGAACCAGAACCGTTGCAACGGTTCCACGTCCTTTATCAAGACGAGATTCAACAACGACACCTTTAGCAGGACCCTCAATCGGTGCTTCAAGTTCAAGCATTTCTGACTGTAGTGCAATCGCATCTAACAGATCATCAATCCCCATTCCCGTTTTAGCAGAAACTGGCACAAACTGTACATCACCACCCCATGCATCAGGAACGACTTCTTCAGCCACTAACTCTTGCATGACGCGATCCATATTGGCCGCTTCTTTATCCATCTTATTGACGGCAATCACCATACCAACACCAGAGGCTTTAGCATGTTGAATTGCTTCACGCGTTTGAGGCATAACACCATCATCCGCCGCAACCACAATAACAACCACATCGGTGATATCCGCACCACGAGCACGCATTGCCGTAAAGGCCGCGTGACCCGGAGTATCGATAAAGGTAACCCCCCCCT
This sequence comes from uncultured Thiomicrorhabdus sp., assembly GCA_965603495.1. GTDB lineage: Bacteria > Pseudomonadota > Gammaproteobacteria > Thiomicrospirales > Thiomicrospiraceae > Thiomicrorhabdus. The sequence continues at coordinate 76,147 of CBFDDF010000010.1, read as the reverse complement.
TATCAGTATCTACATGATAAGCACCGATATGCTGGGTAATCCCACCGGCTTCACCGTGTGCAACTTTTGCTTTACGGATGTAATCCAATAAAGAAGTCTTACCATGATCTACGTGACCCATAATGGTCACAACCGGAGAGCGCGTTACCGTTGCACCGTGATACTCTTGGTTAACGACTTCATCTTCAGCCGTCACTTCGTTATAAGCGAATGCTTTATGACCCATCTCTTCTACAATCAACATCGCTGTTTCTTGATCTAAGACCTGATTGATGGTGGCCATAGTGCCTAGCTCCATCATCATAAACTTAATGACTTCACCGGTTTTAATTGACATTTTTTCAGCCAAAGCAGACAAAGAGATACTTTCTGGAACTTGAACTTCCTTAACAATCACTTCAGTCGGCTGTTGGAAACCATGTTCGTTATCCATCTGCAGCGGTGCACGAGATGCTTTACGTCCGCCTTTACGGCCACCACGTTGTGGACGACGATTACCTGCGCCACCAGGTCCGCCGCCACCAGGCGCACCACGACCAGTAGGCGCACCACGACCAGCAGGCTTTTTAACCGTTGCTTTCGGACCATCTGTGCCATCGTTTACTTTACGGGTTTCATGATGTTTTTGATCTTGAGCTTTTTTAGCCGCCTTAGAGTGATCTTCTTTTGCTGCCATAGGCGCTTCCGTAACAACCACAGGTCTTGAAGGCATTCTAACTGGCTGAGCCTTGGCATCTGCCTTAGGCGCTGGCGCTTTAGCTTGACTCTCTAAGACCTTAGTCTCTAAAGGTGCTTCAACCTTAGTTTCAACAGGAGCTTCAACCGCTGAGACAACTTCTTCAACAACAGGCTCTTCTACCGCTTCTTCTTTTTTAACGTAAGTACGTTTTTTACGAACTTCAACTTTAACATTACGCTTATCACGTCCTGATCCAGCAGAAAGGTTCATCGTCTGGGTACGGCGCAAAGTCACCTTTTTAGGGGCATCGCTCTCTTCGCCATGCAATCCTTTCAGATAACCTAAAAGCTGAACTTTTTCATCATCATTGATTGAATCACCAGCTTTTTTGCCTTTAATCCCTGAAGCTTCGATCTGTGTTAATAACTTATCTACAGAAAGGTCGAGTTTTTCCGAAAATTCTTTTATTGATACATCTTTCATTGAGTCTCTCCCTTTTATTCTTCGAACCATGGAGCGCGGGCTTTAAGAATTAATTCTCCAGCTGTTGCTTCATCTAGTTCTAAGAACTCAAGCACTTCATCAGTGCCTAATTCTGCTAAATCTTCTTGTGTAATGATACCGTTACTGGCTAACTGTTTTGCCATGTCCTCGGTCATGCCTTCTAAACTAAGAAGGTCTTCTGCAGGTTCTGCTAATGCAATTCTTTCTTCATCCGCAATCGCCTTAGTCAACAATGCATCTTTTGCACGTTGCTTAAGCTCTGCTACGATATCTTCATCAAAACCATCAATCTGTAGCATTTCATTTGCTGGTACGTAAGCAATTTCTTCAAGCGTTGCAAAACCTTCACCCACTAATACATCAGCCATTTCTTCATCAATATCTAATGCATTCACAAAGATTTCAATCTGATCTTTTGACTCAACATCATGCTTCTCATTCATCTCTGTTTGAGTCATAACGTTCAACTCCCAACCAGTCAACGCACTGGCTAAACGAATGTTTTGGCCATTTTTACCAATCGCTTGAGAAAGCTGCTCATCTTCAACTGAAAGATCCATCGTATGCTTATCTTCATCTACCATAATAGATAATACTTCAGCAGGCGCCATCGCATTAATAACATACTGCGCGTCATTAGGATCCCAAAGAATAATATCGATGCGTTCACCCGCAATTTCATTCGTTACAGATTGAACACGCGAACCACGCATACCAACACAAGCACCAATTGGATCTAAGCGCGGATCGTTTGCACGAACCGCCACTTTAGCGCGAAACCCTACATCACGAGCAGCGCCCATGATATCAATCAGATCATCACCGATTTCTGGCACTTCAATCTTGAACAACTCTGTCAACATCTCTTTACAAGCACGAGACATTGTCAACTGAGGGCCACGTGGACGGAAACTAACTTCTTGCAAATAAGCACGGACACGATCACCGATGCGGAAATTTTCGCGCGCAATCAGTTGATTACGAGGAATTACAGCATCAACGTTATCCCCTAAATCTAAGATGACATCACCGCGCTCAACACGCTTAACCTGGCCGGTAATGATTTCGCCAATACGCTTAGAATAGATTTCGACAACCTTCTTACGCTCTGCTTCACGAACTTTTTGAATAATGACTTGCTTGGCGGTTTGCGCACCAATACGTCCGAATTCAATTGACTCAATTGGCTCTTCAATATATTCGCCAATTTCGATATTAGGATCTTCGTCAATCGCATCCATTTCACGAATATACCAACCCACGTTATCTTCAATCGCAGTGGCATCATCAATTACTTCCCAGCGACGAAAAGTATTGTAATCACCTGTAATACGGTCGATTTCAACACGAACATCAATCTCATCGTCATTACTTTTGCGTGTTGCGGTTGCTAAAGCGGTTTCAATTGCATCAAAAATAATTTCTTTATCAACACCTTTTTCATTCGCCATGATTTCTACGACGGCTAAAACTTCTTTACTCATCTGTCAACGTCCTAATTTCTATAATCTATTACAAAAACGAATTCGAATCAACGAACCCGATTAAAATTCTGCGACCACATTGGCCTTGTCAATGATGTCATAGGCGATCTCATACAACTCGCCATCTATCTCAATACCTATCATGGTGTCGTTCACCAAAACCAAAGGGCCTTTAAACTTTCTTCGACCCAGTACTCCGACTGCGGTTCTGACCTGAATAGGCTTATTAAGATAGAGCTTATACTGCTCTGGCTTAAATAATAATCGATCCATTCCTGGTGAGGATACTTCCAGCATATAAGCACTACTGATTGGGTCTTCGACATCCATAATCGCACTGACCTGACGACTTACTGCGGCACAATCATCTACCGTAATACCCATATCTGACTTTTCAACAAAGACTCTTAAAATCGAATGACGACCTGCAGGTAGGTATTCAAAGCCCCACAATTCGAAGCCCATTGATTCAATCGTTGGTTTTAACAGGTTTTCTAATTTTTCTTCTAAATTCAAAAGATTACTTCCACTGCATTTCCAGAAAAGATTTTCTGGATTTAAATAACAAAAAACCCCGTAAAGACGGGGTTTTTTTAAAATTTGAGCCGCGGTTCGAACCTTCAGAACCGCCCTCAATAATTTTTTTTAAAAAAGCTGAGGAAAGTATACCCAAATTCGTCATTTTGTCAAGGCTATGTAGCTTTATTTATTCTAGCAACCCGCGTAACGCTAAATGCTATCTTGTTGTAATTTAACAAAAATCAAAGCAGTCATTAGCGCATCACTAAACGCATCATGCTGACCAACATTAGGTAAACTGAGTTGTTGCAAAATATTATCAAAGGTTAAGTCGATATCCATCTGCTGCAGACCTTGTTGACCATTGCGCTTCGCAAGCCGCACAACCCAATCATAAAAGAGCGCAGATACTTCAATCTGTCTATTCGGTAAAGTAACGCCCAGCCAAGACTTAATAACCTGATTCACCATGGCTACATCAAACTCTAAATAGTAACCCACTAGAATCGAGCCCTTTATAAAATGTAAAAACGCTTCAATTGCTTGCTTTTCAGTCATTAGCCTTACTGAGCTGGACTCACTTTCAATCACATCGATATTGCGGATGTGATGCACCACAATACTGCCAGGCGTTATCAGAGCATCTTGCTCTATTAATAAATTCAAACTTTGACTGGTTAATATTTGACTACCTTCTATCTTAATCGCACTCAACGACACTATCTTATCTTTTTTAGGATCTAGACCCGTGGTTTCACAATCAAAGCAAACATAAGAACCTGGTACTTCCTCATCATAGAGAAAATCAAATCGAGTCTCTTTTAACTTGCGCTTTTGGCGATTTAATAAAAAGGACTTTATCCCAGTCAACATTTACAGGACCTCATGTAATTTAAAATGCTGAGCTACACGCTTTTTAAAAGCCTCAACAACGACCAAAGACTGTTTGAGTAAATCTTGCTGTAGATGTGATAAATTACTAATATCGATATAATTATTTGGCACAACACTATTATTACTAATAGCTTCACCTGCTTCAGCATCAAGATGATTGATCTGGCTTAACATCGACTCCAAACGTAAAGTGTTTAAGAAGTTAAGTGTCTCACCCAATTCAATGCCAAAACTTTCTTCAAACACGCCTAAATCCATCAACGCTTTAATTCGCCAATGTGTATTAGTCGGTTGTATTTTCTTTTCTAAGGCATAACAACGAACACCATGGACAATTGGAAAAATACCCCCTTTTTTAATTTCTATACACTCCGTACCAGACGTTTTTTCAGTGCGTAGACCGCCGAAAAAACTGACGGGTGTTTCAAACTGAACCACCGCCTTGGCGAAATGCCTTAAGAAGATTGGATTATCCGTCATGCGCTGCTGCAACTTGTGTTTGACCGCTAACAACCAATCCGCATCCCCATAAATAGCTTCGGCATCAAATAAAATCGCGATATGCATAAAACTATCATGACTTGGCTGATCAAACCACCCTCGCACCTGTGCCGAAAAATGACTCACCGATTGACGCCACAAGGGATTGGAAAGCATAATATTACCAGGACAGATAGGAAAGCCTATTGCAACCATCGCCTGGATAAAAGAATCCGCAAACTCAGCTAATTGTTTCTGCGCTTGCTCCGACAAATCATCAGCAAACATCAATGCATTGTCTTGATCTGTCCGAACCACTTGTTCAGCACGCCCTTCACTACCCATCACAATCAAACAGACTTTTGATTGCAATACTTCTGGCAAAAGTAAGTCCACCAGTTTTTGAATTATTTTGCGATGCAACTCATTGACTAACTTAGCAATGTAATGGGTTTTAATCCCTTTACGATTTAAGTTCTCAACCAGCTGATCGACTTGCTTAGCAACTGCTTGTAAATCATTGACAGATACGGCCTGATCCACCTTCAATAAAGCTAAACCAGATTGATTGGCAAACAGACTCATCAAATCCTTGAGCTGCAAAAAACCAACCAAACCTGCATCACTCCTGACGACCAAGCGATCTATCTGAAAACGCGTCATTTTCAGCAAGGCATTAAACAGGTAATCAAACTCATGTACCGTTAACAATGGACTATTCGCTAAACCCGACGTTGCGAAGTCCTGTTGCAATAATTCAGTGTTTCCTGATGCAATCAACTTGAGAATATCCGTTGATGTCACAATGCCATATTCAACTTCATTGATATGATTGCCACTCTTCTGAGGATCATCCAAAGTATTTGAATTTAAAGCCACGACACAGGCATCGGTTTTAGACTCAACCATTTTCTGAACAGCAGCCTGTAAGGTTTCAACATCCGACACAATCACCAATGGCTGAATAGGTGCCGAACAAACTGTATCCATCATCACTTCTGTTGAAGTCGTTGTTTGTACCGTATTATGTAATGCGTTCAGTTTTTCGACGATATTACTATTAAAATGCTGTTGAAAATCATCGTATTTATTAAACAGCTCCAAAAAGGCTACAGCAGGCATCCGATACAAAATCGCTTCTTCCAATACCTTAAAAGAAGAATCTTTAGCCACTGACTTCTGTGATGTCAACTTAGATGTTAGCTGCTTGGTTAATAGAATATTCCGCTCACCAAAATATCCACGAACACTGTATCTCCCGACCACCAAACCCTGTGATTCTTCAGCAATTATGCCCTTAATAACAAAGTATAAATATGCTGGCATTACAGACTCCGAACCTTGCTCAGTAAGAGTTACGCTCGCCACCAGTGGAACTAACGCCCCCGCGGGCAAATAGACAACATCCATACTCAGTGCTGCTTGCCTGAGCCCCTTGATATCAATCAACCCAAAAGGAGGAATCTGTTGTAAAAAATCTGCTTGCTGCTCTATCGCCATGAACTCTACTCATTAGTTGGAAATGAATTATTTATTTATTTTACACATAAAAAAAGGGACGGTTACAAAGTAACCGTCCCTTTTTATTTGAATCGCTTTGAAAGCTATTCAGGCTTAAGAATAAATAATCATTCTCAACACCTTACAACATATTAATGAGAAGAACCTTCTGCACCAATTCCCGTTTGAGAACGGATGAACTGAGCTTCAAAGCCTTCTTTATCTTCCGCTGCACGAGCTGATTTATCTGTAATTGAGAAGAACCAAATACCGACAAACGCAATCGTAACAGTGAATAAAGCTGGGAACTTATAAGGAACAATTGCAGCACCCATATCTAGGATTTGCGTCCAAACTACAGGCCCTAACAACACCATAATAACCGCTGAGCTTAGACCTAACCAACCCCCAATAACCGCACCACGTGTGGTCATGTTTTTCCAGTACATCGACATAATCAAGACTGGGAAGTTAGCAGAAGCAGCAATCGTGAATGCCAAGGCAACTACGAACGCGATGTTTTGGTCTTTAAAACCAATACCGAAGATAATCGCCAAAGCACCGATTACGATTGTTGCGTAACGCGCTACTTTAGTTTCTTGTTCTTCTGTTGCATTCTTGTTGATAACATTTGCATAGATATCATGAGAAATTGCTGACGCACCCGCAAGGGTTAAACCAGAAACAACCGCTAAAATCGTTGCAAACGCGACCGCAGAGATAAAGCCTAGGAAGTAATCACCACCAATCACATTTGATAAGTGAATCGCAGCCATGTTATTACCACCAATCAGCTTACCATCAGCAAAGAACTCTCCACCGACGATTAGAGCAACAGCTCCAAAACCGATAATGAATGCTAGGATATAGAAGTAACCGATAAAACCAGTCGCATAGAATACTGACTTACGCGCCTCTTTAGCATCAGGAACAGTGAAGAATCGCATAAGAATATGCGGTAGACCAGCTGTACCAAACATTAGGGCAATACCTAAAGAAATCGCATTGATAGGATCAGAAACAAACCCACCAGAGAACAGGATACTCATATCACCATCACGCTTCTCAACCGCTGTCTTAAACAACATATCGAAGCTGAAGTCCATTTGGTACATTACCGCAACTGCGATAAAGGTTGCACCAGAAAGCAATAGAATTGCTTTAATGATCTGTACCCAAGTCGTTGCCAACATGCCACCAAAAGTAACATAAGCGATGATTAGTATACCTACCATGACAACCGCGTAGTCAAAGTCCAAACCGAATAGTAATTCAATCAACTTACCAGCACCCACCATCTGAGCAATCAGATAAAGGATAACCACGGCAATACTACCGAAAGCCGCTAACACACGAACAGGTGTTTGCTTAAAACGGTACGCTGCAACATCAGTAAAAGTGTATTTACCTAAGTTACGTAGACGCTCTGACATCATGAATAAGATAATCGGCCAACCTACCAAGAAACCAATGGCAAAAATCAAACCATCGTAACCTTTTAGGTAAACCATACCTGTAATACCCAAGAACGATGCCGCTGACATATAGTCACCTGCAATCGCTAGACCGTTTTGCAAACCGGTAATACCACCACCCGCTGCATAAAAATCCTTAGCCGACTTAGTACGCTTTGCCGCCCAATAAGTGATATAGATGGTTAGACCAACAAATGCGACAAACATCGAAATTGCAGGCCAGTTCGTTGCGACCTTAGTACCATCAGAATCAATCGTACCTGCAGCCATTGCAACCATTGGCAATAAAGCCAACAGCATAAAGCTAAATAATGTTTTGAAAAGTGAGTTCATCATTCAACCTCTTTCTTAATTTTAGCAGTCAGCTCGTCAAAATCGTCATTCGCTTTCTTAACGTAATAACCCGTTAATAAAAAAGAAAACACAATAATGGCAACCCCAATAGGGAAACCGATTGAAACATACTCTCCACTGACAATTGTCGTGAAGAACTCTGGGTTAAATGCTAACAGCATAATATACCCGTAATAAACCACCAGTACGGCAATCGATAAGTTCCAGGCTAAGCTGGAACGCTCTTTTACTAACTGCTGATATTCAGGAAGACTTTTAATCTTCTCTATCTTAGCTTGATCCAATGTATCTCTCCTCGGTTGAGATATTCTGAAATGGCATAATATTACTTACCCTAACCAAGGTTCTAATCAAACCTTAATTTGGTACAGAGCAATAGAATACACTACTTTTCTTATGGCTTTAATAGCGATAAACCTAGCCATTATCAGGGTTTCGTCCCTTAAGTGACAATAAGTATTACTTATGAAGCATTACAAAAATTTATGAGTCATATCTAATGATTTTCCGTGCAAAATTATGTCTATTTTTTCATAGCGTTATCGAATTAAAAACTTATAACCTCTTTATTTCAAAGAGCCACAAATCCATAAAAAATATATAAAAAAAGCCCTATTTGACCAGGCCTGGTCAAATAGGGCTTTATCGATAGCAACTGAGTTAAACCACATTCGCTTAACAAGCGCATGAAGGTCTTTTCAAAACGAGTTTATTTCTGGTTTTGAAACTGCTCCAAAATACTTGGGTCTTCAAGCGTTGAAGTATCCTGAGTAATTTCTTCGCCTTTAGCAATCGTTTTCAATAAACGTCGCATTATCTTACCAGAACGTGTTTTCGGTAAGTTCGTTCCAAAACGAATTTCATCAGGCTTAGCGATTGGACCAATTTCTTTAGCAACCCAATTACGTAATTCTAGAATTAATGCTTCACGTTCATTGCCTTCCGGAATATCGACATTCAAGACCACAAATGCAGATACCGCTTCACCCTTAATATCATGCGGACGTCCTACGATCGCCGCTTCTGCCACTGAAGGATGAGAAACCAAAGCCGATTCTATCTCCATCGTTCCCAAACGATGCCCTGAAACATTCAAGACATCATCAATACGGCCTAAAATCCAGAAATAACCATCCAGATCTTTATGAGCGCTGTCTCCAACCACATAGTAGTTATTGCCTTCTAGCGGAAAATAAGTGTCTTTATAACGCTGATCATCGTTCCAAACAGTACGAATCATTGAAGGCCATGGCTTCTTAATGACCAACAAGCCACCATCACCTGAAGCCAGCTCATTACCTTCTTCATCTAAAATTGCGGCCTCAATCCCTGGCAACGGCTTGGTACATGAACCAGGTTTAAGCGGTGTGATCGGGAAAGGCGCGATCATGTGCGCACCGGTTTCTGTCTGCCACCAAGTATCAATAACCGGACAACGACTGCCGCCGATGACTTCGTAATACCACATCCAAGCTTCAGGATTAATCGGCTCACCGACTGTACCCAAAATTCGTAATTTAGAAAGGTCATATTGATTCGGTAAATCCGCACCAAACTTCATTAAAGCACGAATCGCCGTTGGCGCCGTATAGAAAACGGTAACACCGTGATCTTGACAGACCTGCCAAAAACGTCCAGCGTCAGGATAAGTTGGCACGCCTTCAAACATTAACATTGTAGCACCGACCGATAAAGGCCCGTAAGCGACATAAGTGTGCCCAGTAATCCAGCCTACATCCGCAGTACACCAGAAGACATCACTGTCTTTTAAATCAAACATCCACTCATTGGTGACATGCGCATTTAAAAGATAGCCACCTGTACTGTGCTGCACACCCTTAGGTTGACCAGTAGAACCTGATGTATATAGCAAAAATAGAGGGTGCTCTGACTCAACCATAACTGGATTATGATAGTTACTCATACCCGCTTCAGCCTCAAACCAATCAATATCACGCCCTGCTTTCATCATCACGTCATCATTTGTTCGACGATATACAATGACCTTCTTAACACTATCACAACCTTTTGCAAGCGCTTCATCCACAGCACCTTTAAGAGGAATTGTTTTGCCGCCACGACGACTACCATTGGTGGTAATGACGAGCTTAGCGCCAGCGTCTTCTATACGATCTTTAAGCGCTTCAGCAGAGAAACCACCAAACACAATTGAGTGAATTGCGCCAATACGAGCACACGCTTGCATAGCAATCACCGCTTGCGGGATCATTGGCATATAGATAATAACGCGATCGCCTTTCTTAATGCCTTGTGCTGTCAGCGTATTGGCAAAACGACAAACGTGATCATGTAACTCTTTATAGGTATAACGCTCCACATCACCTTGATCACCTTCAAAGATAATCGCTAACTTATCGCTCTTGGTTTCCAAATGTCGATCAATACAGTTATAAGAAACGTTTAATTCACCATCCGTAAACCACTGATAATGCGGCGCGTTTGATTCATCTAGACCGACTGTAAATGGTTTTGACCAAGAAAGTTTTTCACGGGCTAAGTCAGACCAAAAGCCAACATTATCTTTTGCAGCCGCCGCATACATTTCATCCAGCTTATCTTGTGTAATTGCAACACTGGCTAGGGTTTCAGCAGAAGGTTCAAAAACACGAGTTTCAGTTAGGATAGATTCAATTTTAGACATGGAAACACTCTCTGTGATTTTTCAAGAATTTGATGGCAACGCCATTACATAATATATATCAGGGAAGTTTACCTTGCTCATCCTAAAATTTAAAGGACTCCCCGCAAAGTTTCCAAGAATAAAAGTGAATAACTTAACTTCAGTCATTTTAAGTTTTAATGAGTACGTTACATTTGGTTTGAAACTCAATTAAAATCCCACCTCTCTCAGCATTTTTTTTGATGCAACGACTTTAATTTAAAATTGAATGGCCTGACTTCATTAAAATTCTCCGTTAAAATTGACTGAAGAACGAGACCAAAATGTTTTAAACATTAAAATATAGAGAGTGAAAATGCGTGCCTTTATCGCCATTCCCATAGACCAGCAGACAACCCAACACTTAGAAAATCATGTTCAAACTTTAAAAAGTACGGCTTGGGGAAGGGAAATAATTTGGTTTCCAGCGGGCAACTACCACTTAACCCTACAGTTTTTAGGTAGCAAAGTTGATCCACAAAAGGTGGCTGATATTGGGGCAAGCATGCAAGCGTGGTTTGCAGAGGGCATGAGTTTCTTTGAGGCTGAAATTAAAGGCATTAGACTGTTTCCTAGCACGCGCGTCCCACATACGATTGTCGCCAGTTTGCAAAATACGCTGTTATTACAATGTTTAGTTAGAGAGATAGAAGAGCAACTCAAGCCGTTCGGGCTCAACCGTTCTAAGCAAGCTTTTAGACCGCATATCAGTTTGGGTAAAATACCCAAAGCTGTTAACCTAGAAAGCCTTCAAATCCCTTCTGATCTACAAAATTCTCACGATACTAGACTGACTGTAGACCAGTTGATACTCTATCAAAGTGAGCTGACCAACAGCTTTCCCTGCTATACCGCATTACAAACCAAATTACTGGAACGTTACGATTAAATACAACAGATTAACGACAAAGGATTCCATCAAATGAACGTCACACAAGCCATCAAACAACGTCATTCGACCAGAGCTTATTTAGATAAAGCGGTCAGCAAACAACAAGTTAAGGATATTTTAGAGATCGCTCGTTATGCACCTTCTGGCGTGAATATGCAACCCTGGCAGGTTGCGATCATCAGCGGACAAAGTAAATTATCATTGCAACAACAGATGCAAACTGCTTTTGAAAGTGGTGAAAAAGAGTCAATGGATTATCACTACTATCCGACCCAGTGGATGGAACCTTATAAAAGCCGCCGTATTGCAACCGGCACAGAACTCTATACAGCCTTGAATATTTCACGAGAAGACAAAGAACGACGCCTTCAGCAATGGCAAGCCAATTACCGTGCTTTTGATGCCCCTATTATGTTGTTGTTCTTTATTGATCCAAATTTAGAAACCGGCTCGTATTTGGACTATGGCATGTTTCTACAAAACATTATGTTGCTGGCTGAAGAGCAGGGATTAGCCACTTGCCCACAAGGTGCTTTAGGGGAATTCCCTAAACTGATTAAGAACTTCCTCAACTATGATGAGTCGCTGATTTTATTAGGCGGGATGGCTTTAGGTTACGAAGATAAAGACCATGCGATCAATCAATACCGCACCCCTCGAGTAGAAGTGAGTGAGTTTAGCCAGTTTTTTGAATGAATGGGATGGCTTTAAAGCCGCTTTTGAATAGTGTTATTTAATTAAAAAGACAGCCACGCATTTCAAAAGTGACCAGGCCTGGTCACTTTTGAAAATGCCATAAATCACTGTCTATAAAACCACTTCTGGTTGCCAACCTTGTGCCGTAAGCGCTTCTAACAAATCGTCTTCAGGCAGATATAAAATACCGTCATTACTCTTCATCTGTACGTTGGCGATTTGATTGGTGTAATCAATCACCACTGGCAAACCGACCTCGCCGCTATAAGCCCCTAATAAGATCTTTAATTCATTGATTTTATTCGATTGCACTGTCGGCTGATTGACCGATAACTTAATCGCTCTGGCCTTTTCCACACGAGCCTCCGCCAAAGTGACAATCTGCTCTGCATCCAGCTTGATACCCCCATTAAAGGTGTCCTCTGCAATTTCACCATAGGCTAAGACTACGGTGTCTACTTTAACGGTGTCTTTAATCGCTTCATAAACAGCTGGGCGCATCACGACTTCAAGACGTGCTGTTTTATCATCCAAAGCCGCGAAGCCCATTCGCTGACCATTACGTGTGGTTTTATTACGCAACTCCATGACTAAACCCGCTACCCAGACTTTCTTCCATTTTTCTGGGCGTAAGCTAGACAACTTTCCGTTAACGAGAGTCGACAGCTCTTTTTGATACATATCAATTGGATGACCGGTCATATAAAGACCCAGCGTATCTTTCTCACCTTTCAAACGCAGTTTTTCGGACATCTCTGGCACATTTAGCAGTTGTGAATCACCGCTCTCTTCAACCGATAACACTTCACCAAACAGGTCATTTTGCCCAAACTCGTCATTTTTAAGTTGCTGTTCTGCCTGTTTGAGCGCCATTGGAATACTCTCCAATACCGACTGACGATTATTGTGCAGACTATCGAAAGCACCCGCTCGAACTAACGCTTCTAATACACGACGATTGACCTTTTTACCAACACGCAAACAGAAATCGAATAAATCTTGGAAATCTCCATTGGCATTACGCTCGATAATCATGCCTTCCAAAGCTGCTTCACCTGCGCCTTTAATGCCACCCAAACCATAATTAACCGTTCTCTCAGCGTAAGGTTTAAAGTGTACCTGACCAGTATTTATATTTGGTTGAAGCACCGTTAAACCCATTGAATAACACTCGTTCACCATGTGAACGACTTTCTCAGTATTATCCATATCCGATGAAATCTGTGCCGCCATAAATTCAGCCGGATAATGGGTTTTTAACCAGGCTGACTGATAAGAAACTAATGCATAAGCGGCCGAATGGGATTTGTTAAAACCATAACCTGCAAACTTCTCAACCAAATCGAAGATTTTCATCGCCAGTTGGCCATCAACACCATTTGCAATAGCACCCGCCTCAAAACCAGAACGCTCCTTAGCCATTTCTTCGGGCTTCTTTTTACCCATGGCTCGACGGAGCATATCCGCTTGACCTAATGAGTAACCCGCCAGTATCTGAGCAATCTGCATAACCTGCTCTTGATAAAGAATAACCCCGTAGGTAGGCTCTAGAGTGTCCTTAAGGCTTTCATGTTGGTATTGTGCGTCCGGATAGGAGACCTTCTCTTTACCATGCTTACGAGCGATAAAATTATCAACCATCCCGGATTCCAGCGGCCCAGGACGAAACAAGGCAACCAATGCAATGATATCTTCAAAGCAATCGGGCTTCAGGCGCACAATCAAACTCTGCATACCACTGGATTCCAACTGGAAAACCCCGGTGGTTTTACCGGTTTTAATCATTTCAATGGTTGGCTGATCTGCTAAAGGGATACGCGCAATATCGACAAAACCTGCATCACCGACTTTTTTATTGACGTTAATCGACTGTAATGCCCAATCAATGATGGTTAGGGTTCTTAACCCCAAGAAATCGAATTTAACCAGACCGGCTGTTTCGACATCGTTCTTATCTAGTTGCGTCACCACACTAGAGCCATCCGGATCACACAATACCGGACAGAAATTATCTAAAGGCTTAGGTCCAATGACCACCCCACCAGCATGTTTACCGGTATTACGCACGGTACCCTCTAGCTTTAAGGCAAATTCGAGTAACTGACGTGCATCATCATCATTATCATATTTATTTTGTAACTCTTCTTCTTGTTCTAAAGCACCGGCAAGCTTAATCCCTAATTCATTCGGAATCAGTTTAGCAATACCATCGACTACCCCATAACCCAAGCCCAACACGCGCCCGACATCACGCACCACCGCCTTAGCCGCCATGGTACCGAAGGTCACAATCTGTGACACATGGTCTCGACCATAATGCTGCGCCACATAATCAATAACTTCATCACGGCGATCCATACAGAAATCGATATCGAAATCGGGCATGGAAACACGCTCTGGGTTCAAGAAACGCTCAAAGAGCAAGTCGTATTCAATCGGGTCTAAATCGGTAATCTTTAAGGAGTAAGCGACCAAAGACCCCGCCCCCGAACCACGGCCAGGACCCACTGGAATCTGTTGGTTTTTACCCCATTGAATGAAGTCCGCAACGATTAAAAAATAGCCAGGAAAGCCCATTTCAAGGATAACGTCCAACTCGAACTTGATGCGGTCGTAATATTCAATACGTTTGGCTTCATAGGCCTCTGCATCCAAGTGACCAAACAAAAACGCTAAACGCTCCTCTAACCCTTTATGGCTCTCGGCAATAAAGAACTCATCCATCGTCATACCTTCCGGCACGGGAAAGTCAGGTAAGAAATACTCATCTAAAGTTAGTTTCAAACTACAACGCTTGGCAATTTCAACGGTATTGGCGATGGCTTCTGGAATATCAGCAAACAGCTCAACCATCTCATCGGTACTTCTAAAATACTGCTCTTCAGAATAGAGCTTAGGACGATTTTGATCATCCAGAATATAACCGGCACCGATACAGGTACGGACTTCGTGGGCTTCAAAATCTTCGGGTTTGGCAAACCGCACATCATTGGTGGCGACCACTGGCAAGTCATAACGCAGTGCGACATCAATCGCTAACGCCAAATAGGCCTCTTCCTGTGGACGGCCTGTGCGAATCAATTCCAGGTAAAAACGATTAGGGAAGTGTGCTTGCCACCACTTGATACGACTGGCGACTAAGTTCGGCTTTTCAGCCAATAAAGCGACGCCAATATCGCCTAAACGCCCGCCTGAAAGAACAATCAAGCCTTCATTAAACTCTTCTAACCACTGGCGCTTTATCAAGCCGAGCATATTATTTTGATAAAGCTTTTGATTCTTTAAATAACTCTGCGAAATCAGGTGTGATAGATTCAAATAGCCTGCTTCATTCTGAACCAGTAAAACCACCTTAAAAACTTCACCACTTTCATCTTCAATAAAGACTTCCGAACCGATGATCGGCTTTATGCCCGCGTTCATTGCTGCCTTATAGAATTTAACCAAAGCAAAGAGGTTGTTCTGATCCGTCAATGCCATCGCTGGCTGCTCACAGCCTTGCACCAATGCCATTAATGGCTTAATGCCTAAGGTACTGTCGACAACTGAATATTCTGAATGGACGTGAAGATGAACAAATTGAGTCATAATAATAGGGAGTTCGCTACTGGGCTTTGTACTGATTTACGCACTAAAACATGGGCTATAAAATAGGGTTAATATTAAGGCTAGATGCAAGCCTTCAATCAAGCCTTAAATAATTTAAGTTATTCTAACGGTTTATGGTCTCGTTAGTGCTAAAATTACAGAATATTAATTGTTTAAAATCGTTCAAAATCGCTGTTAAACATTCACAAAACCTCCACCAATCGAGCTATGCCAGTAAAGCACTATGACAGACATGCCTATTAACGTTCCTTTCTGGCTAGAACCCAAACCTGTAATGTTTCCGCCGACGAATTTGGCTTTAACAGAACCTGACGGATTACTCGCCGTCGGCGGTGCTTTAACAGCTGAATGGTTACTCCAAGCCTACAGTAATGGCATATTCCCTTGGTTTAATCCTGGAGAGCCGATTCTCTGGTGGACCCCAAACCCGCGCAGCGTTCTATTCATCGATTCATTAAAAATCAAACGCAGCTTACGTAAAACCATTCAAAAACTGGAGTGGGATGAATCGCTCACAGTGACATTAGATCAAAACTTTACCGATGTCATGCAAGCCTGCGCAACCGTTCCTCGTGATGGTCAGGACGGTACTTGGATATCCCCTGAAATGTTAGCCGCTTATCAATCGCTACATCAATCTGGACATGCTCATTCGGTTGAAGTCTGGCAAGATGGAAAGTTAGTCGGTGGTCTCTATGGCGTGGCCATTGGTAAGATGTTTTTTGGTGAGTCCATGTTTGCCAAAGTCACTGACAGTTCCAAAATTGCCTTAGTCGCGCTCGCCATGCAATTGAAAGCATGGGGATTTGAAGTGATTGACACCCAAGTTGAAACCCCCCATTTACAGAGCTTAGGCGCCTATTCTATCTCAAGAGAACAGTTTGAAGACCTCATTGAGCAACAAATCAATCAACCTTTTAAACCGCAAAAGTGGCAATTTTCAATAGATTGGGCAGATCATGCCTATGGACACTGTCAGACATCCCAGACTAATACTTAAAAACCCATTATCGAACTTCCTTACCAAGCCTAGTCAATTCATAAATCGTTTATTGAGAAGTTCTAACAGCGCTTAACCGTTTAATCTTCAAGCTTTACCCCCTTTCTTTATCTGTGCACCACCCTCCTAATTAATGGCCTCAAAAAATACCCAAACATTCCTTTCCCTATGTAAAAATTCGCAGTAGAATGGATTGATTGAATAATGACTCGTAAGAGGCGAAAAGGCTATTTTATGTACTCGCACCCAGGTAATCGCCCCCGATTTTTAAAGTTAAGTGCTATTCACTTTCCAATCAATGCCATTCTTTCTGGCGCCCATCGACTTACCGGCTTGGCACTCGTTATCAGTTTGATTGGTTATCTCACACTGGCCAACCTCATTCTGATCCATCCTAATGTCAGCCTTATCTCAATCGCCGACCATTGGATTCTGCTTTGCTTGCATACCGCTTTTTGGATGGCGCTGAGTTTTCACTGGCTCAGTGGCTTGCGTCATCTATTGGCCGAACACTTTGTCGCACCGAAACCCTATCAAATCATCAACAGTGGCTTAATCAGCATTTTGCTCATTACTGTTTGGATTTTTATCAGCATTTTTATAACCTACCAGGCCTGGTCATGATTGAATTTAACGTCAAACTCAAAAACCTCTCCGGTACAAAAGCGCACCTATGGCAAAGAATCAGTGCACTCTACCTTTTGCTATACACCCCGTTTCTCGCCTGGACGGTACTACAACAACCTAAGTTTTACACTCTGTACGCACTGGCACACAATCTTGCAGAGCCCATTTTCAGCTTCGCCAGTTTAATCGCCTTGGGATTGATTTTGGTGCATGCATGGGTCGGAGTTCGTGACATTCTAATCGACTATTTACCCCGCAAGCACTTGGCGCTCTGGTTGACGATTTATCACAGTTTACTCGCATTATTATTGATCAACAGTTTGTGGTTGGTCGTCACTCTTTTTGGCGCGATTTAATAAAAAAACAGTAAATCATCACCAAATTTAATAGTTTACTAAGACGCTTCACATCTGGCTGTTATTAAGCCTTAAAAACTAAATTAGGAACGCTATGAACCTGACCGAAAACTTTCCGATCGAATTCTATGATGCCTTAGTGATTGGTGCAGGCGGCGCAGGTATGCGTGCCGCTCTAAAGCTTACTGAAGAAGGTCATAAGGTATCGATGGTTTCTAAGGTCTTTCCAACCCGTTCGCACACCGTTGCCGCGCAAGGCGGTATTAATGCTGCTCTCGGTAATGTCACCCCTGACAAATGGCAGTGGCACATGTATGACACAATTAAAGGCAGTGATTATTTAGGCGACCAAGATGCGATCGAGTTCATGTGTCAGGAGGCTGCTGAAATTGTGCGTGAACTTGAGCATTTTGGCGTGCCCTTTTCACGCCTGGAAAACGGCAAAATCTATCAGCGTGCTTTTGGCGGACAAAGTCAAAATTATGGCGAAGAACAGGCCCATCGAACTTGCGCCGCAGCCGACCGAACCGGCCATGCAATTTTACATTCACTGTACCAACAGAACATCCGTTTAGGCACCACTATTTACGATGAATATTACGCCCTAGATTTATTAAAAAAACCAAATGGTGAAATTGGCGGCATTCTAGTCATGAACATTCATGATGGCGCTTTTAAAATTTTACGGAGCCCACACACCTTGTTGGCGACTGGTGGCGCTGGCCAAGTGTTTCGCAATAACACCAATGCCAGCATTAATACCGGCGATGGTTTGGGCATGGTGTTACGCGCTGGCCTACCGTTGCAAGATATGGAGTTCTGGCAATTCCACCCTACTGGCGTTGCTGGCAAAGGCATGCTAATTTCTGAAGCAGTGCGCGGTGAAGGCGGTAAGTTGCGCAATGCACTTGGCGAAGCCTTTATGGAAAAATATGCGCCTAAAGTTAAGGACTTAGCCTCACGTGATGTGGTCTCTCGTGCCATTGCGATTGAAGTCAAAGAAGGCCGTGGATGTGGGCCGGATAAAGATTATGTGCTATTAGATATTAGTCACATCCCAGAAGAAGTCATTACTGAACGCTTACCGGGGATTCGTGATATCAGCCAAACTTTTTTAGGCATTGATCCGGTCAAAGAACCGATTCATGTCTTTCCTACCTGCCATTACATGATGGGAGGGATTCCAACCAACATACAAGGTCAAGTCGTATCGCCAGACGATTTAGGGCAACAAAAAGTTGTCCAAGGATTGTATGCCATTGGTGAATGCGCCTGCGTTTCGGTACACGGCGCGAATCGCTTAGGTGGCAACTCGCTGTTGGATATTGTTGTCTTTGGTCGTAAAGCTGCATTAACCATCTCAGAAGCGCTAAAAGCGCATAGTTCGAGCCAAAGTCAGAGCAATACTGATCTAAACCTACATACCGTTAGACAACGCCTCCAACGCTGGCAAAAACGTAGCGAGGTTTCTGTCGAGACATCAGCTCAAGACGACAGTGTGATTCAAATCAAAAAATCACTGCAACAAATCATGGATATGGGCTGTGGCGTCTTTAGAGATCATCAAACCATGCAACAGGCATTCGATGATTTACAGGACATCCAAATACGCTTGGATAACGTCTGTTTAACGGACTTTAACGACGTCTTCAATTTAGAACGCCTGGCAGGTTTTGAGTTAGAAAACCTAGTGGCTATCGCGTTTGCGACGGTGACATCTGCCTTAGCCCGTACTGAAAGCCGAGGGGCACATTCACGCGTCGACTTTACAGAACGAGATGACCAGGCCTGGTTGAAACATACACTGTATTTTAAAGAACACCATCGATTGGACTACAAGGCCGTTAACTTACAACCAAAACATCATGCGGCATTTGAACCAAAGCCTCGTGTTTATTAACGCCCAACAAACTCAATTCGCCGTTAAACTTGCTTTGACGTCACCATTGATGAACTCAAGTGTTTAATGTAAGGAACTGTTATGCAATTTATTATTAGTCGTTATAATCCACAAATCGATAAAGCGCCTTACGACCAAACCTTTGAGTTAGACAATAAACTTGTCTCTGCAGACAGCATGTTGCTTGATGCCTTACACCTATTACGCGAGCAAGATCCAAGTTTAGCTTATCGTTCCTCGTGCCAGGAAGGCGTTTGCGGCTCTGACGGCATGAACGTCAATGGCAGTAATCGCCTCAGTTGTATCACGCCGCTATCTGATTTACCGCAAAAAGTCGTCATTAAGCCCATGCCAGGCCTGCCGATTATTAAAGATCTGATTATTGATATGGATTTGTTCTATCAGCAATACCAAGGCGTCGAACCTTTTTTACAGAGTGAACCGCTCGATCTACAACATGAACATTTGCAATCGCCCGAAGACCGCGCCAAACTCGATGGTTCTTATGAATGCATTTTGTGTGGTTGCTGCTCAACCAGCTGCCCTTCTTTCTGGTGGAATCCTGATCAATTCGCCGGCCCGGCTGCTCTGTTGGCCGCACATCGATTTGTTATTGATACACGTGACATTCAACGCATTGATCGTTTACAGTCGCTTGATAGCCCGACACAAACTTTTCGTTGTCGCCATATCCAAAACTGTACCGCCGCTTGTCCCAAAGGCCTTAATCCAAGTCGCGCGATTCAAGAATTGAAATCCATTATGGTTAAAGAAATCTAATGCCCTTAAGTCTCGAATTGAATACATCACAAAAGACGAAACTTTCAGAGGATTTTGAAGCCAGGCGCAGGAAGCTATTGTTTTTATGTAAGCGCGGCAACTTAGAAAGCGAGTTATTGTTAATCGCTTTCGTTGAAACACTTGACCTGCAAATTTCCCCTGAAAAAAACCAGATTTTTGAAGCGCTTTTAGATGAAAGCGACCAAAACTTACTGTGCTGGTTGCTTAAACACAATCCACAAGCACCCACCGAAAAAGTTGGCATTCCCAGTGAATACCAAGCCCTTATTGAAGAAATACGCCTTAATTACCTGAAATAGTCCTTATTAGTCGATAATTTATTGAATTTAAAAGACTAAGTTGGTATAATCCGCGCAAATTTATTACAAGGGTTTATATAAAACTTATGGCTAAGCAAGACGTTATTGAATTCGACGGTGTCGTTTTAGAAACATTACCAAATACACTTTTTAAAGTAGAACTAGAGAATGGGCACAAAATTTTGGCGCACATTTCTGGCCGCATGCGTAAAAACTACATTCGAATCCTAGCAGGTGATGCTGTTAAGGTTGAACTAACGCCATACGATTTGACTAAAGGTCGTATCACTTACCGCGGTAAGTAATTCCAGCGAGGCTTTGATGAACGTCATGTTTAGCGAAGCGGTAAATACCTGGAATCCATAGAACGCCTCAAGCCTCTTAATGCATCTTCATTAAGGGGCTTTTTGCTTTCTGACATGCCAACTTTTTAATACCTTCTTATCCAATCTACAGACATAAAAAAACCCCAGTCATGAAATCACGACTGGGGTTATCTCGGCTTGAGTACTTTGTTAAAAGAAATTTAGGCGCCATGCAGAAGACTAAACCTTATTAAAGGTTAAGACATCCTCTTCACAATCCACCACAATCTCACCGCCCTTCTGTAAATCACCAAACAGTAATTTATCGGCCAGAGGCTGCTTCACCTTTTCTTGAATTAGGCGTGCCATCGGTCTTGCACCCATCAATGGATCATAGCCATTTTTGGCCAACCAAGAACGCGCACTGTCAGTGACTTTTAAAGTCACTTTTTTCTCTGCCAATGCATTCTCGAGTCCATAAATAAACTTATTAACAACCGACCCCATAGAAGCCTCAGTGAGACGATGAAACTGTATCACGCCATCTAAACGATTACGGAATTCTGGGGTGAAGACTTTCTTCAACTCTGAATCAAAATCCATCGTATGGTCTTGTACCGAGAAGCCCATACTAGAGCGTGCCATCTGCTCAGCGCCCACATTAGAGGTCATAATTAAGATGACATTTCTAAAGTCCGCCTTGCGTCCGTTATTATCCGTTAAGGTACCGTGATCCATGACTTGCAATAAAATATTGAAAACATCTGGATGGGCTTTTTCGATTTCATCCAGCAACACGACCGCATGAGGATGCTTACTCACCGCTTCGGTTAATAAACCACCTTGGTCATAACCTACATAACCAGGAGGCGCGCCAATCAAACGTGACACTGTATGACGTTCCATATACTCCGACATATCAAAACGCAGCATCTCCACACCTAGGTGCTTGGCTAACTGTTGTGTCAGTTCAGTTTTACCAACCCCTGTCGGCCCAGAAAACAGAAATGAACCCGTCGGCTTATTAGGATCAGACAGTCCTGAACGTGACAATCTAATTGCAGACGTTAATTGATCAACGGCATGATCCTGTCCAAATACAACCCGCTTAAGGTTGTCGCCCAAGTCATGTAATTTATCTTTCTCTTTCTGGGTAATCTGCGCAACTGGAATGCGTGCAATACTGGCAATGACCTGCTGTATCTCAGGCACACCAATCTGTTTTTTACGCTTACTAGCAATCGCCAATGCTTGTTTGGCACCTGCTTCGTCAATCACATCAATCGCTTTATCAGGCAGATGCCTATCGGTTAAATAACGTGCCGACAGTGCGACTGCTTCTTTAAGGGCTGGCAAGGTATATTTAACATGATGGTGATCTTCGTACTTAGTTTTTAAGCCCTTTAGAATATCAAAGGTCTCTTGAATTGATGGCTCTTTGACATCGACCTTTTGGAAACGACGCGCCAAGGCACGATCTTTCTCAAACACCCCTCTAAACTCTTCATAGGTTGTGGCGCCCATGCAACGAATTTTACCGGATGACAAGGCAGGCTTCATCAAATTAGAGGCATCCATCGCACCGCCTTGCACCGCACCAGCACCAATCACTGTATGAATTTCATCAATAAATAAAATCGCATGTGGCTGCGCTTCTAAATCAGTTAACAAAGCTTTAAAACGCTTCTCAAAATCACCACGGTAACGCGTACCGGCTAATAAGGCGCCCATATCCAAACTATAGACCACTGCATCACTTAATAAATCCGGTACTTGGCTATGAACAATTTGATAGGCTAAACCTTCCGCAACGGCAGTTTTTCCAACACCAGGCTCACCCACCAATAATGGATTGTTTTTACGACGACGACTCAGTATTTCTAAGGTTCGATTCAATTCCCATTCACGACCGATAATAGGATCGATTCGACCCAATACCACCTCAGCATTCAAATTCGTCGTGTAAGCCTCTAAAGGAGACTTTTTAGGTTCTGAATCTTCTCCAAGCTCTGCAGCACCTTCAGAATCTGGAGTTGCAGGTAAGAAGTCATCTGCTTCTGAGGCAGTTACACCGTGCGACAAATAACTCAATACATCCACACGCTCAACGCCATTACTTTCTAATAGATAAACCGCTTGTGAATCTTGTTCTGCATACAGAGATGCCAGTACGTGAACGGGAGTAACCTCAGGGTAGCCATTCGACTGCACCAGATAAATAGCACGTTCAATCACACGCTGAAAACTCATAGTTGGCTGAAGCTCATCTGGCTTACGACTAATCATCTCAGACTCGAGAAAACGCTCAAGGCCTTCTTCAATCAAGGATATTTCAGCGCCACAGGCGACGATTACTTCTTGTACTGCAGGCACGCCCAACAACTCTAACAAAAGATGCTCTAACGTGACAAATTCATGCTCATACTCATGTGCAACACTGAATGCATTACTCAACGTCATTTGTAGTTCTTTACTCAACATATTAAGCGACCTCCAACTGACACATCAACGGATGTTTATTTTCACGAGAATAACTGTTTACTTGTTGTACTTTCATCTCAGCTATTTCGCGACTAAAGACCCCACAGACGCCTTTGCCATCGCGATGAACAGCCATCATAATCATGCCAGCTTTCTGTTCGTCTAAACCAAAAAACCGCTGTAAGACATCCACTACAAAATCCATAGGAGTGTAATCGTCATTTAATAAAACAACTTGATAGCGTTTTGGAAGTTCCACTTTGGGTTTAGCTGTTTCTAACAGTAAATTACCGTCGTCATATTCATGTGAATGGGGCATTCAAAACCTTTTCTGTTTGTAATTATCTTACGGTTATTATTGTCGAATCTATTTTACTTCAATACCCCCGTCTAATACAGGCTCTCAAAAGGAACCTACCATGGGTCAATTCAGCGATAAAATCGTAATCTTAAATAAGTTTATCTATTTATATAGGCAAGTAGAGACTTTTCAAGCACCTCAAACTGGCCTCTTTCCACTGATGCAAGCCTTAGAAATTAAGTATAAACGCTATAAAACCCTTTATACCATCACCAAACGTGCATAGAAATCACCGACGGGCAGTAACTCATCTGCAGGCAAACCCATTGCCTGCACTTTAATATAATCGTTCGGCGAATAAGACATCGGCACAGTAAAATCTAACCGACCACTTGGTGACTCTAACTCGAGTCTTTTACCCTCTTGTAAAAGCACGGTCGGTACTGAAAACACGCCGTAAATATCACCACCTTCCAGCTGATACTTTACACTGTCTAATTTAATATTAAAGCGCACTAAAAAATCGCCCTTTTTACCACCAAAAAGGCCGCTATAACCTTTACCTTCCAGGCGGAACGTTTTGCCCTCAAAAGCTTCACGGGTAAATTTCATTTTGACCTTTAAACCGGGAATATAAAAAGAACCTAATTTGAGTAAACGAATCGCATAACGCAATGTCAAAGGGTAAGTAATGACTCGATCTTTCCCATCTATCGGTTTTTGTGCTCGGTAAGTTTGCCGAGAATAGCCCTCTGATTGCTGTCGATAGTCAGAATGGGAGTCGGAATGGGAGTCGGAATTTGACGATGGTCCAGAGTAACGAGCTTTACTCGCGGCAGAATCGGGTTGCGATTTTGCCTGGCTTCGATGGCTTGAAGCAGTCTTTTTATGACGTTCATGATCCCTACAATAAGCATCACGATGTTTCTTTAAAATTTCATAAGCGGCAGAAATATCTTGAAACCTTTTTTGCGCATCGTGAATGGTTGATACATCGGGATGATAACGTCGCGCCATTTTGCGATACATCATCTTTACCGTTTTCTCACAAGCGCCATAATGCACGCCGAGAACGGCAAAGTAATCGATTGATAAATCGTATGTACTATTCATCGTATGCACTATTCAATATATGAAGCAACCATCATCCAAGCACTCTTTGATGCATCCAAAACTATTAACTGACCAATCCAAATTTTAACCGCAGAACGGACAAAACAAAAGCCAAAACCCAGTAAAAATAGAGCAACTCTATCTAAATGCACTAACCAGGCCTGTTCAATATAAAAACGCTTTTAGAATTCTGTCCTTAAGGACAGAATAACTCCACAAGATACTAGATAACAACCCAACTGTTGCAGATTTTTGGCTCAAATAAAGGCATAATATGCACACAAAATTTAACGGTTGATTCTAACTTGCTAACGGCTCCAAGCATCGACCAACAACCTGATTAAAAGCGAGTAAAAATTATGAGCATTGAAGAAACTTTAAAAAACCGTAGTGGCAACAAGTGTGAGCTTTGTGGCGCAGAAGAAGGTTTAAGTGTTATGGAGGTTGCGCCTTCCGATGGTTCAGCTGAACAAGCCATTCTAGTATGTGGTACATGCAAAAGCCAAATTGAAGATTCCGCAACGATGGATTCAAATCACTGGCGTTGCTTGAATGACAGCATGTGGTCTACTGTCCCTGCCGTACAAGTTATGTCATACCGTTTATTGCACAGCTTGCGTGGTGAAGGTTGGCCGCAAGACCTACTAGACATGATGTACCTAGACGATGAAACCAAAGCTTGGGCGGATGCAGGATTAGCTACAGAGTCGGATAATGATAATGAACCAACTAAAGACAGTAACGGTGCAATTCTTCAAGAAGGTGACAATGTTACTTTAATTAAAGACCTAGTCGTTAAAGGCGCTAACTTCACCGCTAAACGCGGCACTGTCGTCAGAGGCATTCACCTTACCGACAACCCTTTACACATTGAAGGCAAGGTCAATGGCACACAAATCGTGCTAATTTCAGCCTTTCTAAAGAAGGCTTAAATTTTTAAAGTCGGCTTCAATGAGTGCGCTTTAAAAACCAAAAAACCGCTGTTTTATCAGCGGTTTTTTTATGCCCTATCGCTAGGTTCTATTTTTACAGTTGCGA
Organism: uncultured Thiomicrorhabdus sp.; assembly: GCA_965603495.1. GTDB lineage: Bacteria > Pseudomonadota > Gammaproteobacteria > Thiomicrospirales > Thiomicrospiraceae > Thiomicrorhabdus. The sequence continues at coordinate 50,160 of CBFDDF010000010.1, read as the reverse complement.
TTTACTTACTATGAAGCTAATGACAACGGTAAATAAGCCCTAATATCTTCTGGCGACAACGTCACAATATTTTTACCCAAACTAAAAGCAACATGCTTTTCGACTCGAGTAGAAATGGCATTGCGCAAATCTCCCAAAAAAGCCGGCGCGGCGACCATATAGAGTCGCTCATACTTATTTTGATTTAATTCATCTGATAAATGATTTGCAACACGGAGGGCAAAATTAATTTCTTCTTGCTCTTTCGGAGAGTTTTCATCGCTATAAGCATGCCCACCAGCCCCTTGTGAGCCACTATTTTTGCCTGGCAAGTCACTGTCCATATTCTGCTCGTGCAAACGCCCTTCTGGATGAAACAATGTTTCAATTTCTATCAAATCTGCTTGTGAATTTTCTGCGCTAAAAATACGCGCCTGACTACTATCTGCAACAAGAATCCATACTGGTTTCATAATCCACTCTCCGTACAATCATTTATTCAATTCGCTACCAATTACTTGATAACCCAAAATATAATGTTAAAGATAATTTAATATCTAAATTTCATTGTACCCTTTTCAATAAAAAGAGCTAGGCTAAGATAAAACACTGATTAAACACACCGTAAAATCTTTAACTAAAATTGCGTTAAATCAATTATATGCCCATAAAAAACCACCGAAAACACTCTGGTATAATCGAATAGGCTTAGATTCGTTTAAAATATTACCCAAAAATAATCCACAAAATTATTTTCCCAATATCACAAACAAGTTGCTCTAGATTGGTCCCTAACTGGAAATTATGACTGGAGCTGCTTCAAATCAATAACATGCTTCTACACTATGAAAAACTACCGAAAAACCAACGTCTGAATGAATATATCTAGATTCATCGACTACAATTAAAAAACTGTTAATCTGTTAATAATACGCAGAATGTCCATATAAAAATGACATTTTACGATTCAATCGTAGAAATCAAATTCACCTGAATTTAACGCTGAATAGCAGTCTTCAAATGGCTATAACTATATAACCTTGATATCAATCAGTATAAAAGCGTAAAAGAACTTGTAAAAAAACCACAATCGTTTAAACTTAACTTGCAAGTAAGTTATTGATTTAATGTTGAAACCTATCACATCAGCGTGATAAACAGACTTCAATATTTTTGACAAAACTGTCCTTAGGTACAGTACCTAAAAAGTAAAAAATACGTATAATAGACATTATTCAAACAAATTCCTTATAAGTTAATGGAGAAACGGTATGCCTACTCTTGCTGGAAAAGTCACTACTATCACAGGATTGGTTCAAGCTAAAGATCCAATCACTGGTGCTGTAACCGCCTTAAAGCAGGGTGATAAAGTATTTGCAGATGATATCATCATGACCTCCCTTGACGGAAATATCACGCTCAACCTTACCAACGGTGATTTACTGACACTGGGGCGTGATATGCAAATGGTCCTCAATGAAGATGTCATTGGCACAGCGGCTATGACTGACTCAGCGACAGAAGGTGCCGTTGATGTTGAAGCATTACAACTTGCTGTTTTGCAAGGTAACTTTGATGCCCTTGAAGCTACGGCAGCCGGTGGAGAAGCAACCCCAAATTCAAGTGCCAATGCAGGCCTATTAAACACAGTAGATCGTTTAGGCCTAGAAGGTGAAGTTACTAGCGGCTTTGATACAGCAACGGCTCCAGTTATTTTGGCGGAAACTCAAGATCCTATTTTTGTAGAACCGTTAGCCGTTATTGTACCTCCAGAAGAACCACCACCAGAAGAACCACTATTATGCGATAAAGAAATTGCAGGTACCGATTCTGCAGATTTCTTTGGTGTGCTTTATCCAGGAGGTCAAAGTGAAGTTGATATTATTGACTTTACTTTGGTCCTAGGTGGCACAACCTGTATCACTAATTATGCGTTCGATGATGATTTTCTTATTTTATCAGACCTTATTGAAGGCACGGTCAGTGGAAATGATTTAGATCAATACCTCCAATTTGAAGAAGTCACTATCCAAGGTGAAGACAAAACCATCATTACTGTTGATTCAAATGGCGGTGATGCAGGTGGAGATATCAGCACTATTTATGTTGATATTCACACTCAAGCTCTAAATGGAATCAACGATTCTTGGCAGATTGTTGTTGATGGTCAACTTACTGATTATTACAGCGATTAATAAAAAATCATAAAACATACAACTCAAAGAAACCGGCAATCTAGTCGGTTTTTTTGTGTCCTTTTTACAACTGTTTTCTTAAAATAGCACTTCTGTATTTTTTCTTCCACACCCCGCCGAAATAATAAACGCTCCGTTCGAATTAGCACCAAAGGATGGATATCAAAAAGCAATTTTTAGAAATACAAAGGCTATCAGAAATCGCTTACCACTTCTAAACTTAACAAGGCCTTTAGTTTAGAGGCAATATATTTATTGTAAAAACGCATAAGCCAGGCTAATAAACATCGACCTTGAAATTGGGTTAGTTATATTGAACGATTCATCTACTTTAGAAAAAGCTTGATTTAAAACGATCAAGACAGTGATTATGCGAACTTATTAATTAAACGAATCTGAACGGGTTAATCCCCTGCCTTTTCAAATCAATAAACGCTCGCTATTTCCTTGCTGTACACGCTGCAAAAACCCACCATCTTCTGTTCATCTAAATGTTATCTGACTAATCAAAATTATGATTTTTCCACAGGACAAGTAAAAAGGTTTTGTTTGGAAACGAACTTAATAGAAATAAATGTGAAGCATATAATAGCTATTTTTAGAAAAAAAAAGCCCCCCTTGCAACGCAAGGAGGGCTTTTTTAATTCAATTTTTGTAACTTAAATTTATACTTTTCTACGACGATTTGCCATAAATCCAACTAATCCTAGACCGGCTAACATAAGGGCATAGGTAGAAGGCTCTGGCACTGGTGCAATCCCAGCAATAGAGTAAGAAACAAAATCTCCACTAGAATAGAATGGGTAACCACCTTCTATACCCTCTATATTTTCTACCGCAGCTGTATTTAACCAAGAGATATTTAGCTGGTTATCTGCAGCAATAGCATGCCACTCACTACCAAGAATATTGTAAGTTCCTGTCAAACTGTAGTAATTCCCAGACCCAAAAACCGGATCAAAATTTATCGGTGTAAACGCTTGAGCAGTATCTATATTCAAAGTAAACTCATAAAGCCCACCATCAATCTTAAAGTTTAAGCTTTCATCTTGAACATAATTATAATCACCTTGTATTTCAAAGGTTACCTTTAGACCCGTAAAATCACTTAATGAAAAGCCTGTTGGATTAAATGTTTTAGCATAGCTTTGACCATCACTAATGATTGCAGTGTTATCACTTGCAATTTCTGTTAAGACTGGAGCTGCTTGGACAAGACCAGAAAAACCGACTAATACGGTAATCACGCTAGCGTGCATTAAATGTTTCATTTTGATTCTCCAGCAATTCATTCTAAGTTAAGAGCGAGTCGAGACTTCTTTAAGTTAATGTCATTATATAACATAGTAAAATTACTATCTACTGTACTCAGGTACAGGACGCATAATTAGAGAGGCTTATCTAGTCATTAATTTAAGTTTGTTGACTGTATTATAAGTACTTTTTCCAAAAATAACAATAAACCTTATTAATAATAAGCCTTAAAGACCACACTTAATTTACATAGTGCATCCATCGCTACAACTCCCTGCTATTTACGCTTATTATGCTAGAAAAAACACTCAACCTTAATGCTCTGGTATACTTTTGTTGAAGAAGGTTAAAAGATGGCTGAGGCGCAGGTGAAAACACATCAAGACTTGAATAAGGACGTGGTATTCCATGTTCATGGTGTCACCAAAACTTACCAGATGGGTGAGGTGCAAGTGCATGCACTGAGAGGGATTGATTTGGACTTATATCGCGGCGAACTCACCGTGTTACTCGGGGCTTCCGGAAGTGGTAAATCTACCCTGCTCAATATTATAGGGGGTCTGGACACCCCGACTGAGGGCCATGTTATTTATGGTCAGCAAGATCTTACTAATGCCACTGAAAGCGAATTAACCGATTATCGTCGCTTTAACGTGGGATTTGTGTTCCAGTTTTACAACCTTATTCCCAGCTTAACCGCTCGTGAAAATGTCGCGGTGGTGACCGAAATCGCAAAGTCACCAATGACACCGGAAGAGGCGCTTAACTTGGTTGGACTTGGAGAACGACTGGATCATTTTCCGGCACAACTATCAGGTGGGGAACAGCAGCGTGTTGCGATTGCCCGCGCCATCGCCAAAAACCCTGATGTGTTGTTGTGCGATGAACCGACTGGTGCACTCGACTCTAAAACCGGGATTATGGTGTTGGAAGCCCTGCAAAGAGTCAATAAGGAGCTCGGCACCACTACGGCGATTATCACCCACAATGCTGGCATCGCGCAAATGGCCAACCGGGTGATTCACTTAACCGATGGAAAGATCACCGATATTCACGTTAATGAAACCCTTCTCGCCCCACACGATTTGAGTTGGTAACGCCTAATGAATGCGATAGACATCAAACTTTGGCGTGAACTCTGGAACATGCGCATTCAGGCCTTGGCGATTGCTATGGTGATCGTCAGCGGCGTCGCCATTTTCATTATGTCTTTAAGCACCTATGACTCGCTTTATGAAACCCGCGAGAGCTATTACCGTGATAACCATTTTGCCGATGTGTTTGCCTCACTCAAACGCGCGCCACTTTCGATGGTTAAACACATTGAGGACATTCCTGGTGTGGACAAAGTTCAAACCCGCGTTGTGACCTATGTAAATTTAGACATTACCGGCTATGACGATCCTGTCAGTGGCCACCTCATCTCGTTGCCCAGCAACAGCAAAGGACTATTAAACCAAATTTTTCTGCGCGACGGCCGTCTGCTGGAACAAGGCCGTGATAATGAAATCATCTTAAGTGAAGAATTTGCTGACGCTCATGCTCTGAAAGCTGGGGACAAACTCAAAGCCACCATCAATGGTCGTAGCAAAACCCTGACAATCGTTGGTACAGGCTTGTCACCCGAATACATCTATCAGATAGCGCCCGGCGCGATGTTTCCTGATTACAAAAGTTATGGCGTCATGTGGATGGCTCGAGAGCCTCTGGCCAGCGCTTACGATATGCAAGGCGCATTTAACGATGTCAGCCTGACGTTAACCAAAGATGCCAACGAACAGGATGTTATCGCCCAACTCGACCATGCTCTCAAAGCCTATGGCGGGATTGGCGCTTATGCCCGCAAAGACCAGTTTTCCAATCGTTTCTTAAGTGAAGAACTTAAACAACTACAAAACATGGCGACGATGTTTCCTGTTATTTTTTTTGGGGTCGCTGCGTTTTTGCTCAATGTGGTGATCAGTCGTCTTATTGCCTTAGAGCGTGAACAGATTGCGGTACTTAAGGCCTTTGGTTACAGCAATATGGATATTGGCCTGCACTACAGCAAGCTGGTATTGATGATTACTGCACTCGGAATTCTGTTGGGTATTGGATTTGGTATTTGGATGGGTAAAGCCATGAGCGGCCTTTATATGGATATATATAGCCTACCTTATATGCACTACCAACTTAACCCTAACATCATTGCCTCTGCCACTTTGGTGAGTATATTCGTGGCAATGGTAGGGACTTTATATGCGGTTAGACGTGCCGCAAAATTGCCTCCGGCACAAGGCATGCGCCCTGAACAACCTGCCACTTACCGACAAACCATAATAGAACGCTTGGGTTTGCAGCAGTTTTTTTCACAACCGTCTCGTATGATTTTGCGGCATATCGAGCGTCGTCCATTCAAGTCGCTGTTGACGACTTTAGGCATCAGCATGGCTTGCGGCATTATGATGGTCGGAGGCTTTCAAGAAGGCGCCATTAATGAGATGGTAGAAGTGCAATACAATATGAGTCAACGTGAAGATTTTGTCACCTATTACTCCGAACCCACCTCAGAGCGATCACTCTATTCACTGGAAGGCATCCAAGGGGTCGAGTACGCCGAAGGCTTTCGACATGTGACCGCTAAATTGAAGTTTGAGCATCGCTTCTACCGCAGCTCGGTCAATGGCATTGAACCAGGAAGCCAACTATCCCGCCTATTAGACAGTAACCTAAAAGAAATCAATTTACCCAAAGATGGCGTCATCATCACTGATTACTTAGCAGAGCTACTGCATTTCAAACCCGGCGATATGCTCACCATTGAAGTCCTTGAAGGCAGTCGCCCAACCCTGCAAGTACCCGTAATTGGAACCGCTAAACAGTACCTAGGCTTGAATGTCTATATTCAACGCAGTAGTTTAAACCGTCTCCTTAAGGAAGGTGATGTGATTTCAGGCGCCTATTTAAAGGTGGATGAAAAATATCAAAAACAGGCCTATAAAAAAATTAAAAACATGCCACGGATTGTTGGTGTGATTGAGCAAAAATCTGCGATTGAAGGGTTTTACGAAACCATGGAGAACACCATTCTGTTCTTTACCTTTATCACCACTTTACTCGGCGGCAGCATTGCTTTTGGTGTAGTGTACAACAGCATGCGTATCGCCCTATCCGAAAGGAATAGAGAACTCGCCAGTCTGCGGGTACTCGGTTTTAAGCGCAGTGAAGTCGCTTATATTTTATTAGGCGAACTCGGTCTGCTGACATTGATTGCGATTCCCATCGGCTTCTTGATTGGTAATGGGCTTTGCGCTTATCTTGCCATGAAATTTGATAGTGATCTATACCGAATTCCACTGGTGCTTGAGGCTGATGTCTATGCGTTTGCTGCATTAGTGGTCATTGTTTCATCCATTATTTCCGCCATGATGATATGGCGAAACTTAGCCCATCTTGATATGGTAGCTGTATTAAAAGCAAAGGAATAAGTCATGCCCGCAAAACTCACAATCCCATTCCGTAACCACCCAGGCATTCTGATTGTTGGTGCACTCATTATTGGGCTATTGGTTTGGGGATTCTGGCCAAAACCGGTTGTGATTGAGTCCACCAAGGTCACTCGCGCACCACTGACCGTGACGATTGAAGAAGATGGTCGTACTCGTGTGATCGATCGATATGTGATCGCCTCCCCAGTCAATGGTATGACTTGTCGTATGCATTTAAAGGTAGGCGATGACGTAACACAAGGGGAAACCCTATTAGGCATTACCCCGCTTGAGTCACAAGTGCTTGATTCGCGCAGCCGTGCACAAGCCGAGGCACAAGTTTCTGCGGCTAGATCCGCTTTAAAAGCCGCTAAAGAACAAGCCAATTCCGCATCCGCAGCGGCACAATTAGCGAGTGATAAACTCAAACGCTATCAACCACTTATTCAAAAAGGACTGATTTCTCAAGAAGCTTTTGATCAAGCTAGAACACAATCATTAACCGCTTCAGCGGACAGACGTTCTGCCAACTTCAGTGTAGAAGTTGCCAACTATGAGCTGGAAGCTGCCTTAACGACGCTTGAGTATTCTGCAGCGTCTCCACACAATACCCCGCAGGAACGTGTGCCTGTTAACTCACCTATTGATGGCAAAATCCTCAATGTGAATCGCAAATGTGAAGGCCCTGTTAGCATCGGTGAATCCCTGTTAGAAGTCGGCAACCCTTCTGCATTAGAAGTGGAAGTGGATGTCTTATCGGCCGATGCCGTTAAAATCAAACCTGGCATGAAAGTGCTGTTTGACCGCTGGGGTGGCGAAGGCTCTCTAGAGGGCTTGGTGCGTCTGATCGAACCGGCTGGATTCACCAAAGTGTCCGCTTTGGGGGTTGAAGAGCAACGCGTCTGGATTATCTCTGACTTCACCTCGCCAGCCGAACAATGGGCGCGTTTAGGCGATGGCTATCGGGTGGAAGCTAAATTTATCCTTTGGCATGAAGACGATATTTTACAGATTCCCACCAGCGCTCTGTTCCGCTATAAAGAAGGTTGGGCGGTATTTGCCATTGAAAACGGTAAAGCCAAACGCAAACAAGTCACTATCGGTCAACGCAATGGCTTAATCGCACAGATCCTATCCGGCCTGGTCGAAAACGAAAAAATCATTAATCACCCAGGTGACTCCGTGGAAGATGGGGTCAGTATTGATGAACGTTTACACTAGTTACATTGCCATAAATGGCGTCTGGCTTCCGCTCTACCGCGAAACCAGATTGAGTTAATCGTGTTGCACACTTATTTTATTCTAAAGTAGGATTTAAAAAGCGTGCCTATAAAGTTGATTTTTTTATAAACACGTTCAGAATCCATTTAAAACCTACCAGGCCTGGTCAATCTATCAAACAACATAGACTTTCTTGCAGACATAAAAAAACCGGGCAGAACCCGGTTTTTTTACATCATTGTTATTAAGCCCTTTAACAGGCTCTATAACCAATAACGATTACATACCTTGAAACGCTTTGAACTTAGAGATCAATGCTTCAGGACGTTTTTTCTTAGTCTCTTTTGTTAAAGCATAAACCACTGTTTCACCCTTAGGACCCGCACCGATATCCGTTAGACGGAATGGCACTTCACCATGAGCCATAAACATTTGGAACATTTTCCAATCATCAAAGACATTGATACGACCATCGGCAATGATCTCTCCGTAGAAATCATCAGCTGCAGCTAAACGACCTTCCATCATTTCAATAGAAGGAATACCTGTCAACTTCTTCTTATCCGCTTTAGTCAAACCATACATAAGCGTTTCACCTTTAGGCCCCGCGCCAATGAAAGTTTTACGGTAGGCAGTCTCACCAATCTGAAGAAATTCTTTATAAAGGCCAGCATCATAAAAAACATTCATTCGGCCGTCTTGATAAACTACAAATAAATCTTCATTATTCAAACTTGGCGCAACAGCAGTTTTTTCGACAACTTTTGCTTCTACTTGGGCTGAGTTACTCTCTGGTACAGTAGAACAACCTGTCATCATGCCAGCAACCGATAAAGCGACTAATAATTTTTTCATTTCTCTTACCTTTTAAATCACATTAAATATATAAACCAACGTAGTTTAAGAGATATTAATAACAGAGATATGACCGCTTTATGACAAACAAATGAAATTGTTTAAATAGTAATATTAACCCGCTTCCATTTTTAGAATCTCAGTGACATTAATTTTTTCTTGATAACAGTTGAATTTCGTATCCTTGACCTTAATGGCCAAAATAGACATTCTATCCGCTAATTCATTGCCTTCCACACCAACGTGACCGTTGACATGCAACACTTGCACTCTGTCTTTTAACAGCTGATGCAGAGCGAACATCTCTTTAATCAACTCTAAATTTTTAATTTCACCGCCAGCTTTTTTCCAGCCTTTTTTCTGCCAATTAATCGCCCACTGCGTCACGCACTGAATCGAATATTTTGAGTCACAAAAAATCGCGACCGACTTATCATTATTGCTCTCAATTTGAGCCAACATCAGTGCTTGATGTAACGCGTTTAACTCTGCCGTATTATTAGTGCCCATTGGGTTATACAAACCATACCAAAGCTCCGCTACTTCCTCATTACGATACACCGCCATCCCCGAACCCGCTTTACCTGGATTAGGATCGCAACCGCCATCGGTATAAATTTTGACTTCAATCGGCATGGTGGCTATTTCAGCCGCCGTATAGGTTTTGACCGTAGCGGCTTTAGAGGGCGCTTTCTTTTTGACGGGCGTTGTTTTTGAAGTTGTGGATTTCTGACTGGATTGCGTATGCACTCCGATATAGGCCTGTTCGGCTTCGGCTAACGTTGGAAACGACTTATATTTTGCACCCGCAAATTTATCAACCTGACTTTTACAGCTATTCCAATCCGTGTAAATACCAGGCACTTTACCTTGCCAAACTACATAAAACTTTTTAGCCATTAATGCTCACCCTTGTTATTGATATTTTTATTTCAGTATTTTTATTTGGTTACATCTGCTTTGGGTTTCAACCTGAATTTCTCTGCTAATGCGGTCCATCCAAAAAACACTGTCAAAAACACTATAATAATGAGCAAATGAATCCCACTTAGAGAGGCTAACCAGAAGGCTATTTCCTGCTGACCGTCAAAGGTCTCACTGTAAAGTACCGCAATACTGCTCACTAAGCCGATTAGATAAACAGGCAGAACGGACAATAACAGGAACTGTAAAAGTGTCGTCCCAAAACCACCTCTTCCAGAATCATTCGCCATCGCACCCGCGATCCCTAAAGGTATGCCGACGAGCAACACGATAATACCAAAAGCAACGTTCAATGAGGTTACCGAAAGCGAGTTCATCCAAGCATTCAGAAAGCCGTAGCTGAAATAAGCCCCTAAGCTAAATAACACCAAGGTGTAAATTTTATAAAATATCTTATTGGAAAATATCTTCATAAAGGTTTCTCATAATGAAGGATTAAGAGGCGCATGAATCGCTCTCTGTTTTTTAAAATTTGGCTTAGAGTTTGCGTAGAATATAATGCCATATAATACAATAATACAGGCGTCCATAATCGCTTTAAAGTTTGCTTGAGCTTGTTTAGTTAATTACCCTTATCGCTTCTTATCTCTCTCTCTCTCTGTTGTTTCGATAAAAAAGCGATAACAAACTCGATCGGTCTGTTATTGAGCTCAGCGATTAAACAGGGCTATTATTTCCCCCAACGTAATCTAGGTTTAACCGAGTAATAAAGCGATTTTCATGCTACAGTATTTTTAGATATTTCATCCAAAACAGTGACTATTTCAGTCCCACTAAACTCATACTTTCAAGCGGATTAAGCCTCCAAGATGCCAACCAAAAATTCTGACATGATTAATCAATACAGCACACACCTTGTTTTCGCAGATCGTGAAATGACACCCAACTTAGGGCCTATATTAGATGAGCGGTTGATTGTAAAAAGTGTGTTGATTGCCTACACACCCAACCATGTTGAAAACGCCAAGCGACTCAAGACCATCTACAATGCACATAAGATCAAGGCCGAGCTTAGGCCCATAGAACCCGCTTTTGAGATTAGCGACATTGTTAGTGACCTGAAAGACCTGGTAAAAGACATACCCTACGAACAGCTTGCCATCAATATCAGCTGTGCCGGAAAGATGTATACGCTTAGTGTCTTCAAGGCCTTTGAAAACACGCCCGTTGGGCTCTATTATCTGTTACCAAATGATCAATTCAAATGGATTCAACCCAATGGCCTAGCTGAGTTTAATATTGCTGACAATATTCAACTTGAAGAGTTTTTGCATGCGCACGGCATAGAACACATGGATGCTGTTAAGTTAACGCCCAGCCAAGCAAGCTTTGCCAATGGCCTGGTGAATGCCATTCAAAAAATTATTCTGCAACAACATGCGCTGTCCACTTATCAGGTTTTTTCAACGCGCTTTGCACGAGGTAAATCTTTACAACTTGTCTTACACAATGAGCAATATCATTTAAAAGAGATCAATTCCCACACGCGAATTAAAGCCGATTTATTAGTGGGTTTTCTGCGTAAACTGCACAATCAAAATATACTCTTCTTAAATATTAACGACAATGAAATCAGTCCAAGGCCTGAAAAAGATGGTTGGAAACGCACCTTTTTTGAAGGCGGTTGGTTAGAGTACTATACCTATCGTGCGATATTAGAACTCAAAGCAGAAATTCCTAAGCTGAAAGATGTCGCTTTTGGCGTCAAGTTACAACGTGAAAACGCCCATGATGAAGCCGATGTGCTGTTTATTGCCAATAATCAACTGTTTGTTGTGGAGTGTAAAACCGGGGCGAACGTTAATGTAAACTTACATTTGCAAAGATTAGACAGCTTAAAAAACCGACTTGGCGGCATAACGGCACATGGACTTTTAGTGACGACTGAAGACATTGGTGCCAACCTTAACAAAGCCAATCTGCTTAATGTCGGTGTGATTGATGGCAAACAGCTAATGGACTTAAAAAGCCATCTCAAAAACTGGATTCTCAATGAAATCAGTCATACAGCGCAACGTAAGGAATAAACTTACTTCGACATTGCTGCCATCAAGGGATCAACAATTTTGTAACGATCAGGTCTTATGTCAACACTGACGTCACCTCTTACACGTTTAAACTGTATCACCACATTTTTAGTGTCTTTCTCAACGCCTATCTTGGCTTTGATACGCTTATATTTTTGACTCTGTTTATCCCAAGCAAACACCTGATAAGGTCTTAAAGCTTTGAGTAAACGGGTTTTGATGAGCACCATTTTATCCGTATAGAGCAGTTTGTTAGATCCAAAAGGCCTCGCCAAAGGTTCGCCGACAAACAAACCCTCTCCCGGTTGTTCAACCGACTTCCAATAAGACTCTAATAAGGTTTCTCCGCCCAAATAATGCGGCAATATGAAAATTGGATTTGGAAATTTAGCGGGGAAATTACAGGGTTCAATCACAGCACCATAACTACCCGTCGCGCCCGCCTCTAACCAGCGAAACGCTTTCATCTGGCCTTTAACACTTAAGCCTGCACCCCCTACTGACGTTAAGTGGTCAGCGATTGCGCCGGGGAGATAGACATTGTCGTTAATAAATTGAATCTTGGCACCACCCGTCTGATACAACATGACATCCTTCATGCCCTGCAAATAATCCGGCGCATCCTTTTGAGAACGATCAATGTATTCCACCCGTACTTCATCGTTATAGTTCCAGTGATCGGCCAACTGCTTAAAAGCACCTGCACGGGTACTGCGCGCTCGATCGGAAGTTCTTACTAAATAAGCACTGCCCATCGGCATTTTGCCATCTGATGCCACACCGCGATCAATCAAACTTTTTATGTCTTGGAAGTTACGCCCCGTTAACAGCATACTAGGTCGCATTCCCAAGTCTTGCCAAGGCTGTGTGCTGAAACTATTAAAATACGGGCTATTAGCCGTCGGTCGACAGCCTTTTCCATAGGTCTGACCATATTTAGAATCAAATCCAAAGCTAAAGGCGCTGGTCACTGACATACTTCCCACTCGATAAGGTTTTTGCCAAGTCAACAGCAAACCTTGAATATCATCCGGCATCTGCTGCATTAGAGTCGTGTACACGGTTTTAAATTGAGCCACGCCCATTGAGTCAGTGTCCGGCAGATCCACTGTGTAAATATGTTCGATGGGAATATGCCGTTGCTGCTGATAATATTCAGCCGTTTGCACCGACAACAAATCACCCCGTTTCACAATGACCGCCAAATTTTGGCTGTTTATGCCGTAGCTAGGCAGTTCAACTTGGGGCTTTTGAGCATTCGCAAACGGTAACCAACTGACACTCAGTAGTAACAAAAACAGGCTTAAACTTTTTCGTATCTGCACACTCTCTTCCTATGAATCTTATACATCTATCTAATGCCATTAAACATATCACAATAAACACAGATCGATTACTTAAAATGAGCAAACAAGAGAGCAGAAAAGATTCATTTTTAATCATTTTATAAACCTACCAGGCCTGGTAACTTCCGTTTTTGAGTACCCCTGAACCTTAATCTATTCAATCTAAAAGGCACTGTGCTTATTTTGGTATAATTCGCCCTCCCCCAAAACCAAGTCCTAAATCGACACCCTATGCAACCACAAGCTGATCCATTTATTGTTCCTGTTTGCCATGAAGAGATTGAAATCCTCTATCAAGACGAATACCTGCTGTTGATTAATAAGCCCACCCGACTATTAAGCCTGTCGAGTAAACCGCCACACAATCAAGACTCGGTACATTCACGTTTGGTTAAAGAGTTCCCGACGGCGACGCTGATTCATCGTCTGGATTTTGGCACATCTGGCATTATGATTGTGGCTTTGAATAAAGCCATTAATGCCGCGATTGGCAATCAGTTTCAAGATCGAACCGTGACTAAAACCTATACGGCAATTTTGCATGGTCATTTAAAAGAAGACACCGGCAGCATGGATTTTCCGATTGGCAAAGGTCAGTTTCCAGTACAGAAGGTCTGTTATGAAACCGGTAAAAAAGCCTTAACAGATTATCGGGTGATTGAACGTTTACAAAGTGATGAGAAAGGGAAACTTACAACCCGAGTAGAGTTCAACCCGATAACTGGGCGCACTCATCAGTTACGGGTGCATAGCGAAGCGTTCGGCCACCCTATTTTGGGCTGTGATCTGTATGCTTCTGACGAGGCTTTTTTTATGGCTAACCGCCTCATGTTACACGCCACCACCATTGAATTTGACCACCCAATTACGGGTGAAAGAATCTATGGCATGAGCCCTTGTCCTTTCTAAAAGAAAGAAAAATACACAAATTTAAGGACAAAAAAAAGCACTTAAAAAAGTGCTTTTTTATGACGAATAACGCCCTTATTAGAGCGTTAATCTAGCGCCAATTTACCGCTCTACTTTGGCCATCAAACGCTGATAGGCTTCATCCAGCGTCTTCATTTCTGCTTTGTTCGAACCTTGATCTTTTAAAACCTGATTAAACTGGCTATATGGATACTTCATCAGCACATAAGCTTTGTATTTTCCATCCACAGGATCTACGATCTGTTTAACCAATTCGGCTCCAGAAAGATTGACCTTATCAACAAAATTGTTAATCACATAACGGTATTCACCTTCACCTGAACCGGTCATGGTATCTTCACCTGACAACTCCGACTTCATGGTTTGTGCTAATTCATAAGCCCCTTGAAGTTTCGCTTTTCTCATGGCATTCAGCAAATCCAAATCAGATGCTAAACCCACACCATAAAAACCCGTACTATCTGCTTTTGGTGGCTCGACGACCCATGAAGGTAGAGATTCCATCTCTTTTTCCATCATGGCCTGATTGCGCTCAGCTTGCTCTTTCTGTGCTTCGGCTCTAATTTCTGCAATCTCAGCTTGCTCTTCTGCAATATCAGTGGCCGTAGGCGTACTTGAACAAGCCGTGAGTGTGCCGAGCAGTGTTGTTGCTAAAAAACCAAGCAGTAAACGTGTATGATTAAGTTTCATTTTTATGACCTCTGTTTTAAGTAATTTCAGCCATAATATAACCGATATAGCACTGTAAGGATGATGAAGATAGTATGGATTTGTAACATTACGTATCTACTTGCTCATAAAACTCGCTATCATATTGCCAAAGACACCTTTAGTGAAATTTGTCGCCATTCAATACGCAATCACTTAATTTTAAAATAAATGGGTACATTATGAATTTAAAAACAATCGCTCTGCTTTCAATGACCGTCTTAGTGACCGCTTGCTCGACAACCACTAAGATTCAATATTTAGAACCTTCTGAAATCCCCCATGCCGCTAACTTGAAACAGATCGCCGTCAATGACTTTAAACATGATGACGTTGGCCTAACTGGTACGATTGAATCCAAACTGAATCAAATGACCCTGAATAACAAGCCTTACTTTACCGTACTTGACCGTAAAAACATTCAACAGCTGCTTAATGAACAAACCTTTCAACATTCTGGTCTGACGAATGAGCAAAAATCCGTTCAACTGGGTGAATTAGTGGGCGCTCAGGCTTTTGTGACCGGAGAAGTCACGTCACAAACTTATCAAGATAAGTGGTTCAGCAAAGAAAGAAGTGAGTGCATCGATAAGAAGTGTAAAGAGCTTAGAAAATATCATGTACGTTGCATGAACCGAACGATTTCATTAAGTGCCAATATTCAAATGATTGAAGTAGAGTCCTCTAAGATTATATACAGCGACAACCTGAGTCGTTCCGATAGTTGGGAACGTTGTCCTGATAGAAGTTACCAATTCCCATCAACGTCGGCCACTTGGCAATCTTATGCTAATAGCATTGCCAGCGAGTTCGTCAATAAAATATCCCCTAGTTATGTCTATAAAAACATCACACTCATAGATGAAGCAGACATCCAGTATAGTGACATCCAGAAAAGTACCCTAGAGAACGGAATTGACTTTGTAGAAGCAGGCCGATTGGACAAAGCTGAATCTCTCTTTAGCCAATTGGTATTCGATACCCAATCTCTCTCCTATGCCGCAAGCTATAACCTAGGGGTCGTCAAAGAAGCTCAAGGTGAATATCAAGAAGCTAAAAGATTATATTTATTATCTGACCAGCTGCAGAAGGAACCTGTCGAGGCAATCAACCAAGCATTGATTAGAATTGACCAAGCGATTTCAAAACACCAACAGGCAATGACCGAAATTGAAAAATAATCGATCTCAGACAACTGCTCGCTTTAAATCGTTCGCAATGGGGTTGGTGGTTGTATACACCGCCCTATTGGTGACAGGTTGCCAACAATCCAAGCCGACCGTACAACCGATCGCACAGCCGACTCAAATAATCCCTGCCTGGTTTATATCGCCTCCTAAGGATAATGAAGTGACTCTGTTTGGCTTGGGTGAAGGCAAAACTAAGGACGATGCTATTCAATCAGCCCTAAGCAATCTCGCAGGCAAGTTAGGCACTGAAATTCACGCCAATGAAAAACTCATCAAAACGCAATACACTTCAGCCTATCGCTACAATGAAGAAATCAATCAACAAACAATAGAATCAACCATTCACAAAATAACGCTAAACCAGTATCAAATTGTTGAATTCAAACATTTTGGTTATCAACAGTTTTTAGCCCTGGTGAGTTCTCATAAATTGTTGCTTCGCAAATCTTTGCAGCAAACTCTTGACCAACAGATCAGACAGTACGAAACCGAAAAATTGGGTCTATCCAGCACCACGGGGTTTAGTCACTTTCAGTTTTATGCAAAACAACAACAAAACTTAGCGGAATTTAATAACAACCTATCGGCTTTATTAACGTTAAGAAGTTCAACGAATGTCCAACCCTACCAAAACTATCTGAATGACGTGCAATCCAACTTTGCCAAGTCACAACAACAGACTGTTTTTTATATCAATCACCCACCGACCGCTAAGCATATTGAAAAAGCCGTGAGTGATAAATTATTACAAGCCGGTTTAAAAACCACTCAGAATGCCGCTGAGGCAACCAATGTCATTGACATCATAACCAGCTTAAAACAGACCAAAGCCTATGATTTTATTATTTTGCGAGAGCGAGTTGAGCTTGCAACCACTGAGGCAAATCAATCCTCTGGCGGCAATCAATTCAGCCTTAAAGGCCAAGGCCTGAGCTTGCAACAAGCGCAACAACAACTGGCCATTAATTTCAAAAACCAGCTACAGCAATATAATCTAGAAACGGCCTTAGGTATCCATCAAGAGTAATTTCTATTCGATTGAGTACGTCTGTCTAAATAGATCTGTCTAATTTAGCAAGCACCCTAGAAAACCTTCTAGCAAACCTATTTAAACACTTAAGACCACTCCACAAAAAAGCCCGCAAGAAGTTACCAGGCCTGGTAACTTCTTGCGGGCTTTTTATTTTTAAATCCGCTGAGCAGTTTTTCAGTTCAACAATAAACCTGATTTAATCCGCTTCATTGATCGCAAGCGCCATGGCTTCGGCGACTCGAATACCATCAATGGCCGCTGACATAATACCGCCGGCATAACCTGCCCCTTCGCCTGCAGGATACAATCCTTTGGTATTCACACTTTGATAGTCCGCGCCACGTTTAATACTCACTGGCGATGAGGTACGAGTTTCAACACCAGTTAACATCGCATCCTTCATCGCAAACCCACGAATTTTTTTGTTAAACGCTGGAATGGCTTCACGAATCGCCTCGAGACAGTAGGCAGGCAGTATATCGGTCATATCGGTTAGTTTGACTCCAGGCTTATAGGAAGGCTCTACCTTACCCACTTGAGAAGACGATTGTCCTGCCAAATAATCACCCACTAACTGTGCGGGCGCATCATAATTTTCACCACCCAACACATAAGCCGCGCTTTCCAGTTGACGCTGTAATTCAATCCCTGCCAATGGACCACTATCAGGATAATCGCTTGGATCAATCCCGACCACGATTGCACTGTTGGCATTGCGTTCATTACGTGAATATTGGCTCATGCCGTTGGTAACCACTCGATTCTCTTCGGAGGTTGCCGCGACCACGGTTCCGCCTGGGCACATACAGAAACTATAAACAGAACGACCATTTTTACAGTGATGTACTAACTTGTAGTCTGCCGCCCCTAAAATCGGATTCCCGGCATTTTTGCCAAACAAAACCTCGTCAATCGCCGATTGATTATGTTCGATACGAAAACCAATCGAAAAAGACTTCGCCTCCATATAAACCCCTTTTGCATACAACATTTCAAAGGTGTCACGCGCACTATGTCCGGTGGCTAAAGCGATATGTTTCGATTTGATTTGTTGGCCATCCGATAAGGTCAGCCCGGTCACTTGACCGTCTTCAATATGCAAATCATCAACGCGTGCGCTAAAGCGAATTTCACCGCCCAGTTCGACGATTTTGGCGCGCATCTTTTCAACCATGCCCACCAACTTAAAGGTACCGATATGCGGTTTACTCACATATAAAATCTCTTCTGGTGCCCCCGCATCGACAAAATCATTCAGCACTTTACGGCCATAATGTTTTTTATCTTTAATCTGCGTCCACAGCTTACCATCCGAAAAAGTGCCCGCGCCACCTTCGCCAAACTGCACATTCGATTCGGTATTTAAAGTTCTATTTCGCCAAAAACCAAAGGTGTCTTTGGTACGTTCACGCACCTCTTTACCACGATCCAGAATAATCGGCTTATAGCCCATCTCCGCCAACACCAAGCCCACAAAAATTCCGCAAGGTCCAAAACCAATCACCACTGGACGTTCCGCTAAATCTTCAGGCGCTTGCGCAACATACTGATAGGTCATATCAGGTGCGAGCCTAACATCTGGATTATCGTAGTTGTCTTTTATCACCGCAGTATCGTTGTCTGTTGACACATCAATGGTGTACAGCAAATCTATCTTATGTTTACTTCGGGCATCAAAACCACGTCTAAAAATAGTGAAATCGACCAGCTGATTTTCTTTGATAAAAAGCATCGATAAAATCGCTTTTTTAAGTTCGGCTTCGTTATGGTCAAGCGGCAGTTTTACATTGGTGATACGAATCATAGGATATCCAAAATTTATGTTACTTAGTTATAGTAAAAAATTTAACATTCAAAGCGAGCAACGAGGTCGCCACAACGGGATTTTATATTGCAATCTACAAACCATTCAGTAGTATACTTGCACTTGAAAAATTAGACGTTAATCGCGAAATTTTAGCAGAAATTGATACTCCATGGCGAAGAAAGAATATGGCATTTGTCGTTACCGAAAATTGCATTAAATGTAAATACACCGATTGTGTGGCTGTTTGTCCGGTCGATGCGTTTCATGAAGGCCCCAACTTTTTAGCGATTAACCCTGAAGTGTGTATCGATTGTGATTTATGCACGCCAGAATGCCCTGCCGAAGCGATTTATCAAGAAGACGCCCTGCCCGAAAACATGCAGCATTTTCGTGAACTAAATATTGACCTTGCACAGATTTGGCCCGTCATTACCGAAGTCATTCCAGCCCCTGCGGATGCCGATGAATGGGATGGCGTGGCTGACAAAGAACAATATCTTATTATTGAGTAACGGTCGAATAACCGCCCCATTTGTCACCGTCCATCGCTTCAGTCTTAAACCAGAAAAAGGCGCCTTATTTAGGACACCCTGTTTAGAGCGATTTATTAAGCTTCTGTTTCAACCTTTATTTTCTTGCTCTCTTTGTGTGGCAAAGCTTTTCTCGGAATCGTGACCGATAAAACACCATTCTTAAAATTTGAAGTGATATTTTCTGCATCTCCATCATCAGGGATATTCAACAGTCGTTGAAAAGAGCCATACTGGCGTTCAACATGGTAATAGTTCTTCTCTTTCTCTTCCACTTCCTGACGCTTTTCACCTTTAATGGTCAGCGTGTTACCGCTATACTCAATGGCAATATCATCCGCTTCAATACCAGGCAGTTCTACTTTAACGCTGTACTCTTTGCCATCTGACGCAACATCTAAAGAAGGCGCTAACAAATTCATTTTAAAAAACTCATCATCCTTAAATGCCGGGCTAATATTGCGTCTCATCAAATCAAACATTCGGTCAAATTCAGTGTGAATATCCTGCCATACCCTGGGTACTTCAGAACGGGTAGTAGCATGAAGCACAGGAACAATTTTATCTTTCTCTGTCTCTTTTTCTTCATCTTCATGTCTAAACCAATTCCACGGTGCTAACTTTGCAAAATTCATAACAGACTCCTTAATTATTTATTGTGATTTACTTAAGACTCAGTAAGCCTTAATACTTATAAATGCATAATACCATCTCAATCTAATACACATATAGTAAAGATGTTAAGAAATTATTCCCTTTAAATAAATTGCTTTCAATGTAACCCGACAATAAAACAAACCCTAAGCTTATACACCGCTCACAAATCTACCAGGTCTGGTAGATTTAATTTTACTCTGACCCCAATTATTCCTGTTTGCATCGTTTATCAAAAGTTTCGGCTTAATAAATTCCATAACGACAATCAATAACAATCGCTCTTAATTCATCTATTGCTTTATAATTCAATAATACTCTATCCCCCATTTTTGACCCCCAATATTCAAGCGTATTCAAGCATCGTCCGTTGAGTATTCATAACCACAAAGGTTTTATATGTCATTTTCAAAACTTGGATTAAGTGATCCTATTCTAAAAGCCATTTCTGATGTTGGTTACAGCAAACCCACCGATATCCAGAAACAGGCCATACCGATCATTTTATCCGGTAGAGACCTAATCGCCGCGGCGCAGACAGGAACCGGTAAAACCGCCAGTTTTGTTTTGCCTATGTTGCAGAAACTTGATAGCACCGAAGGCGAGCTGCGCAGTAAGTCTATCCGTGCCCTCATCCTGACCCCCACGCGCGAACTCGCTGTACAGGTTGAGGCCAATGTAAAGGAGTACGCCAAGTATCTAAACCTTAGCTCGTTGGCGGTGTATGGCGGCGTTGATTCCGAGGCTCAAAAAGCCCGCTTAGACGAAGGTGTTGATATTCTGGTGGCCACTCCAGGTAGATTGTTAGATATGGCCTATCAACGTGCTTTGTATTTTGATGACCTCGAAATCCTAATATTAGATGAAGCCGATAGAATGCTCGACATGGGCTTTATCGACGACCTCAATAAGATTATTGACCGTCTGCCGAGTGAGCGTCAAAGCTTACTGTTTTCCGCCACGCTGACGGATGATATCCGCTATTTAGCCGATACCGTTTATGATGACGCCGCAGAAATCTCCATCTCGCCGAATAAGAAGACCACCCCCAAAATTAACCAGTGGTTAATCACCGTAGACAAGGACAATAAGTCCGCGTTATTAAGTCATTTGATTAATGATCAGCAATGGGATCAGGCGCTTATTTTTGTCGAGAAAAAACACTCCTCGGCCAAATTGGTCGAACAGCTTGGCAAGCGTGGCATTACAGCCGACTCCATTCACAGTGGTAGAAGCCAGGCCGTTCGTGAACAAATATTGGAAGATTTCAAATCGGGTAAATTGAAATTTTTAGTCGCCACAGGCATTGCCGCCCGCGGGATTGATATCGATGATTTGAGTCGCGTGGTCAATTACGACCTGCCTTATCCTGCTGAGGATTATATTCATCGAATCGGTCGTACTGGTCGTGCCGGCGCCTCTGGTGAAGCCATCTCGTTGGTCTCAAAGGATGACTTTAAAAACCTCTGTGCCATCGAAAGTCTGTTGGGGCATATTATTCCACGCAAAGAGATCGAAGGCTTCCCCGTTAAAAAGGTCGTGCCGGTTTCTATTCTGAATTATTTGCCTAAGAGAAGGTAGAGCAAAAGGTAGTACATTCTACAACCCACAAAAAAGCCCGCGTTATGCGGGCTTTTTAATACTTGAAAACAAGCAGGCCTGCTTATTTCTGAGAGAAAATCATTTAAGACGGGTCAATTGATTTCAGTCAGGTGCATTCACACATTCAATGCAATATTTAAAACCTATTATTGAGCGCTCAGTCTATAAATCACACCATTATCAGTTGCCACATAGATTCGCCCTTGTTTATCTTGGGTTAAGCTTCTTACGCGTTGATCCAACGTTTGCAAATAACGCTGCTCTGCAATGGCTTTGCCGTTTTCATCCAATACCACTTGATTCAGGTGACGTAATACCAAAGCACCCGCAAACAAACTCCCTTGCCATTTGCGGAATTCATTGCCCTGATACACAATCAAGCCACTCGGTGCAATAGACGGAATATAGACTTTGACTGGCTCGACCATCCCTTCTTTATGGCGCTCTCCCACCGGACTGCCTGAAAAATACTCTTTACCTTGAGAAACGATCGGCCATCCGTAATTTTGGCCTTTCTCTATTAGGTTGATTTCATCTCCACCGCGAGGGCCATGCTCTATCTCCCATAGGTGATTGGTTTTACGATCAAAGACCAAGCCTTGCGGATTGCGATGACCATAACTCCAAATCTCATCCAAGACATTGGCATTACCCACAAACGGGTTATCTTTGGGGACAGAACCATCCCTATTTAATCGAATGATCGTGCCCGCATGATTGGTCAAATCTTGGGCATTACCTCGGCTACCGCGATCTCCCACACTAAAAAAAACGTGGCCTTGGTTATCAAATGCAATTCGACTACCAAAGTGAATATCTTTAAAACTTTCGGATTGCGTAACCAATAAATCTTGCCAATTTAATAATTTATTGCCTGATAACTTTGCTCGAGCCAAAGTGGTCACTGCCGAGGTAACGGTCGGTTTGCTATAGGTAAAGTAAACCCAGCCTGTTTGCGCATAATCGGGCGCCGCTTTTACATCTAACAAACCGCCCTGGCTTTCATCATGAACTTCTGGCAAGCCTTTTAACCAAGTGAGCAAGCCTGTTTGAATATTAAGCACTCCCGCTTGCCCACTTCGTTGCGTAAAAATCAGGTTCGTCTCATCCAAAAAATCCATGCCCCAGACAATCCCTAAATTTTCTGCAACCGGTTTAATCACAAACGGTTTTTCACTGGCGTTTACGGGTAGCAAGATTATTGTAAAAAGCATCAAGAACATAATTCTTAAGATATTCATAACCATTCCTTTAACTTGTTAAGCATTTATCCAGTCTAAAATAATGGGCGGCAGAGTAACATTGTGTCCTGTCTCAACCACTCAATTCAATTCGGCTAAGCGTAAAGTCAAGCGCACAATCTATTGAAATTTAATAACTTAATTAAGGTAATTTTACTCTGACCCTAATTATTTGACCCCAATTATTCAGGGGTCAACTCAGTCGGCGAGGCAAGCACTCATATGCTCATACGCCAACCTATCAATAGAAAAGCCAGTTTAATGAGACGCATCACAACTGCACTCTCCAATATCCTCATTCCAGATATCGGGTCTCAGTTCAATAAAACGTGCCATGAGTTCAACGCATCGCGGGTCATTGAATTCAATCACCCGTACTCCAGCATCACGCAACCAATCCAGGTGACCCGCAAAATTAATCGATTCACCCACAACCACCGTACCGATATTGAACTGACGAATCAAGCCAGAGCAATACCAACAAGGTGCTAGAGTGGTCACAAGAATTTTATCGCGATAGCTCTTTTGACGGCCAGCCTTACGAAACGCATCGGTTTCACCGTGAATTGACGGGTCATCTTCTTGAACACGCCGATTGCGTCCGACGCTAATCAGCGTACCCTCATCATCAAACAAAGCCGCGCCAACTGGAACGCCTCCCTCTTCAAAGCCAATTTTGGCTTGTTCTAATGCGGGTTCAAGTAAAGAAGGAAAATCCATTAATCGGTTCACCGTAAAAACTCCTTTGGTAAATAAAACAGCAACAAAACACATCATAATAGGATTAGATTCATCAAAGAAAATGATTTAATTTGAAATGAATAAAAGCTTAATTAAAAGTATAACTCGTCGAGTCTTTTATTACGAAAATTACCAGGCCTGGTAGGTTTAGATAATAGATAAAAGTAAATGGTAGTGCATTCGACAAGCCACAAAAAAGCCTGCAAGAAGTGACCAGGCCTGGTCACTTGTTGCGAGCTTTTGATTTTAGAAGCTATTAAAAGGTTAAGGGATAGAGACGAGTCGTTTTTAGAGTTTTAAATGAAGGGCTTGAAACCTACCAGGCCTGGCATGTCCTGCGGCTTTACAAAATCATGTGAGCGCAGGGTCAAATTAATACAATTGATGTTTAAGACAGCATCTGGCCATACTTTCGGTTAGTGACTCTAAATTCATGAAAATTACTCACATTAAATGGCTCTGACCCCTTTAATTACTTGCGGGCTTATGATTTTAGAAGCTATTAAAACGTTAAGAGAAAAAGATGATTCGTTTTTAGTGTTTGAAATTAAAAGGTTGAAACCTACCAGGCCTGGTCAAATTAATTTAATTGATTTTCAAGACAGTATATCTAACCCCAATATTATTTTGCGATTAGTATCTTTTAAAAAAATTAATATGAACCGTTAAGCCTTATATTTATTCTCTAAATTAACAAAAAACGGTTCATGCCTGAGTTCACTGTAATCAATACTTTGAAATAAAAACCTCTCAAAATCATCTTCTTTTAGTGTCATTTGATTTTTGACTGCTTTAAACCATAAAAAAAGAATATTGACAAAGTCATGTCCATGAATATTGTTTTTAGGATCAGCATCCAGCTCTTTACGATAAGTCTCAATGCGCTGTAGAAAAAGATCTTTTTCGTTTATTTTTCTAAAATTATGAAGAGTTTTAACAATATAATCATCTAAGCAGAATACAACGTTTCCTGTTGTCTTCTCAAACTTCAAAGACTTATGTAATTGTGGTAGCTGTTCAGATTTAAATTGCCATTCATAATGACGATTAAGTACTAACTTAAATAGAAACTTATTTTGTAACACCAACTCTAATTTATTTAAAATTTCATTACCAGATAGATTCATTATAAAATTGAGATTTTTAATGAAAATATCTAAAACATTCCCATTAAATAAATATAATTCCACGCTATTATAGTCATAATAAGAAACATACTGATTATCAACTAATTCTCCATTAATTTGATCAAAGTCCTTATCCACGACTACAGTTACACCATCCAAGGAGCTATCAAAACATTCTTCAAACTCCTCAGCTAACTTAAGAGCCTTACATTTATTACACCCTTTAATTTCTGGAAACTCATCATAAAGCTCACTAAAGTCGATCAAATTAACTTCATATATTCTAAAATATTTAGCTTTGTACTTCTTTAAATATCTATCAATTAAACGCTTATCACTAACACCTTCAACATAAATATCAGTTAAACCGGGTTCCAACTCATATAAACAAATTAGTTCTCTAATTTTTTTTCTATACATAACTACAAAGAACTCTTATGTTGCAACTTACAAACTGAACCACTGTGCCCAGTTAATAGTTCTATTGAATGTGATGCAAAAACAAGTTGGACATTCTTATGCTTTGAGAACTCAAGTAATGTATCGATTAAAGTTCTTTGCCACTTTATATTTAATGAAATCTCAGGTTCATCAATTATTAAAATTGAGGCATTATCGCTTGCAGTAATTACATGGCAAAACAGCAATAACAATTGCTTTTCACCTGAAGACAACATATTAAGCTCTAATTTTTCATGACTCTCATCAACAAAAATATGAAACCCTTCTCCCAAATGATACTCAATAGACTTACTATTGAAATAGCTATTCATACTGTTTACAAAAAAATCAATAATGGTCTGTATTTCTTTCAATGAATCAAGGCGCGCCTGAAGCCCTTCTACATATGGTGCCAATATACTATGAATCAATGACTGCCCACGTTTAGGTGAGTTCATAAAAATATTTTCGATTTCTTTTGTTTCAATTTTGGACACTAAGCCATATCTATAGTAAGAATCACTTTCAACCCTAATTTCAGCTAATTTATTGACAAGATTGTCAACATTCTCAATTTCAGAGTCTGAGTTCGATGAAGTTGCTACTCGCCTAATTAGATCTGTATATATAGAATTTGTATTTTGATCACCAGTTTTAGAGCCTTGTAATACATGGCTTCGAATCCAACTTTCAAGGTTTTGAACAGATGTTTCTAAATCATTAGCTTCTTCAGATTCTTCAAAACGATTAGTATATCGAGATAAGATTCTTCTTGCCCCCCCCAGCGTTACATAATCTTCATCTGACTTAGAATCTCTATCTTTAGGACGATAAAAACCTTCAACAAGCTTTCGCTTATCAGATAAATAATGAATATCAATTTTTAACTCTGCAATGTAATTAATTATTAATATAAATTCTTTTGCGGATTCTTCATCACCATCAAGCCCTACCCTAATCTCGTTTTCGGAGTCTGCTTTCAAAAATACACTATGTACTACTTCACCTTTTTCTTTAACATAAAAATTAAATGATCCAATTAACTGTTCTGAAGCCCTTTCAACAGTAATCTCGAGACCACCCTGTAAAAAAACAGTGAACTTTTGAAACTTAATGTTTGCCACTTTGGATTTATGGCCAGAATTATCCAATGTTGATAAAACATAAAATAACAGCTCCAGAATTGTTGTTTTTCCAGAACCATTATCACCATAAATGATAATTAAAGGCTCTTCAGAAAATAAATCTTTTTTCTTAATTTCATAATTGTAATGACCGAATAGTTTTTCTACTTCAATTCTTTCAATATACTTAGACAAATTCATTCCTTTTTTATTTATCATTATTTCTAGCTAAGAAAACGAGGGCAAAGCCCTTTTCTGTGGATATACAAACCATATAATTTAGTTCTAAAAATAATTGGGGTCAAAGTAATATCAATTACACCGCTAAGACCCTAAGGCCTAAGTTTATATAGCGCTCAAATCGACCAGGCCTGGTAGCACTTCGTTCAATATACTTGATTTTCACAATAATTTGGCTCAAAGTAGAATTAAAAAAGAGGATGTCACTTTTTTCTTCAATCTGCTATCCAAACTTACCAGGCCTGGTCATCTTATTTTTGACACACAAAAGCCCGCAAGAAGTTACCAGGCCTGGTAACTTCTTGCGGGCTTATGATTTTAGAAGCTATTAAAACGTTGAGTGAAAAAACGAGTCGTTTTTAGAGTGGGAAATTAAAGGCTAGCGTCCCCTTTTTCCTTAAACTGAAAAACCACCACTCAGGTCTCTCAGTATATACCAGGAATCAACCGATATCGCACGCGTTGTGCATAATCCCGATAGCCCGACAACTCTTCCTGTAAAGTCCGGTCTTCAAGTACGGTTCTAATCACCGAGATGATTAATGCCACCATCGCAGGTATCAGTGTCCATACCGAGCCCAGCGCAAGCACAATACCAAACAGTGGAAGAATATTTCCGGCATAACCAGGATGCCGTACAAACTGGTACGGGCCACTGTCACACACCATATGCCCACGATCTGTCTGAATAGTCACCACGCTGAAGAAAAAGCGGTTCTCTACCAATGACCATGCAGCGAAAGCATATCCGAACGCGATCAATATGAATCCAATGACACTTGACCATAGTGGAAATTCGGGTGACCAATTATAGCGATGATCCAGCCCAGCGACTATGACCATCGGGTAACTGATACTCACCGCCATCAGTGGCGCAAGCACTTTATCCCATGCCTTTGCTTTTTTAAAAGTTTCAATTTTTTGTCGTTCGGCCGTCAATCCGGGGTGTCGCTGTTCCGCCCATATGCGTCCCCCAATACCAGCCGTTAATATCAGCAAAGAATAGACCCACGCCTGCCACCAACCGAGATCCCAGGCACATATCAATAAAATTAGCGGGATAAGGCTATATACCACAACTAATCCGATCCACTGGCGAGGGGATACTGCTTGAGCTGTCTTTTCACTAACGATCTTCACTGACATGATATTTCCTAAAATAAAACGGATTTGAGTGAGTGCCTAACGCCTCAATCAGCTGACGAGGGGAGCGGCAGCGACCCGAAGGTCGGCTGGATGTGATTGTTATGTGAATTTCTTTGCAACAATGGTGACGCCTTCAGTGTAACTGTATCCGTAGCCATATCCGTAGCCGGACCCTCCCCAGTTTTGCGAACCTTTTTGCTGCGCAAAGTTATAGTTGTACTCACCTGATGTAATAGGCGTGATAGACACAACTTCAAAACCTTCGTTGTTTAGTTCTGAAACTGCATTAGCTATATCGTTAGCTAATCGCTTGCCATCAATCCAGCGGTCTGAATATCCAGTCTGTTGCCACTCTTTTACTTTTGTAGTTACGTCCTTTTCACCACCAAAAAAACCTTTCTTCTTTTCACCAGTGGACACATTTTTTGTTACTTCTTTGCCGATTGGTTTAAAGAAAGAGGGCACGTAGATTACTTTGTTCAATTTATTCTCCTTTTACACATAACTATAATTAGACATCCGAACACTAAGCTAAAACATAGTTAAAGTTGGTATAACACAGACGTTTTGTTCTAGTCGTTGGATGTATCAAGTATTAAATAATTTGCTATATATTGGCTTAAAACTAATTTTTGTAATGGTTTAGACTGCCTAAATCACTACGTAAAACCAGGCAAATAATATTTAGAAACTACTATAAGCATAAAGTAGTAAGTTTACTAATAAGTTTTAAAGAAAAATAACAAATATGGAGACACTACCCTTTGCTTCAATCTACTATCTACTATCTAAACTTGCCAGGCCTGGTAGCTTTATGGATAGACTTTAAACCATAAACACAGACATAAAAAAGCCCACAAGAACTCACCAGGCCTGGTAACTTGTTGCGGGCTTTTGATTTTAGAACCTTTTGAAACGTAAAAAAAGACGAGTTCTTTTTAGCCTTTGAGATTAAAGGGTTGGTCTAATTTTCACACCAAACTTATCCACTAAAAAGGGCTTTGATCCCTTTTATTGCTACTGTACTACAGCTAAAACGGCTATCCCGCCGAAATACAGCACCAGCAATATCACACTTTCCAAACCTATATTCCCTGGCCCGTGGCGCTCGCGATAGATCAGCCCCATGGCAAGTACCGCTGTCATCAGCATCGAATTGGCGAGCCAGAACTGCTCTGTGCTCGTAATGGCAGCGTAGATTGGGCCGTCTCTATAGGCTATATCCGATGCCGCGATGAAAAGTGTGTCAAACGCGTTGCCCCCGATAATATCACCAACCGCTAGGTTGGGCGCGCCCATCCGAACAGCGGTAATTGCGACTACCAGTTCAGGAATAGACGTCGAGACGGCGGTAAAAACCCCTCCAACGACGCCGTGTGACAAACCCGTTTTTTCCCCAAAAGGGATTGCAAGTTGAGCGAGAGCCCAACCAGCCAAGGCGACAATAGCTGCGTAGCCAGCAAAGCACAGCCAGAGTCTCCAAAGGTGTTGACGACGTTGATGGCTGTGATCCGCAGATTCTGATGCGGTGTCTGCCGTCTTTCTCGGGATCCACATTGGCATGTCGTGCGTTCGGGCCAGCAGATGAACACCAAAAACATAGACAATAATCAAAATTACCGTCGCCGGATGGACGGAGAAGATGCTGATATCTGGGAAAGATAATGCTAGTGCATGGATGCTCAGCAAAGTCAGAAGTAAGGCTGACATAAATAAATTTTCAGCGGATGCGGCTGCATGCTCCAGATTTGCGCGACGGTAAGCAATATCCGCTAAAGCAAGAAAGGCGGTCTGAGCAGCGATGCCTCCCAACCCGTTACTTACTGCCAGTTCGGCATGCCCAGCTGCCGCTGCTGAGACGGACGTCGTGATTCCAGACAGCGATGTTGAAGCACCAATAAATAGCGCTCCCATAAGCGCTTCGCCTAACCCCGTAGCGTGGGCAAGGTCACGAGCGGTTTCAGTCATCTTGATACCAAACCACCCGATTATCGCTGCGACACCCGCGAAGGCTATCACAATAAATGTCAGCGACCAGCTGGCCGGATCTATCATGCGAGTACTCCAAACATCCCGTTAGCCCTCAATGCAAAAGGGCTTTGACCCCTTTTCCTAATTAGACGATGACGACCAGATTATCCAAATAATCCAAGCCAACACCTCATTTTACACCGCTTCTAAACTCTGGACCAAAACCTCTTTGGCATCACAAATCTGCCTAAAAACCTGAGGATCCCCCCCCCTTATCGGAGAAAAGGGCTTAGAGCCCTTTTCTGACTCCTACCCCTTTTCTCGCCCCCCCTTTTCTTCTTTTCTTTAAAGTTGGTTGTCTATATTAAGTCCAATTTGATGTTAAGATCATCTAATCTCTGGCGGTAAAAGTGAGCTGTAAAATGACCAGACATAATATTCATATTCAAGGGTTGCCATATTTCCCTGGTGTTGCTGTAGCCCGGTTGCACAAGGGCATAGAGGGTGATATTGCTCAGCGTATTGTGCTGATTTCACACGATGACATTTCTGGTTTCGCAATCTTGCCAATGGCTTTCATTGTGATTGAATCAGTTCCATTTTCTCATAAGATGGTTCATTTGTTAGGGTTAGGTGTGCCAACCGTATTAATCAGCGCACAACAGGCAGTAACGCTTGAACAGAATATGCAGCTTGTTATTAATGGTAGCACTGGTCTTATTAGCAATAACTTAAATGTCGCTTTGCCTGTTGAAGATTTAGCGCGACCCTTTGAGTCAGGAAAACCTGTGTTAATGGCCGATGGTGACCAAGTGAACTTATGTGCTAGTGTGAGCAATCCATTGGCAGCAGACAAAGCCAGTACCTTAGGTGCAACAGGAATTGGTTTAGTCCGTTCAGAATTTGTTTTACCTGAAAATAATCTAGTACCAGATAAAGCCTTTTATTTACGCGCTTTCGGTGAAATATGTGAAGCGGCATCACCCTTGAGACTAACATTTCGTTTGCTTGATTTGGCAGCCGATAAAACGCCATCATGGTTAAAGGAATCAGACGCTAGAGAGGTAACTAAGGGAATGCAGGGCGTGCGACTTTACAGCGATGATTCAGTCCGAGCGGTGATTGATGCTCAGCTTACTGCACTTGCGACCTTATCGAACGAATTTTCAATTCGTGTTCTCGTCCCTTTTCTTGTTCGACTGGAAGAATATGAACATTGGCAGACTATGATTCGTCAGCATTTACCTGAGCATGTTCAGATAGGTGCTATGGTGGAAACACCAGCCATGCTGCTCGATATCGACCAGCTCCTAGAGCATGCAGACTTTGTTGCCATAGGTTGTAATGACTTGATGCAACAAGTATATGCGGCTGACCGAGACCAATCTGAATTACGTCATTATCTCGATCCCTATGCACCATTATTGTATCGATTGTTCAGACAGGTGGCAAAACAGTCGGGTGAGCGCTTAAAAGAAATTCAGTTGTGTGGTGTATTGTCACAAATGCAGGGCGTATTACCTGTGTTATTAGGTCTAGGGTATCGAACGTTTTCTGTAGAAGCCTCATTTGTTCCTCACCTTGCAAATAGGGTTTCGAACATGACAAAAACTGAATGTGAAATACTGGCCAAACAAGTATGTGAAGCAAAAACGACACGGCAGGTTCTGGAAATTTTGCAGCAACCAACTGATCGCCATCCTCCATTTTGTTTGTAAAGCTAAAGCTGACCAAAAGTGCGGTTAGAACATGGTTATCTAGGAAAAGGGGTCAAAGCCCTTATCTGTGAATAACTAGCGCATTCCAAGTGTGCAATCCTGCTTTGGATAAAAACAATGACGGCCAGATCATCCAAACAATCCAAGCCACCTCATTTTTACACCGCTTCTAAACTCTGAACTAAAACCTCTTTGGCATCACAAATCTGCCTAAAAACCTGAGGATCGCCACCCTTATCGGGATGGTGTAACTGACACAAAGCACGAAATTGTAGTTTTACGCTCTGCATAGATAATGTCTGACCTTCCAAACCGAGTCTTTGCTGGGCTTGCAATCTGTCTTCCTGACTAATGGAGTGAATAGGATACCCTGCCATCTTGCGCCAAAAATCGTCTAATAAGCTCAGTACGTCATCTTCTTGTGTGTTTAAAAATTCACTGTAATCCAGATAATAAGATTTCACCGGATCATCTTGAAGCAGGTCTTGTCCAGAGCCTTGTCCAGAACCCTCTACAGAATTCGCAACAAACGCCATTTCCTGTAGATGAATATCTGTCGTATAAATGCTAAGCCGACCGCGACTTTCAAAAAACCATTGGTCTTGCAAACGATAAAGTAGATGAAATAGTAAAAAGTGGGCGCGAAATAGGATTAATGGATCCAGGTCAGGTTTAAACTCAGAGAACCCTTCCTCTGCTAAATATCGCATTAACTCATATTCACTGATGGTTTGCCGTGTTTTTAAAAGCTCCCATATCAGAGATTCAAAACGCTCTGGCAACGGTGGCAATTCAGGAATATCGCTCATGCTTTAAGTCTCACTCTCTACTCATTTTTTTGGCGGCTTAATCATCCAGACGATCCAAGCCGCCACTACAGAAAAAGGGACAAAGCCCTTTTCTGTGGATAAACACCAGACTTACCAGGCCTGGTAGGTTTAGATATCAGATTAAACGAGATGATAGCACATTCGACAACCCACAAAAAATCCCGCAAGAAATCACCAGGCCTGGTAACTTCTTGCGGGATTTTCATTTTAAAAGCTGTTGATTCGTTAAACAAACGAGGCATTTTGGAATTTATAATTAAAGGGTAGCATTCCCTTTTCCGCTCTATAAGACATAAGACCCCGCTAAGCTACGAGCGTTAGCGCGTTCAGTGGAGGCCGCGCTTTTTGCGGCTGGAACGATGTTTGAGCGGCCTGTTCATTGATTTTAAATTGAGAGATGTTGCGATTCATCATCTCTGACATATTGCCCAACTCTTCTGCCGTAGCCGCTGTTTCTTCGACCAGTGCTGCATTTTGTTGAACGGCACTGTCAATTTGGGCAATGGCATCATTGACTTGATTGACCCCTGCACTTTGTTCATTACTTGAGGTGGCAATCTCCTCAATGATTTGATTAACATTGCGAATCGATTCAACAATTTCGTTTAATGCATCACCAGACCCTTTCACATGATGAGAGCCTTCTGTAACTTTTTTAACGGTATCTTCAATCAGCACCCGAATGTCTTTAGCGGCATCTGACGATTTTCCTGCCAGAGTACGAACCTCACCTGCAACCACTGCAAAGCCGCGTCCATGATCGCCTGCACGTGCCGCTTCCACTGCTGCATTTAAAGCCAGAAGATTGGTTTGGAATGCAATGCTGTCAATCAAACCGATGATGTCATTAATTTTTTGACTCGAAGTATTTATCTGCTCCATGGATTCTATCGCATGGTGCATGACTTCCACCCCAGCCTGTGCTTGATCGGCTGTGCTTTTAGTCACTCTAGAGGCTTGTTGCGCATTGTGTGCATTTTGTTTTACCGCTGAGGTCATCTCCTCCATACTGGAGGCCGTTTGCTCTAAGGAAGCCGCTTGGCTTTGTGTGCGATCATTGAGAGCCACACTGCCCTGATAAATCTGTCCAGCACCTTCATGTACGGCGGTCGTTGCCTGCTTAGTTTGTGACATCATTGAGGCCAGATTATCTACCGCTACATTTAAACTGTCTTGCATCACGGCAAAACGCCCCAAATACTCACCTTCAAGGTGTTTGGTTAAATCACCTTCTGACAGTGCAACGGCAACTTGAACGGCTGAGTTAATAGGCTTTTCAACCGTCGCAATGAGCTCATTGATGGATTGACTGAGTTGCTTGGCCACGCCTTCAACACGCGTTAGGTCAATACGACGGTCTAATAATCCTTGTTGTGCCGCTTCAACGGCAGATGAAACTTCGACTAAAAGCTGTTCTTCGGAAGTTCTATCGCGCCACTCCGCAATTGTCGCAGTTCGCTGACCGACTCGGTTAAACACAGGAATGGCATAAATTTCAAAATGGGCCGTACCCAGTTTCATATGATCGGTATAAGGTTCTGTCAACTGAGTGAGCATGTCACGTTGATGAGCGGGATCTTTATAAAAAATATCAATATTCTGCCCAATCAAATCTTTCGCGTTAAAGTGCGGTAAGTATTGCTGTAACAAAGCTTCTTTCTCTAACATAAAAGCCTGCATAGTCTCGTTCATGTAGGTAATGGTGAGATTGGCATCTGTAATCATGACATTGCTTGATACTTGATCCATTGCTGACTGTAATTGTCGAGATTGATCTAATTGATAAGCCGACTCTTCAGAATGCTCTCTGGCCGCTAAATAGACAGAGCGGATGGTGGTTTGCAGCTGACCATAGTTGGTCGTTGGATCGAACCATTCATTCGTTAGATCATCGCCAGAGGCGATTTGATTTAATTGACCTTCTGCAACTTGATATTGCTTATGCTGTCTAAATCCATAAATAAACGGCGGAATCATCCCAAAGAGCCCCACCATAACTTGTTCAATCAAGGCATGATTGGCTTGAATTGAATAGACGATATATGGAATTAGATAAAATATAAAGGCACAAAATGTAAGTTGATATTGTGGCGGAATTCGACCAAAAAACAGTAAGCTTCTCCAATTGAATCCGTAATAAACGCGTGCATCCTTAATATTCGCTTTACCATCATTAATCTCTTTATAGGCTTGAGAAGCGGCCTCCTTTTCGGCTTTGCTGACCTGGGTTCGAATAGACATATAGCCGGATATTTTACCCGCTTTGTAAACGGGTGATGTATTGGCTCTTACCCAGTAATAACCGCCATCCGCTCGACGGTTTTTAACAATTTGACTCCAGGTACTGCCTTTTTTAAGCGCCTGCCACAAATCTGCAAAGACGGCTTCTGGCACATCGGGATGCCGTATTAAATTATGAGGTTGTCCAATCAAATCCTTACGTGAGAACCCACTTGCTGCTTCAAAAGCATCATTACATTCGGTGATATTTCCATTCAAATCAGTTTTAGAGACCAAAGTAACGCCCTTTGGCACCAAATATTCTTCATTCGTAATCGGCTGATTATTTCTCATTATCAATTCCTTACTGTAAGTAGGGTATTGACTATAGAGCAGCATAAACACGCCATCAATACGTACTTATCCTACTAACGATTGCATAACTTATTTCAAAATAACTTTTCGGTCATTTTATTTTTTCAATTGACCAGTCAAATTTCAGACACAAAAAAGCCCGCAAGAAGTTACCAGGCCTGGTAACTTCTTGCGGGCTTTTGATGATATAGATCTGTTAATCAAAACACGATGCACCCACCCCTCAATATCTAATGGTAAACAGCGTTAAGCATAACCCTGTCCCAATTTGTTTTCAAACCTTGTATACGCCTTATCCAACCACTGTCATTCGATGATCTTTTGATGGATGTCTATATCTGCAACAAAACCTTAACAAAACTGACCATTGACAGACATTTACCTTATCTAAACTTAGCAACAGTTTTAGACATCTAGACAAGTGAAATGATTGATCGATACAGCCCAGAAAAAATTTACACACAAATAGCCAATGCGATTGAGGTGGATATTCAAGATACCTTTGAGCCTGGTGATTTGTATCTATCAGAAAAAATTCTGACTGAGAAGTTTGGGGTGAACCGTCATACCGTTCGCAGAGCGGTAGAAGAGCTCGTTAAGCAAGGTGTTTTAGAAAAACGTCATGGATTCGGAACTTTTATTGCCGAAAAAAGATTGGCCTACCGAGTTAAAGGCTATGAGCGTTTTACGGAATCTGTGCAGGCGAATGATTTACAGGTCGAAAGCATTCTTGTGGATAAAAAGGTCATTGCCGCTCGCGGTGGGGTTGCCGAAAGATTGCAATTAAAGGATGGCGAAGAAGTCTTTCAAATTGACACGCTTAGAAAGGTTGAAGGCAAAGCAGCCGCACTCATTAGCCACTTTTTACCCAAAGATATTTGCCCAACGGCGTTAGAAAAATATGAATCTGGTTCATTAGGTACGTTTCTGAAAACTGAGTGTGGCATTCAAGCAAAAAGAATTTCAAGCTTAGTCTCTTCAGCCATGCCAAACGCAGAAGACAGCTTCAAACTCGGTATGGCAAGTAGCCAACCGATCTTGAAAGTGAAAACGATTAACGAAGATACCAAAACAGGCAGAAGAGTCGAATACTCCATCACTCGATTTAGGTCCGACATGATTCAACTTGAGATTTTAATGAACCCTTAAAAACCAACCTTGAGACCTTTACGCAATCCGTCTAATCACTATTTTGGCTGGATTGTTTAAACGTTTTACTTAATTTTTTTACTTACTATATTTTTAATTTTATCCTTTTGGAGAAAGACCAATGAAACTTAAGAACTTGTTCTTAGCAGCAGTTACAGCAGTTACTTTAACGCCTCTAGTCGCTTTCGCACTTCCTGATGGTTCAAAAGAGCATCCATTACGTGTCCTTATGGTTCCTGCTGACACAGGCACAAACGATATCACTAAAGATTACGGCCCAGTATTCCAGGGTATCACGGACAACTACGGCATTCACTTTGATATCAAAGCGGGTGCAAGCTATGCGGCTGTTGTTGAAGGTATGTGTAACGATAAAGCGGATATCGCTTGGTTTGGTGCAGTGACTTACGGTCAAGCAAACGATAAATGTGGTGTTGATCTTTTAGCGGTTGACGTTAAAAAAGGTGACGCGTCTTACTACTCTGGTATTTTCGTCCGCAAAGACAGTGGTATCAAAACGCTTTCTGACCTTAAGGGTAAAAGCATGGCATTCGGTAGCCCAAGCTCAACGTCTTCATTCAACTTCCCTGTTGCAATGTTAATTGCTGACAAGGTTGATCCGGTTAAAGACCTTAAGAAAGTCATCATTGCGGGTTCTCACTCAGCTTCTTTAGCTGCATTAGCAGAAGGTAAAGTAGATGCAGCAGCCTCTTCATACAACTCTTTTGCTAAAGCCGCTAAAAAAGGCGCGATTGATCCAGCTAATTTTATGCCTTTAGCGAAGTCTCAGCCAATCCCTAACCCGCCTCTAGCCATGAACAAAGGTTTAACGTCTGAGTTAAAAGCAGAACTTCGTAAAGCGTTTGGTGAAATTCACACAAAAATTGACCCTTCAAAAGTACGTGGTTACGGCGGTAAAAAAGTGGATCGTTATGACACTAACTTTGATGAGCAAAAAATCTTTGATGCTTTGAAAAAACTAAGTGCTGTCACAAAAACAGTGAAAGCAGAAATGGTTGAAAAAGCAGGTCAGCGTTAATTTTTAAATAATTAACCTATCTTTATTGCACCTCAAATTTTTGAGGTGCTTTAAGAGATCTTTGCAAACCTGCTTAACCAGGCCGGTTTGCAAAAGTCTTTATTTTTGGAGAAAGAACAATGTTAATTTTCGACCATGTCAGCCGTATTTATCCTGATGGGACACAGGCTGTAAAAGATGTTTCCGTTCATCTTGAAAAAGGCGAATTTTGTGTACTGCTTGGACCATCTGGTGCAGGTAAATCAACCTTAATGAATATGGTTAATGGTTTGGTTGAACCGACTTCTGGAAAGATTGTTTTAGACGGTGAATTATTAACTAAGAAAAACCTACAAATGATTCAACGTAGCGTAAGCATGATTCACCAACAGCTGTATTTAATACCGCGTTTAAGTGTATTACACAATGTGCTGACAGGCATTTTGCCTTTAGCGGGATTCTGGCGAAGCATGGTTAAGTCTTTCCCTATTAAAGATCAACAGCGTGCTTGTGAACTGTTAAGCGAAGTGGGACTGGAAGAGAAACATCTGATGCGTCGTGCATCTGAACTTTCTGGTGGACAACAACAACGTGTGGCCATTGCGCGTGCGTTTATGGCCAGCCCTAAAGTGGTATTAGCGGATGAACCCGTTGCCAGCTTAGACCCTACCATGAGTCGTAGCGTGTTAAACAGTCTTAAAACAGCCGCTCAAACTAATGGGGCAACCGTGCTTTGTACTCTGCATCAGATGGACTATGCCTTAGAGTTTGCTGACCGAATCATTGCATTACGCGACGGCGAAGTATTTTTTGATGGCCCGCCTTCTGACATGGATGCCGATACACAAAGACGCCTATATGAAATTGAGCGTGAAAATTTAGAAAAACAACAGACTCAAACGGCTGAACCGATTGAAAAGCCAACTCAGCCAATCCTCGTTGATATTAAGGAAGCCATCGCATGAATACAGTCACTCAAATCAATAAAAAACGTGATTGGCGTGAATGGCAACCCTATCAAGCGGTCACGCCAAAAACCATCCTATTTTTATTTTTCGCCTTTGTGCTCCTCGCTTGGTCTGGACACAATACAGAAATGGATAGAGCCGCTGTTGAAACAAGTAAAGCCGTTCTGTCTGCGGTAGGTATTGGCGATTCTGGTGTATTAGATGGAGTGTCTAAGTTTGGTCGCCAGGCCTTTCCCATTCAGTTTTCAGCGCGCACTGAATTAACCCGTCTTGAAGGCGTTGATCTGCAATTTTTACCCTGGCTTTCTTATGTCGAGGAAGGCGTTTCTCGTGAATATGATGTAGACACCGATACTTGGACAGAAGAGAAAGCCGAATACTTAGTTGAACCTATTGGTTACCTAAAAAAAGTGCTTTGGATGATGTGGGAAACCATCGAAATGGGCTTCTGGGGCACAGTGATTTCTATCATGATCTCATTGCCTTTAGGTATTTTGGCGGCGCGTAATTACTCACCACACCCGATTGTTTATCAAATCGCACGAGGGTTGTTAAGCTTCCATCGCTCAATGCCAGAACTGATTGTGGCGCTATTTTTAGTCCTTATCTATGGCTTTGGCCCGATTGCGGGTGTCTTAGCATTAGCGATTCATACCTCAGGGGTATTAGGTAAATTCTTTGCCGATGAAATTGAAAATGCGCCTAAAGGCCCACAAATGGCGCTGAGTTCAGCAGGCGCTAACTCGCTTAAAGTCTTACGTTATGCGGTCTTCCCACACGTATTACCTGCATGGATTGCCTATATTCAATATATCTTTGAACGTAATATCCGTACGGCAACCGTGCTCGGTATTGTGGGCGCAGGTGGGATTGGTATGGAACTAAAAGGTCGTTGGGATCTATTCGATTACGACCATGTTGCCACTATTTTATTAATCATTTTTATCACCGTAGTCGTGCTTGAATTTTTCTCACAGAAGCTACGTAACAAAACACTTTAAAAAGGAATCCAAAATGAATACAACCTGTTGCAAAGTACCTCGCAGCTTATGGATTCGTGCATTAAAGCGGGTTCCCGTAGATGAAGTTAAAGCGGTGATTGATTCCGTTATTCATGAATACGACGTGTCTTATAAATCCATTCCACAATCAGGACTTGGCGTATTACAAACCAAAGATACTGCCCTGCATGAACCTTATTTTTTAGGCGAATTTCCAATCGCAACCAGTTGGGTCGCTTTAACCGATAAGCAAGGCAATACCTTTGAAGGTGCGGCTCAGCTAATGGATGACGATGAGAACTTGGCATCTCTGTTTGCGGTCTGTGATGCCATTTTGGCAAATGACTTAATGGCGTGTTGCAAACTGGCTGACCTAATTGAAATGGGCGACTTTAAGTTTGAACAAGAAGCGCTTACGCGTAAAGCCATGCTAGGTTCAACAGCGGTTGATTTCTCATTACTAGGGGCAACTAACGAAGAAAATAAGGAAGATAAAAGTGCTTAAACAAGATTTACTCGGCGCACACGTCAACCCTATTTGGTTAGCAGACACGCAACAAGCTTTGTTTAATAGTCTGATGCAAGCTCTGTCTCGCCCTGGCCGATTAGAGAATTGGTCAGAGTGGCTAGAAAACAGCCCTGTCTATTTAGCGGTTTTGGCAACCTTACTGGATGGTGAAGTCTCTTTAGCAGATGTGGACGGATTACTAAAGGATGATCACTGGCCGCTATTACAGGCTCAGAAAGTGCATTCTGAACAAGCACACTATGCTTTATGTGATGGCGCTAAAGCCATTCGTTTCCAACCAAAACTAGGGACACTATCGTCACCTGATTTTGCGACGACGATCATTTTAAAAGTCTCTAAATTAGATACTCAGAACGGCGATATTCGTCTGAAATTAACCGGGCCAGGTGTTAATGGTGAAACTCAAGTGTCTGTTTCTGGGATTGACCAGGCCTGGTTAGAACAGCGTAATGAATGGTGTTCCGCTTTTCCGTTAGGGATTGACTGTATTTTAGTGGATGACACTCAAATTATGGGACTGCCACGCACCACTAAAGTTGAGCTCATCGAAACGACTCAAAACGGGGAACTAAACTAATGGGTTACGTTGCAATTAAAGGCGGTGGTAAAGCCATTTCCGGTGCTGAAAAATTATTAGAATTCGTTCGTACTCGTCAAGGCGAGTCGGCTGAACCCTTAGACTTAGACACCATTGAAAACCAGTTGTATTTTTTACATAGCCGAATTATGTCTGAAGGTGGCCTGTTCCATCCAAAACTGGCCTCTTTAGCGATTAAACAAAGCTTGGGCGACACACTTGAAGCGTCATTTGCTTTACGTGCTTATCGTTCAACCAAACCACGCCTCATTGAATCACCTGTCCTGGATACCAGCAGTATGCGCGTCATTCGCCGTATTTCAGCTTCTTTTAAGGACATTCCTGGTGGTCAGATGCTAGGCGCGAGTACTGATTATGCGCTGCGTTTGATGCGAACTGAATTGCTTGACGAATCACCAGAAGCCTTTAAATCTGTCGCGGCTAAATGGTTGGATGAAAATCGTCATGATGAAATTCCGGATACCTTTCCAAAAGTCTTGGACGCCTTACGTGAAGAAGGATTGCTGCCCCCTGTTGACGAAGCGGCAGCTGAAAAAAAGCCGTTTGATATTACGCGTGAGCCACTGGTTTTTCCTGTACCACGTTCTGCCGCATTATCGACCATGGCGCGTTCTGAAACGGGCTCTATTCTTGCCATTGCTTATTCCAATATGCGGGGTTATGG
This sequence comes from uncultured Thiomicrorhabdus sp., assembly GCA_965603495.1. Classification (GTDB taxonomy): domain Bacteria; phylum Pseudomonadota; class Gammaproteobacteria; order Thiomicrospirales; family Thiomicrospiraceae; genus Thiomicrorhabdus. The sequence goes on along the minus strand of CBFDDF010000010.1, from coordinate 9,277 downwards.
AGACATTCACCCAACGGTTGCCGAGCTTAGAGTCGGCTATTTACCGGTGATGCTGCCACACCCTATCACCGGTGAACTGATCGAAGTCGGTGAAGTATTAATGACAGAGTGTGAAGTGGTTGCCATGTACGAAGACGAAGACGAAGAAGATGGCGGTAAACCCACCTTCAGTCTAGGTTACGGCGCTTGCTTTGGACATAACGAGGTTAAAGCCATCTCAATGTCAGTTCTAGATAGAGCTTTACAGTCAGGTATGAAAAATGGACCGACTAATCCTTCAGAAGACCCTGAGTTTGTATTACTACACATTGATGGGATCGACTCTATGGGCTTCTGTACGCACTATAAAATGCCGCACTATGTGACCTTCCAATCGGATATGGATCGTTTAAGAACGACTCAAGATAAGCATGACGATAAACACGAAGATAAGAACCAAGGAGCTGACAATGTCTAATCAAGCAAACACATCAGACACACAGTTCAGACAAGCTTCTGCCGAATATAACTTTGGTTTCTTAGATGAGTACGCCAAAAAAGAAGTACGCCGTAGTGTCCTAAAGGCCATTGCAATCCCAGGTTATCAAGTGCCTTATTCGAGTCGTGAAATGCCGATGGGTCGTGGTTTCGGAACAGGTGGTTTGCAATTAACACTTTCGTTAATTGGCAAACAAGACACCCTAAAAGTCATAGATCAAGGTTCCGATGATTCCGTTAATGCCGTGAACTTACGCAGCTTTATTGAAATGACCTGTCCTGGTATTGATACCACAACTAAAGTTTCTGAAGCGAATCTGATTCAATCTCGCCACCGTATTCCTGAACAGGCACTGCGTGAAGATCAAGTGCTTGTATTGCAGGTTCCCTACCCTGATGCCTTAGTGGTGGTTGAACCGTCGGAAGACAAACGTAAAATCATGCACGGTGAAGCGGATTACTCTCGCTTATTGGTCAAGCTTTACGAAGACATTGTGAAGTTTGATGAAATCACCATTTCACACCGTTACCCAACCCGTATTAACCGTCATTATGTATTGGATCCATCGCCTATTCCGCGTTGGGATGTACCCAAGATGAATGACTCAAAAGCCCTCATTTTATTTGGTGCTGGGCGTGAAAAGAAAATTTATGCCGTGCCACCTTATACCTTAGCCGAACCGCTGGAGTTTGATGATGTGCCTTTCCGTGTCGAAAGCTTTAATGACGAAACAGGCAAGCGTCGTACCTGCCACCGTTGTGGCTGTGATCACAGTTTCTTAGATGAATTTGTGGATTCCAGAAGTGGTGAAAAACTCTATCAATGTTCTGATTCCGATTACTGTGATGAACAGTTAAAAGCTTTATCAGCAAACCAAAATTTGGAGGGATAACATGTCTAACGAAAAAGTATTAGAAGTCCGCAATCTCTCAAAGGTTTACGGTAAAGGTTGTGCTAAGTGTTTTGAGTCAACTGGCCCAGAACACAACACTAATATCTGTCCACATTGTGGCTCTATTGTGGCGGCTCACGACATCAGTTTTGACCTTTATAAAGGTGAAATTTTAGGGATTATGGGTGAGTCAGGTTCCGGTAAATCAACCTCGGTTAAGAACCTGTTTTTTGATGAAATGCCAACCTCGGGTCAAGCGACGTTTTTTGACGACGGTAAGCAATATGATTTGTTTAGTCTAAACGCTCAGCAAAAACGTCACTTGCGTAACCACCGATTTGGCATGGTCTATCAAAACCCGGTATTAGGTTTGAACTTTAATGTTTCTGCGGGCGGTAACATTGCTGAACGCCTACTCATGAGCAATCTATCTAACTACAGTGAAATTCGAGAAAGAGCGATTGAATTACTGCGTCGTACTGAAGTCTTAACCGAGCGTATGGATGAGATGCCAAAGAACTTCTCTGGTGGTATGCAGCAACGTGTGCAAATTGCCAAAGCCTTGGCCACTAATCCGCCTTTGCTGTTTTTAGATGAAGTGACCACAGGTTTAGATTTATCTGTCCAAGCAGCCATTCTCGATTTGATTATGGAAATTCAACGCGAAAGCGGAACCGCCATGGTTGCTGTGACCCATGACTTAGGGGTGATCCGACTATTAGCGGGTCGCACCATTGTCATGAAGTACGGACGTATTATTGAAACAGGCTTAACGGATCAAATATTAGAAGATCCGCAAGATGCTTATACCCAACGCCTTGTGGCATCAGCGTTATAAAGAGACCATGAACTTATGAGTATTCAACCTATTTTAGAAGTCGAAGACTTCTCTAAAACCTTTATGCTGCATGAACAAGGCAAAGAACTGCCTTCGTCACACAGCGTATTTTTAAAAGCTTATCCTGGGCGTTTAACCGCCTTAATCGGTCCAACGGGTGCCGGAAAGTCCACGGTATTAAAAGGTATTTACCGCACCTATTTGCCAACCAGTGGACGCATGATGTTCACGACGAAACAAGGTCAAAAACTGGACTTAGCAACGGCTGACGAACACCAGATTTTAGAGTTACGTAAAGAAGAAATTGGCTTTGTTACCCAGTTTTTACACACTCTGCCTCGCCAGTCGACAGAAGATGTCGTGGCGATGCCTTTAATTAAGAAAGGCGTCTCACGAGAGATTGCACTTGAAAAAGCTCGAGAAATCTTAGGCCAACTTAACCTACCAGAAAGATTATGGGCGGTTTCTCCTGCTACTTTTTCAGGTGGCGAAAAACAACGTGTCAACTTGGCACGTGGTTTATTGGCACAACCAAGATTATTGTTACTCGATGAGCCTACCGCTAGCTTAGACCCAAAAACCACGGATCGTGTGGTTGAACTCATTAACAACTTAAAACAGACGGGTACCGCGATGATTGCCATCTTCCACGATATGGATTTAGTTGAAAGACTAGCCGATGACGTGGTGGAACTTGAACCCCCCATTGGTACCGAAAACTTCTTTAATTCAGATACAAACGAGGTCGCATAACCATGAACACTCAACCTTTATATATTAAAAATGCAAATGTCGTATTGGCTGACGAAGTTCTAAACAATGCGAGCCTACTGATTGAAAACGGCAAAATCTCGGCGATCAATCCTGAAACCGTCGCTGATGATGTTCAAACCATCGATGCTAAAGGCAAGACGGTGATGCCTGGTATGATTGATTTACATTGTGACTCTCTAGAAAAAGAAGTGGAGCCGCGTCCGAATGTGCATTTTCCATTAGATTTTGCTTGTGCACAGGCCGACAAACGTAACGCAGGTGCCGGGATTACCACCGTATTTCATGCCCTATCCTTTGCCAATGAAGAATTGGGTGTCAGAAACAACCAATTTGCTAAACAGATTGCCGAAGCGGTGCATCACTTTCAACCCCACGCTTTAGTCGATAACCGTGTGCATTGTCGTTATGAAATTACCGATCCAACAGGCCTGTCTATTTTAATGGAGCTGATGCACAACCAGTCGATGCACTTGGTTTCACTAATGGACCACACCCCTGGGCAAGGGCAGTTTAAAGATTTAGCGGCTTATAAAGCCTATTTTGGTAAAAGTTATCAAAAATCTGATCAAGAGTTAGATGAGATGATTGCCAAAAAACAACAACAAGCCGAAGGGGCAATGGAACGTGTTGAACAGTTAGTTAAAACTGCACACGCCCAAGGGATTGCAGTCGCATCGCATGATGATGACTGTAAAGAACGCGTGGATACCATGACCGCTTTGGGAGTGGATATTTCAGAATTCCCTATCAATATGGAAACGGCTTTATACGCACGCGAAAAAGGCATGAAAACCATTATGGGCGCGCCCAATATTCTACGTGGTAAAAGCCAGTCAGGCTCTATGCGCGCCTTAGATGCGGTTAATGCTGGTGTATGCGATTGCCTTTGTGCGGATTACGCGCCTGCGGCTTTGATTGTGGCGGTTTTCAAGCTTGCAGAAATTTCAAACTTAACGCTTGCTCAAGCGGTGCAGTTAGTGACTAAAAACCCAGCAGAAGCGGCCAAACTCCATGACCGTGGTGTCATTGAAGTGGGTAAACGTGCCGATATCATTATGGTTGCCAATTTAGAGGGTTTGGTACAAGTTTCTGACGTATTTGTTGCAGGCGTTTCAGCATTTAAAGCCAGTTATGATCATGCCTAATTCAACCGCTAAAGACCATCACTCTAAGGGCAAACTGTTTTATGTGATTGGTGCTTCGGGGGTTGGCAAAGACTCTTTGCTACACTATGCACGCCAACACCTTGCGAGTGAAGCCGTGGTCTTTGCACATCGCTATATTACTCGCCCGGTGGAACTGAATGGTGAAAATCATATCCAGCTTTCTACCGAGGAGTTTGCCAACCGTCTGAAACGGGGTTGTTTTAAATTTCACTGGCATTCACATGAGTTGGATTATGGGATTGGGTCCGAAGTAGACACTTGGTTAAATCAAGGCTTAAATGTGGTCATGAACGGCTCTCGTACCTATCTCAATACAGCCATTGAACACTATCCAGGGCTAGTGCCAGTATTGATTCAAGTTGATTCAAGTTTATTACGAGAACGCTTAATGAATCGTGGCCGCGAAACCAAAGAACAAATCGAAAAACGCATTCAACGTGCAGAAGCCTTTGCAGGACTCACAGCACCCAATATGCAGATTATTGAAAACAGCACCGAACTCTCAGTTGCTGGAGAAGCCTTGGTCGCACTCCTCAAGAATCAGGTAGTAAACACGCCATGAAATTTACATTTTTAGGCACAGGCTCTGTTAAAGCGGCACCCGTTTATGGGTGTAAATGCCCTGTTTGTCTGCGAGCACTCGCTAATACCGATTTTCGCCGTCATCCTGCATGCGGCGTATTAGAGGTAGCAGGCCAATTTGGTAATGTGCGTTTATTGATTGACGCTGGCTATCACAATCTTGCACAAACCTTTCCACCTGGCAGTTTAGACGCCGTATTACTGACTCACTTTCACATGGATCATGTGCAAGGTTTATTTCCAATACGTTGGGGAATGGGGGAAACGATTCCTGTGTTTTCACCAGATGATCCAAATGGCTGCGATGACCTGCTTAAGTATCCGGGCATTTTTGATTTCTCGCAAAAATCACGGCCATTTCAGACTTTTGAGTTTAAAGACATTCTCATTACCCCTGTTCCCCTCGTCCATTCAAAGCTCACAATGGGTTATGTCATCGAGTTAAACGGTAAACGTTTAGCGTATTTATGTGATTCCGGTTTGCTACGCCGTGATGTACAGCAATATTTAATCGACAATCCAATTGATATCATGATCTTAGATTGCGACCAACCACCACTCGAAGATGCGCCCCGAAATCACAATGATTTAACCCGAGCCTTGGAGATATTTGAACAAATTCAGCCTAAACAACTGGTTCTTACCCATATTAGCCATAACTTAGATGAGTACTTCATCAATCATCCAGATTGTCTTCCAGACGGCGTTGCCATAGGTTATGACAACCAATCGTGGGAGTTGTAATGCTAGAAACCCTTTCTAGCTTTCAACAGGCCTGGCTGTTTATAGTCCTTTCGGTATTCATGCACGTCAGCTGGAACCTTATGGCTCGGCAGGTAAATCCCAAAGCTGATTTTTTATGGTGGGGCTTACTCGGTCATATTGTCTTATTAGGCAGTTATGGTTTATATCACCTAGTGCAAATCGAATGGAGCTGGACATTGGTAGGCCTCATTGCAATCACCGCCTTTGCCAACAGTCTTTACTTTCTGTCTCTGCGTGAAGCTTACGCTTTAGCCCCTGTCGCTTTTGTCTATCCCATTGCCCGCAGCTCTCCAATTCTGGTTGCCATTTGGGCGTTATGGATTTTTGACGAGTCGCTTTCAAACCTAGCTTGGTTTGGAATTTTAATCAGTATTATCGGCTTGTGGATCTTGGGCAATACCGTTAAAAATGCCCACAATCCTAAAGTGCTGTTATGGACATTAGCGGCGGCTTTTTTTACCAGTATCTATTCGCTATCTGATAAAGCGATTAGCCAGCAAGTAGATAGCTTTTCTGCCTTATTAGGCGTCGTCACCATTGGTTATTTTGCCGCGTGGATCACCTTATCCCTGTACCGAAAAAAACATTGTGAAACCATTATTCCTGAAGTCCGTCCGCATTTAGGTATTTGGTTAGCAGGCAGCCTGTTTATTGGAACGGCTTATGCATTAGTGATACTCGCTATGCAAACCCTACCCACCGCTTATGTGGTTTCTATGACCAATATCGGTATTTTATTAGCCGTCGTTTTATCCATGCTGTTTTTTAAAGATAGAGAACATCTCAAGCAGAAATTAGTGGCAACCCTATTCATTATAAGTGGTTTGTTGATGTTAGGAATTTTCGGATAATCTGAAGTGGGCTGGCTCGGTCACATTAGGTACGATCACATTAGGTTAGCTTTTTAAAGCAGGCTCTAACCATAGGTGAATCAATTGAAATATAGTCTTTTTCATCACTGATTTCCTCTGTACCTAGCATTCTAAATTTAAGCATATTCCCTTCAATATCCTCAAGTTCAACCCAAGCGCCAAAAAAGACTTTGCCTTGTTGCTGTCGATGGGGCTAGCATTTCAGACACAAAAAAAGCCCGCAAGAACTTACCAGGCCTGGTAACTTCTTGCGGGCTTTTAATTTAAAGCCTTTTTTAAACGGCTTTGATTGATTTTAAAGCACCTTAAAAGCGATGTTTAAATCAATGCAATAATCCGCGTTTAAAGTCTCGCTTGGTCGCATGGCTTTGAAAAGGGGGCGCTACCCTTTTATTTTTGTCGTGCTCTTTGAGCTTTAACATTATTAACTATTGCTAATAGTTCTACGCCACATAACACCGAGTTAACCGGACCGACTTATTTTTAGAGCTTGTGCAATACTGCTCGTAGCGCAGGCATAAGAAATAAAAATGAGGGGGTTCCAGTGAGCCTGCGAACGGGGTTTAACGTTCTGTTAGATGACAACCCTTTTTTTGTATACCATGAGTAGAATATACAGACCACAAGCAGATAATACATGTTTAATACTGTGCCCACTTACGCCTCCCAACAAAGCATGTATTTGACTATCAAAATGTTCAAATAATTTTGCCGCTATATACATGCTCAGCAATACCCAATAGCCGATAACCAAGTTAAATTTTGATTTAAAGAAAGCTAGCATGATCGGAATTGTCAAAATGGGGAAGAATTGTACAACGGCATAATAGCGAAGATCACCAACACCCCGACTTTCCGTGAGCCACCAATATACAATAGAAGCTACACCTATAAATAATAATGGAAAAAGAGCAATTTTGCCGACTTTTTCTGATATAAACTCACTAATAATGATTGAGTAGAGCCCCATAAATGCAATTGTCATTGGGAGACGATCCCAGACTAGTGTTTCATTATTTGGCCATAGGTGATAATAACCTGAGCTCAAGCTAACCAAAGAACACCCTAAGAAAAGCATGATATATGCTAATTTATTTGATTCAATAATATTTACAGATAACTTGCTACTTCTTCTAAGTGATACTAACCCTATAACACCAACTATGAAAAATGTTATATTCGAGAGTACATTTAATGCATTCGGTATGTTAAAAAATGGCGTTGTATCTGAAAAACTGTGATATTTTTCATCTTGAGGGATTGGGTCGAATATAAAAAATACAATAATGACAAAAGTAAACGCTAGTGCAATTAAGAAATATCCATTTCTTTTATTTAAAATATTCATAGTCCCTCCGTTGCTGAATTCGAAATAATTGGGGTCCGAGTAAAGTTAAAACACTCTCAAACCATCAACCATAATACACAAAAACTACGTAAAAATAATTGGGGTCAGAGTAAAATTAAATTAATTTGACTAGGCCTGGTGGTGTTATTGGTCGCTGTTAAACCAAATAAAAAACCGCAAGAATTAACCAGGCCTGGTAAGTTCTTGCGGGCTTTTGGTTTTAAAATCATCTGACCCATTAAAAAAACGTGGCATTTTTAGAATTAAGGATTAAAGGGTAGCGTCCCCTTTACCCCGAATTATTTTGACCCCAATTATTTGGAAGTCCAGCAAATATTTGAATCAGCAGAAAGGCAATGGCAAACTTTAAAAGTCGAGGCTGAGAACATCTCCGATGTCATCAAAGAAACTTCCGAAGAGCTGGTTGCGAATACCAAAATAGTGGCCGATGAACTTAGTAAGGCTTGCCAGCGCATTAAGCAACGCCTTTCCAAGTAAGGTTTTATCAACTAATAGCCTGAGCGAAATGCTAGAGAAATCTATCGCACGTTACGCCTCTTATTAGACTTATTTTAACTACCTATACCTACTATTTACGTATTTTTCCTAGTGACACTTGCTTTTATAGACTAAAATAGGGAGTAATTAAAAGCTAGATTGACGATATCCATTAGGGGTGTAAATCATGCATCTCAAACGGGTTATTTAACCTACCATCGTCACACCTTTTCTAATGCAATTCAATCAGGAAATCTCGCGCGAGACCTAAGTGTAATGTTTAACCAAAACTTTTACGATCAAGGAGAGACTATGCAGATCCCACTACAAATTACCTTTAAGGACATGAAGCATTCAGATGCGATTGAGGCTAAGGTCATAGAAAAAGCCCAAAAGCTTGAACAATTCTCTAAAGACATCATCAGCTGTCGAGTCGTTATTGAAGAGCCTCATAAGAACCATCAGCAAGGCAACCTATTCAGCATCACAATTGATGTCGCTGTACCTAATCATGAAATTGTTGCCAGTAAACACTCCGATAAAAATCACGCGCATGAAGACATGTATGTGGCAATTCGCGATGCATTTGATGCCGTTCGCCGACAACTTCAAGACTTAGTACAAAAAAAACGCGGTCAAGTTAAAGCCCATGAAGTACCCCCGCACGGTGCCATTAAAGCACTTTTTCCAGAGATGGATTATGGCCTGATAGAAACCACAGACGGTCGGGAAATTTATTTTCACCGTAACAGCCTGGTCAGCGCTGATTTCGATAAGCTTAAGATTGGCGATAGTACGCACTTTACTGAAAGTATCGGTGACGAGGGTCCGCAAGCCAGCAGTGTTTATATCGAAGGCAAATATCATGTAGTTTGATAACGGGAATCAAACCTTAAGAATCTTTTCTAACTACAATCATTTTATTTATTAGGTTTCAAGCTCTTCGATAATTTGTAAGAAGAGCTATTTACCACTTGAGGGTTTGTAGTTAATCTAGCCACAAATCCTCTTCTCCTAGCCATTTATCTAATAGCGCCTGCTTATCAAAGTGCACTTTGATAAAT
>CBFDDF010000009.1:0-113559 GCA_965603495.1 uncultured Thiomicrorhabdus sp. | reverse complement strand
ATTCTAAAAACCCGTTATACCTTTAGGTGTAGCGGGTTTTTTTTTGCATGAAATTACTTAGATTCATTGTGGGGTTATGAGTGATTTTAGGTCTATATTAATACTGTGTTGAATGTGTTTTCAATAGAGGTGCTAAACCTTAATTAAACACACGATTCCTATCGCCGATATGTAAACCCTTGGGATCTAGATGAAAAGAGCGTCGTGGCTATCTAATGATAATTCTAGAGCTTCAAGTCGTTATCTCAATTAAAAAAATCTATTCATCAAGTGGATTGTTCTGCTCAATTAATCAGGGTTTAATTCGCTGAGACACTCACATATAAAATCAAAAAATCCTTCTAAATTAAACATCTAAATGAGATTTTCTCAATGCGTGTGCAGTAGCGAGATTTAATGACTTTTATGAAATATAACTGCATCAAGATTTGAATTGCTTTCGTTATTTCTTCTAAACAGTCTTAAATTTAAAAGATGAATGAATTAGTTAGCCGGTTATTGACCTAACTCTTAGAATAGTTAATTTACCCACTCAAATATATTCATATATTTATCACAATATTTAGTCGAGTATCAAAAATATTATTTTTAAATTTGATTAACTGGGAATTGTGTATGATATCGAGCATACAGTATATAGGCTCTATAAAGTCTGACACAAAATGGAGGGTTATTGATTGAATGAGCGTTTCAACGCGCACTTACCGTTCCGGTAAAACTCCTATTCGATCAATGTATAAGAATTGTTTATGGTTAAATTATATCTAGATATTGGTAATACAAGGATTAAGGCAGCTATTGATGATGAGCTCGGTTATCAGTACCTCGGTGTTATTTCGCTCCAAGATTTTACTAATTCAGACGCTCTTGAAATTTTCCTTAGTTCAGCGGTCCTGGATGAGGTTTATATTTCTTCCGTTACCTCACTTGGTATTTTGGATGCCGTTAAATCCGCTTTACACTTAACTTATCAATTGTTTCCAATCTTACTCACCTCTCAAAAAGAATGTTGTGGGTTGACTTCAGGCTATGATAATTTTGATCAGCTAGGAGATGATCGTTGGATGGCTTTACAAGGAGCTCGTTCAATAACACATCAGCCCACCATCGTGATAGACGCTGGCACGGCTATGACGGTTGATGCCATATTAGATGGTGCGCATTTAGGCGGGTTTATTGTTCCGGGACTGAGTAGTCTCAGAGCTTCGCTTGGGGCTGATACTGCAAATATCACGTTACTAGAAGACTCTAGCCATTCTAGTGATGGGGTTTTAATTTCAGGTTTACTGGCGACTAATACGCGTTCTGGTATTTTAGGCGGAACCCTGTATATGACTTCATCGTTTATTAACAGGATTATTGCAGATTTGAATAATGAGATCGGTACGCGGTTTAAAGTGTTAATTACAGGGGGCAACGGGCCTAAGTTAAGTGAGCTGATTGATACGCCAGCAGAGTATATTCCAGACCTAGTTTTACTTGGAATGAAAAAAATAGTCGAAAGTATTAAAAAGTAGTTGACTCAAATTCGATCCTCATTATAATACGCACCATCTCGCCGAAATAGCACAACTGGTAGTGCAACTGATTTGTAATCAGTAGGTTGTTGGTTCAAGTCCAATTTTCGGCACCATATATTAAAAGCCCGTAATTTCATATGAAGTTACGGGCTTTTTGCGTATTGTAGTTCTGGCATTGTATTGCTGTCAGACTAGCTGTTATAATGCCAAATAGTTTACAAAATAAACCGGGAAATATCCGAATGGAACAACAATCTAGTTATACAAAAGAAGAACTTTTATCAAGTGGCCGCGGAGAGTTATTTGGACCAGGTAATGCACAGTTACCTTTACCTCCAATGTTGATGATGGACCGAATCACCCATATTTCAGAAGAAGGTGGTGCATTTGGTAAAGGTCAAATTAGAGCAGAGTTCGATATAACTGAAGATTTATGGTTCTTCGAGTGTCACTTCAATGAAGATCCTGTCATGCCTGGTTGTTTAGGTGTCGATGCTATGTGGCAATTGATTGGTTTTTTTCTGGGGTGGACGGGTGGTCCAGGTCGTGGACGAGCGCTAGGTTCGGGTGAAATTAAATTCTATGGTCAGGTATTACCAACGGCTAAGAAAGTCGAATACGTTATCGACATGAAACGTGTTATCAAACGTAAGTTATATATGGGCTTAGGTGATGCTAAAATGTACGTTGATGGTCGTGAGATTTACAGTGCAACTGATTTAAAAGTTGGTTTATTTACTAATACGGATAATTTTTAAGTTATGAAAAGAGTCGTCATTACAGGTGTTGGGATTGTTTCAAGTTTAGGGAACAATAAAGAAGAAGTCACCGAGTCTCTGCATGCAGGTCGTTCAGGTATTGTTGCTGCACCAGAGTATGCTGAAAATGGACTGCGTTCTCAAGTCCATGGCGCGGTCAAAAATTTAGATTTTTCGGATCACATTGACCGTAAGCAATTACGTTTTATGGGCGATGCTGCAGCATATAGCTATATTGCTATGCAACAAGCGGTTGCAGATTCGGGTTTAAGTGAGTATCAAGTTTCTAATCCTCGTACAGGTTTGATTGCAGGTTCTGGCGGTGGCTCTAACTCGAACTCAACTGAAGCTGTTGAGATTGCTCGCACCAAGGGCGTTCGTCGTGTAGGGCCTTATATGGTTACCCGTACGATGGGTTCTACTGTTTCAGCCTGTTTAGCGACGCCTTTTAAGATTAAAGGCATTAACTATTCAATCAGTTCTGCGTGTTCAACTTCTGCACATTGTATTGGTTCTGCCATGGAACAAATCCAACTGGGTAAACAGGATGTTGTGTTTGCTGGTGGTGGTGAAGAGCTTCATTGGACTATGTCTGTCTTGTTTGATGCGATGGGTGCTTTATCTACTAAATATAACGATACACCAGACAAAGCTTCACGTGCTTATGATACTGACCGGGATGGTTTCGTTATCGCTGGTGGTGGTGGAATGGTCGTCGTTGAAGAGCTTGAACACGCTTTAGCGCGCGGTGCAAAAATCTATGCTGAAATTACCGGTTATGGCGCTAACTCTGATGGTTACGACATGGTTGCACCTTCTGGTGAAGGGGCCGTGCGTTGTATGCAAATGGCTTTGGCGACGGTCGATGGTGATATTGATTACATCAACCCGCATGGTACTTCAACGCCGGTTGGTGATACGAAAGAAGCGGGTGCTATCCGTGAAGTCTTTGGTACTAAGGTTCCAAAAATCAGTTCAACAAAATCTATGTCTGGCCATTCTTTAGGTGCTGCTGGGGTGCATGAATTCATTTACAGCTTAATGATGTTGGAAAATGACTTTATTTGTTCTTCCATCAATATCGACAATCTGGATCCAGAATGTGAAGGTATGCCAATCGTGACTAAACGTATTGATAATGCTGGTCTAAACCGAATTATGAGTAATAGCTTTGGTTTCGGTGGAACGAATGCTTCTGTAGTGTTTGAGCGATATAAAGCTTAAATTTAAGCTTACAAACTTACCAGGCCTGGTAAGTTAAGAGCGAATACAAAAAACCGAGTAGTGAAATGTCACTACTCGGTTTTTTTGTATCTAGAGAATGTAATAAATGATATAAGCGGAGCTATGAACACTTTCGATATTGTTTTTTATACAAGCGACTACGATTTGAGACTTTCTTAGCCACCTTTAATAGCCAGGGTTTTTTCAGATAGGTTCTACGCGAATAGCCGCCTTGCCCTTCGTGATAAGCGAGATAAAGCTTATATGAATCCTTACGAGATATTTTAAGGCGTTTGTGTGACTGATAATTATACCAACCCATAAAGTCTAAGGCGTCTTCAATATCTGATCGGCTTGGGCTCCAGCGGTTAGTGGCTTTCTGATAATCTTTCCAAGTGCCATCTTGTGCTTGAGAATAGCCATAAGCACTTGATTTTCTTGGTAAGGGAATAAACCCTAATGCATAAGGTCTGTCCGGTTGAGCATCGGGTTTAAAGCGTGATTCCTGGTGAACCATCGCCATCAAAACATAAGGCGGTGTGCCCCAGCGTATTTGAGATTTTTTTGCCGCTTCTCGCCAGTCCGGATCATGTTGAAAAATCGAACAAATATTATCATAAGTCTTCTTAGGTGGTGGTGTGCTACTACAGCCGCTGAGTATCACTAATGAACTTATTAGGAGAGCACCAAAGATGCGCTTTTTGAGATTATGAACTGGTTGAGAGCGGTTTTTCATTATTGGCCTCCATAGATAAAACTTTTACGATAAATGACTTCTTGGTTAGAATCAAGGACTTCAATATGCCAGGTACCTTGCCACGCGCTGCTCATCTTCTTCGATGACCATGTACGATAATCATCACTTTTAATTTCTAAAGGGATGGTGGCTAATACTTGATTCTCAAAGCGCCATCGATGGCTTAGGGTTTGCTGATTTGCATGCTCAATTTGAGTGTAGAACTTTAATTCTCGTATATATTTAGGGACTGACTCTCCAAATACAGTACCAGGTTTGCGATCGATAATCTGATCGGTCAATACCGCGTTGGAAATCTGAATGTCGCTCTCAATAAGTGATTGTAGAGGTATTAATTCTTCAGTTAATTGTAGCTGTTCTTGCTGGTTAGCCGCTAAATCGGTTCTTTGCGCGGAGGATAGCAATCCTAAGCTTAAATCTAGCTCTTGCGAGGGTTCCGCAGGACGCATTGCTGTGGTTTGTTCTGGTTGCGCTCTAGTTTCTATTTGAGATGGCTTTCCTGCAATCAAACGCGTTTGTTCAGCTTGGTCTTTTTCGATGTTATGTAACATCAACAGGGTCGTGCTAATGCCGCCTAATAGCATCATCGTACCCCATGCAAAACGGCCACGCCAATCTGTTTTGCTGCTGTTGGCAACACTTAATGCAATATCTTCTTCCGCTTGCTCCCAGCCTAGTTGAAAGTAACTACGCATTTCCATATCACGGCGAATGGCGCTGGGCATACTGCCAGCTTGCTTACCCTCAAGCGCCAATCGGTAGCCTTTTTTAAAGGCATGTTGAAAATGAATGTTTTCGGTGTCTGGTATCTGCATACAATTCTATTGTTTGAGTCTTCAGGTCAGCTTTGGCTAACTGCTTTGGTCAAATAATGCCTCGGTAAACGCTTGGCTTTCGAAAGGGCGTAAATCATCAATGGATTCACCGACGCCGATAAAACGAATTGGAATTTTAGTCTGTTCGGCCAGTGCAAATACAATTCCACCCTTAGCTGTGCCATCCAGTTTGGTTAAGGTAATGCCTGAAACATTCACGGCCTCTTTGAATTGTTGTGCTTGGTTTAGGGCGTTTTGCCCGGTGCCGGCATCAATGACTAACATCACTTCATGCGGCGCGCTCGCATCCACTTTACCCATAACACGTTTGACTTTTTTTAACTCCTCCATTAAGTTGGATTGTGTGTGCAATCGTCCAGCTGTGTCGGCAATCAAAATATCAATTTTTTTGGCTTTGGCAGATTGAATCGCATCAAATAAGACGGCTGCAGAGTCTGCCCCGGTCTTTTGCGCGATGACAGGTACATTATTACGCGCGCCCCAAGTCTGCAACTGTTCCACCGCAGCCGCGCGGAAGGTATCGCCTGCTGCAAGCATGACTGATTTGCCTTCTTCTTGATATTTTTTAGCCAACTTGCCAATGGTTGTGGTTTTACCGACCCCATTAATGCCGACCATTAAAATAACAAACGGACCTTCCTGTTTGGCCAAGTGTTTATCGACATCCAGTGGAGTGGCGATGGGTTCAAGAATGGCTTGTAGTTGCATTTTTAAGGCGGTGATTAACGCTTTTGGCTCTTTCAGCGCTTTACGAGAAACTTGTTCAGTTAAGTTGTTGATAATGCGATCGGTTGCATCAATGCCTACATCTGCTGTTAACAGAATCATTTCTAACTCTTCAAGTAGGTCGTCATCAATTTCTTTACGGCCTAAGACCAGGCTAGCCAAATTGTCGGTAAAGCTATGACGAGTTTTGCTTAGGCCTTTTTTTAAGCGGGTAAAGAAACCCTGTTTTTCTGATGCACGATCTACAGAAGCGATCTCTTTAGTTTCCCCGTGGTTATTCTCGGCCACGGTGGCCACCATTTCTTCTAAGTTTCGAGTTTCTATCTGTGAGAGAGGTTCTTTTTGGACTGAGGTATCTAAGGGGATATTCTCAACTAAAGGTTGCGCTATAATTTCAAGGGGAATGATTTCGGGCTCAACTTCCACAGAAGATGGCGTTTCTAGCGGTTGTACAGGCTCTTCCAAACTCTGGTCTTGAACCGCTAGGTCGGCTGATTCTTCAGGCGTGTGTGTTTTCTTACGACGTAAAAAACTAAACATGATGTGTTCCTGTTAAGGCCTTTTAAAGGCTTTAGGGCATAAAAAACTCTGGAATTTACCAAACTCTCTGATGCTTGAAATTGAATATTCCGCTATTATAAATGAATTCAAAACGGTTGTAGACACAACCCCTTACTCAAAATATTCAAAACACTTGAATAAGTGTAAAGGTTTCAATAAATATGCGAATAATGTCCTCTAAAACATGGATTACCGCCGCTCTGTTATCTACGTTATCTTTACCGAGCCTCGCCAGTAATTTACCGACTATCTCTGAATACCAGTTAGATAATGGCATGAAGGTAATCGTTAAGCAAGATCACCGTGCCCCTGTTGTGGTGCATCAGGTTTGGTATAAAGTCGGTTCAACGTACGAGACGGTAGGAAAAACTGGTTTGTCACACATGTTGGAACATATGATGTTCAAGGGCACTAAAACCTTAAAACCAGGCCTATTCTCTAAGCAGGTCTCGCAACTTGGCGGTCAGGAAAATGCCTTTACCTCATCTAACTACACAGCCTATTATCAAGTCGTGGGTAAACAGCATTTAGAAAAAGTCATGCAATTGGAATCCGATCGTATGCGTCATTTAGTCATTGAAGACGCTGAGTTTAATAAAGAACGCGAAGTGGTCACGGAGGAGCGTCGTTGGCGTTTGGAAGATCAGCCGAGCTCTAAGTTGAATGAACAATTCAATGCCACCGCTTTTCTGAACAGTCCTTCGCGTAATCCGGTGATTGGTTGGATGACGGATATTGAGAATTATCATGCGAAGGACCTTCGGGATTGGTATCGTCAGTGGTATGCACCTAATAATGCGACCTTAGTGGTGGTTGGGGACGTGAAGCCACAAGACGTTTTGGCCCTTGCCAAGACTTATTATGGTCACTATCAGCCAGAAACTATTTTAAGTGTGAAACCACAAATGGAAATTGAACAAGAAGGATTGCGTCGCATTGAACTCAAGGGCGCGACCAAGGTGGCTTCGGTGCAGTTGGGATATCACGTGCCTAGCTTAGTCACGGCAAAAACCGAAGCCGAAAAGCAAGAGGTTTATGCCCTCGCGGTCTTGTCGAGTATCTTAGACGGCGGTAGCAGTAGTCGTTTACCAGTCTCTTTAGTACGTAAACAGCAGATTGCCGCCAGTGCCGGCGCCAGTTATAGCGCCACCGATCGTTTATCGACTTTGTTTGAGTTAAGTGGCACGCCAGTAACAGGTCATGAAGTAAGTGTGATTGAAGTGGCGTTGTTAGCAGAAATCGAACGGCTTAAAGCTGAATTAGTCAGCCAGCAAGAGTTAGAGCGTATCTGGGCGATGGATGAGGCAGATCACGTCTATTATCAAGACTCCATTCAGGCGCAAGCCTCTATTATCGGCTCTTTGGTGAGTGTGGGGTTAGAGGCGGATACTCTGGATCATTGGATTGAAAATATTCGTAAAGTCACGCCCCAACAGATTCAGGCGGTGGCTAAAAAATACCTCAACCGCGATAACTTAACCATCGCGACCTTGTTTTCTGATGGCAAAGACCATTCAGGGCTAAAAGCCTACACAGGGAGAATGTAAATGCCTTTATTTCATAAGCACGTCATGACTTCGCTGATCTTAAGTTTGTCATTAAGCCTTCTTTCTCTAAATGCTTGGTCAGCGGTACAGATAGAACAGTGGCATACGCAAAATGGCGCGAAGGTCATGTATGTACATGCGCCCCAACTGCCGATGTTGGATATTCAAGTCAGTTTCGATGCAGGAAGCGCTCGCGATGGCCAGCAGTGGGGGGTCGCCTCAATGATGACGACCGTCTTAGGACTGCAAACTAAAAGCCATAGCGAAGAAGCGCTCTCAGACCAAATCAATGCATTAGGTGCAAAAATCGGTGGAAGTATCGATCGCGATATGGCCAGCTACACGCTACGTACTCTGACGAGGGATAGTATCTTAAACCCTGCTCTAGATCTATTTCATGACACCATTGTTGAATCGACTTTTGACCAAGCGATTTTCGAGCGAGAACGTAATCGTGTCTTGGTCGGCTTAAAACAGCAGCAATTGGCTCCTAGCGCGATGGCTCGCAACGCTTTTTGGGCAATGTTATATGGTACTCATCCCTATGCGCATCCTGTTCCAGGCAATGTGGAAAGTGTTAAAGCCCTTAAGCTAGAAGATATTAAGGCTTTTTATAATCAATATATCGTCAGCAAAAATGCATTGATTTCGATTGTCGGTAATGTCGATAAGCTTCAAGCTCAGAAAATTGCCGAAAATTTATTGAAAGGCCTGCCTGCAGGGCAGAAACCTGCCTTGCTAGAAGCGCCGGTTTCTTCACAAGAATCTTTGACTGATTCAGAGCGTCATCAAGTCATTGAGTTTGACTCAACCCAGACCTATTTCAAACAAGGCCAGATTGGCATTGAGCGAGGTCACCCTGATTACTATGCATTGTTTTTGGGCAACCACCTATTAGGCGGCAGTGGCTTTGGTTCGCTGTTAATGGAGGAGGTTCGTGAAAAACGAGGGTTGGTGTATGGGGTGAGCAGTGGGTTTGCACCGATGCGTCAGCCAGGCCCTTGGTTGGTCAGCTTGTCTACTAAAAACAAAAGTGCGATGGAAGCCAAAGCAGTCGTGAATCAAACCATCAAAGCCTTTGTGAAAGGCTTTGATGAAACACACCTACAAGCGATTAAAGACAATCTGGTTGGTGGTTTTCCTTTACGCATTGATAGTAACGGCAAAATCATCGGTTATATAACGATGATTGGGTTTTACAACTTACCAGTAAACTACCTTGAGGCGTTCCCCAAGACAATCTTAGGCTTAAGCAAGCAAGACGTATTGGATGCTTGGCAACGTCATATGGATTTAAACAAGATGCAATCGATTATGGTGGGTAAACCTGAGTAGTTTAGTCTTTTGAATACACTGTCTATTTCAAGTGACCAGGCCTGGTCACTTTATATTTCAGGTTGTTTTAAGCGATTATTTCGCTTCAATAGGGCTCATATAACGCTGCTTTTTCTTAGGCTTTATCTTATCGATTTCGACAAAGATAAACGCATCAATACAGTCATTAAAATCTGGATCAACACTAAAATCTATAAAACGACAGCCTTTGTCATCGCACAGTTCCGCATATTGCTTAAATAATGTAGGGACCTTGACGCCTTCTAAATCTAATAATACATTAAGTTTTTTATAGCTCTCTTTATAGTCACCAGCAAACTCGGTTTCGGCGATGGCTTGAGTCGGCTTGCTCAGCTTAAATGGTCTTTTACCGACCGCTAAAGACTGTTCATCGCCAAGCTGTTGTTTGTAAAAACCACTAATCAACTCTTTCGCCAATTTCGGATAGGCGTCGGACAGACTTACTGGGCCGAACATATACTGGATATGCGGATTGCGCACTAAATAGGCGCCGATGCCATACCATAAATAATCTAAACTACGTTTACCCCAATAACGTGGCTGCACAAAGCTCCGCCCTAGCTCTAAAGCGTTTGGCAGATAAGCTTCAATCTTAGGTGTTAATTCAAATAGCGTGCTGGTATATAGGCCTTTAATGCCTTTTTTGGCAATAATGTCTGCGCATTCACCAATGCGATAAGCCCCGACAATCTCTAAATCTTGTTCATCCCACAGTACCAGATGGCGATAATCGGCATCATAGGCATCTAAGTCTAACCTTTTGCCAGTGCCTTCTTCGACGGTGCGAAAGGTCAGTTCACGTAGTCGACCGATCTCTTGCATGACGGGAGAATCAGCTTCATAGTCAAATAGATAAATATGCTTGCCATCTTGAGTTTCTCCCAGGCGCTCGGCGGTTTTCAAATCATTTTTAAGCGCACTACGATTCACAGGATGAGCAATGGTTTCTAAAGTTTCCAGAAAGGGCTTCTGCTTTATTTTTTTAGGCTTGTCCAAGCGGTAAAGATATTTTCTGAACTCATTAGCCAGTTTTTTTCCCTTGTGCTCTTGATTGGCAATAGATTTCCAAGGGATGGGTTTACTGATATGAAACCGAATTTCTTGGTGGCTTTTCTTAAACATCTCCTGAACTAACATGAGCGTGCCTAGGGGTTTATAAATCGCTGACAAAGCATAAAACAATGCAGAGTTGCGGGCATCGATATAAATGGGTAAAACAGGTGATTTGGTTTTTTCAGCCAACTTTAAAAATCCGGCTTTCCAAGCGCCATCGCGCACGCCATTTGGACGGATTCTCGAGACTTCACCGGAAGGGAATATAATCACTGCCTGGTCTGATTCTAAGGCGGTTAGCATCGCTTTAAATTGGCTTTTATGCTGAGCGCCGGCACTCATATTGTCAACCGATAAAAACAGTGAGTCTAATGGATCAATGTGTGACAAGAGTTCATTGGCAACGATCCGCACATCAGGACGCACACTGCGAACCAGTTTTAATAACGCCAATCCATCTAAAGAACCAATAGGGTGATTGGCAACGATAATCACTCGGCCTTCTGCGGGAATGTTATTGAAATCACGATTATTTATCTGGTAGCTGAAGTTAAAGTGATCTAAAGCATGCTCTAAGAAAGCAAACCCCTTTAAATGCTGATTGGTTTGAATGAATTGATTAATCTCATCTTCATGTAATAAGCGTTTAAGGAGTTTTAAAAACAACTTAGCCCCAGTCTTTTTTTCAAAGTCTGGGTGTTTATGGGAGAGCGTTTCTTCAATATTTATCATGGCTTCACTTTATTGTCGGCAGAGTTATATATTTACTATTTTGCGCGAGTAAAATGACGGCAATATGACGCTTGAATGACAGGTGATAAATCTATTAAAAGACTTTTTCTGTATTAATGAGGTTTGTTTAACGAGCCAGTATGATCGATTATGATTTTAAGTTTCGAAGTGAGAGTCGCACAGTGTAGGATGGATTGATTTATGGGTGTCTAGTGGTCTCTAGTTGAATGGTGAAGCTTATCTTTAAGAGTTAAAAGAGGCCTGTAGGAAGACAAGGGTTGTGTGAAGAGGCGCCTGAACAAATGACTTGCTAGGCGTTTTTTGTATTGAGCGTTAAGTATCTATCCAAGTGATTGGCAAAAGCCTGCCGATCCGCTTGGCTCATGGCAGCAGGACCGCCCGTTTGAATTCCGCTTGAACGCATGGTCTCCATAAAATCTCGCATATTGAGTTTTGGCTTAATGTTTTCTGCGGTAAAAAGTTCGCCCCGTGGACTGAGTGCATGACCCCCTTTGGTAATCACTTCATCCGCGAACGGAATATCACTGGTAACGACTAAGTCACCGGGCTCTAATCGTTTAACGATTTCATTATCAGCCACATCAAACCCCTGTCCAACCTGCAAAAAGCTAATGTAACGTGACGGCGGAATGCTGATGCTGTGATTGGCCACAAAGATGGTTGTCGTTTTCGTTCGATTAGCGGCCTTAAAGATAATGTCTTTTATGACTACGGGACAAGCATCGGCATCTACCCAAATATTCATTTGTGACCACTGTTAGATTGAATTAATGACTCTGAATTATACCTTTCACGACACTCAGAAGCGGGTTATATTCATAACGAAAACAATTAGTAAAGATGGAGAAAAAAGGGGGTTTGCTGTAAGCTATACGGCTTGTTGTTTAAAACACATCCTTACACAGAAATAAAAGAGAACACGATATGAAATTTACCGACCTAGGTTTGTCAGCCCCGCTTCTAGAAGCCGTCGCTGGTCAGGGATACGATACGCCGTCACCGATACAGGCTCAGGCAATTCCTGCGGTACTTCAAGGTAAGGATGTCATGGCAGCCGCGCAAACTGGAACCGGTAAAACGGCTGGTTTTACGTTACCTCTTTTAGAGTTGTTGATGAAAGGTCAGCCAGCTCAAGCAAATAAAATCCGTGCATTAATTTTAGTGCCAACTCGCGAGTTGGCTGCTCAGGTTGCTGACAGTGTTGAGACCTACGGTGCTAAATTGCCGTTGAGTTCGGCCGTGGTCTTTGGTGGGGTTAAAATCAATCCGCAGATGATGAAGTTGCGTAGAGGCGTTGATATCCTGGTTGCAACACCTGGGCGTCTTTTAGATTTGTATAGCCAAAATGCTCTTAAGTTTGATCAACTAGAAATATTGGTTTTGGATGAAGCAGATCGCATGTTGGACATGGGTTTCATTAATGACATTAAAAGAGTCATCTCGTTTTTGCCTAAAAAACGTCAGAACTTAATGTTCTCAGCGACCTTCTCAAATGAGATTCGTCAGTTGGCGAAAGGTTTGGTTAATAATCCAGTAGAAATTTCAGTTTCAGCACCAAATACGACCGTTAAGTCAGTAGACCAGTGGATTATCCCGGTTGATAAGGGTCAGAAAGCGGCTTTATTGATTCACATGATTACCGACAATGTTTGGGATCAAGTGTTGGTCTTCTCTCGCACCAAGCATGGCGCAAACAAGCTAACTAAATTATTAGACAAGGCTGGCATTAAGGCCGCTGCTATTCACGGTAATAAAAGCCAGGGTGCACGTACGCGTGCCTTAGCGGATTTTAAAGATTATAAAATCCAGGTATTGGTTGCAACGGATATTGCCGCACGTGGGATTGATATTGATCAACTGCCGCATGTGGTTAACTTTGAACTGCCGGATGTACCAGAAGATTATGTACACCGTATTGGTCGTACTGGTCGTGCAGGTTCTAAAGGCGAGGCCGTTTCACTAGTTTGTTTTGATGAGATGAAGCAGCTGGGTGATATCGAGCGTTTAACACAAGAGTTACTGAGACGCCAAGTCGTGGAAGGATTCGAGCCAGCTCACAAATTACCCGAAACTGATTTAAGACCACCAAAGCGTGAAAATCGTCCTAAGCGCAACCGTGTTGAACATAAGGACGGACAGCGTTCTGGTGGCAATTCCGGTGGTAATGGTGGGCGTAGCAACCCTGCAGGTGGTAAAAGCACTGGCGGTGGTGGACGTAGTGGTTCTGGCGGTAATGCAGGTGGAAGAAACGCCGGGAGCGGTCGTAGTCAAAAGCCAGCCCAGTCAAGAACTTCTGGTAATAAACGTTAAAAAGCCCCAAAGAATGATGTGCTCATTTTAAAGTAGTACACATTTTATTCTGTTTCTTGAGTTTGACCAGGCCTGGTCAAACTCAAGAAATGACTCAGTTTTTAGCTTCTCAAATGTTGCTAATCTCCTTCATACACCACAATCCCAACCTTTGGTTATGCAGGCTAATAACTTATTATCGAACTGATAAGTCTTATCAACAGGCACGGCAACCACTTCTACGACCGTATAATTGGTACAAATCAGAGCTTCCCTACCCCCCAAGAATGCGAGTGGTTTACCCCGTCATTGTTTGCTAACAGGGTGTTTCACATGAAACATTACGGCAATTGATTTACAATCGAGTTTTATTTCAAGCGAGAGCATGAAGCCATGTCGCAATCCAATGTCGAACTCCAATCACAGATTCTTAACGCCTTTCAATTTCGTCACGCCTGTAAAGTAATGGATGCCAATCGAAAAATTCCACAAGACGTTTTTCAAACCATTTTAGAAACGGCTCGGTTGAGCCCGAGTTCATTCGGTTTTGAACCTTGGAAATTTTTAGTTGTACAAAATATGGACTTACGTGAAAAGCTGAAACCATTAGTTTGGGGCGCGCAAAATACCTTGCCGAGTGCCAGTCATTTTGTGGTTGCATTGGCTAGAACTGCAAAGTCCATGCGTTATGACTGTGACTATATTCAACATATGATGCAAGACGTGCATAGTTTGCCAGAGAATGTGATTGAAATGCGCCGTGGATTCTATCAGCAATTTCAAGCGTCTGATTTTGATCTGCTGTCTTCAGAAAGGGCTATGTGGGATTGGGCGAGTAAACAGACCTATATCGCGTTAGCGAATATGATGACTTCAGCGGCCTTGATGGAAATAGATAGCTGTCCGATTGAAGGCTTCAAGCAAAAAGAAACCAATGACTTGTTGGCCGCTGAGTTTGGAGTGGATACCTCTGAGTATCAAGTGGCTTATATGGTGGCTTTTGGCTATAGAGTGAACCCTCCAAATCCTAAAACACGCCAATCTTCAGAAGCGATTTTCGAGTGGTTTTGAGTTCAGCACCGACCACTGCGGTCAATAAAATTGCGATTTTTGTCGATGTACAAAACATCTATTACACCACGCGCCAGGTTTATGGTCGTCAGTTTGATTATCAAAAACTGTGGCAACGTATAAGCCAACAGGGTGAGGTTGTATCTGCCATTGCATATGCGATTGATAGTGATAATGAAGGCCAGTGTAGGTTTCAAAACGCCTTAAAACAGATGGGATTCACCATTAAGCTGAAACCTTATATTCAGCGTAGTGATGGTTCTGCAAAAGGCGATTGGGATGTTGGGATTACCATTGATGTGATGGAGATTTCACCCATGGTGGATACTGTGATTTTACTCTCCGGTGATGGTGATTTTGATAGGCTCATGGATAAAGTCAATCAAGCCTACGGCGTGACGACCGAGGTTTATGGGGTGGCCTGCTTAACCGCGAATTCTTTGATTCAATCTGCTAGCCTTTATCACCCGATTGAAGCCGATTTATTAAAATAATTAGCCATAAAACGCTTGTCGGTCACATACGATTGAAGTGTTTATCTTAAACTCATGGGTTACATTGTGGCCAACTTCATTTATTTAAATATACCTTCTTTGAAGGCCTGTCGGTACGGTCAGGGCATGTATTGTGAGTGGATATAGTTTGCTTATGCCCCTAGAAAGAAGATGGTCTTGTAAACTTCGATTTAAAGTGTAGTGTAAGTCAGCTATTAACTAACGGTTTTGCCTAGAAAATAGGTATGAGATTTCCTTTTATGAAAAAAGTGCAAAGTTATGATTATCCAATCGATATTGACTGTTTTCCCCTGAATATTGCGATTTATCGTTATGAAAAAGGCGATTTTGTTTTCGTGGGATTTAATAAAGCGGCAGAAAAATCCGAAGGGCTGACTAAGCAAGCATTACTCGGCAAAAAAATATTGGATGTTTTTTCTAGGGCTAAAGAATCTGGCTTGCATGACCTTTTATTAAAAGTTTGGCGTACGCATGAAAATGGCCGTTTAGACTTAGCGTTCAAAGAGGATGAGCAAGGGAATTGTTGGCGTAAAAATGAACTGATTTATTTGCCAAATGGCGATGTGATGTCGATGTGTCGCGATGTTTCCCTCGAGATTTATGCCGCGGAAGAAAAGACACATCGTTTAATGAGCTTGATTGATAAAAGTCAGACGGTCATTTTTTATCTTCAAAACCAATACAAATGGCCAGTAGAATTTGTTTCCAGTAATGTCGAGCAATGGGGCTACAGCAAAGCAGATTTCGAATCGGGAAAATTGACTTTTATCGACTTGGTGCATCCGGAAGACTATGCAGAATTTGAAGCCAGCATAGTCAGTTTTATAGAGCAGGGTAGCGAGCAGTTTACACAAGTTTATCGAATCCTTACTGATGATGGTGAGGCGCGTTGGGTAGAAGATCGTACGGTGGTTGAAAAGGATGATCATGGCGACGTCAGTCGTTACCTTTGTACCATTATTGATATTACGGAACAAAAGAAAAGTCAGTGCGAATCACAAACCCTTGGGGAAGTGGTGGATATCAGCGCTAACGAAATTTATATTTTTAGAAAGTCAGATTTAAAATTTACCTATTTGAATCAAGGCGCCTTACGAAAAATAGGCTACTCTTTAGATGAAATTCGAGAAATGACGCCTTTGGATATTAAGCCAGAATTTAATGCCTCGGCTTTTAAGGCACTCTTAAATTCATTTGAAAACAGCAATTTAGAAGAGTTAGTTTTCGAAACTACCCATAAATGTAAAGATGGTAGCATTTATGATGTTGAAGTGAATATGCAGTTGATTTCTTGGGGAACAGAAGAAACTTATGTGGTCTTTGCGTCAGATATCAGCGAGCGTAAAAAAATTGAACGGCAGTTAGCCGACAGTGAACAACAATTTAAACTCATCGCTGAAACCGCCCAAGCGGGCATTTTTATCTATACCAATTTTTTTGAATATGCCAACCCCGCTTTTTTAGAAATGGTGGACTATCGCTTAGAATCCCTGGTAAAGATGCATCCATGGGACCTCGTGGAAGGCGAGCTAAAGGAAAGGATTAAATCTACTACCAAGAAACGTCTACAAGGGGAGGTCTTCCCGCAGGTTTACCATGATATAAAAATTATTACCCAGTCTGGTATGCCCAAAACGATGAGAATCATTACAGAAACAATCTCTTATCACGGCAAGTATGCTGGGATCGGATCCGTGATTGATATTACTGATATTGAGCAA
The DNA here is from genome assembly GCA_965603495.1 of uncultured Thiomicrorhabdus sp. Lineage (GTDB taxonomy): Bacteria > Pseudomonadota > Gammaproteobacteria > Thiomicrospirales > Thiomicrospiraceae > Thiomicrorhabdus. Next base: position 96,872 of record CBFDDF010000009.1, on the reverse strand, counting down.
ACTCAAACCCAGCTAAAATTGCTGTCGCAGGTAGTTGAAAAAACTGAAGACTTGATTCGTATTACCGATAAAGATGGAATCATCACCTATGCAAACCCGGCGTTTTATAAGTTTACCGGGTTCGAACCAGATGAAGTTTTGGGTCACCCGAGTAATTTATTGAAATCTGATCAGTTAAGTAAAGATTTCTATGAGCGTATGTGGGCGAGCATTTCGGCAGGAGAAAGCTTTCACGCGACTTTCGTGAATAAGAAGAAGAATAAACAGATTTTTTATGAGCAGCAAACCATTACGCCGATTTTAAATGACAAACAAGTCGTTCAATCTTTTGTTTCCATGGGTAAAGATATCACCGAAAGAGTCTTGGCTGAACAAGAGAATGAACTACTGGCGAGAACGGATAAATTAACTGGTGCGGGTAACCGACACAGAGGTGATGAGTTTTTAGAAGTCTCGATGCAACAAGCAAAAAGGTATCACTCTCCTTTATCTATTATTTTATTTGATATCGATTTTTTCAAAACAGTGAATGATGAGCACGGACATCAAGTGGGTGATGAGGTGTTAGTCTCTTTGAGTGAGTTGATCAAACAGCAGATTCGTCAAGCAGATTTGTTTGTCCGTTGGGGCGGGGAGGAGTTTTTAGTGATTGCGCCACAAACGACTTTAGCCCATGCAGAGCTATTAGCAGAGAAAATTCGACAGTCTGTTGAAAAAGCGGATTTCGGAGAGGTAACCCACCTTACGATTAGTTGTGGTGTAACCGATGTGAAAGGTCAAGAAACCGCTCAGGAATTAATGGTTAGAGTGGATGGCGCTTTGTATGAAGCTAAAAAAACTGGTCGCAATAAAGTGGTGATTCGTTAAGGTAGGCTTATTAATCAGGCTGCTTTGGTGTGTTTTTTGAGTTTATCCGAGAAATCTTAAGTGTAAAACGCAATAAAGATGGCCAGGCCTGGTTATAATTGCATTCATTAATTAGAGAGACCTTTGCATGAGACGATAATCGACTCATGCAAAGGTCTTTTGGTTTGTTTCAATCCTTAGCAATTCCTCTATCAAGGTGTACAAAATGGCTCATATCGGACAAATGAATAAACTCAAGATTGTGAAATCAGTCGAGTTCGGCATGTATGTAGATGGCGGAGATTTAGGCGAGATTTTACTGCCACTACGGTATGTACCTGCGAATGCTGAAGTTGGACAGATGTTAGATGTCTTTATTCATTTAGATTCGCAAGATCGTCTAGTCGCCACCACAGAAAAACCAATGGCTTCTGTTGGCGAAGTGGTTTACTTGACGGTTAAAGAGGTCAACCGCACCGGTGCCTTTATGGATTGGGGTATGCCTAAAGATTTGATGGTACCGTTTGCTGAGCAACGAGTCCCTATGGAAGAAGGTCGAGGCTATTGCGTTTATCTCTACATCGATTTGAGTGGTCGTATTGCCGCATCGAGTAAATTGAGTCTGCATCTGCATGAAATTAACGACAACTTCAAGAGTGGTCAGGAAGTCAGTTTAATGGTGGTGAGTCGGAGTGAGATGGGTTACACGGCGGTCATAAATGGTACACATTTAGGGCTGATTCATAATTCAGATATTTTACAGCCTTTAAGAATGGGGCAAAAACTGAAAGGCTATATTAAAGGAATTCGTCCTGACCATCGTATCAACTTACGCATTCAAAGACACGGCGCTGCAGCACGTGATGAGTTGGGCGAGAAAATTCTAGAGAATTTGGCGGAAAATTCTGGTGTTTCCAATATCACTGATAAGAGTTCTCCAGATGAGATTTTCCAAGCCTACCGAGCCAGTAAAGCCAGTTATAAAAAAACCATCGGTCGATTGCTTAAAGCCAATAAAATTACAATTCATCCGGGTGAAATTCGTTTAGTTAAATAATTTAGTCTCCTTTTTTGGTAAAGCCCTTAAGGGCTTTACCCGTCACCTCTCTTCTTTTGCAAAGAACTTGTTTATGGCCAGAAAACCTTCTAGAAATACTTCTGTAAAAACCCGCGTTTCGAAAGTTACCAGGCCTGGTGGTTCTGAGATGGGTGACGTGCGCATTATAGGCGGAGATTGGCGGGGGCGTAAATTACCGGTTTTGATGGCAGACGGGCTGCGTCCCACCTCTGATAGAGTGCGAGAGACTGTCTTTAATTGGTTGCAGTTTGAAGTGCCTGGCGCGCATTGTTTAGATGTATTTTCGGGCAGTGGCGCTTTAGGCTTTGAAGCCCTGTCACGTGGCGCGAAGTCAGTTACTTTTTTAGAACTTTCGATGCCTGCGGCTCAGCAGTTAAAAACCAATCTAAAAACGCTAAGCTCTAACGCTGCTCAAGTGATTCAAGGGGATAGTTTGAAATGGCTAGACCAGCCAGCAGAACAGACGTTTGATATCATTTTTTTAGACCCGCCTTTCAATCAAGGTCTAATGCAACGGGCTGTGGATAAGTTGTTTATAAGTGGATATGTTGCGGATAATGCTGCTTGGTTATATTTAGAACAAGAGAAAAATCTGGAGTGGCCAAAGCTACCAGAAGGTTGGATTTGTCATCGCGAGAAAACCACTGCTCAAGTGCGTTTTGGACTTTTTGTTAGAAGTGAATAAATCGCTTAAACAGATTTAGCTTGCAGGCTTTTTATGCCGATTATAAAGTTCTGCAAGCGTGCCCAGCCTTATGAAAAAAGCAGGCCGAGTACACCTATTTAATCGTTATTTAGAGCAATCGATATTAACTGCGTAACAGCAGATCTAACTCATCTACAATTCTCGACCAATCGGCATCTTCCGCAATGGCTTCGGCTAAAAAAGCGGCTTGCGAAGGCGTCCAAAAGTCCGCATCTGATAAACTGGTCGTAAGGGTGAGTGCTTGATGTGCTTGCACAAAAGCTTGAATTTCGTCATCGGAGCTGGGCAGTCCGAGCTGTTCGAAAAGTGCTTTTAGACTGTGTATAGGGGCTTCCATCATTGTTCTCCTAAATAATCACTAAATAGTCTTTAATGATAACCCTTTCCAAAGCAATCGCAATCCCCTTTTAATCGGGTTATCATAGGCCTGCATCAATATATTCAATTAACCCACTTGAACTAGCAAGGGTTTAAGTCCATTAACGAGCGAAGTCTTACATGAGTATTACAGCAGTTTATCCAGGGACATTTGATCCTATTACTTCTGGTCATGCCGACCTTATAAAACGTGCTGCACGATTTTATGATCGCTTAATTATTGCAGTGGCAGATAATCGTAATAAAAATTCGTTATTCAGTTTAGCTGAGCGTATTAAATTGGCGCAAACGGTTTTAGCCGAATTTGAAAATGTGGAAGTGATTGGTTTTGACACTCTACTGGTCGATTTTGTACATGAAGTGGGTGGAAATGTTCTATTAAGAGGTTTACGTGCGGTATCTGATTTTGAATATGAATTTCAGCTGGCTTCCATGAATCGTAAATTGGCACCCGAAATTGAAACCATGTTTATGACGCCTTCAGAGCAGTATTCTTTTATCTCATCCAGTTTGGTTAGAGAAATTTCGGTCTTGGGCGGGGATGTTTCTGAGTTTGTACACCCCATAGTGGCTGAGGCTTTAAAGGCAAAACGTTAGCCTTTTTTGTTGAGATCAGCCATAGCAAGGCCGCCAGGTACGCTAAATTAGAAGCCATTACTATCGATTGCGGGTTTCTAAGCGATAAGGGATTTGGATTTGAGAACCATCTGTATTATGAATCATTAAGGTGATCTGCCATTGCATGGTTTCATTGGTGCAAAATGCCAACATCGATGTCCCAATATAGCGCCCAGGCTCTAAGGCTGGCGTGAGCGTCACCCGGTTATAGCCCATATACATATTAACGCCCGTAATATCGAGTTCAACCTTTTCAGCCGATAGATTTTCCAGCACGAGTTCAATGCCTAAAGGTCGCGCAATTGGGATCGGGTGTGGACTAATTTTTAAGCTCACTGATTGGTCATCTTTTTTTGAGATGCAGGTTTGTTGATGCAGGTCACAATCTTCTGTCATCGGCCATTGCGTAACATTTTCGGGTGGTGTTTGTTCACAGCTTGATAAGCTGAGTCCGGCAAGGGCAAGTAACGCGATGCGTAAAGAGTGCTGTATTAAGCGAGTTTTAGAATTAAGCATGAATCAATCATACTGTCTTTTAAATTTTTGCTCAAATAAATTATTTGTTTGAGAAGAACTTGCTGACGAGACGGCTTTAATTCCAATCTGATCTTTAAGTTGAACTTAGTAGCGCTTGGTTTAAGAGAACTCGAATTTACTATGCAGGTTGAGCAGGCTTTGAATTACTTGCAAATGTGTCCGTTATCAATACAATACATAGCGTTATGTCCCTGAGGATATAACGCTATGCTTTTGAGCGATAAAAAATGTCCGAAAATACTGCTGTAGATTCGGCGAAGAGAATTGAGTTGGATGCAAAAATTTAAATTGGTTGCACTGTTTATGATGAGTTTTCTCATTAACATAGCTGGGCTTGCGCAGGCTCAAGCGGCACAGAAAGTGCATATTGCAGTTGCCTCTAATTTTTTAGCGACGCTTAAGTCGATCTCTCAGGACTTTACCCAAGAAACGGGTATTCGAGTTGATATTTCGAATGGCGCCAGTGGTATGTTGTATGCGCAAATAAAAAGAGGTGCACCTTATGACCTGTTTTTTTCTGCAGACGCTAAACGTCCCCTTAAACTAGAGCAAGAAGGTTTGATTGAGCCTGGAAGTCGGTTTACTTATGTGACTGGGCGTTTAGTGGCCTGGTCTCCGAATGCTGAAAAACTTTCAGCCGATTTAAGCCACTTAGATCCCAATGATAAAAACCTCCACTATATGGCTATCGCCAATCCCAAAACAGCGCCTTATGGCGCGGCAGCTTTAGCGGTATTAACCCATTATGGCTTGTATGAAAAACTTTCGACAGAAAACAAAATTGCCCTAGGGGAGAATATTGGTAAAGCCTATCAATATACGGCTTCTGGGAATGCACAATTGGGACTGGTAGCCAAGTCTTATGTCTCTAATCCAGATAAACCAGTTAAAGGCATGGTGTTTGATATTCCAGAAAATCTCTATCCGATTTTGGAACAACAAGCGGTGGTTATGAAAGGTAAAAATAGTTCAGCGGTGCAAGCTTTCTTAAATTATTTCCATAGTGCGAAGGTGCAGGCACGCATTCAGGCTTATGGTTACGGAAAAGGTTTTGAACGCCCGCCACAAGCAAGTAACAAGGAGTGATGTGTGTTTGCCGGCATTGATTTACAAGCGCTAGACTTACAGCCCCTGTGGATTACCTTGCAGGTGGCGTTTTACACAACCGTCTTATTGATTGTTTTAGGTACACCTTTGGCTTTGTGGTTGGCGCGTATTCAAGGCGTGAAAAAAGCCGTGTTTGAAGCTATGGTCGCTTTGCCATTGGTATTGCCACCGACCGTCTTAGGCTTTTACCTATTGGTCACTATCGGGCCAGGCGGGCCAATTGGCGACTTATGGGCATCCTTTGGCTTTGCGCCGCTGACTTTCTCTATGGCAGGTCTGGTCATCGGTTCTTTTTTGTACTCTCTGCCTTTTGCAATTCAACCTTTAATGCACGGCTTTGAGCTTTTAGGTCGAAGGCCTACGGATGTTGCGGCAACGCTGGGTGCAGCTCCAATCGACCGTTTTTTTAGCGTGACTTTGCCTTTAACACGCCGCCATTATTTGATTGCCGCGACCTTAGCGTTTGCCCATACGGTCGGTGAATTTGGAGTGATCTTGATGATTGGCGGTAATATTCCTGGCGTAACCCAAGTGGCCTCTATTGCGATTTATGATCATGTTGAAGCAATGGAATATTCACAAGCCCACGTTTTATCAGCCATTATGCTGGTGATGAGTTTGGTCGTATTAACCATCGTGTATGGCGTGAATCGCCGACTGGAAGTGAAGACAGGTGGCTTGAGATGATTGGCATGATGAGTAACTTGATATGAGTTTAACCGGACAGCTTAGTTTACAACGCGGAGATTTTAGTCTGGAGACAGGCGCTTTTGAATTGCCAGCGAAAGGTTTGACGGCAATCTTTGGCCATTCTGGTAGTGGTAAAACCACCTTTTTGCGCTGTTTAGCGGGTCTAGAAACATCTGCTTTAGGGCATGTTTTCTTTAATGACCAGGCCTGGTTAAATAATGGCAAGCAATATCCAATTCACAAACGTCAGTTAGGTTACGTTTTTCAAGAAGCCAGTCTGTTTAGTCATTTAAGTGTTGTAGGCAATTTATGTTACGGCTTAAAACGCCATCAGAAAAATAGGGATGGCAAGCCACTACTTAAGCTTGAACAAGTGGTGGAATGGTTAGGCCTGGATGAACTGTTAAAGCGAGATGTGAATACGCTTTCGGGCGGCGAGCGCCAACGGGTAGCGATTGGCCGAACTTTATTGTCTCAGCCGAAGATTTTGTTAATGGATGAGCCTATGGCTTCTTTAGATCTATTCGCCAAACGCGCGATAATGCCCTATTTAGAACGCTTACGCGATGCCCTAGAAATTCCCATTATATATGTCACCCACTCGCCAGAAGAAGTAGAACGTTTGGCGGATTCGGTACTGTTTATGGAAAAAGGCCGGATTACGCATTTTGAAGGCATTGAGCAGGCGTTAAACCGGACAGGCACCCCTTTGTATCAAGGCAGCGAACCCAGAGCTGTATTGTGCGCGCAGGTGGTGTCTCAGAGCATTGAGGAGGGGTTGACTGAACTGAAAGCGGGTGATGCACAGCTCTGGGTACCCGCAGTACCGCATGATATTGGTGAGTCTGTAAGGGTGGTCGTCTCCGCACAGCAAGTGAGTTTGCTGGCAGAAGTGCCCCGACAAAGTTCCGTGCTTAACCATTTACCGGTAACGATAGAGTCTTTAGAAGCGATTAATGACTATAGTGTCTTAGTGCACCTACGGGTGGCCAATGAACCTTGGCCATTGTTAGCACAAGTCACCAAACGCTCCAAAAATGGGTTAGGTTTAGCGGTTGGGCAGCAATGGATTGCGGCAATAAAATCAGCCTCTATTTTAAATTAGCCCAATGACGGTCATTCATAACTTTTTATGCTTACTGATCTTTAACTTTGAGTTGTTCACAGCCACTTCAACTTGAATATATCGTTCACGGCAGACAGTAGCAATACTGGTAAGCAGCCCACCAAGAAAGCTAATCCCAAATGCTCTGCACTTAAGGGTAAGGTGCCTAGCAGTAAATTACCGAATGGCGCGTAAACCATTATGAGCGATAACGCTCCTGACCCGCCTACAGCCCACAGCAATGCTCGATTGCTGAAAGGGTTACGTCTATAAATATTGGTGAGCGTTCGGCTATCAAATACTTGTATTAACTGCCCAAAAATCAATGTCATAAATGCCAGGGTTTGCGCATAGGCCATTTCAACCCCCATGCTAAGTGCATACATAAACATTCCATAAGTCACGCCACCCATGATTAAGCCTCGAATCAATATCGTATAGCCCAGTCGACCTGCAAAGAAACTTTCGTCTTTGGCTCGAGGTTTGCGGTTCATAACGTTTTCTTCTGGACCATCAATCCCCAATGCTAAAGAGGGCAGGCCGTCACTGATGAGGTTAATCCATAAAATCATTAAGGGTGCTAGGGTGAGGAGCGGTTCGTCAATAATCAAGATAAATGCAAATAGTAGAGCAGAGACCTCACCGACATTAGTGGTCAAATCTTGACGAATGAATTTACGGATATTGTCATAAATACGTCGTCCTTCTTTGACCGCTTCAACAATTGTGGCAAAGTTGTCATCTAATAGAATTAAGTCGGCAGATTCTTTGGAGACGCCCGTGCCAGTAATGCCCATAGCCACGCCAATATCTGCTGTCCTTAATGCAGGCGCATCATTGACGCCATCACCCGTCATAGCAACCACATAATTATGCTTTTGTAAGGCTTGCACAATACGTAGCTTGTGTTCAGGGCTAACGCGGGCAAATACGGAGGTGTTTTCTACCTGTTGATATAGTGCTTCATCGGACAGGGAATTAAGTGTTTTACCCTCTAAAACCAGTGCCTCTGGGTCATCTATAATCCCCATTTGTAAAGCAATTGCTTTGGCGGTACTGGCATGGTCACCGGTAATCATGGTGACTCGGATGCCGGCTGAGTGACAAGCGGCTACCGCTTTGATGGCTTCAGGGCGCGGAGGGTCGATAATTCCATAGATTCCAGCGAGTGTTAGATCGGTTTCTAATTCGTTATAAGGGCGTTCTAAATCGTCAGGTTGAAGCTTACGGTAGCCGATGGCTAGCGTGCGTAACGCCTGGGAAGCGAAATTTTCCACGACAGCATCTATCAGAGGCTTATCCGTAAGCATGTCCCCTAGATCACCACCGAGCATGGTGCCGATTTTCTCCTGTAATTGCACCGCTTCACTGTTTTGAATGATGACATCCGGCGCGCCTTTAACGATTAACCAGTGCTGTCCCTGGGTGTCTCTAACGATGATACTCATGAGCTTACGTTTAGAGTCAAACGGAAATACTTTAATTTCCGCAAATTGCGTTAAAGCCAGGGTTTTCGTCATGCCAGTTTTGGCAGCAGCCACTAAAATAGCGCCTTCAGTAGGTGAGCCTATAATGGAGTACTGACGCTCATTTTCAACCAGTTCAGCCTCATTACACAGTACCGACATGGTCACCATGTGTTCTAGATGAAGAATGTCTTTATGAGAAATTGGGGTTTTATTATGGTCTAAAAATTGGCCGACGGGTTCATAACCTTGACCTTCCAAATGATAGTAATTTCCGCCAGTCCACAGCTGCGTCACTTGCATTTTATTTTGCGTGAGAGTGCCCGTTTTATCGGAGCAGATAATGGACGTGGAGCCCAATGTTTCGACTGATGCCAGTTGGCGAACCAAACCGTTGTTTTGCATCATGCGGGTGGCACCGATGGTCAAGACAATGGTCAAAATCGTCATTAAGCCTTCGGGGGTGGCGGCAACTGCTAATGAAATACCTGTTGTCATCAGTATCGACCAGCTCATATCGTGCATCAGTCCGATACTAATCACCACCATCACGAGCAATAACGCAGCCATAATTAATACCTTGGATAGGCGGTGGATGCGTTCTTGAAGCGGGGTCAGGGTGGTGCTTGCACTTTGCATTAGGTGGGCAATTTTCCCGACTTCAGTTTGCATACCAATACTGACGACAATACCAAAGCCCTGGCCTTCCGTGACGGCGGTCGTCATAAATGCCATATTCAACTGGTCAGTAATTGGTAAGTCGGCTTGTGACATGGCTTGATCATGCTTGGCAACGGGTTCCGATTCTCCGGTTAAAGGGGCTTCATCAATTTTAAGTTGCTGGGTTTCTATCAGTCTTAAATCGGCAGGCACAATGCTGCCAGAGTCAAGTCGTACAATATCGCCAGGCACCAATTCGTTCGCGGGTAGAGATTGCCATTTGTTAGCGCGTAACACGATCGTTTTGGGGGCGGCCATCTGCTTGAGGGCATCAATTGATTTTTGCGCTTTATATTCTTGTACGAAGCTGATGATCGCGTTAATCAGAATAATAAGGGTGATGGCGATGGCATCTATAAAGTGTGAGGTTACAAAAGAGAGTAAGGCTCCGAACATTAAGATTATGAGGAGCGGGTTTTTAAACTGACGAACGAACATCCATAGGCTAGAGGCGCGTTTTTCTTGGATGATTTGGTTCAGTCCAAATTGTTGGCGCGCAGCGGCAATTTGTGATTCATCTAAGCCGTTTTCGGGATGGCTTTTTAAAACGGCGATGATTTGTTGACTGTCTAGCTTAAACCACTGCATGCTCTTTACTCCAGTGCAAAAAAAACAGTTATCCACGTGTTATGGACAAACCGTGATTTTCATTATATCCCATCTGTTTTGCCGCCCAAATAAAAAAGGCAGGCGTGGGTTAGCAGGTCTTTTGTGCGGAAGGAGGCTTAGGTTTTATAAAGGGTTGGCACTGAGGGCAAAAGTAGGTGGCGCGTTGATTCAGCATGATACGCTCTATTGGAGAGCTACAAGTAGGGCAGGCTTTACCAGCTTGGTCATAGACCTTCAACTGTTGCACAAAATAGCCGGGTTTACCGTCAGGTGAGAGAAAATCCTTCAGGGTGGTGCCACCTTGTTTAATGGCGGCAATCAACACGGATTTAATATTCTCCACTAATAAATGACATTGCTTGCGGGTGAGTAAGTTGGCCTGAGTTTGTGGGTGGATGCAACTCATAAACAGTGATTCATTCGCGTAGATATTCCCAGCTCCGACGACCACATGACTGTTCATCACCAGGCTTTTAATCGCCACTTTACGGTGACGGGTTTTTTCATAGAAGTAAGCCCCGTTAAAGGCATCCGTTAAAGGTTCGGGGGCGAGTTTTGCTAATAGTTTATGCTCTTCAACAGGGCCTAAGCCGGCATCGTGCCACAATACGGAACCAAAACGCCTTGGATCGTTCAGGCGCAATAAATAACCATTCGCAAACTCAATATCAATATGATCATGTTTTTGGACTTCAGTGTCGATCGGTAATACTCGTAAATTACCAGACATGCCCAGATGGATTAATAAACTGCCTTTCCCCGTGTTTAACAGAATATATTTCCCACGTCGTTCCACAGAGTGAACCACCAGGCCTGGTAATGTTTTTTGCAGGTGTTTTTCAACTGGCCAGCGTAAGCGTCCATCACGAATTACGAAAGCGGTGATGGTTTGTTGATCGACTTTAGGCTGAATGCCTTTGCGGGTGGTTTCAACTTCGGGTAATTCTGGCATAAACGAATCTTCTCTATCTGGACCGCAAGCGGTTTAGGGTTTAGTGACCAATATTGTAAACAAAGTGTTAAATGACCGTCAGAAAACCGTCAACTCTTGGCTATTAACCTCGGCATAGAATGTGTTTTAGCGTGTTTAAGTGTTCATGAAGCAGATGATTGGCCGTTAAGTTTAATAACAGTAGACATTACAGCGGCTTTAAAAAAGTATAGGTGATGTAAGGAGGTTTAGATGACAAACAGTATTTATAAAGTCGAATTTGACGGCTTAAATTATATAGTCCTTAAAGGAGAGCAGGTCCTAGCTGCGTTCTGTAGTTGCGACGAAGCTTTTGATGCAAAGCGCCGTTTTGAAGACAGAAGAAATATCGATCCCTGGCAAAAGGTTCCGCCAGCCATGCGTGAAGTTAAACGACTGCTTTATTCTTAATAAGGGTTTACGAGTTTTTATGTTTTCCTAAGATAAGCAAAAACATGGACTTAGTATGTAATTATTTTATAATGAAAAAATGACTTCTAATAATTATAGTTATTCTGCCTTTAGAAATTTTCTAATTGGATTGATTGGTGGTTGGCTATTGCTGATTTTTCCACTTCAAGTATTTTCGTCTGAAAATATCCCTCTATCAGCCTCTCCAATGATAGCAAACCCCTCTGAATTAAAGCCTGTCAGCGTTCAGCTTAACTGGAATCATCAGTTTCAATTTGCTGGATTTTATGCAGCACTCAAACAAGGTTATTATCGCGATGCTGGTTTGGATGTTGAGATAAAATCCTGGAAGCCTGGCGTTTCAGTTTTGAACGAAGTGGTTTCTAAAAGAGCTGATTTTGGCGTCGGTTATAGTTCTATTATTGCTGACTATGCGAAAGGCGCACCGATCAAGTTAGTCATGGCTTCTTTTCAGTTTTCTCCAATGGTATTGTTATCACATGATCCGATGACCGATTTGGCTCAAATGTCAGGGAAAACAGTGATGCATTTCGGTAATATGCAGATAAATACCTTGATTGAAAAGGCATCTGCTGTCGTCACTCAACCCATTAAAGAGATGCCTTCCTCTGGAAATTTACAAGACTTTATCGACCACAAAGTAGACTTTTATGCGGGTTACTTTACCAATGAACCTTATCGATTAAAACAATCTGAGACACCTTTCTTTATTCTAGATCCCAAGGCCTATGGTATTCAATCCTATGGAGACTTGGTTTTTACGCATCAGCAAAAATCTGAATTATTACCCAATGAAGTGGCCGGCTTTCGTAAGGCGACTATTGCAGGTTGGGAATATGCAATCCATCATCAACAAGACACTGTCGATTTTATTTTGCAGAATTTTGAGGTCAAGAAGACTCGTGATGCCTTATTGGCCGAAGCACAAGCAACCACAAAGTATGTTAAATCCGGCAAACAGGCAATTGGAGAAATCGAGCCTCGAAAGCTGTCAGCCACGGCGGCGTATGCTGAAGAAACGGGTCTTATCAATAGTGTTGAGTTAACAAATCTAGATATAAAAGGCTTGATATTTGATACCTCTCAGTCATTGTACTCTGCCGAAGAGCTTGCCTACCTTGAAGCGCATCCCCGTATCAAAATCGGCAATCATATTAATTGGGCACCCTTTGAATATATTGATGAAGGGGGTGATTATCGAGGTTTGGCATCTGCATATTTCAAATTAATGGGGGAGATGCTTGGCGTCGAGTTTCAATCGGTGCGGGATAAGTCTTGGTTAGAAATTACAGAAATGGCGCAAGTCGGAGCGTTAGATGTTTTGTCTTGTGCTGTTGAAACAGCTAGTAATAGAAACTATTTGAATTTTACCCAGCCTTACCTCTCTTTTCCTATGGTATTGGCTGCCGCAGATGAGTTGGGTTATATCGATCATTATGATCAATTAAATGGTCAAATGGTTGCCGTTATTAAAAACTCCTGGGCACATGAAAGTCTTACACAGTTTCATCCAGGGGTGAATTTGTTACTGGTCGATTCAGTTACGGAAGGTTTGCTTTCCGTCTTGGAGGGGCGAGCGATAGCTTATTCGGGCAATTTAGCCACCATTAATTATGCAATGAAACAGCAAGGTTTGAGTGGGATACGGATTGTTGGACAGTCACAGCGACGCTTTAAATTAGCGATTGGTGTGCAAAAAGACAATCCAGTTTTATATTCTATACTTGAAAAGACGCTTGCAAGTATTACAGAAACGCAACGCCAACAAATTTTTGATGACTGGATTCAGTTAAGGGTAGTGACGGAGTCTTATCGTTGGTTGTATATGATTGCACTAATTTTATTGCTCTTGTTGATTGTCTCGTTGGTATGGATGTTAGCAGTTCAGCGTTCTAAGAAAATATTACAGTCTTATATTAATACTGTGAATGAGTTGAGTCTAGCGACAGTGACCGACAATAAAGGCACTCTCATTTGGGTGAGTGACAGTTTTGCAAAATTAAGTGGTTATGACAAACAAGAGTTGATTGGTCAGTCGGCTGCGATTACTAAGAGTCCTGCGATGTCTGATGAAGAGTATCATGCGCTTTATCGGAGGGTTGTAATGGGAGAAACTTGGCAAGGTGAAGTTGAAGGTTGCCGAAAAGATGGATCATTGTATTACGTGAATTTAAAAGTCATTCCTGAAATGCGGTTTGGTAAGCTTCAAAAGATAACCGTTACACGTGAAGACTTAACGGATCGTAAAAAAGCGGAAGAGTTAAGTATTCGGGACGCGTTAACAGGGTTATATAATCGACGTTACTTTACAGAAGTGTTTGAGCGAGAGATTAAACGTGCCCAGCGTGAAGAGGTGCCATTTGTGTTCGCCATGGCTGATATTGATTTCTTTAAAAAGCTGAATGACAACTATGGGCATCAGCAAGGAGATATTGCCTTGCAAAAGGTTTCTAATGCGTTACAACAGAGTTTAAAACGTCCACAAGATCTGTTGTTTAGGCTCGGGGGGGAGGAGTTTGGAATGATTCTAAATGAAATTGATTTAGAGCATGTTAGCCACTTTTTGAATAGCCTGAATGCGACGATTAAAGACTTGGGGATTCCAAATAAAGAAGGCATTGATGGCGTCGTAACACTCTCTTGTGGTGCGATAATATTATCGCCAGATCATCAATTGAATAGTGACGCGGTTTTTAAATTGGCCGATGATTTAATGTATCAGGCAAAAGAGACGGGACGTGATCAAGTCGTGGTGGAAGCCTTTAAATAAGCTGTTTTAAGCTTGCTCTATGTTCTAGTGCCGCTCGCTTTAGAAGCGATAAGCTTGATTGCTTGCATTGTAATCACTCTTTCTTCGATGACTTTCTGATAGGCATAAAAAAACCCAGTCTTTTGAACCGGGTTTTATCAAATGCATCTGGATAAGATTTACTTGATTTTAGCTTCTTTGAACAAGACGTGTTTACGAACCACTGGATCGAACTTCTTGATTTCAAATTTTCCAGCCATGTTCTTCTTATTTTTATCAGTTGTATAAAAATAAGGAGACTCAGTTGACTGTAGTTTAATTTTATCGCGCATTGCAGTCTCCTAGACTTTCTCACCACGTAAACGCATCTCAGCGATCACAGAGTCAATACCATTCTTGTCAATAGTACGCATAGCTGAAGCAGTTACGCGTAACTTAACAAAACGGTTCTCAGCTTCTAACCAAAAACGATGCGAATGCAAGTTTGGTAAGAAACGACGACGTGTTTTACGGTGAGAGTGGGAAACATTGTTACCGACTACAGGACGTTTTCCTGTTACTTGGCATACTTTAGACATTTCACAATCCCTTATAAGGTTCTTAAAGCATTTAATTTATTTGAAAAGTTCAATAAAATCAAAAGCTTCTATATATTAAAAATATTCGAATATTTCTATATCTTATGTAATGGTCAACCCACTACGGAAAATAAGAAGCGGAATTATGCACAGTTTCAGCTTAAAAAGCAAGTAATTACCGCGTAAATATCCATGTAAATTTGAATTACCCTTCCTTATCTGGTTAATGATGAATCACCGGGCTTTCAATACCAGTTTTTTCATCAATCGGTACAATATCCCAACTGGTCGTCACAGGCTTCACATGGGAGTCTCGGCCATAGATATAGCTCTGCTCGTCAACAATGACTTTATAGGCTTTGTTGAGTGTTAGAGCGCGCTCAGCAGACGGTAGCAGTAAATGTCCGATGTCATCGTGCAGGGTTTCCACCTCGGCAGTTTTCAAGCTACCGTCTGCATTAAAGAATTTGTGGATGACTTCATCGTTATTGCGGAACTCATTAGCTGAGTGGTTCTGTAGGAGGTATTCGGTATATTGCCAGCTGCCATCTGGAAACTTAGGTTCTGCCACACCGTGCAAGCCTCTTTGCGTCCAATGAAACCAGCCTTGCTGGTGATGTTCGGCACTGAGTTTACGCGGGAATGCAAAGCTGCTGTCTGTGGTGGCACCTAAACCGGAATGGCAACCGATACAGTGCATAGATTCTTCAAAATTTTGTGGGCGTAAGGCGCCAGCTTGATCTTCAATAAAGCCCTGATAGGTCCAGCCTAAACCGTTAATCAAGCCTTTTTCAGCATCTCCAATAATCGTACGTAATCGATCCGGAAATTTCGCTGACTCCAATTCTTCTCCCATGGCGGCATTGTAGAGTTGTGAATACTTATTCCAGGAAGTTTTTTTAGCATAACGAAGTTCTTTCAGGCGGTTTGCTAGTTGAATGCCGCCATCAACTTTTTGGTCAATATAACGCACGCTGTGCAAAAATTCTGTGCCCTCTGGATAAAGTCCGGCGGCTAAATGGAGTTTGTCTTGTTGCTGTAAGGTTTTAGCCATACCGACGTAAGACATCTTCTTGCCCTTGGTAGGTGCCCACTTGTAGATGACAACCGTGGCATTGTCTAACACGCCATTACGATTCAAGTCGACTTGGTAAAGTTTTTCATCGGTGTTACTGATAGCGACATTTTTGCGGGTAATCATCGCTTCAACAATGGCTAAGTTAAGCTTATATACCTGGCGAGAATAGTGGCCAGTGTCATCCTGACGCATTGTCTCTGGTAAGCGGATCATCACATCATTGGTGCTGCCGTTTGTTGGCCAAAAAGTTCCAAAGAATGGAGTATAAGCAAATGCGCGCCAGCCGGTATCCTGCTGGTTGGGGGCGATATCAAAGCCTTCCTTGTCGAAATTAAAGTAACTGTCTGGAGTATAGCCATTCCACTTTCCGTCTTTATTGACATCCCATTGTGCAGGAACATTGGCAAGGCGATTGGCGAGGGGGATCTCCCCCTTTTCATTGATGTAATTGGAAGTTCTTACATACTCTAATATTTTCGCATCGCTGATTTTTGCAACGTCGGCACTGCGGTCTTTAAACAGATTGCTCCAGCGATTGGTTTGGCTGTAAGTTCGGAAATCGTATTCCATCTGAAAAGCTGAATCGTTAATGTAATTGGGGGCCAGACCTTGGGTGTGACAGCTGAAACAAGGGTTATGGACTTTGTCGTCTTTACCAACGGTTTTGGTGTAACACTGGGCCGGAATATAAGCGGCCTTATTGTTGACGATATGTCTATCGAGTAAGTTGACTGTAACCGGTTGAGAAGCCGAATAGTTGTTTGTCGGGCTAATCGAAGCCTCATGGTTGGCATCACTGCAGCCAGTCAAGAGAGTAGCGGTTATGAATATTGAAGTAAAAGACAGTAAAGAGATGTGTTTCATAATCATTTCAAGGTTCTTTAATAAGTTAAGATTTTCAAGTTTTTTGGTAAGCCAGTTTTGATAAATTGGCTTACCAAAAAACTTGGGGTGAGTTTGTATCAATTTTGCTGAAAACAAGAAAAGAAAAGGGGCCTAAGCCCCCCCCCCCCTTTTTTTTTATATATATTTAGCTAGTTTGGCCCAAATTATTTATTGAAGTCAAACACGCCAATCACACCCGCTTCAGACTCACCATTTAGGTTTGTCGTTGTGTCTGGATGTTGGGTTACTGCAGACAGATAACCAAAACCATTTACATCTTTATGCCAGAAAGGAGAGGTGGTTTCTGCCCCTAATGGCGTTGTAAAGATACGGTCTAGCGTGCCATCTTTAAGGTTATAAGACCAAATCATGTTGTTTTCATGCTTACCAGTATCTTCACCGATTATTAAGGTATCTGAATCGGCTAAGAAAGTGACGTTATCTGGATTAGAGATTCCATCTACATCACAGCTATTGGCTGAAAGCTCAGGATCAGCAGAGTAATCCGTTGGCGTTCCTGCAACTAGGCCATTCATGTTTTGGACAACATAGTTAGAACCAATAACAGCATCTGCTGCAACATCTAACTCATAAACCCCACCGCAAGCGTTGTAGTCTAATTTGATGTCGTTGTTTCCACCGATGTCATATTTGGTTTCTACAACACCATTTTTCATATTGTCTTCCATTCCACGAGCGACTTCCGACATAGCAACATAAAGCTTGTTGTCACGTTCGTTGAAAGTGATACCTTCTTCTTTACGGAACTCTGTAGTAGCGCCCATCATTGCGGCATAACGGCGAGTTTCCAGGCGAGAAGCAATCATTTCGTCAGCGGCATCTACAACTGCGTCACCAGTAATATCGTTCAACTGCAAACATTCATTACCCGCAGAAGTGTTGATTGCAGTGAATCCAGCTGCACAAGCACCTGCTACATCCGGTACTGCAGTTGTAAAGATATCAGAGAAGGCTGGCGCATCATTTGTCGCCACATCGTTGTCTGGATCCAGTAGGGCGCGAATAGTTGCGTTATCAGCATGGCCTAAATCAATCCAGCTGATGTTCGCCTTACCCAGTCCAGTATTGGAAGTTTGATGCCATTTTGCAGCATATAAGCTACCTGCCGAAAGATCGCCAGCAACATCAGCGACAAACATGAACAAGCCTACGTTCACACCATCATCTGAAAGATAGACGGTTTTTTTATCAGGCATTACATAAGATAACTCGTGAGAAAAACGTCCCATTGCATAATGCTTCATATAGTTAGGGGCACCCGCGGCAGTGATTTTTACCTCAGGCGTCCAACCATAGTAGTAAGGGTTTAGCAATTGGCCTTCTGTGTCTAAGGTGCCATCAGTTAACCAGAATTTCGCAGTTTCATCATAATATGCGTTACCTGTAAAACCATTGGCATCAGCGTTATCTTCGACAAAGCGTGCATCTGTTTCATATTCCTCTGAACCTAGGTGAGAGTTCCATGGCGTAGTCTGACCGGCGCAGTGGACAAAACCACCGAATTCAGGAGACTGGTCAATAAACTGTAAGGTACCAGGGGTAACCGATAGTGCACCCGTAGAGCTATCTTGGGTAAGTTCTGACATATACATAGCGCCGATTTGACACTCAAACTGCGATACCATATAAAGGCTATCGTTCTTTTGTAAAATCGAGAAGTAGTCTAATCCAGAGCCAACACCAGCGTTAGTGCCGTTACAGATGTAGTCAGAAGCATCTGGAAACTGGATAGGTGTGCCTTGATAGTTCTTAACGGCGCCGTAAATTTCGCCATTATCCGTTTCACCAGTGGCCATCAGTTTGTTGTAACCAATGGATTGGGTGTCATCATTGACTTTAACGGTGTCAGAGACTTGGATGTCGTTTTTGGTGGTAGCGTCAGCAGGCAGGTCAATAGGGGTAAAACGCACATCTAAGCTAGTCGTTTTATCTTCATTACAGCCAGTCAAGGTTAGTGTTGAAGCGCCAAGCGCCATCAACATTGCTAGATTTATAGTTTTCAATTTCATTTTTAGTGCCTCTTAGGAGAGAAGTGGTCAAACAAGGTGTTGGGGCACTAATCATAAATAATTTCTATTGCAGGCATGTTTAAATTTATTGACAGGTTTGTGAAGGAAATGTGTCAGCGATATGAAAAGAGGTGCGTGCTATTTAGACGAACTTATAAATCGACCAGGACAGGTCTGAAATAATCGATTTGTAACTCATATTGTGGGAGCTAGGTGAGTCGTTTTATACGTTCGGTGCAATGTTGGAAGTACACATTAATAAGAAGCTGAAAAGTGGGTAAACCTAAATAAAGCTGTTTTCTAGTTATATTACTGCATTCAACAATCGCGTGAATATTGAAACATTGTAGAAAGTTGTCGTAATAGGGATGGCTAGGCTGAAGTGTTATCAATACATGTCTAAATGTTATGAAGACGAGTTGCTGTTTTTAGAGTGGAACAGTTTAACGATGAGCATAAAAAATAGCAGTCCTAAGGTGAGCAGGCTGACGCCGATATAAGCAAATAGATCGGGGGCTTTCATCATCGTACTCATCAGTGAGTCCTGATAGTAAAAAAACCACTGATGGTTTGCAGGAAAAACCCAAATGTGCAGTTGATAGAAAACGTTTTTGGCGCCTAACATGGCGATTGGCATTGCAAAAATAATCAAGCCGAACCCTACGTTGAGTAAGCTTGTTTGTGGGGACGTAAAAGGTTGGCGTGATATCAGTAGGTAGCTACTCAGCACGCCCCAAGTGAGCAACAACCCCCAGCCTATTTTTTTTAGGAGCTCAATAAGATTCGCAACATCGGTTAAATGGACAATTTCTGCGGAGTGCAATAGCGGAATATCGATGGATTTAGTCGGGTGTGGATAGCTTAAACTTTGTAGGCCTTGACCTTGTTGGTGAATCGCTGTAACGATGCCGGCAAAAAGCGCTTTACGGGTTTGGGTATCGGTGGTTTCAAAGTCGTGACGAAAACGGTTTTGAGGAGCATAGCGTTCAATGTTATCACTGATACCAGCATAATCGTGCCAGATACCATAACCAAAATTGGCATTAGCGAGCACTATCCAGCTTAAATACAGTGATAGTATGAGTGTCAGCCAGACCCAAAAGAACTGTCGTAACGCGGATGTAAATTGAGCCAAAGTAAAACCTACCAGGCCTGGTAAGTTTTTAGCGTTGATGATTTTTGTATGGTATTTATTCATAATTAAGAGTGATTTTAGTGCTTTTTATGTCGTTCATGGCATTTGTTGGTGTTGTGCTAAAGAGTGCCAGCGACCTGCATCGCCAATAATCATGTGATCGAGTACTCTGACCTCAATAAGTTCCAAGGCTTGTTTGATGCGTAGCGTGATGTCTATATCGGCCTGGCTGGGAGTAGGGTCTCCCGAAGGATGATTGTGCGCCAGGATAACGGCAGCGGAATGGTGGTCGAGTACGCTTTTGACCACTTCGCGGATATGTACCTGAGATTGGTTTAAGGTGCCTTCAAATAGGACTTTAACGGCGATGAGCTGATGTTGCTGGTTGAGCAATAAGAGTGCGAATTTTTCTCGGTGTTGATGGCCGAGTTCTGATTCCAAAAACCGGGCGACCAATTCAGGCGAGGTAAAGGCATCTCGGGTTTTTAAACCCGATTCGAAGTGCCGCTTGGATATCTCCAAAACCGCTTGAAACTGAACGAACTTAGCTTGCCCTAAGCCTTTGGCTTGACAGAAATCAGCCTGATTGGCTTTTAAAAGTTGATGCAAACTGCCAAAGTGGTTGAGTAAATCTTGCGCCAACTCAACGGCGCTTTTACCCTTGACCCCGACTCTTAATAAAATGGCTAAGAGTTCGGCATCGGAGAGTTGTTCAGAACCAAAGTTTAAGAGTTTCTCTCGAGGTCGATCGTTTTCATGCCAGTCAGAGATAGCCATTGTGATGTGCCTTTTATAAGCCGAGGGGAAGAGGGTGGAGAAAGCTAGTAGTTTGCCTTAATATAGTCCCATATTAAAAGTGCTAAGGAAATCGGTCAATGTTTAAGTATGAAATGCGCGTACGCGATTACGAGTGTGATTTGCAAAAAGTAGTTAATAACAGTGTCTATCAGAATTATTTAGAACATGCTCGCCATGAATTCCTCTTGGCAAACGGTGTTGATTTTGCGGAACTCGCCGCAAAAGGCGTTAACTTGATGGTGGTTAGAGTGGAGTTGGATTTTAAAAAGCCACTGACCTCACAAGATGATTTTTATGTCACGGTTGAAGTACAGAAAGAATCGCGCATCAAATATGCGTTTATACAGCATATCTACCATAAAAAAGATGACCGACTCATGGTTTCAGGCAAAGCCATCGGCTTAGCGGTTAGCCTACAAGGTCGACCGATGGCTTGTCCAGACTTGGAAGGACTAGTGGCTACTCAATCACCTTAGCTTTTGAGGCTTTTTCGCCTTTACTCTCTCTGGTCAGGTGGATTTCCAATGGCTCTGAGGTGTTGAGATGGACATCTCGTTGTGGGAATGCAATCACGATATTGGCGTCATTGAGTTTGTCGTTGATGGCGGAGTGTAATTCAGATTTGACCATAATAAAGTTTTCTAAATCTTCCACAAAAACCCGCAACTCTAACTGTAGCGCATTATCGCCAAAGCTTGCAAAAATCACCGATGGAGCGGGGTCTTTGAGGACCGCTGGATGTTCTTCAGCGGCTTTTTGAATCAATAGCAAGGCTTGAGTGACATCACTGCCATAAGCAATGCCCACAGGGACTCTAATGCGCGTCACCGGATCTGAAAGTGACCAGTTAATAAATTGCCCAGTTATAATCTGTTTGTTAGGAATAATCAATTCTTGGCGATCCCAGTTAATGATTGTGGTGGCGCGGATGCGAATTTTAGAGACTTTTCCGCTTACCCCATCGACCGTCACAATATCCCCGACCCGCATCGGTTGTTCAAACAATAGAATAATCCCGCTGACAAAGTTGGCGACAATTTCTTGCAGGCCAAATCCTAACCCGACGGAAAGGGCGGCAACCAACCATTGAATATTTGACCACTCAATGCCCAGCGCTCTAAAAATAAGTACAAACCCAATAATCACAACGATATATTGCGTTAGAGAGCTGATGGCATAGCGGACGGCTACACTGATCGGTAAGAATCTAAGCAGCGTAAATTCCAACAGGCCTGGTAGATCTTTTGATAGCAGTAGTGTCATTGCGCCCAGTGCGATACCTAAGCTTAAATCTCCCAGGGTCAAGGGTACTTGTTGTTCGATGCCATTAATCATCTGTGACTTTGTCATCTCTAACGTACTGTCGCTAATGAGGTTGAGTGCCGGTAAAATATCGCTCCATATCAACCATATGCCACTTAAGAAAAGGAGCACAGCGCCTAAATTCAATGCCTGACGAACTTGATTACTTAACTTGTCGTAATCAATTTCTGGTTCTTCCATCAATGGCAATGTATCTGCATTGGAAGTCGTTTCGTTGGCAGTCGCTTGTTGTTCGGCTTGAAGTGCCTGATATTTTTGCAGGTGTTCTGCATAATGCACCTTGCGTTCGGATAAGTAGAGGCTACGCAGCAATAATTCTCGCAGAATATAAACCGATAAAATCAGCCCAAGGGACCAGTTAAGGTGTTCCGCAATCACTAGAGATGAGTAGTAGTAGCCATAAACTGTCGTCCAGATAAGGGTGAGAGGGATGGCCAGTAACAGCGGAAACCAGATAAAGTGCAGCTGTAGCCAATTAGCGGTTTTTGAGTAATGCTTGAAGTCGCGCATAATTTCGCTGCGTGGCGACCATAGGCGATAAATCAGTATGACTACACCAATCATCAATGCGATAAAGGCCAAACGTCCAATCATTTGTTGGTCCGCAGGGGCGAGGGTGACGGTATTCATATCAATCACAATCATTAGAATACCACCGTACAGCGCCGCCCAACTCAACTCACGTTGTATTGAATTTCTAACACTGGCACGCCAGTGGAAATGACGTTCTGCCAAACCATCAGGGCGACAGATCTGTTTAAGTCCCCCTAGAACAAAGACCAATATACCCGCATCAATCAAGCCTTTAATAAGACCTTGGGTATATTCAGCAGGAGATGGGTGTTGATTAAGCAGTGCCGCAGCACCTAAGAGGATTAACGGAGCCAAAATCGAAAGACCAAAGGTTTGTGCGACGGCTTGCAAGCTATAGATCATAGAGTCTGTGCGGATTGAAAGCACTAAAGAGACGGTTTTTGTCATTCCTTCAATGAAGCGCTGCCGAGCGAAAGCAAGTAATCCTATGACCAGAATCCAAAATGCGAAACCGATTTTGTGTGTGTTTAGCACCTGAAGGCTATCATCTAGCAGGGCTTTAAGGTTATCTGGGGACAAAAACCAGTGAATACTTTGAGTGAATGCAGCCATCGAAAATAGTCCACTAATACCGACATTAGGTAACCAGAACAGGTGGTCATTTAGAAAACGTGTATAGGCAATGGTCTTATCTTGTTGTTGTGCGGTGACGGCATTGAGTTCAGCAAGTTTGCTGATATAGCTAGGGTAGAGTGTTTGTAGTTCTTTGGCGGCTTGGATGAACTTTTCATGTAAATCGACTAACTGTTGCTCAAGTTGCAACAGCTCTTCATCGTCTAGGTTAACAATCGTGTCGCCTAGCAGCGTATTAAGAAGGCTTTTTAAATCCTGATTAGTCGCATCGGCTAGTTTTTCACTCAGCAATAACTGGTTGAGTACGGAAGTATTGAGTTGGTTCTTAATCTTGAGGGCGTTGCTGGGGCTTATATTGATTTTAGAGAGACTTTCCAAGCGTTTATGTAATACTTGAGCGACCGTTTCCTGTGAGCCTTCAAGCTCTACAATTTGCTTGTCTCTTGCAAAATGCGCCTGTAGGTCAGTGATGGATTCATTTGCGACGTTGATTCTGTGATCGACTTGCTTCTCATCCTGGATTAAATCCGCTTTAAGTTTCTGAACATCAATAATGAGTTGTTGTAATGGATAAAGGGGGCTTGTCTGATTAAATTGTTCATCAATGGTTTCTTGGAGTGCTTCGGCTGCTTGTAAAGCCTTGTCGCTTTGCAGTTGTGCTTGTAACTGTTGGACCTTTTTTAGCAATAGCGTTTTATTAACGTCCCAATAGTCTCTTTCAGTTTGAGCCAACTGCGTGAGTACGCTTAAATTGTCCATTTTGAAGTTGGTAAGTTTGAGGGAAATCTCAAGCACTTGTAGGCTGGCTTTGGAGCGAAGGAATTGAATACGGGCATGCCAGTCCTGTATTGAGTCCATGTTCTGATTCGGCGTTGATTGGATTTCATGTTGCTGACTGATGCGCTTTTGCAGTTGCGCTTTTTGTAGGGAGCCTTCTGTGGCCATCGTTAGGAATTGGCTTAGTTCTTTTTCACTGTTTAAAAAGTTTGTATTGGCTTGTTGGAGTTCGGCTTCAGAGGTGCTTATGAGCTGGGTTAATTGCGCTTTTGGCAGTTCGATCAGCTCAAAACTTAGTTTGCTTTTGAGTTCTTTAGTGATATTTTCTTGAGAAGTTTTGAGCTCTTTGAAACGCGCCGTTGCTTCTGAGACACGGCTTTCTAAAGCCAGTAATTGTTGTTGATAACTCTGCGACTCAGCAATCCAGCTTTGAGCTTGATTAAGTTGTGAAGTGAGCGTTTTTTGCTCCTCTTCAGTGAGCGTTTCAGCTTGTGCCAGCGCTTGGCTCAGTGATTCAATATCCGAGGCGGTTAGAATTTTAGCACTTGGCTTTAGGGTAGGCTCGACCGTTGCCGCTGCCACGGGGAGAGTTAAGCTGAATAAAAACCAAATCAATATCAGCGAAAATATTTTTTGAGTGCGTTGCATGTCTATTTGAGCTCGAATTATTTTTGAAAAAACCAACTCTATTTATACCTTAAATTCTCTAAGTTGACAGCACTTATCACCACTTACTTGTTTTGCCTCAACCATTGCATGCCTTCGTGCTAGGGCCGTCACTGTTTTGTACTCTGAATTAAAATTATATTCATATGGATTATATTGAATAACAACCCTGTTATACCCCTTTCGGGTGAAGCATCCTTACTACAAAAGTAAATAGGTATTTATTCTTGTTTAGCCTTTTATTGTTTAAGCAGTAGTCAAGCGTACAATGGTACGTGTAAATACATAAAAAGGGGCTGTATGTGATGAAAGCGAAAACGGTATGGATATTGTTGGGTGTGAGTCTGGTGAGTAGTATCTTGATGGTTGGGTGTTTCACAACATCTACATCTACTGCCCCGGATGGTGAGGTAGTGACCGATAGTGGCATTTACTTTGATATTGACAGCGTTGATTACAGCGCCATTACTTTAAGTGGTGGTGCATTGGCACCAGGGGCTAGGTTGTTAGCTTCTCAATGTGCTCAATGTCATGGAACTTTTGGTGTGGCAGTTAGTGGCTGGCCAGAATTATGGGGGTCTGGCGCGGTTGGTAACTGGATGACCGTTTACCAGGATCCTGCGTATGCTGACAATATGATGCATCTTCACGCTCTGGCATACACACCGGAAGAAGTGGTTTTAATAAAAAGCTACTATTCAAAAGTTAATTACACACCAGCGGTAGGAGAGTAATCATGAGCAAGTCAACGGTAGGTTTAGAAGTCAATCAAGCGCTTTGGTCACGTCGTAATTTACTTAAAACAGGGGCTGGGCTGCTCGCCGGTTTAGCGGGCATGAATGCATTGTCTGTATTTGCAGCGGAGCCATCGAATATCGTAGTGGTTGGTGGTGGTTTTGGTGGTGCAACCGCGGCAAAATATCTCAAAATATGGGGGAAGGATGCCGTGAATGTCACACTGGTTGAGCCTAATGCTAAATATAGTTCTTCTATTTTGAGTGGTATGGTGGTTACCAAGCAATTGGAGATTGACCGCCTAGACTTTACTTATGATCGTCTGCGAGATGTGCATGGTGTGAATATTATGCAAGACCGTGTAGCATCTATCGACTCCGCCGCTAAAACGGTCGCCTTAGAGGGAGGGGCCGCTCTCAATTATGACCGTCTGATTTTGTCTCCAGGAATCGATTTTGTGGGAGTGCCTGGTTGGGATTCTGCAAAATTACCGCATGCGTGGGATGGGCGTGAACAACTCGCATTATTGCGAGATCAGTTGGCCAGCTTTCCCGATAATGGTACTTTTGTGATTAGGGTGCCAAAAACACCTTATCGCTGTCCTCCCGGGCCTTATGAACGCGCTAGTTCTGTAGCGGATTATTTAAGTGTTAATAATAAACATCCTCGAGTGGTGGTGCTGGATCCACAGGCAACTATGGTATTTGACCCCGCGTTGTTTGGCCCTTTGTTCGCTGAGTTGGGTGTTGAATATCGTTCCAATGTTGAGGTTTCGAGTGTGGCTTCTGGCGATGTAGCTGGCATTGGTCGTTCCATCACCTTTACTGAAAATGGTGGCGCTCCTCAAACCCTTGCCGCCGACGTGATTAATTTTATACCTGATCATAAAGCGGCATCTTTAATCTTTGATGCGGGTTTAAACGATGGCAATTGGGCGCCGATTAATCCGTTAACCTATGAGTCCACTATAGCGGGTAAAGAGTTTATCCATGTTTTGGGTGACTCACAATCCACGACGCAGGTTAAAGGCGGGCAAACAGCGAATGCACAAGCTAAGGTTTGTGCGGATGCCATTTTACGAATATTAGCGGGTAATTCTCCTTTCGGAGTTCCTATGACGTCTGTGGGCTGTTCTGCACCAGTGACACAGACCAAAGTGAACTGGGCCGGGAACGTTTGGCGTTATAACTCGACCACGTTAGTGATGGATAAAATCGTAGGTAAAATAGCGCCAGAACCTACAGAAGACAATTTTGAGCCAATGCTGAAATGGGCAAATAATTTGTTTGCGGATACTTTTGGCTAGGTTTTGTCGTCTTAGTAGCGAGCGCTTATTTTATTTTATTTTAATTTGAAACCGCCTTTTGGCGGTTTTTTTGTATCAGTGCTTCTCTCAAATTAATTTTTATCTTAAATATTTGACTAACTTGTTTTTTGGGAATAAAATCCCAAAAACATAATAGGGCGCATAAACATTGAGTAATCTACTCAGAGAATCTATCAGTCATCAGTAACTGCTCCTTTAAATGAGTATAAGACAAATGTCTTGCAAGGCATTTGCCCACTATATATGTAGGGTATTTTTTTATAGTGTAGAGAAAACAAGAAAAACAGAGTTATTCAATGGTTCAGATTCTGTTTTTGTAAATGATTAAAACGTACGCCAAGTCAAAAAAATAAGGAGCTTACTTATGAAGCCGAAAAATATTCCTTTTATGCTGTCGGGTCTATCGATAGCCATACTCCTGGCCTCTTGTGGGGGCGGAGGTGGTTCTGATGCAACTACGAGTTTAACAACAAGCGCCACAACCAGTAGCGTTGTGTCGGGAACGGTTCCCGGTACTTTAATTGAAGCTTTCTGTGCAGATGGAACTTACTACAAAGTCAATTCAACCGATGACGGCACCACTGAACACCCATTCTCACTTGCACTGCCGAATAATGTCGATTGCCGCTTAGTGATGACAACGCATGAAGATGATTTAGCGAATAGAGTCATTACCTCCATTCAAATTAATTCAGGTTTAGTGACCAGTGGCCTGATGAATATGTCAGAAGATTTTGATTTGGGTTATATTCCATTAGCCATGTCTCGAGATGGTGTCGATTTAGATGACGATGGTGTTGCCGACTCTCCACTAGAAGTGCCTTTAACTTTACCTGATGGAGTGGTGCTAAGAGATGTTTCTACGGACTCTTTGGATGATGACGGCGATGATATTCCTGATGCCTATGATTCTGATTACAACTCTACAGAAGACGGTGACGGTGACGGTATTGATGATATCTACGATCGTGATGATGATAACGACGGATCAAATGATGATGTCGATTCTGACGATGATGGCGATGGCATTCCTGATAGTGAAGATCCAGATCATAATGACGACTATGAGTCAGGTTCAGCGACTGTTTATACGCCAGTTGCTAATTACACAGTGACAGGAGGAAGATTGTTAGCTTCTCAATGTGCGCAGTGTCATGGCACAAATGGTTCTTCAACCAATAGTTGGGACAGTATCGCTGGAGAAAGTGCGGCCGAACTTGTAAGTGAAATGCTTGAAATTCAACGCGGTGAAGAAGACCCGATTATGCAAGCGCAAGCACATGGCTATACAGCGGATGAAATCGCAGCTTTAGCGGCATGGTTAGCAACACAATCTAGTTCAGACAACGATGATTAAGGAGAGCGGAAATGAATAATCAATTATCACGTAGAAGTTTATTAAAAGCGCTTGGCCTTGGTTTGACTGCAACCGTTTTGCCAGGCCTGGTACGAGCAGCAGATACCTTGCCACACATTGTGGTTGTTGGTGGTGGTTTTGCAGGTGCAACGGTAGCGAAGTATTTGAAAATGTGGGGTGGGTTAAGTGTTCAAGTTACAGTGATTGAACCTAATTCAACCTATGTATCACCTATCTTAAGTAACTTGGTTTTGAATGGTCAAAAGACTACCAGTGATTTAAGTTTTAACTATATTAATCACAGTCAAAAATACGGCGTTAATATGCTGCATGATACGGTTGCGGGAGTGGATAATTCAACTAAAACGGTGACTTTAGATAGCGGTGGAACTTTGTCTTATGACAAGTTGATTCTCGCGCCAGGGATTGATTTCCAAGCCGTAGCAGGACACGACTTTGCAAAAATACCGCATGCATGGAAAGCAGGTGAACAAACCAATTTACTAAAAACTCAGATTGATGCCATGGTAGATGGTGATAGCTTTGTGATGACCGTGCCAAAAGCACCATACCGTTGTCCTCCAGGACCTTATGAGCGAGCTTGTGTGGTGGCGGATTATCTAAAAAATACTAAAGGCTTTACGGGCTGCACCGTTAAAGTGTTAGATGCCAATGCAGGCATTACCGTTGAAGCGGATACCTTTGACGCGGCTTTTACAAGTTATGGTGTGGAGTATATTCACAGCGCTGAGGTTTTAAGCGTAGATTCTGATGCTAAAAGTGTTACTTATAGCGTGAATGGTGCAGCAAACGAAACGGCTTTAGCAACAACATTAAATGTCATTCCAAATCAAAAAGCAGGGCCAATTGTCTTTACAGCGGGATTGAATGAAGGGAATTGGGCACCAATCAATCCTTTAACCTATGAATCAACAAAGCTAAATAGCGCGGATCAGGCGTTAGGTTTAGATATTCATATTATTGGTGATTCACAAGGGACAGGTCTGCCAAAAGCTGGGCATATTGGGAATTCGGAAGCCAAAATTTGTGCTGATGCGATTTTACGTTCATTAAAAGGATTAGCGCCAGATACTGCACCAAAAACCAATTCAGCTTGTTATAGTCCTGTTTCAGCGACTACGGCTTCCTGGTTAACAGCCGTTTATGAATACAATTCAGCGACTAAACAAATGCAACCTATCGATGTCGTACCAAATGGTACTTTGGATAAGTATGCAGCGGGTGCACCAAGTGCCGAAAACTATCGCTCAATGTTTAATTGGTCAGGCAACCTATTTGCCGATACTTTTGCCTAAGCAGTCAAGTTGATATTAAATCTGGCTTGGCATCCGTGCCTATTGTCAGATTTATAAATGTCAGGTACTATCCAAGCGAGACTGAAGGTTCAGTCTCGCTTTTTTTGTTTGGGGGAAGGATTTATGAACTGGAAAAACACAAGTCAACGATACGGTTTTTTGTCTATTACAATGCACTGGTTGATGTTTTTGCTCATTGCCGTGACGTTCGCCAGTATTGAGTTACGTGAACTTTTTGAAAAAGGCACTGAAACTCGGGACGCTTTTAAAAGCTGGCACTTTATGCTCGGCTTATCGGTTTTAGCCCTCGTGAGTCTACGTTTGCTTATGTTTGTGGCTCAGAAGTCTCCCGAAATCACGCCGCAGCCGAACTCAATGCAGCAAACCATGGCAAAAGTAATGCATGGTTTTTTGTACTTTTTCATGTTTTTTATGCCGATAGTTGGTTGGTTGATTTTAAGCGGAGAGGGCAAAGTGATTCCCTTTTATGGCTGGACGTTACCCGCCTTAATGGCAGAGAATAAAGAACTGGCAGATTTGCTAGAAGAGGTACATGAAACGGGCGGTTTAATTGGATATTGGTTGATTGGTTTACATGCGGTTGCGGCACTGTTTCACCACTATATTCTCAAAGATAATACGTTGCTTAGAATGCTGCCCAAAAGATAATTGCTGTTTTTACTCAATCAGTAAATCTTCAAAAAAGAAGGCAACTAATTCATGCCGGCCCGCAATGCCGGCTTTTTTGTAGACATTAGACGCCTGTTGTCTAACCGTTTTTTCTTTGGTCTCACGGACCGTGGCGACTTCCTCCAAGCTCAAGCCTTTTAAAAGTAACAAAGCCACCTCTTTTTCACTGACCGTGAGTTTCCAAGTTTCAAATTGAGACTGAATAATTTTTGAAAATTCTCCCATCAACTTTTTGGTTTGATGTTGTGACGTATCAAGCGCTTCTTTGACTTCAGAGAGGTTGCTGTCCATGGCCGCGAATGCTTTGTTCTGCTTCCAAGAAGAAAAAAGTAACACGCCAAAAGCCACCAGTGAAGTGAGTCCCATTACCATTTCCACTAGAATATGAGCATTCAATCCACCCATTCCACGCCAGTCGTAGAGAATGTCGACAGAAGAGATTAAGAACAGGAGAATAAATATTCCTAAACTAAATCGAATTGCATTCATATTAAAACCTTTCTAGTTTTGCGGTTTATATAATCTAGTCTAACTAAGTTGCAGAGCAATAGAAAGTCAGTCATTGATGGCATAAACACAGTATCATAAACACAGTTTAACCCTTGAATATGAAACTAATATGAAAATTCTCCTTGCTGTCACTGGCGGCATTGCCGCTTATAAATCTCTAGAGTTAACACGCTTATTTATTAAAGCGGGTTTTCAGGTGCAAGTTGTCATGACCTCCGGTGCCAAAGAATTTATCCAACCGCTTTCTTTTCAAGCGTTATCTGGCAATCCGGTGCGAGACAGTTTGTTTGATGCCAATCAAGAAGCGGGGATGGGACACATAGAATTGGCCCGCTGGGCGGATCAGATTGTGATTGCGCCCGCTTCGGCTGAAACCCTTGCCAAGTTACGCATGGGTCGCGCCGATGATTTGCTCACCACGCTGTGTTTAGCGACCGATAAACCCATTATGCTTGCACCAGCGATGAATCGTCTGATGTGGTCGAATGAGGCCACACAAGAAAATGTGCAGGTTTTAAAACAGCGTGGATTTACGATGTTAGAACCTGCAGAAGGTGAGCAGGCGTGCGGTGAAGTCGGCGCAGGTAGAATGCCAGAACCTTCAGTCATTTTTGATGCGGTAATGGCGTTTCAAACTAAGTTTAAAACGCAGCAACACCAAACTGACCAGGCCTGGTCAAATGCCAAAAGCTTTTGGCAGGGTAAAAACCTCTTAATCACAGCAGGCCCAACCTTTGAGGATATTGATCCTGTGCGTTTTATCGGCAATCGTAGTTCTGGAAAAATGGGTTTCGCGATTGCAGAAGTCGCCGCTAAATTAGGGGCGAAGGTCACAGTGATTGCCGGCCCGATTCAATTAGCAACCCCTCTAAATGTTGAACGCATTAATGTACGTAGTGCTCAACAGATGTTTACTGCGGTACAAGCGTTTTATACCGATGCGGATTGTTTTATCAGTGCCGCCGCCGTAGCCGATTTTAAAGTCAAGCAGATGGCTGAGCATAAGCTTAAAAAGCAAGCGAACTCAGATGAGATGACGCTAACCTTGATTAAAAATCCAGATATTGTTGCTTGGGTTGCAGTGCAAAGTGATAAACCGTTTGTGGTGGGCTTTGCGGCGGAAACGCAGAATGTGCTTGAGTACGCTAGAGACAAGCTCCAGCGCAAGGGGTTAGATATGATTTGCGCCAATCAGGTCGGCGACCAGCAAGGTTTTGAGCAGAGCGACAATGCCTTAACGCTAATTACCGCCACGCAACAAAAAAGCTTGGAATTATCCAGCAAGTCGCATCAAGCTTTAGAGCTGCTCGATTTTATCGCTCAAAAGCAATCGAATTGATCAAGATTAACATGTTAAAAATCAATACGCACCGCTGATTATTAGGTGCGTTTTTTGTTTTATTAGTTATGTGTTTTTTTAGAAGACGTGGGGGAGTCGCTTCACATCCACCATATTACCGGCCAGAAAACCATGCAGCGTCGTCTTGGTGAGCAGTATGCAGGGAAGTTGTAGCAACAGTATATTTAAAACTAGCAAGTCGCCAGGAATCCATATCCAAAACAGCATGCTGGCAAAGCTGGCCGTGTATAAAATCGCATGGACGAATTGCAGGCTTTTTGAGTAAGACTTTTTCCAACGAGTGTCTTGGAATTGCATCCCCGGTAAGCGGTAGTCGAGGAAAAAGATCGCCAGCAGATTTTCCGCAAAAAACAGCGCAATAAATAGCAGTTTCAGCTCTAAAGTCGAGAAATCAACCCACATAAACGGCATAAGGAAAAGGAACGCCACGCTGGCATTGATCAGCGAGGTGATTAGCTTTTCCAGTGCCGTGGTTTCCCGGAAAGCTTCGCTAGACAATGCATGATTTATCAATGACAAATTCCCTCTCGCTGCAAATAATTTAATGATTGGCAGAAAATGCCGCTGCTTTTTTTCTGCTTAAAGGCTTTGCATATTACATGTTCAAATCCTAAATGCCTTAACGTTAATAACGGCGACAAAAGAAGTGGCGCAATCACTTTCGAGTAAAAGACAGCAAACCACCGATTTGTTAAGTTTTATCGCTAAACAATCTTTTTAGAGCGTTTTTGACAGGTTTTTTAACATGCTTTTTAACATTCAACCCAGGTAACCGCCAAACCTCCTAGTGAGGTTTCTTTGTATTTGTGTGACATCTCTTCCCCTGTTTTCTTCATCGCCGCGATACAGCTATCTAAAGGCATAATATGTTCACCGCTTTCACGTTTGGCGATACTGGAAGCGGTAAACGCTTTAATCGCGCCAAAACCATTGCGCTCAATGCACGGCACTTGTACTAAACCTTTGACGGGATCGCAAGTCATCCCTAAGTGATGTTCCAAAGCCATTTCGGCCGCTTGTTCAATTTGCATGACGGTTCCACCACGCACCGCACATAATCCCGCCGCCGCCATTGCTGACGCCGAACCGACTTCGCCTTGACAACCAACTTCTGCACCGGAAATTGAACTGCGATGTTTGATAATGCCACCAATCGCAGCGGCTGTTAGCAAAAAGTTTTTAACATCCTCAAAGCTGCCATTTTCGTGAACCATAAAGTAGTAGAGTATGGCGGGAATCACGCCCGCTGCACCATTGGTTGGCGCGGTGACCACCATGTGGCCATCGGCATTTTCTTCATTCACGGCCATCGCATAAGCACATAACCAATCGTTAACGGTGTTAGGGTTTTCATCATGCAAAAGTTGTTGATGCAAATTTTTAGCACGTCGTTTTACATTGAGCCCACCTGGTAAAATGCCAGTTGCATTAAGGCCATTTTCCACGCAGGTTTTCATTGCGTCCCATAGGGACAGTAAGGCTTGATCGAGTTGTTCTGAAGAAATATATACTAACTCATTCGATTGTTTCATCTCTGCAATGGATAAACCACTGTCGAGTGCCATCTCCATCATTGAGTTCGCAGAGTTAAATGGGTAGGGACATTGTGCGGCAGGTTGACCTTTTATGGGCGCTTTAATCTGGTCTATTTCTGCAAGTGTGGAGATAAATCCACCACCAATCGAGAAGTAAGTTTCCGAGAAAATAACATGTTGATGTTCGTCAAGGCATTCAAAAATAAGACCGTTTGGATGCTGTGGCAGCGGGTCTTTGTAGTCAAAAATGACATCATCAAGCGGATTAAACATGGCGCTTTGTGTTGCCGTCAATTGAAGTGTGGTGGCTTGGTACAGGTTTGCCGTTAAACTTTTAACATCGGCGGTCGCAAGGCCTTGTGGTAAATAACCGTGCATACCCAAAACGACAGCCTTGTCAGTCGCATGGCCGTGTCCGGTAAAGGCCAGAGAGCCTTTTAGAATACAGCGTAGCTGTAATGGCTGGGTTTCTTTTGTGGTCAGCTGCTCTCTTAGTTTGCCCGTAAAGTCATGGGCAGCGACCATCGGCCCCATGGTGTGTGAGCTCGATGGACCTATCCCAATTTTAAAAATATCTAATACACTAATAAACATACTTTGCACGCCCTTATAAGACATATAAATTTCAATATAGACTAATATGCCAAAAAACCCGCAAGATAAAAACCAGTTTTGTATTAGGGTATTTGACGTTAACTTGATAAAAGAGGTGGTAATTCTTCGATAGAATTAAGCCAAATTCCTTAGTGAAAAGAAAGTGTTGAACCCCTGATAGAATTATTAAAGCCATCTATAAAATAAACTTAAATGAAGTCTGTAGTCACTTAGACGGGTGTCATGTTAATATGAATATATCGATATTTGGGATGATAATTCATGTTTAGTCATATCAATTTAAAAAAGTGGTTTTCAGTTATTATCATTCAGGTAGGCATCCTGATTTCTGGTAGTGCATCGGCCTTAACTTTTGGTGTTTTCCCCCAATATCAGCCTGTTCATTTGGCAGAGCTAAATGCCCCATTAGTGAATTACCTCAATCAAACTTTAGCAGAACCTGTTTACTTTCGTACCGCTGATAATTTTGCTTCATTTAAACACTTAGCTGAGCAACAGTCTTACGATATTCTGATGATCGCTCCTAACTTGGGCTATCAACTCTCTGTTGACGGGCTTTATAAACCCGTGATGCATGTCAGTTACCGACCTCAAGCGGTGTTTGTAGTACCTGAAAATAGTAAAATAAAGTCGTTTGCTGACTTGAAGCATAAGACAATTGCTTTTCCTCCCAATCTCGCAATCACTACTAAGGTAGCCTATAAAAAATTGACAGAAATCGGCTTGCAGAAAACAGACTATAAGTCTGTTAATCGAAAATCCCATCTAGAAAGCTTTCTTTGGTTAGCGTTAGAAAAATCTGATGCTGCTGCTTTGACTTTATCTGTTTGGGAAGCGCTTTCAGAAGTGGATAGAAAGGGGTTTAGAGTGCTGGGTTTATCGGATTCGACACCAGGTATATTTATGTTGGTAAAAACCCCTCAGTGGTATGAACCAGTGAAAAGAGCTTTAATTTCATTTGAACAAACCCCGCAGGGACAAGCCTACTTTAAAAGCACTAAATTGATCGGTTACAATCCTATAACCGTAAAAGAAATGTTTGAAATAAAGGCTTTATATCAATGAACGAACGTCCGGTTTATCAAAGCCAGTTATTTCGCCAAGTCCTGCAAAGCGT
The DNA here is from genome assembly GCA_965603495.1 of uncultured Thiomicrorhabdus sp. GTDB lineage: Bacteria > Pseudomonadota > Gammaproteobacteria > Thiomicrospirales > Thiomicrospiraceae > Thiomicrorhabdus. The sequence goes on along the minus strand of CBFDDF010000009.1, from coordinate 61,862 downwards.
CACTTTGGTCATGTTGCTGGTGTTGGTGGTTTTAGGGGTTGTATTACAGCAAACTATTCAGAACTCCATTCAGGAACAAACGGCATTAGTTGAAGAAAATATCTTGTCTTTAGCCGGAGATCAAGTTAAGCGCGCACTGTTGATAGAGGATATTTCGCAACTTAATTCATTTTCTAAGCAGGTCGTTGAAAATGAACGCAATAGCGTGATACAGGTGAAAGTATTTATTGAAGGCGAAGCTAAGCCGTTAGCAGTGTATCCATCGCTTATAGATTCAAATAGTCCATGTCGTTTGGATTCTCTACCGATTGTGATTAATGACATGGTGATTGGCAGACTGGATGTGTGTTTCGATGAGGTTGGGTTATCTGAAAGTTTGCAAGAATTAACACCGTCCCTTCTTTTTATAATGTTATTAGGCTTTGTAGGGCTGTTGATTCTTATCCTAAAAGTCGCAACGGAACACGTCGAGCGTATTTATTCCATTTCGAAAGCCATCAAACGTTACACAGAGGGCGAAGAAAATGTTCAGGTCATCGTCAAAAATCGAAATGAGTTAGGTAATCTCGAACTGTTTTTTAATGAAATGGTGAATAAGGTTACTCAGGCGCAGAAAAAAATGCGTCACATGGCCTTTTATGAACCACTGACGGACTTACCTAATAAGTTAAAGTTGATTGAAGACCTACCTCACAGAGGTCAGGCTTTTGCCGTTAATATATTTATTATTGAAGATTACGATCATGTTGAACAGGTTTTTGGTGAAGTCTATGCCAAACAGGTTATTCAATCCTTTGTTGAGTGTTTAAAGCAGCACCTTGATGATGGCTCGATTTATCATGTGGCCAGTGATGTCTTTATTGTCTTAGACAGTCAATTGACTGAAGAGATGACGGCGCATCTGACAGGAAAATTGACGATTGGATTTAATGGTCATAATGAGATCAATTTAAGGGTTAAGGGGACAAGTTTTAAGTGTGTGCCAGAACGCGGGCACGATGTTGCCAAAACTATTTTAAGAATGGTGCGCCATACTAAAAGCAAGTCAACTTCATTTATGCGATTAGATGATCATGCTTTTGAAAGGATTTTAAAGGGTTATCTGATTGCAGAGAATCTGTTGAAAGGTAAGACTGAAGGGCTGCAGGTTTACGCCCAGGTCATTTATCCACTGCAGTCTACAGAGTGGCCACATGTTGAACTTTTAGTGCGTTATCAAGATGAAGCGCATGGATTGCTCAGTCCATATTTCTTTCTAAACCAGATTGTCGAACTCGGAGCGATTTACGAATTGGATTGTTTCATGATGGGGCAAGCAGAAGCTTTGCTGGCACGCCATGTAGAGACCCAAATTATGGTGTTTATTAATATCACGCCGGCAACCTTATTTAGCCGTCGCTTTAAAGAGTGGATACACAAACAACATGGCAACACAGATTTGCAGAAACGCATGGTATTTGAGGTGAATGAAGGCTTCTTTATTGAGATGGGCGACGAGAGTACCCAGGTGTTTAATGAAATTCATAAGGCTGGCTTTAAACTCGCGTTAGACGATTTTGGAAGCGGTTTTTCATCCTATAACTGGTTAAGTCAGTTACCGATTAGTTATTTGAAAATTGATCGTAGCTTGATTGTGTTAGAAGGGGATAAGGCGGATACCATTTTGGCATCGGTCTCGTCATTGGCGAGCGACTTAGGGATTGCCACCATTGCAGAGGGTGTTGAAACTGAAGCACAATATAATCGTATAGCGGGACACCGTTTTAATAAGGTTCAAGGGTTTTATCAGGACATGCCTGGCCCGGCGGAAGAAAAAATCCAGAAGATCCTAAAAATGAAACTTCAGTAAGTTTTTTATAGAGGTCACGTCAGAGGGTAAGGCGAAGGTACTGATGATGAACTTTTGAGGGTGAGCAAAGCCATTCTTCCAACTACATTTATGAGATTTTAGGCTTCAATAAACAACAAAAGCCAACTGACCAGGCCTGGTCAGTTGGCTTTTGCTGTTTTTAAAGGCTTTTAATAGCTGTTCATTACTTCTTCTGTGCTTGACTGAGTTTGATAATGACCGGAGAAAGCACCAGTAAAGCAATTAAGTTGGGAATCGCCATCAGGGCATTCAATACGTCCGCCAGAATCAATACGGTATTAAAGTGGTTCGAGAGAGCCGCACCCGCAAATACAGCCAATACCCAAAGGATACGGTAGCTGGTGATGACTTTGGTGCCAGCTAAATATTCGGCACAACGCTCGCCATAATAACTCCATCCAAGTAAGGTCGTGAAAGCGAATATGGCTAAGGCCACAGCCACCACCACCGCCCCTAAATCAGAATCCAAGCCTGTCGCAAATGCCAGCGCGGTCAGTGGCGAGCCAGTTTCACCACTCTGCCAAACTCCGGTCACCATAATCACCAATGCGGTCATGGTGCAGAGAATAATCGTATCAATAAAAGTCCCCAACATGGCAATGTGGCCTTGCTCAACCGGGTCATTAGTTTTGGCGGCCGCATGTGCTATCGGCGCAGTCCCCATACCAGCTTCATTAGAGAATACACCACGCGCCACGCCAAATTGAATCGCTAGGATAAGACCCGCGCCCGCAAATCCACCCGCGGCAGCACTGCCGGTAAAGGCGCTTTCAACGATGGTCACTAAAGCGCCTGGTAGTTGGTCGATGTAGGACCCTAGAATATACAATGAGAAACCAATGTATAAAATGGCCATAACCGGGACTAAAGCGGTCGCAGTATGAGCGATGCGTTGGATACCTCCAAACATGACGAGCCCCACCAATACCATCAAGACAATGCCGGTGGCTTGATTGTCAAACCCAAAGGCGGTTTCCATTGCACCAGCCACCGCATTGGCTTGCACCATATTACCGATGCCAAATGCGGCAATGGTGCCAAACAGGGCAAACGCAACGGCGAGCGGTTTCCACTTTTCGCCCATGCCGTTTTTTATGTAATACATCGGGCCACCTACGTGCCGACCATCTTCATCGGTTTCACGGTATTTTACCGCGAGTAGCGCTTCACTGTATTTAGTCGCCATGCCGACCAGTGCCGTCATCCACATCCAGAAAATAGCCCCAGGTCCACCGATAAACAGGGCAGCCGCAACGCCGGCGATATTCCCCGTCCCTACAGTTGCAGCCATCGCTGTCATTAACGCGGAAAACGGACTGATGTCGCCTTCTGCTTTTGAATTACGACTTCTCCATAAAAGACTAAAGGCATAGAAAAGGTTTCTCAACGGCAGAAAACGTAAGCGAATGGTTAAATACAATCCTGTCCCTAGCAATAGAATCAGCATGGCTGGTCCCCAAGCCCAACTGCTGGCGGTTGATAAAATGTCGTTAATTGATTCCATAATCAGCTTTCCCTAAAAGTTTTAATTAAATTACCTGGAAAGTCCTGTGTTGTCGAGAAAAAGACCTTTATCAATGGACTAGATTCAATTGCGTATGCCTAATCACTTAGGCATTAACTTACCTGCCTAGTTTTGATTTACACCGAGTATTGAGGCACAATAGCGGCCTTAAATACTTCATTAGACAGGTCTTATGCTTAAACTCGTTGTTACCGATTTAGACGGGACTTTACTCGATCACCATCATCAAATTACCCCGGTTTGTAAGCAGGCGTTACAAGCCGTTGATGCCCTTGGGATTAAAGTGATGTTAGCCACAGGTCGCCATTTTCAAGATGTTTTTGCATTGGCACAGCAACTGGATATCGAAACGTGCCTGATTACTTCGAATGGCGCCCGCGTGCATAATCAAGCCGGTGAGCTGCTATATGAAAACCATATTCCGAGAGATTTAGCATCACAAGTCCTGACGATAAGTGCCGGATTTGGTGTGCATCGTAATATTTATCAAGGTGATAATTGGTGGGTGGAAGTCCCTAATGAACCTTTATTAGCAATTCATCACAGTTCGCAGTTCAGTTATCAATTGACGGACTTTGCGAAACTCAATCCAGAAGGTATTGATAAGTTTTATTTTCATGCTGAACATGATCAATTGTTACCGCTTGAAACAGAATTAATAGCGCAGTTAGGTGGTGACTTGTATATCACATTTACCACGGAAAACTATCTGGAAGTGATGAATAAAGGCGTTTCGAAAGGCCAAACATTGCTGTCTGTTTTACAGCGCAGAGGGGTTGAGCCAAGTGAAGTCATGGCGTTTGGTGATGGCTTTAATGATATTGATATGTTGCAAATGGTGGGAGAACCGGTGGTGATGCAGAATGCCCATTCAGATATCAAGCAGTTGCTAAAAGACGCGATGATTGCGCCTTCAAATAGCGAAAATGGTGTGGCCCAGCATCTACACAAAACAGTGTTACGCTAAGCATACAGCGTCGCGACTCTGTAGTAGAATGTTCCACCAATATTTATAAATGTGATTAATCTAGATCAATTAAGGGAAGACCATGACGCTACAAGTTCAATACAAAATTTTAGACAAACGCCTTGGCAATGAAATCGAAATGCCACATTACGGCACGAAAGGTTCTGCAGGCTTAGATTTACGCGCATGTATTGATGAAGATTTGACGATTGAGCCAGGTCAAACTGTTTTAATACCGACCGGTATGGCGATTCATTTGGACGACAGTGGCTTGGCGGCAATGTTACTGCCTCGCTCTGGTTTAGGCCATAAACACGGGATTGTCCTAGGCAACTTAGTTGGCTTGATTGATTCGGATTATCAAGGGCCGTTAATGGTCTCTTGTTGGAACCGTAGTGATGTCGCCTATACCGTTGCTGTGGGTGAGCGCATTGCACAAATGGTGATTGTGCCGGTTTTACAGCCAGTATTTACTGAAGTGACAGAGTTTGGTGATGCCACTGAACGTGGCGAAGGTGGCTTTGGCCATACGGGCACTCAATAAAGCAAACAACCCATTGTTATAACCGCCCTTAAAATAAAAGCCATCAGACCTACCAGGCCTGGTGGTTTTTTTATGCCTGAGTTTTAAGGGGGTTGAAAGAGGAGTGAATATGGCAAACGCAATCAACTCGCTACATCGCGCACTACTTTTATTAGTGGTCTTTAAAACTGCAGCTTAAGCATCGCTTGCAACGCGTTGCTGCCTGTATGGCTGGCGTATTGTTCATATTTAATCCACTCTAAGCCAATATACATTGGTCTAGCGCTTGAGAAACTGTCCTGAAAATTGTAAAGCAGTTGTTGATGAGTTTGCCAGTCATTTTCAGTGATGTCCCAAAAGCCTTCCAGATGGAATCGCTTAAACTCCTGTGTTTGGAAGACGGGGGTCAGTTGGTATGTGCTGTTTTTGAAGTTATCACGTTTGTGATATAGATTCAAAGAAACAAAGTTGAAGAAAGGTAGGTTTAAATTGACACCGACCCCAGCCAAATAGGCTTCATAGCCATCGCCTAGATTGACTTGTGTTGATAGATAGAAGTCTTTTGCCCAGTTTGTTGATAGGTTTTTTCCGCTGAGTTTTGAGAGAGAAAATCGAGGACTGAATTCAGCATACACAGCTTGTTTTGTCCCATCAAATTTTTCGCCTTGGGTTAAGTCGGCAAACATAAACAGATCGCCGCCTGACCAGGTACGAAAATGCTCCAATGTTAAGGTGGTTTTGGTGCCATCCCGGGTGTCGTAAATAAAGGCATCGCCATCAAACTGGTCAGAATACAGTAGCTGTATATTACTGCTCTCAAAAGCTTGGGTATTGCTGCTTAAAAACAGAATGGGTAAGGTTAATAAACGTAAAAAAACTGTACGTAGCATCTGTGGAATCCTGAGTGAGGGGTTTGTTTATTATAGGGTTAAGTTGCTCAGGAGAGCATTAAAGATACGAATGCCTAATAAGGTTAAATTTGTGATTCAATGATTAAGTCTTATTGTGAAGCAGTTTAGTAGACTAATGAATCGTGTGTAATGGAAGGGCATTTTTAAATTTACACACTCGTTCGCGGTCGTGTGTTCAATGTCATATTTCTGATGGAATATACTTTCTCATAAACTCAGAAATCTTTTGAACCGCCAGTTTCAGTTCAGGTTCTGTCGTTGTATAGGCTAAGCGGACATGTTGATTGGCTTGATAGTCGCCAAAATCTCGTCCGGGGGTAATGGCTACGCCAGTGGCTTGCAATAACTCGGAACAGAATTGGTCTGCATTATCGGTAAAGTCGGAGACGTCCCAGTAGAGATAGAACGCCCCTTGCGGTAGAGTTTTTAGGCGAAAACCTGCGTCTAGCATACTGTGATATAGGGCGTTGCGGCGTGATTCAAAAATCTGTCTACGTTGCTCTAAATCCGCCAGAGCATCGGCTTCTAATACGCGTAAAGCGCCATATTGTGAAGGCGTTGGTGCGGCTAAAAATAGATTTTGGCCGAGGCGATCTAACACGGGCATAAGTATGTCGGGAGCGACACACCAGCCTAGACGCCAGCCAGTCATACCAAAAAACTTAGAGAATGAGTTAATGACAATGACATTATCCGGTAAGTTTTTATGCGCCAAGATACTTTCTGCAGGACGTTCGTAAACCAGTCCTTGGTAGATTTCATCGACAATAAAATAACAATTTTGCTCGGCAAGAAAGTTCGCCATGGAAAGCAGTTCCTCTTGTTCAATAATCGTCCCGGTTGGATTGGCCGGACTGGCGACCATCACGGCTTTAATACCCGACTGCCAATGGGTTTTGAGTAATTCGGTATTTAGTTGATATTGGGTGTCACTGCTGACGGGCACCCCAATAATCTCACCTTGTAGCAATTTTACAAACTGACGATTACATGGATAGGCGGGATCGCTCAATAATACTTTATCTCCCGGGTTAATAATGGCAGTCAATACCATGTGTAAAGCACTGGAGGAACCCGGGGTAATCATAATATTGTCGGCAGCGACTTCGGCATGATAAAAGCTCTGGTAAAAATGAGCCAGCTTGTCTCTTAATGCCGGTAATCCCATTGTTGGCGTGTAATGGGTTAGTCCTAAAGCTGCGGCCTGCACTGCGGCCTCATGGACACATGGCAATGACGGAAAATCCGGTTCGCCGATTTCCATGTGGATGATTTTTTTGCCCGCCGCTTCCATTGCTTTGGCTTCACCGAGAATTTTCATGACATGAAACGGTTGGATCTGTTTTGCAATCTGCGCGATAGTGGCTGTAAAAGGGGGGCGATTCATGAAGGGATTGTCTTTTTATTTAGGTCTGTTTGAATCATTTTAAGAGGTTGAATCAAATAAAACTGAGAAACTTATTATAGAGTGCAAGTGCCATTAAACAAAATGCTTATCTAGTGGTAAAATAATGCCAACTTATTTTCAATAAATTAATGCTTGAGTTGTCTTTGATAAAGGCACCAGGCCTGGTAGGAGCAAATAATGCCTTCATTTGATATCGTTTCAGAACTGGATAAACACGAATTAACAAATGCAATTGATCAAGCCAATAAAGAAGTCACAACACGTTATGATTTTAAGGGCAGTGATTCAAAATTTGTCCTTAAAGATACCACTGTCACTATGCACTCGCAGTCGGATTTTCAATTAGACCAAATGTTTGATATTTTGGTCCAAAAAGCGAATCGTCGTGGCATTGATGTTAAGTGTATGGAGCGAAAAGACGCTGACGTACAGCTTAAAACCGCCAAGCAAGAAGTCGAGATGAAAGAAGGTCTGGATGCGGCAATGATTAAGAAAGTTATTAAAGCCATTAAAGACGCCAAACTTAAGGTTCAGACGGCAGGTCAAGGTGACAGTGTGCGTGTGACTGGCAAAAAACGCGATGATTTGCAAGAAGTGATGCAGATGTTGCGTGGTATGGAAGACCTAGAATTACCTTTGCAGTTCAATAACTTTAGAGACTAATTTTAATTCATTAAAATGGAAGAGATAAATTCCCATGAGAGCACAGAACACCATGAACTTAAATAAAGCACAAGCTCAGAATGTCGCAACAGTATTGGCCGAAGCCTTACCGTATATTCAACGCTTTGCCGGCAAAACAATTGTCGTTAAATATGGTGGCAATGCCATGGTTGATGAAAAACTTAAAGAAGGTTTTGCGCGGGATATCGTGTTGATGAAATTAGTGGGCATGAACCCAATCGTGGTGCACGGAGGCGGCCCGCAAATTGGTAACCTGCTAGCGCGTATTGGTAAAGAGTCTGAATTTGTGCAAGGCATGCGTGTTACCGATACTGAAACTATGGATATCGTCGAGATGGTGTTGGGTGGTCAAGTCAATAAAGAGATTGTGAATTTGATTCATCAACATGGCGGTAATGCCGTCGGCCTGACTGGAAAAGATGGTAATTTAATTTGTGCGACTAAATTAGAAATGCGTCGTGATGCCCCAGAACTTAATGCACCTGAAATTATCGATTTAGGTCATGTCGGTGAGGTAGAAAAAATCAATACCAAAGTCTTGGATATGTTAATTCAAGGAGATTTTATCCCCGTCATTGCGCCTGTTGGGGTTGGTGTAGATGGGCATTCATATAATATCAATGCCGATTTGGTGGCGGGTAAAGTCGCCGAAGCCATGAATGCTGAAAAACTCATACTGTTAACCAATACAGCGGGGTTATTAGATAAGCAAGGGCAGTTATTAACAGGTTTGAACGCACAGAGTGTTGCCACGCTGGTGGCGGATGGCACAATTTATGGCGGAATGTTACCTAAAATACAATGTGCTTTAGATGCAGTGGAAAATGGGGTACATTCTTCACATATTATTGATGGTCGAGTTGAACATGCTGTCATGTTAGAAGTCTTTACGGATGAAGGTGTAGGCACTCTGATTACTAAATAATCACGCTGTTTTCTGTGATGCAAGTTGCAGGCTCTCGATGGGTTATTGAATAAATAAAATTTAATAAATTGAAAGGAATACAACATGGATTTAGATCTGCTTTTGAATGAATACGCGATGCCTTGGAGTATCAAGATTGCAATGGCAATCCTGATCTTTGTGGTCGGTAAGTTTGTCGTGAAGATGGTGGTTAGTCTGGTTAAGAAACTATTAGGCCGCTCTCCAGCGATGGATGAGATGCTGATTAATTTTATCGCATCCATTGTCAATGCAGTGTTAATCTTGTTTGTCATTATTGCCGCGTTAGATCAATTGGGAGTGGATACATCGTCATTGGTTGCTTTGATTGCCGCTGCCGGTTTAGCAATTGGTTTGGCATTACAAGGCTCTATGCAGAATTTTGCAGCCGGCGTGATGATTTTGGTTTTCAAACCCTTTAAGAGTGGTGATTTTGTTGAAGCTGGTGGCATTTCTGGTGTGGTTGAAAAGGTGCAAATTTTCAGCACAACCATGCGTACTGGCGATAATAAAGAAGTGATTGTGCCAAACGGTGGCATCTATGGTGGTCCAATTACCAACTTCTCGGCACGTGATACACGTCGTGTTGATATGGTTTTTGGGATTGGTTATGACGATGATATTCGCAAAGTAAAAGCCATTCTTGAAGCCTTGGTGGCTGAAGATGAACGTATTTTAAAAGATCCCGCGCCAGTAGTGGCTCTGTCTGCCTTAGCGGAAAGCAGCGTTAACTTTATCGTTCGTCCTTGGGTGAATACAGGGGATTACTGGAAAGTATCTTGGGATATGAATGAGAAAGTAAAACTGGCTTTTGATGAAGCGGGTATTACTATTCCTTATCCTCAAATGGACGTTCATTTGCATAAACAAGCTTCTGAGTAATTTGGTTTGTTTGTAACGCGCTAGCGTTTTAAATTGACCTTTGTCTATTTTAAAAGCCACTCAAAGAGTGGCTTTTTTGCTTCTGTGAAACTCTAAGCGGCTCGTCCCTGATTTATAAGTCATTTGACAAATAACCAGGCCTGGTCAAACGTTGTCGAATACAATAATGCTCATGGAATTCATCATTCAAATTGGCCTGTTCGTCATCTCTCTCGTAGCAAATCTATTTTCCGCTTTGGCGGGTGGAGGCGCGGGTTTATTGCAGCTACCCGCTTTATTGTTCTTGGGTTTACCCTTTGGAACGGCACTCGCGACGCATAAAGTTGCCAGCGTGTTTTTAGGTCTTGGTGCCACTGCTCGCCATCTTAAATCATCGACCTTTGATTGGAAGTTCTCTGTTTTTATTCTCGCCACAGGACTTCCGGGTGTGGTGCTAGGCGCCAGTATCATCTTACAGGTTGATGATAACGTTGCTCAAGGCTTGCTTGGCTTGTTAACACTCTGCTTGGGTCTGTATTCTTGGTTTAAACCACAATTAGGCCGAATTCACGATAGTAAAAACAGAAACCTACCAGGCCTGGTCATTGGCGGAGTAATGCTATTTTTGATTGGTGCTTTAAATGGTTCTTTAACGTCAGGCACGGGATTGTTTGTTACTTTATGGCTAGTACGCTGGTTTGGCTTGGACTACAAGACAGCGGTCTCTTATACCTTAGTGTTGGTCGGTATTTTCTGGAATGGGTCAGGAGCCATTACCTTAGGATTTTTAGGTGATATTCAATGGGATTGGCTACCGGCATTGATTTTAGGCTCTCTAATTGGCGGTTATTTGGGGGCGCATTTAGCGATTGTTAAAGGTAACGGGTTGGTGAAACGCTCTTTTGAAGTCATTACAATTTTGGTCGGTCTGTCATTAATGACGAAAGCATTGATTTAAAAACCATTATTTAAAGGGATGGAGACAACCAGGCCAAGTCATTTTGATTCGGTCGTTAGAAGGGATTTGAACACTTCATGTTTCGTATGTTCATATTCGAGTTTGAGGCATGCTAGCAACCAAGTCGTTAAATTTGAGACAAAAAAATACCCGTAACTCTGAAGAGTGCACGGGTATTTTTGAATCGAAATTCAAGTAAGGTTTAGCTTAACTTAGTTAACGATTTCAACCTCAACACGACGGTTTTCAGCACGACCTGCTTCGGTTGCATTGTCAGCAACTGGTGAAGACTCACCTTGGCCGGTAACAATCATGCGACGAGTGGTAACACCTTTGTTAGCTAGGTAACCAGCAACTTCTTGCGCACGTTCTTCAGAAAGCTTTTGGTTGTAAGCTACTGGCCCTCTGCTGTCAGTATGCCCCGTAATCGCAATTTTGCAACTACAATCGCGATTCATGTATGCTGCGAAAATATCAAGCTCAGGGATATCTGCAGTTTTTATATCCATTACGTTAAAGTCAAAGTGACCAATGAACTTAGGTGGAACAGCGATAACAACGGGAGCAGGGGCTGGAGCAGCAACTACGACAGGTGCTGGGGCAGGTGCTACAACAACTGGCTTAGGATCTGCAATTCCTTCACACTTGTTAATAGATGTTTCTTTAGTCCAGTTGCTTGAACGAACACAACGATTCCAAGAATCACGGACGATATCACCGTCAGAATCCATAACATAAGCGCCTTTTGCGTTCGTCTGGATATCGGCAGAATCCTCTACGGAGGTATGCGCCTGAGCACCAAATGTCGCAAGAGATAAAATCGCTGCAAGAGATAGTAATTTAGTTTTCATGAGAAAATCCTTAACATATTTAAAAAGTGGTTTTACGAGCATTAATATAACATTTCAGCCGTGAGTCTGTGTGGGTGATTTTACTAACGAATTAACTTATAGATGAGGTTGTTAGAGTAAAAGTCATTATTATTTAATTTTTTTTGAAATTATTTGAATAGGATATCTTTTGAGTGGATAAATTGCGCCCATTTGTCATCACCTTGTTCAATATTATGCCAGTCTTGCGGCCGGAAAGAGGTGGATTGCATTTTCTTCAGGCTCATTGTTCAAAAAGCGCTACAGATTTTCTAATCCGGGGTTATGGCCAATAATCATCATGTCGCATCGGAGAGTACCTTTTGGAACCGTGCTCGGCGCCCATAAAATCGCAAGGATTTTTTTAGGCCTGCATGCCACTTCTCGCCATGTTGAATCATCGATCTTTGATTGGAAATTCTCTGCCTTTATTCTCGCCAAAGAACTTCCGGAGTGCTGCTAGGTGAGAGTATTATCTTGCAAGTTGATGATCACAACGTTCAAGGTCTTTTAGGTTTGTTAACACTCTGTTTAGTTCTTTATTCTTGGTTTAAACCGCAATTAGGTCGAAGCCTAGAGAGTAAAAATAGAAACTTACCAGGCCTGGTAACTTACCTGAAGCCTTCGTTTCTTCGTTGTTCCAAATCACTAAATTCTAGACAAAAAAAATACCCGCAACTCAATGAGAGTTGCGGGTATCTTAAAAAATCATTATTAAGTTTTGTCTTAGACAAAAGCTTATTTAACGATTTCAACCTCAACACGACGGTTTTCAGCACGGCCTGCTTTAGTTTTGTTGCTAGCGATTGGCGCGCTTTCACCCATGCCATTTGCTGTCATACGTTCTACAGCGATGCCTTTACCAGCTAGGTAACCTAATACTGCATGAGCACGTTTTTCTGATAATGCTTGGTTATATGAAGCAGCACCCGTACTGTCAGTATGACCCGTAATTGTAATACGGCTTGCAGGATTTGCAGTCATATAGTCAGCAAAAGCATCTAATCGAGCATTTGTATCTGATTTTAACTCAGCTTTGTTCGTATCGAATAGACCACGTACATGTGCTGGTGCTGGTGCCGCTACTGGAGCTGGTGCCGCTACTGGAGCTGGTGCCGCTACTGGAGCTGGTATTGCTACTGGAGCTGGAGCCGGCTTAGGATCTGCAATTCCTTCACACTTGTTAATAGAAGTTTCTTTAGTCCAGTTGCTTGAACGAACACAGCGATTCCAAGAATCACGGACGATATCACCGTCAGAGTCCATAACATAAGCGCCTTTACCATTGTCCTGGATAGCTGCAGAATCTTCTACATGAGTATGAGCCTGAGCACCAAATGTCGCTAGAGATAAAACGGCAGCAAGAGGAAGTAATTTAGTTTTCATTTGAAAATCCTTACATATTTAAAATAGTGGTTGTTCGAAGGTTAATATAACATTTCAGTCGTTAGCCTGTATTGATGATTATACTAACGAATCTACTGTTAGATTAGGCTTAGTAAGCAAAAGTCACATACATAGTAATAAAAATATGTCTATTGAATACGGAGAGGTAATCATTTATATAAATATCGACGGGTAATCCAGAATGTTTACTTAAGTTGGATATCTTTTGGTCGGATAAATTGTGTTAATTTACCATCGCCCTGTTCAAGATTATGCCAGTCTTGAGGCAGAATGAAGTGCGCGAGTGAAGCGGTTGGAAAGAGGTGGATAGAATCTTCTTCTTGCTCATTGTGTAGAAAACGATACAGATGTTCTAATCCGGGGTTGTGGCCAATAATCATCACGCGCATAGCCGCTGGAGCATCGGCGAGAACTTTTTGTAAGGTATTCAACTCGGCCAGATAGAGTTCATCTACGGTAATCTTATTGGCTGGACATTCGCTGCAGATACGGCGAAGAGTCTGTTGTGCTCTTTGTGCTGGCGAGACCAATATTAGATCCGGCATTAAGTTCTGAGATTTTAACCACTTGCCCATTTTAAGGGCATTCTTTTTGCCTTTGTCTGATAGCGGTCGGTCAATATCCATTAAATCAGGTTGCTTCCAGTCCGATTTGGCATGTCGAAGTAACATTAATTCACGCAGTTTACTGGCCATCTCTTTGCTCCAAGGTGTCTGATTTTGATCTCTCAGGCTTTAAGACATTAAGGCATGTGAAATGGACAAAAGCTGTCATCAGCTTAACCAATGCCATATTCAGAACGATAGGCTTTCATCGCATCTAGATACTGCTGGCTTAAAGGGTCATCTGACTGGGCCAGGTAATTAATAATGTCGTTTAAAGTAATGATGCTCATGACTGGGATACCATACTCTTGTTCCACCTCTTGAATGGCCGAAAGATTACCCTTGCCTTTTTCCATGCGGTCTAAAGCGATAACGACACCTGCCGGTTTTGCACCGTTGGCGGTGATAATATCCATCGCTTCTCGAATTGCTGTGCCCGCCGTAATGACATCATCGATAATTAAAACATTGCCTTGTAACGGATGGCCGACAATATTGCCACCTTCACCATGGTCTTTGGCTTCTTTGCGGTTGAACGCATAAGGTTTGTCGATATTGAAGTCCAATGCCAATGAGACACTGGTGGTTGCGGCGAGCGGGATGCCTTTATAGGCTGGACCAAACAATACATCAAATTCAAAATTAGAATCTGCAATCGCACCCGCATAGCCTCTGGCAAGCGTCGCTAACTGAGAACCTGTATTGAACAGGCCGGCATTAAAAAAATACGGGCTGATGCGCCCAGATTTAAGAGTAAATTCTCCAAGCTTTAACACACCGGTTTGCATGACGAATTCGATAAATTGATTTTTATTCATTTAGAGTAGGGCTTTTTGCTTTTAATCGAGTAGAACAATATCTTACTCCAAGCAATTCCTTACACCAAATTTTTATGGGCTTTCTAATCTTATTGATAAGCCCAATAGAGGGTGTAGAGGGTGAATTTACCTTGATGATGCATAAGCTTTGAATGTGCAATAAAAAAGTAGAGTTTATGGCGACTCGTTATATGTCGACTAAATCCCAGCAAACTCTTTCAATTTCTGAATCTCCTGTGCCCAAATAGAGGGGTCAGCGGTTTCTAAAATCATCGGAATGCCATCAATTCGACTGTCGGCCATCAGTAACTCAAATGCGTGCCAACCAATTTCACCCTGGCCAAGACTGTGGTGTCGATCCAACTTTTGTCCTAAGACAGCTTTAGAGTCATTAATATGCATGCCTTTAAGGTATTCAAAGCCTACAACCGATTCAAAATCCGCCATTACGCCGACATAGTCATTGCGTAAGTCATAGCCTGCAGCATAAGCGTGGCAAGTATCAATACAAACCCCAATACGCGTTTTGTCTTCTACTTTGTCAATAATATGCGCGAGATGCTCATGTTTATAACCCAAGTTTGAGCCTTGCCCAGCGGTATTCTCAATGACCGCTGTGACACCTTGTGTTTGTTCCAAAGCAAAGTTAATCGATTCGGCAATGTAGTCCAAACAAAGTGCTTCACTTATTTCGCGCAAATGACTACCAGGATGAAAGTTCAGTAGCGTAATGCCGAGTTGCTCACAGCGTTGTAATTCATCAATAAAGGCATCGAGAGATTTTTGACGTTTATCAATGTCGGGATGGCCTAAATTAATAAGATAACTGTCGTGTGGCAGGATCTGCTCAGGGCCATAACTGTAGGTTTCACAATTGGCTTTAAACTGCTCAATGCTACTTTCAGTTAAGGGCTTCGCTGTCCATTGGCGTTGGTTTTTTGTGAATAACGCAAACGCCGTTGCACCAATTTCATGAGCTCTTAAAGGAGCATTCTCAACACCGCCTGCAGCGGAAACGTGGGCACCAATATATTTCATAACTCTGATCGAATCCTTGGGGTTGTCATCTAATAAGTTAGCGTAAATACTTTGTTAGAAACGCCATCTTGGCACGGTATCTGCGAAGGCTTCATTATACAAAATAATAATAGACAAGAAATTGACACTTTTGCATACGATACGACGCGATGGGTGGCAATTCTTTGAATAGATAATTGGAACACAAGGAAAGCGTTATGGCGATTGATTTAAGACAAGTAGAACCATTAGGGTCCAAAAGTGTGTTGTTAGAGCAGGCGATGCGTCGTCAAAGAGCTGGTGGTGCTCATCAAGCGAACAAGAATCGTTTTAATGATATTGATATGTCTGACATGATTACGCCCGATTTTGAATGGTTAAAGGAAGATAAAGCGGCCATTCAAGGCTTGGTCCAACAAATGGATGCTTCAATAGGTCTTTTGGCCAGTCAGATGCGTGATGTGGAAGAAAAATCTAGAAAGTCCACGAACGCGATGGAAAAAGAGCAACAATTATTATTTAAGCAGATTCGCACCTTGAATGGCTTATTGAAAAAACAGGTGGATATTTTTGGTGCGGTCGAACGTCAAATGTCTGACATAGAGATGAAGCAAAATAATCTAATTCCACAAATCGGCTTAGGCCTGATTGCGGGCTTAATGTCTGCCGTGACTATTTTGGCAACGGCACCGTGGCTAACCGTGTTGATGGAAAGTATTCGTTAATCGAAAGTCGCGACTGCTTTTATAAACGTAGACATCGTTAAATATTTACCTGGTTAAGCTATGTTTAAGATTTAACCAGGCCTGGTCAAATGATTAAGCATGCTAAAATGCGCTGAATTGAATCCTGTCAGTGAGTGTTTTTGGAATGCGTTTTCGTGTTATCTCTAATCAAAATATTACCCATCTTTGTCAAGATAAAGCCCTTTATCATCTAGTGTTACAGTCTGAAAATGATCAAATATTGGATTATCAACCCGGCGACTGGTTAACACTACAGGCTGCCAATCAACCTGAATGGGTCGATGCCCTATTGGCAGAATTGTCCTTGTCTGGTCAAGAGTCTATCGAATTACGTCGGGTCGGTCTTGTGTCTGTTAAACAGGCGTTAACCCATCACTTAGAAATCTCTCAGCTGAATCCAGCGATTCTCAATAAAATACAGCGTCAATATGGTTTAGGCGATTGGGTCGATAGACAAGCCATGATGGATTACGCCACAGGTCGAGATATTCTGGATCTGTTGCAAACCTTCACATCGCTTAAAGACTTAGGGCTTGAATTTCTTAGTTTACTCTCTCCTCTAGCGCCGCGGTATTATTCCATTGCTTCGGCACCGATAGCTGTGGGTAATACGATACATCTAGTGGTTAAGTTAGTGTCTTATTTACCTGAATCGGATATGGGGCTTGCCAACCGAAAGCATTACGGAGTGACAAGTTATGCGGTCAGTCAGTTGAAACCCGGTCAGGTGGTTGAAGGTGACATTAAAGCGAACCCTTCTTTTAAATTACCGGAGGATCCGACTGTCCCCATTATCATGATTGGCGCTGGTACGGGGATTGCACCTTATATTGGCTTTATACAGCAACGTGTCACTGATAATGCCAGCGGGCAAAACACGCTGTTTTTTGGTGAAACTCACCAGGCCTGCTCATTTCTATTTGGTGATTATCTGCAAGCGTGTCAGAAAACTGGGCAACTGAATTTGTTTACTGCTTTTTCAAGAGATCAAGCAGAAAAAAACTATGTGCAACATGTCATGCAGCAGCAGGCAGAATTGCTTTGGCAGCAAGTAGAGATGGGTGCGATCATCTATATTTGTGGGGATCAACACGGTTTAGCAAAGTCGGTTGAAAACACCTGGCTTGAGTTGATTATGCAGTTTTATAAAGTGGACATGCAGAGTGCACAAAGCACTTGGCAGGACTGGCGAAAACAGAAGCGTGTACAGTTAGATGTGTATTAAAGATAAAGAAAATTACTTACCATGTACTCAAGTACACTATATAATATTTGGGAAACCTTTAGAATAGTTCTTAAATCATTTAAAAGTTTAAAGACGCATTGGGAGGAACTCCAAAATGAAACAAGTATTAACCTTATTGACTTTAGTGTTTGCAGTCACTATGACCCTATTTATCGCATCAGGTTCAGCGCATGCTGTGAATAATGAAGAGAATCTGCTTCAAAAGTTTGATGCCGCTGTTAATGCAGAGCAACTTTGCATTTTGAGTAAAAAGAGCGCTTAGGTCACTTCTCAGCAAGATGCCAGATTCTTTAAGCTGTATTTCAATAACCTAACGAATCGTTTTCAAATGTTTTTATTGCCTGGAATTTAGCACATTAGAATATGCGCTAGGCCTGACTTGATTTGAGTTTAATCAGTTGTTCTTTAAAGTTGTATGCCAATCTTTATTCTAAAGAGAGTTTTAAACCAATCGCATTCAGGCGTTTGGCTTCGATCTCTAAATCCATTCGGGTTAACGGATGGTCTTGTAACCAGTTATCTTCAAACTCTAGATGAATATGGGTATTATTTTCAATGTAAAGCAGAGGATCAGCCTGTTCGAAATCTCGACCACGGTGAATGCGAACCGCTAAGCGGAGTAACACGGTTAAATAAATTTGTTGTTCGGCACTTGTTTCATCTAGGTCGTCATATACCGCAGGAATGAATTTGCCACGATGGTTTAACATCATGGCGCTGAGCATCTGTTTCTCTTGTTGGTCAAAACCAGGCATGTCAGCTTGTTCAATCAAGTAAGCACTGTGATGGCGATAACGTCTGTAACTAATGGCAATGCCACATTCATGCAGCATGCTGGCCCATTTTAAAAGGCGTTTTAAATCATAATCAGTGGAGCGTAATTTCCAGGTGTTGTGGGCTTGTTTGAAGAGCGCTTTAGCGGTTTTTGCAACATGAGTGGCTTGTTGCGTGTCGACTCGCATCCACTGTTGCATGGCGCTGACACTCACTTCTCGAACATCTTCAGCATAGAGTCTGCCGAGTGTGTCAAATACTAAGCCTTCACGTAGGGCGTTCGATGAGACTTGCATTTGTTCAATACCCAACTCCATAAAAGTCGCCATTAAAATGGCTAAGCCACCAACCAATACTGGGCGGCGTTCATCTTTTAAACCTTCCAGTTTAAGGGCGTCTGCCGATTCGGCTTCAATGAGCGCTGCGGCGAGTTTCTCCATACCTGATAGAGTAATGCCAGATTCTGACCATCCATTGAGCTCTAAAATCTGACCAATGGACTTGATTGAGCCCGAAGCTCCAATGGCCGTGTCCCAACTCAGGTTTTTGAGTTTAATTCGATGCGGTCTGAGAATTTGACGACATTGAGAGATGGCGAAATTCATGCGTTCAGGGCTGATTTTTCCTTTGGGAAAGCAGCTTTGTGTAATGCTGACGCAGCCCATTTCGGTACTGGTTAAATGGCTGTTTTCAAATCCTTGACCAATAATATATTCAGTACTGCCACCGCCTATATCCATGACCAATCTCTGTTCATCACTGGCAGCTAAACCATGTACGACACCTAAATAGATTAGACGCGCTTCTTCTTGGCCAGCGATGATTTTAATGGTGTGCCCAAGGGCTTGCTTGGCTTGTTTTAAAAATTCGTGGCTATTTTGGGCATTACGTAATGTATTGGTGCCCACGGCACGTACGTTTTGAGCAGGAATGCCTTTTATGAGTTGTCCAAACCGCTCCAGGCACTCAATGCCCTGTTGAAAAGCTTTGTCTGTCAGTTTGCCATTTTTATCCAGGCCAGAGCGTAAACGAACCATCTCTTTATGCTTATCAACCACCTGCATCTGACCGTGCGCTTCACGCGCGATAATCATATGAAAACTGTTTGAGCCTAAATCAATCGCGGCATACAGTGATTGATCTAATTCACTCTCTAGTTCGGGGTCTTTCTGAGTCTGTTTTGGCATTTTTTATCATCTTGTAAATCGTTTGGGGCATTTTACCTGTTTTAAGCGGTTTAACCCATCAAACGATTTTATAAAGTGTTTGAATTTTAGGAGAGGTTTATTTTGAACTAGCTGTATTTCTCAATTAACGCTTGCTGAGCATTAAAAGGTGCTTTTCCATCTTGCTGTTTGGGGATATATGAACCATCGGGCTGGAGTATCCAAGCGCCGGTATTGTCTTCTAAATAGATAGCTAAGCCTTCGGTATAGACTTGTTGAAAGCAGGCGGGATCTAAAATCGGGAAGCCGGTTTCAACACGTGCCGTTAAGTTACGTTTCATCCAATCGGCACTTGAACAGAATAGGTCGGGTTGGCCACCATCATTCTCAAAGTAATAGATACGATGATGCTCTAGGAAACGGCCGATAATCGAGGTGACCGTAATGTTCTCAGACAAGCCTGGAATGCCAGGGCGCAAACTACAGATACCGCGCACAATTAAATCAATTTTAACGCCGGCTTGCGATGCTTCATACAAAGCATCAATAATGCTTTGTTCTTCTAATCCATTCATTTTGGCAATGATTCGAGCTGGTCTGCCCGCTTTGGCGTGCTCTGCTTCGCGTTCAATACGTTTTATCATGCCTGACAAAAGCGTGAACGGAGATTGCAATAAGACTTCGAGATCTTTGGTGTCGCCTAAGCTCGTGAGTTGTTGGAATATTTTAGAGGCATCGCGACCAATTGCTGGATTGGCGGTCATCAGGCCAAAATCAGAGTAGAAACGCGTGGTAATGTGGTGATAGTTGCCCGTACCCATATGGGTGTAGTGGCGAATTTTATCCGCTTCCCGACGCACTACTAAAATCATTTTGGCGTGGGTTTTATAACCGACAACGCCATACATGACATGGACGCCAGCATCTTGCAAACGGGCCGCCTGAATGATGTTATTGTCTTCATCAAAGCGGGCGCGCAATTCAACCACCGCAGTCACTTCCTTGCCATTTTTAGCGGCACGCTCCAAGGCTTTGATAATAAGAGAATCTTCACCGGTACGATAAAGGGTCATGCGGATGGCGAGTACGTCTGGATCCGTGGCCGCTTGATGTAAAAACTCAATAACGGGTGCAAATGCATCATATGGGTGATGCAGTAAAATGTCCTTTTCACGAATTTTATCAAAAATATTTTGTTCAGCTTGTTGATGCTGAGTGAATAGTTGAAAGATTTTTTTGTGGCGGCGTTTAGTTTTGTGTTGCTTAGCCGTGAAGGGTGGAAAGGATAAATCTGCTCGATTTACCATGTCAGGCACGGCATTCAAGCGGTGCAAGTTAACGGGGCCATTCACTTGGTAAAGCGCAGCCTCATTCAGATTGAAACGGTCTAATAGATAATCCACCATATTTCTTGGGCAATTATCCGCTACCTCTAAACGAATCGCTCCGCCATATTGGCGACCTGAAAGTTCACCTTGCAAGGCGCTCAAAATATCGTCAATCTCCTCTTCGTCAATAAAGAGATTGGTATTACGCGTCACTCGAAATTGATAGCAGCCGGTAACGGTCATGCCAGGGAATAGACGCGAGACATTGGCATGTAAAATAGAGGAGAGAAAAACAAAGTCATCTTGACCTTCGGTCGCATCTTCCGGCAGCTTGATTATACGAGGTAGAGAGCGCGGCACAGGCACAATGGCCAGACCATTAGAGCGCCCAAAGGCATCCTTACCTTCTAAAGAAACAATGAAATTTAAACTTTTATTTAAGACTTTAGGAAACGGATGTGAAGGATCGAGTCCCACTGCACTCAAAACCGGTTGTAGCGATTCGATAAAATAATTGGTCAACCAGGCTTTGTGTTGTTCCGTCCAGTGGTTACGACGCAGAAAACGAATCTGCTCTTTTTCCAAAGCGGGCATCAGCAGGTGGTTTAAAGTGAGGTATTGATCTTCAACGATTTCATGCGCAGTTTTAGACAAGCACTCAATGACCGTTTTAGGGTCTTGACCATCGGGTTGTGTTAAGGCGCTAGGATCCTCTTTTAACTCATTCAAACTGGCCAAGCGCACTTCAAAGAACTCATCCATATTGCTACTGGAAATACATAAGTACTTCAGGCGTTCCAATAACGGAATGTCAGGATTTTTGGCTTGTGCCAATACACGACGGTTAAACTCTAACAGACTCTGCTCTCGGTTGATGAAACGCGGGTAGTTTTGAGAGTCTAAGTTAGCTGAATTCGCTAAGTTGTCATTTGCAGAGGTAGCAGACATGTAGGTTCCTGAATTGAGTCGGTGTGGTAATAATGAATGTATAAATCTAATCTATTTTAGCCGATTATTGCTATGTAAATCAGGATTGCTATATTAATTTTAGATGACAGTGCATTCAAATTTGGCGTTAAAATTACAAAAAATGAAGTTGACCAGGCCTGGTAAGTTAATAGAAATTGAATTGTTTACTCTGTTGTTATGGTCTATTGTTGGCTGTTGGTATAGAAGGAGCCGTCTTTATTGTGTCAGTTGGCTTGTTTTCTGGATCTTGTTTGGTTTCTGGCTCTGCTTCGATTTCATCTTCAATATCTAAGGGTTCTTGACAGGTTTTGGATGATTGACAGCCACAGCTCGGTACCGGGTCAACTCCGCCGGGATTCCCTGGGTGACAGCGAAAGATACGTTTAATGGCCAGCCACCCACCACAGAGCACGCCATGCTGATTTAAGGCGTCAATGGTGTAATGCGAGCAGCTCGGGTAAAAGCGACACCTCGGGCCTAGGATCGGGCTAATGAATAACTGGTAAAATCGTACCAGTCCAATCAACAACCATTTGAATGGATTAATCATCTGCTAGTTTCGCTCTTTTGTCAGAGGTTTGGTAGAACCCATTTTGATGCTTCGTTAGCCATAACTCAAGTTCATGGATGGGCAGTGGGCGGCTGATAAAATAGCCTTGTGCCATATCACACTGTAGTTTTTTTAAGAACATCAGCTGCTCTTCGGTTTCCACGCCTTCGGCGACCACTTTCATTTTTAGGTTGTGCGACAAGTTTAAAATGGCGGTACTGATACTGATATCTTCATCATCGTCGGGCAGGCCATCGACAAAGCTTTTGTCAATTTTTAAGATGTTTAATGGGAATTTCTTTAGATAACTTAAAGAAGAGTAGCCAGTGCCAAAGTCATCTACTGAGAGTCCAAAGCCTTCGGCGCGGATCTCGTTAAAACGAGCAATGTTCTCTTCTGCATTGCTCATAACGGTGCGTTCGGTCAACTCTATTTCCAGGAGTGCACTGCGTAAGTTGGCCATCATCATCATCTGGCGAACGGTTTCCAAAAAATGAGGGTGTTCAAGTTGCACGCCGCTGACATTAATTGCGACATGTAAATCCTCATAAGGCGTACCTTGCCAGTTTTTTAATTGGGTAATGCTGGTTTGTGCTACCCAGTTACCAATGGTAATAATCAGACTGCTTTCTTCGGCAATGCCAATGAATTCATCGGGCATGACATGGCCTAGTATAGGGTTTTTCCATCGTATGAGCGCCTCAACCCCGACCACCTTGCCGGTGGCTAAATGAATCTTCGGTTGGTACACCAGTGAGAATTCATTGAGTCTGACGGCATGTCTAAGATGTTTTTCCATTAATAGGCGTTTGGAAAGGTGTTCTTCCATGGCATCATTATAGACAGAGAAGGTATTTTTACCCGAAGCTTTAGACTGATACATGGCAGTATCGGCATGGCGTAACAAGGTGTCTACGTCTTTACCATGCTGGGGGTAGAAAGCAATACCGAGACTGGCTGAAACTTGTAATTCGTCGTCATTAATTTTAACGATTTTCTCAATCTGCTCTAATATCCATTTTGAAACCTGAGCGGTGGTGTACTTGTTCATGTTGCCAAGCATAAGTACAAACTCGTCACCGCCAAATCGACAGATATGAGCATCAGGTTCCAGTTCTCGAATGGTATGGGTAATTCGGCTTGAAATGACTTTTAAGAGCTCATCTCCAATTCCGTGGCCTAAGCTATCATTGACTTGTTTAAAGCCGTCTAGATCTAAGAATATGAGCGAAAACTTATCCAATCTTTTGTCGCTGATAATGTCTTCGAGCTGTTTTTTAAAGTAAGTGCGGTTTTGCAGGCCGGTAAGAGAGTCAAAATAAGCGAGTTGCTTGATTTCAGCTTCGGTACGGCGTTGGTGGGTAATATCCTTGATAAAGAGGCTTATTTCCATGTCATCATGCAGGTCAAGAATGGAAGTGGCAACTTCAGCAATAATGTTTTCTCCTGAATGGTGGCGTAAATTGACCTCTTTCCGATTGGATTTTCCTATTTGGCGTTGCAGGTCAATCGAACCCAAAAAGATGTCGATCAGGGCTTGTTCTTGTTTGGCGATTTTAGGATTGAGCTGGTCCGGGTTTTCAAAAATCAAACAGACAATACATTGACCTAAAGCTTGTGCTTCCCTGTAGCCAAATAGATTACTGGCTTCAGGGTTCCACACTTGAACGTAGCCGTTTTTATTGGTGACAATTACAGCATCTTGCGAGGTGGTAATGATCTGTGCCAAACGGTTTTGGGCTTGCTGTAGGTTTCTGGTATAGCGTAAGGTTAATGCTAAAGCAGTGACGAGAAAACTATAGATAAGTAGCGTAAACAGTCCGCTGACGACTAGTTGCCAGAGATTAAGCTCGGTAAAATCCCATTGTTGTTCAATCAAAAGTTTGCCATTTTGGCTGAATTCAGGAGGGTTAAGGGTGGCAGAAAATCTAGAAGGCCATAACGTACTGTTTTGGTGAGTCCATTGCACCAAGGTTTTTGAATAGGTTTGTGTGCCTGATTGTAAAACCATTTTTATGGTCATATTTTGATTTGGAAAAAGCTGTTGTAGCTGTTCCAGGAATAGTTTTTCAGTAGGGATGATGATAAGCGCTACGCCCTTAACCTGTTTGTGGCGTTCTGCGGCATTTAAGCTTTTTGGGTCACTTAAATAGACAGGTTTAAAGGCGAGGGAAATAATTTCACCGTTCCAAGCGGATTGCACCGTCTCTGTAAAGATCTGGTTGGTGGCCGTATTTGACTGAAATTTGGCCTCTATATCAGGCATGCTGAAGAGGTCTTCCCCTAAATAGATAGAGCGCTCTGGTGTCAGTGGTGTGATGACACTGATCGCTAAGTGCTGGTCAGAAGCGGCCGTGGTTTCTTGTATAAAAGCTTGTTTCGCTTCAATCTTGAAGGATTCATAGCCTTGGGAATGTCTATCAAACTCAAATAGGGGGATTTGTGTCGTGGAGAGCAGGTGGGCAATCCCTATGGCATAAATCTGCTGTGAGTTTTCATGCAAGCCTTGAGCAAAATTTCCATATTTCTCATCTGATTTAATGGGTTCTGAGGCATAGTGTTGTGATAAAGCGTTTAGGAGGGTGTCAGAGCGTTTGGTGTTGAGCGCATGTTGCTGTATAAAGCTTGCCAATTGACTTTCAAAAACCATTTCTGCTGACTGATATTGTTGATAGGCTTGCCAGCCGAGCGCAACAACAATGCAAAGAATGGCTCCGCC
This sequence comes from uncultured Thiomicrorhabdus sp., assembly GCA_965603495.1. Taxonomy (GTDB): domain Bacteria; phylum Pseudomonadota; class Gammaproteobacteria; order Thiomicrospirales; family Thiomicrospiraceae; genus Thiomicrorhabdus. Next base: position 36,998 of record CBFDDF010000009.1, on the reverse strand, counting down.
TAATGAAAAGAGCATTTGTTGACCGGATATTCGCATTGCCTGTCGTTGTACGAGTAAGGGGTTCAAGGTTAAAGCGGCTCGCTGTAAATGATGGCTTGCGACTCTATGTGCACAGGAATTTTCTGTTTAGCCAGAATAGATAAGTTTGGATTAATCCAGAGTTGAAATTTTTTATTTGGCACCGTTGCGATTCGGTTGACAGGCGTGCCATTTAAAATCGATTTGGCAGCCAGTCCAGCCCACCAGCCTTGTTCATCAGCAGACTTTAGAAGGCCGAGGCTGGCGTATGGCATCATGCTGGTGGTCATGGTTAAACTAGGTTTTTGTGAATGTTGTTTGACCCACTTCAAGTTGAGTTGATGATTCCATTCTGGCAATGTTTGATAGCCATCCAGAATAATCAGCTGCACATCGGGATCTTCTTGAAGTTGTTTATAAATGGTTCTCCAGTCCGTTTGATTATGCGTTCGATAGGTTGAGCTTTTAGTCCCGGTTTCTTTGGCAAAACGGTGAAACTCCTCAATGTTTTTTGAGACAGTTTTTCCGTGAGTACCAAGGTAGGCGATATGAGTTTGGCCTGAGTTGAGATTAAAAAATAGGTTATATGCTTGCCGTATCGGTGAGACTTCTGTCATGCCGGTCGTATTGGAGTATGGCAGCCCATAGCTTTTGGCGCGATTGTTGATTCCGCAAAAAACAAAGGGCAGGGAATGGTTGCGGAAATGCGCTTGTAAGACATATTTAACCGCATTGTCATCCGAGACGATGACGACTTCGGGAGCGCGTTGCTCAATAAATCGTTTGGCTTCGAGCCCTAGCGCTTGTAAAGGTTTTTCTTCGGTAACTTTTTTACTGTCCATATAAAAGGTGGTTAACTGACAGGTCTGTTTGAGTTGCTTTTGTATACTGCGATCAATTTCATCTTGCCATGAGTATCCCGGCGCATAAGAGGCGATATGTACGCAGGTAGGTAAAGCTTGAGCTGACGAATTTGTCGAACAAGATGCTGTAAGCATAAATAGACTGACAATAAGGGTGTTCAATGCTGTTGAGAAAGATTTATTAATATTCTTAAGGCGGCAGAGACTTACACTGAAATTTTTAAGGAGCCTAAAATCTGTATCAATCCGAAACATTTTCTCTAATTTTTTATCTATTGCGATTTTAATGCTGCTTACCATAGATTATCTTTGAGATAATTGAAATACGCACAAAACATGATAAAACTTGGCTTGTTTCAGGATAGAATACCAGGTTATTAGCGACAAAATGCATTATCCAACGATGAAAGGAAATATACCATGATAGCGAATCCCCGTAGCATTCTTATTGCGCAAGCAACGATTGTCAATGAAGGCCAACAATGGGTTGGTGATGTTCTGGTAAAAGATGGCAGAATCGTTGAGATTGCAGACCATATTGTGGCGGAAGTCGATCAAGTGATTGATGCTGAAGGTTTAATGTTATTACCCGGCATGATTGATGATCAAGTGCATTTTAGAGATCCAGGCTTGACTGCCAAGGGAGATATTGCCACGGAATCTAAAGCGGCCATTGCGGGTGGTACGACCACCTTTATGGATATGCCTAATGTTAAGCCAACGACCACCACCATTGAAAATCTAGAAGCTAAATATCAAATTGGTGCTGAGAAGGCGTGGAGTAATTACTCTTTTTACTTTGGTGCGACCAATGACAATTTAGACGAACTTAAGAAAGTGAATCCTCGCAATGTCTGTGGCGTTAAGATTTTCATGGGCGCTTCAACCGGCAATATGTTGGTTGATCGTGAGCAGGCTTTGCGTGATATTTTCACCCATAGTCCAACGCTGATTACCACGCATTGCGAAGATACACCGATGATAATTGCTCAGGAAGAAATATACCGTGCAAAGTATGGTGAAGATATACCCGCTTTTGAACATCCTAACATTCGCTGTCGTGAAGCCTGTTATAAGTCGTCCTCTTTTGCAGTGCAGCTAGCCAAAGAAACCGGTGCTGATTTGCATATTTTGCATTTAACGACGGCAGAAGAGATGGAACTGTTTGAACCAGGTCCGGTAGAGGGCAAGAAAATTACTGCCGAAGCCTGTGTGCATCACTTGTGGTTTACCGAAGATGATTACGCAACCAAAGGCCACTATATCAAATGTAATCCAGCGATTAAAAAACAGTCTGATCGTGATGCGATTCGCCAAGCGGTAAGAGACGGACGTATCGATATTATCGCCACGGATCATGCGCCCCACAGCGAGTCTGAAAAAAACAATCCTTATTTCAGTGCACCTGCGGGACTGCCTCAGGTTCAGCAATCTATGCCGGCTCTTTTGGACATGGTGCATGACGGGGTATTCGATATCGAAACTATTGTGCAAAAGACGGCACATAATGTTGCGATTCGTTACCAAATTGAAGACCGTGGCTATATTCGAGAAGGCTATTGGGCAGATTTGATATTGGTCGATATGAACAAGCCACATATCGATGATAAAGCACATAACTTGTATAAGTGCCAGTGGTCGCCATGGGAAGGTCATACCTTTAAATCGAGTGTTATCAGCACCATCGTTTCGGGTGAACTCAAATACCATCAGGGAGGATTTGCTGATTTTACACCTGGAAAACGTATTTTGTTTAATCGTTAAAAATGAGTAGACAGGCCTGGTAAGTGGGTTTTTGTTGTTAAGAGGCAGGGGTTTTTATTGAAACGGATGGTAATTAAGCGTAGAGTTTGTTCATCTATATAAAACCTGTACGGTGAGAATCGCAGGATCCAAATATTAAAATAGGAATTCAAAATGTCTGAAGTGTTTATTGGTAGGCAACCGATTTTAGATACTGATATGAATGTGTTTGCGTATGAGTTGCAATTTCATTATGGTCTTAACCCGAACAATAATATGGTTGAAACCACGCAAGCGTTGATTAAAAACACCGAAGAAAAGATTGGCTTTCAATCCATTGTCGGTAACCATACAGTGATGCTTCACCTGCCTAAGGCATTGATTAATAACGACTTACTTCCTACTTTTGATGATAATCATCACATCGTTTTAGAAATCCCGAATGATGTCTCTAAAGACCTCAATGTATTGCGCAACCTTAAAGATCTGAAGGCAGGGGGAGCGAAAATTGCATTAGAAGACTTTATTGATGATGAGTCGAGCGTCAAACTTGCGAGCATTAGTGATTATGTCAAAATTGATATAGAGCGTCATACCGAGTTGAAACTGAAAAGAATGATCGAAGAGCTTCATGATAAAGGGGTTAAGGTCATTGCTGATAAGGTCGAAACGGAAGAGATGTTTCACTACCTAAAGAAGTTAGGTTTCGATTATTTTCAGGGCTATTTTTTCACCAACCCTGTTATTATCAACGGTCGGAAGTTATCAGGCAATAAGCTGACGTTACTTCAACTATTGGCTAAGGTGAATGATCCCGCAACAGATTTTCATGACCTGTCCAACATTGTCGGTCAGGATGTTTCACTCAGTCATAAGCTATTGGTTGCTATTAATAATCCCGCGACGATGATTCCAGTACGCGTTGAAAGTGTCGCTGATGCTTTGAAATACATGGGACTTAAGCGCTTAAAGTTTTGGGTGAATATGCTCATGTTATCTAGCATGGAAGATGTCCCACAAGAGTTATTAACGACGTCTCTGATGCGTGCTAAATTTTGTGAGTTGGTTGCAGAGGCTGCCGGGCATGTTCATGATAAAGACAGTTACTTCCTAGTAGGTCTATTTTCTAATTTGGGTGCGTTTTTTAAAATACCCATCGATGAAATTGTCAGTGAATTGCCTCTATCAAAAGAGATTCGATCCGCTTTAGTGGATAAATCTGGTTCTATGGGCGGTGTGCTGAAAGTTTTGGTTTCCATGGAGCAAGCGAATATCGAAATGACTGATTTGCACTATGAAACGTTGGGAATTAGTGATATTGGCAATCGTTATATGGCTGCCAATGCTTGGGCACAACAAGCAATTGGTTCGTAGGATTTGTTTATAATAGACTTTTTTCGTTGCGGTTAATCTACTGCAACCAATGATAATTTACTGCACAAGGAACGCTTTATGGCTATGCAATCGATCAATCCTGCCACTGGCAAATTATTAGGCACATTTGAAACATGGGATCAAGAGGTTCTAGATGATGTGGTGACTCAAGCTGGTTATATGTTTGATGACTGGGCAAAACTTACGCCGATGGAAGATCGCTGTTTGATGATAAGGCGTGTTGCTGATGTACTGCGTGATGATAGTGAATTATTAGCTGAATTGATTACCCTAGAGATGGGTAAAACTTTTGCCGAAGCGGAAGCTGAGATTGAAAAATGCGCAATGGTCTGTGAGTATTATGCTGAAAACGGCCCGCAGTATTTACAGGATGAAGTGGTTGAAACCGATGCCAGTCGTAGTTATATCAATTACCAGCCTTTGGGGGTGGTTTTAGCGGTCATGCCGTGGAACTATCCTTTTTGGCAAGTGTTCCGTTTTGCCGCGCCCGCGCTAGTGGCGGGTAATATCGCTGTTTTAAAACATGCCTCTAATGTGCCTCAATGCGCTTTGGCGATGGAAGAAGTCTTTAGAAAGGCCGGTTTCCCGGACTATATCTTTACCACCTTAATGATTGGCTCAGAGATGGTTGAAAGCGTGATTCGCCACCCCGCAGTGCGTGCCGTGACTTTAACGGGTAGCGAAAACGCAGGACGAAAAGTCGCCAGCATCGCCGGTTCAGAATTGAAGAAGACAGTGTTAGAACTAGGTGGTTCAGATGCCTTTATTGTTCTCGAAAATGCCGATATGAAAAAAGCGGTTGAAGGGGCGGTTAAAGGCCGCTTCCAAAATATGGGGCAAAGTTGTATCGCTGCAAAACGTTTCATTGTGGATCATGTTCAGGCCGATGCTTTTATTGAATTGTTTAAAACGGCGATTGAAGACAAATTTATTGCCGGAGACCCTATGGATCCGGCAACCACCTTAGCGCCTATGGCACGTCAAGATTTGTTAGATGAGTTACATGAGCAGGTCATGGAGTCTGTCGATTTGGGGGCGGTGATTGTTACGGGTGGCTATCAGTTAGATCGTCCAGGCTGCTATTACGCGCCAACGATCTTGACCAATGTCTCTAGCAATATGCCAGCGTACCATGAGGAGTTTTTCGGGCCTGTGGCGATTGTCATTAAAGCCACAGAGCCAGCACATGCTCTGGGTATTGCCAATTCTATCAACTATGGTTTAGGGGGTTGTATTTGGAGTGACGATTTATCCACGGCAGAGACTATGGCGCGTGGTATGGAGTCAGGTGCAACCTTCATTAATAATATCAGTTTCTCAGATCCAAGAATGCCATTTGGTGGCGTTAAAAACTCGGGTTATGGCCGTGAACTTTCTTCACAGGGGATTCGTGAGTTTACCAATGTGAAGTCTATTTGGATTAAGTAATGCTGAGAAAGTTCAGTATTATCTAACTCAGTTGCCCCTAAAAAACCGATTTTATCGGTTTTTTTAATTAAGACATAGAGAAAACGATGCTAGATTTATTATTCAAAACACTCTCAGATTTAAAAGAGCCAGCGATTATTTGGCGTTTATTTATCCCCTTTGTCGCCTCGATTATTTTGGTCTCTATAATGGGGTATGGTCTATTTGGCATCTTTCTAGTCAGTGACTTTATTACTCAGAATCCTATGGTTTCTGAGGTGAGTACCTGGACAGAACAAGCAGAGCAAAGCATTGGCGCAGTGCCTTTTATCGGCGCGATATTACTTTGGGTTGTGACTACCGTTATGGCAATTGTTGCGGGCGTTCTGGCATTCTTATTGGGGAGTTACTTGATTCTTTTATTTGCCATGATTATTACCGGCTTTATGACGGATAGCTTGGTCAAAGCCATTCATGATAAGCATTATCCTAATGTGGACTATGTAGGACATGGATCAACTTTAGGCATGCTTTGGAAGATGCTTAAATATGGTTTACTGTTGTTACTCTTGTTTTTATTGACCATTCCAATGATGTTTATTCCCCTCGTCAATATCGTTTGGTTTTGGCTGCTTGGTTTTATGTTTTTTAGATACTCACTGGTATTGGATGTCGGCCAAGTGATTTTGCCGGAATCGATGTTTAACGAGGTTAAAGGGTTCGGTAACTGGACGCCAACGCTAAGTTTAGGCAGTTTGTTCTTGCTGAGTACCATGCCGCTATTAGGCTTGTTTATTCCAGTGCTTGCCGTCATCGCTTTAGCACACCATTATTTCGATCATCTATCGACTATGCCTAAACCGATTGAATAGTGGTTTTAGTGTTACAGGGCTAAAGACTGAACCACGAAGGCTTGAAGTTTTTTTGTGGGGAAAGGGGCGTTGTTCTGAAGAGAGTGTAGAAGGGTTTTACCAGGCCTGGTAGGTTTACGAAAGGGTCTGTTTCTAAAACACAAAGTCTTTTAAACTTCGTGTTTTATTGCTTTCGTGGTGAATTCTTTCGAATTTACGAATTCAAGACATTATCGCTTAGCTTTTTTAGGTTTTTTGGCAGGCGCCTTTTTAGGCCTTTTCTTTTTAGCCGCTTTCTTCTCCATCTCTTTGATGGTGAAAGTCGGTTCTAATCCCGCAATCTTCTCAATTGGTAGCTTTTGGTCTAAGTGGTATTCGATACGCTCTAGATGTTTTAGATCGTGACGTTCAACTAGGTTGATGGCGATACCAACTTGTTGTGCGCGACCCGTTCGGCCGATACGGTGAATGTACATGTCGCCACGGAAAGGCATGTCGTAGTTAATGACGTGGGTGATTTTCAACATATCTAAACCACGTGCCGCGACATCGGTGGCCACCAATACTTTAATCTTGTTGGCTTTGAACTTGTTCATTTTGTCCAGGCGGGTCGCTTGGGTAAAGTCGCCATGCAGGACCTGCGCTGAAATATTTTGCGATTGCAGCCAGTCAGTGACTTCAATGGCTTTTTCCTTCTTATTACAGAAGACAATCGCACTCTGACAGCTGGCATCTTTTAAAATATTTTTTAGCAATGCATCTTTATGTGCTTTGTCATTGGCTAAATAAACCAGCTGCTGAATCTGCTCTGATTTGGTGTTTGGGGCATCCATTTGCACAATTTCTGGCTCATCCAAGATGTCCTCAGCAAATTGTTCAATACCTGTTCCCGCTAAGGTCGCAGAGAAAAGTCCCGCTTGGAAGTCGCTCGGAATCGCATCCAAAAGGGCGCGAACCACGGGGCCTTGTCCCATATCTAACATACGGTCAGCTTCATCGATAATCACCATCTCAATATAAGAGAGGGTGACGGCATCTTCTTCGATGAGTTTCGCTAAACGTCCTGGGGTCGCAATCAAAATATCACAAGCTCGGGTTAATACATCGATTTGTACACTAAGCTTAAAGCCACCGGTGATAATCACCGATGGGAAATTGCAATAAGAACCTAGGTTTTTGACAACCTTATGAATTTGAAAGGCCAACTCACGGGTAGGTGACAATATTAAAATACGTGGATGTCTACTTGAGTGTTTAGGCTCATCCAATAAATATTGCAGTGCCGGCAATACAAACGCCGCCGTTTTACCCGTTCCAGTAGCGGCGCCCGCTAATACATCTTTGCGATCGAGCATTAACGGGATAGCTGCCTCTTGAATGGGGGTTGGCTTATTGTACGACTGCTTTCTGATGGCGCGTAATAGTACGTCATCTAGGTCAAATTCTTCAAATGTCATGCGAATCTCTGTTGTGCGTTATGGGCTTTATCAGGCTGTTTTTGACCAGGCCTGGCAGCTTGGTTAGCGACGATTTATCTTATAACAAGGATTATACGTGCTTGCGTCAATTTTCATGCGTTTTTGTTCGACAAAACTTTGTAATAAGTCATCCATTGCGGCCATGATTTCTGGATCACCGTTTAATTCAAAAGGGCCATGTTTTTTGATTTCGAGTATGCCATCGGCTTTAACATTACCGGCAACAATGCCTGAAAAGGCCTTTCTGAGCTGGCTAGCAAGGATATGTGGAGCCTGATCTCTGTTTAAGTTGAGTTGCGCCATATTTTCATGGTTCGGTATAAATGGTTGTTGTTGATCCCATTCTAGGGTGATTCGCCAGTTGTAGTAATAAGCGTCACTGCTGTTTTTACGGTCTTGACGAATGACTTCCATGTACTCTTTCATGTGTGTGGCAACATCCCTAGGCCGATTAATTATCACCTCTAATAGGTCAATCGCTTCCGTACCCAGTGTGATTTTGATGAAGTGTATAATTGAATCAAAATATGCCTGACTACCCCCATTTCCAGTGAGAATGACCGGTAGTGGTAAACCTTTGTTTTGGGGATGTAGCAGAATACTCAATAAATAGAGTAACTCCTCCATGGTGCCGGGGCCGCCAGGAAAGATAACAATAGCATGGCCTAAGCGTACAAAAGCTTCCAGTCGCTTTTCAATATCTGGGAGAATGCAGAGCTCATTCACAATCGCATTCGGGGCTTCAGCTGCAATAATACCTGGCTCAGAAATGCCGATATAGCGTCCCTCTTTATAGCGTTGCTTACCATGGCCGACCACCGCGCCTTTCATAGGCGCTTTCATTACGCCAGGGCCACAACCCGTGCAAATATCTAAGTTACGCAACCCCAATTCATAGCCGAGGTGTTTGCTGTATTTATATTCCGCTTCTGAAATAGAGTGGCCACCCCAGCAGACCACTATGTTCGGTAGGGTGTTGGGACGCATTAACTGTGCATTGCGTGCGATGTGAAAAATTGCATTGGTGATGCCATGGGAGTTGTCTAGCTTAAATTGTGGGTTCTCCATGATTTCATTTCGTGAATAGATTAAGTCACGAATCACTGCAAACAGGTGTTCTCGAATACCGACAATAAGTTGATTGTCGACAAAGGCATGGCGGGGTGCATTTTTGATAATCAATTGTACCCCGCGCCCCTTAACGGCTACGTTAATGGAAAAGCTAGCGTATTTTACAAGTAACTCTAAGCCGTCATCTTCTTGTACCCCTGTGTTGAGTACCGCCAATGCACACTGTTTGAGGAGGTCATTAAGGCCTTGGTCAGAGGCATCGCAAAGCTGGCGAGCTTCTTGATAAGATAAAATTTGAAGGGAGCCTTCTGGGCGGATGATGACTTCTGCAATATCGGTATTCATATTAAGGTAAACTCATCTATCGGTTCTGAACGGTAAGTTTTGCTGAAGTTTTTCGACTTTCAACGCCGTACTAGAAACTGTTTTATATTAATTTAATTTGGTTATCTTTGAGGTTTTATTATGCGTGACAAACGCCCTTATGAGGAAGGTTTTTTAATCATTTTACTGCTATTGGCATTGGCAGGATTGATTTGGTTATTTACTCCATTTTTGGAAGCGCTATTTTTTGCGATGATTTTAGCCACCGCAAGTTACCGACTCTATCTGCAACTATTACCTCACTGTAATAACTCAGAGACACTCGCCGCATCAGTCATGAGTATGATCGTATTTGTCGGCGTTATTGCGCCGGTGACCTATTTGCTGATTGAAGTCAGTATGCAAGTTGGGCAGCTGTATGGCGAGGCGCAAACTTGGATTAATGCTCAGAACTCAGAGAGTTTGGCAAAATTAAACCAAGCCTTATTGGCTTACTTACCGGTTAGCGAAGCGGCTCAGGCTGGTGCCTTAGAGCAAATTAAAGCCAACTCGGCCAAAATTATCGCCTTTGTACAGCAAACGACCGTGTTTTTATTGGAAGGTATTGTTGGCACCACCTCTTCTTTCGTTGCCTTCATCGGACTCTCAATTTTTGCCCTGTTTTTCTTTTATAGGGATGGCGACACAATTGCTAAACACATTGCGATTTTATCGCCTTTAGAAAATCGTTATGACCGTATGATTATGCAACGCTTCGCCAGTTTATCGACGGTGTTGACCTTGAGTGTTGTTGGTATTGCCATATTACAAGGAGTCTCTTTTGCGTTAGTGTCATGGGTCTTAGGGTTGCCTGGACTGTTTATCGGGATGGCAATTGCGGTAACGTCGTTTATTCCGATTGTCGGCGCAGCACTGGTTTGGATTCCGATTGTAGTATATGCCCTAGTCCAAGGGGATTATGTCATGGCATTGGTCATTAGCTTCTGGGGTGTGGTGATTACCGGTTTTGTGATTGATAATATTATGCGTCCGATCATCATTACCAAACTCACTAAGGGACTTGGTCAGGCGGGGCAAGGTTTATCGGTCGCGAACCATACCTTATTAACGGTTTTGTCGACTTTTGCCGGCTTGATTCACTTTGGCGTAATTGGACTATTTTTCGGCCCCGTGATTGCCGCGATGGCGATTACCATCTTTGATGTCTATGAGCATAAAAATTCTAACGTCCTGGATAGAACTTAGTGATAATCCATTAGGATTAATAATGGTATGATGAGTAAATAACAATACTGTGGTTATAATTACTGCTTATGCTTAATAAACTGTAATAAGTTTTGATTAGTTCTAATGAGTCTTAAAATTTCACTTTGAGGGTTTTCTATGAATACAAAAACAATGGCGTTTTCTCTTTCTAAACTCGTGCTGCTGATGGGGTTTTTAAACACATCCGCTATGGCATCCAGCAATGCTTCAGAAGACCCTTATATACAAGGTTTTAAGGCCTACGCGCAAGAGGTGCAGACTTATAGCAATGTGTTAACGGATGCTGCAAATGCGTATGCAGATGATGTTCTTAAGACAGAACGAAAAGTCGGTTATATTGGTGAAGCATTGTCAATTCCAAAAGCGGTCAAAGTCACTGACGGTGTTTATACCGTTGTGGGGAGTATGATTTGGCATACGCCAGCGAACTTTGGGTTAAATAATAACCTCTCGTTTATGGTTTTCGAAGATGGTGTTTTTGTCTTTAATGCTGGTGCAAATACGGCTTTAGCGTTTTCATTACATCAGCAAATTAAGCAGGTTACTGATAAGCCGGTCAAGTGGCTTGCGGTAGAGAATAGTCAAGGACACGCTTATTTAGGAGCAAGTTATTGGGCAGATATTGGAGTTAAAAATCTCTATTCTAGTACCATGGCAAATGATGAGTACAATGCAGGGTTTGATTCAATTAAAGCGGAGTGGTCTGAACGAGTCGGAAAAAACATCACCAGTTCTGCTCGTAATGTGACCGAAAAATTCACGACCTTTGATGGTCCGATGACCATTGATGTTGGCGGTGGAGAAACCGTTATTTTGCAAGACTTTGGTCCAGGGCATACGCCAGCTTCTACTAGTGCCTATGTGCCTTCACGTAAAGTCATCTTAACGGGAGACTTAGGTTTTAATGAACGTATGCCGGTATTCTTTGGTTATACCAATTCCTATGCTTGGCAAGAATCTTACAAAAAAATGATGGATACTATTCCAGCTGACACCACGGTCATTCCCGGACATGGTACGCCAACAGATATGGCGACGGCTAAGCGCCAAATGTACGATTATCTTGTTTATTTGCATACTGAAGTTCAGAAAGTAGTAGATGCAGGTGGTACGGTAGAGGATGCAATGAACATTGATCAGTCAATGTATAAAGACCGCCCTGTCTTTGCACAGGCCGCAACCAATAATGCAAGACATGTCTACAAAGAAATCTTAGGTGGCGCTTTCTGATTTCAGGCTTTTACTTTTCAAAATACTAACCGCCTTTTGGCGGTTTTTGCTTTTCTGGACTAAAGATTGAATCAAGAGTCATCAAAATACCCAGATTTTAAGTCGGTCAAATGTGTTGATTAAACGTTACCAGGCCTGGTAGGTTTTAATTTTCAGAAACAAAAAAGCCGATTTAAGAGGAACTTAAATCGGCTTTGGTAGAGTATGGACCTGTATGGCTTACATAGGGTCCATTAGATTAGGTTCATCAATATAACCATTTTCAATGCCTTTGGTGACAATGGCAACGGCATCATGTGGATGCAGGCTTTCTAAGTGGTTAACACGTACCCAATAATCGCTGTACTCAGGACACTCGTCGAGTTTACTTTGCACACGTCGGCTAGCGTCCTCACAGAACATTAAGTTTGACGCATTTAAACGCGCAAACTCTTGCTCATCTTCACGCTTAACGACCGCCTGAACCGGGGTTTGTACCGCATCTTCAAGCTGGTTGATTAAAGTTGAAATTTCAAGCTGATCAGATTCAACAACCTTAACCTTAACCTGCGCATAAGAGCGCTGGCTGTGAGGCGTTGCATTGATGCCTTCCGGCGTGCCTAACCAATCGATCACTGTTTGATAATCCAGACCTTTTTCAGCTTGTTCATTAAACTGTTTTTCAAAGGCTTCCTGAATCAGTTGGCGTGACAAAGCAGCAGAGCATGGGCAGGTTGATGAGTATGGAATTTCAATCGATACTTCACACTCAAACTTACCTTGGCGAATTTCACCACGAATGGTGGTTGGGTAATGTTTCCAACCACTGTTGTCACTTTTGAGTGACTGGCGACGCTCATAATAATCAAATTTGAATTCAACGAACGCTTGGTTACTTAGGTCTTGATGTGACTCTATGAAAGCTTCAAGAATGACTTTAATGCGGTTTGGCGTTAAGTTCTCTTGAGTGCCCATTTGATCCAATATGAGATATAAGCGAGACATGTGGATGCCTTTACTCATAGGGTCGTCTAGGCTCACGTAGGCTTGAGCCTTAGAAGATAAACGAACGCTATTTTTAGGATCTAAACCTTGTTGAACCAAAATGGGCAGTTCAATTCCGCTCATTCCTACCCAGTTGAGTTTCCCTTGAGGGGCTTGGTGCGGTTGGCACGCGATGTCGGGCATGTGCTTGGTCATGCAATTTCCTTCGGTAGGTGTGAGTTCGATTAAATTCAAATTGGGCAATAGCGCCTAATTTAAGGCTACACACGGTAGATTAAAAAGTAACGCAGGATTTTAGCAAATAATTGACCTAAAAGGTGGGGTATTACTCACGATTGTTTTTTTATAAGGGTAGATTACTAAGTTTTGCTAATACAGCTAAGTAGTTGATTTTCAATGCCCTTATGATCTTTAAGGGATTCGAGATTGTTATTTATTGAGTCGCTGAAGAGTAATTCTAGTCGACTATCCTGGCGCCAGGCAATGTCTTCAAAACTGAGTGTTTCATCACTCCAGTTGACAAGTTGCCATTCATTACCGGTTTTTAGGATGCCTTTGGCACGTACTAAAACAGGTGCCATGGTTGCAAAAAAAGTTTTGAGTTGAATACGATTAAATTGAATTTTTGGATGGAAAATCCAACCAATGGACGTTAAATCAGTCGTATCCGATGCAATCTGTACTAAACACTGATTGACGCCTGGTAGAGAAGATTCAACTGCTTTTGAAGTGTGTGCGGTTTGATTTCGGTGATGGGTAAAGCCTTCCAAAGAACTTAAAATGGTAAAGTTGTTCCGATTTTTGCAGCTGTTACTCAGCTTTGGACCGAGGATGTCTGTCAAAGGAATGCTGCCTTGTTGGCTTAGTTTTATCTGTGTTTTGGGTGGATAGCAGTTCTGCAGAAGTTCGAGTCCGATATGGGCTTCATCGACACTGCTTAAATCGGTTTTATTAAGTAGGATAATATCTGCGAGTGTAACTAAATCACGCATGACAGCCGACTTTTGCCAACGCAAAGGCGTGAGTTGTTGCGGCGTAATAACGCAGACAATTTTCTGCAGAGAGAGTGGTCTTACAAACTGAGATTGAGTAAGGGTGTCAATGATTTTAGCAGGATGGCCTAAACCTGTTGGCTCGATAAATAATCGGCTGATTGGATTTTCGATTGATTCAGAGAGTAGCTGATTAATCGCTTGGGTTAAACCGTGTTGTGCGCTACAGCAAACACAACCGCCTGAGACAGAAAACACAGCATCGTTAGAATCTTGGCTTTGCAAAGTCGCGGCATCAATATCGACTTCACCAAATTCATTGATGATGATGCCCCATCTTTCATGTGGGGGTTTTTGTAGCAGGAGTTGTCTGAGTGTGGTGGTTTTCCCACTCCCCAATAGACCTGTGATGAGGTGTGTGGGAAGGGAGTTTAATTGAGGCATGTCAGTAAGATTTCGGGAAGAGTCGATTAATAACTGTTTAGAGACAGGCTTGGCCATCGAGCAGTTCTTTTGACAGCAACTCATCATCAATGTTAATGCCTAGACGTTCACAGATGATTTGAGCATCTCGGTAAGCATTGCCCAGACAAGTCGTCGCACCGGGTGAAGGTGTCATATTGAAAATGAGGTTTTCACCTTCAGGGACAATGCTAGCTTCTCCAAGCTGTAGTACCATCTTGGTTTTATTGATGACCTGAGGGCGTAAGCCACCAATGCCTGCGGCATACTCTAAGTCTTCTGCTTTTAGTCCTGGGATAATTTTTTGCGCATCTTTCGCAAACAGTTTTCTACGAATCCAAGGGATTTCAAAGGCAAAATTTCTAAAAATATAATTACGAATAGTGCTGTCTTTCATCAAATCCCAGAAGACACGAATCACTTTGCCATCTAACTTTAAACTCTTCCAGAAATCCCAATAGGTACCACCGGTATAACGCTCCAATTTTGGCAGTACCAATGCTGTAGGCCCTAAGCGGGTTTTATCCAATTCGATTAAGTCAGGATCTCCGTGCAAAGCGGCAAATGGTAGCTTGTCATTTTGCATAGTATAAACCTTACCATTTAGCATTTTAGGCACATAGTAGAAGCTGCCTGCCATCGGTAAAACGGACATGTCCAGACCGTGACCCAGTTGGTTGGCAAGTAATAGACTGTGCGCACCCGCAGACACTACAACAAAGCGCGCCATAAATGTGCCCTGAGACGTTTGTAGTTCGTAGTGGTCATCGAACTGGGTAATCTTCTCAACTTTAGAGCTTAAAGAAACATTTAATTCAGTGTTGGTATTACGCGCACTGTTAATGAAAGATTTTGAGAGATTACCAAAGTTCACCGCTGAGTATTCATCGGTACAACCACAAGCAAGGATTTTTTCAGGACGGGGTTTGCCATCGATTAAGGCGACTGCAGGTTCGACTTCGGCAATGCGTTTTGCATCCCAGAGTTCCATGTAAGGGAAGTCCTCGGCAAATTCGGCATGACGTTTTTCTAAACGTGCGCATTCCTCTTCACCGACCGCTAGAATCATTTTCGGAAACTTAAATAGAAAGTCGTTTTTATCAACCAAGTCGGCATAGTGGACTAGCATATTGGCTTGCTGCTTAACTAATTTGGCTTTTTCAAGCTTATAATTGGTTTCAATATCACCACAGTGCAACGTTTGGCTGTTAGCGCGGGCGTTTGAGTTGAGAGGCGCAAGTGAGCCGTATTTTTCCAGAACTGCAATCGACTTAACATCGGTGTATTTAGACAATACATAAGTTAAGGCACAGCCTGAAATTCCACCACCCACAATAACAACATCAAACATACGATTCTTCATTTATTTAAACGGTCCCGGATTTCACTCTAATGAATGCGATTTTGCAAAACGAGGTATTATATAGAAAATTGGTAAACAGTTTAGCAAATTCTTATATTGCACAGCACTGCTGGTTATTTTTACCTAGTTTAGCAATAAAGACACGATAAAATAGAGTTTTCTTTTAATTATGAATCAGTTAGAAAGTACCGCATTATTGTTTAAATCCTTGTCGGAGCCCGTTAGGTTACGCATTTTAAACCTGTTAATTCACGCAGAGCATGAAATTTGTGTGTGTGATTTGATGACGGTTTTGGAAGTGCCGCAAAGTGTTATCTCTCGGCATCTTGCTTATTTACGTAAAGCGAATCTAGTCAGTGCACGGCGAGAGGGTGTCTGGATGCATTACTCAGTCAGTCCGGTACTGAACGCTCTGTCAAAATCTGTTTTACAAGCTTTGCAAAGCTATTCACAAAGCAATTCAATTCTCTCTGAAGATTTACTCAAATATTCTGGTAAGAGTTGCTGTTAGGAAGTTTGTGCCTTTTTACCATTTCCCAGAATTATTTATTTTGTAAATAAATGTATTTGTCATATTTATGTAATCTGTAGGCGTTAGAATATGCGCCTATGCAAATTTATAAGTAAAAATATTGATAAAATGGGGAAGGTAACATGATTAAAGTCGCGATTAATGGATTTGGCCGTATGGGGCGTATGGCGTTAAGAGTTGCCTATGACTGGCCGGGAATCGAGTTCGTGCATATCAATGAAATCGCCACCGATGCCTATGGCTCGGCTCATCTTTTAAATTTTGATTCGGTACATGGCCGTTGGCATCATGAAGCCCATGAAGATGCAGATCAAATCATTATTGGCGAACACGCTATGAGTTATTCTCAATATACTGATATTTCAGCTGTGGATTGGGCTGCACTAGAAGTGGATGTCGTGATTGAGGCCACCGGTAAATTTCGAAGCCGTGAAAGTCTTCAGGCTTATTTAGATCAAGGCATTAAGCAAGTGATTGTGGCGGCACCTATGAATGAAGGCGTTAAGAATATTGTCATGGGGATTAATGATGATATTTTTGAGCCTGGTTTAGATTCAATTATTACGGCTGCTTCTTGCACTACCAACTGCATTGCGCCAGTGATTAAGGTTTTACATGAACAAATAGGCATTAAACACGGCATGATTACCTCGATGCATGATCGTACCAATACTCAAAAAGTGGTGGATCATGGACATAAAGATTTACGTCGAGCGAGAGCAAGCTTTGAATCGCTGATTCCCACCACGACAGGTTCAGCGAAAGCGATTGGTTCTATTTTTCCTGAATTAAATGGTCGGTTAAACGGTTTGGCGGTACGCGTGCCTTTAATGAATGCTTCCTTGACGGATTTAGTGCTGGAAATGCAGCGTGAGGTAACGGTCGAAGAGGTGAATGAATTATTTAAACAGGCTTCTCAGACCTATCTAAAAGATATTTTAGGCTATGAAACGCGTCCATTGGTTTCAGTCGATTATGAAGGGGATTTACACTCTTCGGTGATTGATGCGCTTTCCACTATGGTGGTCGGTGGCACACAATTAAAAGTGCTTGCCTGGTATGATAACGAGATGGGTTATGTTGCCAGAATGATGGAACTTGCTGTTAAAGTAGGTAAACTGAATAAGTCCGTTTAACCGTTCACTCAATGGTGTTGAACCAGCTTAACGTTTAATTTAAGACTCAAATGAAATCTACCAGGCCTGGTGGATTTTTATTTGAGGATTTTAAAGAGGTGTTTGGAATGACTGCAGTACAACAATATGCCATTGTCACCGCTAATTATTGGGCATTTACCCTGACCGATGGCGCTTTGCGGATGTTGGTTTTGCTGTTTTTTTATCAGTTGGGTTATAGCCCCTTAGAAATTGCCATGCTTTTTCTATTTTATGAGTTTTTCGGCATTGTCACCAATCTCTTCGGCGGTTGGATAGGTGCCAGGATAGGACTTAAAGTCACCATGGACTTCGGGCTATTTTTGCAGATAACCGCTTTGCTTATGTTAGCGGTGAATCCAGAGTGGCTGAGCGTTGGTTTTGTCATGCTTGCGCAGGCCTTGTCGGGTATTGCCAAAGACCTCAATAAAATGAGCGCCAAAAGTAGTGTCAAAAGCTTGCTTCAAGCAGCGGATGATGCGGAAGCTAAACTTTATCGCTGGGTCACTTTGTTGACAGGCTCTAAAAATGCACTAAAAGGCGTTGGGTTTTTCTTAGGGGCGTTTTTACTGACAACCGTCGGATTTGAAAATGCGCTCTATTTAATGGCCGGGATGCTGAGTATTGCACTGCTGGTCTCTATGCTGTTCTTGGATGAGAAATTGGGTAAAGCCAAAAACAAACCCAAGTTTTCTGAAGTGTTTTCTAAAAGTCCGCGAATCAATGGTTTGTCTGCGGCGCGTTTTTTTCTGTTTGGCGCACGCGATGTTTGGTTTGTGGTCGCCTTACCCATCTATCTTGCTAGCGTACTGGAATGGGAACACACCGATATTGGTTTGTATATGGCAATCTGGATTATCGCTTATGGCTTTATTCAAGCCAGTGCGCCGGAACTTACGGGGATTAAAAAAGGCAATCTACCGACGGCAAAGACTGCGATGTTATTGGCGTTTGGCTTGGCCACCATTCCGGCGATGATGGGCTTAACCTTGGCTTATGAACCACAATGGATTCTTTTGGTTGGCTTGGGTTTGTTCGGCGTGTTGTTCGCCCTCAATTCCGCAGTGCATTCTTACCTTATAGTCTCTTACGCCGATGCTGATGGCGCTTCTAAAGATGTCGGTTTTTATTATATGGCTAATGCGGGCGGACGTTTAACGGGAACGGTGTTATCGGGTTATGTCTATCAAATTGCGGGCATGGAAGCCTGTCTATTTATTGCTGCAGCCTTTGTCATCATAGCAGGGGCTTTGGCGGGACGAATCGCTACGCCGCAATAGTTGTTTAGGTAGCGACAGCAAAAAAATCATGCCGTTTTAAAACCCAGTCAATTCCAATCATTATCTCAAAATTCGGTTTCTGATTTTTAGTCCAACAATATTGCCCAGGAAAGCGAAGATTAACCAGACCCAGCCATGCAAACTTCCCGATGCCACACCACTGAAGAAGGCGCCAATATTACAACCGGATGCCATCACTGCACCAAAGCCCATAATGAGTCCACCAGCCATGCTCATCATTAAGCCGTTACAGGAGACCTTGATTTTAGTTCGAGGATGCACAATCGAAACAATCAGAGCCCCTAAAATCACACCGAAGGTGGTCAGGCTAACAGGGTGCTCAAACAATTGTTGATTCATGCGGGTGGTGTTTTCTTGGGTGTAGTCCCAGAAATACCAATCGATAGGCAGTTGTAGCCAATCGATTATTTGGCTGCCCCAAAATGGAAATACGGAGGCAATTGACCAAGGGCTGCCGGTAAAAAACAACAGTGAGGCGTTGAGTGCCGCAAGCGCTAATCCAGCTAGCAAAAAGGGATGAAAGCCCTGCAAACGTTTTTGTTTTATAAAGAGGGGGCTGACCTGTCCTGTTTTATTTCGCTCATAACGCACTAAGATTATGTAGAGGGTAATTAACAGTAATAATTGAATGAATAGGCCTGGTAACCAGCCAAAACTGAGTTGAAAAACAAAAGGCTCCAAAGCCGGTAGCGATTTCCATTCACTAAAGGTAGCGGCTGCCAAAGTTCCGCCGACAATCATAAATCCTAAAGTGACGACTGAAAGGGGTTGTAGTTGCCCAACTCGATTAAGCGTGCCAGAAGTGCAACCGCACCCAATCTGCATGCCGATGCCGAATAAAAATGCGCCAATCGGAATGGCAAGGCTGAGTAACCTAATAAATCCTTGAAAGGTCTGGTCTTGCCAGGATTCCATGGCCAATAACGGGGCAAATAAAAGCATTGCTAGGGCTAGCATCCAGATTAAAGCCCGAAATCCAAGGGTGTTTTTTTCAAGAATCAATGCTCGAAAGCTACTACTAAATCCAAATTGAAAATAATTGAGCGTCGCGCCAAGTAGGCTGCCAATAATCAGGTAGGGTAGAGCGTTTAAAACTTCAGTCATCGATTTTATGCCCTTTCGCAGTATTGACTTAATCAGGTTACAATAGCCCATGAACAATGGTCATGGCAGATGTAACAGTCATCATCTCGTCTTTGAGTAGTGCTATGTTATCAATTAAACTTGTTGTTAGTAATTGAAAAATTTTATAAACGTATTCGTAAAAATACGCGATTTTAAGAAGGTGCTTAAAAAGTACCTAAATTAGGTGAGTGGTTGTGGGTAAATTAGAAAATGCTATCTTGATTACGGGGGCGGGACAACGCATTGGCTATTACTTGGTTAAACAGCTACTTCTGCAGACCGATTATCCCGTGGTCTTTACTTATCGCAGCCATCGTCCTCAGGTTGATGAATTGGCCGCGTTGGGTGCGATTCCAATCCACGCAGATTTTACGAAAACCAGTGAGTTACCAGGCCTGGTAGCAAAGATTCAAACGCAAGTGGTTAGCTTGCGGGCTGTCATTCATAATGCCTCTTTATGGTTGCCCGATGCGTTGGTTCCGGATTTCAATGCCTTCCCCGCAGCGGATTTAACGGTTTTACAATCGGTGTTTCAGTTACATGTCGAAACGCCATATTATTTGAATACGGCTTTAGTGCCCTTATTGAACGCTTCGGACAGTCAACTAAAAGACATTATTTCCATTTCGGATTTCAGTGTGGATCGAGTCTCGGCTGGGCATATCGCTTACTTAGCCAGTAAATCGGCATTGCAAACTTTGAGTAAGGGCTTCGCTCAAAAACTGGCACCACAGATTAAGGTCAATGATATAGCGCCTGCCTTGATTATGTTCAATGAGGGCGATAGTGATGACTATAAAAATAAACGCCTTGCCCAATCGGCTTTAGGAATTGAACCTGGAGCAGAGGTTGTCTGGCAAGCGGTGCGTTATTTAATGGACAGTCCTTACACCACCGGTACGATTTTACACTTAGAGGGCGGACGCAGTTTGATGTAGCGACTTCGGATCTAGGTGGATTGAGTCAATAGAATAAAAAAGCCCTCATAAAGAGGGCTTTTTTGTGAGTTGATGTTTTGTTGAGGTCTTATTCAACCTGTTTAGGATTGATCACATAAAGACTAAAACGGACAACCCATCGCCTGAGCATTCTGTTTTGATATTTCACGCTGCTGTTGATCGGCCTCAGCCTCAAATCCATCGCGTTCTACCCAGCCTAAAGTATGCTGTAAAATCACATCCGCTAGAGCCTCGGTATGATCCGCCCGGTCATTTAAGCATTTAATAAAGCCAAACTTTTCACCGCCAGCTTCTTCAAAATACTCACGGTTCTCTTCACCAATCTCTTCAATGGTTTCCAAGCAATCGGCCGAAAAACCAGGACAAATGACTTGGATATCTTTAATGCCCAGGCCTGGTAAGCTTTTCATGGTCGCATCTGTGTAAGGTTTAATCCACTCTTCTTTACCGAAGATAGATTGGAAAGTAACCTTGTACTCCTCTTTAGATAAACCTAATTCTTCAGCGACTAAACGCGAAGTCACATGGCATTCACAGTGATAAGGATCCCCATTATCTAAATAGCGTTGCGGTACGCCATGATAAGACATGACCAGCAGCTGTGGTTTGCCGTTTTCAGCTTGGTATTCGCGAATGCTATTCGCCAGGGCTTTGATATAACCAGCATGGCGGTGATAGTGGTTGATAAAACGCAGTTCCGGTAACCAGCGCCAAGTTTGTAACTCTGTCGTCACGGCATCAAAGGTAGAGGCGGTCGTGGCCGCTGCATATTGAGGATACAAGGGTAATACCACGATACGCTGACAGCCTTTGGCTTGTAATTCTTGTAAGGCACTTGCAATGGATGGGTTGCCATAACGCATCCCTAAAGCAAATTCGACACGGCCTTGAAACTGAGGCCGTACTACGTCTTCAATCGCTGCTAGCTGACGTTGTGCAATGTTCAATAGAGGCGCGCCAGGCCCTTCACTATTCCAAACCGTTGCATAAGCCGCCGCCGATTTTGCCGGGCGGGTATTTAAAATAATGCCATTTAAAATTAATCGCCATAACCATCGGGCAGGCGGCGGCTCAACCACGCGGGGATCCATTAAGAATTCTTTTAAATAGGGCTTTAAGGCTGCTTTGGTCGGTGCGTCAGGTGTGCCTAAGTTGGTAATTAGAATGCCAGTTGCGCTGTCAGCACCATGTTGATAATTTTCTATTCCTTTATATAGCAAAGCCTTTCTCCAGAAACGTTGAATAATGCGTTGCGATTATTGTAGAGGAAAAAGAGAGAGGGTGGGATGGATTGTTTGTTAAAGAGAGGGGAACGATGCATCTTAAATGGTGATTCAAACGGGGTTTTATGCAAGGAGGATACGCTTATTCACCATGATTCTTGTTTTTAGCGGAGTAAAGCAGCTTTACGGTTTTCAATCTGGGGTTCGCTAAAATTATGTTCGGTTTACGGAATTTTTTTGAATAACGTTTTTGTTAAAAAGTTGTTTAACGTAATGATTTATAAGGGTTTGCTTATATGGTTTGTTAAATATTGATCTGGATTAATAAATAGGCAATTTTTTAAAAAGTCACCCGTTTGGGGGGGCTGTTTATCTTTTGTAAGAGGGTTATTATGAATATGAAATTAATAAATACATTTTCTGGTTAGGTTACCTGAGGCTTCTCAAGTAACGAGCCATTAAGTGTTTAGATTGGCCTTGGGGAGATAAAAGATGAAGCTTAGAAAAAAATATTTAGTACTGGCAATGGCAGCGACTTTTGTCGCGCCTGCGATACAAGCTGCGGATACGCAGTTGGAATTTTCGATACCGGAAAATTTATCTGAAATGTCAGGGGTTGTCGGTGACGATTTGGGTATGGCATTTAAAACCAAACTTGCTCGTTTGGGGAATGGAACCTTGATTGCCCTGTTCGGTGACGGTGTTGATGCTAATAAGATGGTTTATGATGTCAAAAAGCAAGCGGAGCGCCCGGCACGAGATGTGTTTGTACGTACTTGTCTTCCTGTAGCTAACGAAGATCCTGAATTGGCGGTAGATTGTAGCCTTGCATCGCAATGGACTGATCCAGTCAACCTTTCTGAAACCGCAGGGCTATCAAGTTCAACTACCGATTGGCAAGGGGTGAATGGTGAGCCTTCCGAGTATTTTGGGGATTCCGATAAGCCGAATATCTCCAATGGCGGTACCAACCTGATGGTGACCTGGACGGATAAGTTCTGTGAGGGTGATAAACAGGGTTCGGTAAAATATGACGAGCTTGAAGGTCGTGTGATCCCATATAGCTGTACGTGGGCAACCTATTCAAGCGATAGCGGAACCACTTGGAGTGTGAAGCAACAGCTAAGTGATGGTTCGCGTGATGCCAAGCAGGACTCAAGCAAGGTTAATGTCATGGGTAAAGCCGTGATTACTTGGCAAGAAGACCCGGAAGGTTTGCAGTTAGGTGAAGGCGATGGTCCGGGTGATGGTGCCTCTGGTGCTAAAGCTTCACCAGAGACCAATATTTATTATGCAACGGCGATTTCTGAACCAACAGCGTGGGATACTTCAGAACCGCCAGTGGCTATCGCAGGTCGACCAACAGGACTTAATCTGATTGGTTCCTTGACTGATAATTTCGCGGTTGCGCCTGCGGAGCCTGCAGCAGAAGGTGATGTGCCTGCAGCAGAACCAATGCTCGCCGCAGCAACCCGTCCGAATGTCGCTATCGTTGGTCCGAATATCGTGGTGGCTTATGAAGAGACCAAGGGTTCAGCAGAAGCTGATTATGGAAAGTTTGTGCGTTATCACAGTTTCCCTTACACCGCTAATCTGACATTGCAGTCTGGTTGTATCATCTCAAATCCTGCCGAAAATGCGCGTCGTGTGCGTTTTGTGACGCAATCAAGTAACCTGGTGAATACCGCAGAGGGCGAAGATACAGGGTTGCGTTTGGGGATTATCTGGAAACAAGGTAATTATTCTAAAGGTGGACCATCTGATATCGTCGGTCGAGTCGGCTTTAAGGATTTAGCATTAACTTCTTCTTATGGGGTTGCTACGACTGAAATGCAGCCAGCGGTGGATGCCAATTGTGCGACATCAAATTATTCTGAAGCGATAGCGCTTGAGAATGCGCCAGCGGTTAACTTGAGTACCAATACGCCGAATGCCACGCCTGCAGATTTGCTGAAAACTACTGAAGCAAATGCTAAGGAGAATGCTTTAGCACATCGTGGTGCGATTATCGGTAATGATATCTATATCGGTTATAGCTATACCGCGGATTGGGATGCGGCTGTCAATCAGTATGCGGCTAATAGCGTTTTCCATCCGGCTACCTACGATTTTTGGTTGCGTCGTTTTGAAACGGTTATGGGAGCAGAGGGTCCTACTGGCGTTTGGTCAACACCACAGAATCTGTCTAAGTTACCAACGGTGCAGTTAACCGTACGTGAGCCAAGACTGGTGAAGATGCCTTATGCGAAAAAAGGTTATGCACCTGAGGTATTAGTGGTCGCGTGGGGTACGCAAACTAATGTTGCGGATCCGCAAGATGTCGATATCTTCTATACACGTACTTTTGATAAAGCGGCAACCTTTGAGCCGATTGTACGAGTAGAAAATGGCGCGGGGAATCAACGTTTCGAATCGCAACTGCGTCCAACACCAGATGGGCAAACGGTTTATGCGGTGTGGAACGAGGTTTCAGGAGCAGGTACGGAAGATTCGGCTACGGATGCCTTCATCTCTAAAGCGACGAATACTGATGCGGTTACCGGCGTAGATCCATATGAAGGTTTATATGATCCTGCATTAGAGCCAGTTGAACCAGTTGATCCTGTGGTACCTGTTGTGCCGGCGGCTCCAACCAGTGGTGGAAGCGCAGCGCTGTTTAGCGGGTTGCTGTTGCCAGCATTAATGGTTGTAGGTTTAGGTTTAATTGGTTTTGCGGGATTCCGTAAAATGAAAAAATAAACCTAAAATAGTCAATAACAGATAAAAAGTTAGCGCCGTTCAATTTATTGAACGGCGCTTTTTTTATGTGGTAATTCTTTATCTGGTTGATTTTAAAGTAAAATAATTAATATTAGATTTCTCTAATGACTTATCATAAAATCTTATGATTATGAATGTAACTTAATTACATTTATTATAGATTCCGACTTCAAGTAGAAGAGAAAAGGAATGACAATGAAAAATTTTATGAAACCTATTTTGGCAATCAGTTTAATCTCGGTGGCTTTGAGTGCGAACGCTGAGGATATTTCTGTAGAGAGTACAGCTACGTCGGAGACAACGGTTGAGTCTTATATTGAGACTTCACCAGTTGAAGCAATTTCATCTGATGAAGAGGCTGGTCTTATTTTCATGCGAGAAGAGGAGAAGTTAGCTCGAGATGTTTATCTGACTTTGTATGATGTTTGGGGGCTAGAAGTTTTCAATAACATCGCAAAATCAGAACAGACTCATACCGACACGATGAAAATGTTATTAGATAAATATCAGATTGCAGATCCAGTTTTGGATGATAGCGTCGGTGTTTTTACCGATCATCACTTCACAAAAGTGTTTGAAGCGCTCGTTGCAAAAGGTAGTGAAAGTTTAGAGTTCGCCTTGCAAGTCGGAGCGCAAATTGAAGATTTGGATATGAAGGATATTGTTGAATCAATCGAAGTGATTGAAGGTAACGATGACATTGTGATGGTGTACGAAGAGTTATTAAAAGGTTCGCGTAATCACTTGCGCTCATTTTGGGACGTGTTGGTTAAAAATGGATTTACCTATACACCACTGTATATTTCACAAGAAGAATTTGATGCGATTATCAATTCTCCAATGGAGTTAAGTAATCTGAAATAAGTTTTGATGAATTTTGTTTTTAAATCCTATTAGGGAGGCTTTTGCCTCCTTTTTTGCTTGGTAATTGATATATACTAATATTTAGTCAGAATACGTTAAAGATTGGCGTTGAAACACATTTAAAAAATCTAGCTTAATAAGCTTCTTAAGCCTGACTAAGCCTTTATAATGATTAAAAAATATAAAGATTAAAATGCTAACCAAAAACATGAATTTATCAACTTTTCTTTACGTGACGATTCTATGCATACTGGCATGGAGTTTAGGAAAATTATTTGTCGCATTTCTTGAAGCGCCTGTTCAGCTGGTTCAGCCTGAAATGGTGGCTCCAGATGCTTCCCAGTCTGCTGCAAACAATACATTAATCGTTCCACCATCCTATTTACTAGGTCGTCCGGAAGCGCTTCTAACTCAGAAGTTAATTGCATCTCCTGAATTGATTAATAAGTCACGATTAAATTTGAAATTAATGGGGCTTTTGAAGCACCCTTTAAAAAGCGTCGCTGTAATTGAGGTAAGTGGCAAAGCTCAGGTGTTTGCAGTGGGAGAAGAAATACTGCGTGATGTTGAGTTGATTGAAGTCGGTGATAATTTCGTAGTGATTTCAAATCAAGGTAAACATGAAAAGCTAGAGCTAAAAGCTGCACCTAACATCTTAAGAGATTCCGATTCTGAAGGGGAATCAGTAGATATGACCGAAGCACAATCTAAGAAGCTTAATCTAATAAAAGAGCGGGTCAAAAATTCGCCGCTTGCCATTTTGGGGTATGTTCGCTATGAATTTATCAATAAAAAGGGTGAACCTGCCATGATTAAGGTTTGGCCGAAACAAGAAAAAGCGCTCTTTACGGCGTTGGGTTTTCAGTCAGGAGATCTATTGAAAGTGGTCAATGGTCACACGGTTGATGAGTTATCTAGCAACCCCGCTTTATGGCAAGCTCTATTGGCTGAAACCAGTTTGTCGGTTGTGATTGATCGACAAGGTGTTGAGCAAAATCTAAGTGTGGAAATGCCTTAATTTAAATGTGATGGTTTTTTATCCAGTGAATAAAACGATGAAAAGGTTTAAAAATGAAACGATTCAGTGACGGTAAGCTGTTTGAATATACCCTAAAACGACCTGGCGCATGGGCGGCTTTGATCGTTCTTGCTTTCTCGATGCCTTTGACTTATGTCGGCAGTGTGCAAGCTGAGGGGGAAATGAAGCAAAGTTTCAAACAAGTGGATATTTCCACGGTGATTGAATCAGTCGCAAAAATAACCGGCCGTAATTTCATTATCGATCCACGGGTGAAGGGTAAAGTTACCTTATTGGCCGAAGAGGGAATGGCACCAGAGACACTTTACCAAACATTGTTAGCCGTTTTGAATGTGCATGGTTATGTTGCTATCCCTGGTGAGGGAGTGATTAAAATTGTGCCAGCAAACTTGGCAAGAGATCAACTACCTTACCGTAATTGGAAAGAGAATAATGAAGACTGGGTGACTGAAGTTATCTCTGTTCATAATGTTGCATCGACAAAGTTAGTGGCTATTTTACGTCCATTAGTCGCAAAAGAAGGCCATTTGGTTGCACTTGCTGAAAGTAATAAGCTGATTATTACGGATACCGTTGCCAATATTAAGCGCATTAAAGGCGTGCTAGCTCGGGTTGATATTGATTCAAATGGTGCCTATGAAGTCATTGAAGTTAAAAATGCATCTGCCGAAGAGTTGGTTAAAACGATTAAAGGGGTCTTACAAAAGGGGCAGGGCGACCTGGATGTTAAAGTCAGTTTTGATGAGCGCTCAAATCGTATTGTCTTAACAGGCGAAGAGCATAAGCGCATGATGTTACGTGCTTTAATTGCAGATTTAGATATTAAAGTAGATAAAGAAGGCCGCGTCCAAGTTATCTATCTACGCTATGCGAAAGCCGCTGAAATCGTACCTGTTTTACAAAAGATTTCCAAAAGTAGGGCTTTATTAAATGCGGCTGAATCTGTAAGCTCAGAGGGTATTCCCGGCGTTGCGGGGGGGGAGATTAACCGAAATGTTCAAGAGGATATTAGCATTGAAGCCGATGAACGAATGAATGCCGTTATTTTAAGTGCCCCTGTGAGCATTGCTTCAGCTTTAAAAAGTGTTATTACACAATTGGATATTCGCCGTGCTCAAGTGTTGATTGAGGCCATTTTTGTAGAGGTTTCAGAGGATAAATCTCGAGAGTTAGGGGTTGAATGGGGTGTTTTGGGTGAAAATGGCGCGGGCTTGATTAATTTCACAGGCAGTATTCCTGCGATACTCGGTAATGCAGGGAACCCTCTGGCGCAATCTTCAGCGATTGGCCGTGGTATTTCCATGGGATTCGGTGAGATAAGTGCTGACGGTAGTACGGGATGGGGGGCTTTAATTAGAGCTTTAAATAGCGGCTCAGGATCTAATATTTTATCGACGCCTTCCATTGTCACGCTCGATAATGAAGAGGCTGAAATTGTTGTTGGTAGAGAAGTACCTTTTCAGACAGGCACTTATACCAGTACGGCCACCAGTGTGACCAATCCATTCACTACTGTTGAGCGTAAAAATGTCGGGCTAAAGTTAAAGGTCACGCCACAGATTTTGAATCAAGGAAATGAAGTCTATTTAGAAATTGATCAGGAAATCTCTGACGTTCTGCCGAAAGGGGAGGCGGTTGATATTCAAACCACTAAGCGCCAAATCAAAACACAAGTGATTGTCGGTGATGGCAATATGATTGTCTTAGGAGGATTAATTACCGAAAAAGAGACCGAAGTAGAATCTAAAATCCCAGGTTTGAGTGATATACCAGGCCTGGGACAATTGTTTAGTTCATCTGAAAATAAGCGTGAAAAGGTCAATCTGATGGTGTTTTTGCGTCCTGTTATTATTAAAAATAACGCAATGAGCAATTTTTATAGTCAGAAAAAATATAACAAAATGGTCGAAGAAGAGGATGGTGTTCTACAAAGAATGAATACGGATCGCTTAGACGGAGAGGTTCCGCGTTTACCTGCATTGCACGTTTGGCAAGAAGAGAAAGCAGCGGTTGAGCCGATTAAGAAAGCGCCAAGTGTGACAGTCGGTGAAAAGCCTCAGGCGTTAATTATCCCTATGAGCACGGATGAATTGTTAGGCTTATGAGTATCGAACTTTCTTTTAGCTTTGCACGCAAAAACCAAGTGGTTTTAGCGATTGCTGAGAGCAGTGGGATTTCACTGTTTTATACTGACCGAACTCCTGTGTCGGCATTGTTGGAAATGCAGCGCCGTTTATTGGAGGAAGAGGTCTCTTTTCATAAGCTTTCTCAAGAGGCTTTTGAAGAGAAGATTCAAGTCTGTTTTGCCAATCGAACAAATGCTTCAATGGAATCTATTCAGTCAATCGAAACTAATGATTTAGAAACCGTATTTACCGAGTTGGGCGAGCCTGAAGATTTGTTAGATAGCTCTGATGAAGCGCCGATCATTAAACTTTTGAATGCCATTTTAACGGAAGCCATTCGCGAAAATGCCTCCGATATTCATATAGAGCCTTTCGAAAATCAGCTGCGCATCCGTTTCAGAGTAGACGGCGTTTTACATACAGTTTTGTCGCCAAAGCAGGGTTTGGCGCCCATGCTGGTTTCGCGTATTAAGGTTATGGCGCGTTTGGATATTGCTGAGAAACGCTTGCCACAAGATGGTCGTATGGCTTTAAAGCTGGGAGGTCGTGCGATTGACTTAAGAGTCTCGACGATTCCCTCCAGTTTTGGTGAAAGGGTTGTGTTACGAATATTAGATAAGGGTGCAGATCGTCTGATGTTATCTGATTTAGGGATGCCTGCGAGCATGGAAGCGGGTGTGCAAAAGGCGCTGTCTAAATCACATGGTATTTTCCTGGTGACAGGACCGACAGGCTCTGGTAAAACCACAACCTTATATGCGGGTTTAGGGCTGTTAAATGATACACAGCGTAATATCATGACGATTGAAGACCCCGTCGAATACAACATCGACGGCATCAATCAGACTCAAGTCAATATGAAAGCGGACATGAGTTTTGCAAGAGGCTTGCGTGCTATTTTGCGTCAGGATCCAGATGTCGTTATGATTGGAGAGATTCGCGATCAAGAGACGGCGAATATCGCGGTTCAGGCTTCATTAACAGGGCATTTGGTTTTATCAACTTTGCATACCAATACGGCGGTTGGTGCCATCACTCGATTAAGAGATATGGGTATTGAGCCATTTCTACTCTCATCCAGTTTGGTGGGGGTGCTTTCACAGCGTTTAGTGCGTTGCTTATGCCCGCATTGTCGAGAAGCCTATGAGGCGGATTCAGCCGAGTGCAAAGTGCTGAATGTCGACCAGGCTAAAATTTATAGACCGATTGGATGTCCGCAATGCAAACAAACGGGTTACCAAGGGCGGATGGGGTTGTACGAATTGATTCTAATCAATGATCAAGTCCGTAGCATGATTAATGATGAAGCCGCAGAAATGGACATTGAAAAAGTTCTCAGAGAACAGTCACGCCCTTTACATGAGAGCGGCTATAAAGCGGTGCTTGATGGTCGTACGAGTTTACAAGAAGTTCTGAGAGTTACTCAGATTTAAGGCGGGATGGCATTGTGGCAGTATTTGAATACAAAGCATTGACGACATCTGGGCAAACTAAAAAAGGTTTGTTGGAAGGGGACTCTGAGCGTCAAATTCGTCAAATGCTACGCGATGATGGTCTAAGTCCGATTGCTATTCAGTCGGTTGCAACTCAAAAAAATAGCGAGAAAAGTTTCTTTAGTAGCTTGCTGACGCAGCGCATTCAAGTGGGGGACTTAGCACTCTTTACCCGTGAGTTGTATACTTTACTGGATGCAAGTATTCCCCTCAATCAAGCTTTAAAGTCCCTTTCTAATCAATCAGATTCTAAGCTCATGTCCCGTTTCGTCACCGGTTTGCATACCAATGTCACCGAGGGATATTCATTGGCAATGGCCATGCAGCGTTCCTCCTATACTGTCAGCCAAGAATATATCGCAATCATTCAGGCAGGTGAGGAAAGTGGTTATTTAGATAAGGTCCTATCTCGTCTAGCCGATGCGATTGAACAGCGAGACCAATTAAATAAAAAACTTAAAACCGCCTTAATTTATCCGACGTTAATGGTGGTGGTCGCGATTGCCATCGTTCTATTTCTAATGGTCTATGTTGTCCCTAAAGTGGTTAGTGTGTTTGATAATATGAATCAAGCCTTGCCGCCATTGACGCAAGGCTTACTCGATATTAGTGCCTTTATGCAAAACTATGCAGAATTTCTGGTGATGCTGTTGATTGCTTTAGTATTGGGCGTGAAGTGGATGTTACGCCAACCTAAGTGGCGTTTTAAAATACATAGTATGCTTTTAAAAACCCCCGGTATTAAGCGTTTTTTGATCTATTCAGAAACCGCACGCTGGGCGAGAACATTAGGAGTCTTATTGTCCAGTGGTGTAAATGTTAAAGAAGCCTTAACTATTTCAGTTGAAGTCATGACCTTGGATCCCTTAAAAAAATCTGTATTGAATATGGTTGCGAAGGTACGCGAAGGTAAGAGTGTGTATCTCTCCATGGAAGAAGAAAAAATATTTCCACCATTACTCCTTAATCTAGTTAAAACAGGCGAGGGTAAAGGTCAACTGGATAATATGTTATTACGAGGTGCCAAACATTATGAGTCGTCGGTAGAAAATGCGGCAGAAACATTGGTGAGTATTTTAGAGCCTGTAATGATTGTTGTGATGGGGGGAGTGGTTTTATTGATTGTATTAGCGATTATGATGCCCATATTTGAAATGAATCAGATGATTAGTGGCTAATGTAACAAAGAGCAAATTTGAGTCGCGGGCCTATTTAAAAAATAACAACGAAGGATTAAGTATGAAACAACAAGCATGTACGCAAAATCAATTGAAAATCCAGCTGCAAAAAGGTTTCACCTTAATTGAGTTGATGGTGGTTGTGGTGATTCTGGCGGTGCTCGCAGGTATGGTTGTACCTAAACTGATGGAAAGACCTGATGAAGCAAGAGTTGTAAAAGCTAAACAAGATATCAGTTCAATTGGTTCAGCATTACAGCTTTATAGGCTTGATAACTTTTTTTACCCAACTACCGATCAAGGTTTAGAGGCATTATCGGTGAAACCGACTGAAGATCCAGTGCCTAAAAATTGGAAGCAAGTATTGGATAGAATGCCTTTGGATCCATGGGGTAATCCTTATCTTTATTTGATGCCTGGTGAACACGGTGAATTTGATGTGTTCACCTATGGCGCAGATAATGAAGAGGGCGGTGAAGGTGTGAATGCGACCATTGGTAACTGGATGATTTATTAAAGCAATTCCACGGTTGAATTTTGTGCCCTTAAATTTATTGAAACAGATGCCACGCAGCCCGTCTGCAGAAAGCGGATTTACGCTTATCGAAGTAATGGTGGTGGTGGTTATTATTTCCATTGTCTTAAGTGTAGGTATGCTGTCTTTGAATCAAAATGAGCAGAATCAACTCAGAGCGCAAACCATTAAAGTGAAAAGTTTGCTGGAGTTTGTCAGCGACTTATCTGCCTTTGATCAAAAAATGTATTTAGTGGTTCCTGAAGCAACTGGTTTAACAGCTTATCGTTCAGTCAAAGGTGTTTGGGAGCCGTCCTCTAAAGTTGATGCTATGAGTTGGGTGGTTGAGGCAGAGTGGCAAACCGAACCGTCGGCTGTACAGCGTTACGAATTGCCTAAGTCTGGTTGGGTGTTTTGGCCGAGCGGCGAAGTGACTCCTGGTTCTATCACACTCATGACATTGAGTCAGAAGCTGCAACAACAAGAGGTGATTGAGCCGCTGGTGATTCAATGGAATGTGTTTTTGCAGTTTGACGAGAGCGATTTATAAAATGAAATCTCGGGCCCAACGCGGTTTTACTTTAATTGAAGTCATGATTGCGCTCACTATTATCGCGATTGCATTGGCGGCATTAAGTCGCTCGCTGGGTTTATCCATTTTAAATCAGTCAGGATTGGAAGAGCGCATTATGGCAACCATGATTGCTGAAAATGAGCTGATAAAACTGCAATTGACCACAGAAGTGGCTAGAGAAGCTAAGCAGACGATTTCGTTTATGAATTTAGAGTGGGAAACTGAGCTGTTAAAAGAGCAAACATTGATACCCGGAATCTACAAGACTGAAATACAGGTACGCAGAGTAAAGCAAGCTGAAATTTCTGCACGATTAGTCACAATCGTAGGTGAGGAATGAACCCGTTTCACCAAGCAAGGTCTTCGAAAAACGCCTTTCAACGGGGCTTCACTTTAATTGAATTATTGGTGGCTTTAAGTATTTCAGGTGTCATTGCGGTATTGTCCTATCAATCAATAGACAGTGTGGTTCGGGTGCAGGGTAGTTTTTTTGAGCACAATGACAGAATGACCGCGATACAACGAGCGGTGTGGTGGCTAGAGCAGGATGTGGTGCAAATGGCTCCGCGTTCTGTTCAAGATGAGTTAGGTGGGCGGTTACCGGCTTTTCAATACCGGGAAGATTTGGGGTTAGAGTTAACACGATTGGCCGAGTTTCCAACCCCTTTTGCTAATGCCGGTTTAATGAGGGTTGGCTATTATCTGGATGGAGAGCAGCTTTATAGAACAGTTTGGCCCGTTGTAGATCGTGCTGCGGATAGTGAGTCTGTAAAGTTGTTATTGCTGGACTCAGTGAGTCGATTTTCGGTACGAATGCTTAATCCGCAGAATCAATGGATTGAGAGTTGGCCTAATGCGGTGGATTCAATCACCAGTTTACCCAGTCTTGTCGAAGTCGTCATTGAGCTAAAAGACAAAGGTACCCTAACCAAATTGATTAAAGGGGTTGATAGCACCTCCTTCGCTCTGGCAGTAGAGCCTGAAGAAACTCAAGCGGAAGATGGCGAGGTTGTAGGGTCTGAGCCTGTCATAGAAGCAGAGGGGGTTGTTCAATAGTGAAATACTTTCGGGTTTCCAGTAAGGCAGTAGACAGCGTTAAGTCTGCTGAAAAAGGCTTCGCTTTGTTGACTGTCTTATTGGTGGTCGCAGTGGTATCGGTGTTGGGGAGTAATATCCTCTATAAAGAGCATCTAACACTTAAAAGAAGTACCTACATGTTGCACCAGGCTCAGTCACTATCCGTGTTATATGGTCTTGAGTCATGGGTTAAAACGGGGTTAAGGCTAGATGCAGAAAATAACAAACTAGACTCTTTAGATGAGCGTTGGGCGCAACCCTTGGTGGCGATTCCATTTGAAGGTGGAGAGATTACAGGACAACTTGAGGATCTGTTTGCTAAGATTAATATCAATAACTTGTTAGAAGCAGATGTTGAAAAATACAAAATGTGGCGTGCTTTGATAGAGCGTTATGCCATTAATATAGAGCTGCAACCTACCTTTATGGATAGTTTGACTGATTGGGTTGATAGTGATGATGAACCTTTGCCCTTTGGTGCGGAAAGCGAGACTTATCTATTAATGGATCCCGCCTACCGAACGGCAAACCAAGCGGTTGTCACATTAAGTGAATTAAAAAATGTACAGGGATTGAATGCCTTGCCCATAAAGCAGTGGAATCTATTCCAACAGGGTATTACGACCTTACCGATGGTGACGGCAGTCAATATTAACACGGCTTCAGAATCAGTGTTGTTGGCCTTGACAGATTGGATGAATTTAGAGATAGCCAATGCTTGGGTTCAGCGGCGCAAGGCTGAACCTGCTAAGAGTCTTGAGGATTTTAAAGTGTTTTTAACCGAACAAACTGGATTTACGCCTGAAGAAATCAACCGAGATTTGCCGGATTGGATGATTGCGATACAAAGTCAGTTCTTTTTATTGGAGGGGCAGATTCATTATGGTGATTCAAATCAAGGTTTTTCAGCTATTTTTTATCGTGGAAGTGATGCAAAAGTGAGTTTGTTGCAAAGGTGGTTAAATGCGTCAGAATAAGAGCATGGATAACGTGAATAATAAGATCATCGCAAAGATAGATTTATATGGAACATTGATTTTATCAGCAGAGGATAGCCAGGCCTTTGAGGCAGGTTCATTTATTCAGTCCCTGAAAAATAAAGGGACATTAAGTCAGGCTATTGGCGTGGTTTGGGTGCCCACTCAGCAGGTGTTATTGATGTCGGTGTTTGTGCCTGGAAAACGTCGAGCAGATTGGTTGGCTGCATTACCTTTTACATTAGAAGAGTCTCTTTCTGAGCCGATAGAGCATTTCCATATAGTCGCTTTAAACCGTTCTGCACAAGGCATTGTTTCAGCCGCCCTAGTTGAGCACGCTTTGATGCAGAAATGGATTAAAGTGCTAGAAGATCATGGTTTGGAACACGCGGCTCTGGTTGCTGACTGCTTCAGTGTACCGCTTGCGCATAAAGACACTTTAGAAGATAAGGTTGCTTGGAATGTCTATGCCAACGAAAACTTGCGAGTTGTAAGAAAAGACCAGTATTCAGGTTTTGCGGGTAGCCCAGAGTGGTTGCAAGAAATTCGTGTTTTAACGGGTCAAGGTAAAGAGAGCCAATTACCCGAGTTGAATGAAGTAACCCAGCAGTATGATAGCTCAAGCCAGACGCTGGATATGTTGTCAG
The DNA here is from genome assembly GCA_965603495.1 of uncultured Thiomicrorhabdus sp. GTDB lineage: Bacteria > Pseudomonadota > Gammaproteobacteria > Thiomicrospirales > Thiomicrospiraceae > Thiomicrorhabdus. The sequence goes on along the minus strand of CBFDDF010000009.1, from coordinate 2,008 downwards.
GCTATAACTTGCGAATAGGTGATTATGTCTCTTTGTCAGAGGGATATTCTATTTTTCAGCGCTGGAAGTGGCATTTTGTGATTCTGTTTTTAATCCTTTTAAGCTTTCTAGTGCATACGTCTTTAGAGACTCAGCGTTTGCAAACTCAAGTGATTAACTATCAAGCTGAAACAGAAACGCTCTTTAAGCATCTATTCCCTGAGGTTAAAAAAATCATTAATATTCGGGTGCAAACCAAAAATAGAATCAATCAAACAGACAGTTCTGTGGCGATTGGACCGAGTCAGTTGATACATGAAGTTGAAAATGGTTTTAAATTGTTTCCCGCTATTAAGATTCAAAAAATACATTGGAATCAAAAGAATTCGAATGATAAAAGTCGTCAGTCTGGACGGTTAACGATTTTTGTAGAGTCTCTAAAGACACAAGATTTGGAAGGTTTGAATGCTCATTTGAAGTCTGACAAGGTTTCTGGACAAATTTCATTACAAGTTAAAAATGTGACCCCAGCGTTAGTGGAAGGAGTTTTTTATGTGGATGCAAATTAACCAGGCCTGGTCAAATTTGGCGCAGCGCGAAAAGCAGTTAGTCTCGCTGTTAATGCTGTTTTTAACAGTAGTATTGTTCTATGGTTTGATATGGTCGCCTATTCAGACGGCAAATGACCAGATGAAGCAGGCGCTTGAAAAATCTAAAAATGACTGGGTTTGGCTAAATCAACAAGCCCCCCTTGTCGTTCAACAGGTTTCAAAAAATCCGCAGTTAGACATTCAATCAAAAACAGGATTGATGAGTTTTGTTCAGAGTGAATTGAAGTCTGGAAATTTAATGCATCAAATGCAGGAGCTTCAATTGACGGAGAAGGGTGTGAAGGTCAGCTTTAATGAGGTAAACGCACCACGCTTGTTTCGTTGGTTATCCAAGTTAGAGTCGCAAGGCGTGATTGCCAAAAATATGCAATTAACGCCGATTAAACCCGGTTTCACTCAGGCGCAAGTAGAGTTTGAGGTAGTGAAGTGAAGCTTGCACTCATAAGTAGTCTGTCAGGGAGTAAGCTGGGTGAGAGTCTTGGGTTGAGCCGTTTTTGGATGGGCCTTGTATTTGTACTTACACTAGCGTTGTCAATATTCTACAACCTCCCAGCGAGTTGGCTAATTTCACAACCAGTGGTGCAAAAGCAGATTCCTAAACAGTGGTTAATAGAAACTGTAGAAGGATCTGTCTGGAATGGTGAGATGGCAATTTCGACTCATATAACGAATAAGCCTGGTACGGTATTGGATTTAGGTATCCTAGAGTGGGATGTCGATTGGTTGCCTTTGTTAAAAGCAAGTCTAGGCAGTCAACAACAATGGTTTTTGGCGGAAAATAGTCAAATAGGTTTTTACTTTGAAAGAGACTTGCTGTCTGCAGAAGCGCCGGTGATTTTAACTGGGCTGCAGGGTAGTGTTGACATTGCACAGCTTACTCAGAGATTAGCGTCAGCTGGTCTAGGAATGTTTGCTGCAACAGGTCAAATTATTGCAAGAGATGTCGAAATGGCACTGAATTCATTGACCTTCTGGCCTGAGAAAGTGAGTGGCCAATTTGAAATTCACTCACTCTCTACTTTCGGAATTAACTTACCTGTCGTGACAGTGGTGCCTAGTATGGAGGCTCAAGCTATTCTGTTGGATTTAAATGCTCAAGAGGATGGTTGGCGGTTAATAGGTCATGTCGATATAAGACCTAATCATACCTATGACGTTACAATTTCCGTAAAAGCTGAATCCGCACAGAAAATGCCTGCTTGGGCGCAAATTATGGTGCAAAAAACGCCTACTTTAGCTGCCTTTACAAGTAAGGGGCGATGGTGAGGTTGGATAGGTTCTAGATCTGAATGGCTGTTTAGGCTTCTAAGTACTAATTTATATACCGTCTAGGCGAGGTATTAAATCAGCTTTGTTTAAGATGACCAGGCCTGGTCAGTTTATAAAGTAACCTAAAACACCGCATTTATTGCGGTGTT
>CBFDDF010000008.1:0-124078 GCA_965603495.1 uncultured Thiomicrorhabdus sp. | reverse complement strand
TGCTGAAACTGCTGAAACTGCTGAAACTGCTGAAACTGCTGAAACTGCTGAAACTGCTGAAACTACTGAAACTACTGAAACTACTGAAACTACTGAAACTACTGATACTACTGATACTACTGATAAAAAATAAGTTGCCGAGCGCAAGCTGTTTGCTAGTAACTATTGGGATCGCGATAATTAAACAGGGTCTTCGCTCGGCTTAAGTGGAAAAGATACTGACGTTCTTTTTCATTAACTCACGCTCTAGCGTCTTTAATGTACATGGCGCTGTTGTTGTTTCTCATTTCAATTTCAAACAACTTACAGGCTTTGATTAATTCACTGAGTTTCTTGTAGCCATAGTTGACGGGGGAAAAAGAACTGTTGTTAGAGATGTAACTACCGACCCCGCCAAGTTGAGACCAGCCATCTTCTTCAGAAGTTTGCTCGACAGCTTTTCTGAGCAATCTAACCAACTCGGTATCACCTCGCAATTCATTGCGCGTTCGCTTCCTGACACTGGACTCATTTTCAGTGTCTTCTTCTGTTGCAGCAAGTAAGTTCTCTGTAAATATAAATTGTGAACAAGCATGTACAAAAGGTAATGGGGTTTTCTTTTCTCCGAAGCCATAAACCGGCATGCCGCTCTCCAGGATTCGCATGACTAATGGAGTAAAGTCACTGTCGCTGGTCATCAGAGCAAAGGCATCAACATTCTTGCTGTACAACAAATCCATGGCATCAATGATCATGGCTGAGTCGGTTGCATTTTTGCCCGTGGTGTAGGCGAATTGTTGGATGGGTCTGATTGCATTAGGGTGAAGTTGCTCAATCCAGCCTGATAAATGAGGACTTTTCCAATCCCCATGTGCATGGCGAACATTGACAGTGCCATACTTGGCTAATTCTTCTAGTACACCTTCAATGGACTTGTAGCTGACATTGTCACAATCAATCAGTAAGGCAATTCGAGTATTAGTTTTCATTTACGATCCTTGGGATAATAAAAGTAGCATAAATTGGATCTGCTTTGCGCAGAGATAGTTTTTTTAGAGCCCACCCAAACGCAGATGATTAGTTGCAAGTTTCTGCGTGTTTTAGGGTGCAGTGTTTTTAATTTTTTCTTGGCTTTGCTCTACAGAAGTCAGTTTGGCCAGATCCATCATTTGTTCAGCCAACAACTCAAACACATCGTCCACTGCAAGGATACCCACCAAGCCTCCATCATTATTCACTATGGGAATGCGTTTTACGCCCCTGATGCGCATGACTTTAATGGCATCCATCAAGTCGATTGCTTCGTTGACGACTACCAAGTCCAAGCTCATGACATCACCGACATTGACCGATTCAAGCCTGATATCCTCAGCGAGGATTTCGATAACAATATCACGATCGGTCAGCATGCCTACGGGTATGATGTTGTCATTGGTCTTTTCAACGACTACCACCGTACCAACATGCTCCGAGCGCATTAAACTAATTGTTTTTTGTATGGTGTCGGTCTTGGATACAATCACCACATCACGGTTACAATACTCTCCAACAGTCATATCTAATCCTTAATTTTTTCACATTATCCACGGACAGAGCGGCATTATTAAACCGAATGATGTTTTCCTTCAAGGTGGATGCTACTTGCTTGTGGACCTTTTTCGCCCATGTGTTCCGTAAAGTGCACGCTATCCCCAATATTAAGATCATCGAAATTAACATTCAGCAGGCTATTGCGGTGAAAATAAATTTGCCGAGCATCTGCTGTTTCAATGACGCCATAATCCATCACTGGAAAAAGTTCTTTAATGGTGCCATGTGGTGCTTCGGGATGGGCTTTAACCTCACCACGTTGCTTTAAAACAAAATCTTGTAATTGACGGCGAGCCGCATCAAATGCATCCCTAATCGCGACATAAACATCCTCATGCGCGTGATGTTGGTCTGAATGCTTGCTGACAATAATTTCACATTCAGGTAGGGTAACTTCTATGTTGATATTAAAAAGATTGCCATGCTGATGCCGTTTATTGGGGGCTTCAATAACGACACTGCAACTTATGATATCCTTCGAAAACTGCTCAAGTTTTTGGGCTTTTTCGATGACCTTGGCCTCAATAGAATCGGAATGCTTCATGTCTTTAAATGTGATTTGTAGTGGGATCTGCATATTCTTTCCTTAATCGTAAAAGTTTTGGGTTAAACATTACACTTAGGGTTTGCCTGAGATTTTCTGATTGTATTGTATTAGAGTTGATATGACGACAGTGGGTTAGATAACTACTTGATAGAGTATAAAATGTCGTCAATCTAGACTGCAATTATTTATTATGATGGCTGACAAAAGCAAGTGCCATTGTGGGTAATGTATAAATGATTCTTTGCCACTAGCGAACAGAAAACCGATTTAACTGCTCGCCAACTTTATCGGTGGATATTGACCGTTACTTTGAAATGCGTTGTTTGATGTGCTGATAAGCCTTGCTAAGTTCATCGGCCACTACTTTGGCATTCGCCACCAAGTCTTCAGAAGTCTCTTTGGTCGTATCGGCGATGTTCGCAGCTTCGACTTTTAAGGTTTGCCATTGCTTTTCGGTGGGCTCGAACGCTTGTTGCACTTCCATTGATGCCAGATGTATTTGTAGCTTTATTTCATCGCGTTCAACTCGAAGGGCTTCAAGTGACGTTTCAAGTTCTGCTTGAGTAGAGGAGGCCTTAGCTGAGAGACGTTGGGCAATCTCATGATAACGATGTTTCAAACGTTCGCCCTCTAGTTTAGCTTTAGCAATTAACTCTTCAGAGCTCTCTTGGCTGTCATCAGCGATTTCAGCTATTTTGTCTTTCAGGCTTTGCCATTGTTTTTCCGCGACAGCAAACTCTTTGTTAACTTCAACAGAAGCTTGGTGTAATTTGGAATTGACCACATCGCGCTCTGCTGCCAATTTATCTAATAGGTTTTCAAACTCTTTCTTCATGCTCATGGAGTGCCTCACGTGTATTGGATTTAAATCAAAAACCACTGTCGAAATCAAACGGCTTTTTCATCTTTGAGTAAAACATCATTGATTAAAGTACATTTCTTAAAATGATATTAGCTTAATTAAGCACTTTTTAGTAAGTAGTTATTATGATATTTATGTGAATAAAGACCAAATAATGATTTACCTCAAGATTTGGAAGGATAGTAAGGTCTATAGATGTGCAAATGGCTATATGTACGGTTACTTAAAATAACCGAACGATTTTGCTCATTGAGTAGACCATAAGAATAACTAGTGCCAGGCACTAATTACGTGGTTAATTAGTATTTATATGTACCTATTATAGCTGGCATCTGCTATATTTGTTATCTATGGATAAGTACATAATCTCTATTTTAGTCGTCACTTACAAGAAGTGCGGAAAGCAGCGAGTGATGGCAGCAATCATCGATAAGACCTTGGATTTACAATGATTAACATACATCATTACTTTAAAAAAATATTGTTGTTTTTTTTAATAGCAGTGAATCCCTTTTTCGCTAGTTTTAGTTTCGCGCAAGAAAGCGTTACCATTGGGGTTTTAGCCTTTCAGCCCAAGCCGCTTGCAGAAGCGCGTTGGTTGCCTTTAATGACGTATTTAAATCAATCTATCGGGGGTGTCAAGATACAGATAAAGGCGCTCAATTATGCTGAGCTAGAGGAGGCTGTCGCTAATAAGCAGATTGATTTTGTTTTAACGAATCCTGCTAACTACGTGCAAATTGCACATAAATCTGAACTCTCAGCCCCATTGGCGACCTTGATCAATAGAAGCAACGGTCAGCCGGTGCGTACTTTCGCTGGCAGTATTTTGGTTCTCCAAGATCAAACCGATATCCAAAGCCTTAAAGACCTCGCTGGTAAGCGAATTGCGACCCCTTCAAAAAAGTCTTTTGATGGCTATATGATGCAGGCCTATGAACTGCATAAAGCAGGCATCAAAATGCCTGTTAAGGTTCAAATTATTGAAACCAGCATGTCGCATGAAGCGGCGATTGAGGCCTTATTAAACAAGCAAGTCGATGTAGCGTTTGTACGCAGTGGCGTGTTGGAAAGTATGCAAGAGTCTGGTGCTATTCAAGCTAAACAACTCAGAGTCCTGAACCAACAACCTTTATCCGATTTTCCTTTTTTAACCTCGACCCGTCAATATCCAGAGTGGCCGATTGCTGCCATGCCACATGTCAGTGAGGTGTTATCCGTACGAGTTGTAGGGGCGCTTTTAGCGTTACCGCAAAATGGAGAGATCGCTCAGCATATCAATATTCATGGCTTTAGAATTCCTGCAGACTATGAGCTTGTTCGTGAAACATTACGTACGTTATGTGTCCCGCCATATGATCAAACACCTGAAATCACTTTGGAAGATTTGTGGAGACAGCATCAGATAGTCATTATTATGAGTCTTGTTGCGCTTACGGTCATTATTCTACTCGGGTGTATGTTATTTGCCATTAATCGTCGTTTATCAGAGAGTCTCAAAGCGCTCAAAGAAAATAATGAATCTTTAAGAATTGCCGCAGTTGCATTTGATACGCAAGAAGCGATTTTTATCACCGATATTGAAGAAAATATTATCAAAGTAAATACGGCTTTTACCCAGATGACGGGGTTTACATCAGAAGAGGTTATTGGACAAACGCCAAGGATATTACATTCGGGCAGGCATGATGACGAATTCTATCTTGATATATGGCAACACCTAAGTCAGGACGGTTATTGGCAAGGGGAAGTATGGAATAAGCGTAAAAATGGAGAGGTCTTCCCCGTTGGGCAAACCATTACCGCCATTCATAATGAGCAAGGTGATATCACCCATTATCTCTCTGCCTTCAATGATATTACCCTCTCTAAAGAGAACGAAGAGCGCATCAAAAAGTTGGCATTTTTTGATGCCTTAACGGGTCTCGCCAATCGCCGTCTATTGCAAGATCACCTGAAACAAGCACGCGCGCTGAGTACTCGAAGTAAAGAGTATTTTGCGTTGCTTTACATTGACCTTGATCACTTTAAGACTTTGAATGATACGCTGGGACACGATATTGGTGACGAATTGCTGATTCAAGTTGCGCAACGCTTAAGTACCTGCGTACGTGAAAGCGATACGGTTTCTCGTACTGGTGGAGATGAATTTGTTATTTTGCTTGAAGAGATAGGGGGAGAACAATCAATCGCGACTAATCATGTGCAAGAGGTGGCGGAAAAGGTCTTAGCAACGATTCATGTGCCTTACCTTTTAAAAGGCAACGAATACATTATCAGTGCCAGTATTGGTATTAGCTTGTTCTCCGATCATCAGGAAAGTGTTGAAGAGATGATGGTTCGTGCAGATTTAGCCATGTATCAGGCAAAATCAACGGGTAGAAATGGCATTCGATTTTTTGATCCGAGTATGCAAGAAGCCATGCATCAACGCAGTCAAATGGAAGCCGAACTGCGTAGCGCTCTGACTAACTCGGAGTTTGTTTTATTTTATCAACCTAAGTTCAGTTATAAAAATGAAATAGTAGGCTATGAAGCGCTGATTCGATGGCAACATCCACAAAAAGGTTTGTTAACCCCTTTTGAGTTTATTAAGACTGCGGAAGAGTGTGGTTTGATTATAGAAATCGGTGCTTGGGTGCTGAACGAGGCTTGCTTACAGTTAAAATCCTGGCAACAAAATCCAGAGACAAAACATCTGACGATCGCTGTTCATATCAGTGAAGTGCAGTTACGCAGGGATAATTTTGTAGAAACCGTTACGCAAACAGTGGCTGAAGTGCAGTGTGATGCTAGTAAGCTTGAACTGGAAATTACGGAAAGCATTCTTATGCAGGAAACGCAGGTTTCAGTAGAAAAAATGAATCGTCTAAAACTGCTGGGCATTACCTTTGCGCTAGATGACTTTGGAACGGGTTATTCCTCTTTGAATTACCTGAAAAATCTGCCAATTACTTGGGTTAAAATTGATAAGTCGTTTGTATTCGACATGTTAAAAGATCCAGAGAATGAAGCCATCGTAAAAGCGATTCTTGCATTGTCCAAAGCACTTGGGTTGCAAGCTATTGCTGAAGGGGTAGAAACCGAGGCACAGAGAGATTGCCTGATTGAGTTAGGTTGCGCCGTGTTGCAAGGCTATTTGTTTATTGAACCTCGTCCATTGCCAGAGAATATGCATCCCGTTAGGATTTAAACAGGGTTTCAAGCGTTTTAAATATAAGTTACCAGGCCTGGTAACTTATAAAATCAAAGAAGGTACACAAGGTAGGTTTGCTACGGATATTGAAAGACTCAATAACCGAACCAGCAAGTAACCAACCCTTTACGCCCGCCGACAAGGTATAGCCATAATCATCTGCTTTTATGCACGAAGCCCCAATACAATCTTTGGCGACAGCACCGTGTATCTGACTGTGGCAAAACCATCAATGAACCGCATTAGCGGAATAGCCCCTCCAATGCCAAGTTGCGTGCTGTCTCTAGTCACTTCAAGGCCGTTTATATTCTTTTTGGCTGAAAGATAAGTGTTAAGTAAGTAGACATCGGCATCATCAAAGAACATCATTAGACAAGTCTAGTTAGATTCGATAGTCTAACGGCTATAAAGTTATTTGTGTGGGGGTAAGCGTGCAGAAAAAAAGTGGATTATTATTAGTATTGGCTTGGATATCAGGCCTGGTGGGTTTGGTTTTAGGTCTTGTTTTAGAGCCTGTGTGGTTTGCTCGATTTGGAAGTTTAATAGTGCTGTTTTCAATGATGAGTGAATACTTACTATTGCATAATGAATTAAACCGTTTATATGTCAGTTTAGAGAAGGTTGATGATTCGGGTGATATTCCCGATTTATCGCCCTCTAAATGGCATTACAAAAAAGTAAGGCTGTCTCATATGACGATTATCCTAGGCACTTTAATTTGGGGCTTTGGGGATTTACTGCTTTAAGCATATTTAAAGTCTACCAGGCCTGGTAACTTATAAAATCAAAGAAGATGCGTAGGGTAGGATGGCTACGGACATTGAAAGACTCAATAACCAAGCCAACAAGTCCTTAAGATTTACAGCCCGCTAATGGGACGTGCTGTAAATTAGAATCCTTACCTTTCGGTCTTTGGATTTATCTGTCACTTGGCTACTCTGAGCTAGGATAGTAAGAGTAACTGATGCTGGCTGAATCTGACCTTTCACCATTAATTAAGCCTAAGCCAAATCGGTGTTTTTTAGCGGGCCAAATACCGATGCCAAATTTGGTTGAGGTGTTGTCAGAATTAGTCTGAGTCAGCTCTGAATAGCCTAGGGCAGCGAGTAAATCAATCGAATCCGTTAACCAAGCCTTTACGCCCGCCGACAAGGTATAGCCATGATCATTTGACTTTATGCACGAAACCCCAATACAATCTTTGGCGGCAGCGCTCGCGTAGCTGATGGTGGCAAAACCATCAACGAACTGCATTAGTGGAATAGCGCCTCCAATGCCAAGTTGCGTGTTGTCTCTGGACACCTCAAGGCCGTTGATATTCTTTTCGGCTGAAAGATAAGAGCCCAGTAAATAGACATTGCTATTAATTTGCAACGAAGCGTTAATGCCGTAGGCGTTTAAGTCTTCAGACAGCCCGTTTACGTTGATTTTACCAAGATCCATTCCAAAGGATGTATAACTAAAGTTAGTGGCATTTGCAGTACTTGCAAATAATGCGACCAGGGTTAGGGGAATGAGTTTTTTTAACATGACGAGTTGCTCCTGAGACACTTGATTTAAATGAGAGGGTGATTCACTTTATACGATTATACATGGCGCTTAAGGATGTTATGAACTAGTCGTCAGTTGTCAGTTTATCGCCCCTCTCATAATTTGATTCTCGGGGTTTTTCCACATCCATTTAATTAAGGTCAAGCCAAGAGAAGCGAGAGCCTCTTTAGAAAATGAATCGGTCAGTTAAAAATAAAGCTACCAGGCCTGGTAACTTTGAAAAATCAATCTTTATAGCGATAAGGTTCAATGAATTCTTTAGGAATGGGTTTGGGGCGCAGGGATAAATCAGGGGAGTAGGGTGACGCAATGCAATGGCGTATTGACTTTTAAATCTCTGGATTTTAACAAGAAAGTTTTAAGCTTGTTTACGGCGTCTTGCCATAAAACCAACTAGACCTAAACCACCTAACATTAACGCATAAGTTGAAGGTTCAGGAACCGCAGAAACTGCTTCATAATGAATAGTACCATTCCAAACACGGGGCTCAAAGGTGCCAGCAAAGCTGTATTCTTTTCCTGCGCCTTCTAAAATTTGTAAATCTGAATTCTGAGCAGCAATATTACCAACTGCGGTTCCGTCGGTGTAGTTCATTGATAGACCGGTTGTCGTGATATAGAAAGCCGTTGTTAGATAGGCATCAATTGTAAAATCGAGAACATCAAAATAGCTTGCTTCATTAGGACCAGACGAGGTGATTGAAGCCGAATCGATAAGTGTCCATGCTGCAGAGTCGTTTTCGAACCCAACCCAAGACCCATTTTTGATATAGACTTCAATATCACCAGTTCCCGAATCAAGGTTCAAATCAAATGCACTGATATTTAGTTGTTCACCTAAGTTAACAACATCAAACATATTACCATTGTAAGAATTACCGCCGCTAAATGTGGTGGTTAATACCGATGCGTTAGCACCGAGCGAGAATGCAGTTAAGAAAACGGCGGTAAGTAAACTAGATTTTTTTTGCATGGCTGCAATCCTTGATTATATAAAATATGAAATTTTAAGTTTGCTTGCAGTTCGGTCATGCTATTGCATCCGTAACTTTGCGTCCCTACATACTTAATCGAAGTATGTAGAATTGCCCTTAGCAATATTTAGCATAGCTTATGGGACTCGAGAAGGTATTGCAAGTAAAGTTTTATATTTAACCTATTGATTTAAATAATTTTTTTGTATGGGGCTGAGATGGCTTTAAATAGCGCTTTATAGATAAGGCGTTATAAACGCTTTTGGAATCGGTTTAGGTTTATGCGTGGTTAAGTCGATACAAACGTAAGTGGCTGTGGCGGTGAAGACGGTTTTATGATCGCTTTGTCGAATAATCTGAAAGTGACGCTCACGTAAACAACGGCCTTTTTGTTGACCTATCCATGTGCCAATCAATAGTTCGTCACCTAGGTAGCAACCAGCATGATATTTCATGGTGTTTTCATACACGGCCATAATTCGATTCAGCTCTCTCTGCTTTTCGTGGCTGATGCCCACCGATTTCGCATGCTCCCAGGCCACTTGTTCCATCCAAGACAGATAGGTTTTGTTATTGACGTGTTGTAGAAAATCCAACTCATCATCTTGCACGGTATGGGGGTGAATAAAAGGTTGGGGCGATTGCCAATTCGGTTGTCGCTTCATAGGGATGTCCTGATGTTGGGATTCAGTTGTTTTTGTGTCATTTGTAGCGACGTTTTCGATTGCTTTTTAAGCGGTGTCAACAATGCACACTAGGCGTTTTTTAGGTAGAATACACGGATTATAACCAAGATTAGAAAGAAGTAGGCTTATGTCGGGTAATACGCTAGGACAAAATTTCAAAGTCACCACCTTTGGCGAGAGCCATGGAATTGCATTAGGCTGTATTGTGGACGGCTGTCCTCCTGGTATGGATTTGTGTGAAGCGGACATTCAAGCCGAGCTTGACCGTCGTAAGCCAGGCACTTCTAAACACGCAACGGCGCGTCGTGAAGATGATGAAGTGCAGATTCTGTCTGGGGTGTTTGAAGGTAAAACCACCGGCACGCCAATCGGCATGATTATCCACAATAAAGATCAGCGTTCTAAGGATTATTCTAAAGTGGCGGAGACTTTCCGTCCTGCACATGCGGATTATACTTACACGCAAAAGTATGGCCTACGTGATTACCGTGGTGGCGGGCGTTCTTCGGCACGTGAAACGGCGATGCGTGTCGCGGCAGGGGCAATTGCTAAGAAATACCTTAGAGAGCGCTTGGGCGTAGAAGTCAAAGGCTACTTGTCTCAACTTGGACCTATTATGATTGAAAACGTTACTTGGCCATTCGACAATAGCAATGAATACTTCTGCCCAGATTTAGAAAAAACTGAAGAGATTCGTTCGTATATGGACGAATTGTTAAAGCAGAAAGATTCGGTCGGCGCAAAAATCACCATTATCGCGAAGAATGTTCCAGTGGGATTAGGCGAGCCGGTGTTCGATCGTTTGGATGCAGACTTAGCACACGCCTTAATGAGCATTAACGCGGTTAAAGGCGTGGAGATGGGCGACGGTTTTGCGGTTGCGGCGCAACGCGGAACTGAACACCGTGACGAGATGACGCCACAAGGCTTTGAATCGAATCATGCAGGCGGTATCTTAGGCGGCATTTCGACGGGTCAAGATATCATTGCCCACATTGCGTTAAAGCCAACGTCGAGTATTATGACGCCAGGTCGTAGTATCAATGCGGCAGGTGAAGCGGTTGAGATGGTCACTAAAGGTCGTCATGATCCTTGCGTGGGTATTCGTGCAACGCCTATTGCCGAAGCGCAGATGGCGATAGTCTTGCTAGATCATTTTATGCGTAACCGTGCACAAAATGGCGATGTGGTACCGCCGATTATGGATTTGGCGCATGCTTCTGATTAGTTTGCTTTTTAACCCATAGAGAAAGACGCTCGTGCAGTTAAAATCTAAGTAGACTATACAAATACAACGGAGTATTTATGCATCAACATAAATACTCCGTTTTTGTTTTTAGGGTTTTTAGCACGACGTCTTTAAACAGTAACCAACCTTGGTAAACCATCATAAATATTAGGCTACACTCTTAAACGTATGTCAGATTGTTCTTATAAAATCGCTCATAAGCGCCTGTCGTTACACTATTTTCTCTACTTTAGTGTACTCGGTGCGTTACTGCCTTATTTAGGGCTGTATTTACAGTCACTGAATTTTAGCCCAATTGAAATTGGTCAGTTATTGGCGGCATTGCTATTAACCAAAATTGTTGCGCCAAATGCCTGGGGTTGGTTAGCGGATCGAAACGGTAAAACCATTCACTGGGTACGTGTCGCCACGGGTCTGACTTTACTGACGAGCATTGGTTTGGTGGTCTTTGAAAGCTATTGGGGTTTAATGCTGACGATTTTGGTGTTCAGCTTTTTCTGGCACGCTTCTTTACCGCAATTTGAGTCTTATACCTTTGGCTGCTTGGGCGATGACAAACATCGTTACGGTGATATTCGTCTTTGGGGTTCGATCGGTTTTATCGCGGCGGTGGTGCTGATAGGTTGGCAGATTGAAGAGTATAGCGTTTCGGTACTGCCTTGGGATTTATTGATTTTACTGGCGCTGGTGTGGTTGAGTGCTTATTTAGTCAAGGATGGTAAACGCCATCACGAGAGTGAACTGTCAGTAGGGTTTTTAGAAATCCTCAAACGACCAGAAGTCATCAGCTTATTGATGGTAAGTTTTTTAGTCCAATTATCGCACGGTGTTTATTACGGCTTTTTCACCATTCAGTTGAGTGATTTAGGCTACGATAAAACTACCATTGCATGGTTGTGGGCATTGGGCGTAGTCGCTGAAGTGGCCGTGTTCTTCTGGATGCGGGAAATTTTCAGTCGCTACACGGTCCGCTTCTTAATCTTATTGAGTGTGTTTTTAACCTTAGTGCGCTGGCTGATGACCGGGACTTTAGATGATAGTCTGTGGTGGATGATTGTGGCGCAACTGTTGCATGCCGCCAGTTTTGGACTGTTTCATGCCGCCGCGATTCATTTGATTGATGACTACTTTACCGGTAAACATCACGGCAAAGGCCAAGCGATTTTCGCTGCATCCAGTCATGGGTTGGGTGGCGCTTTAGGGATGTTGATGGCGGGTTATGCCTGGTCTGCAGGAGGTGCTCTGCTCGGTTATGGCTTAAGCGCTTTTGCCGTGGTGATTGCTTTGGCTATCGCTTGGCGTTGGACGAAGTAAAGAGTTGTAAAATCATACAAAATAAGACAATAAAAACGTTTTAACATCGTTAAAATTAAGTAACCAAAAAACAAGCTATTCAGGAGAGTTAAATGCGTTTATTACACACTATGTTAAGAGTCGGTAACTTAGAAAAGTCGATTGCCTTTTATACCGAAGTATTGGGCATGACGTTACTGCGTCAAAAAGAGTACCCAAAAGGCGAGTTTACTTTAGCGTTTTTAGGGTATGCCAATGAAGAAGAGAACACCGTATTAGAGTTGACCTACAACTGGGGCGTAACGGAATACGATTTGGGTTCAGGATATGGTCATATCGCCATCGAAGTGCCAGATGTTTATGCGACGGCGGATGCGATTAAAAAAGTGGGTGGTAAAATCATCCGCGAAGCAGGGCCGATGAATGCGGGAAATACCATTATTGCGTTTGCTGAAGATCCTGATGGTTATCAGATCGAATTTATTGGTGAAGGCCACATTCGTACTTAATATTTAGAGCCTTTAAATCGGAGTTATAACGCAGTGATTTTTACAGTCGATGATAGTGCAGTCAATACGGTTTCACATCTCATTCAGTTATCGGTCGCCCCAGTGTTTTTGATCGCTGGCGTCGGGGCTATTTTGGGCGTTTTTTCGCAACGTTTGGCGCGTATTATCGATAAAGTCGATAAGATTAATACTGAGTTGTTGCAGTCACAAAAAGTTCCTGGTTTGGATAGACAGGGTGCCGATGTTACTGGCGAACGAAGAGTTCAAGATTTAGAAATACAACGAACATATTTAGAGAAGCGTTCTAGAAATATGAACTTTGCGATACTCTTGTGCACCATGACAGGATTCTTAGTGGCGTCCGTTATTATGGTTCTATTTTTAAGCTCATTCTTTTCATTTAGTGGTGGCTTGCTTATTGCCGGTTTGTTTATATTGGGTATGACGACCTTTATGCTAGCTTTAACGCTGTTTTTAAGAGAGATTTATATGGCGACCAACTTTATGAGGATGCGGAGATAGAATTTTTGTAGCAATAAATTTTAAGTTTTGTATGCTAAAAAGCACCAGGCCTGGTGCTTTTTTATGTCTAAACAAATGGCTAATCGTTTTTTAAATCAATTAAGTTGTTCAACGATCTTTTCAAGTTTTTCACCCATTAATAGCAACTCTTTTGCTGTGGCTTTAAGGTTGTTTTTATGGGCCTGAATAACCTCTTTTAGAATATCTAAACCAACCGTTTCACCTTTGGACGTAATTTCAACCCAGTGACTACGTTTATCATCAGGATCTGGAATACGAGTGATGAGTTGCAACTGTTCTAATTTTTTTAATACCTTGGTAATTCCCCCAGAAGAAACAATCAGATTTTTATAAATTTCAGAAGGTTTCATTCGACCATTCTCAGCAACCCTTAGCAGGGTGGCTAATGCATCAAATTCAAGGGTGGTAAAACCATGAGCTGAAAATATTTTCTCAGAGTATTGCATAATGCGTTTATGCGCTAAAAAGAGATTGAGTATAAACGTGTGCATTTCAGGCGCATCATGGAAAAGTTGGTAGTGATCTTGAAGGCGGGTGGTGGTCATGCATTAAGGCTCCGAATTGTTTTATGGAAAATATTGTATAAAAAAGCTTTCTAGAAAGATAGTTTTTCGATAGAATAATGTTTCTTAGATAGCTTTCCAGAAAGCTAAATTACATTTATTTAAAAGGGTCGTTTATGAACCTGCATAGTTTTAAAATTCAGTCTTTGTTAAAGGGATTCAGCTTAACGGCTGTTTTATTGATGTTAACTGCTTGTGGCGAAGCGCCACAAGAAGCAGGTGCCTCCGCTAGACCTCTGCCTAAAGTGGCCATTACCGTCGCCGAACCTCAATCTATTCCTAATTTGGTTGATTTGACTGGGCGCATAGAAGCTAGTGTGGTTGCTGAAATTAGACCGCAGGCCACAGGTATTATTCAGCAGAAACTATTTACTGAAGGCGCCTGGGTCAAATCAGGCCAGTCTTTATATCAGATAGATTCGGCGTCCTATCAAGCCGAATATGACAGCGCGCTTGCAGAAGTCAACCGAGCAAAGTCTGTGTTAAACAATGCACAGTTAACCACCAAACGTAATAAGCAGGTCGTTAAAATTAATGCCATCAGTGCACAAGAAGTCGATGACTCGATTGCCGCTGAAAGCGAAGCCAAGGCGAGTTTAATTGCCAGTCAAGCGATGCTTAAATCGGTGAAGATTAGACTTGATCGTACCGTAATCGATTCTCCCATCTCAGGAAAAATAGGCCGTTCATTGGTCACGCAGGGATCATTAGTCACTGAGAATCAAGCCGGTCCACTCGCCATTGTTCAAACCATGGATCCCGTGTATGTAGACTTTGCTTTACCAGCCAACAAAATGATGTCACTGCAACAAGCCATGTCTCAGTCGGCTGATGCGCTAGTTGCCAATATCACATTGGATGATGGCTCGCTTTATCCTCATCCAGGCTCTGCCCGTTTTTCAGAATTCATGGTGGACAGAGAAACTGATACGGTGGTGTTAAGAGCGGCTTTTCCGAACCCAGATTTTAGTTTGTTGCCAGGCTCCTTTGTAAGAGGTCAGTTGATTTTAGGCGAGCGCAAACAAGTTTTTTTAATGCCTTCAAGTGCCCTTATTCGTAATGCTAAGGGAGGTGCCATGGTCATGGTACTGGATGCAGAGAATACCGTCGGTGTAAAACCCTTGGTTGAATCGGGTCTATTTAAAGGTCAATGGATAATTACGTCTGGATTGAACGCTGGGGATCAAGTGATTACCAAAGGGTTGCAGTTTATACGCCCTGGTTCAAAAGCGGATATTGAAATGGTGCCTGTCAAAGCCAATCCTGAGAATGTAGCAACTATAGAGGACGCACACCGATGAAAGCGCGCTCGACTGTAAACCGCGCAACTTTCGCGACGTTTTTTGTAAATCGACCTGTGTTTGCATGGGTTATTGCACTTTTAGTTATGTTGGCTGGTGGTATCTCATTATTTAGTCTACCCATTTCACAATACCCTAGTATTGCACCGCCTTCTATCTCCGTAATAGCGACCTATCCAGGTGCGTCCGCTAAGACGATTGAAGAGACCGTTACTCAAGTTATCGAAAACAAGATGAAAGGCTTAGATGGCCTTTTATATATGAAGTCGGCAAGTGAGTCGACGGGTACTGCAACCATCACCCTGACATTTAATAACGATGTGGATCCCGATACCGCACAGATGCAGGTTCAAAATAAGTTACAGCTAGCGACTGCGGCTTTACCGCAAGAAGTGCAGCGTCAAGGCATTCAGGTCAATAAGGCGGTTAGAAACTTCTTAATGGTGGTGGGCTTTATTTCTAAGGATAATAGCCAAACCGCCATTGATTTGGGGGACTATATCGCCACCAATATTGCGGATCCATTGAGTCGAGTAGATGGCGTGGGGGATATCACTTTGTTCTCTTCGCAGTATGCAATGCGCGTTTGGTTGGATCTCCCGAAATTAGTCAAATACAACCTCACCGCGACAGATGTGGTGAATGCTTTGCAGGCCAATAATGCAGTCGTGACCGCGGGTCAGTTAGGTGAAGTGCCAGCGGTGGCTGGGCAGCCGATTAATGTGACGATTAATTTACAGAGCCGTTTAAAAACGGCTGAAGAGTTTGCGAATATTTTGATTCGTGCTAATGAGCAGGGGGCAACGGTTCGAATCAGCGATGTTGCACGGGTCGAGTTGGGTGCGGAAAGTTACACTAAAATGGCGCGCTATAAAGGCGTACCGGTTGCGGGTTTAGCGGTCAAGTTATCCAGTGGTGCAAATGCCTTAGATACTCAAGAAAATGTTTTAGCTAAGCTAGATGATCTTAAGACTTTTTTTCCGCAGGGAATGGACTATGTCATTGCTTATGACACCACGCCTTTTGTAAAAGTCTCGATTGAATCGGTCATGCAAACCCTAATTGAAGCCATTTTGTTAGTGTTTGTGGTGATGTTTATCTTTCTGGGTAATTTTAGAGCGACCTTGATTCCGACCATTGCAGTGCCTGTGGTGTTATTAGGCACTTTCGGTGTTTTGTCACTGTTTGGTTATTCGATTAATACATTGACCATGTTTGCAATGGTGCTGGCAATCGGTCTATTGGTGGATGATGCCATTGTTGTGGTTGAGAACGTTGAAAGGCTGATGCATGAAGAAGGGCTTTCTGCGCCTGAAGCAACTCGGAAGTCAATGAATCAAATTTCCGGCGCGTTGATTGGAATTGGCTTGGTGTTGAGCGCGGTGTTTTTACCGATGGCCTTTTTCCCCGGTTCATCTGGCGTTATTTACCAACAATTCTCAGTGACCATCGTTTCGGCGATGGTGATTTCGGTACTGACGGCCTTTATTTTGACACCTGCGTTGTGTGCCACTATTTTGAAACCAGTGAATCAGGATGCTGAATCGAAAGGTTTATATGGTTGGTTTAATCGCGGTTTTGGTCGTGTTACCAATGGCTATATCTCTGGCGTAAAGAGCATGATTCGTTGGCGTTATGTGTTTGTTGTGTTTTATTTGCTGTTGGTCGGTTTGGTGACGTTTTTATACCTAAGAACCCCGTCGGGCTTTTTGCCGAACGAAGACCAAGGCATGATGATGAGTCAAGTGATGATGCCCGCTGGCGCGACCCAAGAACAAACTTTAGCCGTCGTCAAAAAGTTGGAAGACCATTTTTTAAAGGATGAAGCGGAGAATATCGATGCCTTATTCACTATTTTAGGGTTTAACTTTTCGGGCACTGGCCAAAATACGGCCATGGCGTTTATTAAACTCAAAGATTGGAGTGAGCGACCAAATCCTAGTCAATCGGTTGATGCCATGAGTGGAAGAGCGATGCAGAAGTTCAGTCAAATCAATGAAGCGATGGTGTTTGCATTTGGCCCTCCAGCGGTCATGGAGTTGGGCAATGCCGCTGGCTTCGATTTGTTTTTAAAAGATAATGTCGGCATGGGGCGTGAAAAACTGATGAATGCCCGTAATCAGTTGCTGGGAGTGGGGAATGCTCAGCCAGGTTTGGTAGGGGTTCGTCCGAATGGTCAGGAACCCGCGCCAACATTGCAGCTAGAAGTAGATCGTGAAAAAGCCGCCGCATTGGGCTTATCTTTGGCGGATTTAAATAAAGCGCTTTCTGTGGCTTGGGGAAGTGCTTATGTCGATGACTTTGTCTATCAAGGTAAAGTGAAAAAGATATTTGTGCAGGCTGAAGCAGAAAGCAGAATGACACCAGAAGATCTGCAAAGTTGGTATGTCCGTAATAATCAAGGCACGATGGTTCCGGTGAGTGCATTTGCTAAGCTAAGTTGGGGGCAAGCTTCGCCTAAACTTGAACGCTACAATGGCCAGCCAGCCGTTGAGGTAATGGGGATGTGGCTACCCAATGTGAGTTCAGGTCAGGCGATGGCGTTGGTCGAAGATTTAGTGGCGTCTTTACCTAAAGGGGTTTCGATTGATTGGACAGGTTTGTCCTATGAAGAGCAGCAGTCCGGAAAAATGGCGATGTATTTGTATGTCTTGTCGATTCTAATTGTGTTTTTGGTTTTGGCGGCACTGTATGAGAGTTGGTCTTTACCGATTTCGGTTATGTTGATGTTGCCTTTAGGGGTTTTGGGGACTTTAGTCGCTGCCATGCTAACGGGTAAACCGAGTGATATCTATTTTCAGGTCGGTTTATTGACGATTATCGGTTTGGCGACTAAAAATGCTATCTTGATTGTCGAATTTGCCAAAGCGCAAGTCGAACAGGGGGTTGAGTTAGTTGAAGCGACGGTTCATGCTGCGAAAATGCGCTTTCGTCCCATTATCATGACCTCATTGGCCTTTGGTTTTGGTGTTTTACCATTAGCCTTAAGTACGGGGGCGGGTTCTGGCGCACATAATGCGATTGGGACTGGGGTTATTGGCGGGATGATTTCCGCAACATTTCTAGGCGTGTTCTTTATCCCGCTATTTTATGTATTAGTCCAAAAGCGTTCAGTGAACAAGAAAGCTGAACGTTCAACTTTTAATGAAGGCAGTTAAATGATTCATCCTAAATACCAACCACTCGTTTTTGCATTCGTCATGTCGTTTACGATGTCTTTTATCATGTCTTTTGTGATTACAGCTTTTAACTTAGGCTGGGTAGATGGTTTTGTCACTCTCTGGCTTAAAGCTTGGGTGTTTGCCTTTGCGATCGCTTTTCCAACCATTACGATGGTCGCACCGTTGGTTAAAAAAGCCGTAGGGTTTTTGATTAAAACACCGTAGTTGGATTTAACGCTTAAATTTCGGGTATAATTCGCCGAAAATTGAATGGCTAAAATATTGTTGAACAGATTGTTATAAAAGGAATACATCATGTCAAAATTTGAAAATGTTACAGTTTTAAAAGAAGCTTCTGTCTATTTCGATGGCAAGGTCACTAGTCGTACGGTTATGTTTGCAGACGGTTCTAAGAAAACGTTAGGCATTATGATGCCGGGTGAGTATGAGTTTGGTACTGAGTTAGCTGAAAACATGGAAATGCAGTCTGGTGATGTAGAAGTTTTATTGCCGGGTGAAACCGAGTGGAAAGCGATTCCAAATGGTACGAGTTTTGATGTGCCTGCAAACTCTAAGTTTGGCATTAAAGTGAATAATATTGCAGATTATTGCTGTTCTTATATCGCAGAATAGACGATAAAACATATTCTGACTTCAGAACGTTTTTGCATATTAAACTCAACTTACCAGGCCTGGTAAGTTGAGTTTTTTGTTTTTACGGGACAGTAATCCGCGTCAATATGACGGGCTTGTTTAATGCCAAAAAGCAGCTGTGATCGCGATGAGTAAGTTTAATGCAGTGGATATAATCCCCATTGGCAGAATAGAAAACCCCGGCGCACCAGCGGCCGTTTCGGGTTGTGCATATCTTCGATGCAATAAAGCCAAAATGGTTACGATAGTGGCTCCGACCGCCATTATAAAAAACCAGTTACGAATCTCAGTTGCCGATTCAAAAAATAAAACATATAAAGAGAAGGGACCACCCACCCAGAAGAAAATGAGGTAGGCGGTGCCGATAATTAATCCAAGTATTTTGCCAATCATTGTATTCAGTCCTCTTGTTGTTGCTTAAGTGTCTTCCTTGTCTTTTTCATACGCAGGGCTTTAAAGATAAAGTGTACCGCAAAATGTAACGCAATCAGGAGTATAAAGAAACCTATGGCAATCTCGCCAATATGATGAATCCACATAATTCATTCCTTATAAATCGTTGATTATCCGATAATTGTACTGTGTATTTGGTAAAATTTGCAGCACTTTAAATCAAGGAGTTTTCATGAGTCACCCAAGTCAGCCATTTCAGTGGCAAACCTATAAAAACGATACGCTTTCCGGTATTACGGTCGCATTGGCATTGGTACCCGAAGCGGTGGCTTTTGCGTTTGTTGCAGGCGTGCACCCGTTAGTGGGTCTATATGCCGCGATTATCGTGGGCATGATTACCGCAGTATTTGGTGGGCGCCCAGGTATGATTACCGCTGCGGCCGGTTCTTTGGCTGTAGTAATGATGCATTTGGTGATGGAACATGGGGCTTCTTTCTTGTTCTTAGCGGTCATTATGATGGGCGTTATGCAAATATTTATTGGATTGATGAAGTGGGGGCGTTTTATCCGCATGGTGCCGAGTTCGGTTATGCTTGGCTTTGTGAACGGTCTGGCGTTGATTATCTTAGTGGCACAGTTTACCCAGTTTAAAGATGTCAATGGTGAATGGCTAAGCGGTGCGAGCTTGAATATCATGTTAATGATTATTGCGGTAACTTTAGCGATTATCTATCTATTACCTAAGATTACCAAAGCGGTTCCTTCTGCTTTAGCGGCTATTGTGTTGGTTTCTCTTGCGGTCATTATGTTTGATATTAATGCGGTTACCGTTGGTGATAAAGCCTCTGTTTCCGGAACTTTAGAGTCTTTGGTTTATGGTGATGGCGTTGAAGGCGGCTTCCAAGGTTTGAGTTGGTTTACCACTCTACCTGAAGGCTTCTGGAGTTTAGAAACCTTGTGGATTGTTCTGCCTTACGCGGTGATTCTAACGATTATCGGTTCGGTTGAATCCCTGTTAACCATGACGTTGATTGATGATATTACCAATACGCGTGGTAAAGCCAATAAAGAGTGTATCGCTTTAGGGGCTGCAAACTGTACTGCTGGTGCTTTTGGTACGATGGGTGGCTGTGCGTTGATTGGTCAGTCGATGATTAACGTCAATTCTGGTGGGACAGGGCGCTGGTCTGGTATTTCTGCCGCACTGGGCTTGATTGTGATTGTGTTGTTGGCCTCTTCTTGGATTGAGATGGTTCCCATCGGTGCATTGGTTGGTTTGATGTTCTTCGTGGTCATCGCAACGTTCAACTGGTCTAGTTGGAATATTATGCGTGGCATGAGTAAAGCAGATGCATTTGTTATGGTGTTAGTAACCGTTCTAACGGTGATGTTTGATTTAGCCGTGGCAGTCATTGCGGGTGTTGTTGTGGCGGCATTGGTATTCGCATGGGAGCATGCACAGCGCGTTATGCTAGCCGAATCAACAGAAATCATTGACGGCAAAATGGTGAAAACCTATACGGTTCAAGGGCCATTGTTCTTTGCCTCAGCAAAAAACTTTATTGATATGTTTGATCCTGAAAATGATCCTGAATGTGTGCAGATCGACTTTATGCACTCTCGTGTATATGACCATACAGGGATTGAAGCGATTGATTCGTTGACTAAAAAATATCAAGTAGCGGGTAAAAAATTGGTGCTTCAACATTTGAGCCCAGAGTGCCAAGTGTTGTTACATGCCGCTAAAGACTTAGTTGAAGTGAATGTCTCAGAAGATCCCCATTATCACGTTTCGACCAGTGGTAAAGAATAGAACAGCAATTTCAATGTGCATTTGTAAAAAAGCGCCTTAGGGCGTTTTTTTATGACTGGAAATTACATTTTTACACTTCTGAGAAGTAAGATTAATTAGTTTTTTGAAGGGATTTATGAGAATATTCATGACTAAGTCATCAGGAACGACAAGCTCTATATGAAAGACAAAAATTTGATCAAATTATTGGCCATCAGTCCATTGCTGTTTATCCCAATAATGGTGGCTTTAATCTCTTTTGTCGTCATTGACGCTGAGAAAAATGATCTAGCAGACACCTTATCTCGTATGGAGCAAGATCATACTGAAACACTTAAATTTACCGTTCGCTCGAAGGTAAGTAATATGGTCAATTTGGCTGCTTATCGTAAATCAGTGATTAAAGAGGAGTTGCATGCTCGAATTCAACAACGGGTTGAAGATGCCTATCAAATCGCTTTTAATCTCCAAACTCGCTATGCCTCAAGTAAATCTGAACAAGAAATTAAACAACTGATTGTTGAAGCCTTACGTCCTCTTGTTTGGAATAATGGGGAAAGTTTTATTTGGATTTTAGATTTTGAAGGCGTGTTTTATTTAGCGCCTGAATATTTGAGCCATTTAGAGGGACAATCGATTATCGGTTTTAAAGATGCCACGGGCAGAGAGGTCATCAAAGAAGAGATTCAGTTGGTTCAAGCAGAGGGGCAAGGATTTTTATGGGATACCTTTACCAAGCCCAATGAAGATTCTGGACAACAATTTGAGCAGTTGGCCTTTGTTAAAAAGTTTGGCTTTTATGATTGGTATTTGGGTTCCAGTGAATATTTAGACACGGCGACCCAGAAAACAGACACTCATTTATTGGCGGCGATTGATAAGGTGGGCAGTAATGGCAGTGATTATTTTTTCATCATTAATACACAAGGTACTGTGTTAATAAATAATTCCCTTCCAGGGGTTATCGGAAGAAATCTCAACAGTACAGAGAGCCCTGAACTAAAGACGATCTTCGACAAAATAATGGATGAAGTTAATAATCAACAAGCCGGTTTTACGGCTAGTTTTATTGAATATGAGTGGTTAAATCCGGAGATCAATACGTATGAATTGAAGAAAGCATATGTACAGGCGGTGCCCGGAACGGATTGGATTATCGGCAGTGGTTTCCATCCAGCAGACGTTTCTCGCCAGCTTCAACCGAAGAAGACTGAAGTCGCTTTATTGAACGGACTTAAGCTCGAAAAATTATGGATAACAGCCGGCTGGAGTTTTATGTTTTCTATTTTTATTGCATTGTTGTTATCTTTGGCAATCTACCAGTTGCTACATCTTTACCGTCAAAAGGTTATGGATAAAAACAGAGAACTTCGCCAATTGAATGTGCAGCTTGAAACGAAGATCCAAGAGAGAACCATGGATCTTGAATTGGCCAATGACGAACTGCATATTTTGGCAAGGACTGACAGCCTAACAGGCATCCATAATCGCTACTCCTTTATGAAAAGGTTGGAAGTCGAAATGAAGCGTGCTAAGCGTTTTAAAGAACCTTTCTCTCTTATTATGTTTGATATTGACTTTTTTAAGCGTGTTAACGATGAGTATGGCCATGGCGTTGGGGATGCTGTTCTAATTGAGCTTGTTACCTTCATCAATGTCTATTTGCGGGAAGTTGATATGTTTTGTCGATTGGGTGGAGAAGAGTTTGTCCTGTTGCTCCCTGAAACCTCAAGTCAAGCTGCAGGAGAGGTGGCTGAACGCATACGTTTAGCGGTAGCGGAACATGCCTTTGCAACGATAGGAACAATGACGATTAGTTTAGGGGTGGCTGAATATCAGGAGAGTAAAGATATGGATGAGCTGCTAAAAGACGCTGATATAGCGCTTTATAAAGCAAAGCATGGTGGACGAAATTGTGTTTGTTTTTCGGGTGATTCAGTTTAACGCTATTAATAAGATATAAACGTTATATGACACTGTGAAGCTTTTCGTACGGATTACCAGGCCTGGTAGTCTTGGAGGTTTCTGATATTTTTTATTTGATCTTTAGTTGATAAGTGGCGTGACAGCCGACGCAAGAGTTTTGCATTGAAGCGAGTTTTTTAAGGACAATTTTTGAGTTCCCATTGGGTGACTGAGACATATCAGCGATTTCCTCAAAGCCATAATGCAGTGTTTTAAACATAGCAGCAAACGGCACGGGCATTTTTTGAATAAGACTTTTAGGCAATACTTTCATCATTTTTACGCCAAGCGGACGGGCGGTTTGTGAAACCCGAATCATATCCTCCTCTAAAGAGGCTTCAAGCACTTGCTGACTGCCTTTCAGAAAATTCCTCATTTCAATAAGAATCACTTCGCGTTCATCGGCACTGAGCCAGACTTCTTGACGGAGGTCTGCATAAGTCGGCAGAGTCACGCCGCTGAGAACGATGCTGGTAAGCGTAATACTGAATAAACGATGGATTGGTCTCATAGTTACCACACTTCTTTTGTCATGTTCTTAGTATAGAGAAGTCTTGTGTAAATTGGTTTATTTGTAGTTTTAAGTGCGTAAAAGTTATTTATATACGTATAAATAACTTGTAACACCAGTCTTTTGCGCCCGTAAATTGTCTATTTAGACCAGTTTTTTGTATAGTATTCAACAGGCAAATTAAGTAATCGTTCATGATGATTACCCTATTTATTGAGGAACTGCGGCGTGAACAAAGAACATAGAGAGTTTTTTAGATTTAATGTCTCACTTCCAGTTTACTTGGCGCCGATGCAGTGGTCAGATGTCTGCTTACCAATAGATAAAACCCAGCTAATCGAAGCTGCTGATGCCGAGAGGATAACGGAAGAAAACCGTCAATTACAAGACTTGTTTGAAGATGAAACCCATCTTCAAAATGGCGGGGTCAAATTGTTTAATGAGTTTAACCAGAAGTTAGCGTTTATGGCTTGGTTATTAGAGTCTATTGTGGAGGGTAAAAACCCAACAGAACATCCAGAGTTCGAGCAAAGAGTACATGATCAGCTTCAATATGAACGCCCGGAGGGCAAGGGTTCTTCAAAAGTAATTCCATTGTTACAAGCATTTTATCTTCGTATCGATAATGCGATTTCTGAGTGTTTAGATATGATTACTAAAAATGCTTCGGGCAAGTTTTTTATGCATCTAAAACCCATGTCAGTTCCTTTTGGCAGTCAAGATTATATCCCGAATTTGGTGGTCTTAGCCAAGCAAGGCAACTGGATGGCTAGTGTGATTGAAAAGCTCATTTTTAAATTTAATTATTATGAAACGCTTTTAAATGAACTTAAGCGGGCCTATCAAGTATTGTCCGAATCTGAGAAATGGCTTGTTGAACGAGTAAATTTGGCAGCTGGCGGTTTTTCTCTGGTGATGGAGAAACGCTTCGAGGCGGGAGAAGCGCTCTGTGCTTTATTTCTAATTGATGAGGAAATTGTATTTGGCCAAGCGGAATGTGTTTTTGTGGAGAATAACGAGGCAGCTAAAGAAACAAGGGCGGCATTTAAATTTACGAACATAACCGCTGAAGATGAAGCCCACATTGTGCGTTATTTGATGGGTAAAGAGTTAGAGTTAAGAGCTCTTGAATAAAGCGAGAAAGTGCTATGCCCGAACATAGAAAGCGTCAAATGCCAGAAAGTCCAATCTCCTTGGGGCAACATGGACAACAAGTTTGTGTTTGTTACGATGTTTATTCAGATGAAATTATAGAAGCGATTCAAAACGGCGCTAACAGCGTAGAGAAAGTTAGTGATCTGACTTATGCTTGTCAGGGGTGTGGTAGTTGTCGTTTAAAAATAGAGGCTTTACTTGAAGGCGTGAGTTCTTCCAGTACTGAGTAAGTTTCACTTAATTAAACAATCGCCTCTTTATGGGGTTTCGGCCGAGATAAGAATGACCTGGCCTGGTCATTCTTATCGTCGCCTTTATAATAGCGATTCGATTGGTTGCAGCGGTTTGCGTTTTAACTGTACTTGTTGCCAAGCAATGGTGATAAAGAGTAAGAATCCTGCACTCACTGCGATAGAGGCTGATATCGAACTGTCTAACCAGAGAGCCAATCCATAACCTGTCAGTACCGCCAGTTGAGAATAGCCTACCGCAATCCATAACATGCCTTTTAAAGAGTTTGCGACAAGATAGGCACTGCTCGCAGGAATCACCAGTAACGCCACCACTAAAATAGCGCCGACAGCATCAAAGGAGGCGACGGTTGTCATCGAAACTAAGGTCATTAGGAAGTAGTGCCAAAAGATAACGTTAATCCCTAAAGAAACTGCTAGGCTAGGGTGGAAAGCGATGGTTTTTAGACGATGAAAGCTGATGATAATGCTACTTAAAACGATAATAAAAACAATGCCAATCCCCCAAAAAGCACGCGGGCCAATGTCAAAACCGGTTTCGGACTCGAGATTGCCGATATAAAGGGTGTCAAAGGGTACGAAAGCGATTTCACCGTATAGGACACACTCTTGGTCTAAATCAATTTGTCCAGCATACAGCGAAACTAAAATAACGCCGATGGCAAAAAACAGGGTAAAGATAATGCCAATGCTGGCATCACTTTGTAATTTACCGACACGATGTAAGCTATCACTCAACCAAGCGGTCAGTAAGCCGATAATGACAGCACCACCTAGCATCACGGGGAGTGCTCGACTGTCGGTAATAAGATAGGCTAATACGATTCCTAATAGAACTGAGTGACTGATAGCATCACCTATCAATGCTTGTCTGCGTAAAATTAAAAAGACCCCTACCAAAGCACAAGAAGCGGCCACTAAAGCAGCTGTGGCGATAATCCAAATGTCGTTTATCATTTAGACTCTCCTTGGCTTGTTGAGTTTGAGCTCGGAATCAGATTACCATGCGGATCAGATTGACTGTTGGCTAACTCTTCTTGTAACTGCAACTCTTGCGACTCCGTCAAAATATGCTCAATGCGCTCCGCGTGTTGGTGCACTTGTTGTGGTGTTAATTCTGCATGTTCGGTTAAATAGTTTTCCCATAAACGATGACGGCGTGTCAGCTGCTCTGCCAAGTCAAAACCGCTGGTAGTCATTTCAAAACCTTCGGTCGATGAGGTTATGAGGGATTTTTTACAGAGTTGTTTCAAAGTAGCCTTCAAGTGTTCGATCGGCATGCTTCTAAGGGCTTGTATGTCGGCAATGTTGAAGGTTTTCTGCTGGAAATCTTTACGCTCCAGTAGCTTGTAAAGCGTGCGCAGAATGTTCTCTTCGGCGACTTTTTTGCGCAGTTGTTGGTGTTCTGTATAGCGTTTTAACAGGCCTTTTTCCGGCGCAAACAAGAGTGAAAGGATAAACAGAGCCGATAAACTGACAACCATCCACGGACCCGTCGGCATGGCGGGCGCCAGGTAGGAAATCTGCGTGCTAATAATGGCGCTTAACCCGCCTAAAATCGCTGAGATAATCAGGATGTGTGAAAGTTGATTACTCCAGAAGCGTGCGGCGGCAATTGGGGTGAGCAGTACAGCGGCCATTAATACCACACCGACGAGTTGCAAGCCGACCACTACCGACATGACAATCAATAGCGCTAATAGCAGTTCATAACGATTAACCGCGATGCCAATGGTGCGTGCATAGGTTGCGCTAAAGGCGATTAAGCGAAACTTCTGAAAAAATAACGCCACACAAATCAGTACGAAAAGTGCCACGTACGCCAATAGATTAATGTCTTGTTGAGTCATGGCGGCGGCTTGGCCGAAGAGGATTTTATCTAAACCACTCTTATTGTCGACTTCTAGGCCCTGAATATAAGAGAGTAGCATGAGGCCTAATGCGAAGAAAAATGAGAGGGTAATGGCCAGTGCGGCATCGGCTTTGATTTTGGTGTTTTTCGGTAGCCAGTCAATTAAATAAAAACCGACAAAACTGCTTAAAACTGCGCCTAAGAACATCACTAAGGGATCGCGGCTTTGAAATAGTAAAAAAGCCATCATGACACCTGGTAGCGCCGCATGCGCTAAGGCGTCTCCAATCAAAGAGCGTTTGCGTAAAAAAGCAAAGCCACCAATCACCGAGGCACTCATGCCCAGTAAAATGCTCCCCATCAATACCCAGAGCAAGTTGATGTCTTCAAAAGACCAGAAGGCCAACCAATTCGTCCAGACGGATGGCGTTTCAAGTAAGGTAAATGCTTCCATTATTTCGCCTAATCCGTATCGTGTGCTTTATTAAGCTGGGTGCGGTACATCTGTTCAGTTAAGTCATTCAAGAGGGAGAGGCGACCACCGTAAGTTTTATTAAGATTATCTTTGGTCAGGACTTCTTCAACCGGGCCTGCGGCAATCAGGCGTGCATTGATAAAAATAATCCAATCGAAGTACTCGCCGACCGTGTTTAAATCGTGATGTACGCAGATAATGGTTTTACCTTGTGATTTAAGTTCTTTAAAGAGCTCGATAATGGCTTGTTCGGTGGCGACATCAACCCCTGCAAAAGGTTCATCCATTAGATACAAGGTGGCTTGCTGAGCGAGGGCTCGAGCCAAAAAGACACGTTGTTGTTGTCCGCCTGAAAGTTGACTGATTTGTCGATCTTTAAAGTCCCACATCTTGAGGTCTTTCAGCGCTTGCTCAGCAATGTCTTGATCGAGTTGGCTAGGGCGTTGCCACAATTTAAGGTGGCCGTGTCGTCCCATCAATACGACATCCAATACATTAATGGGAAAATCCCAATCAATCTCTTCTCGTTGAGGTACATAAGCTGTCGCTTGACGTTTTTTAGCAAGCGATTCCCCAAAGAAGCTGACGTGGCCTTCAATGCTCGGTTCCAACCCCATAATGCCTTTGAGAAGGGTTGATTTTCCGGCACCATTCGGCCCCACAATGGCGATGGTTTTGCCTTCGGGGATATCAAAACTGACATCAGTCAACACTGGTTTATGGTGATAACGCATGCTCAAGTGTTGAACGCTCAGTGGTGAGGGTTTGTTTGAGTTAGTGTTTGCATTGGAACGGCTCATATAATGGCTCTTTAAGTATGATTCTTTAATTTAGACGGTTTAATAGAACGGTCTTTTAAGGCTGTGGTGTCGCGTTTTTCAGTGCGTCGACAATTGTCTTCACATTGTGCTTGACCATACCAAAATAACTGCCAGTTGGTGTATCGCTTTTACCCATGGCATCTGAATAGAGTTCTCCACCAATGCTCAAGTCATGACCTTCGGCTTTAACGCCTGCGACCAGTGACTGGATGAAGCGGGGAGATACGCTGGATTCGACAAAAACAGCTTTAATCTGATTTTGAACAATAATGTCTTTTAATTGTTTAATGTCTTGCAAGCCAAATTCAGACGCGGTGCTGATGCCCTGTAAACCCATTACTTGCATGCCATATGCCTGTCCAAAATAACCAAAGGCATCATGGGCGGTAATTAAAATACGCTGTTTTGCTGGAATACTTAACACCTTAGTTTGTATCCATTGGTGTAATTGCTGCATCTCATTTAGATAAGTTTGCGCATTATCGGCATAGGCCTGTTGGTTTTTTGGATCTTGCTGTTGCAAGATTTGTAATACTCGCTGACCTGCTTGTTGCCAAAGGCTCAAGTCAAACCAAATATGTGGGTCGGGAAAGTGACCATGTTGTCGTAGTTGCGAGTGTGGAATCAAACTACTGACGGCAAAGACGGGTTTTTTACGCGCCATCTTCTCAAAAATATCCTGCATCTTGCCTTCAAGATGTAAACCGTTATACAGAATAATGTCCGCTTTAGTTAATCGACGTAAGTCGCCTTGAGTCGCTTTGTATAAGTGAGGGTCCACGCCGCTTCCCATCAGAGCTGTGACTTCGACGTGTTGGCCACCAATGTTTTGCGTCAGGTCGGCAATCATCCCTGTGGTCGTCACGACTTTAAGTTGTGCCTGGGCTGAAAAAGCCCAGCCCAGTAAAAGTAAACCGACTAAACTCAAGAACACATTTAAGCCTAGGGTTGAGCTCTTATTTAAGCGAAAGTCCTGCCTGTGTTCTGTGGCAGTCGTGGGAAAAATAATCAACGGTTGCATAGAATTTCTCATTAAAATGACGTTTTAAAGTATGTCTAATATCGAGCTAAATCAGTGGGCTAAGTCATGATTAAATAAAAAGTTAGTCATGGCTAATAAAATATTAAAGTTCACTATATCATGAAACTCTAATCTTGAAAAGATTGAACTAAATGATGGAGGGTGTTTGTTATTGATAGGGTCTTGGTAGCGTACTAAAGTCTTGCGGGTTCAGAGATAAAGGGCGCTTTATCTCTGGCGGGATGACATCAATTTGAATGCAAACGCGGAAGGTTAAAGTTTAAAAATTGCGCGTTTCTTAATTTTAGGTGTCGCTTTGTTCGTCTTGGTCAATTGCACCATGACTTCCGTATGAGTTGTGTGGGGAAACATGTCGATAAGGCCAGCTTTGGTTAGGCGATATCCTTGTTTTTCAAGTTCTTTAATGTCACGAATCAAAGTGGCGGCATGACAAGAAACATAAACGATGATTTCCGCCTTAAGCAATCCTAGTGTTTTGCACAGTTCAAACGCACCTTGACGGCCTGGGTCTAGCAGAATACGGTCATACTTGTTGTTCTTGAACCAAGGTAGTGGGCGCATGTCGTTAAACAAGTTGGCTTTGTCGAACTTAACATTATCTAGTTGGTTGAGTTGTGCATTGTGATTGGCGACCTCAACTAAAGATTGTTCACCTTCAATGCCGACCACTTGCGAAACTTGCTGGGCAATTGGCAGGGTGAAATTACCAACACCGCAGAATAGGTCTAATACCTTGTGAGAGGACTCAAGGTTAAGCCATGCCATAGCCTGGTTGACCATAGCTTTGTTCTGTTCTGCATTGACCTGAATAAAACCCTCTTTAGGAAACGTTAGGGTCAATTTTGTCGGGATTTTATTCACTTCAGTGTTGAGTTGGTAATAAGGTAAGGCAGCTGTGTTTGATTCAGAATCGCCTGCTTTGTCGGTAGAGTTATTGATAAAGATGCCATTGTCGGCTTCTACAAAGGTAATCTCTTTATAAGCACGACTGGCGGTTTCTAATAAAGCGGCACGATTATCTTGAATCGCTTGATTTAAAGCTGGGCTCAAAACAGGACAGTTTTTTATGTCGATGAGTTCATTAGACGATTTTTGCCTAAAGCCTAAGCGCGCGACCTTGTCTTTTTTACTAATCACGAGACCTAATCGTGCGCGTCTACGATAACCAGTACCTGTCCCTATTAAAGGTTCGGCGGTTTTGCACTGCTTAGAATCCACTGCCTGAATGAGACCCGTCATAAAGTTTTGGTTTTTCCAATGACGTTGCGCATCCAATGAAAGGTGTTGTAGTTGGCAGCCACCACAGTTTGCATAGTATTCACAAAATGGCTCAACCCGGTCACTTGAAGGCGTCAGGATTGCTAGGCAGTCGGCTTCGTCAAACTTATCTTGTGATTGAGTGATTTTGGCTTTGACAACATCACCAGGTACCGCCTGATGAACAAATACCGTTTTGCCGTTATGGCGAGCAACTCCGCGACCATCATGCGTTAGTCCGGTGATTTCTATAGAGTCAATCAATGTGTTTGGCTGGTTTTTTTGTGTCATAGGCTTCTGCGATTAAGTTAATTTGGGTTACATTTAAGTTATGTATGCTTAGTCAGTGATGTTTTTAACTCTCACAAAGCACTTTCAGCAATTGACCAGGCCTGGTCAATTGGCTTTTAGAGTGGCGTAGTTTAGTCAATGCCCAATAGTTTATGGGTCTGTAAGCTCAATTTCCATTGCGGGTGAGCCAAGCAATATGCCACGGCTTGTTTAATGTTTTGTTGAGTTACCAAAGGATCTTTGTCATCCATGGGTTGTAAGTAGAAGTAATCATAATCTAAATCAGCCACTTTCTCAGGCATTAAATCCGGCTGAGGGTAAACCAATTTTAACTCGTGACCCGATTCCAAAATAAGGGGTGCGTTGGCTTTAGGGCTCATGCAAATCCAATCGATATTTTCGGGTGCTGATTTGGTGCCGTTGGTTTCAATGGCAATCTCGAAGTGATGTTTATGCAGTTGGTCGATTAGCAGCTTGTCAACCTGTAAAAGCGGCTCGCCGCCAGTGATAACGACAAATGGGTGCTCTTTTGTTTCGCCTTTTGAGTCTTTAGGCCAAAATTGTAAAAGGTGTTGGCAAAGTGCTTCGGCATCTGCAAACTTGCCGCCGTTTTGACCATCGGTACCAATAAAATCAGTATCGCAAAATTGGCAAACGGCCGTCGCACGATCTTCTTCTCGGCCTGTCCATAGGTTGCACTTGCTCATTCGGCAAAAAATAGCAGGGCGGCCGCTATGGAATCCTTCACCTTGTAAGGAGTAAAAGACTTCTTTCACCGAATAACTCATCTTTGATTTCCTTTGGTTTTATGCGGGCTTTCACTGAAAGCTTTTGCTTAGTACGAATAAGTCGAATAGATTGATATATTGCGTGTATTTTACTATTTAGAATGGGGGATGAAGTGATATAATTTGTGATTATTTTAAAATTTACACTGGTTGGGTTAAACGCGATGTCAGCAAAGACTTTATACGATAAATTGTGGGATGCACATATTGTGCGTCAGGAAGATGATGGAACGGCTCTGATTTATATTGATCGCCAGTTGCTACATGAGGTAACTTCTCCACAGGCGTTTGAAGGTCTGCGCATGGCACATCGTAAGCCTTGGCGTATTGATACTAATTTAGCCACGCCGGATCATAACGTGCCGACGACAGATTTAAGTAATGGGATTGCGAGTATCACCGATCCTGTTTCACGTATTCAAGTTGAGACTTTGGGTATGAATACCCGTGAATTTGGGATTACAGAATATGCGATGGGTGATATTCGTCAAGGTATCGTTCATGTCGTTGGCCCTGAGTCCGGTGCAACTTTGCCTGGTATGACCGTGGTTTGTGGTGATTCTCATACGGCAACACATGGTGCTTTGGGTGCATTAGCGCACGGTATCGGTACCTCTGAAGTCGAGCACGTCTTGGCGACTCAGTGCTTAATTCAGAAAAAGATGAAGAATATGCTGGTCAAGGTCGACGGGAAATTATCCGCGGGCGTGACTCCAAAAGATGTCGTGTTGGCAATTATTGGCAAGATTGGTACAGCTGGCGGCAATGGTCATGCGATCGAGTTCGGTGGTCAAGTCTTTCGTGATATGTCCATTGAAGGGCGTATGACCGTTTGTAATATGGCGATTGAAGGCGGCGCGCGTGTTGGTTTAGTTGCGGTGGATGAGAAAACCATCGAATATGTTCAAGGTCGCCCTTTTTCACCAACAGGCGATAATTGGGATGCGGCGGTGGTTGCGTGGATGGATTTAACCTCTGATGCCGATGCGGTGTTTGATACTGTAGTTGAATTAGATGGTTCAATTATTGAGCCACAAGTCACCTGGGGTACTTCGCCAGAGATGGTGTTAGATATCAACGGTAAGGTTCCTAATCCTGCAAATGAAATGGATGTGGTGAAAGCGGACGGAATTCGTCGAGCTTTAGCCTATATGGGGCTTGAAGCGGATATGGCTATTAAAGATATTCCAGCTGAATATATCTTTATCGGTTCTTGTACCAATTCACGTATTGAAGATTTTAGAGCTGCGGCAGCAGTGTTGAAAGGTAGAAAGGTTTCGGATAAAGTCGAATTGGCCTTAGCTGTACCGGGTTCTGGTTTGGTTAAACAGCAAGCAGAAGCGGAAGGTTTAGATAAAATCTTTATTGAGGCTGGTTTTGAATGGCGTAATCCTGGCTGTTCGATGTGTTTAGCGATGAACGCTGATAAGTTACCGACCGGTAAACATTGTGCCTCAACTTCAAACCGTAACTTTGAAGGTCGTCAAGGCGCGGGTGGTCGTACTCATTTGGTCAGTCCGGAAATGGCGGCAGCGGCAGCGATAGCAGGTCATTTTGTTGACGTGCGTGATTACATCTAACCGAGCAGGAGTGGAGAGATAAGATGGAAAAGTTTATAAAAAAGACATCAATTGTTGCCCCGATGGACCGTGCGAATGTGGATACTGATGCGATTATTCCTAAGCAGTTTTTAAAATCAATTAAACGCACAGGTTTTGGTCCTAACTTGTTTGATGAATGGCGTTATGAAGATGTGGGTCAGCCTGATTCTGATAACTCAGGTCGTCCGTTACGTAAAGAGTTTGTTTTAAATCAAGCTCGTTATCAGGGTGCTCATATTTTATTGGCGCGTGAAAATTTTGGTTGTGGATCAAGTCGAGAGCACGCACCTTGGGCGCTGAAAGATTACGGTTTTGATGTGGTTATCGCGCCAAGTTTTGCTGATATCTTTTTTAATAACTGCTTCAAAAACGGCATTATTCCGATTGTTTTAGATGAGGCTATCGTTGATGGTCTGTTTAAAGAGGTGTTTGCTGAAGAGGGTTATCAACTAACAGTTGATTTAGCGGCGCAACAAATCATTAAGCCTAATGGGGAAGCGATTCCATTTGAAGTGGACTCTTTTAGAAAGCATTGCTTAATGAATGGTTTGGATGACATCGGTTTAACATTGGCTTATCAAGATGATATTAAAGCCTATGAAGCCAAGACTAGAAAAGTAGCGCCTTGGTTGTTTAACTGAGATATGCTTTGAATCAGGTCAATAATAAGGTTATGAGAAGTAACCAGGCCTGGTCAGTTACAACACAGAATTTAAATTTAAAGAATTAAGAGTTAATGATATGACACAGCAAGTATTGGTTTTACCAGGTGATGGAATCGGCCCAGAGATTACTGCAGAAGCAGTTAAGGTTTTAGATGCTTTAAAACTATCGGATAATTTAGATATTGAAATGTCTGAAGATTTGGTTGGTGGTGCAGCTTATGATGTACACGGTGTGCCATTATCTGATGAAACGATGGCGAAAGCAGAAGCAGCTGATGCGGTGCTGTTAGGTGCGGTTGGTGGTTATAAATGGGAATCATTAGATATCTCAGTCCGTCCGGAAAAAGGTTTATTGCGCTTACGTTCTGAAATGCAGTTGTTCGCTAACTTACGTCCTGCTTATTTATTTCCTCAGTTAGCAGATGCTTCAACGCTAAAGCCCGAAGTGGTTGCTGGTTTGGATATTTTGATTGTCCGTGAATTAACTGGCGGTATCTATTTTGGTCAGCCACGTGGTATTCGTACTTTAGAGAATGGTGAGCGTCAAGGTTATAACACTTACGTTTATAAAGAGTCTGAAATCAAGCGTATCGCTCACGTTGCTTTCCAGGCTGCCATGAAGCGTGATAAGAAATTGACCTCAGTTGATAAGGCCAATGTTTTAGAGGTAACTGAACTTTGGCGTGAAATCGTCGATATTGTCGCGGCAGAATATCCTGAAGTAACTGTGAATCACATGTATGTCGATAATGCTGCAATGCAGTTGATTCTTAATCCGAAACAGTTTGATGTTATGGTGACGGGTAATATGTTTGGTGATATCTTGTCGGATGAGGCTTCTATGTTGACGGGCTCTATCGGCATGTTAGCGTCAGCATCTTTAGATGCTAAAAATAAAGGTATGTACGAACCCAGCCACGGTTCAGCACCGGATATTGCGGGGCAAAATTTGGCAAATCCTTTAGCGACTATTTTATCCGCAGCCATGATGTTACGTTATACTTTAGGTCGTGAAGATTTGGCTGTGAAAATTGAACTAGCTGTGTCAAAAGTATTGGATCAAGGTTTACGTACCGGTGATATCTATTCTGATGGTATGACAAGAGTGAGTTGCAGTGAGATGGGTAACGCTGTTGTTGCTGCTCTGTAATCTTTTATCTATGGGGTTTTAATCTTTTATGAAAGACCATTTCACGATAACTATTAGTGATGTGCGTGGCACTCGACATTTTTCTTTTAAGCAATTTGTCAGAAAATTTGTCTGGGTGCTACTTGCTCTATTTATAGTGGTGTGGGTGGTTGGTGGCGTTTCAATTTGGTGGTTAACTCATCAAGCTTCAGATATAGAGGTTAGGCATGAGGCCATGGTAAAGGCTTACAATGAAGGCTTGGAGTTGACGCGTGCTGAGTATGAATCGTTATTAGTAGAAAAAGAGAAGATAGAACAGGATTTGTTGATCACGAGTTCTCAAGTGGCTTTTTTAGATCAAACCTTACAAGGTTTAGAAGAGCTGGTTGGCGAGAATAGTGATAGTCATGAGGACTCAGAGGCTCTCACTATTGAAGAGCGTGTTAAGCAGGTTCAGTTAAGCTCTTTGGGTAAAGATTTGATGTTATCAATGATTCCTAGCGGTCATGCGGTGGCAAATTACAAGGGCTTGACCAGTCCTTTTGGTTATCGAAATCATCCGATTACCGGCAAAAGACATTTGCATGGTGGAATTGATTATCGGGGTAGAAAAGGGGCGGACGTGATTGCGACTGCTGATGGCGTGGTCAAGTTTTCAGCGGTTAGTAAAGACAGTGGATTTGGTAATTTAATAAGTCTGGCACACGCAAACGGTTTTAGAACTCTGTATGGACATTTAAGCAAGCGGTCTGTGAAGATCGGTCAGTATGTTCAAAAGGGCGATAAAATTGGTGAAATTGGTACAACAGGCCGTTCTTCTGGTAATCATTTACACTACGAAGTGTGGTTTTTATATCATCGATTGGATCCAAAATTATTTCATGATTGGTCAATCGAAAATTACGATAATATTTTTACAAAGGTAAAAGGGGTTCCATGGGGTTCTTTAACTCAAGCAGTCGACAAGCGCGTCAAGAAGGTGGAAAAACAATTATTGCTGAGGGGTGTTCAATTAGCGGGGAAATCACCGAACTAGCAGGGGCGTTACATATTGATGGCCGTGTTGATGGTGTGATTGATAGCGGATTTGATGTGTCTATTGGAAAAACCGGCAATGTAGCTGGCCTCGTTAAGGCTAAAAGAATCGCTTTAAGTGGTGTTCTTGAGGGGAAGGTAGCTTGTGAAACGATTGATATTTTGTCGACCGGAAAATTGATTGGCGAGTTGATTTGCGGTGAATTTACCATTGAAACAGGCGGTAAATTCATAGGGCAAAGTCATGAGATGACTGAGAGTGGTATGGTCGTCAGCTTGCCAGAGACTTTTGAGCAGATGGGAAAGTATGCGAAAGTCACTAAGGTTGCTACTTCGGCAGAAGGCGTTCTTCGTGATGACTCTAAACAGTCTGAGAAAATTGCTAAAACTGGATCGATTCCTGCCTGAAATCGTGGTTAATAAATTTATAAAGTTTTAGCTCGAAAGCGTAAATATAGTCAAGCTTGACTAGCTAAGCTGGATGGCTCACGCTGACAGTGGATTAATATTGAAGGGTAAGAGATGACAAAGTTATACGATATTGCGGTTGTTGGTGCAACTGGTGCCGTCGGAGAGACAATTTTAAAAGTACTTGAAGAACGTAATTTTCCTGTAGGGAATCTATACCCGTTAGCGAGTAGCCGTTCAGCCGGTAAAAAGATCCAGTTTGCTGGTAAGTGGATTAAGGTTTTAGATTTGGCAGAGTTTGATTTTTCTAAAGCTCAAATTGGTCTGTTTTCTCCTGGTGCAAGTGTTTCTAAAATCTATGCCCCTAAGGCGGCAGCAGCAGGTTGTATCGTGATCGATAACACTTCTGAATTCCGTTATGACGATGATATTCCGTTGGTTGTGCCAGAAGTTAATCCTGATGCTGTCGCTGGTTATAAAACACGAGGTATTATCGCCAACCCTAACTGCTCGACCATTCAAATGATGGTGGCTTTAAAGCCTATTTATGATGCTGTCGGTATCAAGCGTATCAATGTTGCGACTTATCAAGCTGTATCTGGGACTGGCAAAGAGGCAATTGAAGAACTAGCTAAACAAACCGCTAATTTATTGAATATGAAGCCGGTAGAAATTAAAGTTTACCCTAAGCAAATCGCTTTCAACGTTATTCCGCAAATCGATGTCTTTATGGAGAATGGCTACACCAAAGAAGAGATGAAAATGGTGTGGGAAACTCAGAAGATCATGGGTGACGCTAATATTAAGGTCAATCCAACGGCGGTGCGTGTGCCAGTATTCTTTGGCCATAGTGAAGCGATTCATATCGAAACGGACAGAAAAATCACTGCAGCAGAAGCAAAAGCGTTAATGGAAGCTGCAGAAGGTATTGTCTTGATTGATGAGCATGTTGATGGTGGTTATCCTACGGCAGTCAGTGATGCCGCTGATACGAACCCGGTTTATGTTGGGCGTATACGTGAGGATATTTCGACTGAAAATGGTTTGAATATTTGGGTGGTTGCAGATAACGTGCGTAAAGGCGCGGCAACTAATACGATTCAAATCGCTGAATTGTTGATTAAAGATTATATTTAAACCGTGATTAAAATTGCACTGGGCATAGAGTACCAAGGTACTCAGTATTGTGGATACCAGCGACAATTAGATTGTCCAACAGTTCAGGGGCATTTAGAGCAAGCGCTATCTAATATTGCCAATGAACCGATTGCTTTGACTTGTGCTGGTCGTACGGATACTGGCGTGCACGCCGTTGGCCAGGTAGTGCACTTTGAAACCAAGGCAAAACGTCAGTTAAAAGCTTGGCTTCAAGGGGCGAATACTAAATTGCCACTTGATATCCGTATTAGCTGGGCTAAGCAAGTTACGGAAGACTTTCATGCACGTTTTTCAGCGGGCTCTCGTCAGTATCGTTATGTGATTTATAATCGTAGAGTGAACTCAGCGGTCTTAGCCAATAGGGTGACATGGATTTACTCCCCTTTGGACGTCGATAAAATGCATCAAGGCGCGCAAGCGTTATTAGGCCATCATGATTTTAGCTCCTTTAGAGCGTCAGGTTGTCAGGCAAGTAATGCGTTACGGACGGTTGAGGCGGTTTCGGTGTCGCGCAAAGGGGATTTTGTCTTTATTGATATTCAGGCGAACGCTTTTTTGCATCACATGGTTCGCAATATTGCAGGAACGTTATTTCAAATCGGCTTGTCAGAGAAACCAGTGGAATGGGTTGCTGAGGTGTTGGCTTTAATGGATCGAACTAAAGCCGCGGCCACGGGACCTGCAACGGGGTTGTATTTTGTGAATGCATTTTATCCAGAAAAATATGCAATACCTCAAGTGGCTTTAGATGAGGTGCTGTGGCAGTGAGTCTCGCTAATCAAAGAACACGTGTTAAGATTTGCGGATTGACCTCTACGGAGGATGCATTGTTCGCTGTGAATTGCGGCGCAGATGCCATTGGTTTGGTGTTTTATGAACCAAGTCCACGTCACGTGAGTATTGACCAGGCCTGGTCAATTGCGGAATCTATTCCTGCATTTGTGACTAAGACTGCCTTATTTGTGAACCCGGATGTTGAATACGTTAAAACGGTGTTAAGCGCGGTAAAAATTGATCTATTACAGTTTCATGGAGATGAAAGTCCCGAGTTCTGTGAACAGTTTGGTCTGACGTATATTAAAGCCGTTCGAATGCGAGAAGGTATTGATTTAGTCGCTTTGGAAGCGCGCTATAGCAGTTCGGCAGGCCTGCTGTTGGATGCTTACAAAGAAGGCATTCCTGGTGGTACGGGAGAGCAGTTTGATTGGGCGAGTATCCCATCAGACATAGCCAAAAGAATTATTTTAGCGGGTGGCTTAAAGGCTGAAAACGTTCAGCAAGCCATTCAACAGGTCGCGCCCTGGGCGCTTGACGTCAGTGGCGGAGTAGAGGCTTCGAAAGGGGTAAAATCCGCTGAAAAAATACAAAAATTTATGCAACAAGTTATGAGTACAGTCCAATGACAATAGATTATTCTAAATACCCTGATGAACACGGGCATTTTGGTCCTTATGGTGGTATTTTTGCGCCAGAAACTTTAATGGCAGCATTGGAGCAACTTAATCAGGAGTATAAAAGTGTTAAGAACGATCCTGATTTTTTAAAAGAGTTGGCTGAAGATCTACAAAACTATGTAGGGCGTCCTACGCCTTTATATTATGCGAAACGTTGGTCTGAATCTTTGGGTGGTGCAAAAATCTATTTAAAGCGTGAAGATTTGAATCACACTGGTGCCCACAAGGTCAACAATGCGATTGGACAAGCGCTGCTTGCAAAACGCTTAGGCAAGACCCGTATTATTGCAGAAACTGGTGCTGGGCAACACGGTGTTGCTAGTGCGACGGTTGCCGCTCGTTTAGGTTTGGAATGTGTTGTCTACATGGGGGCAGATGATGTTATTCGTCAAGCCCCAAATGTGGCTCGAATGAAAATGCTCGGTGCGACTGTGATTGGTGTAGAATCCGGTTCGCGTACTTTGAAGGATGCACTGAATGAAGCGATGCGTGACTGGGTAACGAATGTCGATGATACTTTCTATATTATTGGTACGGTATCAGGGCCACATCCATATCCTGGTATGGTGAGGGATTTTCAGGCGATTATTGGTCGTGAAGCCAAGCAACAATCATTAGTGCAGGAAGGTAAATTACCAGATGTGTTGATCGCTTGTGTCGGCGGTGGGTCAAATGCCATTGGTCTGTTTCATGAGTTTTTAAGCGATGACAGTGTCAAAATGGTGGGAGTTGAACCTGGTGGCTTAGGGCTTGAAACTGGGCAGCATGCGGCGCCTTTATGTAAAGGTAAGCCAGGCGTTCTACATGGTAATCGTACCTATTTGATGCAGGATGAGCATGGTCAAATTTTAGGGACGCACTCTATTTCCGCAGGTCTAGATTATCCCGGCGTGGGGCCTGAACATGCTTGGTTAAAAGATATTAAACGTGTCGAGTATGTCGCAATTGACGATGAAGAAGCGTTACAGGGTTTTAGAGATCTAACCAAATATGAAGGTATTATTCCGGCACTGGAATCCAGTCATGCGATTGCATATGCGACTAAATTGGCGCCAACCATGTCTAAAGACCAGATGATTGTCGTCAACTTGTCTGGGCGCGGTGATAAAGATATGAATACCATTGCACAAATTGAAGGGTTTGAATTCTAAAATAATTTGTTATATGGCGAAACTCTATTTGCCTTAGATGAATCAGAACTTATTCAGCTTGAGTCGTAATCGGTCATGATTTGATGGATGCTTTTTTAGGAAAAAATAGTATGAACAGAATACAAGAAAAATTCGAGGAATTAAAAAGGGTCGGTAAAACGGCTTTAATTCCGTATATCACAGCTGGTGACCCCGAGCCAAATGCAACCATAGATTTAATGCATTTGCTCGTTCAAAAAGGTGCTGACATGCTTGAATTAGGCGTGCCTTTTTCGGATCCGATGGCTGATGGTCCCGTTATTCAAAAAGCCGTTGAAAGAGCATTGCGTCACAATGTCAGTTTGGATGATGTACTTGAGTTTGTCCGTGTCTTTCGTGAGCAGGATAGTGAAACCCCGATTATTTTAATGGGGTATCTAAACCCGATTGAAGCGATGGGCTATGAAGAATTTGCCAATGCAGCAAGCTCTGTGGGTGTGGATGCGGTATTGACTGTTGATATGCCACCTGAAGAATCTCAAGGTTATTTACAGGCACTGAGTACACATGAATTAGATCGTATCTTTTTAGTTTCACCGACCACGCCGGACAGTCGTTTACAGTCAGTTAATGAGAAAGGTAGCGGTTTTGTCTATTATGTTTCCCTAAAAGGGGTGACAGGCTCAAAAGAGTTAGATACGGTGGATGTTGCCAATAACATGGCACGACTACAAACTAAATTAAATATACCTATTGGTATTGGCTTTGGGATTAATAATGGGCCAATGGCGTTTGAAATGGCAAAACTGGGCGATGCCGTGGTGGTGGGGTCTTCGTTAGTCAAATTAATCGAAGCCAATGAGTCCAAAGGGCGTTATGATATTCATCTTGCCATTGGCGAAAAGATGGCAGAATTTCGGCACGCTATAGACAGAGCCGATGCACTAAAAGGTCAGGAGTAGACATGAACTGGTTCGAAAAGATTTTACCGAGTATTAAACAAGTTACTGAACGCAAAAAGTCCGTTCCTGAAGGCTTGTGGACTAAGTGTCCTAAATGTGAGGCGACACTTTATCGCTCAGAAGTAGCGCGCAATAAGGAAGTCTGTCCTAAGTGTCAGCACCATATGCGTTTAGGGGGTCGTTCGCGTCTACATGCATTTTTGGATGAAGGAAGTTTCAAAGAGACTGCTGCGAATATTTCACCAGTGGATGCGCTTAAATTTAAAGACATTAAAAAATATAAAGATCGAATTGCTGCTGCACAAAAAGCCACCGGTGAGAAGGATGCTTTAATTACTGGTGTTGGAACCATTAATGGTTTAGAAGTTGTGACGGCTGCGTTTGAATTCAAGTTCATGGGCGGCTCAATGGGTTCTGTCGTTGGCGAGAAGTTTGTCCGTGGTGTGAATGAAGCGATTGAGCGTCAATGCCCATTTATCTGCTTTTCAGCCAGTGGTGGTGCGCGTATGCAAGAGGCGTTATTCTCTTTAATGCAGATGGCGAAGACCAGTGCTGCATTAGGCCGATTACGTGCAAAAGGTTTACCGTTTATTTCGGTATTGACAGATCCTACAATGGGAGGCGTCTCAGCCAGTTTTGCGATGTTAGGTGATTTGAATGTGGCAGAGCCTAAAGCATTGATTGGTTTTGCAGGGCCTCGTGTTATCGAGCAGACTGTTCGAGAGAAGTTGCCTGAAGGTTTTCAGCGTAGTGAATTTTTGCTTGAGCACGGTGCGATTGATCGTATTATTCACCGCCATGAACTGGCGAATGAGCTGTCTGATATTTGTAAGATGTTATTGAACAAATCTGCTTGATTTACTTTAGTGTTTAGTCACTTATCAATTTGTAATTATTTACCTCAGTCTCGCAATGCGCGGGGACAAAGATTTAAAAAAATATGACAATTCCGAATCGTCAATCCAGTCTAACCGACTGGGTTGATTGGTTACTTCAATTACACGCTCAAGAAATAGACCTTGGCCTTGACCGGATTCGTCTGGTGGCTGAAGCTATGCAAATTACCAGGCCTGGGCCATTGGTGATTAGTGTTGCTGGAACCAATGGTAAAGGCTCTAGTGTTGCGTTATTGGTTGCGATTGTCAAAGCCGCTGGCTATAAAGTCGGCGCTTATACTTCCCCGCATATCCAGTTTTTTAACGAACGTATACAAATTAACGGCAATCCCGTCAGTGATGATTTGATCATTGAGGCATTTATAGCGATTGAAGCGGCTAGAGCAGAAACTAAATTAACCTATTTTGAGTTTTCTACCTTAGCGGCACTCTATATTTTTAAACGGGCGCAATTAGATGTTGTAGTGCTTGAGGTTGGTTTAGGTGGCCGCCTGGATGCAGTCAATATTGTCGATGCAGATGCAGCTTTGATTACGGCGATTGATATTGATCATGTAGATTGGTTAGGGGATGACCGCAGTATTATCGCTACGGAAAAAGCCGGTATCATGCGCAGTGGAAAACCCGCAATTTGTTCGGATATGAATCCTCCGGCCAGTTTAATGGCTTATGCAGGTAAACATGCAGTGCCGTTAAGTCAGTTTAAAGTTGATTTCGATTTGCAAGTAACTGACCAGGCCTGGTCATTTAAGTGGTTGACGCAGCAAAATGCTGTTCAGCTGATTGGTGCATTAGATGATTTACCTTTTCCAGCTCTTAAAGGTGAGTTTCAATTAAATAATGCAGCAGGGGTGGTTGCTCTATTATCTAAACTTGGATCCTCGTTGCCGGTTGATCGTAAAGCGATTAAGTTAGGCTTGCAACAGGTCTGTCACCCCGGTCGATTGCAGTCCATAGAGTTTGGGCCGCAATCCTGGTTGATTGATGTTGCCCACAATCCTCAGTCAGCGCAAGCTTTGGCTGATTATTTACAGCAGCAAACGAAGCAAAATCAGTTAAGTTATTTGTCTCTGTTTTCGGTATTAAACGATAAAGATGCATTACCGATGGTTCAAC
Organism: uncultured Thiomicrorhabdus sp.; assembly: GCA_965603495.1. Taxonomy (GTDB): domain Bacteria; phylum Pseudomonadota; class Gammaproteobacteria; order Thiomicrospirales; family Thiomicrospiraceae; genus Thiomicrorhabdus. The sequence continues at coordinate 81,273 of CBFDDF010000008.1, read as the reverse complement.
AGGTAGCGCCTTTTGTGTCTACTTGGGTGATTGTCGATTTAGAGATACCTCGAGCAACCTCGGTTGAAGCACTGCGTGGTTTATTGAATGCAGCCGGGGTCGAAGATTCAAATATCATTGCCAAGCATAGTATGGCTGATGCAGTTGCTTATGCTAGAAGCTGTGCTGCAGAAGATGTGTTAGTTTGGGGTTCATTTTTTACAGTGTCTCAAGTGTTGATGAATTTACCTTCGAACACGTCTGCTGAAATGATGGGTTCTGTTCATGGATGAAGTAAGCAAGTATCGTTTAACCGGTGCCGTTATTTGGCTGCTTTTATTGGTGGTTGTGGTCCCAGGTTGGTATAGTCACCCTGTTAATTTCCAACCTTTAGGCCATCAGGTTGAATTAATCAAGGGCGAGCGCCCCTTGGTTGAGCATGTTTATGAATTGCCCGTGCAAACCCGACAGAAGCAAGTGGAGGTTCAAAGCACTCCAGTGACGAATCAGCAAGCTGTTATAACGCCAGCCTTAAATTCATCACCGTCAGCGACGGATAAAAGTGTAGATGTAGCGCCCCGCCAAATCGCTAATCAAGTGACTTCTGAAAAAAAAACAGAGTCAGTCAGTGCTGTTAAAATGGATAAACACACTCCACCACAGTGGATTGTCAAAGTGACGGCCTATAAAGATATCAAGAAAGCCAATCACTTACTGGGGCGTCTTGAATCCAATTATGAAGTGTCGATTAAAGAATTTAAAAAAACTGCAACTTATTCAGTGCGAACAGGGCCTTATTTTTCTAAAGCCAAAGCTGAACAAGACAAGCAAAAATTAGATAAAATGTTACGAACGAATGCAGAAGTCGTGCAACTTAATTGAACAGCAATAAGCTGGACAACAAATTTTAAGTAAGAGAGTGTACAAAGATGTGCGGTATTGTTGGGATTGTACTGGCTAACGGCCAAACGGTTGGTCAAGAGATTTATGATGCTTTAACTACGTTACAACATCGTGGTCAGGATGCCGCGGGTATTGTGACTTGTGACCAAGGGCGTTTTTATCAGCGTAAAGATAACGGCATGGTTAAGGATGTGTTTCGTACACGTCACATGCGAGATTTGCATGGTAATATTGGAATTGGCCATGTTCGTTATCCTACGGCAGGTTCTTCTTCGAGTGCAGAGGCTCAGCCATTTTACGTTAACTCACCCTATGGTATTGCGATGGGGCATAACGGTAACTTAACCAATGCTGATGAGTTGGCTCAAGACATTTATCGTCAAGACTTACGCCACCTGAATACCAATTCTGACTCTGAAGTACTCTTAAATATTTTTGCTCATGAATTGATGCAGCAGAAGAAACTGTTTATTGACCATGAAGATGTTTTTAATGCGGTTCGTAATGTACATAAACGTGTGCGTGGTGGTTATGCTGCTGTCGGCGTTATTTCTAATATCGGTATCGTAGCTTTTCGTGATCCTTTTGGTTTGCGACCAGTGGTGGTTGGACAACGCGCAAATGCGGATGGTTTTGATTACATGGTGGCTTCTGAGTCTGTCGCCTTAGATGGGCTGGGTTTCGAGTTATTGAAAGATTTGGCACCTGGTGAAGCGGTCGTTATTACGGATTCCGGTCAGATTTTCTTTCAGCAGTGTGCTGAAAATCCGAAATTATCGCCTTGTATCTTTGAGTTTGTTTATTTTGCTCGTCCTGATTCAATGATTGATAACATCTCCGTTCATAAGTCTCGTCTACGTATGGGGGAAAAGCTTGCGGATAAAATCCTTAAAGAGTGGCCAGATCATGATATCGATGTGGTGATGCCGATTCCGGATACCAGTCGCACCTCTGCATTAGAATTGGCCTCTAGATTGGGTTCTCCATATCGTGAAGGTTTTATCAAAAACCGCTATATCGGTCGTACCTTCATTATGCCTGGACAACAGTTACGTAAAAAATCTGTACGTCAAAAGCTGAATGCAATTGGTTTAGAGTTCGAAGGTAAAAACGTGTTATTAGTCGATGATTCGATTGTTCGTGGTACCACCTCTGCACAAATCGTTGAAATGGCACGTGAAGCGGGCGCTAAAAAAGTATATTTCGCCTCTGCGGCACCCCCTGTTCGCTTTCCTTATGTTTATGGAATTGATATGCCGTCACCGACAGAGTTGGTCGCGAGTAATCGAACCGTTGAAGAAGTGGCCGAAATTATTGGTTGTGATAAATTAATCTATCAAGACTTGGAAGATTTGATTGAAGCGGTCGGGGTGGGTAATGAAGAGATTGCTGAATTTGATACCTCTTGTTTCAGTGGAATTTATGCCACAGGAGATATTACGCCTGAGTATTTAGCGTCTATAGATAGTGCACGTAATGATGATGCACAAGCGACTAAACAAGCTTCCGGTCAGGAAACGGTCGGAATTTATAACGGTAGCTAGAAATGGTTGCCTGGTTTTAATTAACTTTGACCAGGCCTGGTAGCTTTGCTGTTTTTAATGATAGAGAATTACAATGCATTCATTTGATATTGAAACATTAGCAGTTCGTGCGGGTTACGATCAAACGCAAGAGCAAGAGAATAGTGAGGCGATTTTTCCGACTTCAAGTTTTCGTTATAAATCTGCGGCTCAAGCAGCTGCACGTTTTAGCGGCGAAGAGAAGGGAAACGTTTATTCTCGCTTTACCAATCCAACCGTCCGTGCATTTGAGAATCGCCTTGCGCTAATGGAAGGTGGTGAAGCTTGTGTGGGTACTGCATCAGGCATGGCAGCCATTCTCTCTACCTTTATGGCTTTATGTGAGTCTGGTGATCATGTCATTTGTTCGCAAAGTGTTTTTGGTACCACCAAGGTTCTTTTCAATAAATACCTAGCTAAATTTGGACTTGAGGTGACGTTTGTTTCGCAGACGGACACTTCGGAATGGGTAGACGCGATTCAGTCAAATACCAAAGCTTTCTTTTTAGAGACGCCTTCAAATCCATTGACAGAAATCGCGGATTTATCGATCATAAGCGCTTTGGCCAAGGCCAATAATTGTTTGCTGATTGTCGATAATTGCTTCTGTACACCGATTCTGCAAAGACCTCTTGAGCAAGGTGCTGATATTATTATCCATTCAGCTACAAAGTTTCTAGATGGCCAAGGAAGAGGTATCGGTGGTGCTGTTGTTGGATCAAATGAATTGGTTGATGAGCATGTCCGTGGTTTTATGCGAACAGCAGGACCTTCAATGAGTCCATTTAATGCTTGGATTTTTTTAAAGGGTCTGGAAACGTTACCTATCAGAATGGCCGCACACTGTCAAAGCGCATTGCAATTAGCAGAGTGGCTTTCTTTGCATCCTGCGGTAGAGCAAGTTTTTTATCCTGGATTAAAGTCGCATCCACAGTATGAGTTGGCTTGTAAACAGCAATCTGCTGGCGGCGGTTTGGTGAGTTTTAAAGTGAAGGGTAATCAGGCTGAAGCGTGGTCGGTCATCGATCATACTCAAATGTTATCCATAACTGCAAATCTAGGTGATGTCAAAACCAGCATCACCCATCCAGCGACAACAACGCATGTTCGAGTAGAGCCTGAAGCGAGACTTAAGGCTGGTATCACGGATAACTTGGTACGTGTATCAGTTGGTTTGGAATCAATTGAAGATATTAAAGCAGATCTTGCTAGAGGTTTGGATCTGTTGAAATAGCGGATTAGTGAAGAAGGTCCGCTAAGTAAAATTTGGCTACTTAGCGGGCTGAATGGTAATCGTACCTCTGATTCCACTCCGCTTAGACTGTGCGATTGACTGCTGAACTAGTTTCTAGGAAGTGGTAGTTCAGTTTCATCATTCTGGCGATAGATGACACAGATTTTACCGATTGTTTGAACAAGAAGCGCACCGCTTTCTTTCACAAGATGCTGAATGATTTCTTTACGTTCATCTCGATCAGCACTGGCGATTTTGATTTTAAGAATTTCATGATGGGCTAGAGTGCTTTCCAGTTCAGCCATTAGGCTTTCTGTCACACCGTTAGCACCAATCATGATCATCGGGTTTAATCCGTGGGCAATGCCACGTAGGTATTTTTTTTGATTATTGGTAAGTTTTTCTGGCTGGCTCATTGAATATTCCAATCATGGTCATTATTAATTAATAGTATTTGTATATTGTAGTTGAAAACGCATTATGGCGAGAAGTAAATCGAGTGACGTTTGGTTAAAAGAACATTTTAACGATCCATATGTCCAAAAGGCAAAGCAAGAAGGCTGGCGTTCGCGTGCAGTTTATAAGCTACAAGAAATTGATGACAAGGATGGTTTGTTCAAGCCGGGCATGTGTGTTGTTGATTTAGGTGCGGCTCCTGGCGGCTGGTCACAGTGGACGACACACAAAGTTGGCAGTAAGGGTGAGGTCTTTGCCTTAGATATTTTGCCTGTTGAGCCCTTTGCTGGGGTTACCTTTATTCAGGGAGACTTTAGAGAGGATGAGGTTTATGACGGTTTGTTGTCGGCTTTAGCGGGTCGAGATGTTGACGTGGTTATGTCAGATATGGCACCGAATATGAGTGGTAATAAAGGGGTTGATATTCCCCGAGCAATGTATTTAGTCGATTTATGTGTTGAATTAGCAGGTCAAGTTTTAAAACCCAATGGTGACTTATTAATGAAAGTCTTTCAGGGTGAGGGTTATGATCAATTGTTGATTACTTTGAGGTCAAAGTATCAAAAGGTTATCACTAGAAAGCCTGATTCTTCTCGTGCAAGAAGCAAAGAAATCTATTTGTTGGCGCGAGGCAAAAAAGCTTAGTAAAGCTTATTGGAACGAGTCTTTTAAGTGCACCATAAGTTTTATTTATGAAAATTATGGTAAAGTACTTGGATAAATATAAAAATTTAAACGACATTTTGCAGAGCGGATGCTCTACTAAAAAATGTCTTGTAAAGTGGTGAAAAGGTAGTCAATGAAGAATGATATGTTAAAAAATGTATTGGTTTGGGCGATTGCAGCAATGATATTGATGTCTGTCTTCAATCATTTTAGCTCGCAAGGACAGGGTTCCTCTACTCGTCTAGATTATTCTGATTTTATTGATCAGGTACATCAAGGTCAGGTCAGTAAGGTCAATATTGAAGGTCCGACGATTCGTGGCGTTTATGTCAGTGGCGATTCATTTACGACTTATAACCCAGGTGATGCCGGCCTGATGGGTGACTTGTTGGATAACCGCGTTAAGATTACTGCACAACCACCAGAGCAACAAGGTGTGTTGATGCAGATCTTTATTTCATGGTTCCCTATGTTGTTATTGATCGGTGTGTGGATTTTCTTTATGAAATCTGTCGGTGGTGGTATGGGCGGTAAAGGTGGTCCCATGTCATTCGGTAAGAGTAAGGCCAAAATGCTGACGGATGAACAGATCAAGGTTACATTGGATGATGTTGCTGGAGCGGATGAAGCCAAGCAAGAAGTTGGTGAGATTGTTGATTTCTTAAGAGATCCTGCCAAGTACCAAAACCTAGGGGGAAGTATTCCTCGTGGTGTTTTAATGACCGGACCTCCGGGTACGGGTAAAACATTGTTGGCTAAGGCTATTGCGGGTGAAGCGCAAGTGCCATTCTTTACGATTTCTGGTTCTGATTTTGTTGAGATGTTTGTCGGGGTGGGTGCTTCGCGTGTTCGTGATATGTTTGAGCAAGCTAAAGCGCATGCACCTTGTATTATCTTTATCGATGAGATTGATGCGGTTGGTCGTAAGCGTGGCTCGGGAATGGGCGGTGGTAATGACGAGCGTGAGCAAACCTTGAATCAGCTATTGGTTGAAATGGATGGTTTTGAAGGTAATGAAGGTGTGATTGTTATTGCAGCAACCAACCGTGCTGATGTTTTGGATAATGCTTTACTTCGTCCTGGTCGTTTTGATCGTCAGGTGACCGTTGGTTTGCCGGATATTCGTGGTCGTGAGCAAATATTGAAAGTCCATATGCGTAAGGTTCCTTTAGCGGATGATGTTAACCCTTCTTATATTGCGCGCGGTACGCCTGGATTTTCAGGTGCAGATTTAGCCAATTTAGTCAATGAAGCGGCATTGTTTGCAGCAAGACTTAACGAAAAGTTAGTTACTCAGAAGCACTTTGAAAAAGCCAAAGATAAGATTCTGATGGGCGTAGAACGTAAAAGCATGGTCATGAATGAGAAAGAACGCAAGATGACCGCCTATCATGAAGCAGGGCATGCGATTGTCGGCTGGTTGGTGCCTGATCATGATCCTGTTTATAAAGTCAGTATTATGCCGCGTGGTCGTGCATTGGGTGTGACTATGTATTTGCCTGAAGAGGATTCTTATAGCTACAGTAAGCAAAAGCTAGAAAGTCAGTTATCGAGCTTGTATGGTGGACGTATCGCAGAAGAGCAGATTTTTGGACCTGATATGGTAACAACGGGTGCTAGTAATGATATCGAACGTGCAACGGCTATTGCGCGTAATATGGTTACTAAATGGGGTTTATCTGACAATCTAGGGCCTTTGTTATACGAAGAGGAAGATAATGGCAGTTTTATGGGGACTTCTCGTAATGCAAATGTTTCGGGTGAGGTTTCTAAGCAAATAGATGTTGAAATCCGTAATCTAATTGATCGTAACTATAAGCGTGCCCAGAAGATTCTTCTGGAACGTGCAAATGAGCTTGAGCTAATGACCGAAGCATTGATGACTTATGAAACGATTGATGCAGACCAGATTAAAAATATTATGGAAGGTCGTCCTGCAGGAGAGCCTAAGGATTGGACTGACTCTAATGATGATGAAACTTCTGCAACGCCTGGTGAAGCTGTCTCTGAAGATGAAGTCGCAGAAAAACCAAGTAAAGACAGTGTTTCTGATGATTTAAGTGGCGATGCCCCTTCTGTTGATGATGGTGAACCTAAAGTACACTAAGGTCTCTTGATGGCCGAATAAAACCCCGTTGTATCGGGGTTTTTTTTTGAATAGGAAAAATCATGTTAGACATTAATGCACTGATAGCCCAGAAATCATCAACTCAGAACAACATGCCTTTAGTGATGGGGGTTTTGAATATCACACCTGACTCTTTTTCGGATGGCGGGGCCTTTACTTCTGAAGAGCAGATTGCTCAGCGGGTAGAAACGATGGTTCAGTCAGGAGTTGATATTATTGACGTCGGTGGTGAGTCAACCAGGCCTGGTGCAGTTCAGGTAGGTTTACAGCAAGAGTTGGATCGAGTATTGCCTGTGATTGAATGGATTGCTGCACGTTACGATACGCCTATCTCTATTGATACCTATAAGACAGAAGTGATGTCAGAAGCCGTTAGTATGGGGGTAAGGTTGATTAATGATGTCAATGCATTGCAGGCAGAAGGTGCAGTTGAATGTGTTGTAAATTCCGGTGCTACTGTTTGTCTGATGCATAAGTTGGGTGAATTCTCAACTATGCAGGATGCCCCTCAATATCATGATGTAGTGACGGAGGTCAGTGATTTCTTGTTAACGAGAGTTAGCCTTTGTCGACAGGCCGGAATGGCCAGTAGCCAAATTATCTTGGACCCAGGGTTTGGGTTTGGTAAGAATTTAGCGCATAATAGCCAGCTATTCGAAAATTTAGACCAATTTACCAATTTAGGGTATCCGCTCCTAGTGGGGGTTTCCAGAAAGCGTATGATTGGTGATATTTTAAACGGTGCAGCTGTTGAAGATAGGTTGTTCGGGAGTGTCGCTGCGGCTGTTTTGGCGTCTATTAAGGGCGCTAGTATTGTACGGGTTCATGATGTTAAAGCGACGGTGGATGCCTTGCGGGTAACGATGCATTTAATGTAGTTTCACAGTATGCGATAAAAAGAGTTTAGAAATTAATGCGAAGTAAAAAGAAATACTTTGGTACAGACGGGATTCGTAATCGTGTCGGTCAAGGGATGATTCGTCCAGATCAAGTGTTGAAGCTTGGCTGGGCAACCGGGAAAGTTATGAAGGCCCGTGGTGAAAAAACGGTCATGATTGGTAAGGATACACGCATATCTGGTTATATGTTTGAATCAGCCCTAGAAGCTGGATTCATTGCTGCCGGTATAGATGTGTTGTTGCTAGGTCCTATGCCAACACCTGCAGTCGCCTATCTTACACAAACCTTCCGTGCAGATGCTGGGATAGTCATTAGTGCATCCCATAATCCTCACCATGATAATGGCATTAAGTTTTTCTCATCAGCCGGAAAGAAAATTAGCGATGAGATCGAGCTCGCTATTGAAGCGGCATTTGAGCTGGAAATGGAGGTTGTTCCTTCTGAAGAATTGGGTAAAGCGCGTCGAGTTGATGATGCTGCCGGTCGTTATATAGAATTTTGTAAAAGCACGTTTACTGGTAAGCATAAGCTTGACGAGTATAAGATTGTGGTGGATTGTTCACATGGGGCAACTTATCATATTGGTCCGCATGTTTTCGCAGAGTTAGGTGCAGAAGTGGTTACTATTGGTGCTGAACCAAATGGTGTCAATATTAACCAAGATTGTGGCGCGACGCATTTAGATCTGCTACAAAAGACGGTTGTTGCTGAAGGAGCAGATTTTGGTATTGCATTTGACGGCGATGGCGACCGAGTCATGATGGTCGATGAGCAGGGCGGTATCGTTGATGGCGATATCATTCTCTATATCTTAGCGACAGTGCTTCAACAGAACGTTGTTGGTGTGGTCGGTACCGTGATGAGCAATCTAGGGGTAGAGAATGCCCTTAGAGCTGTTGGTATTGATTTGCATCGTACTAACGTTGGTGATCGCTATGTCATGGAGCGTTTGGTAGAAAATTCTTGGTTGTATGGTGCGGAACCTTCAGGACATGTTTTGTGTTTGGATAAAACCACTACCGGTGATGGTATTGTCGCAGCCTTGCAGGTGTTGACAGCCATGGTTCAGACGGGCCAAAGTTTATTGGAATTGTCGTCTGTGGTTGAGATGTATCCGCAAGTGTTAAAAAATATTAGAGTAGAGAGTGCATTTGGATTGAGTGAGAATGTACCGCTTAGAGAAAAGGTTAAAGAATTCGAAGATTTGATGGGAAGTGAAGGCCGAATTTTGATTCGTGCATCAGGTACTGAACCTTTGATTCGAGTGATGGTTGAGGGTAAAGAGGCTGATTTGGTGGAAACAGTAGCTGAACTATTGGCTAATTTGGTTAAATCAGAATTTTCGTAAAATTTCAATATTGTTTTTAATTAAAGAAAACGCTAATATTGTGAAACTTTTGTGTCGGAGAATATTAGGTGAGAAAACCATTTGTAGCAGGGAACTGGAAAATGCACGGTTCAAAGGCATCTATTTTGAGTTTAGTCACTGGGCTGAACGCGAAATCAGGTGAAGTTAGTGGTGTTGATATTGCAATTTGCCCGCCAGCGCTTTATGTAGACTATACAAATCGCTGTTTAACAGCGGGCAATATATCTGTCGGTGGGCAGAATATCGCTGAAGAACCGTGTCAGGGTGCTTTTACAGGTGAGACTTCGGTAGAAATGCTTAAAGATTTAGGATGTCAGTATGTGATTTTAGGTCATTCTGAGCGTCGTACGATTTATGGCGAAACCAATGCCCAGGTTGCTGCAAAAGTTAAAGTTGCCATGAAGGCAGGTGTTACACCTATTTTGTGCGTGGGAGAAACGCTTGAGGAGCGCCAGTCAGGTGTAATGGAATCTGTAATCTCAACACAGCTTAAGGCTGTGCTGGATGTTATTGGTATCACAGCGTTTGAAAGTGTTGTTATTGCTTATGAGCCTATTTGGGCGATTGGTACGGGTGTTACGGCTTCTCCCGAGCAGGCGCAAGAAGTTCACGCTTTTATCCGTTCTGAATTGGCAGTGTTAGATTCTTCGGTTGCTGAGAAGGTCATTATTCAATACGGTGGCAGTGTTAAGCCTAATAATGCAGAAGAACTTTTTGGTCAGCCAGATATTGATGGTGGCTTGATTGGTGGAGCATCTTTGGATGCAAATGATTTTATGGCAATTTGTAAAGCGGCAGGTGTGTAATGTTTGAAATAGTTCTAACGATTCATTTAATTGTAGCTTTCCTTCTTATCGTGTTTGTGCTTATTCAGCACGGTAAGGGTGCGGATGCAGGCGCCAACTTTGGTGGCGGTGGTTCTTCGCAGTCAGTATTCGGTAGTGGAGGTTCAGGAACCTTTTTATCAAGAATGACAGCGATTATCGCAGCCGTTTTCTTCGTGACAAGTTTAGCTTTGGCTTATATCGGTAGTCAGAAAGCGAAAGGTTATCAAAGTGTTGCTAAAGAAGCAGCGTCAGCAACGGTCGTTGAACCTACTGACGCGCCTGTTATTCCAAACTAAAGTAACAAACTAATATTCGAATCCAGTTTTTTAAAATTGGATTCAATCTATATGCCGATGTGGTGAAATTGGTAGACACGCTACCTTGAGGGGGTAGTGGCGCAAGCTGTGCCGGTTCGAGTCCGGCCATCGGCACCATATTTAGATCTATTGCAAAGCTGCAGTAGTTCAATGTCTATTGCAAAGCTGCAGTAGTTAATTTAAAGCTAGACGAGGTGTGTAGCAATGCTAGAAAACTATCTTCCAGTCCTAGTTTTTATCGTACTAGGGGCTATGTTTGGTGTAGGGCCGATCTTGATTGGGTATTTGCTCGGTCCACAAAAGCCAGATTCAGAGAAAAACTCTCCATATGAGTGCGGATTTGAAGCCTTTGAAGATTCACGCATGAAGTTTGACGTGCGTTTTTATCTTGTCGCTATTCTATTCATTATTTTTGATTTAGAGATTGCATTCCTGTTTCCTTGGGCGCTTGCGCTTGAGGAAGTAGGAACCTTTGGCTTGCTGGCAATGGGGGTTTTTCTGTCTCTATTGGTGGTTGGTTTTATTTACGAGTGGAGAAAGGGAGCGCTTGAATGGGAGTAGAAGGCGTTTTAAAAGAAGGGATTGTCACGACTTCTGCCGACAAGTTGATTAACTGGGCAAGGACAGGTTCTTTGTGGCCTATGACGTTTGGTTTGGCTTGTTGCGCGGTTGAGATGATGCATGCTGGTGCTTCTCGATATGATTTGGATAGATTCGGTATTATCTTCCGTCCAAGCCCTCGTCAGTCTGATGTTATGGTTGTTGCTGGTACTCTAGTGAATAAGATGGCACCTGCATTACGTAAAGTCTACGATCAGATGGCTGAGCCTCGTTGGGTTATTTCAATGGGTTCTTGTGCTAATGGCGGGGGTTATTACCATTATTCCTATTCCGTTGTCCGTGGTTGTGATCGCATTGTTCCTGTTGATGTTTATGTTCCGGGTTGCCCTCCAACCGCTGAGGCTCTGTTATACGGCATTATTCAGTTACAGAATAAAATTAAACGCACCAATACCATTGCAAGATAAATCCTTGGTTATTCATCGGCGAAATAGGCGGTAAGGTAGTTTTACTATGAAACAGTCAGTATTAGATTTACAAAAAAGAGTTAATCAGGTCCTCGGTGATGATGTCGTTTCATCCACTATCGCCTTAGATGAACTTACCATTGAGTTGTCTCCAACGAAATCGTTGGATGCATTCAAGGCTTTAAAAGAGCAGCTTGGTTTTGACCAGTTAATGGATCTTTGTGGCGTTGATTACCTTGATTATGGTCAAGCCAATTGGGAAACCATGACGGCCGTGAATAGTGGTTTCAGTCGTGGTGTCTTTGATTTTGCCGAGGACAATGAGGACGAAACGTTAGAGATGGATCGACGTTTTGCAGTTGTCTACCATTTGTTGTCAATACAGCATAACTTAAGAATCCGAGTCAAAGTCTTTCCTGAAGCAACGCAGATGCCGATTGTCGATAGTGTTATTGATGTTTGGAATTGCGCCAACTGGTTTGAGCGTGAAGCTTTTGATTTGTTCGGCATTCTCTTTAATGGTCATCCTGATTTACGTCGTTTGTTAACTGATTACGGTTTTATCGGTCATCCATTAAGAAAAGATTTCCCGTTGACTGGGCATGTTGAAGTTCGTTATGACGCCGAGAAAAAGCGTGTTATTTATGAGCCAGTCACGATTGAAAACAGAGTCAATGTTCCAAGAGTGATTCGTAAGAAATCACCTCAAAACGTGTAATTAGGACTAATAAATGCCTGAAATTCGTAACTATACCCTTAACTTTGGTCCCCAACATCCCTCCGCTCACGGTGTACTTCGTTTAGTACTAGAGTTGGATGGTGAAACCATTGTACGTTCTGATCCGCATATCGGTTTATTACACCGCGGAACAGAAAAGCTAGTGGAATATAAACCATATAACCAATCTATTGGGTATATGGATCGTTTAGATTATGTCTCTATGATGTCTAACGAACATGCTTATGTCATGGCCATTGAAAAGATGCTTGCGCTAGAAGTGCCTGAGCGTGCCCAGTATATCCGTGTGATGTTTGATGAAATCACCCGTGTCCTCAATCACTTAATGTGGTTGGGTGCGCATGCACTTGATATCGGTGCAATGACGGTGTTTTTATATGCCTTCCGTGAGCGTGAAGACTTAATGGATTGTTATGAAGCGGTTTCAGGGGCGCGTATGCATGCGACCTATTACCGTCCAGGCGGTGTCTATCGTGACCTGCCTGATACGATGGCTAAATATGAAAAGTCAAAATGGAACTCTGGCAAGAAGCTAGATGAATTGAATGCAACTCGTGAAGGTTCGTTGCTTGATTTCATCGAGGCCTTTACGGATCGTTTTCCAGGTTACATTGATGAGTACGAAACATTATTAACAGATAACCGTATCTGGAAGCAGCGTACTGTTGATATCGGTATTGTTTCACCAGAACGTGCATTACAACTTGGTTTTACTGGTCCGATGTTACGTGGTTCAGGGGTTGAGTGGGATTTACGTAAGAAACAACCGTATGAAGTTTACGATAAACTAAAGTTCGATATCCCAGTAGGTGTTACAGGGGATTGTTACGATCGTTATTTAGTGCGTGTGGCCGAAATGCGTGAGTCTAATAAAATCATTAAGCAATGTGTGGATTGGCTAAAAGCGAATCCTGGTGCCGTGATGACGGATGACCACAAAGTTGCACCGCCTTCACGTGAAGATGCTAAATCTAATATGGAAGCATTGATTCACCACTTTAAGCTTTATACAGAAGGTTATACCGTACCTGAAAGTGAAGTCTATGCTGCGGTAGAGCATCCAAAAGGTGAATTTGGTATTTATATGGTTTCTGATGGGGCAAATAAGCCTTATCGAATGAAAGTCAGAGCGCCAGGTTTCGCTCACCTTGCCTCACTTGATGAGATGGTTAAGGGTCATATGATTGCCGATGTAGTTTCCATTATTGGTACACAAGATATTGTATTTGGAGAGGTAGATCGATGAGTTCGACAACGACTAGCCCAGCAAATTTCATCCAAGGCGATGTTAAAACACGTATTGATAAATGGATTGCCAATTATCCAGCAGACCAAAAAAAATCTGCAGTCATGCCTGCATTAAGAATTGTTCAAGAATGCCATAACGGCTACTTGACGAATGACTTGATGGATCAAATTGCAGTTTACCTTGAAATCACTCCGATGGAAGTCTACGAGGTAGCTACTTTCTACGGTAATTACGAGCATGCTCCGGTAGGTGAGATCAAGCTTTGTATCTGTAACAGTATTTCTTGTATGTTGCGTGGTAATCAAGAGATTTACGATTACCTAGAGCAAAAGCTAGGCATCAAACCTGGTGAAACGACAGAAGATGGCCGTTTTACAATCAAGAAAGTTGAGTGTTTAGGTGCTTGTGGTGGTGCGCCGATGATGCAGGTTGGTAAGGATTACTACGAGAATTTAACCAATCAATCGATTGATTTACTTCTAGCGGAGTGGGAGAAATAAATGGTTGTACAAAATGAAAACTGCTTCCGCTTAAACCATCTCGAGAACCCGTGGGACATAGAGACTTATGTTGCTAATGGTGGTTATGAAGTCTGGAAAAAAGTATTGGCGGGCGAATTAGAGCCTTCTGAAATCATAGAAGAAGTTAAAACCTCAAACATCCGTGGACGTGGTGGAGCCGGTTTTCCGACTGGTTTGAAATGGAGCTTTATGAACCGTTTTGCCCCTGGTCAGAAATACATTGTCTGTAACTCTGATGAAGGTGAGCCAGGAACGTTTAAGGATAGAGATATCCTGCGTTATAACCCGCATGCGTTAGTCGAAGGTATGGCGATCGCAGCTTATGTGATTGGTGCTTCTGCTGGTTATAACTATATCCGTGGCGAGTTTTGGGAGCCATATCAGCGTTTTAATAATGCCGTCAACCAAGCGCGTGAGGCAGGCCTGTTAGGTAAAGACCTTTTAGGCTCTGGATTTGATTTCGACCTGTTTACACACCTGGGTGCAGGTGCTTATATTTGTGGTGAAGAGACTGCATTAATCGAGTCTATCGAAGGTAAGAAAGGTCAGCCGCGTTTTAAGCCACCTTTTCCAGCCAGTTACGGCTTATATGGTAAGCCAACCACTATCAATAACACAGAAACATTAGCCTCTATTCCTATGATTTTAGCGAAAGGTGGTGATTGGTTTAATGATTTAGGTGTACATAACGCCGGTGGTACCAAATGTTACTCAATATCTGGACATGTTAATAACCCAGGTAATTTTGAGGTTCGTATGGGTACCCCATTTAAAGATTTATTAGAACTTTCTGGCGGTATTTGGAAAGGACGTCAACTCAAGGCGGTCATTCCAGGCGGTGCATCCACTGCCATTTTACCTGCTGCAAAGGCACTTGAAATGAACATGGATTATGATTCCATCGCGAAAGCGGGTTCATTTCTAGGCGCGGGTTCGGTGATTATTATGGATGATCAAACAGACATCGTAAAAGTCATGCAGAACTTGAGTCACTTTTATTGGGATGAGTCTTGTGGCCAATGCACTCCATGTCGAGAAGGAACAGGTTGGTTGTACCGTGTTCTAACTCGTATTGTTGAAGGTAAGGGTAAACCAGAAGACATTCAGGCACTAAAAGATGTTTCCGGCAAAATCATGGGTAATGTTATCTGTGGTTTAGGGGACGCGGCTACGATTGGCTTGACCAGCGCGCTTGAACACTTTGAAGATGAATTTGTTCACTACATTGAACATGGATGCAGTATTTACGATCGTAACCCATAAGTGGCACCTTCCAGGTATTGGATAGGTCACGATTATTGGGTTCCATCAGAAAACTTAGGTTAAAGAATTATGGTAAAAATTGAGATAAACGGACAAGTTGTTGAAGCTCAAGAAGGCGACATGCTAATTGATGTTGCTGATGATGCTCAGATTCAAATCCCCCGTTTTTGTTACCACAAGAAACTGTCAATTGCAGCAAACTGCCGCATGTGTCTTGTTGAAGTTGAAGGTGCTTGGAAAGCACTACCTGCTTGCGCAACACCTGTGACCGATGGTATGAAGGTTCATACAAAATCAGCGAAAGCCATTGCGGCACAGAAGTCTGTAATGGAATTTTTGTTGATTAATCACCCACTTGACTGTCCTATTTGTGACCAAGGTGGGGAGTGCGAACTACAAGATGTTGCTATGGATTATGGCGATGATGTTTCCCGTTATACAGAAGCAAAGCGTGTCGTAGGCGATCGCGATGCGGGCTCCTTGATTAAAACTGATATGACGCGTTGCATTCACTGTACTCGTTGCGTTCGTTTCGGCCAAGAAGTGGCTGGGATGATGGAGTTAGGTGCGACAGGTCGTAGTGAATGGATGGAAATCGGTACTTATATCGAGAAGTCTATTACCTCAGAAATGTCAGGAAATATGATTGATTTATGTCCTGTAGGCGCTTTAACCTCTAAGCCGTTCAGATATACTGCTCGCGCTTGGGAGCTTAAATCACATAAGTCTATTGCTGCGCATGACAGTATGGGTTCTCATATCATTGTTCACTCAAAAAACAACGAAGTGAAACGTGTTGTTCCCCGTGAAAATGAATCAATCAATGAAGTCTGGTTGTCAGATAGGGATCGTTTCTCTTATGAAGGCATTAATTCTGAGTCTCGTTTGACACAGCCAGTGATTAAACAGAATGGTACTTGGTCTGTTGTTGACTGGGAAACTGCACTTGAGTTTACGGTCGCAGGCTTACAAAAAGTCTTAGTTAACAGTCAAGATATTGGTGTATTAGCTTCAGCGAATTCAACTTTAGAAGAATTACACCTGTTACAAAAAATGGCACGTGGCATCGGAGTGGAAAATATCGACTACCGCCACCGCCAAGCTGATTTCTCAATTGATAAGACTGGTTTCAATATGCCCGTTCTTGCGCATGATATCGCAGACGTCGAAACATTAGATGCGCTATTGATTGTAGGTTCTTATTTAAGAAAAGAGTTGCCAATTCTTAATCATCGTGTCCGTAAAGCTGTATTGGACGACGCTAAGGTTTTTGTTGTTAATCCGATTAAGTTCGACTTTAACTATAAAATTACCCAAGCGGATGTTGATGCGGGCATGGTCTTTAATCTTGCAGGCATCGCAAAAGCCGTGATTGACATCGCGGCTAAGAGTGACCAGGCCTGGTTAGATTCAATTGAACCGACAGATGAGCATAAAGCTATTGCACAACACCTTGTGGACGCTAAAAAATCCAGCATGATGCTGGGTCAAATTAGTCAAATGCACGCTGATTATGCCGTTATCCAGAAATTGGCAAGCATCATCGCTGAACACAGTTCTACTGTTCTCAATATTCTGCCTTTGGCTGCGAATGAAGTTGGTGCACATTTAGTGAACTTTTTACCTAAATTAGGTAAGAACAGTTCAGAGATGATTTCTCAGGGTATGAAAGCATTCATTAATATGAATGTCGAGCCGGAGGTTGATTTTACCGATGGAGAAGCCGCTGTAGTCGCAATGTCTAATGCTGACTTTGTCGTTAGCCTAACGGCATTTGATAGCGAAAAACAGCGTGAATATGCAGATGTGATGTTACCGATTGCAACCTTCGCTGAAACTGCGGGAACGTTTGTTAATGCAAATAGCTTAAAACAGTCATTCAAAATGTCAGTAGAGCCGAAAGGTGATGCGAAAGCAGCTTGGAAGGTATTGCGTGTTTTGGGTAACATGTTTGATGTTACTGGTTTTGATTACGTTCATAGCAATGAAGTGCTGCGCGAAGTTCTAGATAATCGTGCTGATCAAGTTGATTTCTCTAACGTCACCTGCAAAATGCCTTCTGCGAATAACGATTCTAAGGTACAGATCGTGTCACCTTATCAAATGGATGGATTGGTGAGAAGATCTCCATCATTACAAGCCACGCCAGATGCTGATTCAGCTACTATGGGAAGAGGATAATATTGATGTTTGATGCACTCCAAGCCTTTTTGTCCACCTTTCTATTTGATTGGTTGGCAATTCTTATCACTCTAGTCATTCAAGCTGTCTCGGTCGTTTTACCAATTATGTTGGTAGTGGCCTGGTTAACCTATGCTGAGCGTAAAGTGATTGGTTATATGCAAGTAAGAATGGGCCCTAATCGGGTTGGACCATTTGGACTATTGCAGCCGATTGCGGATGCGCTTAAGTTGATGACTAAAGAGGTCATTTTTCCTGATCAAGCGAATAAATTTCTATTTATCATTGCCCCCGTCTTAGCGTTGGCCCCTGCGGTTGCTGCTTGGGCTGTTATCCCGTTTGCGGATGGTATGGTTGTCTCGAATATCAATGCAGGTGTGTTGTACATCTTAGCGGTTTCTTCGATATTGGTTTACGGTGTTATCATTGCCGGTTGGGCTTCTAACTCCAAGTATGCTTTTTTAGGTGCGATGCGTGGTGCTGCTCAGAAGATTTCATACGAAATCGCGATGGGTTTTGCACTGGTAACCGTATTAATGATTGCCGGTAGCATGAACCTGACTGAAATTGTTAATGGTCAACAGGGCGGTATGCTTAATTGGTATCTATTACCTTTACTACCTATGTTCTTTGTCTATTTTATCTCAGGTTTAGCCGAAACTAACCGTACACCTTTTGATGTTATTGAAGGGGAGGCAGAGATCGTTGCTGGTTTCCACGTTGATTACTCAGGTATGACTTTTGGTGTCTTCATGTTGGCTGAATATGCCATGATGATTTTGATCTCATTCATGACTTCCATTATGTTCCTGGGAGGATGGTTATCGCCCTTCGAAGGTATTCCATATTTAGAAGCGGCGTTCGCTTGGGTTCCTCAGTTAGGTTGGTTAGCATTTAAAGTTTCTTTCTTATTGTTCGTATTCATTTGGTTACGTGCGACTTTCCCAAGATATCGTTATGATCAATTAATGCGCTTGGGTTGGAAAGTACTGATTCCAGTGACGATTTTGTGGGTATTTGTTGTAGGCGCAATGAAATACTTCGACTTCGGTCCTTGGTTTAATTAATTAGAGGGTGACATGGTAAGATTTTTAAAGCATCAAATAAAAACATGGGGCCTCACTGAGTTATTCAAGGGGCTTCGCGTAACGGGTAAATATCTTTTTAAAAGAAAAATTACAGTCCGTTACCCTGAAGAAAAAACACCGCTATCTCCGCGTTTTCGTGGTCATCATGCTTTACGTCGTTATGAAAACGGTGAAGAGCGTTGTATCGCTTGTAAATTGTGTGAAGCCGTTTGTCCTGCTAATGCGATTACGATTGAATCTGAGGAACGTGAAGATGGTTCGCGTAGAACCACTCAATATGACATTGATATGTTCAAATGTATTTATTGCGGTTTCTGCGAAGAAGCCTGTCCAGTAGATGCCGTTGTTGAAACGCGCGTATTTGAATACGACTTTCAAGAACGTGGTCAGCACATAATGACGAAAGACAAACTTTTAGAGTTTGGTGACAAACATGAAGCTCAAATCGCTGCAGATCGTGCGGTTGATGCTAAGTATCGATAACGGAAAGCGAACTCAATATGACATTTGAACTATTTATCTTTTATCTATTAACTGCCGTAGCCACTATTTCTGCATTGATGATGATTACCATCAAAAACCCAGTTAAAGCGGCTTTATGGCTAGTTCTAGCCTTTATCGCAACGGCAGGTGTATGGATTATGGCGCAAGCTGAATTCCTTGGTCTGGTTTTGATTCTAGTGTACGTGGGTGCATTGATGGTGTTATTCCTATTCGTCGTCATGATGTTAGATATAAACCTGACGATTTTAAAGGAAGGTTTCACGCAGTACCTGCCTCTAGGCGCGATGACGGTTGCTGCGATTTTTGCCATGATGTACTTAGTACTAGGTCCTGAACATTTCGGAATAGAAGTGACGGGTGTGCCGATGAGTCATCCTGCTGATTACAATAACACCAAGTCGATTGCGATCCCGTTATATACCACGCATGCTTATGCTTTCGTATTAGCAGCGGTTTTGTTACTTCTGGGAATTGTTGCCGCGATTGCACTTACTTTACGTCGTCGTACAGATACTTTGGTGCTTTATCAGGATGTCTCTAAGCAAGTTAAAACGCTGGCGACTGATCGTTTTAGAATGGTCAAAATGGATTCGGTGGTTGAGAAAGACATTCCGACTAAAGAAGAGGACGACAAATGATCGCTTTATCTGATTACCTAATTTTTGGTGCGGTGTTGTTTATGATCGGTATTGCAGGTATTTTTCTTAACCGAAAAAACATCATCATACTCTTAATGGCCGTTGAGTTAATTTTGTTGGCTGTTAACACCAATTTAGTGGCTTTCTCACATTATTTAAATGATGTGACAGGCCAGATTTTCGTATTCTTTATCCTAACGGTTGCCGCTGCTGAAGCGGCCATTGGTTTGGCGATAGTTGTTTTAGTCTTCCGTAAACGTAAGAGCATCAATGTTGATGATCTTAGTGCACTAAAAGGGTAGTTGTTAATGTTACATACGATTTTAACTTTAATTCTTGTTACTCCCCTTATCGGCGCTCTGCTTGCTGGACTATTGGGAAGACAAATTGGCCGTAGTGGAGCGCATTTCGCAACCATTATTGGCGTAGCAATTTCAATGTTGCTATCTGCTTATGTATTTAATATGTTTGTATTGAATAGTACAGAAGCCTACAACGCGAGCCTGTATACCTGGATGGTGTCTGACGGCATCCGTTTTGAAATCGGCTTTATGATTGATCAGCTTTCTGCAACGATGATGTTGGTTGTGACGTTTGTCTCTTTAATGGTGCATATCTACACGGTAGGTTATATGGATCATGATGAAGATTACGATCATAACGATCCTTACTATCAGCGTTTCTTCAGCTATATCTCATTGTTTACTTTTTCAATGCTGTCATTGGTTATGGCAAATAACTTCTTACAACTGTTCTTTGGTTGGGAAGCAGTAGGACTTGTTTCATATTTGTTGATTGGTTTCTATATGAAGCGTGAATCAGCCATTCAAGCAAACCTGAAAGCATTCTTAGTCAACCGTGTGGGTGATTTAGGGTTCATTCTAGGGATTGCAGTGGTCTTCGTTTACTTCAATACCATGGACTACAATGAATTCTTCGCTCAGTTAGCGGCCAATAAAGACGTTATGATTGAAGTCATCCCTGGCGTTGAATGGTCAATGATTACTTTGATGTTGATTCTATTATTCGTTGGTGCAATGGGTAAATCAGCGCAAATGCCGCTACATGTTTGGCTTCCAGAATCCATGGAAGGTCCAACGCCTATTTCTGCCTTAATCCATGCGGCAACAATGGTTACTGCAGGGGTGTTCTTAATCGCACGTTTGTCTCCAGCATTCGAATTATCTGAAACGGCTTTGAGTGTGGTATTGATTATCGGCGCACTAACGGCGTTCCTAATGGGGTTGCTAGGCTTAATACAGACAGATATTAAACGTGTCGTTGCTTACTCTACCTTGTCTCAATTGGGGTATATGATTGCAGCAATGGGGGCATCAGCCTACGCGGCAGGGATGTTCCATGTATTAACACATGCATTCTTTAAAGCGTTGTTGTTCCTGGCAGCAGGTTCAGTGATTATCGCAATGCACCACAAGCAAGAAATTTCCGATATGGGTGGCTTGAAGAAGTACATGCCGATTACTTATATTTCCATGCTGATTGGTTCATTAGCGCTGATTGGGTTTCCAGGCTTCTCAGGATTCTTTTCAAAAGATAGTATTTTATTGTCGCTTGATGAAGCAGAGCGTTTTGGTTCATCTTTCTCTTATGTATTATTGATGGCGGGTGTATTCATCACGGCATTCTATAGCTTCCGTATGTTCTTCCTGGTGTTCCACGGTGAAGAAAGTGAATATGTGAAGACACATCAGATTAAAGAGTCTCCATGGGTCGTAACAGTGCCATTAGTGTTGTTGGCTATTCCTGCGGCACTCATGGGATTACCAATGATTGAGCCGATGTTAACCGGTGCTTATTTCGGCGACTCTGTCTATGTACAGCCAGCGAATGACGTCATGCTAGCGGTCTACACTAACTACTTCCATGGCGCTGTAGATATGGTTGTGCATTCATTGCTAACTCTACCAGTTATCTTAGCGGTTTCAGGTGTCTTCTTAGCATGGTTGATGTATATCAAAATACCGACAATGCCGGCTAAGTTAAAACAGATGTGTCCGCGTGGTTTCTATGTGCTGGATAGTGCATATGGTTTCGATCGTTTAAATGACATCGTTTTTGTCGATGGTATGAGAAAGCTAGGTCATTTCTTTAGCCGTGTTGTGGATACTAAAATCATTGATATCGGTATGGTGACAAATATCTTTATGTCAGTGGCTAACTCTGCTGCCGTGTTACGTCAAACACAGACAGGTTTTATGTATCACTATGCATTTGTCATGATTTTAGGCCTGCTAGCGATGCTAGTTTGGACACTTTGGTAATTAAGAAGAATAAGAAGATAAGGGACTGGAATACATGCTAACAAGCTTTCCTATTTTAAGTACATTGATATGGCTACCTATTTTGGGTGGTCTATTAGTACTGTTTGCAGGTCGTAATAACGATACTGTCGCAAAATGGTTATCACTTATAACCGTTGGGTTAACGTTTATTCTTTCAATTCCATTGTGGATTGGATTCGACAATTCGACTGCTTCTATGCAATTTGTTGAAACTGTAGCATGGATCCCCATGTTCAATATCAACTACCACTTAGGGGTTGATGGTCTGTCTATGCCTTTGGTATTGCTAACCACATTTACACAAGTGCTAGTGATTGCTTCTGCATGGGACGTGATTAAAGACCGTGTTGAACAGTATATGGGTGCCTTCCTTATTATGGGTGGGATTATGGTTGGTGTGTTTGTTGCACTCGACTCTATTCTGTTCTATGTATTCTGGGAAGCGCTATTAATTCCAATGTTTATCGTTATCGGTAAATGGGGTGGACCACGTCGAGTCTATGCGACTTTGAAGTTCTTCTTGTATACCTTCTTAGGTTCGGTATTCATGTTGGTTTCATTCCTATATATGTATTACCAATCAGGTAGCTTCTCGATTCTTGATTTCCAAGGCATGCATTTAGGCATGACTGCACAGATTCTGATCTTCTTGGCGTTCTTAGCAGCCTTCGCCGTTAAGATTCCAATGTTTCCAGTACATACTTGGTTACCGGACGCGCACGTTGAAGCACCGACAGCTGGTTCAGTCGTCCTTGCTGCAATCATGTTGAAGATGGGGGGATATGGTTTCGTTCGTTTTAGTTTGCCGATTACGCCAGATGCTTCCATGACATTAGATTGGTTAGTCATTGCATTATCATTAATCGCGATCGTTTATATCGGTGTCGTGGCGCTTGCACAAAACGATATGAAGAAATTGGTCGCTTACTCCTCAATTTCTCACATGGGATTCGTAACGCTCGGTATGTTCTTAGTGTATGACATTGTTCAGTCAACAGGCTCAATGCAAGGTGCACAGTTAGGGATGGAAGGGGCGATGGTTCAGATGATCTCCCACGGTTTCATCTCTGGCGCGATGTTCTTAGCAATTGGGGTGCTTTACGATCGAATGCATACGCGTGAAATCTCGGCTTATAGCGGCGTGGTTAATAAAATGCCATGGTTCGTTTTGTTTGCAGTGATCTTCTCTATGGCGAACGTAGGGCTTCCGGGTACTTCTGGATTCGTCGGTGAGTTCATGGTTATCCTAAGTGCCTTCAAAGCAAACCTTTGGTACGGAACACTTGCCGCACTTACATTGGTGATCGGTGCCGCTTATACCCTATGGATGGTTAAACGTGTCTTCTTTGGTCCTGTGACCAACGAAAACGTTGAGAAGCTACAAGATCTAAATAAACGTGAGTTTGCCATTATGGCGACACTTGCAATTGCGATTATTGCACTGGGTGTGTTCCCAAGTCCATTAATGGAAGTCATGCATACTTCTGTTGAACAGTTACTTGTTCAAGCAACAACCTCTAAACTTTAATTCGGAATAGGTGAGTTAACAATATGAATTTTGTGATTCCAGCATTTGCACCCGCAATACCAGAGATGGCGTTATTAGCGCTCATCTCTTTTATCTTGGTTGCAGATACCTTTTGGTCAAAACGTTATCAATTTGCTACCTATTATGCGACTCAGGTCGGTTTAGTCGTAGTTGGTTACCTAATATTAACCAGCTTTACCACCGCTCAAATCATTACCTTTGATGGCAGTTTTGTACGTGATAGTTTTGCTGATATTCTAAAACTCTTTACGATTGCAATTTCGATGGGTATTTTCCTCTTTTCAAGAGAATACTTACAGCAGCAGAAGTTCTACAGTGGTGAATTCTTCATTTTAGGATTGTTTGGTGTCTTGGGCATGTTCGTCATGATTTCTGCCCACAATATGATCACGATGTATCTAGGGTTGGAAATCCTATCCCTGGCTACCATCGCCATGATTGCATTACGTAAAGACAGTGGTCATGCGGTTGAAGCAGCCCTTAAATACTTTGTATTGGGTGCCTTAGCAACTGGTATGTTGCTATATGGTTTCTCTATGATTTATGGCGCAACAGGCTCAATTACTTTCCCAGAAATGGCCAAAATTATTGCATCAGGCAAAGTTGATAGCGTAGTGCTTTCTTTTGGTGTTGTTTTTGTTGTCATTGGTCTCGCATTTAAGCTCGGTGCTGTGCCATTTCACATGTGGGTACCGGATGTTTACCATGGTTCGCCTACCGCCGTGACTTTGTTTATTGGTACTGCACCAAAAATTGCCGGTTTTGCAATGCTTTACCGTCTGCTGGCAGAAGGCATGCCTGGACTCATTGAGGATTGGCAGTCACTGATTATCATCCTTTCGATTTTATCAATGGTTATTGGTTCTATTGTTGCGATTGCACAAGACAACCTAAAGCGTCTATTGGCTTACTCAGGTATTGGTCATATCGGTTTCTTATTACTAGGTGTGATCGCTGCAACCCCAGAAGGTTATTCAGCAGCAATGTTCTACGTGATTATTTACGCGATCACGGGTGTGGCTGGTTTTGGGATGATTATCGCTTTATCACGTACTGGAAAAGAGTTCGATTTAATATCAGACTTTAAAGGACTTAACGTTCGTAACCCTTGGTTAGCGGTCATGATGTTGATTGTACTGTTCTCAATGGCAGGAATCCCACCGTTTGTTGGCTTCTGGGCCAAGATTGTCGTTATCGAAGAAGTGGTTAAAGCAGGGTTCACATGGCTTGCGGTTCTTGCCGTGATTATGGCCGTTATCAGTGCCTTCTATTACTTGAAAGTCGTTAAGGCCATGTATTTTGATAAGGCGGAAGATGAATCACCTCTAGAGCCGGTTAATCCAAGTTTAACTTGGGCGGTAAGCTTTACTGCAATATTGCTGGTTGTGCTTGGGTTGCTACCTAGTTCATTGATTGATCTTTGTTATCACAGTCTCAAAGCTTTCTAACCAAATCGTATTCAATTAGAGCCCGAGTATCGGGCTTTTTTCATTTAAGGACGTAAATCATGGAATTAAATCAAGCTGTTTGGTTATTGCTTATCACAGCAATCGTTTTAGCAAATATCCCTTTCATACTCAGTAATAGACTCTTCTTATTTATTAAGGTGCCGCACAAGTCCATTGTTGTAAACCTAATTGAATGGTTCGTCTACTTCTTCATTACAGGCATGTTTGCCTATTTACTCGAAAATAAGAGCATGGGGCATGTTTCACCGCAAACGTGGGAGTTCTACACCATCGCCTTGTTCATGTTCATAATCTTCGCATTTCCAGGATTTATCTACCGTTATAACCTCAAAAAATTCTTAAAACAAAATAAAGCATAAATAAGTGATATTAGGGGTTGCTTAAATTCTACAACCCCCTATAATACGCCACATCGAAACGAGAAACACTCTTGATTCGGTTTACAAATTGTCGCGGGGTGGAGCAGCTTGGTAGCTCGTCGGGCTCATAACCCGAAGGTCATAGGTTCAAATCCTGT
Source organism: uncultured Thiomicrorhabdus sp. (assembly GCA_965603495.1). Lineage (GTDB taxonomy): Bacteria > Pseudomonadota > Gammaproteobacteria > Thiomicrospirales > Thiomicrospiraceae > Thiomicrorhabdus. The sequence continues at coordinate 55,883 of CBFDDF010000008.1, read as the reverse complement.
CCCCGCTACCACATTCTAAAAGCCTGATTTTCATACACTTTATGTGTTTTGAAGGTCAGGTTTTTTTTTACCTAAAATTTGTCTTTGTACCCAAATTTGTAGCTAGGCCAGAGCTGGAGCAGTTTACATACTGTTTTAGGTGCTGATGCGTAAAATGAGCATAACGCTTAACCATCTTATAATCAGACCATCCACCCAATTCTTAAAGTACTTCTAAAGGCGTTCCTCGTTGAACATGCCAGCTTGCCCTGGTATGCCGTAGATCATGCCAGCGTAGATGTTCATGCCTACCTTTAGGCAAGCATTCTTAAAATCTTTTAGTATTCGCCCGTCTAATGGATTTACTCTTGTAGGTATTAGGTGGCGCGCAATAGTGGGACACATATTGATAACTTAAGAGTTGCCATGCAGTAATCTATGTTTGCCTATTGAACTTAGTTTGGTATTTGATGTGGTGTAAGGTGTTATAACGATCACCAAAGAAACAAGACGAAATCATCCTTCAATAAAACCTACCAGGCCTGGTAAGTTTGTTGTCTTTCTCTCTTTGACTTGTTCACGGTGCTTACTATTCCCTTAGTGTTTAAATAAACACCTACTTTGAACGATTGTCTCAACCTATCTTTCTTAAGATTAACATCGCTACTGGTATCACTCCTTAACATTATTAAGGGTGTTAGCATGGGATAGAATTGACTAATAGATGGATAGTAAATTTATTCATTTCTTTATCAAATAGTCAGGGTTTTTCTAGTAATATAACTAAGTAATTATTATTCAATGCTTGAGGTTTTATGGAAAAAATATTCGACGATAATCGATTGACCTGTTTGTTTATTATTGACAACCCAGATTTAGTGTATGACCTTCAATCGAACTTAGGAAAGCAATTTAATGATTACGAGCTTGCGGTCACGGCAGTAGAGGCAGAAGAGTTTGTTGAAAAATCCCAACCGCACATTATGTTATTTGGAAAGGAAGACCTTGCTAAGTCACACGAACTTTATCTAAAGTTAATTAAAAATAACAAGGTTTCGCAATTTCACCGCACGGTATTAATGGTACAAGCTTCTGATTCTGAGCAAGCAGCCAAGCTGTGTATGGATAAAGTATTTAACGACTATATCGTTGTGAACCCTTTATTTGATAAAGGGATTTTTAACTCGGCAATTTTTCGCGCCATTGAAGTCATCCAAGAACACAATAATCAGAATAAATCATCAGATGTTGATCTTCAGCTCCGAAAACTAAAGAAAGCAACGGACGAAAATAAAAAGATTGAAGCTGAACTTCGCAATGAAGCACGCGCCAGTCAACAGAAGATGAAAGCGGAGTTGTCTGATAATATTGACCAATTTACCGGTAAAGTCATCAATGATATTAAGACCGTTAAGGATTCTAAGGCCTTAACCAAAAGCCTTACAGAGTTTTCAAACTCCTTGAACCAATCTTTGGATAAGGCCGATAAAGCTGCGTCCTCAATATTGGATGGTTTAGAAGAGGCTTCTAATAAATCCTACGATGAAATTAACGCGGGACTTTCTCAAGCAATAATACCAAGAACTATTTTACTGATTGAGGATGATCCTTTTTATTTAAAGGTATTGTCCAGGGTTCTGGTCTCGGAAGGCTTTACTGTTAAACAAGCGTCCACCGGAAAGTTAGGCATTGAATTAATTGCTCAATGTCATCCAGATGTCATTATTTTGGATTGGACTCTGCCTGATATTATGGGCTCCTTTGTGTTGAAAACCCTTAAAACCAATATCAAATACAGTCATGTTCCTGTCATTATTTTAACGGGAAATAGTCAGCCAGCTGTCGTTAAAGAGGCGATTGCTTTAGGAGCACTAGGTTTTATCGTCAAGCCTTCTAATAAAGAGCAGTTGATTCAAAAAATTGAATCCGCTCTTTATAACAAGAAACTCTAATTCAGCAAGTAGAAGGTGTTAGCTGCACAGGGTCTTATTTGGTAGTTGGAACAGGCGCCATTAATGGAGAGTTTAAATTTAAGGGCGAATATATTTTCACTGGCTTTTAGCCATCACTAAAGCGCTTCCCAAACTTATGCATGTCGGGATAAACCCGGATTTATGACAAAAAATACTGCCGCTTAGGTCTGTGGCCAGGTAAATTGTTGGTTAGACTCTTCCTACTTAACTTCATTTACTTCTACCGCCGTTTTGAGGCTGGCTATAGATTAGTCAGAGTTGCTTTCCAGATTTTTATGAACTCGGCGGGGTTGTCCTGAAAATCAAGCTCGTAGCGTTGGCTTAAGTCTGAGCTACACTTCTTGCTAAAGCGCTATTCTGGTTTATTATTCTAGAAAAATGAGTTTAACCGATTTCTTCTATTAATTTTTTTTATAAGGGTCAATATTTTTTTTCAATTCATTCCTAATTGTAGGGTTTTTATTGAGGTAAACTTTCTTATATAGCATGAAATTTATATGAGGACTTTATGAAAAAACTATTTGATGATAAACGATTACCTTGTTTATTTGTGATGGATGATCAGGGTTTACTGACGGATTTGAAGTCGCATTTAGCAACAGATTTTGCAGATTACCAGGTTGCAATGACGATTACTGAAGCAGAGGAAATTTGTAAAAAAGAACATCCGCACATCATTCTAATTGGTGCTAAAACCCTTTCTAAATCAGAACATATTTATTTAAACATCATCAAAAAAGTTAAAGGTCTGCAAAACCACAGAGCGGTATTGATGGTTTGCGCAACCGATGCAGGGCGTGCTTACGAACTCTGTAAGGATGAAGTCTTTAACGATTATGTTATTGTGAATCCTTTATACGATCATCAGGTTTTTAATGCGGCAATCATGCGATCGGTAGAGGTGCTCAGAAAAAACCTCGACCTTAGGGGCTCGTGATTTTATCGTGAAGCCGTCAAATAAAGAGCAGATTCTGACTAAAATAGAATCTGGCCTTATACATAGATGCAATTGAGGAAACTTGGATAATGGTTCTAAATATTTTTAAGGATAAAGAAGCTGTCACGGGATTTGTCGTTGTTCTTGTTGTTGGTTTGATACTTTCTATACTTGAATTTGAGTACTATTCTAAAATTGAAGAAAAGGCCGTTCAAAGTGAATTTAGCCAGAAAGCTAATATTCGTATGGCCGTTATTATAGATACCCTACAAGAGGAAGTTATTGATTTAGGCGAATCCTTAGCCCAGCTGAAAAGCAAAGAAAAAGGATTGTTTGCGGATAAATTTCAAAAGTTTATGCAACAAACGTATGTCCCTTCAAAAGAGCTTAATGAGGTTCTAATTTTAGATGATAAAAGTGGCTTAGGATATTCTGAAGGTCGGATGATAACCCCACAAGTTTTGCAAGAGCAATTTACTCATGATCATTTTTACACAAAAACACACATTGAAACCCATACAGCTTCGCCTGGTATGCATAAACCTTCGGCAGAACATGTCCGCTGGACTGAGGAATTCGAAAACCCGGATTTGGTTCATAAATTGCAACTCGCGATGGAAACGGGAAAACCGCAGTTTTATATTGAGTTTTTAACGGCGCCTATTGTTTCGGATCATTCTGAAGCTTTTAAGGTCATTATGCCAGTATTTAGTGCGCCGCAAGACGTGATAGATAGATATCAGCAACACAGAAAATTCAATGGGTTTATCATTTTGTCGATAAATTTTGCTGAATTGGTCTTACATGCATTAGATAAGTATGTCCCTGTGCCTGGTGGATTAGAATTTTATATTTATGATCAGGACATCGATCAGAAGAATTTGATTGTCTACCATGGGAGTCGCGCAAAAAAATATAAAAAAACTCTAAATTCCGATAGTAAAGTTTTAAATAAAGCCTTCTTCAAAACCCTTGGTCCCACTGAATTTTTTGCTATAGACTCTCGTGCTTATGGCGCTAACTGGAAATTTGTCTTTATACCAGTCGGAGTAGGATTTCTTTCGAAGCAAACGTATGTGCCTTTGATTGCCAGTGGTGTAACTTTAATTATTAGCTTTTTGTTTGCTGTTTACCTAATGCTCAATATACATCGAAGAAGAGAATATCAACTAACTGTTTTTGAACAATTTACAGCCCTTGCGGAAAAAGAAAAACGTTTAAACGCCATCACTAACAATGCCAACGATGGCATTATTATTGTCAATGACCTGTGTGAGGTCGATTTCTGGAATCCGGGTGCAGAAGCCTTATATGGATATGGCTTTCAAGAGGTGGTAGGTAAGCATTTAATTGAGTTAATTTTTTCTGAATCGGCTCAAAAACAAATGGCGAGTCGAACGAGCTCTTTTAAAGAATGGTGTGAAAAAGAATGGTTGAATCAACACAAAATTATTTTAACCCAAAATAAGGATGGCAAGGAGGTACCTGTTGAGTTGTCCTTTACATCCGTTATTTTGAATGAACGATGGCATGGGATAGGTTTTTTTCATAGTATTGAAATACGGTTAGCTTATGAACAATCGCTTAAAGACAAAGAAGCCAGGGTTAAAGCGATTGTTGAAACCGTATTGGATGCGATCGTTACCATCAATAATATGGGTATTATTGAAACCGTCAACCCCGCAGTGGAAACGATATTTGATTATACAGCTGAAGAGATGGTCGGCCAAAATGTCAAAATGCTCATGCCAGCTCCTTATCAGGAAGAGCATGATGGCTATTTGAAACGTCATAGGGAGACTAGAGAGAATAAGGTTATTGGTATTGGTAGAGAGGTCGCTGGACAGCGGAAAGACGGTAGTGTTTTCCCTATGGAGCTTGCTGTCAATGAAATGATTGTGGCGGGAGAAATAATGTACACGGGGGTGGTTAGGGATATCTCTGAACGTAAAGCTGCTGAAGAGGCTTTGCTCTTGGCTAAAGAGCAAGCAGAATATGCAAATAGAGCCAAATCTGAGTTTTTATCCAGTATGAGTCATGAGTTGAGAACGCCTTTGAACGCCATTTTGGGTTATTCCCAGATGATCCAGTACGATAAAACGTTGAGTCAATCAATTATTCAAAATGTGAGCGAGATTTATAGTGCGGGTGAACATCTATTAAACTTAATCAATGAGGTTTTGGATCTCGCAAAAATTGAAGCGGGTGATAAAGATATCCATTTAGAGTGGTGCAACCTCAGTGAAGCAATTGCACAAGCCTGTTCTTTGATGAATCCTTTAGCGCAGAAATATGGTGTTAAGCTCGAGGTTACAAGTACCTGTCCAGGGCGAGGTATCTTGGTTGATAAACGTCGCATCAAACAGGTGTTTATAAACTTTATTTCTAATGCAATTAAATATAACCGTAAAGATGGTTTGGTTGACATTACCTGTGAGGTCGATCAAAACAATCGCTTGACTATCGGTGTCAGAGATACCGGTTTAGGCATTTCAGAAGAAAGAAGATCCTTGCTATTTACGCCATTCAATCGTCTGGGGGCTGAGTTTAGTGATATTGAAGGTTCAGGAATTGGACTGGTTATCACTAAGCAGCTAGTTGAGATGATGGGTGGAGAATTGGGTCTAGAAACTCAGTTAGGTATCGGTTCGACATTTAAAGTGACGTTTCCATCTGAACCTTTTGTTGAGGAAAGTGGCGAGAATTTAACCGACAGCGTTATTCATATTGATGCCGACAAGCAAATGAAGGCAGCGGATTATAGGATTTTAATCGCAGAAGATAATGTCATAAATCAGCATGTGATTTCTCAGCAATTATCACTACTGGGGTATCAGTCTAAAATTGCGGGTGATGGTCAAGAGGCTTGGGAGTTATTACAGGTAGGTCAATTCGATCTGCTGTTAACCGATATTCACATGCCTAAAATGAGTGGTATCGAATTGGTTAAAAAGATTCGGATGAGTGAGAAAGGCCAACAAACACGCCTACCTATTATTGCGGCAACAGCAGATGCTATGGAAGCATCAAAAACGGAGTTCTTCGAATCAGGAGTTGATGATTATTTATCGAAGCCGATTAACCTTAATATTTTAGAAGAAAAGCTGAATCATTGGTTGAGTCAAAGTACAGATGCAATGCCTGTATTATCAGAAGTTCAAAACTCAAATATTCCTGTAAATGAGCTGGCATTTGAGGAACCCTGCGTCAACATTAAAGCACTGCAGGCTCTGGTGGGAGACGACCTTGAATTAAACTGTAACATTTTAAAAGATTTCATTAAAACAACGCCGGAAGATCTCAAAATTTTAAGCGAGGCTTTTAACGCTAACGACCTGGTAGCTGTCCAAAATGTCGCCCATAAATTAAAATCATCCACCAGAACGATTGGTGCAGATTCTTTCGCGAATATTGTGGAGCAGATCGAAAGTGCCGCAAAACAAAATGACATTGATGTTTTGAAAAATTTGGTACCGTCTATTTTTCCGAGAATGGATGATGTTGAAGCCTTTATAGCGTCTTATTGTCAGCTTGAACAGCTTGCCCCTAATGATGTGATTGAGTCTCCTGCGTCATCTGGTTTGAATGTGATGGTCGTAGATGATGATCTATTTATACTAGAAATTTTATCAACGATTTTAGAAAAGCTTTCAGTTGGTGGTATCTTCTTAACGACCTCAGGTGCTGAAGCACTTGATCACATCTCAACACATAAAGATCAAGTGGATGTTATTTTCTGTGATTTAAATATGCCAGATATGGATGGTATGGAAGTATTAAGATTATTAGCCTCCCATCAATTCTCTGGGGCGGTTATATTGATAAGTGGTGAGGATATCAAGGTGTTGAAAGCAGCGAATAGGCTTGCAGATATGCATGATTTGAATGTTATTGGTGTGCTTGAAAAACCGATTAAAATCGAATCGATTGTCGAAATCGTAGAGCGCTTCATACCTACGGAAAAAGTCCAAAGTAAAGAGTGTCAGCCTGAAGTAAAAATTGCTCGAGAGGAAATTTTAGAGGCCTTAGACCAAGACCAGTTTGAAGTATTCTATCAACCTAAGGTGTCCATGCGAACAAAAGTACCAATGGGTATGGAAGCGTTGGTTCGCTGGAATCACCCACAACGAGGGTTCATCAGTCCGGCAAGTTTTATTTCGAGGGTTGAGGAAGAAGGTTTAATTTCTGGCTTGACCGAAGTGGTCATTAAGAAGGCATTTTTATTTACGGGGGAATTGATTAAACAAGGATACAACCTAAAGGTATCGGTTAATATTTCTGGCGATTCCTTAACTGATTTATCTTGGTATGACTATTTGATAAGTGAAGCAGATAATGCACATTTATTTTTAGAAAATATTATTATCGAAGTGACAGAAAGTCGGGTCATGAAAGACCCCGCGGTTGCGCTTGAAATATTAACTCGATTGACAATGCAAAAAATTGGCGTGTCTATTGATGACTTCGGTACTGGTTTTTCATCGTTGGAAACGTTACAGCGTATTCCATTCAAAGAGTTGAAGTTAGACCGTTCTTTTGTCCATAGGTCCGACCAGGATACTGATTCTAGAATTATTTTGACATCGACCGTTGAGATGGCGAAAAGCTTAAACCTTAGCATTGTTGCTGAAGGGGTTGAGACTGAAGAAGAGTGGAATGTGGTTAAGGCATTAGGCTGCGACATGGTTCAAGGTTACTTTATCGCCAAGCCGATGAATAAAACAGAATTCAAGCTTTGGCTTAAATCATGGTTGGCGTCAATTAAACCGATAGAAGTTGAATAGGTGGAAGGTACATGGTTAATCAAGAGAGCGACACTTTAAGTGCAATTAAGCAAAAGTTGGATCAATTAAAAGCGGAGTTTATTGACGGGTTACCAAGTCGTTATCAAGAGATTCAGCTTGCTTATAAACGTTGCACAAAAACAGAGACTGATACTCAGCCTGAAGATATGCAAACGTTAACCCGCCTAGTTCATAGCTTAAGTGGCTCTGCAGCAATGTATAGTTTGGATGAAGTAAGTCATTCTGCCAGGTCTGTTGAGGAATTTTTGGCTACTTTAAAGTTGGAGAAAAGTGCTTCAATGGATTCCGAATCACTGAAAATGGCCGGAAAAATGATTGAGACTCTAGGGGGGGGGATACGTCAAGCAGACTCCTCCAATATGGAACTTATTCACTCATTAATGGAAAGTGAGGAAAGTTTATCAAGTAATAGATTGAATGAAAATAGTGATAAAAAAATATTAATTATTGAAGACTCTCCCGAGCAGCTGCAGGCCATGACCAATATTTTGAGTCATTTTGGTTTTACGGTAAAAGGGCTGACAGGGATAGAAGACTTTAAGTCTGAACTTTCATTTGAACCCGATCTTATTTTGATGGATATCGTATTGCAGGACGATGCCCTGGGCGGGACAGCGTTGATTCAAAAAGCGAGAGATGAAGGTTTAATTCAATGTTCGGTGCTGTTTATTTCTGTCCGCAATGATTTCCACGCCAGATTAGCTTCGGTAAGGGCTGGGGCTGATGGCTACATGAGCAAACCGTTCTCAATATATGAATTGGTGGATACAATAGAAGGACTGACCAGTAGGTTATCGGAAAACAGTTTAAAGGTCATGATTATTGATGACGATGTCTCTGTTACCCGTTTTTATAAAACCTTGCTTGAAAACGCTGGAATGAAAGTATTAACGTTAAACCACGCTGACAAAGTGATGGAGTATGCGCATAGCTTTTTACCTGATTTAATTGTTGTTGATATGTATATGCCAGATTGTAATGGAATTGAGTTGGCTAAACTTATTAAACAAGTCAAGGAATTTATTTATATTCCGATTATCTTTTTAACAAATAGTAATAGTGAAGAAGTAAGGTTTTCTTCTATAGAAGCGGGTGCTGAAGACTTTTTAAACAAAGGCATATCGCCAGATCAAGTCGTCTCTATGTTTCGGTATCGAGCTCAAAGAGGTCGAGAAATGGCTAATATGTTGTTTCATTTCAAATTAAATGAACAGCGTTTTAAAAGCGTTTCTCAAAGCATTCTAGACGCGATTATTACTGTCAATAACAGGGGCGTCATTTTATTCACCAACCCTGCAGCGGAACGCCTGTTTGCAAGTAGTGAGGCAGAGATACTTGGCGGTTCTCTATTTGAGTTTATGGCAGAAGATGCTCGAAAAAAACTTGAAAGTTGCTTAGAACTGGATATTGGTGCAGAAGGAGAGGATATACGGTCTTTGTTTGAAATTGAGTTATTACCTCATCAGGGTGAAAAATTAGATGCTGAAATAACGGTAACTTCGTGGCAGCAACAAAATAAAATTTTTTACACCTTAGTTTTGCGAGATATTTCAAAAAGGAAGGAAACGGAAGCTTTGTTGGTTAAAGCTAAGGAACATGCAGAAGAAGCCAGTCGAGTCAAAGGTGCATTTTTATCCAGTATGAGCCATGAATTAAAGACTCCGTTAAATGCCATCATAGGTTATGCTGAAATTTTACGACACCAGCAAGAGTTCCCTCAAGAATTTAAAGGTGGTATTGATGAAATTTACAATGCTGGCGAAGATTTATTGGCTTTGATTAATGGCGTGTTGGATTTAGGTGGTGTTGAAAGAGGAGGGATATTGCTCAATTCCGCTCCTTATCTGATTAGTGACTTACATTTGAATGATATGGCTTTGTTACAATCGGCAGCTGATAAAAGGAACGTCAAAGTGTCGTTTGATTTTCAGAACTGTTCACAAGAGACAATAGATGTGGACAAGCAAAGGTTCAAGCAAGTGGTCTTTAACCTGATTTCTAATGGGATTAAGTATAATTCTGAAGGCGGTTTCTTAAAGATTGATTGTCAAAGGAGTGGAGAGACTATTCGAATTTCATTTACAGATCAAGGAGTTGGCTTGGCACAAAAAGAAATGGCTTCTTTATTTCTTAAATTTAATCGCTTAGGTAAAGAAAACAGCAATGTTCAAGGCGTTGGGATTGGATTGGTTTTGAGTAAAAAACTAGTCGAAATGATGTCTGGAAATATTGGCGTTGAAAGTACTTTGGGGCAAGGTTCAACTTTCTGGCTAGAGTTTCCCATTACGAATGAATAACTAAAGCAGGCATATCACTGCTCTTTATCTTCGACCAAACAATCTAAAAGACGTTGTACTTGGCGTTTACAACACCCATTCCCATCGGAGGCGTAAGTTTTTACGCGCACCTTTTCAATGGTGTCGGCGCCATCCACAATGGCTTTGATGACATCAATTCTGAGTACATCATTACAGACACACAGGTTCCGATCTAAATCCCTTGTCAGAATCTCAGGTAGTTTATTTAAAGCATCTTCAATCATACGTTTGGTATCGTTTCATTAGCATGGCATTGAGCCTATTAGACTTGAATGCTTTTGTATTTTTTGCAATCTACCAGGCCTGGTAGGTTTGTTTTTATTGGCTTTTAGCCATGAATAAGGCACTTTCTAAACTTGAACAAACCGACATAAAGCCAGACTTGTGGCAAAAAATAGTGTCTGTTAATCCTGTGGCTTCATTGAGTTCAATATCTCTTAATCCGCGAAATCTTTCAGGAAGATGGTTCTCTTTACCATTGCAGAAAACACCAAATTGCCCCGCACTTCTTGGATAGACTACGCGTGTAATTTCTGGGTGTGAACGAATGAAATCTTTGAATGGTAGGTTCTTTTCTAACGTGAGAATGCCTGCCTCAACATTTTTGCTACAGGCTTCAAGTTCAACCACCACTTCGGCTTCTTTCATAGCTGCTTTAATAAAATTATCCAAAATTCCAGTAGTGAAACTGACAGCTTGTTTAAAGGCTGCTTCTTGTTGTTCAGTATCTTCAGAAGACGATGCATTCATCATGCCTACTAACATTGAGACCGATGGACGTGGGTCTTCAGTGTACATGCCATTATCAACCGCATCGATGTCACTGATGAGTTTGTTATCTACCCATTGCAAAGCAAACTGTTTTTCATAATTGCCTTTAAGGCCTTTTTTAGCTAATATGAGTTCGCCAAAATGTTCCCAGACCAGGCCTGCTGTGGCGTACGGTGTGCCATCTTCTCTGGCCCTGGTAAAACTATTCTGATGGTGGTCGAAGCGTAATGTTTGTGGATTATATTCAGCCCCTACATCTAATACAATGTCGGCTTTTTGAATAATTTCGTCATCTCTTGTGCGCGTGACTTCTCGGTCTTCAATCATTAAAATCATGGCGATTGCAAAGACTTCGTCAGCGTGAAAACGACCTGAATGGGTGACAAGCATGCTACTTTCCTTTTGTGTATTAGGGATGTCTAGAGTGATTTTTATGAATTGCAGTTATGTTAGCTTATTTTGGATTTATTATCCGAAACTAAGAGCTTTGTAGACTAGTATTAAGAGCGTTTTGTGAAAATAGCTATGAAAGGGTATGACGCTCCAAAGCGTGTGAGTTGCTTTGGAGAGTCAGTCGAACTTTAGGAGCCTGGATTAAGCTTCAGACTCAGATTCTTGCTTAGCTTGTGCAGCAGCTAAGTCTTTATGGACTTGATCCATATCTAACTCAACTAGTTGCTTAATACCTTCTTCTAATGCGTTACCAGGAATGGCACCAGGATTAGAGAAAACGACAATGCCTTGGCGCATGAAAGTAATGGTTGGAATTGAACGGACCTGGAACATACCTGCTAATTCTTGCTCTTCTTCTACATTGACTTTGCAAAAGGCAATCTCAGGATATTTCTGAGAAATTTCTTCAAAAACGGGACCGAATTGTTTACATGGACCACACCATTCAGCCCAAAAATCCAAAATAACGATTTCATTATTTTTAATAGTTTCTTCGAATTGATCCGTTTTTAAGTTGATAACAGCCATATTAATTCCTTTAGTCTTTTTAGTAAGTTTAAATGTTTAAAATAAAAAATAAGTGGGCATTTAAATTTTAGGGTTGCCACCTTCGGTCAGCAAGGCGGGATTTAAGTACTGCTTTAAAGTGGCTTCATCCAAATCGGTCATTTCCAAAGCAACTTCTAATACAGGCTTGCCGGAGCGATAGGCCTCTTTAGCGATCGCCGCGCCTTTCTCATAGCCCACCACTGTATTTAAGGCGGTCACTAGAATAGGGTTTACATCAAGTGCTTTCTGTAGGTTTGCTTCATTGACCGTAAAGCCTTTAATCGCTAAGTCGGCTAGCTGAACGGAAGCGTTGGCGGCAATCTCGATACTTTGTAGCAGGTTGAGGGCAATCATCGGTAACATTACATTTAATTGAAAAGTTCCCGATTGAGCGCCAATCGTAATGGCGGTATGGTTGCCCATAATTTGCGCGGCAACCATGGCGACAGCCTCTGGAATCACAGGGTTTACCTTGCCGGGCATAATCGAACTACCAGGTTGTAACGCTGGCAGTTGAATTTCACCCAGGCCGGCTAGAGGGCCAGAGTTCATCCAACGTAAATCATTGGCGATTTTCATTAAACTGGCAGCTAACACATTCAATTGCCCGCTGAGCTCTAGGGAAGTATCTTGGGAGCTTAAACCGACAAAAAGGTTCTCCATTGGTTCAAATTCAACGGAGGTTATGGTCGTCAGGTTAGCGGCCACTAAACGTCCAAACTCAGGGTCTGCGTTAATGCCTGTACCGACAGCTGTTCCGCCTTGCGGTAATTTTTGTATGCGTTTTTGCGTTTCTTTTAAACGAGTTATATTGTCGGTGATCTGTACTCGCCAGCTAGAAAGTTCTTGGCTCATTTTGACTGGCATGGCATCCATAAGATGGGTGCGACCCGTTTTAATAACATGTACGAGTTCTTTTTCGCGATTTTCAATGGTTTCAGCCAAGTGATGGAGTGCTGGTAATAATGCTTCTTCTAACGCAATCGCAGCCGCAACGTGAATTGCCGTGGGAATGACATCATTTGAACTCTGACTCATATTGATGTCATCGTTTGGATGCACTTCTTGACCAGTCAGTTGTTTCGCAAGCGAGGCCAAAACTTCATTGGCATTCATATTGGTACTGGTACCAGAGCCTGTTTGAAACACATCGATAGGGAACTGAGCCGCAAAGTCGCCTTGAATAACTTCTTTAGCAGCTGTTTGAATCGCTTCGGCTTTTTCGTTACTTAAAAAGCCTAATTCCTGGTTGCTACTGGCACAGGCAAATTTAACGTAACAAAGTGCGTGGATGAAGGCTTTTGGCATTGGAATGCCACTGATGGGGAAGTTATTGATGGCACGTTGGGTTTGTGCGCCATAAAGCGCATCGATTGGAACCTCTAGGCTTCCCATGCTGTCTTTTTCAATTCGAGTTTGCGGTTGTTTGTTAATTGTTGGCATAGTATTTTGAAGAGTCTTTTAATATAAGTGGTTTGAGGTTATTCGTGGTTTAATAACCAATAAGTAATATTGAATGGGCATCATTTTACGCCTGTTTAATTCAAAAATACAGTAACCACATGAGTAAGGTTTTTGAATGAGTTTTGATAAGAGTGCTTTTGCCAGTGAAATGTTGGATAGGGCTTTATGGTGGCGCTATTCTGTCGAAGATGGCAAAGAATGTTTTGAGTTGTCTGACGCCTTGCAAGCCTTGTTTGAAAAGCCGGTCGTGCATATTCAGGATTTAACGGGCCAGTATACGACGCCATTGCTGCCACTCAAAATTCAAGAAGTACTTACGACACCTGATAAAAATACCCGCTTTGTGGCATCGTATAATACCCTCGAGGGCAAACAATCCTTTCAGCATAGATTAAGAGTCTTTGAAAGCGATGGCGTTCGTTATGTTTGGGCAATCTGTATTGATGTCTCAGAGATGGTCGAGCTTGAGCGAGAAATGGTCGATTCACAGGGGCGTTTATCGGTTAATCAACTTTATGAACGACAAGCACTGTTAGAGCAGCAGAATCGCTTTATTAATGAATCTTATCAAAAACAGTCCCGTTTCTTGGCGATGTTAAGCCATGAACTACGTTCTCCTTTATTAGGTATTAGTAGTTTGGTTGAGCGCTTGCAAGAGAAGTCTCAAGACAAAGCTCTAGGTGCCATCACCAATCCCGAGACGCTGACTGCATTGAGAACCATTCATATGACGGCTGAGCAATCCATCTTTTTAGTCAATGATATTCTGACCTATTCGCAGACTGAATATGATGAAATCACGCTACACCCGATGCCATTTTCTCTAAAAGAAGTGTTGGAGAATGTGAAGCAATTAACTAAATCAATTGCCACTGATAAAGGCTTGATTATTTCGATGGTTTATTTGGGCAAGCGTGACCGAGTCATCGGCGATAGTGTACGGATTTCACAGATTTTAATTAACTTGATTGTAAATAGTCTTAAGTTCACTCAGTTCGGTGGCGTTTCCATTGAAGTCAGTGAAAAAGCAAATAATCATTTTATGTTTAAGGTGACAGATTCTGGAGAAGGTATTTCTAAGGACAAGCAAGACCGTATTTTTGAGCCTTTTGCACAGCTAGAGAGTCGCGGCAGTTCTTTCAATATAGGTTCTGGTTTAGGTTTGTTTGTGGTTAAGCAACTTGTGGAACTGATGGGGGGAGAGATTTCAGTAACATCAAACCTAGGTGTCGGGACTTCATTTTATGTGGATTTAGAGCTCGGTGAGGCCGATGAAATGGAAGCGGGCTTTGCAGGTGCAATGGACTTAGATCATATCACGTCTACTTCTACAGAAAAGGATGTACTGAGTGAATCCCGTGCACATTACAAAATATTGGTGGCTGACGACTCTAAAATTAACCGCATGGTTTTAGCAGGCTATTTACAAGAGCAAGCATGCACGGTATTTGAGGCAAAGGATGGCAGAGAGGCTTGGGAAATTTTCCAGGAAGAACCTTTTGATTATGTCTTTTTGGATATTCAAATGCCTTTTTTTGATGGGATTGAAGTCAGCCAGAAAATTCAGCAGAGTATTGCACAAAACCCTCAGCTGGCTAAGCAGTTAAAAGGGGTGTATGCAATTACTGCTGGCGGTGAAGAGTCTAATTTTATTCCAGAAGGTGAATCCCTTGCCTCAATTGGATTTGATGGCTGGTTTGTCAAGCCGGTGACACAATCACAAATCATTGGGTTGTTGCAGGAGCATAAAGAGCCGATTGATTCTATTCGACAGATTGGTCATAAAGACTCCGCTGAAAAGTCTCAGAAGCCATTGCAGCTTGAGAAGAGTGTTGCAAATTCGGTAAAGAACGATGTCGCAGCGAATGGCTGGGATACTGTTGAAAAAGTGCCTGCTCAGTTTAGTGCTTTAATGGATGCTTTTATGATTGAAATTGAATCTGGTCTGGCGGATCTACAATCTTACAATCAATCCAAAAATTGGTTTGCTTTAGCGGCTAAAGCACATTATCTAAAAGGCAACTGCATGCTGTTTCAATTAGATAATACTGTCAGCTTGCTGCGAGAAATTGAAAATATTGAGAAAAATGAAAAAAATGCACCGATTAAACAACAAAAAATAGATCTCCTGTTAGAAAAGCTAGAGTTTGGATTGAAATACCTTGAGAAGTCCATGACGATTGGTCATAATGGGAATCAATAAATAAGTGCATGCTTTCATTAGGTGTTATTACTTAAAACGTTTCAAGTTGGGTGATTTATATGTCTGAAAAAATTAGTATTTTATTAGCTGAAGATCATGCTTTAGTGAGAGCGGGATTCAAATCAATCCTGCAAGCCGAAGCGGGTTTTGAAGTCGTTGGTGAAGCTGAAGATGGTTTAGAGTGTTTAGAGTTGGTTAGAACCAAGTCACCACAAGTGGTTCTTTTGGATTTATCTATGCCAAAACTAAGCGGTTTAAACGCGATCACTCATATCAAGAAGCGTTATGCTGACACCAAGGTTATTGTTTTGACGGCTGCGGAAACAACGAATGTTTGGAATGAAGTGCTTGAGTTGGGTGTGAGTGGAATTGCTATGAAATCAATCTCACCAAAAGAGTTGATTCAAGGCGTTCGTAAAGTCATGCAGGGTGAGTTATTTATTCATTCTGAGATTCAACCAATTCTGGAAGAAGCAGCAGGCTTAACGAATAAACGTTTATCTGTTCGTGAGAAACAAGTTGTTAAATTGGTTGCTGAAGGCTACAAAACTAAAGAGATTGCCGATATGCTAGAAATTAGTGATCGTACGGTTTCTAAGCACCGCGAGAACCTGATGACTAAAATGGGCGCGACTTCAACAGCAGAGTTAACGAACTATGCAAATGAAACAGGTTTAACTAAAGTTAGACTAGAAGAGATTGAATAAGTTTTAATTTATTCTTCTGGTTTCATGTTTAAAAAAAGGGCGTTTAACGCCCTTTTTTGTTGCCTGATAGGAATGCTTGCAGAAAGATTAGCGAAAGGCAATGGTTGGTATAAATGACTTAACTAGCTGATTAAGACTCTTGTTCTTGTGAAGTCGCCGGGGTTACATCGTTATTAAGTGTGGCAGTTTCAGTAATGCCTAAATATTGATTACGAAAGTTTTGTAATCCATCCTGCACCAATTTAAAGGTTGATTCGATATTGTCTGCAATATCGCCTTTAAGTACATCCAAATCCCCTAATAGCCCTTTAGCCTCATCGAAGCCTTGAGTGATTCCGCCACCGACCACTTCAATAAAGCGATCCATTAAAGCTTCTCCTTCAAGCTCGGGATTGGCTGCTTGAAAACCAGCCAAGAAAGCCGTGCTACCATCGACAATACGCTTCGCGGTATTTTCAGGTGTCCAATACTCCATGCCTCCCTGTGCCTTTAAGGCTTCTTCACTAATTGGTGCTGCGCCACCTTCGGCAACTCCAAATTCAGCACTCAGTACTTCATTGAGTTTTTCCATAGCGGCCTGAAAGGTCAATTTTAATGAATCCGCAGAAGCGGATGTGCCATCACCAAATAGATGTGCTACCAAGCTGGCTTGACGTTCGGTACGGATCGTCATTTGGGTTGCTTGCATAGATGCTTTTTCTGGCAAATCAGGTTGGTTTGTTTGATGGGTTTCACGTGCTTGATTAGCTTGGCTCGGTTGACCTAAGGCACGTCGGCCATGATTATCTGGGTTGGCATTCTCGAGCCCCGCAGATTTTTGATAGGCTTGGATGGAACTTAAATTATTCATTTCAACAGCCATGATAGAACCTCTTTTCTAGTCGAGTATTTTTATTATCGAGTACGTTTATCTTAACGCTTATTTGTAATGTTGGGAAATGTCTCTAATAAGTCTTCAAACAACTTATAGACAAATTCTTATACAGTTATTATCGGCCGATAAAATTAAAGCTTAAGTGAATGATAAGTTTTTAGGCAAAATAGAATGGCATTCGCTTAGAATGTAAGTGTCAAAGAATCCGCTATAACACAACAGATTCGCTCATAATTTCAGCAGGATAGGGCGAATACTGGTATCATTCGTTGATATTTTTACTGTGATTTGGAAGTGGAAGGAAATGGAACTTAATCCTATTTATACTCGTATTGATGATTACCAGGCGCGTACACAAGTGCTTAGGGGGTATCTTTGACTATGAAGCCCGTTCAGAGCGTTTAGATGAAGTTTTACGAGAACTGGAGGATTCCAATGTTTGGAATGATCCTGAAAAGGCGCAAGCCTTAGGCAAGGAGAAATCTCAGTTAGAGATGATTGTTTCCACCATTGATCAGATGGAATCAGGCACCGAATCGGTCAAAGAACTGCTCGAAATGGCAGAGATGGAAAATGACCAGGAAATGGTCGATGAAGTCGTTGCCGATTTGGATGCTTTGGGCGAAAAACTTGAAAAGCTTGAGTTCCAACGTATGTTCTCGGGTGAGATGGATCCCAATAATGCCTATTTAGAAATTCAGTCAGGTTCGGGTGGTACAGAAGCTCAAGACTGGGCCAATATGATTTTAAGGATGTATCTGCGTTGGGCGGACAGCCACGGTTTTAAAGCAGAGATTATTGAAATCACAGCGGGCGATGTGGCGGGCATTAAAGGCGCCACCATCCATGTGCAGGGCGATTATGCGTTTGGTTGGTTACGCACTGAAACTGGCGTGCATCGTTTAGTCCGTAAGTCGCCATTCGACTCGAGTAATCGTCGCCATACTTCGTTTGCATCGGTATTTATCTCTCCAGAAATTGATGACAGTTTTGAGGTGGATATTAACCCGGCGGATTTACGAATTGATGTTTATCGTGCCAGTGGCGCGGGTGGGCAGCACGTTAACAAAACCGAATCAGCGGTGCGTATTACACACTTACCGACCAATACGGTGACTCAGTGTCAGAATGGTCGTTCACAGCATCAAAACAAAGCCGAAGCGATGAAACAGTTGCGCGCTAAGTTATATGAGCTAGAGATGTTAAGTCGTAATGCGGATAAGCAAGAGTTAGAAGACTCTAAATCGGATATCGGTTGGGGCAGTCAAATTCGTTCGTATGTATTGGATTCAGGGCGCATCAAAGATTTAAGAACCAATGTTGAAACCGGTAATACTGGCGCTGTCTTGGATGGTGATTTAGATCAGTTTATTGTCGCCAGTTTAAAAGCAGGTGTTTAAGACTATTTTAAAAAGCGTCTTTAACCAAGTTAAGTGTTGTTTAACTAGTTTTTAACGACTTAAAGCCTTAAAATACCGTTCATATTCCAATCTATTAAGTTACCAGGCCTGGTCGTTTTAAAACCACCAGGCCTGGTCGTTTTACCAATTAAAGTTAAGAGAGTTATCCCATGTCCGAAACACAAAATACAGTGCCTGAAGTTGATGAGAATAAAATCATTGCAGAACGCCGCGCAAAACTTCATGCATTAAGAGAAGGCGGGCATTCATACCCAAATACGTTTCGCCGTGAGGATAATGCTGCAGAGTTACATCTTCTTTATGATGCTAAGAGCAAAGAAGAGTTAGAAGCCGGCGAGCCAGTGCGTGTTAAGGTGGCAGGACGTATGATGTTACGTCGTATTATGGGGAAGGCAAGTTTTGCAACTTTGCAAGATCCTACCGGACGTATTCAGATCTATGTTACGCGTGATGAGTTACCAACCGATTTCTATAACACTCAGTTTAAAAAATGGGATTTAGGCGATATCGTTGGGGCTGAAGGATTTGTTTTTAAAACCAATACCGGCGAGCTTTCAATTCACGTTGAGCATATTGAGCTAATCACTAAGTCGATTCGTCCATTACCGGATAAATTCCACGGTCTGCAAGATCAAGAAGTCCGTTACCGTCAGCGTTATGTCGATTTAATCGTTAACGAAGAAACACGTGAAACGTTCATGTTGCGTTCTAAAATTGTACAACATGTACGTAACTTCTTGATTCGTCATGATTTCATGGAAGTTGAAACCCCAATGATGCATGTCATTCCAGGGGGCGCAACTGCTAAGCCTTTTAACACGCATCACAATGCGTTGGATATGCCGCTTTATCTACGTATTGCACCTGAGCTTTACCTTAAGCGTTTAGTGGTTGGTGGTTTTGAACGTGTTTTCGAGATTAACCGTAGTTTCCGAAACGAAGGGCTTTCGACGCGTCATAATCCAGAATTCACCATGGTTGAGTTCTATGCTGCTTACACTGATTACCATCAGTTGATGGATTACACGGAAGAGCTACTGAAAGAGTTGGCGGAGTTGGCGGTTGGTTCGACTAAAGTGCCTTATCAAGGACTGGAGTTTGATTTTGGTAAGCCGTTTGCACGTTTAAGCATGAAAGATTCGATTGTGCAGTACAACGAAGGCATTCAGCTTTCTCAGTTAGAGACGATTGAGTCAGCAACTGCTTTGGCCAATAGCTTGAAGATTCATGTTAAAGAAGGCTATGGTTTAGGTAAAATTATCACTGAGATCTTTGAAGAGACGGTTGAAGAAAAGCTAATGGATCCAACGTTCATTACTGAGTATCCAGCAGAAGTTTCTCCACTGGCACGTCGTAATGACCAGGACCCATTTATTACTGATCGTTTTGAGTTGTTTATCGGTGGTCGTGAGTTGGCGAACGGTTTCAACGAGTTAAATGACCCAGAAGACCAAGCAGAGCGCTTTAAGTCTCAAGTCGAGGCAAAAGATGCCGGTGATGATGAAGCGATGCATTATGATGAAGACTACATTACCGCTTTGGAGCACGCTATGCCACCGACAGCAGGTGAAGGTATCGGGATTGACCGTTTGGTGATGTTATTCACTGATTCGGCTTCAATTCGTGATGTCTTGTTGTTTCCGCATATGCGTAAGCAGTAAAAGCTAACATTTGGTGATGAATTTTCTAGCCTGAAATAGGGCTGGAAGATTTTGCTAAGTCGAGTGCATATCTCGTGCATAAAAAAAGCCCGTTAAAGTGACCAGGCCTGGCCACTTTAACGGGCTTTTTGCTTTTATGCTTTATTTCCTGCTTTATTCGTCGTCTGTAACCGAATAAGGCAGTGGCTCAAGAATGGCTGGAGAGCCTGATTCGGTCACCAAATCGCCTTCAACCGCTTCCAAAGACTTTAAAGTTCCCACGGCTAAACAAAGGCTACCATTATAAATATCCGGATTCGTACTGATAACAGTCAGCTTGTGACTCTTATTGTTTGAGTCTTTTAGAACCAGTGCTTCACCAGCCTTTAATTCAAGCGTCTCTTCAAAGCGAATACGGAACATACGTTTGGTGACTTTACCGCGATAATGCATGCGCGCAATAATTTCTTGCCCAGGAAAACAGCCTTTTTTGAAGTTAATTGCATCCAGCTTATCTAGGTTTAAAAATTGCGCGATAAAACTTGCGGTTGTCTCTGAATTAACCTCGGGGACTCCGGCGGCAATATTGAGCAGATTCCAATCATAAGAGTTGGTTAAATCGGCATTGCTACGCAGGCTTTTCCACGTTTCGGTCATTTGATCAGCTGGACCAAATAGTGCATAGCGATGGTAAGGGCCGGGTACTTTAACGACGCAGACATCCCGCATACCATCAATATCGATATAACCAGTTTCATAAACGTCTTTTACCTTGGTGTTTAAACGACGTTGAATATCCAAATCACCAAACTCACCGGCAAAACCAATCTGGATGAGGCTGTCAGAAACATCGGTGAATTGAACGTCAGCACGCATCACAAACATGCGTAAACGTTTGAGAATAGATTCTTTTAAAGAACCATCAAAATTTAAATAGAAGTCACCTTGGTATTTAAAGATTAAGAACAATGCAAGAACTTGGCCTTGTGGATCACAATAGGCAGAAAGTTGAGCATGGGTGTCCGTGACTTCTTTAAGGTCATTGCTTAACTGGCCTTGCAAAAAAGTCTCTGCTTCGCTCCCTGTTACTTTAAGCAATGCTTGGTGGGTTAGACTCGTTAACACAGGGCCATTTTTGATTAAAAAACGTTCCAATTCGGCTTGTCCGAATGTGACTATTTTGCCTGATTCATCAAATTGAGCATTTTGTGATGCTAAAAGGGCTAGCCATTGTGGGTCTAAAGTGTCGCTTGAATTCATTGCATTTTCCTTCATTCTTAAACTGTTTGCAGATGATACAGTAGGACCTTAAAATCACAAAACATCTTGGCTTATTTCTTGCGTTCATACATTAACAAACAACACTAAAACCAGTTGAATTCTATGCTAAGTATAGTAGTATGGAAACACTCATTGTTCAAAGGTGAGTTTAATGAGCAGAAATGCTTTATTAAGTGAAACCGATTATCGTTTAGCGGAGACAGAACGTGGCAGAATCAAATAAAGAATTTTTGACCTTTATTATCGGTAGTGAAGAGTATGCGGTTGAAATTCTTCGTGTACAAGAAATTAGGGGTTGGAAGGATCCAAGCCCTTTGCCTAATGTGCCTAGCTATGTAAAAGGCGTGGTTGATTTACGTGGCACCGTGGTACCCATTATTGATTTGCGTGAAAAGTTTAAATTAAAGGCCAGTTATGACGGCACCACTGTTGTCATTGTCGTTCATGTATTGACGAGTCAAGGAGAGCGAATTGTCGGTTTAGTCGTTGACGCAGTTTCCGATGTTCATGTATTTGATATAGATAACTTGCAAGCGGCACCTGATATTTCGACTTCTATCCAGAATCAATTTGTCTTAGGTTTGGCGACCATTGAAAACTCTCTTGCTGAACAAGAAAGCGCGCAAGAGGATGCTTCGCAAGTCCGTAATAAATCAAAAGGCCGTATGGTTATCTTAATCGATATTGATAAATTGGCAGCCGAAGGTTTGATTGAAGCGATTGTGTCCGATAATGACAATATGCCAACCGGGAATGGCTAACCAGGCCTGGTAGATTCAGATTGGTTGTTAAACCTAGATCATAAAAAAAGCGCTTATAGCGCTTTTTTTGTTTCAAAGTAGCTTAAATGAGTCCTTTACTTTGCTTTTAAAATAGTGGGTTTGGCTTTTTTATGGGTATGCGGATAGTCTAGATTAAAGTGTAACCCCCGGCTCTCTTTTCGACGCTGTGCACTCATTACCATTAATTCAGCAACCATGACGAGGTTTCTTAATTCTAAGAGGTCGCTGGTGACGGTGTGCTGATGGTAATACTCATCAATTTCTTTATACAGGTTGCGTAAGCGTTGGCGGGCTCTTTTGAGACGTTCGTTGGTTCTAACGATGCCGACATAGTCCCACATGACTCTGCGTAGCTCATCCCAATCGTGACTGATAAGCACCTTTTCAGCAGGATCAGTAATGCCAGTACAATCCCAAGGTCTGATTTCATTTTCTGTTTCAGTGGCGTGAGGAAAGGCTTTTTCAATGCTTTGAGCGGCCATTTTCGCAAACACCAAACCTTCAGCCAGCGAATTGCTCGCAAGGCGGTTCGCGCCATGTAGACCTGTATAAGCCGTTTCACCAATCGCATAGAGGCCAGCTAAAGAAGTGCGGCCTTCTAAGTCCGTGACCACGCCACCACAAGTATAGTGTGCGGCAGGTACCACGGGAATTGGCTCGCGAGTGATATCAATACCGACCTTGAGGCAGCGTTCGTAAATGGTTGGGAAGTGGCTTTTAATAGCCTCGCTTGGTTTATGCGATATATCTAAATAGACACAATCAATCCCGTGCTTTTTCATTTCGTGGTCAATCGCCCTGGCAACGATATCTCGAGGAGCAAGATCTGCCCGTTGATCATAGTCCGCCATAAAAGCGGTGCCATTAGGCAGTTTGAGAATTGCACCTTCACCGCGCAGTGCTTCACTAATGAGAAAAGAGCGATCTTTAGGATGATAGAGGCAAGTCGGGTGAAATTGATTGAATTCCATATTGCCAATGGTGCAGCCAGCGCGCCAAGCCATAGCGATGCCATCCCCGGTAGATGTATCTGGATTGCTCGTGTAAAGGTAAGCTTTACTGGCACCACCGGTGGCCAGTATTGTGAAGCTGGCGGCAATGTCATAGATCTTATGCTCAATCTTATTTAAAGCGTAAGCCCCCAAACAGCGATTGTGTTTCTTATTTAAAATCAGATCAATCGAGATATGTTCTGGCAGTAAAGTAATATTAGGATGGGTTTTAACTTTGGCAATTAAGGTATTAATGACCGACTGTCCAGTATGGTCAGCGGCATGAATGACGCGTCTATGACTGTGGCCGCCTTCTTGGGTCAGATGAAAAGGAAAGGACGTTTCACCATCGGATTGTTTACTAAAAGGCACGCCCAAATCAATCAGTTCTTGAATGGCTTCAGCTGCGTGGGTTGCTACGATAGCAACTGCTTTGGGATCACAGAGACCAGCGCCGGCGTCTAGTGTGTCATTAATGTGTGCTTCAATGCTGTCAAAAGGGTCAAATACACCCGCAATTCCGCCTTGTGCATAGTAGGTGCTGCTTTCATTTAAAGAGGCTTTGGCGAGCAAAATGACAGTGTGGTTAGCGGCGAGTTTAAGGGCGGCAGAAAGTCCGGCAATACCACTGCCAATGACTAAAACGTCGGTTTTTAGACTGTGATTTTTGGATGATGCAGCCACACAGGAACCTTTTAATTACGGTGGGTTAGACACTTGGCCAGAGATGTAAATGTCGAACTAAGCTTGAATAATTTCATTAATGGTAGCATATTATATTTAAATGTTGGTTAGGGTTCGTTTTTTTTAAAGGCGTAAGGCTTTATAAGCTCTTATTTAGGCGTATCGGATGATAAACTTAATGCAATTAAAAGGGTGTGGTTAAGCTATGAATAAAGATATGACTAAAAAAACTCAGCAGTCTGTGTTTACCACTGAAAATACGCGACAGGATCCAGGGGAAAGTGTCGAGGAGCACCAAGCGTTGAATGATACAAATTTATTGCGTGAATCAGGTATCGTTTCCTCTGTTGAGGGCGAGTTTGCCTATGTCGATGCGCAGCGTCAATCAGGTTGTAGTGGCTGTTCATCGGCTTCTGGATGTGGTACTTCTGCGCTGGCGACCTTATTTAGCAATACTTCTCAGAATGCGATTAAAGTTAGAAACACGCTCAATGTTCAAGTGGGTGATCAAGTCACATTGACGCTAGATGAGTCACGATTGATTAAGCATTCATTTATGGCCTACGGTGTACCATTGATTGGCTTGTTTTTATTTGCAGTCATGTTTAGTCAATTGAGTGTGTTTTTTTTAGATGCGAGTGAATCTAGTGCGGATATCGCCGCGATTATGGGTGGTTTTCTCGGAGTTGCTTCGGGCTGGTGGTTGACGCATAAAATTTATCAACCAGTGTTACCAGAAATGAGTCTGCCTAAATCCTAAGTCTTAGAGCTCAGCCTCAGATACTATGCTCAGAAAATTTATTAAATTTTTCAGTAAAAATGGTTGAAAATTAAATTTTTAGACTTAGTCATCATGCAAGGTTTGCCGTGCATGCTTTTAAATATTATTCGTAAAAAACATTCTAAAATTTTGAAAATATAAGGGGACACGATTGTGAAAAAAATGTCAGTTTTAACATCCTTAGTGCTTACCGCATGGCTGAGTTTTCAGCCTCTGATGGTAACGGCAGCAACGGCTAATAGTTACGGTTTACCGGACTTCACCGAGTTGGTCGAGCAGAATAATAAAGTGGTGGTGAATATTAGTACCACAAAAAAGGTTGTTAGAGCGCCATCGCAACAATTAGAACCCTTCAGGGGGATGCCAGAGGACTTGTTGCGTTATTTTTTCGGAATTCCGGATGGAAGTTTAGATCAATTTAGAGATCGGTTTGGCGGTAAGCAACCTGAAATGCCTAAAGAGCAGCTACGATCCCATTCGCTAGGCTCAGGTTTTGTGATTAGTGCGGATGGCTATATCTTAACTAATCATCATGTTATTGATGGTGCAGATGAAATTATTGTCCGTATGCGTAACCGTAAAGAGTTAAAGGCAAAAGTGATTGGTTCTGATCCCAGAACGGATGTTGCGTTATTGAAAATTTCTGCTAATGATTTACCTTTTGCCAAAATTGGTTCTTTGAAGGAACTCAAGGTCGGGCAGTGGGTTTTGGCAATTGGTCAGCCATTTGGCTTGGATAATACCGTGACGCATGGCATTATTTCCGCTTTGGGACGTGCTTTGCCTGAAGATACTTATGTGCCATTTATCCAAACAGATATTGCCATTAATCCAGGAAACTCGGGTGGTCCGCTATTTAATTTAGATGGCGAAGTCGTCGGTATTAACTCGATGATTTATAGCAAGAGTGGCGGTGCAATGGGTTTGTCTTTTTCGATTCCCATCGATATTGCAATGAATGTGGTTAATCAGTTAAAAGATGGCGGTAAGGTCATACGTGGTTATCTAGGTGTTCAAGTGCAAGAAGTCACCAGTGAACTGTCTGAATCATTTGGGTTGGTGAAGCCAATGGGTGCATTAGTCGGAGAGGTTTTTCCAGATACGCCAGCGGAAAAAGCAGGAATGCAGCCAGGCGATATTATTTTAGAGTTTGATGGCAAAACGATCGCTAAATCATCTGATTTACCACCGATTGTCGGTGTGACATCGATTGATAAAAAAGTGAGCGTTAAGTTGTTGCGCCAAGGTAAGGAGAAGACGATTAGGCTTAAACTGGCTTCTTTGGATAAGTCAGAAATTGTGGCTGCAGAACAAGCCAATCGTAAGATGCACAACCTTTTAGGCGCTGAAGTTGAAGTGATGGATGAAGCTAGCTTAAGTCAATTGAAAATTCCATTTGGGGTAAGGGTGGTAAACGTCTTTGCAAATCCGGCTTTAAACACTGGTTTACGCCAAGGTGATGTTATTGTCACCATTGATTTTAAACCGGTAAAAAATATCAAGATGTTAGATAATTTATTAAAGAGTTTGCCGAAGAATCGATCTGTCGCGGTACGAGTATTGAGAGAAGGCCGCTCTTTGTTCTTACCTTTGATTTTAGATCAGTAAGGTTTTATGGACGCTTATCTTTATTAAATATTGAGAAAGGGGGTTCTTGAACTCGGTTAAGTTTACATTGTTCATAATGTGGCGATTAATCAATGCGAGTCGTCATAAATTAGCGTAAAATACGCGCAATTAAATTTAAACCAAATCTTATTCTATTATTGAATGTGAACAAGTCTTTCTTTAAAGGCTAACGCATTGTAAATAAACGTAAAAACATCCGTTTTAAAGAATAAGCTGAAAGGGGACGATAGTCCCCTTTTTTTATAGACCGTATTGTCTGTTTTTTGAATCGACTTAACTCGCTTTCAAACAGACACTACCTGGAGCATCAATGTCAGACGATTTAAAACACATTCGTAACTTCTCGATTATTGCCCATATCGATCACGGTAAATCAACGATTGCCGATCGATTTATCCACCTGTGTGGCGGTTTATCAGATCGCGAGATGCAAGCACAAGTACTTGATTCAATGGATATTGAGAAAGAGCGCGGTATAACCATTAAAGCGCAGAGTGTGACCCTAAATTACAAAGCGGATGATGGTGAAACCTATCAGCTGAACTTTATCGACACTCCGGGACATGTTGATTTCTCATATGAAGTCTCGCGTTCTTTGGCGGCTTGTGAAGGTGCTTTGTTGGTTGTGGATGCCTCTCAAGGGGTTGAAGCGCAAACTGTGGCGAACTGTTATACGGCGATTGAGCAAGGCTTAGAAGTCTTAGTGGTATTGAATAAAATTGATCTGCCTTCTGCCGAACCTGATCGCGTAATTGAAGAAGTCGAAGAGATTATCGGTGTTTCAGCCTCTGATGCAGTGCGCGCAAGTGCCAAAGCAGGAATCGGTATTAAAGAAACGCTAGAAGATATTGTGGCTAAAATACCACCGCCAACGGGTGATTTAAATGCCCCCTTAAAAGCCCTTATTATTGATTCTTGGTTTGATAACTACCTAGGTGTGGTTTCATTGGTTCGTGTCATTGACGGTCGTATTGGTAAGAAAACCAAAATGAAAGTCATGTCGACGAAAGAAGAATATTTGGTCGATGATGTCGGTATATTTACGCCAAAGCGCAAGTCAACGCCTTACTTAAGTGCGGGAGAGGTGGGTTATGTGACGTCAGGTATTAAAGACATTGACGGTGCGCCGGTTGGTGATACTTTGGTCGATGCCTCTAAACCCGATGTAGAAGCGTTGCCTGGATTTGCGCCCGCACAACCGCGCGTTTTTGCCGGGATTTTTCCAGTCTCTTCTGAGCAGTATGAAGATCTGCGTGAGTCATTACGTAAATTACGCTTGAACGATGCAGCTTTGCACTTTGAACCAGAAAGCTCTGAAGCCTTAGGCTTTGGTTTCCGTTGTGGTTTCTTAGGTATGCTACACATGGAAATCGTTCAAGAACGTTTAGAACGTGAATATAATATTGATTTGATTGTGACCGCGCCAACGGTTATCTACGAAGTAGAACTGAAAAATGGCGAAATCATAACAATTGATAATCCATCAGAACTTCCAGATATGAGTTTGGTTGAAGCGATTCGTGAGCCAATCATTCAGGCGAATATTCTAGTACCCCATGAGCATGTGGGGGCGGTTATGAAGTTGTGTATCGAAAAACGCGGCGTCCAAAAAGATATGCTATATTCGGGTGGTCAAGTTTCCATAAATTATGAACTGCCGTTAAACGAAGTGGTACTTGATTTCTTTGATCGTCTTAAGTCGTGTAGTCGCGGTTACGCCTCAATGGATTATGAATTTAAACGGTTCCAACAAGATGACTTAGTTCGAATGGACTTCCTAATCAATGGTGAGAAAGTCGATGCGTTGGGGGTGATTGTTCACCGAGCGTTTGCCGCACAGCGCGGTAAAGTGATTGTTGATAAATTGAAGGATGTTATTCCTCGTCAGATGTTTGATGTCGCCATTCAAGCAGCCATTGGGGCTAAAGTCATTGGCCGCGCCAACGTTAAAGCGTTACGTAAAAATGTAACTGCCAAATGTTATGGTGGCGATGTGTCGCGTAAGAAAAAATTATTACAGAAACAGAAAGAAGGTAAGAAACGCATGAAGTTAGTCGGTAATGTCGAGCTTCCGCAAGAAGCTTTCTTAGCCATTTTGAGCACGGGAGAATCTTAATGAGTTTTGAACTTATTCTTGTCATTATCACCGCGATTACAGGGGTAATCACCTATGTCGACCGCATTATTTGGCGTCCAAAACGTCAAAGTGCCATGATGACCGTCAAAGAACCTATCTTGGTGGAATATGCGCGTTCATTATTTCCAGTGTTTTTGGTTGTATTGGTCTTAAGATCTTTTATTATTGAACCTTTTAGAATTCCATCTGGTTCTATGTATCCGACATTGCAGATTGGGGATTTTATTGCGGTTAATAAATTCGCATACGGTGTTAAGTTACCGGTTATACAAACCACTGTTATTCCGGTCAGCAACCCAGAGCGTGGTGATGTTGTCGTCTTTAAATATCCTAATGATCCAGCGGTTGACTACATTAAACGTGTTGTCGGTCTACCTGGCGATGAGATTACCTATATCAGTCGTACTATTTTCATTAATGGCGATGCCGTTAATGGTGAATTGGTTGGGAAGTACGTCGGTACTGATTCTGGTTCGGTTATGAACGGTGCATCGGTTGTTAAAGAGACTTTTCCAAATGGCACGACACATGAAGTTTTGTTGGATATGGATAAGTCTAGTTTAGACCTCCAAACAGTTATTGTTCCTGAAGGGCATTACTTTATGATGGGCGATAACCGTGACCACAGTAATGACAGTCGTTTCTGGGGCTTTGTTCCAGAGAAAAACATCAAAGGTAAGGCGTTTGGAATTTGGATGAACTGGGATGGTGGCGTGCACCTGAATCGTTTAGGTCAGGGGATTGACTAAAATGGCGGCAAAGAAAACCGAAAAACTCTCTGTCGAACGCTTGGCTAAATTAAGACAATTGGCCCTAAAGTTGAATTATGAATATCAAGATATTTCATTTTTACAACATGCGTTGACCCATTGTAGTGTTGGTTCAAAAAACAATGAACGATTAGAGTTTTTAGGCGACAGTTTGGTTAACTTCATGATTGCGGACATTCTGTTTCATCAGTTTTCAAACTTAGCTGAAGGGGATATGAGTCGTGTCAGAGCGCATTTGGTTAAAGGCGACACTCTGGCGGTGATTGGTCGAGAGTATAACTTGAGTGATTATCTGGTTTTAGGGCCGGGAGAGCTAAAAAGTGGTGGCTTTAGACGTGATTCGATTATCGCTGATGCCGTAGAGGCTATTATTGCATCCGTCTATGAAGACAGTGGCTTGGATGCGTGTCGTGAGCTGGTGAATCGTTTGTATGATGGCCGTTTACAAGTGTTAGATCCGAAAAAAGTCGGTAAAGATGCTAAGACTCGTTTGCAAGAGTGGTTGCAGTCGGATAATCAACCTTTGCCAGAATATAGCATTATCAGCGTGAATGGCGCGGCACACGCACAACAGTTTACGGTCTCCTGTTTCGTAGAAAAATTGAATACCAAATTTGAAGCAACAGCTTCGAATCGACGTAAAGCAGAGCAAAAAGCGGCTGAGTTCGCGATTGATGCTCTGGATAACCTGTAAAAGAGAAGACTAAAAATGACTGAAGAAAAACGCACACTCGATCTAGAGGCTATTTTAGCCGGTGGCGATACAACGGACTCAAGCGAGCCGACGGAGTATCAAACGGGCTTTGCTGCCGTGATTGGTCGCCCAAATGTGGGTAAATCGACCATTATGAACGAGTTGCTCGGTCAAAAATTGAGTATCACTTCGCATAAACCACAAACCACTCGTCACCGTATTCACGGTATTTATACCACTGATAAACACCAAATTATCTATGTCGATACTCCGGGAATGCACTTAGGCGGAGAAAAATCCATTAATGAATATATGAACCGTACCGCCAACAGCGCGTTTGCTGATGTGGATGTGATTTTATTTGTCGTCGAAGCTGGACGTTGGACCAAAGAAGATGAAGCCGTTGCCAAGAAACTAGAAGGCATTGAAACGCCAGTGGTTGTCTTGATGAACAAAATTGATAACTACAAAAACAAAGATGATTTGTTTCCGTTTTTACAGACCGTTGCCGCGAATGTCGAAATGGATACTCTGATTCCGATCTCTGCCTATAAGAAAAGTGGTTTGGATTTAATCAAGAAAGAAGTGCTTAAGTATCTGCCTAAGCAAGAAAAAATCTTTCCAGAAGAGTATGTCACTGATCGCTCTCAGCGCTTTTTAGCGGCTGAAATCATCCGTGAAAAACTGATGCGTACCTTGGGTGAAGAAGTGCCTTATGGTTCGACTGTTGAAATTGAACAGTTCAAGTTTGATAAAGAAGAAGATCGTTGGATTATTAATGCGCTGATTCTGGTTGAGCGCAAAGGTCAAAAGAAGATTGTCATCGGTAAAAAAGGTGAAATGATTAAAACCATGGGTATTCAAGCCCGTAGAGATTTAATCACTTTGCTTGATGGTCGTGTTCACTTAGAGCTTTGGGTTAAAGTCAAAGAAAACTGGTCTGATGATGCTCGTGCCTTAGCCAGTTTAGGCTATGACGATAACTTCAGCAGTTAAGTTCTTTTAAGCCTGGTTATAGACGTATTAAATTGCATCTGTACCACTTAAAGTAGGAACTTTAACCACATGAATTTTACTGGCTAGCTCAAGGAATTAAGGGATTAAAATGGAGATTGAACA
Source organism: uncultured Thiomicrorhabdus sp. (assembly GCA_965603495.1). Taxonomy (GTDB): domain Bacteria; phylum Pseudomonadota; class Gammaproteobacteria; order Thiomicrospirales; family Thiomicrospiraceae; genus Thiomicrorhabdus. Next base: position 24,920 of record CBFDDF010000008.1, on the reverse strand, counting down.
GTCTGTTTTTGTCTTACATTCTCGTCCTTATCGCGAAACCAGTGTCTTGGTGACGTTTCTATCACCTGACTACGGCAAGTTTAATGGCATCGTGCGCGGGGTCAGGGGCGGTCGTAAAACCGCAACTCAAAAGTCGGCATTGTTACAGCCTTTCCAGCAATTGACCGTTTTGTGGCGTGAACGCGCCCACAAGCCTTCTGATTTAGTTTCCATTCAACAAGTTGAACTCAATACTTTACGTTTTCCATTGTCTGGCGATACCAGTATCTGTGGCCTGTATATCAATGAGTTGTTATATCGTTTGTTGTTTGCACAAGTGCCTGTAGAACCACTTTACGAACATTACCAACAGGCTTTATATCAATTGCTGGCTGCCAAAAATAGAAGTGACCAGGCCTGGTCATTGCGTCAATTTGAATATCATCTACTCAATGAATTAGGTCAAGGTTTGGTGTGTGATGAAGATATGCATCAACAAGCAATTGAGGCCAATGTTTTATATCATTTTTACCCAGAAAGTGGGGCGATTAGAGCGGACATGGACGGCATTGGCACGGGTATTCCAATTCAGGGGAACTGTCTATTAGCTTTGGCAGAATCTAACTTTTGTGAAACCTGCTTAGGTCAATGGAAACAGTTATTCCGAGCCATTCTCAATCAGTATTTAGGTGATAAGCCCATTCTCACTCGTCAACTTTTTAGATAAAATTTATGCACAATGAACATTAACGCAACATTAACTCCGCTAGAATTTACTTTCAAATTTACCGAGGAATAATCATGAATCCAATTTTTTTAGGTTTGAATATCGATCACGTCGCCACTTTAAGACAAGCGCGTGGTACGACTTATCCTGATCCCATTAAAGCAGCATTAGATGCTGAAATGGCTGGTGCAGATAGTATCACCCTGCATTTACGTGAAGACCGCCGACATATCCAGGATGAAGATGTTGCGCTGATCTCTGCGATGCGTCAAACCAAAGTAAATTTAGAGATGGCCGCCACAGAAGAGATGGTCAAAATTGCCTGTCAATATGAGCCTGAAGATATCTGTTTAGTCCCTGAGAAGCGCGAAGAACTCACTACTGAAGGTGGTTTGGATGTTGCCGGACAAATCCCTTGGTTAACGGAAGTTTGCGAACGTTTAGCCCATGTCGGTTGCCGTGTTTCTCTGTTTATCGATCCTGATGAAATCCAGATCGAAGCGGCGAAAGAGTGTGGTGCACCCGTGATTGAATTACATACCGGAACCTATGCAGAACTCACAAATCCTGCTGACATTGAAGCGGAGTTGGAACGTATTCGGCATGCGACGGAATATGCGGTGCGTTTAGGCCTGGTGGTCAATGCGGGACACGGTTTACATTATCACAACGTGCAAGCGATTGCCGCCATTAAAGACATTGAAGAGTTGAATATTGGGCACGCTATTATTGCGCAAGCGGTTTTTTCTGGTTTACCAGAAGCAGTGCGAGAAATGAAGCGCATTATGGTTGAAGCTCGTCAACAGGCGTATTTAAAATAATTCTGGCGCTGAATATGCGAGTTCAGGTCATTCAAGGGGAATTGCGGTGATTGTTGGAGTTGGAACCGATATTGTTGATGTTGAGCGCATTGCCAAGGTTTATAGCAAACAGGGTGAAGCCTTTGCGAATAGATTGCTTTCGGCTGATGAGTTAATTGAGCTAGAAACTCAACATTATCCTGAACGTTTTCTTGCCAAACGCTGGGCATTGAAAGAAGCGGTTTCTAAAGCGTTGGGTACCGGGATTGCACAAGGAGTCTGCTTTAGAGATATGACGATTGGCCATAAAGTTTCTGGTCAACCGATTCTTTTGTTAGCGGGATCGACTTTAGATAAAGCGGATTCATTGGGTATTACCGATTGGTCGATTAGCGTCAGTGATGAAAAACATCACACGGTGGCTTTTGTGGTGGCTGAACAGAGAGATTAAATGGATTCGTTAAAATAGAATCGATTAATATCACTCAAAAAATGTTACCAGGCCTGGTTGCTCAGTTTTCTAATAATTTTAAAAGGGTTAGTATGCAATTGCAGCTTGAACTTGCCAATAATGAACTCTTTGTTGCCGATACAGATCAGTGCGACTTTCTAGCAGATTTTTTCACGGCACAATTAGAGAATATTCATCTAAAATTGGTGCGAGATCTCAGCTTTATTAGTCAACTCGCGCACTATAAGGACGGCATGGTGATTTCACATGTCAACTATCTGCAAGAAAACCGTTATCAAGTGCACTTTATCTACACTTGGCATATTTTCCAAGGCTGTATAGGCATGGACGAAACGGGTGAGATGAAAGATAAAGCCAATTTTACAGTATCTGATTCCGGTGAAATCATCGTTGATTTAAGCGCCTTCGAAGCCCAATCAACGGCTGATGAGTTATAAAAAATAAATCTAATTTTTAAGAGAGTAAGCAATGAACAAAAGTAGTTTGACTAATATTTTCGCCGCCGCTATTTTAACGCTTGGTTGGTTTTTAGATAATCAGCTCATTATGATGGTGGGTCTATTTGCATTATCAGGTGCCTTAACCAACTGGTTAGCCGTTTATATGTTGTTTGAAAAGGTACCAGGCCTGGTCGGTTCTGGCGTGATTCCTAACCGCTTTGAAGCCTTTAAATCAGCCATTAAAAACTTAATGATGGAACAGTTTTTCAGTCAAGAGAATATTGATCGCTTTGTCGCCAGCAGTGCGAAAGACTCAAAATTTGATTTACAGCCAGTCATCGCCAAGGTGGATTTAAGCGATTCTTTTGAAAAACTGGTTCAAGTCATTATGAACTCCTCTTTTGGTAGTATGTTGGGTATGTTTGGTGGGGCAGATGCGTTAACCCCGTTAAAAGAACCTTTTATTGAGAATATGAAAACTTCACTGATTGAAATGACACAAACTGAATCGTTTCATAAACTGTTGCAAGAAGAGATGGATCAACCAGATGTTATGGCTGACATTCGTGACAAGGTCGCTGAAATTATTGATACTCGTTTAGAAGAACTGACACCACAAATGGTTAAAGAGATGGTTCAACAGATGATTCACGAGCACTTGGGTTGGTTAGTCGTTTGGGGTGGTGTATTAGGTGGGTTGATAGGTTTAGTGTCAACACTATTGGTGTTCTAAACACTCTCTTTTGTAATTTTTTTAATATTCTTTGAGCGAAGTTCTTCGCTCAGTTTTTCGACCATTGTCTACTATTCGATCTAAGTTAGATAATGGCGATCAAAAAAACCTTTTCTCGGCTTATTATTCATTTAAGCGGAATCAGTTTTAAAAGGTAAATTCATCACTCAGGCTATGTTCGGCAGTGGCAGTAATTGGTAATCAATGTTTTGATTGCCTGTTGGCTTAACATTTGCTGTATGACGCCGTCATTAATTCAATCCTCTAGGATATCTCCTTATGAATATACGTAAAAAACTTAAAAAGGAGAGTGCGGTTCAACATTAATATTTTGTTTTAAAGCAGAATTCTGACTATCCTTTTATCTGAATAAGTCCTGAACACAACGTGTTTAGGGCTTTTTTTGTCTTCATAGGATGAGTCTGTTCTGGTACTAATCTGGTAAAGAACTTGGCTTAAGGGAGCCGCTGATATTCTTTATATAACAGTATTTAATAATAGGTTAGTCATTATAAATACTTGTTGTTATTATTGAAACATAGTCAGCTATTTGCCAAAAAAATTACGATTCCCAGTCGGTAACTAGTCTTTGAATGGAGGGTGGATAAATAATCAAGAAATGGCATAAAAAATATTTATATCATTCGGGCGCCTAAATGATCAGTGTTACGTATAACCAGTTTGTTGCCTGTAGGGTCGTAAACTGATATCAAATAGTTACAAAGGAGTAATTAAAATGGGTTTTCTGTTGAATCTGAGTATTAAGTTTAAATTGTTTTTACTGGTGTTTGTCGGCGTGATTGGCATGAGCTTTATTTCTGTTTATGACAGTTTTAAAGAAAAAGAAGTCACCTTTGAAGCTAAAAAAGAACGTGTTGAATCCATTATCAATGGCGTGGTTTCACAAGTTGAAGCACTACAAAAGTCCGCATCAGAAGGAAAAATGACGCAAGCTCAAGCTCAATTAGAAGCTAAAATGTTAGTCACTTCTTTTCGCTATGACAATGGTAACTACCTTTGGATAACTGATTTTCATCCTAAAATGATAATGCATCCTTTAAAGCCAGCTTTAGACGGTAAGGATCTCAGTCAGTCTAAAGATAAAGTCGGTAATTTGCTTTTTGTAAACATGGCGACAGTTGCAAAACAATCTGGAGCGGGATATGTGGAATATTTCTGGAGCAAACCCAATGAAACGGACCCCTCACCTAAGATGTCTTACGTGAAAGCCATTCCAGAATGGCAGTGGGTAGTGGGAACCGGTATCTATGTCGACGATGTCAACAAGGCTTTTGTCAACAATTTAATAAATAGCCTTTTGATTTTGCTCGCCTTAATTGTAATCAGTATTGGGATTGCATATCTTGTGCTCACCTCAATAACTCGTCCTTTGAATAAGATGTCACAAATAATGCAAAAAGTTAGTGATGAAGGTGATTTGTCGCAATTAATCGATGTTGATCAAAAAGACGAATTGGGGAAGATTGCGCAAGGATTTAATCATCATATTCTATTTTTATCCGAAACCATTACAGAAATTCAAAGAGTTATGGGGCAAGTCGCTAAAGGCAACACCGCTGTTAGTATTGAAAAAGAGATGCATGGTGTTTTTAATGAACTTAAACAAAATGTGAATCAATCTACTCGAAATATTAACCAGACTATAGTCTCTTTAGACCATACTATATCAGGCCTTTCAAAAGGTGTGTTTGAAGTGGAGTTGGTTGAAGGTTTGGAGGGGCGCTTTGGCAGTATTGTGGATAATACCCAGGCAATTGTAAATACATTAAAAGTTTCATTTGAAGAAATCAACCAAGTGATGTCTGAGATGAGCGCAGGTAAATTTAGTCGACGTATTCACATTGAAGTAAAAGGCGAGTTTGAAACATTAGAGAAGAACATCAACAGCTCTCTTGACTCCGTTGAACAGGCGATTCAACTTATTTCAGAATCGCTTACACGCCAAGCCTTAGGGGATTATCGGACTAAAACCAATGCCAATTTGCCTGGGGATTTAGAATCGATGGAACAAGCTCTAAACACCACTAATGATAAGATTGGAGCTACGATTTCCCAAATTAATCAGAGTGCTCAGAACGTGTTTAAGATGGCTGATGAGTTGGCCAAAAATTCACAAATATTTTCTGAAAAGATGCAAAGTCAGGCGGCCACATTGGAAGAAACTTCAGCTTCAACTGAAGAAATTACGGCCACCGTCGAACAAAATACCGATTCTGCTAGACAGGCCAATGTATTGGCTAGTCAGGCTCAGAAAAAAGCAGGAGAAGGTGCTGAAATTACTGAAGTGGCCGTGTCGGCAATGGCGCAGATTACAGAATCCAGTCATCAGATTGCGGCCATTATCGTCCTAATTGACAGCATTGCTTTCCAAACCAATCTGTTAGCACTAAATGCCGCGGTAGAAGCGGCGCGTGCAGGAGAGCATGGTCGTGGTTTTGCTGTCGTTGCTGGAGAAGTTCGAAACCTTGCCCAAAAATCTGCCGATGCGGCTAAACAAATCAAAGACTTGATTGAAAATACAGTGCAAAAAATTGAAGAAGGTGCGGACTATGTCGGGAAATCAAAAGCTTCATTAGGTGAAATCAATGATGTGATTATTCAAGTCTCGAGCATTATTTCGGAAATAACCAGTTCATCGGATGAGCAAGCTAAAGCGATTGGGCATATCAACCAAGCGATTATGAGTCTGGATAAAGACACACAACAGAATTCAGCACTCGTGGAAACCACAGCACAAAGTTCTCAACATCTGAATCAAGCGGCTCAACAAATGTTACAGGAATTGACGTTCTTTAAATAAGAAAAAAGTGATTCAAGTTTCTGTGCTTCATTGCTATAACGGGATAATTCAGGATAAATAGAGTTGTAGATAGTGTACAAAATGTTAATACTGTGCCCGCTATATTGAGACAGAGACTCAGATTTACCTGTGTACTCGCACTCATGTCTCATGAGTGCCTTGCATTGACTCTCTACCAGATAAAATAATGCACTTAGTGCATGCCTATCTTTGTGCCATTCGAATTTTCAGAGCTTTCTCAATGGATTCGCCGTAGTATTATCGAAATAATGTCCGCTATCCATATACTTACAAAAGTCCTTTATCTACGACTATCTCTCCCTTTATAAATGTGATCAACCACAAAAAAATGAAAAAGTTCCTGCTACAATGAGTCCACTTTAAAAGACTCCATCAGAGTGTTGAGCTAAATTGGTTCAGTGTTCAAAGCTACCTTGGTCAGAGTCGAACTGTACTGAATTTAATTCCATCAAATAAGACAAAAACTCTATGTTAGTTATGGCTTTTCCTTTTTGGGCGCTGATAATCAGCGGCATCGCACTGTTCTATCCGCATATTTTTGTGGATTTAAAGTCTTGGATTGTTCCCTTGTTGATGGCGGTCATGCTTGGCATGGGCTTAAGCTTAAGCTGGAAAGACTTTAAACAAGCTTGGCAGAATCGTTTAGTAGTGGGCTTGGGTATTACAATCCAGTTTTTAGTCATGCCATTTACCGCTTGGGCTTTGTCACTGTTGATGGGGTTGTCGTTAGAGCTGACTATCGGCATGATGTTAGTCGGCGCAACAGCAGGGGGCACGGCTTCTAATGTAATGGCGTATTTGGCCAAAGGCGATGTCGCCTTGTCAGTCAGTATGACTTTGGTATCAACCTTGGCAGCAGTGGTTATGTTGCCACTGCTGACTTGGTTCTATGTCGGCCAGTCGGTCGATGTCCCCGTCAACTCTATGTTGTGGATGTTACTGAAAATGATTGTTTTGCCGTTGGGACTTGGCATGGGTTTGAATGCACTGTTTCATGAAAAACTCTCAAAAATAATGCCGATGTTTCCACTGTTTTCCATGGCCGTGATTCTGTTGATTATCGCAATCGTGGTCGCACTCAATCAGGCCAATTTACAAACCCTGGCTTGGACGGTACTACTTGCCGTCATGTTGCACAATATGATCGGTTTATTCAGTGGTTACTGGTTAGCCAGAAAACTCGGCTACGACAGCGTCATAGCACGGACGGTCGCTATAGAAGTCGGTATGCAAAACTCAGGACTCAGTGTGGCTCTTGCCCTAAAATACTTCACCGCGAGCAGTGCCTTACCTGGTGCCTTGTTCAGTATCTGGCACAACTTGTCAGGTTCGATGTTTGCCAGTTATTGGCAAGGTAAAGACAAGTAGTGTCTCTTTAATTTTATGAAGAGTATTTTTTAGAGCCAGACTTCTTTCAATTTTTACACGCTTTCAAATTAAGAATATATATGATGTCCAAAACCATGCCGAACCACCCTCCGTTTATTGTTCCCACCACGCTGGATGCTCAACGTCTGTTTCATGGCAGGGGTCATGCCTATCCTGGTTTTGAGCATGTCTCTATTGATTGGCTTTATCCGGTCGTACTCATCACCTTGTATAAAGAAATGCCTGAAGAGGTCTTGTTGCCTTTGGCTGAGCAATTATTAGCTATCGTGATTGAAAGTCGCTCGGTGCAGGTTCAGTATCGCTATCTACCAAAAGCGCCGATAGCGTTGCTATTGGGCGAGGCAGTCACGCAAACCGTGGTTGAAGAGTCAGGACTGAAATATCACATCACATTGGGGCGGGCACAGAATACCGGACTGTTTTTAGATATGCTCAATGGTCGTGCATGGGTAAAGGCGCAGTCTGCCGGTAAAACCGTGCTTAACCTGTTTGCTTATACCTGTGGTTTTTCGGTTGCTGCAATCGCTGGTGGCGCGACTAAGGTCGTTAATCTCGATATGAGCCGTGCCTCGCTCTCCATGGGACGTGAAAATCACCGGCTTAATCAGCATGATACGGCTAAAGTCTTGTTTGAAGGCGTTGATATTTTTAAGTCTTTCGGGCGGATTAAGAAGCATGGGCCTTATGACTTATTGGTCTGCGATCCACCTTCTTTTCAAAAAGGCAGTGTCGACATTAAACGCGATTACAAAAAGATTGTCCGACGTATTCCCGAATTTATGCAGGCGGGTGGCCTATTGATGCTGTGTTTAAATTCCCCCGATTTGGACGAACAATTTTTATTGGATACGGTCGCAACGGAGTGTCCCGATTGCACCTATATTGAAGCGCTTTCAACTCCAGATGTCTTTATTGAAACCATGCCTGGGAAGGGATTGAAAGTTTTGATTTTTCGGTATGAGCCTGAATCGCTAGGTTAGCGTTCAGGCTTATTTCAAGTCTTACCAGGCCTGGTAAGGCTTGAAAAGCATTGAAAGTGTTGATTGTTCGCGTTGGTTATTTGATGGCGATAAACGGCGTTAGTTGTTTGTCGACCGTTGAAAACGCAATTAATGGGATATCTGGTAAACCATTCTTAAACGGAACTGGACGTTCACCTTGAATCAGTGGGCGTAAGTACTCTAAAGCAGCCTCTGTGACATCCATGCCATCTTCTGTCAGAAAGGCATCTGGCACCGTTTTTTCTAGGTTGGCCACAGCGTTTAAATCAACGGTTTTAAAGGCCCATGTAAAGGGTTTTATACTCGTTAGTTCAATAATGGGCAAGACGCCATGTTGCCCCTCTAATGCCGCTTCAACGGCTGCTTTACCTGCACCATACGCCATCTGCCAATCTACTTCCGATACCATGTGGCTGGCAGAGCGTTGCAGATAGTCAGGAATGGCACAATGGGTTTTACTGTTAAAGTGCTGAGCGACGATATGCGATAAGGTTGTACCAGCGCCGCCTAATTGAACGTAGTCACGCTCATGGGTGTGTTCGATACTTGCAATGCTGATGTACTCGCCATTTTCTTTCTGTAAGCCTTCCGATACAGCACAGACGCAGTAACCTTTTTCAGCAATCAGGTTTTCGACCTTTTGCAGAAAAGCGGCTTCATTAAAAGGGCGTTCAGCAGGCAGTATGATTAAGGGTACATCAGGAATGATGTCTTTAATAAGGGCGGCAGAGAGGGTTAACCAACCGGTATTTCTGCCCATCGTTTCCATAATAAAGAATTTAGAAGAGGTCTCATGCATGGAGATAATATCCTGCGTAGCTTCTAGAAAGCTTGTCGCAAGGTATTTTGCAGCGCTGCCAAACCCAGGGCTACAGTGCGATAGATCCAAATCATTATCAATGGTTTTCGGAACACCAACACAGATAACAGGGTGGCCATGTTGACAGCAATAGTCGGCAACTTTTTGTGCGGTGACCATGGAACCATTGCCACCATTGTAAAGAAAGTAGCCAATCTCATAACTTTTAAAGACCTCTAAAACCCGTTCATATTGTGCAGGGTTATGATCAAGAGGATCCAAATCAAAGCGACAGGCTTTGAACGCTGCGCCAGGTTGGTATTTCAATTTTTCCAAAGTGGCTTGGGATATGTCGCTCAAATCAACAAAATCCTCTTCTAATACGCCTTTAATTCCATTTAGGGCGGCATAGGTTTTACCAAAAAAACCTGAATGTTGCTGAACCGTTTCAATGACGGCTGCCGCACTGACATTGATGACCGCAGTGACACCACCGGCTTGAGCATAGAGGACGTTTTTGGCGGGTTGTAGTCCTGGCTTATCAGGCATGTTTTGAGAAGAGGGCGTGTTACTATTTTGGGCGTTCACTTTGGGATTCCTTGGGTTATCACTTGAGTAAATGGGCATTTAGGGGATTGACAAAATAGGTCTTAAAAATACAAATAAGACGACTTTTAAAGTTATCTATTGTGGACGAGCATAATTTTGTTCTGCTCAATCTTAAGTGATAGTTGACCTTTTTTGATTGATATTAAGTCCTTGCCTATCAACTGATTACGCCAACCTTTCAATATTGAGTCGGCGTCGTTTTCCTGACGTAATATGGCGAGCATATCATTGCGATTGATTAAGGAGGGTAGGTTCAAACGGTAATCTATCGCCACCTGTTGAGCATAAGCCATGCACAGTTGTATGAGTGCTTCTTCTTGCAGGGTTGGGCTGGCTACTTTGTCTGCTGGTTTTGGCCATTCATCCGGCGACTGTTGAAACACTTCATCAATTAACTCAACCCAGAGTGCCCCATAGGCTTTTACTGAAGAAGATTTGATCTGCGGCACTTTGTAAAGCGCCTCCATCGTAATCGGTGGGCGCTTGGCAATATGGGTAATGACATCATCATCCATTACCCATTTCTTGGGTTGATTTTGTGTCACGGCAAAGCTTTCGCGCCATGTTGCAAGGGTATTGACGATTGCCAACTGTTTGGCTTTAAAGGCCTTGATGCCTTTGACTTTGGCACCGGCATTTTCTGGATCTGGTGTATAGAGTGTTTTATCTAACATCGCGGCACAATCTTGGATAACCGCCTCAATTTCATCTGGGGTCAGAGATTTCAAGCATTGTTCATAGAGTGGCGAGAGGTAACGGACATCATCTAAAGCGTATTCAATCTGCTCAGGTGTCAAAGGTCGATTATGCCAATTGGTGCGTGTTTGGCTTTTATCGATAATAACCCCTAACTCTTCTTTAATGACACGAGCGAATCCAGCCATTTCACCATGTTTTAAAAACAGCGCAGCGAGTTGAGTATCGAAAATAGAGACCGGCATTTTGTCTTCAAGTTGGTACAATACTTCGATGTCTTGGCGCGCGGAATGGAATACTTTAAGGGTGTTCGGGTCGGTCAGTAACGCCGTCAAAGCACTCAGAGGGTGTGTTCCGCTGGTGACATCGGCTGATTGCGTGATCAATATTGGATCAATAATCGCCATTTGTCCCAAGCAGTCTTGAATTTGAACTAAACTAAGTTCAGAAAAATAGGTATCCACTCTGACAAATTCAGTGTCGATAGCCACCCAAGAGATCTCAGGGTTGTCGATGATTTGCTGACAGTAGTGGAGCAATTGGGATTCGGTTTCTACCGATATATAAGCATTCTCTTTCATAGTGAGAGAGTGTAAGAGAGTGACGTAAGTTGAGCAAGGATAATTGCGTGAAAGTAGAGAAAATTCATATATTAGGCATCGCAGGCACTTTTATGGGGGGGATTGCCCAAATAGCTAAAGCGATGGGACATCAAGTATCCGGTTCTGATAAAGCCATTTATCCGCCGATGAGTACCCAATTAGAGCAAGCGGGCATCGCGGTTTCTAATGATGATGACATCTCATTTCTGAAAGATTCACCTGATTCGGTGGTGATTGGCAACGCTAAAAGTCGTGGTCATGTGGCGGTGGAGGCGACGCTCAACACTCTGCAAGCTTATACCTCTGGGCCACAATGGCTAGCAGAGCATGTTCTTCATGATCGCTGGGTCGTTGCTGTGGCCGGAACGCATGGTAAGACCTCCACCGCATCGATGGTGGCCTGGTTACTGGAATACGCCAACTTAAATCCTGGTTTTTTGATTGGTGGCGTGCCGGAAAACTTTGGTGTGTCGGCGCGATTAGGGGATTCTCCGTTTTTTGTGGTCGAAGCTGATGAATATGACACGGCTTTCTTTGATAAACGCTCTAAGTTTGTCCACTATCATCCAAGAACTTGTGTGTTAAATAATCTAGAGTTTGATCATGCGGATATTTTTGATTCGGTTAAAGACATTCAAAAACAGTTTCATCACTTAGTTCGTACAGTGCCTGGCAATGGTTTGATTGTGATGCCAACCGATGAGCCTTATTTGGATGAAGTCATTACCTTAGGATGTTGGACGCCAATCGAAAAACAAGGTTCTGCGGGCGAGTGGAGTTATAAGCTTTATGCCCAAGACGGTTCTGAGTTTGAAGTGATGTATAAAGGTCATTGTTTAGGGCGCGTAAAGTGGGCTTTAACCGGGCTACATAATGTACGTAACGCCTTGAGTGCCATTGCGGCGGCAGTGCATTGTGGTGTACTGGCACGTATCGCAGTTGAAGGTTTGTCTGAATTTAAAGGCATTCGCCGCAGAATGACGTTGATTGGTGAGGTGGATGGAATTAAAGTTTATGATGATTTTGCTCATCATCCAACCGCCATTGAAACCACGCTGCAAGGTGCTAGGAAACAGTTACAACATGCCCAAACCAAACTGACCAGGCCTGGCATGCCCTCCGGCTCTTTAGAACAATCTGAGCGGCAGGGTCGTTTAATTGCCGTGTTTGAACCCCGTTCAAATACGATGCGAATGGGAATCCATAAAGCGACTTTGCCATTAGCTTTCAAAGAAGCTGATGCTGTTTATGCCTTTATTGATGACGATTGGAATTGGCAATTACCAATAGAAGAGTTTACGCAAACCGTCACGGTTAAAAACAGCTATGAAGCTCTACTAGAACAGTTAGTGAATGATTTACAGCCCTGTGATACCGTTGTGATTATGAGCAACGGCAGTTTTGGCGGTATTCACCAAAAACTATTCGAAGCCCTAAAGTTCAACAAGCCTGATCAGTAAGGCTAATCATGGCTTGGATTCTTTTAGAAGTATTTATTTTAGTCTTGATTGTTTTATGGGTGGTTTGGATGATTAAGCCGCCTAAAAACAAGCGTTAAAATTTCTTGTCTATTCCGTGAATAGACTCAACCAACTTTTTGCAAACAGAACTCTTCAATATTGAGTGGTTGTTGGGCTCTAAAGTGCTCGACTAGACAATCCGACCACGCCTGTGCACGTTTCGGCAGACCCTTCTCTAAATAGGTTTGTACTTGCTTTAATACGGCTTGTTTAAAAGATTCAGAAGGGCCGGCATCACCGTTTAAATTATCTGCACTAAAGTAAAAAGTGAAATTGGCTGATTGCGAGAATATCCACTCTAATGCTTGCGGTTTAACTTCGACTATTTCAAACTCAGATTGCTGCTCAGCACTGCGACCATCCGGTTGATACCAATAGCCAAAATCCTCCAATAAACGCCGTTGTTTGCCCGCCACACTCCAATGCGATATTTCATGCAATGCGCTGGCAAAAAATCCGTGAGCAAAGATAATGCGATGGTGTGGATGTTGGCTATCAGCGGGGCGGTAAATGGGCTCTTCCTCGCAGCAAATTAGTTCAGTATTATGACTGGGAATGAATTGCTGGTTAAAAAGCTGAATCAGTGTTTTGTGGCTATGAGAGTTTGGCATAAGAAGCTATTTGAAAGGTTTTTAACCGAATAGTTGTAAGGTGAATGTGTCTGAGAATCAGGCAGAAGTGTTATTAAAAGAGTCTTGTTATTGTTCAGGGATATCGGCATATCGACTGTGGATTGCATCAAAGGTTTCGATATTTAATAAAAATAACTCACACAGTTCGGGGTCAAAATGTCGCCCTTTCTGCTCACGGAATAATGCGGCGATTTGCTCTAAATTCCACGAATCCTTATAAACGCGTTTACTGATTAATGCGTCGAATACATCACTGATGCCGATAATTCTGCCGTGAATATGTATTTCTTCGCCTTTAAGCTGGCTTGGATACCCTGTGCCATCCCATTTCTCATGATGTTGTAATGCGATGACTGCAGCCGTTTTGAACAGTGAACGGGTTGAATGAGCTAGAATGCCATGGCCAATTTCAGCATGGGTTTTCATGATGTTGTATTCATCTTCGGTGAGTTTTCCTGGTTTTAGCAGGATACTGTCTGGGATTGCCACTTTGCCAATATCATGTAGTGGGGATGCGGTTTTAATCAGTTCAGCTTCTTCATCCGAGAGTCCATAAAGTTTGGCCAATAAATAAGAGTATTCGGCGACACGTTTGATGTGGGAACCGGTTTCACTGCTTCTCGATTCGGTAGCTTCTCCGAGGATGTAAATGATTTCTCGCTGTGCTTCAACGGACTCCTCTGCTTTTTCATGCTCAAGCCGTTTAACTCTCTTGACCAGAATAAAGGTAATAATTGAGATAATTGTCCCAATCAAAATTCCGACGAACGTTGGGCCAATAGAGAGTTTAGGTTCGTAGGGAATCCCTAAAACCATCACCATATTAATATAGGCAAAGATGACTAGCAATGAGGTGCTGACGACAGAGGTATAAGCAAATATTTTTAAAAAAAGTTTCAAATGCTTCCCCTAGCAGCCGCAAGGTTCAATTTCTCTCTATGAGAGGTATTCTCAGGTGTATTGGCTTGCAGTCGACGAGCCTTAGAGATTAAGGAGTAGGAAATAACCGAAGTGATGCTGCTGATGAGCAGTCCAGCGATGATTGGCAGTATATAAAGTTTAAGTTGATTGGGAAACTCTAAGATAATGACCATATTGAGATAAGCTAATACAACGAGCAAAGCGATGCTTGCAATGGTGGAGTATGAAAAAATTTTAACAAAAAGTTTCATTATTTATTGCCTATTTCAAGAGGGTAATTATGGATATAGCTATATCCATAATCTTAACAGTGAATTATAGCGTAGACATAACTTTTTTTGCAGCCTGGATGGTGTTGTCAATGTCTGCATCGGTATGTTGTGAAGAGACAAAGCCAGCTTCATAAGCCGAAGGCGCAAGATAAATACCTTCCTCTAACATGCCATGATAAAAGGCTTTGAAGTGATCCATGTTACCTTTTGCGACTTGGGCAAAACGGCTGATATTCTTCTCTTCCGAGAAGAAGAAACCGAACATTCCACCCACTTGATTGGTGGTGAAGGGAATGCCTAGTTCATCTGCAACGGCTTGCATTCCAGTCGTTAAACGCTTGGCTTTAACATCTAGGTTTTCAAAGAATCCTGGTTGTTTAATCAGGTTTAAAGTCGTTAAACCAGCGGCCATTGCGATTGGATTCCCCGATAAGGTTCCTGCTTGATAGACTGGACCTAGTGGAGCGATGTGTTGCATAATCTCTCGCTTGCCACCGAAAGAACCGACGGGCATACCGCCACCGATGACTTTACCGAAGGTGGTTAGGTCAGGGGTAATGTTGTACAGCCCCTGTGCACCTTGTAGGCCTGCGCGGAAACCACACATGACTTCATCGAAAATCAGTACGGCACCACTTGCATCGCAGACTTCACGTAGAGTTTCTAAAAAACCTGCTTCAGGTGGGATACAGTTCATGTTACCGGCAATTGGCTCAACAATAATGCAGGCTACTTGGTCACCTATTTCGGCAAATACTTTACGCACTTCATAGGCATCATTGTGCGTTAAAGTGAGTGTGAGTTCAGCCAGGACGTCTGGTACGCCCGGTGAAGAAGGCACGCCTAACGTCAATGCGCCTGAACCAGCTTTGACCAATAATGAGTCAGAATGACCGTGATAACAACCTTCAAATTTAACAATCTTGTCACGCCCAGTATAGCCACGTGCTAAACGAATCGCGGTCATGGTGGCTTCGGTACCTGAACTCACCATACGGACCATGTCCATTGAAGGAATCAGCTCACAGACCAAATCAGCCATTTCAGTTTCCAGTGCAGTTGGTGCACCGAAACTTAAACCTTTTTCAGCTTGTTCCTGCACGGCTTTAACCACGTCCGGATGAGCGTGTCCTAAGATGGCTGGCCCCCAAGACGCCACATAATCGATGTAGGCTTTATCATCCGCATCGGTTAAATAAGCGCCTTTAGCCGATTTGAAGAAAACAGGATCTCCACCCACACCCTTAAAAGCTCTAACAGGCGAGTTTACGCCACCCGGAATATGTTGTTGCGCCGCTTCAAATAGGTCGTGAGATTTGCTCATGTGAGTTCCTTTTAATCTGCAAGTTTGTCAGGGGGTTGAAATAATAGAGCCGAATTATACCGTGAATTCATTGTTAAATCATTGTCAAATCATCGGCGATTAAGCCCTAATTAAACTCTAAATGAGACAAACTGTTGGTTATAAGAACGCCGGGATGACTCTTTAGAATTGTTGACTGATAGATTGTGCCGCGGACTTTATCTCAGGTTGGCCAAAAACACCTTGAATGACTGCGACTGAATCGACGCCGATATGGATGAGTTGCTGCGCATTCGTGTGATTTATACCGCCAATGGCGACAATAGGGATGGCCAGGTTTTGCTTGGCTTGAATTAAGGTTTGTAGGTCAGCCTGTGGAGCATCAGGTTTCGTCAATGAGGGGAAAAACCGCCCAAATGCGACATAGTCGGCACCCAGATTTTGCATCTGTTCGGCGCGCTGATAATCGTTATAGCAAGTGACCCCTATAATGGCATGAGCACCAAGAGTGTCACGTGCCGTTTTTACATCCCCATCATTTCTACCGATATGCACACCATGTGCTTGAGATTGCTTGGCAAGTTGGATATCGTCATTAATAATCAACCAGGCCTGGTAACTTTCACAAAGGGTTTTAAGTTGCTTAGCTAAACTGAGTTGAAGTTCATAAGCCGAGTGTTTATCACGAAACTGGACAATCCTCGCACCGCCTTGTAATGCCAAGTCGACATCAGCAATTAGCGTTTCTGGGGTTGAACAGCTCGGATCGGTAATGACATATAAGCCTTGAATGGTTTTATTAGGTAGAGACAAAGAGTGATTCATGAGTGTGGTCGCGTCTCGATGTTTAAGAAGGACTGTGATTGAGGGCGATAGTGAGCAGCTTGTTGAGTGCTCACCGTCGTTATACTCAATGGGAAGTAGGCAACTGAATTAAAGTTGTGGACTCATCTGTTTAATGCGCTCAGCGACTAAATCAAAATGGACTTCACCAATCTGCTTGTACACAATTTTGCCATTTGGGGCAATTAAGAAGCTGGTAGGGGTCAGTAAAATATTCCCGAAGGCTTTGGCCATCGCTCCGTCTGTATCCATTTTAAAAATGAATGGGTAGGGGTTGTTTTTAATGAAGTTTTGTACCTGCTCGGCAGGATCATAATTCATTGAAACCGCCACTAATTCAAAGCGATCCCCTAAGGCCAATTTCATTTTAGCGAGATCTGGCATCTCCTTAATACAGCCAGGACAAGAGGTTGCCCAGAAGTTCACTAAAATCGGTTTCATCGGTTTACTGAGGTTAATGCTTTGACCTTGCGCCGTTTCAATCGTGATATCAGGACCTTTTCCTAAGCCATCTGAGAACACCGTAAAATAAAGTAAGGTCGCCAATAGGCCAACGACTAAAACGCCGAAAATTTTTCCGCCAATATTTTGCATAATTCAGGTTTCTTCTTGTAATGAGGGAAATAAAAAAGGGTCATTAACAGATGACCCTTAAAGGCGCTAACAGAGCTTGTTTTTAGCGCTGATTACTTGGCTGTCAGTGTTTCAACACCATTGGCCGTTCCGCATAGGAAGATATCCGCAGGACGAGCAGCAAACAAGCCGTTTGTGACAACACCGACAATACTATTCAATTCATTTTCCATGGCAACTGGATCAACAATCTCTAAGCCGTGAACGTCTAGAATCAGGTTACCGTTGTCGGTGGTGAAACCTTCACGTAGGACAGGCTCACCGCGAAAACGCTTCACAATTTCACGTGCTACATAGCTACGTGCCATTGGAATGACTTCGACAGGTAATGGGAATTTACCTAAGACCGCGACTTTCTTACTGTCATCTGCGATACAGACGAATTTTTTTGCGACGGCTAACACAATCTTTTCACGGGTTAGAGCACCACCACCACCTTTAATCAGGTTTAGCCCAGCATCGGCTTCATCAGCCCCATCAATATAGACGGAAATTTCAGAAACTGAGTTTAAATCGAGTACAGGGATGCCATGACCTCTTAGGCGTTCAGCAGTGGCTTCAGAACTGGCAACGGCGCCTTCGATTGAACCTTTGATTTTCGCTAACTCATCAATGAAAAAGTTTGCCGTAGAACCGGTTCCAACACCAATGATGGTATCTGGAACAACGTATTCGATTGCTGCTTGAGCCACTTTTTGTTTTAGTTCATCTTGTGTCATGCTTAGACTCTCTTTGTAGTTTGTATGGTTTAATCAATAACCGTTAATTTTAATCAAAAAGACATCGGTTGTATAGTTACAACTGCGTAATAGCAGAAAACCAAGCTGTGTGTTTTGGAATAATGACCAGGCCTGGTGAGTTTCAAAAAGCCATTTAGAGTTTCTAAATAGCTTTAGTCTGATGTTTGTGATTATTTAGGTGCGACGGGTGGCGCTTGTACTCTTGGCTTTTCAGGGACTAAAGCAGGAGGCATCTCGCCTTCTTTACGTTCATGGATTGCTGTGATCATGCCCGATTGAGTCGTGATATATAAATCCTCATAAACGTGAACCGTTTTAAAGGTTAAAGGTCGGATCTGACGAGACTTTTCGGCTAACGGCTTACCCTTTGACATATACATGCCACACATGGTCATACTGTTAGAAACTTTGTGCAAAGGAGCCAGCTTGTGGTCCTGCTCGCTGAGTTGTGAGCGTAAGTCCAATTCTTTGATATAGACTTGACGTTCCTCTTCTGTTTTTAAGTCGTGGTAATCAACACAGAGTTTCAAGGTGTCTACTTTTGAAAGTTCACCTTGACGTTCGATGATTCTTTCGCCAGCAGGAGTACTGTTTGACCCTGGCGGCATTGAGTGACTTGGTGTTGAGACCAGAGTCCCGAAAATTAAGCCGAACGCGATGGTTGTTTTTTTCATGTTTCAATCTCTGTTTTAAATTGTGTGCGACATTCTAGCGTATTTGCACAAAAAATTCTGCCACACTATTTTTACGGATACCTTATTGCTTGGTAAAGATGTAAAACTTAGTGCATGTGTCCAGACATGTCATGATCCATATTGTGGTTCATGCCATTATTCATCTTGCCCATCCTGTTTTTAAAAGACTTTACGGGCATATCGACTTGTTTCGTGCTGCCATCTTCAAACTGAAGTTTAACACTCACCACTTGTCCTGCTTTAAGGAGGGTGACAGGGTTAATTAGCATAATGTGTAAACCGCCTGGCTTTAGAACGGTTTGACCATTGGCTGGAATCTCAATAAATTCAACTTGACGCATTCGCATCACACCATTGTCATTCGTATGAGTATGTAACTCTACAATCTTAGATACGTCTGATTCGGCAAGTACCAGTTTAATCGCTTGGTCACCCATATTATCCAAGGTCATAAAACTTGCGCTTGCGGGTGCGCCAGGTGGTACTTCACGCGCGAATGGGTCGCTTACAGAAATGTCATCGGCTTGAGTCGCCATGGCTTGAAAAGAGCTGATTGAAGTCAATAAGCCTAGGGAAAAAGCGGTCAGTATTTTTTTCATGTTTTTGTCCTTTAATCCTTTAATAAGTCTTTATTTTGATAATGCATCTGGATTTTCGATGATTATGAATGACTTTGATAGTGTTGAATAGTTTTAATAAACTGCTCGGGGCTGGTAGCGTGTGGCAGTTGTGTTTGTAATTGTCCTGATTGATCGACAACGTAGGTGAAGGCTGAATGATCGACGGCATAATTTGTGCCGTTATCAGGATCGTCTACTTTTGCGTAAACCACGCCATAGCGTTTAGATATTTCAGCAATCGTTTCAGGCTTGCCAGTTAAGCCTGTTATGTTTGCCTCAAAGTAATTTGCATACTGTTGTAGGCGGGCAGGTGTATCACGAGCAGGATCAACTGAGATAAATAATATCTTTATATTGTCTTTTTCTGCTTGAGTCAGTCCTTGATAAGCCATCGATAAATTGCCTAAGTTGGTTGGGCAAATATCAGGGCAGAAGGTGTAACCAAAATAGATGAGTACCAATTTACCTTGATAGTCACTCAGACTGCGCTGGCCTTCAGATGAGGTTAGTTGAAAGTCTCCGCCACTAGGTTTTTCATTGATAATGAGTTGAGCAGAAGCGCTATTTTGTATATTGAAAGGCGGCGATAATATGAATGCTGTTCCTAAAATAATGCCGAGAGAGATCGCTAAAATAATACGTTTTGAATTCATTCATATGTCTCATGTAAAGGGCGATAAGGTGGGGAAATACCTAACTTGGCATAGTTTACAGCAAGTTAGGTGACACAATACTTGAGAAAGTTTTGATATTGTAGGTTTGAAAAAGAAACGCTTAAAACTTCGCGTTTAATTTCGCCCAAACGGTACGGCCTGGCTCATAAACTTTATAAGTGTTGCTTGAGTAATTATCTACCCGATTTAGATACGTTTGGTAAGCGTGATCGGCTAAGTTATCAACTCCTGCAGACAGTTTGATGCTTTTGTTGATTTGGTAATCGCCAAAGACATCTACCGTGCTCCAAGCCGCAGTTTCTAGTTCAGCGTATTCTGAGTTTACTTCAGTTTGCGCAGTGGCAAAGTTAAAGCGTGCACCGGCTTTCCAGTTGTTGGCAGAATATTCCGCAAACGCCGTTCCAGAAAGTGGGGCGATGTTGCTTAGATTGCGGTTGTCTGTTTCGTTGGTACCTTTGGTTAAACTCAAGTTACCACCGACTTTAACGTGTTGTGAGGTTTTCCAACTACCCGCTAAATCCAATCCATAAATATTGGCATCTTTGTTTAAGTAGATGGTGTTGTCACCTGCAATATTCACGCTTTCTGGTTGGTTTTTAGCAAAATCACGCAGAATATAGTCATTGACTACATCATAGTAAGCTGACACCGACCAATTAGCTTTATCGGTTGCCTGAGACATTCCAATATCAAACTGGTTATGTTGTTCAGGTTTTAGGTCTGGGTTACCGACCCATTTGCCCATTGCACCACCCTTGGCCATATAGAGTTCGGTCGCATCAGGATAACGATGAGTACGGCTCACGCCAGCAAATACATTCAAATTATGTTCATAAACACGTTCATAGCGTAATAGGCCGTTAAGGCTACTATTGTCTGTTTTGGTTTCACCAGAATAATCCGTATAGGTGCTGTTGTAGAGGTTACTGGCAATATTGCCGAAGTCCGTCGCAGCATCCGCTTTTTTGGCATCGGTAGTGACGGCATCATAACGTAATCCGATAATAACTTTTTGATTGTCTTTGAAAGCTGAAGTGGTTTCAGCGAAGACGCTTTTGGTTTCACTGATGGTATCAGGCCACATGTAAAACATCGATTTATCGCCGGTGACATCATACAGCGTCGCCATTTTATCGACAGATTCGAACTGAACACCATAATCTAATTTAGTATGGCCCAATTGACTGCTTAATTGGATTTTTGCACCTTTACTATCTACATCGGATAAGGTCTCTTTTTGACCGCTGGTAATGCCAGTATAAGAGTAGTTGTCCATCACATGATCGACCGTCGAATTATAAATATCGACTTCAATAGCTTGAATGGAAGGGCTGATATTGCTACCTTGATAGCTTAAGCGTGTGGTCGTACCATCAGACTTAGGCGCATCCATGCTAGCGCCTTGGAAAAGGGCGTCTTCAATTAAGCTGTTTTCGTAAGATAAGCGTAACTCATGATCTTCATTCGGAGTCCAGCCTAAATCGATATGACCTTGCTGGCTTTCGTAGCTTGAACGCACTTCATCGCCATTGCCATCTAAATAGTTGTCGGCCGATTTTTTAGAACCTTGGAGGACGATATATCCTTCTTTACCCCCCGCAGCGACTGTGGTGTTCATATCACGCGTTAGCCCGTTTGAAGAAGTACCGAGATTGATTTCTCCTTGCACAGATTTACCATCTTCAAAAGCCGGTGTTTTACGTTCAAATAAAACAGTTCCACCACTGCCACCGGCGCCGTAAGTAACTGAATTAACGCCTTTAATTACAGTGACTTGATCAAAACTGCTCATTTCTGCATAAGCGGTTGGCGGATCCATACGATTTGGGCAACCGCCTTCAATTTTTGCACCATCCAGTAACACATTCAATTGACTGGCTTGCTGGCCACGAATCACTAAATCGACACCATGTCCCCCCATTCTTGCGGCATCTACTCCAGAAATTTGTCTTAAGGTCGTGCCTGTTTCTGAGTTACTGGCTTCCAGTAAACTTTTGCCATCAACGGTGGTTTGTTGCGCCGTGTCTGTTTCGGCAACAACTGAAACTGTAGGGAGGTCTGTTGCGTAAACTTGAGTACTGGCCTGGGTTGCAAGTGTGGCAAAAATAGCGAGGGTAATTTTTTTTCTAGTGAACATGGTATGTCCTTTAATATAAAAATTGAATATGACAGGGGCATCATTATTGTTAAATGGAGATTAATACTTAAATATGGGGCGTATTGTAGGGGGTAACAGCGCAATATAGTCTTAAGAAACTCATGATAAATAGCGGGGTTCTATGAAGGAAAGATGAAGAGAGTCGTAATCAAGTATGAATTATTGAATATAAATCGATTTTAGGAAGGGCAAGGAAGAAAAAAATCAGAGTCGTTGGGTGTTATAATTCTTTGTTATTATTATTGCTCACTCTTTATCCCTCCATCCATTGCCAGCAGTGGATAGCCATCATTTAATAGGATCTGGAATGCCAGAAGAAATATTACGCCGTGTTTTAACTGCACCGGTATACGACGTTGCCTCTGAAACGGCACTTGAATTAGCCCCATTGCTTTCTAAAAGAATGCAAAACCAAGTGTGGTTAAAAAGAGAAGATTTACAGCCGGTATTTTCGTTCAAGATACGTGGTGCATACAATCGTATGGTGCATTTGAGCGAAGCTGAGCGTAAAGCAGGCGTGATAACAGCTTCAGCAGGTAATCACGCGCAGGGTGTAGCGCTTTCCGCAACTAAAATGGGGATTGTTGCGACCATTATCATGCCGCGAACGACGCCGCCTATAAAAGTCAATGCTGTGAAACGTTTGGGGGGCAATGTGGTGCTCGAAGGCGACTCATACGATGAAGCTTCACGTTTTGCTAAAGCACTGGCTGCTGAAAAAAAGTTAACCTATATTCACCCTTATGACGATTTGGATGTGATTGCGGGTCAAGGCACTATCGCATTGGAAATGTTACGTCAACACAGTAAACCATTTGATGTGATTTTCATTGCTGTCGGCGGAGGTGGACTTATTTCTGGCATTGCTTCTGTGATTAAACAGGTCTCGCCAAGCACTCGTATTATTGGGATTGAACCAGAAGATGCTGCATGCATGACCGAGGCTTTAAAAGCCGGAGAACGTGTTGTGCTTGACCAAGTCGGTATTTTTGCCGATGGGGTCGCCGTGGCTCAAGTGGGTGAGATTCCGTTTCGAATCGCTCAGACCTGTGTGGATGAAATGATTACGGTGACCACCGATGAAATTTGTGCAGCAGTGAAAGATATTTTTGAAGATACGCGCGCTATCGCTGAACCAGCTGGTGCATTGTCAGTGGCGGGTATGAAAAAGTTTGTCGAGAAATACAGTGTTTCTGGTTTAGAGATGGCCTGTATTGTCAGTGGTGCGAATATGAACTTCGATCGTTTGCGACATATTTCAGAAAGAACTGAAATCGGTGAAAAGCGTGAAGCCATTTTTGCGGTGACGATTAATGAAACGCCAGGCAGTTTTAAACAGTTTTGTGAGTTGTTAGGCGATCGTCGTGCCATTACCGAATTTAACTATCGTTATTCTGACAGTAAACAGGCGGTGGTGTTTGTCGGCGTTAGAACGGAAGGTGGACAAGCGGAAAAACAAGCAATTCTTAATAGTCTGCATGAGCATGACTACCCCGTTCAAGATATGAGTGATAACGAGATGGCTAAGTTGCATCTGCGCTATATGGTCGGTGGTCATGCTAAGGGGGTTAATAATGAGTTGTTGTATCGTTTTGAATTCCCTGAACGTCCGGGCGCTTTATTGAAGTTTTTAATTAATATGAGTGAAGAGTGGAATATCAGCCTGTTTCACTACCGTAACCACGGTGCGGCCTACGGTCGTGTATTGGTTGGCGTTCAGGTACCTCCTGAGCAACAAGCAGACTTTGAAGTTTATCTTAAAAATCTGGGTTATCCGTTTGTGAATGAACAAGATAACCCAGGTTATCAACTGTTTTTAAGACCGACTAATTAACGATTGTGGTCTAATTTCATGCAGCCTGACTCAACGTTTTCGTTCAAGTCGATGTTTAAGTGGGTTGTCATCTGGTGTGCTTCGTCTACTGTTTTGCTGTGGCGAATCATCGATTTTATCGATGAAGCTTTGCATGAAGGGTTTCATTCAACACGCGCTGGACTGGCGATGTTTAATGATCAAGCAGCCGTTTTTCAATTATTGATTATCATCAGCTGTCTAAGTATTGTCTGGATAGCGACCAGCAAGTTATTCCACTTCATTAAAACTTTTCCGTCATCCTCTCAATGAATCAATTTATGCTCAAAGGACTGTTCAGCTGTAAGAAGCAATCTAACAAGGGAGTATCAGTATGTTGAAAATTACCCAAAATGTTTCGATAGCAGATGAGGAAATTGAACTAATTGCCATCCGCGCTCAGGGGGCGGGGGGGCAGAACGTTAATAAGGTCTCTTCGGCGATTCATTTGCGCTTTGATATTGCTGCTTCCTCTTTGCCGGAGGTTTATAAAGAGCGACTACTGGCTTTAAATGATAAACGCATTACAAAAGAGGGCATTATTGTTATCAAGGCTCAGCAACACCGCACTCAAGAGAAGAATCGTACGGATGCACTTGCTCGATTACAAGAATTGGTGAAGTCCATCACTGTTGTACAGAAGATTAGACGGCCGACTAAACCGACCCGAGGGTCACAAACAAGACGAATGGACAGTAAGTCAAAACACAGCAAAACCAAAGCGTTGCGAGGGAAGGTTGTCGATTGACGTTAGTAGGAAATACGGGGGGGGGGGGGGGTTACAATTTTTCCAGGCCGGGGTAAAAATTAAGAGCGTTTTTGTGTTTATGTTTTTTTTTGGTGTTTTAGGGTTGATGTGTTTGCCTTTAATTTTTTTTATAAAGCTTTATGTGCGATCTTTCCTGTTTTTTTTTTTATTCGTTTTTGTCTTTGTTTTTTTTGATCTTATGGGAGTCTAAGATATTATT
>CBFDDF010000007.1:0-157454 GCA_965603495.1 uncultured Thiomicrorhabdus sp. | reverse complement strand
TTACCTGTAATAATTGGGGTCAGAGTAAAATTAAATTAATTTGACCAGGCCTGGTCACCTTATTTTTGACACAAAAAAGCCCACAAGAACTTACCAGGCCTGGTAACTTCTTGCGGGCTTTTAATTTAAAGTCTTTTTTTAAACGGCTTTAATTGATTTTAAAGCATCTTAAAGGTGCTGTTTAAATCAATGCAATAATCGCATTTAAAGTCTCGCTTGGGCGCATGGCTTTAGAAACCAATTCAGTATTCAGTTGGTAATAACCCCCCAAATCTACTGCACTGCCTTGTACGCCATTCAGCTCAGCCACAATCTTCGCTTCATTTTCAACCAATGCTTTTGCCACAGGCGCAAAACGCGCTTGCAGTTCAGCATCATCCGTTTGCGATGCGAGCGCTTCTGCCCAATACATGGCTAAATAGAAGTGGCTACCACGGTTATCTAACTCACCGACTCTACGTGAAGGAGATTTATCGTTGTCCAAGAACTTCGCGGTTCCAGCATCTAAGGCCGTTGCTAATACTTGGGCTTTCGGCATATTAAAGGTGGCTGACAAGTGCTCAAGTGATACCGCTAACGCTAGGAATTCACCTAATGAATCCCAACGTAGATGGTTTTCTGACATTAACTGCTGAACGTGTTTCGGTGCTGAACCGCCCGCACCCGTCTCAAACAATCCACCACCGTTCATTAACGGTACAATAGACAGCATTTTCGCAGACGTTCCTAATTCTAGAATCGGGAACAGATCCGTTAGGTAGTCACGCAGTACGTTACCGGTAACCGAAATCACATCTCTGCCCTCTTGCACATGGCGTAAGCTAAAGCGCGTGGCTTCTTCAGGCGACATAATGTGGATTTCTAGACCCGTTACATCGTGATGCGTTAGGTAGTGATTCACTTTCTGAATGATTTGGTGATCGTGTGCACGGTGAGTGTCTAACCAGAAGACCGTCGGTAAGCCTGTCGCTCTGGCACGATTAACCGCCAATTTCACCCAGTCTTGAATCGGCGCGTCTTTTACCTGACACATACGGAAGATATCGCCGGCTTCAACCGACTGTTCTAACAAAATATCGCCATTCATCGCTACTACACGAACCGACCCTACCGCTGACATTTGGAAGGTTTTATCGTGTGAACCATACTCTTCGGCTTTTTGTGCCATTAGGCCGACATTGGATACTGACCCCATCGTGGTTGGATCAAATGCACCATATTGCTTACAGAAATCAATGGTTTCTTGAAACACGCCTGCATAACAACGGTCTGGAATCACACAGAGGGTATCTTGTTGCTTACCGTCTTTATTCCACATTTGACCCGATGCACGAATCATCGCGGGCATAGAGGCATCGATAATCACATCGCTCGGTACGTTTAGGTTGGTAATGCCTTTATCTGAATCGACCATCGCCACATCTGGCTGTGCGGCATAAACTGCCTGAATATCCGCTTCGATTTCTGCTTTGAGTTCGGCATCTAAGGTTTCAATTTTGTTTAAGACATCGCCTAAACCGTTATTGGCATTCACACCCAGGTTTGCAAAGGTAATGGCGTGTTTTTTAAACACCTCGTCGAAGAAAACCAAAACCGCTTGACCAAAGATGATTGGGTCAGAGACTTTCATCATGGTGGCTTTCATGTGGATAGAGAACAAAATATCCTTCTCTTTGGCTTCAGCAATGGCATCCGCTAAAAAGCTTCTTAAAGCCGACTGGCTCATCACGGAACTATCAATAATTTCACCGGCCAGTAATGGCACTGAACCTTTTAGTTCTTCAGTAGAACCGTCCGCACCGACAAATTCAATTTTGAATTCAGTTGCATCAGAAATAGTCACTGATTGTTCAGAACCGTAGAAATCCCCTTCGCTCATGCTTGCAACATGCGTACGTGACTCTGTACTCCAAGCACCCATAGAGTGTGGATTTTTACGCGCGTAACTTTTAACCGAAGGCGGCGCACGACGATCAGAGTTACCTTCACGTAAAACAGGGTTAACGGCGCTGCCTAATACTTTCGAAAAAGCTGCCTTATGGGCTTTTTCTTCTGCGTTTTGTGGATTAGCAGGATAGTTAGGAATGTCATAACCATGCGCTTGCAGTTCAACAATCGCCGCTTCCAGTTGCGGAATAGAGGCACTGACGTTTGGTAATTTAACGATATTGGCTTCAGGCGTTTTGGCAATCTCACCCAACTCGGACAACGCATCACCGATTTTTTGTTCGGCAGTGAGTCTCTCTGGGAAGTTCGCGATAATACGTCCCGCTAAAGAGATATCACGTGTTTCTACCGCCACATCTGCCGCTGCTGTAAATGCCTCAACAATCGGTAACAAAGAGTAAGTCGCCAATGCAGGCGCTTCATCGGTTAGGGTATAAATAATCTTAGATTTTTGAGACATCGCAGTTCCTATTGAGATTATTGACTGTAACCTGTTTAATGAACACAGACACAGCGGCTAAGAGCCCTTTGCACGACTTAATGAATGAGTAGTAATGGTTAAAATCAGGCTGATTTTCGTTAAGAAACTGGACAATAGCACGCTATTACGTACATTCCCTGTCTCAATCAGCACAAATTTATCGCATTTTTCTTTCGCCCCTAAGTCGGGTAAAGATCTCTAAAAGTTTAAAAATGTTAGAATGAGAGCCATTTTACCGCACTCACACACAAAATATAAGAGAGCGATAGCTTTCAGCAGGCCACAAATTTATGAGCGATTTAATTTTATTCAATAAGCCTTTTAATGTGCTTTGCCAATTTACCGATGAAAGCGAGCAAGCCGAAGCGCGTGAGACCCTTGCGAGCTATATCGATCACAAAGGATTTTATGCCGCTGGACGATTGGATCGAGACAGCGAAGGCCTATTACTGCTGACTAATGACGGTAAGTTACAAAATAAAATTGCCGATCCTGAACACAAGATGCCCAAAACCTATTGGGCGCAAGTGGAAGGCGATGTCACTAAGGAGGCGATTAAACAACTCCAAGCTGGTGTCAAACTCAAAGACGGCATGACCAGGCCTGCTCAGTGCAAGAAAATCTCTCAGCCGATGCGACTTTGGGATAGAAAGCCACCGATACGTCAACGCCAAAATATTCCAACCAGCTGGATTGAATTGACCATTACCGAAGGCAAAAACCGTCAGGTACGTCGTATGACGGCTGCGGTAGGCTTTCCAACCTTACGTTTGATTCGTGCGCGTATTGGCAAGTGGAAACTAGGCAATCTGCAACCGGGTGAATCTGAGTTATTACACGACCAGTAAAAACGCACTTGAAATCACGGCAATTTATCCCTATTAATGGATTTTAGAATTGTTTTCACTTCTAGCAATAAACCCAATACCAGAACGAGATTATTCCAGGCTGTCTTTAAAGCCTCTGTTAAAATAATCCGATTCTAGTTTTAACTCTTAATTCAGGCACTTTTTCCATTATGGACAACATCGATAACTCAAAAATTAAAGTCATTGTCGGCCTTTCAGGCGGCGTAGATTCTTCAGTTGCGGCCCTACTGCTCAAACAGCAAGGTTACGATGTGGAAGGCCTGTTTATGAAAAACTGGGAAGGCGATGATACCGATGATTATTGCCCAGCCGCCGAAGATTTGAAAGATGCCATGATGGTCGCTGAAAAGCTAGATATCCCAGTTCACATCGAGAACTTCTCTGGCGAATATTGGGATAATGTTTTTGAGCATTTTTTAGCAGAATACAAAACCGGCAGAACCCCTAACCCGGATATTTTGTGTAATAAAGAAGTAAAGTTTAAGGCCTTTTTACAACATGCAATGGAGCTGGGTGCGGACTATATCGCCACAGGACATTATGCGCGTATTGGGCGTGATGAAGATGGCACTTGTCACCTGCTAAAAGGCTTGGATGAGAATAAAGACCAGAGTTATTTTTTATACACTTTGCAACAACATCAGTTGCAGAAATCTCTGTTCCCGGTCGGTGAGCTAGAGAAGCCTTTGGTTCGCCAAATGGCAGAAGATGCCGGCTTGGTCACTCACGATAAAAAAGACAGCACTGGCATTTGTTTTATCGGTGAGCGTAAATTTAAGGACTTTTTGCAAAAGTTTCTGCCTGCACAACCTGGCGACATTGTCGATGACCAGGGCAATGTGATTGGCAAACATGATGGTTTGATGTATCACACATTGGGACAACGTAAAGGTTTAGGCGTAGGTGGCGGTCATGGCCAAGGTAATGATCCTTGGTATGCTGCAGACAAAAACTTAACGACCAACCAATTAATTGCCGTGCAAGGTAGTCAGCATGCTTTATTACTCCACCCTCTTTTGATTGCGGATACTTTGGATTGGGTTTCAGGAGAATGCCCTGCTTTGAATACGCCTCTTAAAGCCAAAATCCGCTATCGTCAGGCAGAACAACCTTGCCAGATTATTGAAAACCAAGATGGCAAAATCGTGGTGTTATTTGATGAACCGCAATCCGCAGTTGCCCCTGGGCAATCGGTGGTATTTTATCAAGGCGATGACTGCCTAGGCGGCGGCATTATTGACCAACGCCTACACACGCTTGAAGAACGTCAATAATTGACGATTACAAAACAAGATTGAAATCCATACACTTTAAACATAGAAACCAATCAAAGGCGCTCAGATAGCATGTCGGAATACACTCAACAAGATCGCACCCTAGCACTCATTGGTATTTACCAAGCATCACAGCTGGTTTATGACTTGGCAACGACGGGTAAAGCTGACGAAGCCGCTTACCACACTTGCATACAGTCGCTGTTTTGTAACAATCCAGAAAACACCTTAGATGTCTACGGCGGTGAGATAGCCAATATTCAAGTAGGCGTTAAGACCTTACTGGCACAGATGACTTCAGAACAAGCGATGCAAGCGCGCAACGTTGAGATCACCCGTTACGTGTTAAGCCTGATTATTTTGCAAAAGAAACTTTTGGAACTGGGTGAACCCCTGCAGAAAATCTCAAAAATTCTTGAAACGGCTGAAAGCCAACAAGCGCATTTTGGCGAAGAGCATGATAATGTCATCGCTTCGATTGCCCGCGCCTACACCGAAAATGTCAGTCCGGTTCGCCCTAAAGTTATGGTCAATGGCCAACACGGGCATTTACAAAACCCAAGAGTCGCTAATAAAATCCGCGCTCTGCTCCTTGCCGGAATCCGCAGTGCTTTACTATGGAACCAAGTCGGCGGTTCTCGTTGGGGACTTATTTGGTCACGCAAAAAGTATTTGCATGAAGCGTTAGCACTACAACAAAACAACAACGATTCGGATGATAGAGATGGTAAAACTGATCGCAAAAATAATGAACCCATCAGTCTATTTAAAAAAGACTGAGTTACCCTGTTTTAGGAAAAACATTATGCAAATTATCTTTGAATCAAACCCTTCACAAGAGTCCTTAGAAAATTTGGGTACAGCCGATTGGTCTATTTGGGAGAAAGAAGTCTCTAGCTTTCCTTGGACCTATGATATGGAAGAAGTTTGCTATATTTTAGAGGGTGCAGTAGCCGTCACGCCTGATAATGGAGAGCCTGTGAGTATTAAAGCCGGAGACTTAGTGACCTTTCCAAAAGGCATGTCATGCTTTTGGGATGTCTCTAGTCCGATTCGTAAACACTATCTGTTTCGATAAACTCTAAAGAACAGGCTTAGCCTGTTTAATACGTCTTCTCACTCTTCAAGACATAAAAAAACCCGATTGACCAGGCCTGGTCAATCGGGTTTTTTATTGTCTTAAAACGAGCCGTTTAACAAACATTTTCTAGAAAGTTGCCAAAGCAAGCAACCTAGAAAAGTGGTTAACCTAAATTACTTAATCGTTTCGTATTCCGGCTTTTTAATCACTTCAGCTTTAGCAACCAAAGCTTTTAAATGCGCTTCATTTTGAGCATTTGCAAACAACTCACTGAAAGCAGCTCTAAGCGGTGCTTTCTGCTCATCATCTAACGGAGCAACCCGAATATCTGAAACACGAAGCAATACAGAATCACCCGTCGACAATTGGAATGAACCCCAAGACTCTTTACCAGCCTCTGGCTTTGTCACTTTGAAGACTTCTGTCACCATTTGTGGCAGTAACGTCTGTGCATTACGTTCGATCCAACCCGCACTGTTCCACTCTACGCCATTTTGTATCAATGATTCTGGGTTCTCACCGGCCTGTACTTTAGCCATTAGAACTTGACCTAAAGCAGCTGCTTGCTTAATAGCCGCTTCACGTACCAACTGCTCTTTAATGCCCGCTGAAACTTCATCCAGTGATTTCTGACGCGTTTCTTGATGCTGATTAACTCTAATCACCACCGAACGGTTTGCAGATAGTTCAATAGCGGCACTGTTTAAATGTTCTTTTAATAGCTCTTCAGAGAAGGCAGCCAGTTGTACTTTACCATTCGATAAAATATCACCAGGACCACCGTCACGACTGAACATTTCTGAGGTCTGAACTTTTAAACCAATTGCATCAGCAGCCGGCTCTAAACTATCCGACTGTTCATAGGCAATCGTATTAAGTTGCTCTAAAAGCTCAAAATACTGACGCTCTGCTTCTTGCATCTTATATTGCTGAGTCACATCCGCTTTAACCACCTCAAGTGCTTGAGCTTGTTTAGCATCAATGCCTTCCAACTTGATCAAATGATAACCAAAGTCCGTTTTAATAGGCTGACTGACTTGACCGATTTCCATTGAGAAGACCGCTTCATCAAACTCAGGCACCATCATACCTTGTTCAAATGAACCTAAATCCCCACCCGAATTCGCGGAACCTGGATCTTTAGAATAGATTTTAGCCAAGGCTTCAAATGATTCACCCGCCGCGATCTTAGCCTGAACTTCTGTCAAAATAGCCTGGGCTGCGGTTTCTGCCTCTGCAGTATCGGCTTCTAAAGAAATCAGGATATGCTTTGCATGACGTTTCTCAGGCAAGGTAAACATTGACTTATTTTCATCATAATACGCGGCAATGATTTCATCATTAACCGCAATACCCTTGGCGATTTCCGCTTGAGACAAATCGACGTAATCTACTGATACTTTTTCTGGCTCAACGTAATCCGTTAAATGGGCTTGATATACAGCATTGACTTGCTCATCTGTAACTTGAACTGTTTTCAAGAATGGACGCTGATCAATACGTAAATAGCTAACTTCGCGTTCTTGCCCTTGTAACTCTGCAAGTTGATTGACTTCGTAATCCGTCGCAAAACGAGAACTGTTAATCAATGAACGGAACTGGTTTTCTAAAAGAAATTGACGTTGTTCGTATTCAAAACGTGCAATATTTAAACCATTACGCAGTAAGACTTCTTCATAAATCTTTTCTGAGAATTGACCATCTTGCTGAAAGACACTTGCAGAATGAATCGCAGAGGCCAATTGCTGATTACTGATCATCATTCCATTATCATTTGCCCACTGGCGCATCACTTCTGACTCTACTAAAGATTCTAAAACCTGTTCGCGAAGTTCATCGTCTTTAACCACCTGGTCATACATATCACCAAACTGCTCTTGAAGACGGGTTTTTTGGCGGTTGTATAGGGTTAAAAAAGCATTTCCGGTAATGTTTTCGCCATTCACTTCGGCCACGACAACAACCTTGTCGCCACGCGCATATTGATCAATACCAAATAACGCGAAGGTTAAGATAATCAATCCGACAATCACCCAAGCAATCCACCCCTGAGCGTGACTACGAATACTTTGCAACATGATGAATCCTTTGTTCTGGTTAACTATGAAAAATAGAGCCTATGATACCAATGTCAGCGCCTTCTTTCACCTATTTCATCCAATTCAAGTAATTTTGGTTGGCTTTATTTATTTTCGTGACCACTCAGTAAATCTATTTATTGGAATTCCCACAATATGGCGACGTTTTAGACGCCTTGTACATTGAACTTAACTGAGATAGGCTTAGTTGAAAATTATGTTTTTTATTGTTCAATACATTAATTCTAGACATAAAAAAACCGAGCTTTAACACTCGGTTTTTTATTTCAATCAAACGATTGTCTAAAGCAGATTTCTAAACAAAGGGATCAGTAATCACTAAGGTTTCAGAACGATCTGGCCCCGTTGATAAAATTGAAACCGGTACACCCACTTCTTTTTCTAAGAAACGAATATACTCTTGCGCTTGGATTGGCAACCCATCAAAAGAATCAGTGCCAACCGTAGAAGTGTTCCAACCAGGCATGGAGACATAGTTAGGCGTACACAACTCATACTCATCCGCACTTGCAGGTGGTAGCATGATGATTTGGCCATTTTGAGTATAGGAGACACAAATTTTAATCTCTTTTAACTCATCCATGACATCTAACTTAGTTAAACACATACCATTCAGACCATTGATCTGTGCCGAACGACGTAACGCCACCGCATCAAACCAACCACAACGACGCTGACGCCCAGTCGTCGCACCAAACTCATGACCACGATTGCCTAACTCTTTACCGATAGGATCGCCGATATCCGTATCACAGTTATAATCTAACTCTGTTGGAAAAGGACCTGAACCGACACGTGTCGCGTAAGCTTTGGTAATCCCAAGAATATAATCTAGTTGATTTGGACCAATACCCGCACCACCTGAGGCACCGCCAGCAGTGGTATTTGAAGAAGTGACATAAGGATAGGTACCGTGATCAATATCCAACAAGGTACCTTGCGCCCCTTCAAACATCAGGTTTTTACCTTCAGCATTGTAAGCGGCAATCAGACTAGGAATATCTGCTAGCATTGGCACAATCATTTTGCTGTAGCGTTCACATTTTTCCCAAAGCACATCAAAAGAGACTGGTTCTGCTTTGTAGTAATGTTCAATCATGTAATTGTGGTAAGCCAATGTTTCAGCCAATTTCGCCTTGAACTGAACCATGTTTTTAAAATCACCGGCGCGTAAGCCGCGACGCGCTACCTTATCTTCATAGGCTGGCCCAATACCACGACCAGTGGTACCAATAGCTTTCTTCCCACGCGCTAATTCACGCGCAACATCTAAAGCGACATGGTAGTCAAGAATCAATGGACATGCATCACTAATTTTAAGACGTTGTTGAACCTTTAGTCCAGTGTCTTCCAGTTGATTCATCTCTTTTTCAAGTGCATCAGGTGCTAAAACAACCCCATTACCAATGAAACATTCAACTTCTTCACGCAAGATTCCTGAAGGAATCAGATGCAAAACCGTTTTCTTGCCATCAATGACCAAAGTATGACCTGCATTGTGTCCGCCTTGAAAGCGAACAACTGCTGCGACTCTGTCTGTTAACAGATCCACAATCTTACCTTTACCTTCGTCACCCCATTGAGTGCCGACAACTACAATATTTCGTTTTGTCATAAAACTACTTCTTAACCACTTCTTAAAATTTTAATAAATTCTATATCACAAGACTTAGGCGTTTTAAACGCGCTCAATAGTCCATTTACTTGAGGCATTAGACAACCACTGGTCACCCTCTTGCAACTCGGTTAAGTCATAAGATTTAACGACTTTAACACCTTGAGCTTTCAATTCTGTAATTTTGTTTTGTAGCGCCTTATCCGCTTGATAAGGCGCATAAACAGTCTCTTTTTCTAAGTTACTTATTGGTGCTAATAAATCCAAGGCATCTCGCAAGTCAAGACTGAATCCTGTTGCTGGTAACGCCAATCCAAAATCAGAACCAATATTGTCATAACGCCCACCTTTTGCAATCGGTTGAAGCTTTCCACCCGCCGCGTAACAGCCGAAAATAACACCCGTATGGTATTGGTATCCACGAATATCTGCTAAATCCAAATGAATGGCAACCGCATGCGTCGTTTTCAAATGATCGATTACAGTCGCTAGCCTGGTCAAAGCATCGCTTAAAACAGATGATAAAGGAGACAACTGCGTTTGCGCTACAGCAATCACCGCTTCTGCATCACCACAATAGGTCAGTAAAAGCTTAAAGGCATCATTCACATTGCTTTGCAATGGCGTATTAGCAATAAAACTTTCATATTCAGGGATTGCTTTGCGCTCTAGGATATCAATCAATTCGATTGCTTGATCTTCATCAAATCCCGCTAAAGAGATTAACTCATCCACGATACCAACATGACCCAAGCTTAACTTTATGTCATTCAGATTCATAATCTGCATGCTTTCTAGCATCAGCTCGATGATTTCGATATCGCTTTCAACACCCGAATGCCCGAAGAGTTCAGCACCGACTTGAATCGGGCTACGCGAACCCTTGGCTTTATTGTTTCGAGTCTTTAGAACTTCACCGGAATAACACAGACGTGAAATAGCGTCTGAGGCTTTCAAACGGTTACTGACAATACGTGCCACTTGCGGTGTCATATCTGCACGAACGCCCATCATTCGACCACTTTCCTGATCGGTAAAGCGACAAGTATCAACCGCCATATGGCGTGCCGTTCCAGTCAAAAGTGAATCCGTGAATTCAGCAATGGGTGGCAACACCAAGTCATAACCTGACAGGTGGAAGCCATCGATTAACTGACGACGGTAAGATTCTAATTTTTGGGCTTGTGGTGGAAGAAGATCTTCTAAACCTTCAGGTGTAAACCAAGTCGATTGCTGCATTTTAAAAACTTCTTTCTAATCACTTAAATTCTGATGATTCGGTTCTAATAAATTAATTATTGAATCAATTATTTCTGAACACGTTTCAATCGTTCGTACCTGAAACATCAAGGGGGAGGAAAATTTTCCTGTCGCCCGTTCAAATACGTTGAAAGGTACTATGCGGTGAAAAACATTAAAACAGCTAGACCGATCGAGATGGAGACCAACCCCATTAACCGCAATTGCTTTTCGGTTAATAAAGTGGCCTCTGACATCATCTTTCGCCAAAACTTTGGGAACATAAAAGGCAATAAACCTTCAAGTATAAATACTAAAGCAAGGGCTGAAATCAAGGCTGTTTCTAACATAATCACACAAAAAAGGTGGGTTACCCCACCTTCCTTTTATTGAGTTAACTTACTTCGTTGACTGATTAAAGTACTTGAAGAAATCAGACTTAGGATCTACTAGCATGATATCTGACTTATCGGTAAACGAGTTTTTGTAAGCATTGATACTGTGGTAAAAACTGTAAAATTCAGCATCAAGGTTATACGCTTTTGCATAAATCTCTGCGGCGGTTGCATCGCCTTTACCGCGTAAAATTTCAGCTTCACTATAAGCATCTGCCAAAATAACTACTCTTTGGCGATCCGCATCGGCTTTAATTTTTTCAGCCGACTCAGATCCTTTCGATCTTAGATCCTTAGCGACACGATTACGTTCTGCTTCCATTCGACGGTAAACCGATTCACTGATATCTTTGGCTAAATCAATTCGTTTAATACGAATATCTTCAATCTCAATACCAAATGAACTTGCAGCACTCGCTGTCGTGGCTTTAATTTTTTGTGCAATCTCGACACGCTCACCAGAGATAACCTCTTTCACCGAACGATTACCAAACTCTGCACGTAAACCATCTTTAACAATCTGGCCTAGTTTCATACCCGCCTGACGGTTGTCACCATTCATAGTGGTATAGAACTTTTCGACATCTTTGATTCGCCATTTAACAAATGAATCAACGACTAAGTTTTTCTTTTCGCTGGTTAAATAACGTTCAGGTGCCGCATCCAACGTCTGTAGACGTGAATCAAACTTACGTACGTTATTGATAAAAGGCGTTTTGAAGTGTAAGCCAGGCTCAACATCCGCTTCAACGATTTCACCTAATCGAAGCACAACGCCGGTTTCCCACTGGTTGACAACATAAACGGAACTACTGGCTACAAATAAAACTGCAGCTACTAATATTGAAAAGACCGATTTCATTAACGTAGCTCCCTATTTTTTAAGTAATCACGAATATTGGTTTTTTGACCTGAATTATTCACGTTACTATTTTGATTAGTATTGCTTGAAGTGGTTGCTGGTGCCATCTGCTGAGGTGCTTGAAGCGGTGCTGATGAACCTTGGCTTACCATTTTATCTAAAGGAAGATATAACAGGTTGTTACTGCTATCAGAACCAACAAAAACCTTACTGGTATTACTTAACACTTGAGAAACGGCATCAATATATAGACGATTACGCGTTACTTCAGGTGCCTTTTTGTACTCTTTTACAATACTCGTAAAACGTGATGCTTCACCAGTTGCTTGAGCAATCACACGATCGTGATAAGCACTGGCTTCTTCAAGTTCACGCGCTGCTTGACCACGAGATTTAGGCAAGATGTCGTTTGAGTACGTTTCAGCTTCATTAATAACACGCTCTCTATCTTCACGCGCCTTAACAACATCCGCAAATGCAGACTGTACTTGCTCAGGCGGTTGAGCGTCTTGCAAGTTAACACTGGTGACAATTAAACCTGTCTTATAAGCCGCTAAACGTTCTTGGGTTAAGCTTTGCACACGAGAGACAACTTCATTACGGCCTTCTGTTAAGACGAAATCCATTGTATTTTGACCCACAACTTCACGCAGGGTACTTTCTACCACGGCGCGTAATGTTAAATCAGGATCTGAGATATCAAACAAATATTGATTCGCACTTTCAACTTGATATTGAACCGCGATTTTTAAATCAACAATATTCTCATCTTTAGTCAACATCAGAGATTCCGTTGGAACACTGCCACTTCGATTACTGTCAGAACGGTAACCGATTTCAGCTGTTCTGATTTGATCGACGTTGACGATACGTACCGCTTCAATCGGATATGGAATATGCCAATGGGGACCGGCTTTAGTTTCTTCAACATAAGCACCGAACTGAGTCACAACACCACGCTCTGCTGGATCTACAATGTAGATACCAGAAAGTAGCCAAACAACCCCAACAACACCTGCAATGACAGAACCACCGATTCCGCCGATTCCGCCGCCACTACCACTGCCGAATTTTTTACCCGCGCCACCGAAGACGCTTTGAGCCTTTTTCAACAATACATCAATATCGTCATTACTCTGTTTCTTAGGTGGTTTTTTATCACCACCCCCATTGTTTCCTGAGTTACCCCAAGGATCTTGTCCGGACTTACCTGGTTCGTTCCAAGCCATTCAAACATCTCCATGCTTTAACAAATAATTTTAAAAATTAATTTTGTTTTACGCTTTATAAGTAAAAACTTGTCTGCTGTTTTGATCCAAACCCTAAAGCGGGATTTTAAATCGAAAATTTTGCAGACACAATTTGATTATTCTAGTTAGGTTGGCACTAAAAGTCACCTATTAAAATAATTTATAGACAATATAGTTCTGTGAATTAGTGGTATTACTCATACCGTAAAAACTCTAGGATAACACTTCTGCCTTAAGCAGTTCCGGCCAATCTTTGACCGCGTTCCACTCTTGGTGAGTCAAAGACATTTTAAAGAGGCTATTACCCTCTTCATCAAAGCCTTCTTCCAAAATGGTCCCCAGAGAATAAAGATCTGCTCTCTTTTTACCAGCCTCCACCTTCAGAGTGAGTGAAACCGTTAAAAACGCGCCCTTGAAGAATGAGGCAACAGCTTCGAGCAACATATCAATCCCATCGCCTTCTTTCGCAGAAACCCAAACTCGTTGTGGTACGCCAGCCTCATCACGGTCAATTTTAGGCATGACTGCTGGTTCTAATCGATCAATTTTATTAAACACCAATAACTGTGGGACAGATTCGGCCCCTACTTCGGCGATGACATCGTGTACATCGCTAATTTTTTCGTCTCTATTCGGATCAGAAGCATCCACCAAATGGACTAATAAATCCGCTTCACGAGTCTCTTCTAGGGTTGAGCGAAATGCCGTCACTAAATCATGCGGAATATGTCGAATAAAGCCAACGGTATCTGCAAAAATAACCTTACCCGCTCCAGGAAGATGAACACGACGTAAAGTAGAATCTAAGGTTGCAAACAAACGGTCTTCTGCATAAACATTGGCAGAGGTCATTTGATTAAACAATGTCGACTTTCCGGCATTGGTATAACCAATTATAGTAATAATAGGAATTTCTGAACGTTTACGCGCCTGCTGACCGAGACCACGCTGCTTACGCACTTTCTCAATTTTAGCTTCTAAAGACTTAATCCGTACCTGAACCAGACGTCTATCCGATTCCAACTGTGTTTCACCTGGACCACGAGCACCAATACCACCCTGTCTATCTAGATGCGTCCAGCCTTTTACCAAACGGGTAGACATACGCTTCATTTGGGCTAATTCAACCTGAAGCTTACCTTCATGGGAACGTGCGCGTTGCGCAAATATGTCGAGAATAAGACCGACACGATCTAACACTTGGCAATCAAACAGGGTTGATAGGTTACGTTCTTGAGCAGGCGTTAGGGCGTGATTGACAATAACCACATCCGCTTCATAGAGTTCTACGGCCGCTTGAATTTCTTCTGCTTTAC
The DNA here is from genome assembly GCA_965603495.1 of uncultured Thiomicrorhabdus sp. Lineage (GTDB taxonomy): Bacteria > Pseudomonadota > Gammaproteobacteria > Thiomicrospirales > Thiomicrospiraceae > Thiomicrorhabdus. The sequence goes on along the minus strand of CBFDDF010000007.1, from coordinate 143,026 downwards.
CTTTACCTACAAAATATTTTGGATCGGGTCTTTGTCGTTTAGTGGTTAGGAGGGTGCAAACTTCAGCACCAGCAGAATCGACCAATTCATAAAATTCATCAATGTCTTCACGATCTGATTCATTGTAGAAATCAACGTGGACCAGCACGGCACGTTCTAATTCACGTCGTTCAAGACGATCAAATAATTCCATATAAGCGTTTTCTCTTTTAGAACTTAATTCAAGGAGCCATATAGTAACCTAAATAGACTTAAAGTCGATTTAAAGTCAAACCAAGCCCCTTAAAAGCTGATGCCTATTTATCAAGGCCGAGAAATTTTGTGACAGACAATTGACTAATCTGATTCAGAAGCCTCACGATCTTCAGCTGAAGACTCATAAGGCTTAGGGTCACGCATTGGGACAATGGTAGAAATGGCATGTTTATAAACCATCTGCGTCACACTGCTTCTCAATAAGACAACAAACTGATCAAATGAATCCACTTTACCCTGTAGCTTTACGCCATTGACTAAGTAAACAGAAACGCTAATGCGCTCTTTACGTAACGCATTTAAATACGGGTCTTGAATTGGAAGGGCTTTAGCCGATTTCTTGCTTTCCATAATGATTCCTTTTTATTATTTTTATTATTGTCATTTTTATTATTATTATTTTAAGTTTACACCGTAAGCATTTGGAAAATTACTTAGCACTGAATCTAGCGAAAAGCATACCATAGCGACTTCAATTCTTTTTATCAAGCCCTTTTATTCTCCAATACCCGAGCTTCTAAGCGTGATTCAATAAAGCCATCACCTGCTCCAAGCGTTCTTCCGGCGTGGTTTTATAAGGATCAATCACCGTTAAATCCGTTTCTTTCCTAAGCCAAGTTAACTGTCGCTTTGCCAATTGACGGGTTGCAACTAACCCCTTGTAGACGAAGGTTTCATAATCATACTCCCCCTCTAGAAACAACCAGGCCTGGCGATATCCGACAGAACGCATCGAGGTCATATCCCCATCCAGATCACCCCGTTCGTAAAGCGCTTTCACTTCTTGTAAAAAACCAGACTGCAGCATCGAGTCAAAACGCTTGCCAATTTGCTTATGTAATCTGGCGCGATCTTCTGGAATTAAAGCGACCTTAATCAAACTAAACGCAGTCAAACTAGGCTTAGGCTCGGCACGTAGCTCTGTTAAGGTCTTGCCAGACACTTCGTAAACTTCCAAGGCCCGAATCACACGTTGAGGATCATTCGGGTGAATGCGTAACGCTGACACAGGATCAATCTCAGTCAATCGTTCATGTAAGCTTTCGGGATTTTCTTGCCAAATAGCTTGTAAAGACGCCCTGATGGTTTCATCCGCAGGCGGTAAATCATTCATACCCTGCTGTAAAGCGTTGTAGTACATCATAGTACCGCCGACTAATACGGGTAAACGCCCCCGAGTAAAAATAGCCTCGACCAGTTGATGAACATCTTCAACAAACTCGGAAGCCGAATAAGCTTCTACAGGATCATGGGTATTAATCAGGTGATGCGGCACGGCCAGCATTTCTTCAGCACTTGGTTTAGCGGTGCCAATATCCATCTGACGATAGATCAATGCCGAATCGACACTGATAATCTCTATCGGTAAGACCTTGGCCAAATCCATAGACAACTGACTTTTACCTGAGGCCGTTGGCCCCATCAGCGCCAGGCACTGCTTGTTTGCGATTAATTTTTCGACTAATTCGATCATCTTTATTAACTTTTTACTCGTTTAAGCGAACTTGTTATGTGAATTCAAGCGTTGTGCGCTTTATTGCCCACGCATAAATAGACTGTCTAACTGACCCATCGACATCTGTACCCAAGTCGGACGACCATGATTACATTGGTCTGAACGTTCGGTGACTTCCATCTCTCTTAATAAGGCGTTCATTTCAGGAATCGTTAATTGGCGGTTGGCTCTGACTGAACCATGACAAGCCATGGTCGACAACATTTCATTAATACGCTCTTCCACCTGCTGGGTTTGCCCCGCAATCGCTAAGTCGGCAATCATATCGTTCAATAAACCGACCACATCACTTTTAATCAATAAAGCCGGCACCGCGGTTATTTTCAATTGCTCCGGCCCTAATAATTCAATCTCAAAGCCCAATTTACTAAAGCCAGCTTCATTAATCTGCCACACCTCGACTTGAGATTCATCCAATGCCATTGCAATCGGTACCAATAGTGGCTGGCTGACCAAACGATCCGTGGCCCACTGTGTTTTGAAACGTTCATACACTACCCGTTCATGCGCTGCATGCATATCCACCAAAACCAAACCGTGCTGATTTTCTGACAGAATATAAACTCCGTGAATTTGCGCCTTGGCAAAACCGAGTCTAGGCATCCCTTGATTAACATCATACTCGGATGAAGCCTCATGAACCTCACCAGGCCTGGTCGGTTGACGGCGCTGATTAATAATATCCTGTAGATTACGATTGAAACTATTACCACCCGATAAAACCGCCTGATATTGTGCACTTTGCAGCGTGTCCTGGCTTGGATTCTGACTAGCCTCATAAGGCTGTTGAAACGCCATGGCGGTTTGTACATCTATTTGTGAATGGCCGACAGATGAAAAACCAGCGCCAAAGGAATTTTGTCCAGCAAGGCCACCCTGAGCCGGATCCATTGACGAACCTAGCTGGACACCACTGCCCGTTTCAGCAGCAATCGGACGTGCCACGGACTCTCGTACTGAACGGCGTAAAAAATCATACACCCAACGACCATTGGCAAAACGCACTTCATATTTTGACGGATGCACATTGACATCCACTAGCTCATGCGGAATCTCTAAAAACAATAAATAGGCGGGATGTCGGCCATTGTAAAGCACATCTGCATAAGCCTGCTTGACCGCGTAAGAGAGCAAGCGATCACGAACGATTCTGCCGTTTACAAATAGATATTGCATATCAGTCTGACTGCGATTAAAGGTCGGCTGACCGACCCAACCCGACAGCTTAATATCTTGAGCCTCAAAGTTAATCTCCAATGACTGCTGCACAAAAGGTGCGCCCATCAATTGCGCTAACCTTTTTTTGAGGCTCAACTCATCAGTCACCGCAATAACATGCCGCGTGACTTTCTGATTATGGATGAGTTTAAAACTCACCTCAGGACGACTTAACATCACGCGCTTAACAAGCTGCTCAATTTGCATAAACTCAGCACGTGCGGTTCTCAGAAACTTCTTTCTCGCCGGGGTATTAAAAAACAGATCCACGACACTGACACGTGTACCCACCGTACCCGCCGCTGGCTTCAAGTCACTCCAACGACCTTCGCCTTCTGAATTAAGTTGCCACGCAGCTTTCTCCGACTCATGTCGACTACTCATCTCAAATCGAGAAACTGAACTGATACTCGCCAGTGCTTCGCCTCTAAATCCAAGCGTCGCCACCGCCGCCAAATCCTCACCCGTTTTGATTTTACTGGTGGCATGTCGACTCACCGCTAACAACAACTCTTGCTTCGGGATTCCACTGCCATTATCAATCACCACAATCGATTTTTCACCACCCTCTTCAATCATAATATCGATTTGAGTTGCGCCAGAATCCAAAGCGTTTTCGAGTAGCTCCTTGACCACAGAAGCAGGTCTTTCAACCACTTCACCGGCTGCGATCTGATCCGCTAAATAAGACGGAAGTTGTTCAATAGATTGTCGAGTGGCTGCATTCATTTAAATGTATTCATCTTAGATATGGATTGTTTAAAGCGGATAAAATTAAGGGATGGAATTATAGCATCAAAAACACAATAACCATGAGTGCCTATCAATCAGGCCGTCCAGGCCTGCTCTATTGGAAGCCTGTAACCTTTATGAAATCAGGAAGAAATAAAATTACGGAATAAAGTCTTAATAGCGTTATATTAGCTACGGCCTTTAAAACGGGATTGCAAAGCAGATGTTTTTTTATCTTTAGAAACATCTCTGGTCGCCAACAGTCGACGGACTGGACGTTGCAAAACCAGATTATTGGGATAGGAGATATCAAACCCTTTATCGTCTCTCAATAACATTTGAAAAACATTAATTTCGATAATCGTCCCTGTAATCACATCAGCTCCATCAATGATTTCAATCTTATCCCCTATCCTCGCCGGAAAAGCAAAGAAAATAATGACTCCCGCAGTAATGTTCGATAAGAGTGACCACTGTGCAAATAAAGCAACCCCCAGAACAGCGATAATAGAAGATGCAAAAATCAATACGCCACGGTAATCCACCCCCCAAATGGCTAAGAGTGCAATTAGAACAATTAAAAATGTGAGTATTTTAAAATACTTCTGAACATTAATAATTCGGGATTCAGGCACGCCTTTATAAAACCCTAATCTATTCATTACCTTGACATTTAAACGGTTAATGACGACAAAAGAAACCATAATGACCAGCGTCAAAATGAGTTGAAAAAGCGATAAATCCGACATTTTAAATGTATCCATAAAAGGTTAAGCACATCAAGACTTTAAGCCTTGTGTTAAGCATCTTGCGGCCTTGTCAATCATGTGACAAGGTGTTTAAAGCGCGCATCATATCACAATGACAACTTTAGATTACAACCACTTATTACGTCTAAACAGCCACACTTGAAACAATACAATCACAATTAAAATCCCGACAAAAATCATAAAGGCGTTTGTATTTTCCGCGCCAGGGATGCCGCCCACATTAATCCCTAATAGCCCTGTAAAAAAACCAAGCGGTAAAAATACTGCTGAAAGAATTGAGAGCACATACATCCGTTCATTAAGTTGCTCAGAAATTCGACTCAAAAGCTCTTCATGTGTGACCGCAGCACGCTCCCTTACCGCATCAATGTCTTCCAGATGCCGGATTAGCCGGTCACTCACTTCACGAATTTTTATATGATTATCATGATCAAACCAGCTGACTCTTTCAATCATTAATCTAGTCAAGGCTTCTCTTTCTGGTGAAAGGTAACGCCTTAACGAAATGGTTTGACGACGCAAGGAGGCCAGTTCAAAACGCAAAGTAGACCTGCTTTCAGACAGCGACCCATCTTCCAACTCTGCCATTTTATCTTCAAGCATATCCACCGTATCACTCATACGCCAAATCAAACTATCGGTCAGTTGAACAATCAACTCAGCACTATCTTTAGGGCCTGTGCCTCGTTTTAATTTTGCCAAGACATCTTGAGTAGACAATAAAGTACGTTTACGAGTACTAATGACTCTATCAGCATTAGCCCAAAGACGAATTGAGACCATATCTTCTGGATTTGATCCTGGATTTAGATTGACACCACGTAAGGCAATCAGTAACCCATCATCGATAGCAGCCACTCGCGGTCGAGTTTCTTCCGTTAACAGAGCTTGGCTAATAACAGGCTCTAAACCACTCTGATTACTCACCCAATCCTGAACGAAGGTATTTGTATAATCAAAATGCAGCCAAAGCCGCCCCATAGAAGCATCCCAACCCTCTACTTCTGACCAAGTCAAATAACGACCACTACCTTTTCCATCAAATAAATAAGCGTGCAAAAGTCCTTCAGTGGCTTCGATATCATGAACCATGTACTACCCCTTTATCCATTTAGCTTCTGTAATTTACAGTATTTTTCTATTTTACGACCTATTGAGTATTTTTTATTTAAAAAATTAATCGACCAACCATTTTAATGATTGGTGAATCATTAGAAGTATTAATCATTCCCCCACCAGTAGCACAGAGTTTTTTTAAAAGTGGCATCAGATTGAGCAGATTAAAAAAACACTCCACCTGCCACTAGAACTTCTTTATTTTAAAAACCGCTGTTAAAACCACCAGGCCTGGTTGCTCAAGGTGTTAGTAACCTGCTATGAATAACCTTTTGTTTTGTGGATTTTTTCCACTCGACATACCTGTTAGAATACCCCCATTACATCGTTATGCGCTGTTGCGTAGCGGTCACCTAAAGGAATTTACATGGGATTATTTAATAAGCTATTTGGCAATGGTATTTCTGAAACGCTACAAAAAGATATTGAGATCCAATTAAAAGCCTGTATGGACCCTACCAGCCAAAAAGACTTGTTAGCCATTAAAGCGGTTTCGGACCTACAGCTTAAAAAAGGCAATTTAAGCCTTCAGGTCTCCATGCCTTACCCATGCAAAAGCTTGTGGCCGAGCATTGAACAGTCATTGAAACATCACCTGGGGCAGGTTGAAGGCATTGAATCCGTCAGCCCAACTTTTGAAACAGTCATCGTCAGCCACGATGCTCAAAAGGGAGTGGCGCCGCTACCTGGCATTAAAAATATCATTGCCATCGCCTCAGGTAAAGGGGGCGTCGGTAAATCCACCACCAGCGTTAACCTCGCTTTAGCGTTACAACAAGAAGGTGCCAAAGTCGGTATTTTAGATGCAGACATTTATGGCCCAAGCATTCCCACTATGCTAAACCTTAAGGAAAAGCCGCAATCTAAAGATGGTAAAAGCATGCAGCCACTGACCGCTTATGGCTTGCAAGTCATGTCGATTGGTGTGCTGATTGAAGAAGATTCACCGATGATTTGGCGTGGGCCGATTGTCACCCAAACCCTAACTCAGCTACTCAAAGAGACCAACTGGGAAGATCTTGATTACCTAGTGATTGATTTACCGCCCGGCACTGGCGATGTTCAACTGACCCTAGCACAACAAATCCCGGTAACTGGCGCGGTAATTGTCACCACACCGCAGCAGGTTTCGTTGATCGATGCTAAAAAAGGTCTCAAAATGTTTGAGAAGGTTGAGATTCCCGTCATCGGCATTATCGAGAATATGAGCACGCACATTTGTAGTAACTGCGGCCATGAAGAGGCGATTTTCGGAGAACATGGAGGGGAGAATATGGCGAAACAATATTCGGTTGAATTCTTAGGTTCACTGCCTTTAGACAAAAGAATTCGTGAAGAAGCGGATCAAGGTCAGCCAACGGTTACAGCTGACCCGAGCAGTGAAATTTCGCAAAAATATCGTACTATGGCGCACAAAATCAGCGGTACGATTGGCATCCAAAAACGTAATTACGCCAATCTATTTCCTAATATCGTGATTCAGAACACTTAAAAACAGACAACTAAAAACTTAATTAATCCGCATCTCTCTTCGCCTGTCCTTGTTATCTAGCAATCAGGACAAGCGACATCACTCTGGCGAGAACCCCTGAGCCGCTTTATGATTTCGCTTGAATATTAAACAACTGCTGAAATTGGGCAATCTCTAGAATACTCAACACATTTTCATCTACGTTAATCAACTTCACGCGATCTTTATCACCTTGGGTTTTTTCACGTAATAAAAGCAACATACCTAAAGCAGAGCTGTCCATATAAGTGGTGTTATCCATATCAATCACAAACTGCACATCATCGTTTAAGTGCACGCGACAGGACTCTTTAAACGGCTCATAAACACTGACATCAAAAACCCCATCAATAGAGATGGTGACGATATTTCCATTGACCACTGTATTCAGACTCATAACTGTACCTTGATAGCGAGCATTATTCATTTTCAATCATTCATCATAATGCAGAGAGATAAATCGCACAATGCGCGAAATGACTAAATATTAGCACTTTATTTTCCAAAGTTTATCATCTCAAAAGCTACCCTTAACAATACAAATTCAACCACCTACTTTTTCAAGACCAAGAGAGTCACACTTTGGGTATAAAACGACTATAATAATGGGTTAATTTAAGCGCCTTAAATAGACAAGCGCGCATCAAGAAAAGCCCCTTACGAATAAAGTGGAAAACAGATGTCAGATATAGTACCAACGCCTAGAAAAATTTTGATTACCAGTGCCCTGCCTTATGCCAACGGCCCTATTCATTTAGGACACTTGGTGGAGTACATCCAAACTGATATCTGGTCGCGTTTTCAAAAAATGCGTGGCAACACTTGTACTTATGTTTGTGCTGATGATGCGCACGGTACGCCAATCATGTTGCGTGCTCAAGCGGAAGGCATTACGCCAGAAGCTTTGATTGCCAAGTCATCTGATGAGCACCAGGCTGATTTTGCAGGGTTTAATGTTGAATTTGACCATTACCACAGCACCAACTCGATTGAGAACAAAGAACTTGCAGAACACATCTACCTGCGCTTAAAAGACAAGGGCTACATTTCACGTAAAACCATCTCTCAGTTTTACGACCCTGAAAAAGAGATGTTCTTACCCGATCGTTTTATCAAAGGAACCTGCCCGAAATGTAAAGCGGTAGACCAATACGGCGATAACTGCGAAGTCTGTGGTGCCACTTACAGTCCGACGGATTTAATTGATCCAAAATCTGCCGTGTCTGGCGCTACCCCGATTGAAAAAGACACCGACCATCTGTTTTTTGAGCTCAGTCAGTTTGAAGATATGTTGAAAACTTGGACACGTGAAGGTCATCTACAGGATCAAATCGCCAATAAATTGGATGAATGGCTGGAAAGTGGTCTGCGTGGTTGGGATATCTCTCGTGATGCGCCCTATTTTGGTTTTGAAATCCCTGGTGAAACCGGCAAATATTTCTACGTTTGGCTAGATGCACCGATTGGTTACATGTCGAGCTTTAAGGCTTACTGTGACAAATCAGGCCTTGATTTTGATGAATATTGGCAAGAAAATTCGACCACTGAACTCTATCATTTCATTGGTAAAGACATTATCAACTTCCACGCTCTATTCTGGCCTGCAATGTTGTCAGGCGCCAATTACAGAACGCCAACCGCAGTCTTTGCACATGGTTTTTTAACCGTTGATGGCCAAAAGATGTCTAAATCTCGTGGCACCTTCATTATGGCTAAAACTTATTTAGAACACCTGAACCCTGAATACTTACGTTATTACTATGCAGCCAAATTAACCAGCCGTATTGATGACATCGATTTGAACTTGGAAGATTTCGCCCAACGTGTCAATTCAGATTTAGTCGGTAAAGTTGTCAATATTGCCAGCCGAAGTGCAGGCTTTGTCATGAAGAAATTTGAGGGCAAGCTTAATGACGAATGGACTGCTGAAACGACAGCTTTATATCAAAGCTTTATCGATAAATCTGAAGAAATTGCTGGTCTGTATGAGTCACGTGATTATGGTCATGCCATGCGTGAAATCATGACGCTAGCGGATAAGGCTAATGAATACATTGCTGAGGCCGCGCCTTGGGTGCTTGCTAAAACCGAAGGTAAAGAAGCTGAGTTACATGAATGTGTCAGCGTCAGTCTTAATTTATTCCGCGTTTTGATGAGTTATTTGTCACCGGTATTACCCGTGACGACAGAGAAATCAAATGCTTTCTTAAATCTTAAGAACTGCAAATGGGAAGACATTAAGACACCACTGATGAATCATGAGATCAGCAAGTTCAAAGCCTTATTAACACGTTTAGAAATGGAGCCTATCCAGAAAATGGTTGAAGCTTCTGCATCCTCACTTAACAATGCAAGCACAGCCCCTGATGGTAAAAAAGGCGATAAAAAAACCAAACCCGTCAAGGAAGCTGTCGTAAAACCTGAGTTCGATGCGCTTGCCGAGGAAATCAGTATTGATGACTTTGCCAAGATTGATCTACGTATCGCGAAAATCATTCATGCTGAAGCCGTGCCTGATGCCAAAAAGTTACTCAAATTAACTTTGGATATTGGTTTTGAACAGCGCCAAGTGTTTGCAGGCATTAAATCTGCCTACGAACCGGAAGCGTTAATAGGCAAGCTTACGGTAATGGTCGCCAACTTAGCACCGCGTAAAATGCGTTTTGGCATGTCTGAAGGCATGGTATTGGCGGCTGGCCCAGGTGGCAGTGACTTGTATATTTTGTCTCCGGACGATGGTGCAACGCCTGGTATGCGTGTTAAATAATTCAGCTTTAATCACTGACCACCGCGGTTATATCGAACTTATAATTCGCTTATAAAAGGATAACAACCTATGCAAGATTACGTTTTGATATTGATTAGCACTGTGCTCGTCAATAACTTCGTATTGGTTAAGTTCTTAGGACTTTGTCCTTTTATGGGTGTGTCTAAAAAAACCGATGCCGCTTTAGGCATGGGGTTAGCGACCACCTTTGTTCTGACCCTTTCATCGGTTTTAAGTTACATCATCTACACCTATCTACTGCAACCTTTCGGTTTGGAATATCTACAAACCATCGCTTTTATTCTAGCGATTGCCGCTGTGGTCGGTTTTACTGAAATGGCGATTCATAAAACCAGCCCTGCGCTTTATCAAGTACTCGGCATCTACTTGCCGTTAATCACCACTAACTGTGCCGTACTTGGTGTGGCGTTATTAAATGTCGGTGAGAAAAATGATTTCATTGAATCTGCCGTATTTGGATTTGGGGCGGCTGTTGGATTTACTTTAGTCATGGTGCTATTCGCCTCTATTAGAGAACGTATCGATGTCGCCGATGTACCAGGCCCTTTTAAAGGAGCGCCGATTGCGCTGATTACCGCAGGACTGATGTCCATGGCCTTTATGGGCTTTGGCGGATTGGTATAGGCAGGCCTGGTAGAATCTATGATTGAAGCACTTATTATCTTTATCGGCCTGGCGCTGTTATTTGGTTTACTCCTAGGTTATGCGGCTATCCGCTTTAAGGTAGAAGGTAATCCACTTTCAGAACAGATTGATAAGGTTTTACCGCAAACACAATGTGGTCAATGTGGTTATCCAGGCTGTAAACCTTATGCAGATGCTTTGTCGGAAGGTGAAGCCGAGGTCAATTTATGTGTTCCAGGTGGCACTGAAGTCATGATTCTCATTTCAGAGATCACAGGCCTTGAACCCAAGGAAATGAATGCCCCGGATGAAGATACCCAAATAAAAACAACCGCTTTTATTGATGAGGATATTTGTATTGGCTGTGTTTTATGTATCAAAGCCTGCCCTGTGGATGCTATTTTAGGGGCAACCAAGCTAATGCATACCGTGATTCAATCAGAGTGTACTGGCTGTGATTTGTGTGTACCGGTTTGTCCAGTGGACTGTATTGAAATGCGTCCCGCCGAAACCACCACTGCCAACTGGAAATGGCCTGACCCAGCGGACACTGCGATCATCGTAAGCCAGGGAAGTGAGAAATGAACATTTCTCTGACCCAACGTTTAATCCAAAAAATTGCCTTAGTTTATCCAGTTGCCAAACGCTGGTTATACAAATTTCATGGCGGCGTTTTTCCACAATATAATAAATCTTTGTCTTTGCGCCAACCCATTCGTCCGCCCATGATCCCGGATCGTTTAATCCTACCATTACAACAGCAAGTGGGTCAGCCAGCAGAACTGTTGGTTGAAGTCGGTAGTTACGTCAAAAAAAACCAACTCATTGCGCAATCGCATAAAGATGCCAACAAAGCGTTGGTGGTGCCAGTTCACGCACCGACTTCAGGTTTTGTCGAGGCTATAGAACCCTACGCATTGCCACATGCATCTGGCCTTAAAGCGATGTCAATCGTCATCAAACCTGACCACAAAGACATCGCTATCGACAATGTCTTAAAGGTTAATGGCAAACCGCCGACGACTCCCCAAGCCATTAAAGATATCCTTTTCCATGCTGGTATTGTTGGCATGGGGGGCGCAGGTTTTCCCACCTATGCCAAACTACCTAAAGAAAAAGGCAAGGTTCACACACTCCTGATTAATGGTGCAGAATGCGAGCCATTTATCACTTGTGATGATTTACTCATGCAAACCAAAGCGGCCGAAATCATTCAAGGCGCGGTCATGGTTGCCGAGGCATTAGGGACAAATAAAGTCCTTTGTGGTATCGAATCCAATAAGCCAGAAGCCATTAAAGCGATGCAAGCCGCCGCTGCTGGCACCCTGGTAGAAATTCATACGGTACAAACCGTTTATCCGATGGGCGGTCAAAAGCAGCTTATCCAAGAGTTGATCGGCATTGAAATACCTAACCACCTGCATGCCGTGGATTTGGGTCTGATAATGATGAATGTTGCCACCTATGCTGCTATTTATCGCGCCGTCATACTGGGTGAACCCCTTACGTCACGACTGGTAACGGTTTCTGGTTTAGGTTTAAATTCGCCGTTTAATATACAAGCCTTAATAGGCACACCTTTTGCCGCTCTCGCGAATGCTGCCCAACCTAAAACTGAGATTAATTACCCTCTCGTTATGGGAGGGCCTATGATGGGCTTCCAAGTCCAAGATAATCAAGTGCCGGTGATTAAAACCACTAACTGTATTTTGGCCAATCCGCCTGAACCGACCGAAATGCAAATGCCTTGTATTCGTTGCGGTGAATGTATGGATGCTTGCCCTGTGAACTTACTGCCGCAGCAATTGTATTGGCACAGCCAAGCGCACGAGTTTGATAAGGTTGAAAAACTCAATGTGGCCGACTGTATAGAATGCGGTTGCTGTAGTTATGTTTGCCCAAGCCATATTCCATTAGTGCAATACTACCGCCACGCTAAGTCCGAGATTAAAGTCATTCATGCAGAGGCCAAAGCGGCTGAACTCGCTAAACAACGCCATGAATTTAGACTGGCACGCATTGAGCGTGAAAAACAGGAACGCGAGACACGTCTTCAAGCGAAAAAAGATGCGGTTAAAAAGCAAACCGCTGATAAGTTAGCCCTGGCGGGTGAATCTGCTACACCCACTCAAAAGCCTAGTCCAGCAGCTGCGGCGGCTCGAGCGGCAGCCGCTCGACGTGCGGCCAAGTTAAAGAGCGATTCGACGGCTGACAGTGGCGAGTCTGATTCAGGACTTCAGTCGCCAGAGACACCTACTCAAGAAAAGATGCCAACCGCACGTAGAAAAGCTATCGAAGCCGCTCAAAAAGCCAGTGAAGCCGCAGGATCTGAAAAGAACCCTAAGACAGCTGCTAAAAATGCTGCGATGGCTGCCGCCAAAAAACGTGCTCTAGCTAAAAAACAAGCAGCTAAAAGTAATACCCCGGAGTCTAATGACACACCTAATAAAACATCTGAAACTGCCGCTAAAGAACGAACGCCTGCCAAAAATTCTGGTGTCACAGGTGAGTCACTGGCTGCACAAACCACTGATTTAACCCTAAGCACAACATCCCCTTCTACTGCTTCGGAGAATGAAGCGGCCCGTAAAGCTGAGATGAGTGCTGATAGTGCGGCCGTTAAAAAACAGCGTGTCCAAGCAGCGGCGGCATCCGAAAAACCAACTAAAGTGGTTGATGATACAATCCAAGACAAACGTCAAAAAGCGATTGAAGCTGCGCGTAAGCGTGCTAGCGAACGCCAAGCTAAACAACAGGAGACAAACTAAGTGAGTCAACCGACACTCTCATCCTCACCGTACGCACATAACAATCAAAATGTCCGTAAGTTGATGCTCCAGGTTCAGGTTGCAGCCTTTCCTGCGCTACTGGTTCATATCTATCTTTTTGGCTTTGGAATTGTTGTGCAATGGTTGATAGCGGTCGTAACGATGTTACTGGTCGAATATGTCATGCTTAAACTCCGAGGCCGTCCTGTCATGCCTTTCATTACAGACATGAGCGCTTTAATCACCATTACCGGCCTGGTTTTCTGTATTCCACCCGGAGCACCTTGGTGGGTGATTGCCAGCGGTAGCGCCTTTGCATTGATTTTCGGTAAACACCTTTATGGTGGATTAGGCTACAATCCATTTAATCCGGCCATGCTCGGCTATGCCTTCTTGCTCATCTCTTTCCCGGTTCAAATGACCCAGTGGATTGAGCCCTCTGAAATCAGTGGCTATTACATGGGGTTTCTGAATGCCGTCCAATTGGTGTTCACGGGACACATTCCAAGCATAGCTATGGATGCCATTACCGGCGCAACACCCTTGAATGAACTCCGTATCGGAATTTCTCAAGGCGTGACGGTAGCTGAAACGCTTAATCCACTTCTCAGTCTAGATGATAAAGACTTGCATTTTCTATTTGGATTTAGCAGCTGGGAGTGGGTTAACATCGCGTTTATGCTCGGTGGACTATGGATGTTGTATAGCCGCACTATTCGCTGGCAGTTTCCCGTCGGATTTTTAGGCAGTTTGGCGCTTATGGCGTTTATCTTTCACACGATTGATCCCAACACCTATCCACCGATCGACTTCGTCTTGCTTTCGGGCGGTACTATGCTCGCAGCCTTCTTTATTATCACCGACCCAGTCACTGCCAGCACAACGCCTAAAGGCCGCTTTATTTTTGCCTGTGGGATTGGCGTCTTGGTTTATGTGATTCGTAGTTGGGGTGCATTTCCGGATGGCATCGCATTTGCGATCATTCTGATGAATATTGCCGTGCCTTTAATCGACCAATATACGCAACCGCGTGTATTCGGTCATAAACGCTAGGGTTATGACTGATGAATAAACCTACCTCTTCCCAGCAAACAACCATGAATGCCTTAATGAAAAGCATGTTTGGCTCTGCCTATAAATTGAGCCTATTTGTCTTGATCAGTATTGTGCTGTTACTCACGGTACGCCATTTCACTTCGCCCGTGATTACGTCGGCCGAAAAACAGACTCTGCTCAACACTTTCCATCAGGTGTTACCGGTCGACTCATATGACAATGACCCGCTGACCGATACTCTGCAAATCTCAAATCCACAAACTTTAGCCCTATTGGGCACAGAAAATCCGGTCACCTTTTATAGAGCCCGAAAAAATAAGCAACCTGCTGGGCTTATTTTTACCGCTACAGCACCAAATGGTTATAGTGGTGATATCACTATGTTAATCGCTGCCTTGCCCGATGGCCGCGTCTCTGGTGTACGTGTTTTAAAACATAAGGAAACACCCGGACTGGGCGATAAAATCGAAATTCAAAAGAACAAATGGATTATTGAATTCAATGGCCGCAGTGTTAGAGATGACAATGATTCACGTTGGGCAGTTAAAAAAGATGGTGGGGATTTTGATCAATTTACTGGCGCAACCATTACACCACGCGCGGTAGTCGGCGCGGTTAAAAAAGCCCTAATGTTCATCAATGAACACGGAGAGACTTTATATGAGTAATTTATCGAGCAATTCATCTAGCAATGATGTCATGAGTGATTCCGCAGCTGTTCTGCCAGACAACACCGACAAAAAATCACGTTGGCAAGAATACAAAGGGATTATGGACAACGGCTTGTGGAAAAATAACCAAGCACTGGTGGCCTTACTGGGTTTATGCCCACTGCTTGCTGTTTCCAACAACACCGTGAATGGACTGGGTTTAGGCCTGGCCACGCTTTTCGTTTTACTGATGTCAAATATTCTAGTGTCGCTGATTCGTAACCATGTCTCCGATGAAATTCGTATCCCGGTCTTTATCGCCATTATCGCCACCGCTGTGACCATAATCGATCTATTAATGAACGCCTACTTTCATACCCTACACGGTATTTTGGGTATATTCATTCCGTTGATTGTGACTAACTGCGCCATCTTAGGCCGTGCTGAAGCCTATGCTTCGAAACACACCGTCGATAAGGCCATTGTGGATGGTTTCTTTATGGGGATAGGATTTTTATTCATCTTGGTTTTATTGGGCGCATTGCGTGAAATGATTGGTAACGGCACGTTGTTTGACCAAGCCTACCTCATGTTCGGTGAAGGCGCACGCGATTGGACCCTGCATTTTGGCGATGATTACCAAGGCGTGTTATTAGCTGTTCTACCGCCCGGGGCTTTCATTGGTTTAGGCTTGTTGATTGCCTTTAAGAACTATATAGATGCTAAAAAAATCGCTAAGCAAAAAAATCCCTTGGGGAAAGACATAGGTATTCAAGTCTCAGTCAGCTCACCCATTAAAGTAGGTCAATAAGTGATGCTTTCTAATCTATTTATGAGTAGCTTATGAATAAACAAAACCGCCTAGAAATCTTTGAGCGCTTAAGTGCGGCCATCCCCAATCCAGAAACTGAACTGAATTACAGCACACCATTCGAGTTACTGATTGCCGTTATTTTATCGGCGCAAGCCACCGATAAAGGCGTCAATATTGCCACGGATAAACTGTTTCCGGTCGCCAATACGCCTGAAGCCATCTATGCATTAGGCGTAGAGGGTTTAAAGAGCTACATCAAAACCATTGGTCTGTTTAATACCAAAGCGGCGAATGTCATTAAGACCTGTAAAATGCTGGTAGAACTGCATAACTCAGTGGTTCCGGATAACCGAGAAGCGTTAGAAGCCCTACCGGGGGTTGGCCGAAAAACCGCTAATGTGGTGTTAAATACCGCCTACGGTCAGCCCACTATGGCGGTCGATACGCATATCTTTAGGGTCTCAAACCGCACTAAATTAGCCCCCGGTAAAAATGTTTTAGAAGTTGAGAAAAAACTCCTTAAAAACATTCCTAAGCAATATCTCATTCCAGCGCACCATTTAATGATTTTGCATGGTCGATATACGTGTGTTGCGCGTAAACCGCGTTGCGGAGCGTGTTGTATTTATGACTTATGCGAATATAAAGACAAAACCGAAGTTTAGCTTGTAAATAGTGCTGGTAGTACCCATTTAAGCATTAATAGTTTATAAACATTTATAGCAAAACAGATTTGACCAGGCCTGGTGAGATTGATTTTTTAGTTAAATTTAAAGACACAACATTATGTTTTATACCTCTGAAAGAGACAAATTACGCCAGTTTTATGTGGATACTTGGCAGAAAGCCCGCTTTGGTCTGCCAATGGATGCCATGGAGCAGATGGTTGCTCGGGTGATTGAACTGCATCCTGAATATCATTCGATGCTCAGCAATGAAAAGCACCTAGGGAATGAATATAAACCCGAGGATGGCGAAACCAATCCTTTTCTCCACATGGGCATGCACTTAGGCCTACAAGAGCAAGTCTCAATGGATCGTCCCGTCGGTATTCAAGCCGTGTATCAGCAGCTAGGTGAAAAACTACGAGATGTGCATGACACGGAACATGCAATGATGGAATGTTTAGGGGAGTCTTTATGGATTGCACAACGCGATCAAGTGGAGCCAGACGAACAAGAATATTTGCGCAACTTACAACTGTTACTCCTTAAATAAAAACTTGAGAGTCAATATGCTCACTAGATTCCCTCAACTACTCTCAATTTTGGCACTCACCTTCTTAAGCAGCGCCTTTCTAAGTGCCTATGCTTCACCCAGTTCCAACCCGATAGACTCCGTTTTTGTCACGCCGGAATGGGCACAGAAAAACCAGAAAAACGTCCTGTTTATAGACTTAAGCTCGCAAACCAGCTATCAAAAATTCCATATCGAGAATGCCCTTTGGATGAACTATGATTGGCTCATCAAACCGCAAAATGCTCTGGCCTTAAGTGGGGGCGTAACTTATATGAGTAAAGTGCTCTCACAACTTGGGATCAGTCCAGATACGCACATCGTGTTATATGATGACATGGGCAATATGAACGCCAGTCGACTCTATTGGGAACTCAAAAAGCTCAAGCACAATAAGGTCAATATTTTAGATGGTGGCACTGTCGCGTGGGTTCTAAAAGGCTTCAAAGTCACTCAAGCCTTGCCTAAGCGCCCGGCTAAAACGATTTACCCGGAACCCGACTCCCATCTCACAGATGCCTTGACAGCAGACAAATCTGATATTCTCAAGGCGTTGAAAGATCCGTCCGTATTATTGATTGATAGCCGTTCACACGCTGAATACATCGGTCATCCAAAGCAGAAGCGCAGTGGTCATATTCCAGGTGCCATTTTCTTTGAATGGTCTTTGGCCGTCGACACGTTAAATGGCTTTCGCCAAGTCGAATCAAATAGCTTATTAGCCCAGCTGAAAACCCTGGGGATTGAAGACAAAAACCAAACGATTATTGTCTACTGTCATTCAGGGCACCGTGCCGCACGTCTTATTTCAATGTTAGACAGCCTAAATTTCATGCACGTCAAACTTTATGATGCGTCTATGCAAGAGTATGGCATTGATAATAACTTACCACTTACCCTTGGTGAGATGCCTTGATAAACCATTCTCCCAGCCAACCATCGAGCAATAAAGAACCGTTAAACATTGATATCTATACCGATGGTGGTTATTTTGAAAAGCTCGATGTAGGCGGTTGGGGTTCCGTTATTTTCAAACAGAATAAAGAAATTCAACGGGTTTCTGATTGGCAAAAACAGACATCTAGTTTGGAAATGGAACTTAAGGCGGCTGTGAATGCACTCGATCAACTGCATGATAAAGTCGATAGCGATGACCCAAACTGCCAAGTGACGCTCTTTACCGATTCTCGTATTTTGATAGAGGGCCTGACTGAAAAGATTCATCTCTGGCGTACCAACCAATGGGTTCATAAATCGGGTAATCCCGTGAAGTATCAATCCCTCTGGGAGAAATTGGAGCAGTTAACCCTTCAATACCAAGTGGTTTGGCAGTGGGTCAAGGGGCACAATGGCAATAAGGGCAATACCATCGCCGATGGCTTAGCGCGAGAAGCCGTAATGAACCGTTTAAACAATAGCCATCATAATAAAGTTTGCGCTTCGAATTTTTAAGGTATTTGCAGCTGCATTAAGGTCGCATCATCTTGAAGGCTTAATTCACCTGCATAAGTTTCGAGTACATTCAGTACGTACTCTAAAGCGAAACCTTGCGCTAATAAGACCTCAAGCAAGCCCTGAACCCTCTTCGATCCAAAACGTTCATTCGATTCAGAAAGCACATCTTGCACCCCATCCGAATAACCGAAAAACACATCCCCAGAGCTAACTTCAATCAATTTGGGCTTGGTCCCAGCAAAAAAACAATCGACAATCCCCAGCGCCAATCCATCCGACTTAAATGAGTCTAAATAGACACCATTTCTATAATGCAACAAGGCTGGCATGCCGCAATTCCATATCTGTAATTGATTATGCTCTACGTCCCAATCAATCAAAATAGCGGCCATAAAAATTTCAGGCGGTAACTTCTGGTAAAGTTCATGGTTAATTCGCGCAGCCGTCTCATTTAAAGCTATGCCTTCCTCCACTTGAGAATAAAACAATGAACTGACCAAAGGGCCAGCCACTGCCGCAGTGATTCCATGGCCAGTAAAGTCTCCTAATAAAATATGTCGATGGCCATTTTTAGCACGCGCAGATAAAATCAAGTCACCATTACTTTCTTCAACCGGCGCAATTAAGGTCGTGAGTTGTTCGTCAACAAAGCGATGGTCATCTCGCATTGACAGCATAATGTACTCAATATAATCACGTTCTTTTTTAAGGAGCGCATGACTCTTTTCTAGTAATTTTTGGGTTTGATGTAGGCTTAAATGCGTTTTAATACGTGCCAGTAAAATGCTCTCAGTAAAAGGTTTGGTAATATAATCGACAGCGCCTAATGCCAGACCCAATCGCTCATCTTCTGCTGCAACTTTTGCCGTTAAAAATATAATGGGGATATCCGCCGTTAGTGGACTGCCTTTTAAACTCTGGCAAACTTTAAAACCATTCATGCCCGGCATATTCACATCCAATAAAATCAAATCCGGACGACGTTCATCAACACTATCGAGGCAGGACTGACCATTCTCTAACAGTTTCAATTCATAACGATCTTCAATCAAATCTTCGAGTATAAAGCGGTTAATCGGTTCATCATCGACGACTAAAAGATAGGGTTTAATAGGGGCACTTTGTCTGGTTTTCATAATTCTCCCTTCTCTTGCGAATCCTTGACCTGAGACCAGTCCGCTTTATGGATAGGTAAGATAACCTTGAAATCCGCGCCTAATAGATGGCCTAATTTAACACGATTTTCAGCCCAAATTTTACCGTGATGACCTGAAATAATCTCGCGACAAATTGCCAAGCCCAAGCCCGTTCCTCCAGTATTAGCAGCCTTTTGACGACTCTGAACAAATTGATCAAAAATATTCGTTAATTCATCTTCTAAAATCCCCGGGCCTTCATCAGAAACCAGTACTTGTACTTCACTTATACTAAGCTGTTCAATTTTGATCAATATTCTTTTGCCAGCAGGCGTAATGCGAATCGCATTACTCAACAGATTGGTCATTACCTGAGCGATCTTTGAGGCATCAAAATAAGCCATTTGCGCATGTCCAACCAGAACGAGCTCTATCTGCTTATCACCTGCTAAAACAGCCTGCTCTTGAATACAGTTTTTCACCACAGGCCTAATATCTTGGTGATTGAACTCATAACGCATTACGCCAGCATCTAATTTAGCGGAATCAAACAGATCATTAAAGAGCAGTAGCAACCTTTGTGCACTCAATTCTATATTCTCAAAATAGCGTTTTAACTTAGCTAAGTCGCCATTTTCAACGCGTTTCTCACCCATATGCGCATAACTTAAAATACCATGCAAAGGGGTGCGTATTTCATGCGACATGGTCGCCAGAAACTCAGACTTGGCCTGGCTTGCCTCGAGAGCACTCTCTTTTGCCGCCACCATTTCGGCAGACAGTTTCTTGCGTTTTGAAATGTCACGAAACGCAATATGTATCACTGGACGACCGTAATATTCAATTCTAGTCAATACGACATCCGACCAAAACTCTTCACCATTGGCTCTTTTATTAATCCACTCATAGCGGTGGCTGCCTTTCTCTAAGCAGGTTTGCAGCATTCTAAAGCCCTTACGATGCGAACTTTCGCCATCTGGCTGATATTTAGGCGCAAACACATGATTTGGTAATCGTAATAATTCCGCCTTCGAGGCATAGCCAAACAGTTGAACCGTCGCTTCATTACAATCCAGAATATGCCGTCCTTCAGAAATAAAAAGCCCATCGGCTGATTTTTCAAATACGGTTTCAAAGGCCAATTTCTGCTCTTCTAAATCATGGGTATACTTCTCCAATTCCTTTTGCATTTCAGTATTGTCTATGCTAAGGGCTTTCTGCGTGACTCGATCTGTTAAATCACGCACAAAAGCACTGCTGACTTCTTCATTCCCTAACATAAACTTAGCCACACTGATTTCCACTGGAAAAATCGTGCCGTCTTTACGTCTGTGGTGACTTTCAAAAAGTCGTTTGGCACCGTTTTTAACGGAACTACATATATCGTAAATTTCATTAGGTGTGTAATCGGTATCAATCTGATTGATATTCATCCCTAATAATTCACTCTTTGAGTACCCCAAAGCTTTAACGGCTTGTGAATTAACCTTAATCAATTGACCATCACAATTCAATAAGAAAAAAGCATCTGAGCCTTGTTCTATCAAGTCTTCATAACGAATCGCTTGCTCTCTAAGATGTTGTTTATCTAAGATTTTTTCTAAACGAAACCGTAAAAAGAAATAGATTAATAACGCAAACAGTAAACTTAAACCTAAGCCAATCCAAACCGCCTTATGACGACTCATCAATTGATACGCTTCATAATCTGGAATCTGGCTTAAATCCACCTGAGTGGTTAGCTCCCAAGTGCGTCCTGCGGCTTGGACATTAAATATTAAGCTACGCATATTGGATGGCTGACTCGAACTGAAATCGGGGCCTAAAGTTGCAAAAGGTAGCTCGTTATATTGTAAATCTCGCAAGCTATATTGCAGACTGGATTCTAAAATTGAATTCTTACGCATAAAGGTCAGAAATTTATCCATATTCAAAATCAGGGTGACATAGCCCTTGGTGGAGCCATTTACGTTATAAACAGGATGGTAAAAAAGGATTGAACTACCTGAATGAGGGGCTTCTACCAATTTAAAGGGGGTGGATGCAACCGTGCCCTTAAAGCGCTCCACCACAGCGATCGCCGAGTTTGAAACCTCAGCAGAATAGACGTTTAAACCTAACACAACCGCATTTTCTTTAAAGGGATAGATATGCTTAATCACTGCATAACTGGGTGCATCTGGCGACCTGACGAGCGTGCCATCTTGCAAATCCCTAAATTCAAAATCATAGCCATCAAAGCTCAACGATTCTTCAAACGCTTGACGGTTTTTATGCTCAACGAGCTCAACCCACTCTAAAACATGTACCCCATTATCTGCCGCTAGCAAGACTCTAGCATGTTGCTCAAACGCTTCATGCGAAATATCATCAGAGAGATTAAAAACCATCGCCAGACTTTGTAAACGCTGTAATTCTCGCTCGACAGCGCGCTGTAAAGAAAGATGTGCATTGGCGGAATATTCTTGAAAATGTTTTTCCAGCGCTTGAATATTATTATCAGATTGCACCTGATAGCGTAAATCCGTGAGAATAATGCCCACCGTGAACACCAGGCAGCTGATTAAAATAATTTTTTTCTGATTTAATAGCGCTAGCATTTACGATTTCTCACTGCCGAATGAACGGGGGAATTATTACCAATAAACATGGCTAAAAATAAGTTTTAATTCTACCGCAAGGGTCAGCCTTAAAGGCTTAAATTCACACTTAAATAAGTGATTACTTGCAAAGCCTAGGACTTTTAGCCTACTTTACTAAATTCCCTTACTCCGTTTATGGAAGAAATTTAACGTGAGTTTGTTTATGATGCTACTACACGTTCATCATTATTCTCAAGCAAGGACTCTATCATGTTAGAAACAAACCAAGTTGCACCCGAATTTAACAGCCCAAATCAAAACAATGAAATGGTTTCATTAAGTCAATTTAAAGGCCAGAAAAATGTTGTGCTCTATTTCTATCCAAAAGATGATACGCCTGGCTGCACCATCGAAGCCAATGATTTCACCACGTTGGCCTCTCAGTTTGCCGCCGCAGATTCTGTGGTCATCGGCGTCAGCAAAGATTCATGCGCAAGTCATCAGGCCTTCATTGACAAATTTGGTTTAAAAGTCGATTTACTGGCGGATACCTCGGGGCAAGTGTGTGCCGATTATGATGTATGGCAAGAAAAAGAGAAAAATGGTGTGAAAAAGATGGGCATTGTACGCTCGACTTTTATTATCAATAAAGCTGGAATTTTAGAAGCTGCGCTTTATGGTGTCTCACCGGATGGTCATGCACAAGCGATGCTAGAAGCAGTACAAGCTCTATAGTATTGTATTGAGCTTGTATTAAGCCTCTACGACTTATAATGAGATATAAAAAAACCCAAATGACCACCTGGTCATTTGGGTTTTTAAGTTTAAAACATTAGATTCGTGAATGAAATCAAACGCTTAGACAATTTTATGTGCAAATTTAAGAGATTAAACGACCTACTTTAAACTTACGTCCCTTAATTTTGCCTTGGTTCATCTTACTGACCGCTTCTTGTGCAAACTCAGGTTCAATCGCCACATAGGTTGAATGCTCAACCACATCGATTTTTCCAATATGCTTACCATCAATGCCCGCACCTTGAGTAATCGCGCCTAAGACATCGCCGCGACGAACCTTATCTTTACGACCGCCGGAAATATATAAAGTCACATACTTTGGCTGCACACGTTTATTACGGCTACTTGGAATCAAGTCTATCGACTCATAAGACAATGCCTGACCTTGATGTTCACCTAAGCGAGCCAGCTTATAGCTCTCTTTTTCAGTAAACAAGGTGATGGCGACCCCTTCCAATCCAGCACGCCCTGTACGACCAATACGGTGCACATAGGTATCTTTTTCATAAGGTAATTCATAGTTAATCACCACTGGCAACGCTTCTATATCCAAGCCACGCGCCGCAAC
Source organism: uncultured Thiomicrorhabdus sp. (assembly GCA_965603495.1). GTDB lineage: Bacteria > Pseudomonadota > Gammaproteobacteria > Thiomicrospirales > Thiomicrospiraceae > Thiomicrorhabdus. The sequence continues at coordinate 119,434 of CBFDDF010000007.1, read as the reverse complement.
ATCCGTGGCGACCAATAAGTTCGCACTGTGATGCTTGAACTGAATCAACACTTGCTCACGCTCACGCTGTTCCATATCACCATGTAACGCCAGAGCGCTGAAACCACGATCTTCAAGATAGTCCGTGACCTCTTGTACCAGCTTTTTGGTATTACAGAAAATAATGCCGTGCTCAAAGGCGTTAAAGCTTAATATCTTCACCAAACCTTCAAGCTTTTCTTTGTGATGACAAATATAAAACTGCTGATCAATGGTGGCCATATCGTGATGTGATTCCACCGCAATCTGCATTGGGTTCTTTTGGAAACGACGACTCAAACCCGCAATATCTTCTGGAAAAGTCGCTGAGAATAATAAGGTTTGACGACTCTCTGGGGTAAAGCCCAAAATGTGAATCATCTCGTTGACAAAACCCATCTCCAACATACGATCTGCTTCATCCAACACCACGGTGTGCACTTGACTTAAATCTAAGTAGCCTTTCTCGATATGATCTCTCAAACGACCTGGCGTACCGACTGCCACATGTGCACCATGCTCTAACGAGTTAATTTGTGGGCGCATTGGCACACCACCACATAAAGTCACGACCTTAAGGTTCGCTTGAAAACGCGCTAAACGTCTTAATTCGTCCGCCACCTGATTACTCAATTCACGCGTTGGCGAAATCACCAAGACTTGAATGGCAAAGTTAGTGACATCAACTTTATTCAACGCTGGAATACCAAACGCAGCGGTTTTACCACTGCCGGTTTTGGCTTGGGCAATCAAATCTTTACCGCCTAATCCCAATGGCAAAGCCGCAGCTTGAATCGGCGTCATGCTGGTATAGCCTAACGACTCTAAGTTATTCAGTTGCGCTAAAGGCAAATCCAAATGCGAAAAAGAGTCGTTCGATGGAATATCCGCTAAAGGCTTAGAAGGTTTGTTGTCAGAGTTAGACATAAGATTCTCAATGTACAATAAATGGGGGTTAAAAAAAGGCGCTGTAAAGCACCCTTTCTATTGATGGTTTAAAGCAAAATCGCTTATTACCACTCGTGCTTGCCGGCAAAGTAAGCAAACGCCGTCGTATAAGATGTCTCTTGGAACTTCTTCAAGCCCGTTTCAGCAAAGGTAATCGGCATTGGGTAATGCTTTAAATGCTGTTTTTGAATCGTTGGATTCATTAAAATCACATCCAAACCAGGCGCAACTTGTAAAACGGCTTCTAGTTTAAAGCCATTGGCGCCACCGGCAAATTTACCTTTTTTCTGGCGTTCACGAATCACCACATGATTAATTTTGTAATCTTCCGCCAACTTCATAAAGGTCTTTTGAAAATATTTCAATTCGCTGACACTGTCCGGATCTTTACAAGCAATGCGGGTCACGCGGCATTCTGGCAAAAAGAACATATCATCTTCCATCAATAAAATCGTAATAATGGCTTCGTTACCGGCGATTTCAACTCCACAAACTCTTTCCGCTTTACTCTCAATCATTTTGTTCCCCAAGTATCTCTAAGAGCAACGGTACGGTTATAAACCTGCACATCGCCCGATTGGTTGTCTCGACAGAAATAGCCTTCACGTTCAAACTGATAAGCTTTCTCTGGTTCTGAATTGGCCAGGCCTGGTTCTACAAACCCCTGTTTTACTGCTAACGAATCGGTGTTTAAAACCGATTCAAAATCATCTGCTTTCACGGGATTTTCCACGTTAAACAAACGATCATAAATTCTAAAAACGGCGGGTAACGCTTTGCTGGCTTCGACAAAGTGAATCACGCCCTTGGCCTTACGACCATCCGCCGGGTTTTTACCTAACGTTTCAGGGTCATAAGTACAGTAAATCGTGGTGAAATTACCCTCGGCATCGGTATCGACGCTTACCGCTTTAACAATATAGGCATTACGCAGACGCACTTCTTTATCTATCGCTAAACGTTGGAATTTACCGTTCGGCGCGACTTCTGCAAAATCCGCACGATCGATATACAACTCTTTACCAAAGAAAATCTCACGTTTGCCCATAGCTTCGTTCTGCGGATGAATCGGTGCTTGGATAGATTCACACTGACCTGCGTAATTTTCAATCACGACTTTAATCGGATCCATCACCGCCATCGTACGCGGGGCAATCTTATTTAAGTCATCGCGAATCGACGCTTCTAAAATATCCATACCCGTCATACTATCGACTTTAGAGACACCAATACGCTCGGCAAAGTCACGTAAAGCCGCGGCGGTATAACCACGGCGACGCAAACCAGAAATGGTCGGCATACGCGGATCATCCCAACCTGACACCAAATTATCGTCAACTAACTGATGCAATTTACGTTTAGACATCACCGTATATTCCAGGTTCAAACGCGAGAACTCATACTGATGTGGACGATCTGGTTTATTGAAGTCATTCAGGTTATCCAAAACCCAGTCATACAAACGACGGTTGTCTTGGAACTCTAAAGTACATAAAGAGTGGGTGATGTTTTCAATCGCATCCGAGATACAGTGTGCGAAGTCATACATCGGATAGATGCACCACTTGTCACCCGTTTGGTGATGGGTCTCAAAACGCACGCGGTACAAGGTTGGATCACGCAAACACATAAACGAAGAGGTCATATCGATTTTGGCTCTTAAAACACACTCGCCCTCTTTGAAATCGCCGTTTTTCATTTTGGCGAAAAGGTCTAGGTTTTCCGCAGGTGAACTATCACGGTCAGGGCTGTTTTTACCCGCTTCACGCAAATTACCGCGAAACTCACGCGACTCTTCGGCGTTTAAGAAACAGACATAGGCCAAGCCTTTTTCAATCAACTCACAAGCATAGCCATAGAACTGATCAAAATAGTTAGACGAGTAACAGATATCGCCTGCCCACTCAAAACCCAACCAAGCGACATCTTTCTTGATGGAATCAACGTACTCGATATCTTCTTTGCTCGGGTTGGTATCATCAAAACGCAGGTTGCATTGGCCTTGGTAATCCTCAGCCAAACCAAAGTTTAAACAGATGGATTTCGCATGACCGATATGCAGATAGCCATTCGGCTCTGGCGGAAAACGGGTATGCACCATTTCATGCTTATGATTCGCCAAATCATCATTAATGATATTACGAATAAAATTGGCTGGACGCTCGACTGTTTCGACTTTGCTCATGCTTGATAGAACCTATAAATATCGTGTGAAATTGACCGATAAAACCTGTCTTGAAAGCGACCAGGCCTGGTCAAAATAAATAGCGCAAATTATAGCATATTAATCACAGCCCAAATTCAATAACAAAACTACAAAACACATAGATTTAATGCCTATCCAAGCCATTTAATGACGGAACCCTAAAACTTTGATTCCTAGCCAAAGCAACGGCCTTTGTCATAACTCAAAAAATGCTCTAAAAGCATCCGCTAAAGCACTAAATCCAAATACATAGTTTTATGTAGAACCATAGACCACGCATAATAAACCACTTAATCAGATTAATTGACTAAGTATCAATGCGTTATCAACAACTTATCTAGAAAATAATTACTGATTATTTAGATAAAATATCACACGGCAACCCACAATACGTATATGTTAGGATACCTAATAATAGTTAGGTTTAAAAAGGAATATAAACAGTGCCAATACAAACTGCTGTAACTGCTATCTCAACCCTATTACAAGGTATAAAAAACTGGGATAATAAAAAACAACTAACCAAGCAGGAGCAAGAAAATAAAACAAGAGCTATTGGTAGAGTTATGAATGCGTCAATAGCAACTAAAGCTTATTTATCTACTCCAAACAAAGAAGGCCATTTTTCTGGCCCTAATGAAAAACTAGCTTTGTCATGGCAAGAAGCTGCTACGGCAATTCATAGTTACGATAATAATTTATACAATTCGTCACGAGTAAAAGCATTGGGTTATGCTGACCCTAAAGAATGGGAAAAATCCAAAAGCAAAGCCATTACTGTTGAGCTTGATAAAGTTATTGAGCAATGTGAATATTTATTGGCTAATCTTGAGTTAAAATCCTAACAAACGCATCAAGCTTTCTCAGGAACTTACAATGGACGATTTAACGTCATTTCAATCATTTATGGATAAAGCTAAAAAGTTACTGTCTAGCACTTTTGCAAAAGAAATGACTGGTCAAACTGGCGTTGATATTTCTTGGGTAAAAAGTGGACAAGTAGTGGTTCACCGGGGACCTAATGAAGAGTTTGTTGATGCCTTTGTTTTAACTTTTAGGTTTTTCATTCAAAACAATGAATCAGTTTCTTTTCGAAATATGGCTAATTCATTTGAATTGAAATTCGTTAATGAGCAGATAAGAAGAGAATTTGAAAAAGCCAAAAATCATCTAAACAGTTACCTAGATGGTAATACAATGTTTAATATTGGTGGCTTCATTTCGAGGCGAACCCTCCTTGATGTATTTGTTTACGGGGAACTTTCGCACTCCAATCCAGAGAAAAAGAAAACTTACGATTCCTGGATGAAGGATGATTTAATGGCTCCGCTTATGAAAAATGAATTCAGGGTCATTCTTAATGACTTATTGAATGTCATTTCATTTGTTGGCGGACTATGTGAGAAAGTTGTTTCGGGTGAAAAGAACACCTAAAGGGAAAAGGGGACGCTACCCTTTTATTTTAGAGTTACCAGGCCTGGTAGCTTTGATAAGCTGATTTTCATGCCTTGTTGAGAAGCCTGTTTATCTCAGTTTTCCTTTTTTAATTCCCTTTTTCGGCTTCCCGTTACTTTGTTACTTGTCTAACAAAGTAACCAAAAAATGACACCCTGCTGACACCCTCTATTTCACTAAGCTTGTCCGCTGACATTCCCTAAACTCGCGTTCCGCTCAAACACAGGGAATGTTTAAACGCGTCCTTCACTAAGTGAAATCACGATTGCTTTCAGGAGGGGGTTTTTATACGTGTAATTGTATTTTCCCCGTTGTTTTATTTTAGTGATTTTGGATTTGACCAGGCCTGGTAAGTTTAAAATTAAGACTTCATTTAAGTTTATCCGAACACTCAATACACATGCCCTCTTCCCCTTTGAAAGCAATCGAGCAATTGCCTTAACGAAGTGAACGGTTAAAAATCCCAGATGTTTGAGCGGAACGCGAGTTCTGGGATTTCAGTGAACGAGTTTAGGCAATGCCGATTGATTGAGCGGGGTGCCCTTTTGTGGTTACTATTTTGGGCAAGCAAAATAGTCACGTGAAGCCGAATAAGAAAGCAACTCATGAAATACAGCATTCAGCAAGGCTTCTCAACTCATCATAAAACCATTTTTAAAACTAGATTTGAAACCTACCAGGCCTGGTAAGATCTCAATTTCTTACTTACCGTATCCATAACCGATTGCCTTGAATAGATCAAAAATTAAAATATGGTAGACCAAAAAAAGGCTCATTAATATGAGCCTTTAAAAACCTTTATTCATTTAATGAGGTCTAATTTTGCGAGGGATAGACACCAACTAGGGCAATAATGCAATTGGCAGTGACATAAGGCTGCATATTGTTATGACCTTGACTTCCACCGGCGTTCTCAACCGCGGTTGCACCCATATCAACAGCACCCGCTGCTGGAGCAAACGCCTTTAATCGACCTGCTTTTGAGATCACCCGGTCATTTGGCAAGATGCTGTCCCCACCCGTGCTGTCGGCTTTCAAAGCATGAGTATGAGATGGTAATTCAGCTTCGTTCATTACCACAGATTCCGCTCCACTTTTTTGACCTAATTGTCTTGGAGTTAAACCGGGACCTCTACCTGCATGCATCATGCCGCGTCCACGCATATCCGGCAATCCAAAGGTTGAGCGACCATCGCCCCCATAGTTAGTGCCTAACAGTGAAAACAGCGCTGTATTTTGTGCAAGAGTTAAAAGCTGTCCATCACAAAACGCCCAGCCACGAGGCGCAAAGTTTCCGGCAAACCAACGTACTTCTCCAAGATAAGGCTCGAAAGCGGATGCGGATACCGCAACTGAATTGCCCCCTAAATAGAACAGCATACCGATTTGCACGCAGAGTATATATAGTTTACTACGCATAACCTTCTCCTTTAACTACGTGGTGGGAAAATACCCTGCACCGCAATAATGCAATTTAAAACATTATAGGGTTGCATATTGTTATGCGATTGACTTCCACCTACGGGCGTTATTGAAGAGGCGCTCATATCGACGTTAGCAGCACCGCTATCATAAAGTCGGGTACGACTTGGACTGGCTAATACATTACCTCCAGGTGCCGAAGATGTTGCCACGCCCCCACTGGCTCTTAAAGCATGCGTATGACTCGGTATTTGATTGACCGTTAAAGTTTCTGTTTCACTTCCGCCGAGCGCTCCCAGGCGATATGACGGCAAACCTGGTCCATTGCCTTCATGAATCATCACTCGACCTCGAACATCCGGTAATGCAAAAGTAGAGCGACCATCTCCACCATAAGTCGTTCCTAAAATAGAAAAAAGTGCTTCATTCTGATTAATGGGTAAGAGCTGGCCATCGCACAATGCCCAACCTCTAGGCGCAAAGTTTCCGGCAAACCAGGTAATTTCACCAATGAAAGGTTCTGGTCCAGCTTGCACTGTCGGCGAAGCGCCTGCAAAAACGAGAGCCGATAAAGCTACGGTTTGTAAAGTCTGTTTAATTTTCATGATTCTATCCTCACACTAATTGATCTGAATGATCTTGAAGTTGTTTATTTCTTCGACGACTCATCCCCACCACGCCGAATAAACCTAATGTCATTAATAGATAGGTTGCAGGTTCCGGTACCGCAGAGACGGCAGCCCCAGAAACATCATCTATATTAAATCCATAATCATCCGCAAAACTGCTAAAGGTCACACTGGTAAACGCGAGACTACTATCACCCTCAATCAAACCGAGAAAATATGCGTCACCATCCGATAAAGCTAAATCCACAATACTCAGACTACTCGCCGTCTGCCCTCCATTGGTTGTAATCGTAAAATCCCCATCGAAAATCTCGTCAGCACTGATGATGTAAAGTCCAAAGGCAAAAAGGGATTGATCAAAGCTAAGCGTGAATGAATCGCCCCCATAAAAAGCATCGCTTCCATCATCTGTTCCTAAAAAATTATTAGGGGAAGTTGTGGCATAACTGTCGGCAATCTTAATCGAGTAACCCCCTAAATCATAACTCAGCGTAGCACCACCCAATGACGTGCCATCCGGGATAAGAGCACCCGCCGGCAAACCATCAAAATCAGCTGTTGTGACAACTGAACCTGATAAATCGTTCAGGAAATCTGCCTGAGATGAATAACTGGTGGAAGCCGCTTGCACCGAAGAAACGGCAAGAAATGAGGCAAATAAAATTGAACTTGTTCTAAGCATATCTAACTCCAATTTAGCGTAAAGCACTCGCCAAGACTGATAAAAAATTCTGTAAAAGACTCATTGTATTAAGTATCTATCCTGTATGAATTTTTACTTAAAAAATAACACTAGTAACTATACTAACACCGATTACAAGCATAAGGTCTATTAATCAGCCAGCTATGGTTGATAGAGACAGAAACGTCGACATCAATCATCAATGGCGTCAGGGTGCTGCCGTCTTTCAGAGTTACCAGGCCTGGTCACATTAGCCTTAGTACTAAAAAAAAGACGCCAATTAAGTTAAAATATAAATCGGTTAACACTTTTACAAAAAACTTAACGTTCACTTCTGTTTATTGAGGTTTTTATGCACCACAACGAAACTGTCATTGATATTAAACAAAACTTAAAAGCACGCCAGTTACTGGAGCGCTTTAATATGAATCTTACGCGCTTAAATGAGAGCGGTTTATATACCGATGAAATTGAGGTGGATACGTTAGAGATGTTGTCTAGCTGTTTGGAAGAAGCGATTGAAAACGGCATGGACGTTCAAGACTTACAGACTCGAGCAAATGATTTAGCGCGTTATGCCCTGACCCATGGATATGCCGAGCATGAAGTTGAAAACTTGTTAACGATGCGCCCTAACCCGAATGGTAAACGTTTACCGAATAGTTGAAATAACTAACCAAGCCCTTTGATTGAGAAAAAACATGCTCCACCCTGACTCACGTGCCAAGGCACATCACATTTTACTGGCAAGCGAAGCTGAGTGCTTAGCACTCATGCCTGAAATCAACAGTCTTGAAGATTTTCAGCAGATGGCCAAAACTCATTCTACTTGTCCTTCTGCCAAAATCGGTGGTGACTTAGGGCTAACCAAACCCGGTGTTGTTGTTGAGGAATTGGAACAGGCTATTTTTAATGAACCGCTCGAGACGTTAAGCGGCCCAATTAAAACCGTGCACGGCTATCACCTGCTATGGATTAAAAAACGCCTTTTAATCCCTCCTGAATCAATCGCATAATTTGAAATAAAAAAGTAGAGTCCGCGGTCAAGACCTTTAACGATTCATGATTTCATGAAACAGCGGATGTGCTAACTTCTCAGCGCCTAAGGCAAGCAGACCCACCACAAAACCAATCATTAACTCTCCGAGCAGTGGTGGCATGAATTCAATAGCATGATGAATAGCTTCTATATTGTGGACAAAAATACCACCCCCCACCAACAGCATGGCAATGGTGCCGACCACTGAAAGCGTTTTAATGATTTTGGGCAGCGATGCCACCAGTATTAACCCCGTCTTTTCCATGACAACTTTTTTAAAACCGCTGAGTTTATGGGCGCTTTCAATCAGGCTCAAGCCCGTATCGTCCAAGCGCACCAGTATGGCAACGATGCCGTAAACACCGATGGTCGCCAGAATGGCGACGAAGGTTACCGCTGCAATCTGCACTAAAAGAGGCTGTTCCGCCACCGCGCCCAGCGCGATTATAATGATCTCAACCGAGAGGATAAAGTCGGTCATAATCGCCGATTTAATCTTTTTAGTTTCCTGGACCTGCCTAACGTCATCCTCTATTGAAGTTTTCGGATCAACGGTTTTTTGGGAAGCCTTATGGAACAGCACCTCGTAAATCTTCTCTGCGCCTTCATAACTCAGGTAAATTCCACCTATCATCAAAATAGGTACGATTAACCAAGGCGCGAAAGCGGAAAGGATAAAGGCAAACGGCAGGATAATGAGTTTGTTTAGAAAAGAGCCTTTGGTGATGGCCCATAAAACGGGCAGCTCTCTGGAGGCGTGGAATCCCGAAGCCTTTTCGGCATTCACTGCCAGATCATCCCCTAAAACACCGGCCGTCTTCTTGGTCGCCACTTTTGACATAGTCGCGACATCATCAAAAATAGCAGCTATATCGTCTAAAATCACAAAAAAACCGGTTGCCATATCGTTCCTTTAAATAAGAGTTACTTTGAAAGTGCAAAAAACCGGGGTTTAAGCGCCAATCAGCATAATACTATAACGATTGTTTTTAGAGTTACCAGGCCTGGTAAGATTAAATTAACTGCCTCTAGTATATTATTATGAAGCCATTATTTAATAGACTTTCTGCAAACAAAACACTTCTAAACTTTAACGCCCAACGCTAATTTTAGAGGGATTGACTGCTCAATAAGAATGATTAACTGTAGTGATAGTACGCAATACAAAACACTTATAATATTTTGCATACAAGTGTTTATATGCGCTATATTAAAAGTACTGCTTTACCCTCTAGCAAAATGGATTTTATTATTTATGCCCATAAAAAAAATACCGCTAGCACTACTCGGCATTCTTATCCTCGGCCTTAGCTATGCCGTCATCGGTTATTTATCCTTAATGTTGGCGATCCCCCCGGGTTACGCAACGGCTATTTTCCCCTCTGCGGGTATTGCGATGGCGGCCTTGTTACTTTGGGGTTATCGCCTTTTACCAGGGGTCTTTCTCGGATCCCTCTTATTAAACATTTGGGTTACGCTAGAACACTCACCTCTGACAATTACCAGTTTGGAATTTATTGTAGGTGCCTCAACGGGCGCTAGCCTGCAAGCGTTGGCTGGCGCCTGGTTAATCCGTCGCTTCATCGGTTTTCCAACGACCTTATCAAAAGAAAAGGATATTTTTAAGTTTATGATATTGGCAGGTCCAGTTGCCTCTATCATTAACGCTAGCTTTGGGGTCAGCAGTTTGTATGCAACGGGTATCATCACGCTATCCGACTATGCCTATAGCTGGTTTACCTGGTGGGTAGGCGACACAATTGGGGTACTTATCACTGTACCCCTCATGTTCATCGCTTTTGCGCAGCCCAGACAACTTTGGCGAGGACGAATCACCTCAGTCGCATTGCCATTGCTGTTCATGTTGACGATTATCATTTCACTCTTCTTGTGGGTCAGTAAATTGGAATTGGAAAAAACTCAATTCGACCTTAAGGAGGTCTCGAGCGATACCCACCAAAAATTACGATCTACCTTTGAAACTTATCAAGATTCAGTTACTTATATAGAGCGATTTTTCTCTAGCTCTTCAGACGTTTCTCGAGCGGATTTTCGCAACTTTATTGCCCATACATTAAACAACAAACCCGGTATTAATGGTTTTAGTTGGAACCCCGTCATCTCCAATGATCAGCGTAATCAATTTGAGAAAAACATTCGAGAGGAAGGCTTTACGGACTTTAAGATTACAGAACGTGACAACAAAGGCCTGTTAATAACCGCGACCAACAGAGATAAATACATTCCGGTCAAGTATATCGAGCCGATGATAGGCAATCAAAAGGCATTCGGGTTTGATGTGGCTTCTAACACGGCACGCCGTTCGGCCTTATTTCAGGCACAAGATAGCGGACAAATTATTGCAACAGAACGGATTACATTAGTTCAAGAAAATGGCCAACAAGCTGGATTTTTACTTTTACAGCCGGTATATGAAGGTGGCAGACACACCACCATCGAAGAGCGTAAACAAAACCTGATCGGATTTGCCGTTGGCGTCTTTCGGGTTGACGATATTGTGAATGCAGTATTAAAAAATCAGTCTCAGGATAAGATTATCGTTCGTATCGATGATGTGAGTGACGGAATAACCACCCACCTTTACGGATCTGAATCGACCGATCAATTTGACAACGCTTTATTTAAAATGACCGACACGCTTGAAATTGGGGGTAGACAGTGGAGGGTGAATTATTGGGCATCACCCACCTTTTTAGCGACTCACCGTGGTTGGCAAGCATGGGCTGTACTGGCCATCGGCCTACTGTTTACCAGCATATTAGGTGCGTTCTTGCTTGCCATGAGCGGGCGATCTTTTCAAATTGAAAACTTAGTTGCCCGCCGAACCGCTGAGCTTAGAGGCATTCTAAACAGCGCAATTGAGGCCATTATGACCATAAATGAAAATGGCCAGATTGAGTCTATTAACCCTGCGGGGGAAGCCCTTTTTGGTTACACGTCAGCTGAAATCTCTGGGGAGTCAATCAGTACCATTATTCCAGAACTTCAGTCCCCGTCGGATACCGAGAGCGACACCTCAAAACTACTCGCTCTCTCAGGAAACCGGCATGAGGCATATGCGGTCCACAAAGACACCACTAGAATCCCTATTGAGCTCGCCATCAGCACCTTATCGATTAACGATAGAACCCTTTATACCGCAATCATTCATGACTTGACCGAACGCACAAAAGTCGACCGCCTCAAAGATGAATTTATCTCTACGGTAAGCCATGAGCTGCGTACACCCCTGACATCAATCAAAGGTGCATTGGGACTTATCATGGGCGGCGTACTCGATAGTAGCCCTGAAAAAATGAAGGGGATGCTGTCAATCTCTTATGAAAATTGTGGACGCTTAGAACGACTCATTAATGACTTACTTGAATTCAATAAGAACCAGTCTTTAGACACTGCACTCCAAATATCTCCTATTGAGATCAATGCGCTGTTAGAGAAAGCAGTGCTTTCTAATCAAGGTTACGCAGACAAATATGACGTCTCTTATTTATGGCAACCTTCCGAAGAAAAGATTTACATTAACGGCGACGAAAACAAATTGATGCAAGTGCTATCCAATTTGCTTTCAAACGCCGTGAAATATTCGACGAAAGGTGCACAAGTGGTGATTTCAACCAGCCACAACCATAATGAAGTTCGGGTTTCGATAGCCGATACGGGTTCAGGTATACCGCTTGAGTTTCAAGACAAAGTCTTTGAAAAATTTACACAGGCAGACTCTTCAGATACACGACGTGTTGGTGGCACAGGCCTGGGAATGGCGATTACCAAGTCACTCATTGAAAAACATGGCGGTCGTATAGGATTTGACAGCACCCCAGGACAGGGATCAACCTTTTACTTTGACCTACCAATTGTAAAAATGTCGGACGAAGCTATTGCACCTAAAACGGTCTGAATTGGCCGAAGGTCGTGTACCCTCTTCTACTAGGCTAAAACTAGCTTCAAACACTTACGAGGGAATGAGTGGGGTGGTCATATGTCAGATGAGGCTGCAACATCATCAAAAATCGCTGCTATATTATCCAATCATTACAAAAAACCAGTAGCCATACCGCCCCTTTAAGTAAACTTTATTAAAATGCACGCAATTTAACATTTCACAGCATTTTTCCTTAAACATAAGACTATAATAAATGCGCTCAGAATGACCAGGCCTGGTAAGTTTTTAGAATACATACTTTTGGCTTATCAACAGTGAAATTATCAATTACGGTCAATACATACTTGTAACGTCCGTTTAAGATTAAAAATTTTGAGTCAACTTCAAACAGTATAACAAGAGCTTTAAGTTACAACCGCAGCGGTATGTAATCTAAACCGCCCTCACAACAGGATTGAACGTGCTTTTAAACAATAAACTTTCCAGTCAAAACAGTATTCATCTCGTGTCTTGGGGCTATGGATTGCTTTTGCTGTTACTTATCTTCTCAAGTGCCTTTTTCTTTTCTTTAGAACGTAATATTCAGCAGACAACAGAACAACTGCAGATTACCAATGAACAACAAAGTAATCTTGGCGATATGATACGTGGAGCACGCGAGCGAAGTATTTCGTTATTACGTATGATTTCGACAAACGATGTTTTTTTAAGGGATGAAATTCAGCGTGAAATGGATACTGAGGCCCGCAAAATAGTCACGGCTCGTCTGGAACTGGCGAAGACATTAACTGAAAAAGGTAATTTGGACTTATTAGACCAACTCTTTACCATCACGACTCAAAATCGAACGAGTCAAGACCTTGTCTATGACATCATGATGCAAGACAAACCCGATGTAGCACGGCAATTTTTGGTGGACGTTACCCTACCTGTACAAGACAAAGCATTAGAAATCTTAAAAACTTTTCAAGAAAACCTCTCTCTTCAAGCGACACAAAATGAAGAGAGGATGCAAAAATATTTGAACCATAATAAAATTATGTGGATTAGCATCTCGATTACATTTGCTTTTAGCTTGCTCATAATCAGTGCTTTTACCCTAAGGCGCTTACGCCAACAAGACGAAACACAAATCAACTTTCAGCAACAGTTGGAAGATAAAGTAAAACTTCGCACCATGGAACTACATCTTGACAGTAGCGTGTTCCATAATATTCATGAAGCGGTTGCCGTTGCCAACTATTCAGGCAAATTAATCAAAACCAACCCGCAGTTTTATAAGCTTTTGGTCGAAGCAAACATCCAATCGGATAATGCTTGGACTATTTTAGAAAAAATACTACCAAATTTATCCGTCGAAGAGATGCAAGGCACTTTATTCGAAAAAGGCTTCTCTCGCTATGAGGCCGCTATAAATATAGAAAAACGTCAATATCATTATTTTGTAGATGTATTTTGCGTTAACGATGTGCATCTTGACCAACCCTATATTTCTCTATTACTGACCGATGTAACTGAGCTTAAAACCACTCAACAACATCTTCAAAAAATGGCGAATTTCGATACCGTTACCCAATTACCCAATCGCTATTTTTTCCAAACCCATCTTCAACAAGCGATTGACAATAATGCGGTTCGCAAATTCAGTTTGTTTTATATTGACTTGGATAATTTCAAATGGATTAATGACACGCTTGGCCATGCCAGCGGAGATAGTTTTCTGCGCCAAATCGCCAAATTACTTGAACAAACTTTCATTAAGGATGACCACATTCTCGTCAGTCGCTTAGGCGGAGATGAATTCGCCATATTAGTTGAAAGCTGTAATGATAATGGTTTGATGCATATTGCAGATCAAATTTTAAAAAGCTGTAAAGAGATTAATGACATTCATCATTTTTCAAAATCTGTGACTTGCAGCGTGGGAGTAGCTTCTTACCCTAAAGATGGTGAAAATCCTGAAGATTTAATGCGCCATGCCGACTTTGCCATGTACAAAGCCAAAGAGCAGGGTAAAAATCAATATTGCTTCTTTTCTGACGAGATGGATCAACATATCCATTACTTGTATAACATGGAGCAAAATTTACAAACCGCGATTGAAGAAAAGCAGCTCTTCATGCATTTTCAACCGCAATTTAATCTACACAATGGCCAACAAACAGGCGCTGAAGCCCTCGTGCGTTGGCAACATCAAGGCCAGTACATTTCACCTGCCGAGTTTATTCCATTAGCCGAACAGTTTGGTCTAATCCAAGCCATCGGTTCATTTGTGATGCGCAGCAGTCTTGAACAATTAGCCCTATGGCAAGCGCAAGGCAAACAACTTCCAAAAATGGCAATCAATGCTTCTTCAGCACAAATCAGTCTGCAAAACTTTGTACAAGAAATTGATTCCATACTCGCAGACACCCAAATAATGCCTACTCAACTAGATGTAGAAATAACTGAAACCGTCTTGATGGAAAACCTCGAACAACAGCAATCTGCGTTGCAAACCTTGCAAATGAAAGGCGTTGAAATATCCATTGATGACTTTGGCACAGGCTACTCTTCTCTTGCTTACATTAAACACTTATCGGTTGACCGCATTAAAATAGACCGGAGTTTTATTAATGATTTGGGGCAAAATGAAGAGTCTGATAGCATCGTCTTTGCCATTATCACCATGGGACACAGCTTGGGGCTAAAGGTACTCGCCGAAGGGATTGAAACCCCCGAACAATTAAACCGGTTACGTGAAATGGGCTGTGATGAAGGCCAAGGTTACCTGCTTGGTAGACCTGTAGCGGCAGAAGATTTTTCTTTTACGCCTCTTGATATAAAGACCTTAGCGCAATAGAGTACTCGGATAAAAACCCGACCCCCTTCTATTATTTAAGTTCAAATCAATAGAAAAATTAAGTTTGACCAGGCCTGGTCAAACTACAATAAGCATTGCCCAAAAAGGGAGATACGGCTTAAAAACAGAACCTTGCAATCCTTTTCAGTCACAATCAAACAAGGCATAAAATATCATGACAGCCACCCTGCCCAAATTTCACTTATGCCTACCCATCTTTAATCCATAACCTTCAAAAATCAGCACGCTATAATCTTCACACTTCAACTTAATGTCTGTAAAACAATGAAATCAACCTTACTCTTTATAACACGCCCTCTTGTGATCTCTTTATTATGGCTAAGCCTGATTATGACAATCGTGTACACATTGACCCCCATCCCTTTCTTTGAAAACCTAACACAGTCAATACCATGGTCTTCTGAACAAGTTGTGATGATGCTCTTTGCCGTACTCTGGATCTTATCAATCATCAGCCCGCGCATGAACCTTAAACTTAAGGAAGCGTTAAAACAGCAGGATTTAGAGCATAAACAAGCGCTTAAAATGCTTAAACAGCAGCACCAGCTCGAAAACAATCAAATCCAGACATTAATGCAAAATGAACAATTTGCCTTTTGGGAATGGAATATCAAAACCAAAAAAGCGAAGTTTTCCCCTCAATGGAAGAAAATGATTGGCCTTGCCAATGATGAATCGCTCACCAGCCTAAATGATCTTCAAAAACGCGTCCATCCTCGAGATCAGGAAAGCGTCCAACAACAGTTTTTAAAAATTTTAAGTGGTGCACAGAAATTATTTGAGTCTACACATCGAATTCAACATATAGATGGCCATTACATATGGGTACATGACAAAGGCCAGGTCTTTTTGGGTGAAGATGGCAGAGTTGAGAAAGTTTTCGCCATCCGATTGGATGTCAGCGAACAGAAATGGATTGAAGATGAACTAGAGGTCGACTCAATCATTATAGAACACGCTTCAGAGGGTATTGCCGTCATTGATGCCGATATGCAGATAAAACGTTGCAACCAGGCGCTTTGCCGAACGTTACAAAAAGACAGAGAACAAGTGGAAAACTCAGATTTTTTGACGCTTCTCAATGGCATGCAGACCAAAATTGATGACTCTATCTTAGAAACGATTGAAACAGTGGGCGCTTGGCGAGGTGAATTAAACCTGTTTGATGCAAAAAATGAAATCCGCCTAGCCAGTCGTGTCAGCATTCAAAAAATATTTCACGATACCACGCAAAGCATACATTACAGCTTTATTCACTCCGACATTACCGATCTAAAGAAAACCCAATCGGCATTGGACAACCTTGCCAATGTAGACAGTGTGACCGGCCTCGCGAACCGTCACAAGCTCTACAATATTTTAGAAATGGCCTTAAAGTCTAAAAACGAAGTCACTCTGATGTTCCTAGATTTAGATAACTTCAAAAACGTCAATGATACACTCGGTCATGACATTGGCGATTTACTACTGAAGGCGGTCGGTAAAGAGATTAGTAAACTCATCCCTAACAATTCAATATTGGCTCGTGTAGGCGGAGATGAGTTTGTGTTCTATTATGAACAAGGATTGAGCCACTTGTCTTCTACGGAGATTGCGCAACAGATTACCGACAAGCTCAAACAGCCGTTTCACATTAAAGATCATGAAGTCAAAATTGGTTCCAGCATCGGTATTGCACACTACCCTCAACAGTCATTTGACCGTCAGTCGCTTATTAAAGCCTCAGATATCGCCATGTACCAAGCGAAACGTGCCGGTAAAGGTCAATTCCGCGAGTTTTCAGAAGAATTGGCAACGGCTGATACTGAATAAAGTGAGGCACCCCACTCTAGGGGTACTAGGCTGATTACTTTCAGAAAAAAGTTTGCGTGCGTTGAACAAGACAGGTGTTCAAAAATTGCATCGTGACCAGGCCTGGTAAAATCAGAATTTCAAAAATCCGTTTTCATCTCACGTCTAAAAATTGTATAGTAAATCTATAAATACAGGAGATTTGCTATGTCTAAACGTATTGTTATTATTCAAGGCCACCCTGATTCAAGTACGGTACATTTTGGCCACGCTTTAGCCGATGCCTATACCACTGGCGCACAACAGGCTGGACATGACGTCAAGACCATTAATGTAGCGCTATTGGATTTTGCATTACTGCGGAGTGAGCAAGAATTTGAAAATGTCTCACCCGTTGTAGACATTCAAAAGGCACAAGAGGCCATTATGTGGGCGGAGCATATCGTGATTCTCTACCCATTATGGTTAGGATCGATGCCCGCTTTACTGAAAGGATTTTTGGAACAAGTGTTGAGACCGGGATTTGCCATGACGTCTGGTGACCGTAACAGTTGGCCTAAAAAATGCCTTAAAGGCAGAAGTGCTCGCATTATTGTTACGATGGGCATGCCAGGATTTATCTATCGATGGTTCTACTGTGCACACAGTTTGAAGAACTTAAAACGCAATATTTTAAGCTTTTGTGGCATAAAGCCTATTAGTGACACGCTCATTGGCTCGGTAGAAAATCTTAGCGACCCCCAACGCAGTAAATGGTTACAGAAAATGCGAACTTTGGGTCAAGCCAGTAAATAACCACTCACCCAGCAAAAGCAACCAGGCCTGGTGATTTCAAAGATGCTTTGAAATCACCTTATAATCATTCCTCTGATCAGAATAATACGCTAGATCAATCGATCTTAAACATGGCTTTATAAAGCCCTTCAATACTGGCTTTTTCTTTATAATCAATAAGATCACCAATAACAATGCTGATGGTTTGCTTGGTTTCATTACCTGATGATTTTTTCAAAGCATTGCCCAGTGCTTTGTCACTGTGTGTTTCAATATAAACCGGCAAAATAGGCAGTCTGTTTTTGAGTGCAATAATTCGAAAGCCTTCTTTAAAGTCTAGCAGTGATGTTTCACTTTTATTGCGCGTACCTTCTGGAAAGATCAGGATTGAATTGCCTTCTTTAACAGCACTTTTAATCTCGCTAAAAAACCCACGCATCTGACTCTGTTCTCGATCCAACAGTATCGCACCTGCATTCCGCACAAAAACCCCAAAAAATGGTGAGTTATAGAGTTCTTTTTTGGCAATCCACAACCCAAAAAGACCGCTCTTTGCCAAAGCAAGCTCAACAATCACGGGATCAATAATGCCACGATGGTTTGAGAGCACAAGGTATTGCCCTTCAGTGGGTATTTTTTCAGGGTTTTTAACTTCAACAACGAGGTCTAATTTAGCCATCAGTTGCTGAGCATAGCGTATTCGTAGCTCTTTCTTTGCAAGGGGTGCTTTAGTCCCTTTGAGCTTAAAGCCATACCAATTGGTTAAAAGCAGTGAATATATCGCGAGTTTTATTTTTTTAAAGTTCATCTGTATCCCTAAATTATGCGGAATAGTATATAACTAAAAGTACAAACACTATAATAAACCACTTAAAAAAACACTCATTAGGGGTGAATCGTAAATGGCGACGGCATGTGCACGACATATTTTGGTAAAAACCAAAGAGGAGGCTGAGATGCTCAAGAAAAAATTAGCGGGAGGCGCTGACTTTGCGAGCCTGGCTAAAAAACATTCTATTTGCAGCTCAGCGAAAAAAGGCGGTAACCTAGGTGAATTTGGCCCGGGTAAGATGCTCAAGGCATTTGATAATGTGGTTTTTAAACTGCCTGTATTAACGGTACATGGTCCGATTAAAACTAAATTTGGCTTTCACTTGATTGAAACGATTTATCGTAGCTAACTAATTCTATTGGTTTTCAGAGTGACCAGGCCTGGTCACTTTGAATTTCGCGATTAAGTGATTTCTAAACAAGCGAATCCTTAAAGGCTAATTCGCAATCGTACGACTGCCGAAACAAAAATACTTTATAATTCCTTTATTATACCCCCCTTGCCTAATTTGAGAACAACATGAAAAAAATCTTTAAACTGACCCACGAAAAAATCAAACCTGCACGTTTAGCGGATGCCATTAAAGGTGAAGTTAAAAAATACATCAAAAGAGAGCGTAAAAGAGCTTTACCTAAAGACGCTGATTTCTGGGATTTCGCTTGCAAATTTGGTAATGATGCAGAATCGAGCGAAGTGATTCACCTGGCGGAAGTGAACAAATTCATTGATAAAGCCGAAGCCGAGCAATTGGAATCTTTTTATTTGGAAATCATTGCAAAACCTGCGGTTAGAACCCAGAAACCAGCCAGTGCTAAATCAACTCCTGTAATTGATGAAGATGATTTTGAATACGATGAATAATAAGGTTGTCGCTAAGACTCTCTAATCAAAGTCACTACTTTATAACTATGCCTTATAACGCTTACTTATAAGCATGGTTCATAACTTCAATTTATATCCCCTTTTGAAAAGCTATTCATATGTCATCCCAAATTGAGAAAACGCAGGCACAACTTTTAAAACATCATGGTGGTAATGGTTATCAAGCCAGCTTGATGATTGCAAACAGTTATGACGCTCGCCACGACCGTGCCTTTTGGCAATTTTGGGATGAAACGGTGGCTTGTCATTATCAAGTCGGTGATGGTGTATTGGATTTAGGTGCCGGCATTGGTCAGTTTGTGCGTGATTGCGCGATCCGTTATCCAGAATCATCGGTATATGGCATAGACGCGGCAACCTATATGGTCAACGATGCTGTAGCCTTGCCTGATAATGCAAAAATTTTGATGGACGATTTGAATTTACCGCAAGCAGCTATACCTGAAAATAGTTTGGCGATGGTCATGGCCAATAATATGGTGCATGAATTGACGCAACCCATCAAGATGTTTAAAGCGACTTATCAGTGGTTAAAACCCGGTGGCCGTTTCTGCATTATCGACCCGATTCGCCAACCATTACAGCAGCAACTGGATAAAGCTTATACTCAGAAGCAACTGTGGGGAGATGAAACGTCGGTTGAAGCCTTAGAGAGCGCCTTTGAGTACTTTTTAGAACACAACCGTTACCATGCGGAGGATCTGATTTATCTATTAGAGTCTGCTGGCTTTAAAGTAGTTGATAACAGCACCTTGCTCAAGGGTAAATTCATTCGTTTAGTGGTTGAAAAATAAGCGTAGCCGTTTCTGCGGGTTTATCTAATAAATCACTCAGAGCAATACCCCTGCCTCTATATTGATATAGATTGAAGCGTTAACTCGATATTAGGCTGAAGGTAGGTCGACAATCGGTAACTTAAAATAAAATGTGGTTTTTACATCAGGGTCTGAAACAAAGCCAATTTTACCGCCTTGCAATTCAACAATCATCTTACTGATATTGAGCCCCAAACCAGTTCCAGGCATTTTTTTATTCATCTGATTATCAAGTTGTGTGAATTTCGTAAAAATCAAACTCTGTTGATCTAAAGGAATACCTGCACCGTGGTCGGTGACATCCACTTGTGCAAACCCGCCAGCCGTTGAAAGACTAACTTCAATCGTATCTCCTTCGAATGTAAACTTGGCCGCATTAGAGATGAGATTACTCATAACCTGTAATAATCTTTGCTCATCCCCCACCACAATCACTGCTGGCTGATTATCAGGAAAACTCAATTGAACATTAACCTTACATTTACGGCAATACTGCTCATTAAACTCTAGTGATTTCGTTAACAGAGATTGCATATTTACGGGTTCGTTGACCATATCCAACTTGCCGGATTCTAATTTGGCCAAATCCAAGATATCGTTTACCAAACAAATTAAACGTTCCGAGTTACGATAAGAAACATCGACCAATTTTTGCTGTTGCTCATCTAAGTTCTCAGCCGCAACATTTTGAAGCAAAGAAAGCGCACCATAGATGGCGGTCAAGGGTGTTCTTAACTCATGACTCACCATTGAGATAAACTCATCTTTGGCGTGATCCAAAGACTGTAATGATTTCACTTTTAACCGCAACTCAAACTGACTCACAACTTGACGAGCCAACGCTTGCAGCGCCTCTTTTTGAATTATTGAGAGTGTTTGCGCTTCATTACTGATAACGCACAAAGTCCCTAACCTTACATTGTTTTCCATAATCAAAGGCGCACCCGCATAAAATTTAACATGCGGTGCGTCCGTCGCGAGAGGATTGTCATGAAAACGTTCATCTAGAGCAGAGTCTTCAACTACGAAGACGTCATCACTCAAAATAGCATGGGCGCAAAAAGCTAAATCACGCGGGGTTTCTCTAGCATCTAAGCCATGATGGGACTTAAACCATTGACGATCATTATCAATCAGACTGACCAAAGAAATAGGCGTGTGACAAATCTCAGCGGCCAATGCCGTTAAATCATCATAGGCTTGCTCTTCAAGGGTATCCAGAATAGCCAATTCGACAAGTTTACCTAAACGTTCAACTTCATTCTCAGGAATATCTGCTGTAATCATTGCTACCTTACCTTATCTTCTAATGGCGAATTGTTTGCTCATAAAGTCATTAAATATTCATAAAAATTGCTTTGTCACCAGAAAGATTAGTAATTTTTTCCTGATAAACCTAGATACTCAGAATTGTACAGAGCTCTGATAATACGATATTCTCTAGATAAATAACACCTATAGTCAATTGGTCAATTCAAATAGCCCAAGTAATCAAAACCTGAGTCTTTCTGAATTTAAGCCTCAACTCACAGATATTTTGACAACCTTTGAGCTACCCGAGTAATCACTCCTCGAGTATTGAGTTATCCCAGACGCTATTCAATGCCTATGCTAGATTTACGCGTTATACGATTTTTTACTAGTTATTTCATGAAAATACAATGCAGTCGCATTTTTTTAATGCTATCCTGTATTTTGTTCTATTAACCTAGGAGGTGTTCTGATGAAAAAGCAAATAAGTATGATATTGGCAGCATTGGTTTTGTCATTTAGTTTTAACAGCGCAAGTGCCGCGATGGTTTCTACCTCGTCTCTGTTGCAAGAAGGTCAACAAATAAGTAATAGCGAATCAGTGACGACCATGCGATTAGGTTTGTCTGATGCGTTGGTTAACTATGGTGTTCCTGCACAAGACGCTGATTCGCGAGTTGCTTTACTCACTAATGATCAGGTTGTAATGCTTGATGGTCAATTGGCTGACATGCCTGCCGGTGGGGATATTTTAGGCTTAGTGGTCCTGGTATTTTTGGTATTTATTATCACTGATGCAGTCGGTGCAACGGATATCTTTACATTTGTAGACCCAATCAAATAATCATCACGATGTTGGCAAGACCTAACAATAAAACCGCTGTTTTTTTGACAAAAATAGGACTTTTGGTTTGGGTCATTGCCTTTCTGACAGCATGCGCTACCCCCCCGCAAAGCAAACAAATTCTAGAAACATTTCCAAGCAAATCCACTCAAATACTATTATCTGATGTACCCTTCTGGCCACAAACAGAATATCAATGTGGGCCTGCAGCTTTAGCAATGGTGCTTAACCACAAAGGTGTCAATGTTGAACCTAGCCAGCTCATTTCACAACTTTACATTCCTGATAAAAAAGGCGCGGTAACACCTGAAATGCAAGCACTGACGCGTCACTATCAACGTATACCCGTTAGGATTAAAGGACATCTATCACAGATATTACGTCAATTAGAAAACGGTCGACCGGTTGTCGTTCTGCAAAACTTGGGGCTTGCAATGCTTCCAAAGTGGCATTTTGCAGTCATCGTTGGTTACGATCAAGCCGCTTCTGAATTTATTCTGCATACCGGAGATATTGCGCAGAGGCGCATGCTCTTTACAGTATTTGAGCGAACTTGGGCGCGAAGTGGTTACTGGGCGATGATTGTCCTTTCTCCTGACGAACGCCCCGATGCTGAAGATTTAGAGCCTTATCTAAAAGCGATTATTGATTTTGAGGCAATGGGTAATAAACAAATCGCTCGACTTGGCTACCAGCAAGTACTGAGACAGCAACCAGAAAATTTTACCGCGCGGATGGGATTAGCGAATTTAGCTTATCAAGAAGGCCACTTTACAGTCGCAACCGCTCATTTTGAATCATTGACCCAGCAATACCCAGATAGAGCAGAGGTCTGGAATAACCTAGCTTATAGTTATCTCCAGATGCACTTAAATGAGCGGGCGCTCGTAGCCATCCGTAAAGCGATAGAATTATCTGATTCTAATCCTGATTATCTGCAAAGCAAGCAGGAAATTGAGATGCTTATCTTAAAATCAAGACATTGACTCGGTAGCGAATCCAACCTCTTCTGAACAATCACCTTAGCGTAACAAGCACCAATATGCCGGGTTTTGCATCAGGGTTTTACATTAGGATTTTACGCAGGCACATAACCATGAGTGAATTTATAGAATATTTAAAAGAGGTATTTGAACCTTTCGGATCGGTTCAGGCTCGCAGAATGTTCGGGGGTTACGGAATCTATCACGACGGCCTGATGTTTGGGCTCGTCACGGATGAAACCTTGTATCTTAAAACGGATGCTAGCACGGTTGAATATTTTGCAGAGAAAGACCTAACCCCATTTGAATATCACAGAGCCGGTAAAGTGATCAAAATGTCTTATTACCAAGCGCCCGAAGAAGTTTTAGAGGATTCACAAGCCGCTTGCCTTTGGGCAAATCGTGCTTATGAAGCCGCGCTTAGAGCTAAATCTGTTGTTACAAAGCAGTCCAAAAAATAATTACGCGCCCTTCTTAAAATAAAAGTCATTCGAATTACGTAACGCCTCTCTCTCTCTCTCTCTGTGTTTAAGGTAAACTCCATGATACCCATTTCAGATTCAAACAATGAGACGATAATTTGACTTCCCTGGACCATCAAAAAGAATATTACGGTAAAATATTTAGCAACTTAGCTGAGTCAAATCGTGAAATATGCAATATTGAATTTGAAAACTGCGAATTTGAAAATTGTGATTTTTCAGGGGCTATTTTCAGAAAATGTACATTTATAAACTGCACATTCAATCGATGTAATCTAAGCGTTATTAAAGTACCGCAAAGTCACTTCACTAATATTACGTTTAATGAATGTAAAATAATTGGTGTCGATTGGAGCCGCGCTGCCTGGCTCCGATTAACATTTTCAATCCCCCTTAAATTCCATAAATGCATCCTCAATGACTCTTCATTTTTGGGGCTTACGCTGGATGAAATGGTACTTGAGGAATGTAAGGCACATGATGTTGATTTCAGAGAGGCTAGCTTCTGTAGAGCGACTTTCACATCTACCGACTTCGCACATAGTCTCTTTGGTAAAACCGACCTGAGCGGGGCTGATTTTTCTGAGGCCGAAAATTATGATATCGATATTTTTAATAACAAAATCAGCAAGACAAAATTCAGCCGCTACACAGCCAA
Organism: uncultured Thiomicrorhabdus sp.; assembly: GCA_965603495.1. Taxonomy (GTDB): domain Bacteria; phylum Pseudomonadota; class Gammaproteobacteria; order Thiomicrospirales; family Thiomicrospiraceae; genus Thiomicrorhabdus. Next base: position 94,956 of record CBFDDF010000007.1, on the reverse strand, counting down.
CAGACTGCTCAATAGTTTAGATATTGAACTGGTTGATTGATAAAAACAACAAATACACGTTAGTTAACTCAATACGAATTGTTAAACTATAAAACCAAAAAAGGAGGCAAATGCCTCCTTTTTAACTCTAACCTTAGTAAAAATTAGACTTGTTTACGGCGACGAGCCATAAAACCAACCAACCCTAGTCCCGCAAGCATTAATGCATAAGTACTTGGCTCAGGAACCGCTGAAGTAATGGTTGCTTTAAATGACATCGCAGCAACACCAGTAGATGCTCCATCCCAAACCCACTGGGCACCAGAATTAATTGCAGTAGGCGCACCATTAGAGTTCCAAATATTATTACCGCCCCTGAATGCGTTAGTGCCGCCTTGTGTATTTAAAGAAGCTAGCGTCCACGCATTACCAGTTGCTGCAGACTTAACTTCCCAGTTGACATTATCCGTTAGAGACTGATTGCCATCTAGTGAAAACTGACCCAAAAAAGCAACTGGATTGCTGGTACTGACTGAACCGTAATTTACAATGTCCCACACAAATTCATAGGTTGAACCATCCGCAATGTTCAGAGAAAAGTTACTCGCTTTTGTCCAATCTCCAAGATTAGCTACCGTGCCAAGATCAACAACGGTTGAAACGCCATCAACAGAGTAAGAAAAATTAGTTACTTTATTATCTGCTGTAAAGATTGTGTCAAAATTAGCCGCGTAAACATGTGGCGTTACCAACAAAGCGATACTCATCGCCCCAGCCATCAATAATTTGTTTAAATTCATCTGAATATTCTCTGAATGTTAAGGTGTTGGTCTTTCGTAATTTACGCGTATTATATACACTTGATAAAACAATTCCCACTGTACTAAAGTACATGCTTTCACAATCGAATACACCTCATCAAAAGATTGAATACAAAGCCTTCTATCGAAAAAAATGCCCAACTTTGTGTAATTCGGTAGACACGCGTCCAGCATAATTAGAAGTTATACCAATCATGACTTTAGGCTCTGCGCTCAAGAATTTACAGAGTGCTAAACCTATCAAAATTAAAATGACCAGGCCTGGTCACTTTAAGTTTTATTGCATTTAAATCTTGCCATTTCAATTCAACTCCGTAAAATCCCTTCCTTTCAGGTGCTTTGGCCTCTTTTAGACATTTTAAAAGCGTTCAAAGTTAAACGGGAAGTTTGGTAGGAAGACTATTAATGTTTTCAAATCCAACGCTGCCCCCGCAACGGTGATAGAGAAAATCAAGCAAGAAAGCCATTGGAACTTTGTTCTGAGAAGGCGTTTGTGAATTGCTCTTAAGCCCGGATACCGGCCTGAAAAGTTTGAGTCAGTGTTTCTCAGAAACACCACTCGCAACCGATTACGGTGGGTAATACGGAAGGTAAATCTCAAATTTTATCTTTGCTTGGACGTACCTGTACTTTCAAGCCCGTCTTGCCTTTGTAATGTACTTAATTACGAAGGAAAATCATGAAACTTTCAAAACTCTCTGCGGCTATTTTAGCGGCCTTATCAACGTCTCCAATTTATGCTGAACACACCGCTTTAGATCAAGTTATTGTCAGTGCGAACAATACCGAACAAACTTTGCACTCTGTTACCTCCAATATTGTCGTCATCACCCAAGAAGAAATTGAAGAGAAACAATACCAAACTCTGGCTGATGCTCTCAAAACAGTACCTGGCATAATGCTTAAAGGCTCAGGCGGTTTGGGGAAATCGACTTCAATTTATATGCGCGGTGACACGCAAGCCCATATTCTAATCCTGCAAGATGGCATAGATTTAACCGATGCATCAGGCCTTGGTGGGGCTAGAATTGAAAACATCCAATTATCTAATGTAGAACGTATAGAAATTATCAAAGGGTCTCAATCAGGGGTTTGGGGCGCTAATGCAACTGCTGGAGTAATTAATATCATTACCAAAAAAGGCGGGCATCAAGCCTCGGTCAATGTAGAAATAGGTTCAAATAACACTCGAAAAATCTCAACGACTTTAGGCGATAGTAATGAACAAGGTGATTTCGTTATTCATTTTTCAACTTTAAATACAGATGGCTTTTCAGCGGTTAGAGAAGCGAATGCATCGCATGAAAATTTTGAAGATGATGGATTCAAGCAAACGGATATTTCGTTGAAATTTGGGATTAATTTGGCCCAACATCACAGAGTTGAGACTTTCATTAAAACCTCTTCTGCGGATAATGAATTCGATGGTACAACAGGTTCACCACTTTATTTGCCCGCACCAGATGATAACAATGCTACCAATAGCTATAAAAATGTAATTAAAAGCCTTCAATACAGCTATTCTAAGGGTCCAATAAATACAAGAGCATTTATCAGAGATAATCAAGTTGATCGTGAATTTCCGACCTATTTCAGTACATACAATGGCAATATTAGAGAAGTGGGTGCTCAGCTGGGATATGACTATAGAGGCGCGGATAATGTTAGCGTTTTAACCAATCGAAAAATATTCGATAGTTTATCCAATGATTACACTAACTACGGCGTTGCAATTACCAATACTAACCATATTAACCGTGATTTAATTGTAACTGAATCACTACGTTATGATGAATTTGATAAATTTGATAATGTCGTCACGGGAAAAATAGGCATTAAAAATTACATTAATGCTGATTTATTTGTGAGTGCCAACTACGGCACAGCATACAATGCGCCTTTACTTTCGCAGCTGGCTCAACCCAATCCAGTGGCACTGCTGCCTGAAAAAACCGAGAGTTATGATATTAGTTTGGGGGCATATGGGCTTGAAGTAACCTACTTCTACAATAAAACCGAAGACTTAATTGAATACGTCCCTCAGCCCTATCCGACGCCTTATTACTATAAAAATTCTGAACAAGAAGTCGTTACGGATGGTATAGAAGCCAGTTATACACAATCCATTGATGCTATCCATACGGACTTAGGATTAAATGTCTCTTGGTTGTCAGCAAGAAATGAAAATGGTGAATCATTAAAATATAGACCTGAACATACCGCTAGTCTGAACTTGGATTACTATGGTTTATCTAAAACTCATATTGGTTTAGAGACTCGTTATGTCGGCACACAATTTTCATCTGATAACAATGCTGGCGTTCAACTCGGTGAGTATTTTGTAACAGATATCAAAGCAGACTATGCAGTGAATAAAAACCTGAGCGTTTATGCGAAAGTCATCAATCTAATGGACGATGAGTACACGGATAATGTTCGTAAGGCGACGGGCACTACAGCTAACTACGTCTATTCTAACGGCGGCCGACAGTTCTTTATTGGTATCCGTGGACAGTTGTAAAACATGAAAAACACATTCTCCCAAATCCTTATGGTTCAAGGCTGCACCTCAGATGCAGGCAAAAGTACTTTGGTGGCGGGATTGTGTCGGGTTTTCTATCGGCGCGGCCTTTCGGTGGCGCCTTTTAAACCGCAAAACATGGCGCTGAACAGCGCCGTGACGGACGATGGTGGTGAAATTGGACGGGCGCAAGCCCTGCAAGCCATGGCTGCCAAAGTGCCACTTTCTGTGCATATGAACCCAGTATTACTCAAACCCAACAGTGATACGGGCGCACAAGTTATTCTACAAGGCCATAGCGTGGGTAATTTAAACGCTATGGACTACCATCAATACAAACCCCTTGCCAATCAGGCCGTATTAGAATCATTCGGTGTTCTATCTAAGCAATACCACACCATTCTAGTGGAAGGTGCCGGCAGCCCTGCTGAAGTCAACTTAAGAGAAAATGACATCGCCAATATGGGCTTTGCCGAACAGATTGATTGCCCGGTCATTCTGATTGCCGACATTGATAAAGGCGGCGTGTTTGCACACATAATCGGTACACTGGCTTGCCTGTCAGACTCAGAACAAGCCCGCATTAAAGGTTTTGTGATCAATCGCTTTCGCGGCGACATCAAACTGCTTGAAGAGGGTCTAACCTGGTTAGAAGCCAAAACCGGTAAGCCTGTATTAGGGGTATTACCCTATCTGCACGGATTGCATTTGGATGCTGAAGACGCTCTATCTCAATCCGAGAAGACCGAATCGCAAGCCGACTTGCGGCCAAAATTGAAGGTGATTATTCCCCTACTGCCTCACATGAGTAATCACACCGATTTTGAACCTTTAAGGCTGCACCCTGAAATTGATTTTCAATACATCCAGCATCAGCAATCCACCCCCGCTTTAATTCCCGATGCCGACTTGATTATTTTGCCCGGCAGTAAAAACATCATTAGTGATTTACAGTGGTTAAAAAGCCAAGGTTGGCAACAAGCGATTCAAAAACATCTGCGTTATGGGGGTAAAGTCATTGGAATTTGCGGTGGACTGCAAATGCTGGGTCAGTGGATTTATGACCCTGACGGTATCGAAGGTCAAGTCGCCAAACAGGCCGGCCTGGGGTTATTTGATTATGAAACTACTCTAAAACCGCATAAAACGCTCACTAACGTTAGCGGACAGTTAGCCATTAACGGCGTCAACAAACACACCGTCATGACGGTTGGCGGTTATGAAATCCACGCCGGTGAAACCACAGGCTTTCCCGCACAGGCGGCTATCCATCTGGACAATGGGCAAACCGATGGTGCCATCTCTGATGACAATCAACTGCTTGTCAGTTATTTACACGGTCTGTTTGACCAAGCGCCTGCTCTGCAAGCCCTGTTAAACTGGGCGGGACTGCGTTCGGAAACCCTAATCGATATCGATCAGATAAGAGAAACTCAGCTAGAACGTTTAGCCGATACGCTTGAATCACATCTTGATATGGAGTCGCTCTTTGAAATACTACAGGCCTCTGAAACCTCAGTAATACCGTTAGACAGCGTTGCTATCAAACTTTCTCAACATGCATTTTTACCGCATCAAATCGAATCAGTTTACCAAGCTATTGAACAACGACGGGATATGCGCCACTTTATCAACACCCCAATTGATCCGCTGGTGTTTGATCGACTCTTGTCAGCAGCGCACCATGCACCGAGTGTTGGGCTGATGCAGCCGTGGCGTTTTATCCGCATTACCGATCCTGTGCTTAAACAAACGCTGCATACGATGGTCGAGAAGGAGCGCGTATTAACCGCCAAAGCCTTAAATGAACGTGAAGACGAGTTTATGACGCTTAAGGTTGAAGGTATGTTGGAGTGCGCAGAACTCTTAGTGGTGTCATTATCTGATCTACGAGATCAACATATTTTTGGCCGCCGAACGCTACCTGAAATGGACCTCGCCTCCGCTGGGTGTGCCATTCAAAATTTGTCTCTGGCAGCACGAGCAGAAGGTATTGGGGTCGGTTGGGTATCACTATTTGACCCACAAGAGGTCGCCGATTGCCTACAGATTCCCAGTGGGCACGATGGTGGTAAGCCCATTGCCATTCTATGCATGGGTCATGTCGCGGAATTTTATAAAAAACCGATGTTAGAACAAGAAAATTGGCGTCATCCCTTGCCAAAAGAACAGGTCGTGTTTTTTAATCAATGGGGGCAGACCGACGCATCCGAAAATGATAACCCTGAAATGGAAAACAATTTATGAAGCAGCTAATCTTTAATAGTATAAATTCATTATCGCGAATCGGCCTGCTCGGCCTGTTCTGCTTTGTGCCATTGCAAGCGGTTGCACAGGATGGCTGTCAACGTATTATCAGTCAGTCACCCTACATAACTCATCAACTGGATTATCTTGGTTTGCAAGATTGTATCGTTGGTGCCAGCCGTTATGATAAAGCACTCAATGTGGCGAATACTGGCGGGCTTTTTGACCCTGATAAACTAATAATAGAATCACTCAATGCTGACCTATGGATTACCTCAAACTGGACAAAACAGGCACTATTTGATGAGATTAAACCCCTTATTGGCAAGGCTCTGCGCTTAGACAGCTTTGAGAACATGTCACAAATTGAAAGCAATCTCAGTTTGATTCTACAAACCTTAGGACGCACAGATTTGCAAGTGAAGATTGATGACTTTGCCCGCAACTGGCGTAGCCAAGCGAAGGCCATTAATGCTCAAGGCCAACGTGTCTTATTGATCTCATCCTGTTCAGGGCAACCCTACGCCTTTGGTCAAAAAAGCTATCTCACTGATCTTTTTACCCAGGCGGGCTTCAAGGTGGTTGGAGAGAATCCACGAATCACCCACTTACCAATTACGCAAAATGCCAACTCCCTAGAACAACTGATCGCTAAAACACAGCCTGACACCGTTTTTATTTTTGAGCAAACCTTGTCTAACGCTTGTCGTCTAGTGAACTTGCCAAAACACACAACAATCGTCACACTGGACGGTCACGATTTTTTACAGCCGGCCCCCAGCCTATTACTAGGCCTGGATAAATTGCACAAAAACCCAATGTGGCGCTTAAAAGGACCAACACCATGACGCAAACGATCAGCAAACAAATGATTCAACAGATGTCAGATGACGAACGAAAAAACCATTATCACAAAGTGCGCATGGAACGCAAAAAAGCCCAAATTGATGCGGCTATTGCACGAGCCGACAACCAAAAAGGCCTACTTCTAGTCATTACCGGTAATGGCAAAGGCAAGTCAACCTCGGCATTTGGCATGGTGGCACGCGCCTTAGGTCATGGCCAAAAAGTGGGGGTTTGCCAATTTATTAAAAGCCGCACCGATACAGGTGAAGAAGCCTTTTTTAACGCCCAACCTAACTGTGAATGGCACGTGTTAGGCGATGGCTTTACCTGGGACACTCAAGACCGCACGGGCGACATCGCTACTTCGGAACGCGGTTGGGAAGTGGCCACAAAAATGCTGACCGACCCGAGTTTTGATTTGGTGATATTGGATGAGCTAACCTATCTGCTTAGCTACGACTACCTAGATAAAGATTTGGTATTAAACACGCTGAGTGAGCGGCCAGAAATGCAGCACGTAGTCGTCACGGGGCGCTCGGCGATTGCCGAACTGCGTGAATTGGCCGATACCGTCTCCGAAATTAAGGATGAAAAACACGCGTATAAAAGTGGCATCAAAGCTCAGAAAGGCTTCGATTTATAATCGTTGAACACCAATACGATTTTTAGGGTATTTCTATGCAAACACTGACACAACCGGTCGATTTCTACTGCTCATGGAGTGGCGGTAAAGACGCCTGTCTGGCACTCTATAAAATGGCTCAACAAGGCCATAAGCCACAAGGCGTACTGACGATGATGAATGAAGCTGGAACCCTGTCTCGAGCACATCATTTGCCTAAATCCATAATTGAACAACAAGCGCACGCATTAGGCCTAAGCTGTGTGACTCAAGCAACCGCAAAATCGGACTATCAAACCAGCTACCAGTCGGCTCTACAAAACTGTAAACAGCAAGGCATTGATTATATGGTGTTAGGTGATATCGATTTACAAGGGCACCGAGATTGGCAAATGCAACAAGGAAAAGAGACCGGGATCACTCCACTGTTTCCTTTGTGGCACCAAGACCATAAAGGATTGGTTAAACAGTTTATTGAAGCCGGCTTTAAAGCGACGATTATCGCCATTTTGCCGGATAAAGTGCCGAATGATTTTTTAGGTAAGTCGCTGACCCTGGAGACGATGACGCAATTGGAGTCATTGGGAATTGATGTGTGTGCCGAAGGCGGTGAATTTCATACAGTAGTCACCGATGGCCCGTTGTTCTCTCAACCGATTGAACTTGATCTGCACAACGCTAAATTGCGTACCTCGGGTGACTATGGTTACCACTATTTGGATTTTTCACAGGGTGCCTAATGACTGATTTTGTGTCTGATTTTGAGCACGGTGGCCAAATCTATAAATTTGCCAGAGAAAAAAATGATCCTATTGAGGATGCGTTGACCCATATCTTGGACTTTTCCGCCAGCATTAACCCGATTCAACCAAATGTGGATTGGCAAGCCATTATCAGACACGCTCAAATTGCAGTGCAACACTACCCAGATTCACAGCAACAGGCACTTAAACTGGCTATTGGTCATCGTTTTCAACTACCGCTTGAGCAGATTACTTTAACGAACGGTATTTCAAGCGCCATTATCAGCTTATTCAGCGAACTAAAACCGGATACCACCCTGCTCTTTACCCCGATTTACAGCGAGTATCGACGTGCGGCTGAACGCTATTCTGGCAACACACTTGAGGTAATGTATCGCTTCTCAGACGACGAACTTTCTGAAAGAGTGTTGCAGCAGATTGATGGTCTGACCGAAAATAGCGTCGTTGTTTTAGTCAACCCAAGCACTCCTCAAGGGCACTATCAGTTACCAGAAACCTTGGCGCCTCTACTGGAACGACTACGCCATAAAAATTGTTGGATATTGGTGGATGAATCCTTTCTGCCGTTCATTAGTTTTGCAGAGCAATACAGTGTTCGCAGCCAATTACAGCAACACCCTAAGATGATTGTTTTACAATCCTTAACAAAATACTATGCCTGCCCTGGGGTACGCATTGGCGCCGTGTTTACCGCCCCTCATGCTCTAGACAAAATGACCTGGCCAAGCTGGCCACTCTCAGTATTAGATGAACAATTTGTCTTGCAAGCGCTGGTCGATCCACAGCATGAGCGAAACACGCGTGACTTTCTGCAAACCGAACGACCACAATTTATCAACGCTCTGAGCGCTTGTGACCTAATTGAGTCTGTCGAAGATTCAATCACTAATTTTGTCTTGGTAAGAACCCGCGTTAAAGCCTCTCGATTAGTCGGATGTTTAGCACGCGCCAAAATTTTAATTCGTGATTGTGAAAACTTTGGCCTGGGTGAATACACCTGCCGCATCGCCATCCAGTCTACAGAAAACAATCATAGACTTATTCAAGCTCTGCAACAAAACCGACAGTTACTGGCGACTAAACCATCATTAACACCGCCCTTAAGTGAGCCAAAATAATGCTGTTTCACGATACTGACATTTTATTGATTGCGTTCATGGCATTGTTGATTGACCGCTTAGTGGGTGAGTTTTCTAACATACGCCACCCAGTCATTATTATTGGCGATGCCATTAAAGGCTTTGAAAAACACCTGTATCAACCATCAATTCTGCGTGGTGCCTTACTCACGCTAGTTATTATTGGATGCGCTGGGATTTTTGGGTTAGCGATCCAGTGGTTTTTACAGTGGTCATTGGGCAATCTACCAGGCCTGGTCACACTGATTGTCACGGCAGTTTTGGCGTCCACCTTATTAGCCCATAGAATGTTACATGACAGCGTGTTGAATTTACTGCAAACAGATCAACCGCAACAGGCTCTACAAATGTTGGTCAGTCGTGACACCGAAAACCTCACTGAAAGCGACTGTTATAAAGCGGGCATAGAATCCTATGCCGAAAACCTCAGCGATGGTGTCATAGCCCCATTGTTTTATTTACTGCTGTTCGGCTTGCCAGGAATTTTGGTTTACAAGGCCATAAACACCTTGGACTCTATGGTAGGATATCGTACGCAACGCTATGAAAAATATGGAAAATCCTCCGCCAAACTGGATGATCTGGTCAATTGGATTCCCGCTCGCATTACCGCGCTCATGATTATGCTGGTTAATTTAAAGTGGCCGTTATGGGGTTTTTATAAACAGGGTAAGCGACACGACAGTCCGAATGCTGGCCACCCTATTACCGCGATGGCACTCAATATAAACTGTCAACTAGGGGGCGATACCGTCTATTTTGGCCAATTAAAACAGAAAGCGTTTTTCGGCAATGAAAAATCCACAAAAATAATTCAAAAACAACACGTTACAGCCTGTTTATCAAGCCGTAATCGAATCGACAGACTGCTTTATGGCCTACTTATTTTTAGCATTATCATAGACATCACCATTGCCTTTATTGGAACCCTTTATGTTTAAATTTATTCAAACAAAGCAGACTTATCTGTTCAGTATTCAATCCAGCCTGCTCTTTTGCTTTTTGGCATTTCACCAGGCCTGGTCAAATGCGCAGCCGCTTGATAAAAACACTCTAATGTACAGTGAATCTAAACCTGCGAATACCGATCCAGTGGCCACCGCGCACCGCATTATCTCGTTAGCGCCACATATTACTGAAATGCTTTATTCAGCAGGCGCCGGCCACAAGATAGTCGGCGTAGTCTCTTATTCAGACTTTCCTAAAGCGGCTTTAAATTTGCCCATTATCGGCAGCTACAACGCCATCAATTTAGAAGAAATTATTGAACTTAATCCCGACTTAATAATTGGTTGGCAATCAGGCAACCGCTTACAAGATATTCAACGCCTAAAAGAGCTCGGCTTTAAGGTTTTACAAAGTGAGGTCACAACACTCGATGACATTCCCAATGAGATTGAACGCTTGGGTCAATTAGCAGACACGCAAACCCATGCGATGGCAATAGCAAATACATTACGACAAAGGTTGAGTGAAATCCGTCAACACTATCAACACTTACGACCCATCTCCAGCTTTTACCAAATTTGGAATCAACCGATTATCACCATGAATGGCACACAGTTTATCAGTCAGGCTTTAAATATCTGTGGTGCAACCAATGTATATTCTGACTTAAAACCTCTCACGGCCGAAGTCAGCTTAGAGAGTGTGTTAGAACGTAACCCACAAGTTTTTTTGCTAGGCGGTCAAAAAGCCTTCCAGAAGGATTGGTTAAAATCCTGGCAAAAATACCCTAGCCTACAAGCTGTAAAACATCACCAGATCTATCTACTCGACAATAATTTATATCAGAGACCCACAGCCAGACTCATCAATGCCCTGGATGGCTTGTGCAAAAAAGTAGAAAATGCCAGACAGCAGTACTGGTCACTAGAGATCAAATAGGATTTTGAATAGTTTAAGCGAGTCAGTGTACGAATAGTGCTCGACCACTTTTAACGAAGAATAGGTGTGGCTAAGGGCTTTCTGAACCACTTAGGAGGAAGTAGATTAGGTATCCGCCATACATCACTACCATGACAATGGACATTAAGGTGATTGGCCGCAAACCTTTCTGCTCAACCACTATGCCCTGTTGCGCTAATTTACGGTTTCTAAGCTTTTGCTTAATTAACCAGTAAAAGAAATAGATGACCGCCAGCAGGCTTAGGTACTTTAACATCTATGTCAGACCTTAACTGGCCGACAAGAGCTGACGAACTCGAGCCAAATCTTCTTGGGTATCGACACCGACGCCCGCATCGCACAAGGCATCCAACACCAGAATCTTTTCGCCATGCCATAACACCCGTAATTGCTCGAGTTTTTCGACATGCTCTAAATCGCACGCTGGCCACGCCACATACTGTTTTACAAAACCGGAGCGATAAGCGTATAAACCAATATGGCGTTTATAAGCCCAGTTATCTGGTAAAGCTTTAGTGTTTGCGAAAAAAGTATCTCTAGACCAGGGTAGCGGTGCACGACTGAAATTAATCGCACAATCATTGACGTCCCTACTGACTTTAACGGCATGGGGATCAAACACGGTTTCAACGTCATCAATGGGCTCACACAAAGTTGCCATTTGAATATATGGATGTGCTTCTAAGCCTTCCGCAACTTGGTGAATCAGCTCCGGCGGCAACATGGGTTCATCACCTTGCACATTGACAATAATCTCATCATCCTGCAACCCTGACAGCTCAATGACCTCGGCAATCCGTTCCGTACCAGATTGATGATGCTCTGCGGTTAAGCAAACCTCAGCACCAAACCCTTCACAAACGGCTTTAACCTCCAGAGACTCGGTGGTAATAATAATACGCGCTGCACCAGATTTCTTGGCTTGTAACCAAGTCCACTGAATCATAGGTTTGCCATGAATATCCTTCAACGGTTTGCCTGGCAAACGACTGGATTCAAAACGGGCTGGAATAATGACGGTAAATGACATAATGGGCTGAATTCTCTTGCGAACGTTTACTTTGTTTAACGTTTATTTACTTCTGCTTACGGTAAGCTTCAACTTCTTCTGCTGATAAAACGCGTGCTTCATCTTCTAGCAAAATAGGAATGCCATCTCTTACGGGATACGCTAAATTGGCAGCCGTAGAAATTAGTTCTTGGCTGTTTTTGTCGTAAATTAACTTCGTTTTACTCACTGGGCAAACTAGAATTTCTAATAATTTAGGATCCATTTAATTCTCTTTTTTTAGGCTTGTCGAGCTTACTGGTTTAGTGCCATCAAATTCTGGTTTTAATTGCTGCAATAACTGTACTAACAACTGGTTATCACCCTCATCACAGATGGGCGCAACTTCTAAATACCACCAGTTCTTTTTTTGATGGGTTTTGGCAATCCCGCTACATTTTACCGCATCTTTCTCTGTCATAAGTAAGGGTTTTTCATCATCAAACTCTTCAAAATCTGCTAAACGATAAGCGTAATGATCAGCAAAGGGCTTTGACGTGATTGAAATATCCAACTCTTGCAAGGTTTCAAAAAACCTTTGAGGGTTACCAATCCCCGCAATTGCATAAGCCGCTTGATTAGCAAAACTTTCTACCGAACGGGTTTCATTGGCATTCAGAACCTGCCTGAAACAGAGTGGAGACAAGTTCATTCTAAACTGAGCGGCTTGTGTAACCGACGTCAGTGGATACTTTTCATCAGCCTTTAAGCCATTCCAAATACAGAAGTCAACTTGATTCAGCCGGCTCATCGGCTCTCTTAAGGGGCCTGCGGGTAGACAGCGCTGATTACCAAACTGGCGCTGTGCATCAATCAGAACCACTTCAATATCACGTGCCATCGCATAATGCTGTAAACCATCATCGCTGATAATGACATCTAATTTAGCTTGATCATCTAACATAACTTGCTGATTGAGTAGCTCAATGGCCTGTGGACGTTTAGGGGAAACCGCGATGAGGCAACCCAGTTGCTTGGCCAATAAAACAGGTTCATCCCCCACTAATCTAGGGTCACTCTCTGACGTTACCAATAATGGCCAGTTTTTAGAGAGACCGCCATACCCCCGACTGATAATGCCGACGTTTAAACCCTGGGCCTGCAGTTGCAAAGTCAGCCATATAATAAACGGCGTTTTACCGCTGCCACCTACCACTATATTGCCGACCACAATCACCCTAGCTTGAGTTTGGCGTAGCGGTAGCTGTTGTTGGAAATTCTGCAAGCGCCGAGACGCTTCCCAACAGACCAGTTTAGCCAGAGGATAAAGCAGCTTGGTTTGCCATGTATTGTGCGTCCAAAAGACTGGCCAACTCATTGAAATAGATGTCCTTGCTGAGAGTTTAAACAGGCATGATGATACCATTTACGCTGGCTTTTGCGTGCTTCTTCCCGCAAATTAATACCGGATTTCGTTACCTCAAATTGCAGTGCACCAGAACAAGCCGTATTCCACCAATGAATCGGCCTAGACTGGTTCTTGTTCTCAATACGCTCTAACACGTCTTTATTGGGAAAGTGATAACGATTTAAATAGCCTGCAGAAAACACCACTTTATTCGGTGCAACCTGATTTAACCAGGCCTGACTCGTGGATGACTTGCTTCCATGGTGGCCAGCAATCAATAAATCACTCTTTAATTTTTGTGGATTTTTGGAGAACTGCTTGATTAAGACAGCTTCGCCTTTTTGACTTAAATCGCCAGTCATTAAAACCGATTGCTGACTGGCAGTGATTTTTATGACACAGGACAAATCATTGTCAGAGTTCAAGGTCTGCCCTATCTCAGCCACGTCTGGCGATAACATCTCAAACAAAACCCCATCGACCTGCCAAGACTGCCCTGCTTGGCATAGTGAAAAGAGTGGCCTACTTTTCGATTCCTTGTTATGCAGTTTGTCTGGTTTGCCTTGTAAGCGGTGATTCATAATCTCAGACTGACCACTGAAAGCTTCTTTTACAGGCAAGTTCTGTACAAGGCTCAACGTGCCACCCGCATGATCTGAATCACTGTGGCTAATCACCAAAGTGTCAACCTTACTCCAACCCTGAGATTTCAAATAAGGCAAAACCGCCAACTTTGCGCCATCCATCCTTGACCCCATTTTCGGACCAGTGTCGTAAACTAAAACACTACTTTTCGTTTCGACCACAACGGCCTGCCCCTGACCGACATCCAAAACAGTCAACCAGGCCTGGCCAGATTGCGGGCGATTATTTGCAGGCATCCCTAAACTCATTATCGTCAGTAAAAGCCCAGCAAAAGCGATAGTCTTGTGTCGTGTGGACTTTAAAATGAGTACGGCAAAGATAAAGGCATACATTGATAGCAACCAAGCCAAAGAAGTGCCTGTAAATCCAACGGTACTTTGTGGCAAGCTACCTATCCACTGTAGATACTGCCAAAACAGGCCCCACAGTTCATCGAGCCACTGAATCATAAACTGCCCCCATTCAATGGAAATCATGCCTATGAGCGAACTCAAAAACAGCAACGGTAAGCCAATAAAACTGATAAAAGGCACGGCAATCAAATTGGCGATAAAACTATAGAGAGGCAAACTATGAAACGCCCAAATCAAAAATGGTGCTAGTCCCAAGGTTAGCAAACCTTGAAGCCACAATAGCTGTTGCCATTTCGGACGAGTACGCAGGTAAGGCAGAGCGGCGAAAATCAAAGCCACCGCTATGAACGATAACCAGAAACCTAAACTCAATACCGAGCGACTATCCCATACCACGATTAACAGCGCAGCAAATCCCAACGCTGACCAGGGCTGAAAGGCTCGTCTAATGAGGACAAAACACAATACCGCCACAACCATCAACCAAGCCCGTTGCGTGGGGATTGAAAATCCTGACAAGGTCAAATAAAGGGTTGCAAATAACAAGGCACCCCATGCAGCAAAACTAGGTAAATTAATCCTTTCAATACGGTACACACCCAGCCACCACAACGCTTTGAAAACCAGATAACCTAAAGTGGCTACAATGCCCATATGTAAGCCTGAAATAGCGAGCAGATGAATCGTGCCCGTATTCTGTAACAATGACCAATCCTCAGTCGAAACGGCCGATTTATCACCCAGTGTTAAGGCTTGATAAAAATGGCTAAACTCACTTTCTGAAAACACCTGTTTTAAACGCGCTGAGACCCGGGTTTGCCACTGATAAAAGCCTAATACAGAAGGCTCTTTGAGCCTTTGCAAGATAGAATCTTGAGATTTTTCTGCGGAATCACGCCCATTCTGGGTGTTATTTTTCACATACCCTTTAGCCGCGATATGCTGCTGAAATAACCAGGTCTCATAATCCAACCCACCCGGATTCAGAGAGTAGTGATTCGCTTTAAGTTTAACGCGCATTCGCCACACTTCCCCCAATTTAGGCAGAGGTTCAAACGCTAAGCGTTGTGCTTCAGAAACATACCAATTAATAGAGACAATAGGCTTTGACCAGGCCTGGTAGATTTTCTCATTTATAGTATCATCCACTGGCAAAGGCACTTTACTGGCAAAGCTAGCATCTCCTTTAGAGTCAAGATGAATATGATCCACTTGGATTTTATAAGTAAAGCGGGTCTTTTGAGCGTAGGAGGGTTGCGATGAGGATTCAATGATTTGTCCAGAGATCCATACAGGTTGATTCAAAATATTCTCAGGAATAACAGGCATAAAAAAAGACTGCCAAAATGCCCAGCTCAAGCCTATAATGAAACCGAATAGAATATTTAATACGGTATGCACACGCTGTTGGAACCCCTTGTTCTTCTGACTTAAGCCTTTTAAAAATGCGCTAAATCGCACTATTAAGGCCATCGTTATTGCCAGACACACGGCGACCACTCCACTCCATAAAGGTGGAAACGAAGCAAGTTGATAGAAGATCAACACGGTAAATAGAAATGCCAAAACAAAATGAAGAAACATGCCAAAAAAACTCATTAGACGTTACATTCCCACGCCAGATAAAATCAAAAACATAAAAGCCTTAAGCTTTCTTGGGACTTTGTTACACGATCCAAACATTTGGCATCTTCACCGTCACTCTGTCTCTAAAGCGTTTGTCATTGGACTTTTTTGGATGGCGATCCCTATCCCAGGTCAAATGCTTGCCGCTGCGCTTTTTGCCATATTCTTTAGAGCCAATCTGCCGTTGAGTGTCGTTTTATGCTGGATTAGTAACCCACTCACCATGGGGCCTATTTTCTATTTCAATTATGTTGTGGGTACGTACATATTAGGACAAGATGTTAATGAAGACCTAACTTTCGAACTGAGTTGGCATTGGATTATCAATGTACTGGGCGATTTGTGGCAACCTCTTTACCTCGGAAGCGCTGTAACCGGCCTGACTTTAGGGGCCATTGCATATTTCCTGATTCATGTATTATGGCGCTGGCATGTCATCAAAACCTGGCAAGAACGCTGCGAAATCAGAAAAAAACGTAAGCAAGAATTAACAAAATAGGTTGATGGACTTGTTTATTGAACGTGAAATATGATTTATTGAGACGCTTACCTTTAAGATTAAGACTCGTTACAAATTTAATTTAACCAAACTGGCCTGCTTTTTTTTATGGTCTCCTGACATTCAAAAGCTTTCTCAGCTTATAAGCGCTTATTGTATTTTATTACATGGGTGCGATACTCTTGCCCTTCGCTCACTTCTTTTCACTATCTTGGCTTATTTAAAAACTCCATTTGGTTAAATCTACCTTAAAACAGGACAAAGAAGCGTTATTGGCTAGATTCAGGCCCGCTCAAAAACTTAGAATTTCATTATTATTTATGACGACACTTCTATTTATGGAACTTTTTTGACGAATCTGATTCGAATTTTTAATTGCCTACCTACAAATTAGAAACTATGTCCTTCATTAGAGAAATGAGTCTAAAAAAAATATCTTATTACAGAGGATTAATAGTAAAATAGCCTCCAGCCCGCTTGCAGGGCTATTCCGTACGTTTTCAAACACTCTTCATAAGATATTTAATTTACATATATGAAGTTATTTACAAATATCCGTTGACAAACCAATTAAAAAGAATATAATCACTCCTAGCTTGAAAGTTCGTTTTATCTTTATGCACAATGTCGAAGCCTAGTAATAGTTTTCGTCCTGTTCTTCATTAAGTAATCGCAACACATTTCAGCCCAACTTGTACTCTTAATAATAAGAATACAATTAATTACAAATGAAAAATAGGATACAAAAATATGTCTACTACTACTGGTACAGTAAAATGGTTTAACGAGTCTAAAGGTTTTGGTTTCATCGAGCAAGAGTCTGGTCCTGATGTGTTCGCACATTTCAGCGCTATTCAAGGCGGTGGTTTCAAGACTTTAGTTGAAGGTCAGAAAGTTGAGTTCACAGTAACTCAAGGTCAAAAAGGACCTCAGGCAGAAAACATCGTAGCTCTTTAATTAGACTCGATATGGTTTGTTAATTCAAACCATTGCCTCTTCTCTCTTTGAGAGTTGAAACTTAAAAAGGGCAAGTCCATTTGGACTTGCCCTTTTTTATTGCCTCAATAAAAGCCCAAATTGAATTCCTAAAGCCATTATCATGCATTAAACATTCAAACCATTCGGCGTGAAAAGCGTCCGCTAACAGCAAACCTCTTCCACACTCATGCTTTACTTTAACTATTCAGCCTTCTCATTCATAGCCTCTAACGCTTCTATTACCTTCTGATTAACCTCTTCTGCAGGCAACCCGGTTAACAATGCTAAAGCTTCATCAATATGGCTTATGGTATAAATATGGAATTGATCCCTTTCCACGGCCGCTCTGACTTCCGCATTCAGCATTAAGTGACTTGCATTCGCTTGAGGCACAATCACTCCTTGCTTGCCTGTCAAACCGCGTGCATTACAAATTTTATAATAGCCTTCAATCTTCTCGTTCACCCCGCCGATAGGCTGAATTTCACCAAACTGATTTATCGATCCGGTAATCGCCAAATCTTGACGCATTGGAACGTGTGCAAGAGAAGATAACAACGCCAATAATTCTGCGGAGGATGCTGAATCCCCCTCCACACCACTATAAGATTGCTCCATGACAATCGAGCCACTGAAACCAAGTGCTTTCTGCTTCATATAACGACCACGAATGTAACCAGACAGTATCAACATCCCTTTAGAGTGAATAGGCCCTGCCATATCGACTTCACGCTCAATATCCAACACCCCCTCATCTCCAGCTGAAGCTTGAGCGGTAATGCGCACTGGCTGACCGAATGATTGTCGACCTACCGTCAAAACCGTCAAACCATTCACCATACCAACATGCACACCATCGGTCGAAATCAACACCTGCTGCTCAGTAATGGCACGGTGATAATACTCTTCCATCAGACCTGTATGGAAATCACGCTGTAGAATCGTTGACTCGATGGTTTCACGATTAACCCGCTCCTGTCCATTGGCACGCGCAAAGGCATTTGATTCCGCCAAAACATCTCTCAATATCGCTTTATTGGTATAGAGACGACTCTCATCTTCTACCATGCGTGAGGCATATTCAATCAGACGTTCATAAGCCGAATTATCCACAGGCAAATCATCCCAATCGACAATTTCCGCAGCCAACTGTTTCGCCAAGGTCATTTCGTGCTCAGGTGTCCGAGACAATTCAATTTCAAATTCAACCTGCACTTTAAACAAGCGATCAAACTGAGCATCAATCTCTTGTAATGCATAAAAATGTGAGGACTGCCCGACCAGAATAAGTGTAAGGCTTAAAGGAAAGTCTGGCAGATGGTAAGGTACGACACTACTAGAGGAAGGTATCTCAAAACTGAGTTTTTTACTCATTAAAGCGGCTTTTAAATTAGACCAAATTTCAGGATCTTTTAATAAGGCCTGGATATTGATAATCAGATAACCACCATTGGCTTGTTGTAGTAAGCCGGCTTGATGATTCATCGCCAGAGTGACAGTATCCACCGAATTGGCAGTTGCCGAATTAATGGTATAACCAAACAACTTAGGATTGGTAGTATTTTGCTCGTAAATAATAGGCGCATGCTCTAAGCCACGGTGATCAACCAATAGGTTTACTTCAAAAATTGCCAAGCCTTGTTGCTCTGAAAACAGCTCCTCAACACTAGACTGTGTGCCAGCCGTAACCTGATCACCTGTTTGATCCCAAAACAGGTGTAACTTTGAAACTACCGCATTCTGCAAAGCTTCTAAATAACGGGTAATTTCGGGCGTTTGCCCAAACTCAGACTTTAAAGCCGCTAACAAAGGCGTTAGATGCTCATTCGCAACTTCGGTATTTAAGCGCTTACCAGTATCCAAATACTCATGTTGTAAAAAAGGAAAGTGGGTTAAGCCCTTGTTTAAAGCGGCTTCTACCTGATCAAATGCATCCATGTATTGCTTTTGAGTGGCTTCATCAAACGCTTTTAAATCTACCGCGCGATATTGCTTACCATCAATCAATGCTGTCAGAATAAAGCTATTTTCGCTTTGAGTAATTTCAATATTAAGTGCTTCTGCCAAACTATAAGCCGGCTCTAAGATATGCTCTTGCTTAATAATTAGATCATTTTCTAACTGCTGGCTTTTGAGTTGATAGGCGTGGCCATCAAATAATACCGGTAGCTGAGTTTTAATCTGCGTTACGAAAGTTTCTAAGGCACTTTTGAATTGATACCCTGCGCCTGCCTGAAAATACAGATACTGGGTTTTATTAGACTCTGTGAAATCAGAAACTAGCACGACATCAGACGGCAAAGGCATTTGACTCGCTGTTCTTTTCAACATCGCCTTAGTCATACCGATCCGACCAACACCTGGCTCACCCATAATAAAAATGTGATTATGGTTACGCTTTAAATGCAACCCAAAATTAAGAGACTGGTAAGCGCGAGGATGAAAGTGTTGCATAAAATCTAAAATTTCAGAGTCTTTGCACTTCGCCTTGTCCGGATGAAAAGCCGATGAATCTAAGTGCGTGAAACGGTATAACTGCGAGGCGGATAGTTTTTCCATAGGGGGATTTTCTACTCTTTAAGTTTGACTTGGACATTCCATTCATTAAGTATTCACTATAACAAAAAAGCCCACTATTTAGAGCGGGCTTTTATTGAGAATAGTGCTTTTAAGACATTTTCAAATTAATAATCTTCGCGTGGAGGGTTCGCATGTATTTTGTGGAAGGTTAAATCAGCACCTTGGTACTGCTCTTCATCACTCATACGAATTCCAGAGACTTTATTAACGATGACATAGACAATGTAACCGCCGACAAATGCAATGGTAATACCAATACCGGTACCGATGATTTGAGACATTAATGAAACACCGCCTAAACCACCTAAAGCCGTTGAACCAAAAATACCTGCGGCGATCGCCCCCCACATACCACAAAGACCATGAAGTGGCCAAACACCCAAGACATCATCCACTTTTAGATTCTTCTGCGTCCAGGTAAAGGCCTTAACAAACAGCGCACCAGCCACTAAACCAATGACTAAAGCACCTAAAGGACTCACCACATCTGAACCGGCACAAATCGCCACCAATCCGGCTAAAGGACCATTATGAACGAAACCTGGATCTTTATTACCCACAAAAGTTGCCGCTAAGATACCACCAACCATCGCCATCAGTGAGTTCATTGCCACCAGACCTTGAATACCACCGACTTGTTGTGCCGACATAACATTAAAACCAAACCAACCTACCGTCAGAATCCAGGCACCTAATGCAAGAAAAGGAATACTTGAAGGTGGATGAACATGTTTGATTTTGCCATTTTTATCATAACGACCCGTACGTGCGCCCAAAACTAAGATGGCCGCTAAAGCAATCCAACCACCGACGGCATGAACGACGATAGAACCTGCAAAATCATGGAAACCTGCACCAAACTCAGCTTCTAGCCAAGCCTGCACACCAAAATTACCATTCCACGCCATGCCTTCAAAGAAGGGATAAATAAAAGCAACGATTAAGAACGTTGACAGTAACACTGGATAAAAACGTGCTCTTTCAGCAATCCCGCCCGAGACAATCGCTGGGATAGCAGCGGCAAAGGTCATTAAGAAGAAGAACTTAACCAGATCGTATCCAGACTTTTCAGTCATCGCCTGAGTTAATTGGCCGTCAATATTGAAGCCTAAGAAAACGCCATAAGCCACGCCGTAACCAATAAAGAAGTAAGCCACGGTGGACACTCCTAAATCACTCATTATTTTAACCAATGCGTTTACTTGGTTTTTATGCTGTACGGTTCCAACTTCTAAAAAAGCAAAACCTGCATGCATAAAGAGGACTAAAATAGCTCCTAGTAAAATAAATAAGACATCTAAACTTGTTGTTAGCTGTTCCATTGTTTTCCCCGGTGAGTCTAGTAACTTTTACTAATCGTTGATTATAAATAATTATATTTCGGAAAATTGTACCAGAATGAAAACCACATTTTCTGTAAAAACCACCCAAATGACTCAACTTTCATCCCCCTTGTTTGATGAATATCAAATTGAAGTGTGGATGAAACGTGATGAGATGAATCACCCTACCGTGCAAGGTAATAAATGGCACAAACTTAAGCTCAATCTTAATGAGGCTGTACGACAACAGAAAGATACTCTACTCACCTTCGGAGGCGCTTATTCAAATCATATTGCAGCCACTGCAGCTGCCGCCCAACAAGCTGGACTTAAAAGTATCGGTTTTATTCGAGGCGAAGAGCTCGCATTAAGTCCTGACAAATGGAGTCCAACACTTAAATTAGCTCAGAAAAACGGCATGACGCTTCATTTTATAAGCCGCACTGATTACCGAGAAAAAAACCGACCAGACACCCAGCAAAAGTTGCAATTTGAATTCCCACTGGCTTACATCATTCCAGAAGGTGGCTCCAATATTTTGGCAGTACAAGGTTTTGAATCGCTGGTGAGTGATATTGAAATTCAATGCCCTGATTGGACACATCTTTATACCGCCGTCGGCACGGGAGGCACTTTGGCTGGCTTAGTGAGTTTTGCAAAACCCGATCTGAATCGAACCCTTTTAGGGGTTGCCGTTCTAAAAAACGCCGACTATTTAGTTCCCCTCATTGAACAATGGATTCTTCAAGCGGCAGAGCATAACTCAGTCAACCACTGGCAATTATTAACGCAATACCATACGGGAGGTTACGCCAAAAAAACAGCTGAATTACTACAAAAAATGTCTGACTTTGAAATGGAGTTTAAGATCGATTTGGAGCCGATTTACACTGCCAAAATGGTGGCCGCTTTTTATGATCAACTGCATAAAAACTTAATAAAACCGGGTTCTAAAGTAGTTTTATTACACACAGGAGGACTACAAGGAAGAGTCGGCAAAACCTGAGAATGAATTCTAACTTAAAAAGACTGTAAACATTTAAAGCCAATGGTCACCACTGCTAAAAACAAAAAAACTTATTATATTAAATATTACAAACTGACTCTATCTTATTGAATACAAACACAATAGATCTTAAACTAGTTTATCAAGAAAACCACCGAACCAAGCAAAAATGCCAATTCTATCACTTCTGTCATAGCGCCTGCCGTATCCCCTGTCATACCACCCGTAATTCGAACCATCACCCAACGCATCCAAAACCAAGTTAGAAAAACTCCGACTAAAAGCCCAGGAGAAAACCAGAACAAGCTAACCGTCAACGCAAAAACCCAAAGCCAAATAAGGCGTTCATTAAGATGTAAAAACATCTGTTCCGCAATGCCATTTAAACTGACATATCGAGTCACAGGCATCAGTCCGATAGATGCGACTCTACCGACCACTGGCGCCACCAATAAAAACCACCAGGCCTGGTATTCAATTACGACGACTAAGAGACTCCACTTCAATAACAGCAGTCCAACCAATGCAACGCCACCTCCCGTCCCAATCCGACTGTCTTTCATTATCTCCAAAGCGCGTTGATGATCCCCAACACCCCCTAACCATCCATCGGCCGTATCAGCCAGTCCATCAAGATGCAGCGCCCCAGTACTCCAAATCCAAACCGCCAACACCAAGCCGGCAGCGACCTCTGGTGGCAACCAAAACTCCAGTTGCGCCACGCCCACTAACAACATTCCAATCAGGGCTCCAACGACTGGAAACCAACTGATAGATCGCCCCATCTCTATAGCTGAGATAGATGCATATTGCGGCGTCGGAAAACGGCTCAAAAACTGAACCGCCAGGAAAAATACTTTAAACATTGTTTTGAACACCTTTGTAAATTGGACAGTTCCTG
The DNA here is from genome assembly GCA_965603495.1 of uncultured Thiomicrorhabdus sp. Lineage (GTDB taxonomy): Bacteria > Pseudomonadota > Gammaproteobacteria > Thiomicrospirales > Thiomicrospiraceae > Thiomicrorhabdus. The sequence goes on along the minus strand of CBFDDF010000007.1, from coordinate 71,803 downwards.
ACGTGTTTGAGCCCGAGAATTTTATGATTGAATCTCACTAGGAGACACATTACTAAGCGGGTTTTGTACCATCTCTACCAGGCGAATAAAAGGCGTAGATTCGGTGGAAAAGACTTCTAAACTAATACGAGCACCATAGCCGATCTCTAACTGAAACAAAGCCTCATTACTCAAGCCTAAAAGCTGCTTTAATAACACTCTGATAACCCCACCATGCGTCATAATGACGATTTGCTCAATATTCTCACCGGGTGAATCAGTTACGACCAATAATTTATCCCAAGCGCTTTGCACACGCCGTTCAAACTCGACATAAGACTCAGCCTGTGGAATGTTAAAACTGAATGGTCGCTGAAGATAAGATTCAAGGCCTTGCGGGTCTTGAGCCTGAATAGCGTCATAAACAAGCCCATCCCAAACACCAAAATCCCGCTCGTGAAATTCCGGCCAGATTTGTAGCTTATCAGTAGCTCCTTTTAAATAAAGCTCCATAAAATCTGCACAGCGTTTAGCTGGCGAGGAGATGACCAGGCCTGGCCGTTTTATTTTGCTCGTTTTACTGACGGGTTTAGCTGATGTTAGCGCATCCAATACAGCAAACATCTGTTGCTGACCATGGTCACTTAAGATTGAATGCGTTTGACCTCTTAAAAAAGCTTGATCGGTACACTCTCCATGGCGAATTAGATCAATGCGCATCCATCATATCCATGACTTCTTCTGATTCAGAGACACCAGCTTCACCAAAGGTTGCCATTTGCTCATGTAATAGGCACGCCATCTTAATCACAGGAATCGCCATGGCTGCACCAGAACCCTCTCCCAGGCGCATCGATAAATCTAATATCGGCCTGACTTTCAAATGGCTAAAAACAGCTTGCTGTGCCGGCTCTACCGACTGATGTCCAAACATCATCCAATCTTTGGCTTGGGGTGCAATTTCACACACCACCAATGCGGCAGCACAGGCAATCACGCCATCCACCACAATACTCAAACCTTTTTCTGCACAGGCCAAATAAGCTCCGACTAAAGCGGCAACTTCTAAACCACCAACACAGGCCAACACTTGCATGGGTGAATGCATATTGGCCTGATGTTTTTGTAGAGCACGCTCAATCACCTTAATTTTATGCGTTTTTTGCTCTGAATGAATGCCAGTGCCGATACCGACAATCTCAGTCACAGCAATGTCACAAATTTGAGCGATGATTGCCGTTGCTGATGTTGTATTACCAATCCCCATCTCTCCGCCAATGAACAGATCAGAGCCCGATTCTAAAGCCCTTTCAACCGCCAAACAGCCAGCGGCTTGTGCCTTATTTAGCATTTCATTAGTCATTGCTGGTTGGTGCAAAAAGTTGAAACTGCCTGCCGCCACTCTAAAAGAGATAAGGTTGGGGAATGTTTGTTTACCGCCTTCGGTCACATCGGCCAACACTCCCACATCGACCACCTCAAAAGCGGCTTGATTAGCTTTGGCTAAGACCGTAATTGCAGCTCCACCTGCCGAGAAGTTCTTCACCATCTCTTGGGTCACCACCGCAGGAAAAGCTGAAACACCTTCATTAGCAATGCCATGATCTGCGGCAAACACCGTAATCCAAGGACGATTTATTCGAGGGCAGACTAATCCTTGATGCCCCGCCAATTGAATGGCAATGCTTTCCAACATTCCCAGAGAACCAGGTGGTTTGGTAAGTAAATTCTGACGTTGTGCTGCACTCTGTTGGGTGCGAGAATCAATGGCTTTGATTTCAATGTGGGGATTGATGTCATTCATAAGTGTAGACTCGTTGTTTATTTTACGTTTTAAGTAAGATTTAAAAGAGGATTGGGATTCGTTATGCGCTGCATCTCAATTTAAGTCAATCCACTATTTGAGTTGCATCGGCAATCCAGCCGTCACAAAAGTCACGGCCTCTGCTTGTTCTGCAACGGCCTGATGTAGCCAACCCAATTCATCAACAAAGGATCGCGTTAACTTGCCCATTGGTATAATACCTAAGCCGACTTCATTACTCACTAAAATCACATCCGCAGTTAAATTCGGTAATATATCCAAAAGCGCTTTTTTTTCAGCTTGGAAGCAATCTGCCTCCAGTAAATTCAGGGTCCAAAGGGTTAAGCAGTCGACCAAGATACAATTGTTTTTGGCATCTAAAGCGACTAAGCACTCTGCCAACTTTATCGGCACCTCGAGTGTTTTCCAATGACTGGGGCGATCATTCTGATGACGTGCAATGCGCGCCGACATCTCAATATCCACTTGACCTCCTTGACCAGAACAACTCGCAGTTGCTATATAGAACACCTGTTGACCTGATCCTTCAGCGGTTTTAGCCAAGCCTTCGGCATAACGGCTTTTACCAGAACGAGCACCGCCTAAAATAAAACGCATCAAGCCTTCTCCTCAGAAGATAATCGACAACCAATCAAAGTGGCTATTTTAGCCTAGTGATAAGTTATTTTTGTTATGATTCATAGATAAAATTGAAACGCCTTTACTATAAAAATTTCTTATAATCCCCAAATCAAATTAATGATTGTTTTATTGAGTACTCACTATGAACATTACTATCCTTGGCACTGGCTTTGCCGCCTTAACCGCTATAAAACAAACTCGTAAAAGTGCACCAAAAGCCACGATTACCGTCATTTCAGCGAAAGAAGAGATGCTCTACTATCCAAGTCTAATCTGGATCCCTTCAGGTTTGCGAAAAGGCGATGATTTACGTGTTAATTTGCACAACTTCTTTAATCGTCAGAACGTTCAGTTTGTTGAAGGCACTGTACAGAATGTGGCCAATGGTGGACGTACCGTCATAACGGAAAATGGCGAATACCAAAATGACGGGCTTATTATTGCTACTGGTGGCCGTTTTATTAAAAAACTACCGGGTATTGAATATGCAATTACGCCTTGTGAAGGTATTCCGGCTGCGGAGAAAATACGTGATCGCTTGGACGGCATGAGTGGCGGCACCATTGCCATTGGCTTTGGCGGTAATCCAAATGAACCTTCAGCGATGCGTGGCGGACCAATGTTTGAATTCCTCTTTGGAATTGATAACCTGCTACGTAAGCAAGGTCGTCGTGACAAATTCAAAATCGTGTTTTTCAACCCTGCGCCAGAACCTGGTAAACGCTTAGGTGCTAAAGTACCTGGTAATCTAACCAAAATGATGGCTAAACAAGATATTGAAACGCACTTAGGTCACAAGATGGTAGGCTTTGAAGAGAAACTCGTCAAAACTGAAGGTGGTGAATTTGCTGCGGATTTGATTCTGTTTATGCCTGGTATGACAGGTCCTTTATGGCTAACAGACTCCGAGTTGCCTAAATCGGCTGGCGGTATGATTCCCGCAGATATGAATACCAAAGTCGATGGCTATGACAATGTATATGTTGCCGGAGATGCGGGATCATTCCCAGGCCCGGAGTGGCAAGCAAAACAAGCCCATGCCGCAGACTTACAAGCCATTGCAGCCGCTAAAAACTTAGTTAAATCTTTAAAGGGTCAATCCGACTTTGAACCGTTTAAACATGAACTTTTCTGCATTGTCGACACCCTTAAACACGGAGTTTTGATTAGACGTACTGAAAAAGGTAGCACCTTACTCCCGCCTTGTCGTTTAATGCATTTAGCTAAACGTGCTTTTGAGTGGCTGTATTTACGTCAGTATCGATAACCCCTACTAATGATGCCTTAGAGACCTGCCAGACCACAAAGGAAAAAGCGTTATGCAACAGAAGATGTTTAAAGAAAAGTATCCCATTTTTTCACTTGAATTCACTAAAGACGAGTCAAAATTTGCGACTGTTCCAGAGATTATCGAATACCTGCATGCACAAACTGAAGCACACCCAAAAGCCGTCAATATTGCGGTTTTTGATCATTATTCGCATACTAAAAATATGGATGGTCAAATCAATCCAGAAATCAAAGATGCGCAAAATATCATTCTTTGTTTTGGTTGGGAATTACCTTCAGCCGACCCAGTTGCCGTACGTCCACGCTCAATCGGTGTCACGGACTTAGGCGATAGATTCATTGTTAACTTTATGGAAGCGCCGAATCCAATCGCCAATGACACCATGGTTACTTGGGTTAAAAGCCTAGTCAAATAAGACTTTGAAGCGACCTTAGCACTTCTAAGTCGGCTTTAAATCGGTTTCAAATCGACCAAACCCTTCACTGCCGAAGTAGAGAAGGGTTTTTTTATGCCTTCTTTTAAAGTTATCTGGCTCATATGGCTTAAATCCTTCTGCCTTTTTCTAGCCATTGATTTACACTATCAATATAATAATTAAGTTTACATTCCGGCTTATTGTTCAGGTTTTCTGTTCATACTCACAGCCTATAAAGGAAATTGCATGCCGAATCAGTTCAATCGTTCTCGCGTTATTTCGACCATTACGCGACTAGCTTTTAGCGTAATGGTCAGTCTATTCAGCTCAGCCCAGGCGTCTGAAACGCTTGTGAAAATAGACCCTGAGTTGCAACTGCATATAGACCTAATTGAAGTAGCGCTTAAAACGGATGCTTACAATAAACGCTGCCGTGGAATTAGTACGGCTAAAAACCTTCACCAAGTAAATCGCTTATATGTCACGAAGTACAGCCTTACCTCCAATAACTTTATAAAACACTATATTAATGAAGATGTTAGAGCCCTTAAAATAGAGCGCCAACATACTCTCAATCAACTGTTAGCAAAATTAGGTGGTTGCCAGAAAGCAGAATTACAGGACTGGGTGAAACAGCTACAACCAGATTTTAAAAGCCTATATGAACAAGCCGAGCAATCGCCTTGGTATCCTGAATAGCCCATCCCTATTCACTGACATATTACCCACAGCCCAACAATAGAACCTATTAATCATGACTAGCCGAGCCAATTTAATTACCCGCGAAGGTCGCACCAAACTCGAAAAAGAACTCGATTATCTTTGGCGAGTCGAGCGCCGCGAGACGACTGTTGCCGTCACCGAAGCCGCGGCACATGGCGATCGTTCTGAAAATGCGGAATACAAAGAAGGCAAACGCCGTTTACGAGAGATTGATCGACGCATTCGTTTTTTAAGAAAACGTTTGGATGTATTGCATATTGTGGAATATTCGCCGCAACAGGATGGCAAGGTCTTTTTTGGCGCTTGGGTTGAGTTAGAAAATGAGGATGGGAAAGTGGTTCAATACCGCATTGTCGGGGCCGATGAGTTTGATCCAGAGAAAAACGCTATTAGCGTCAATTCACCCATGGCGCGTGCTTTGATTGGTAAAGCAGTCGACGATGATGTGACGGTCGAAACCCCGCTTGGTAGACAAGACTGGTTCATTAACGCCATCCAATATAAGCCCTTTGAAAACGTTTGATTTTAATCTGATTTATAAACTTACCAGGCCTGGTCAAATATTCCAGGCTTCAGTGCGAATTCCACAAGTAAGTCAGTCACTCAAACCCAAACACTTGCTTTTGATTTGACCACTTTAGCGGTAAAATCATTAACAATTTAGTCTCTTTCTTTTAAAGGTAGCTCATGGATATTTGGTCAAAACTGTTTCTTTACTCAAGTGCCGCAATCGGCGCCATTGTTCTACTGGTCGGTCTAATTGTACTGTCGAATGCCCAAGATGGCATGTTAACCGTTGAAGGCCTGCAACACCTTGAAGCACCTTTGACCTCGTTTTACGAAATGATGCTGTTCTTTATCTACCCTTGGATGGCCTTATCACTGTTTATCTTTGGTCGATTTTTATACCGTACTTTTTTCCAAAGATAACCCGCGTTTTTAGCATCGGTTAGAGTAAAGGTTCCGGCAAAGCACCGGCATTTTGTAACGTCTCATAAATAGCTTCCGCCAAGGTTTGATAACCCAACGCATTAAAATGCACAAAGTCAGACTTCATCGAAGGCCGACTCAATAAGTTGGCGACGATATCACTCTCCAGTGGAATCTTATACAAATCAGCTAAGTCTTCATACAGCGGTTCAGTATCACCGAATAACTTCTTCTCTGGCACACCAATGAGTAAAACCGAAATCTGTTTAGATTGCGCTAATTCGATCATTTTTGCCAAATTATCTTGGATAGTTTCTGATGGCACTTTCAGCAATAAATCGTTCCCGCCTTCCAATAGAATCAAAAGCTGTGGTTGATGTTGTTCGAGAATACCCTTCAATCGCTTCAAGCCTTGTGCAGTAGTTTCACCGGACACACCTGCATTTATGACTTTAAAACCGCTCATCTGTGCCAGTATCGACGGATAACTTTGATTTCTATTTACGCCATAACCGACTGTCAAGCTATCGCCAAACGCCAAAATAACGGCATCACTTTTCAGCTCAGGGATGGGAACCTGTTGGCAACCATTTAACAAAACAGCCGAGAATAGAATGGCCATAAATTGTGGCCATTGACGATATAGAAACACTTTCATTCCTCACACCTTCTGGAAAACAGTAAAAATAGAGTCAAAATCAGTTGGTTATGGAAAATTATTAATCACTCAAAGGTAAATTTATTACCGCCTCTGCCGTTAACAACTTTATACACATCATAGCGTGATTATTCCATAAAAACGCGTTCAATAGAGAACGACCGCTTGATGTGTCACAAGGGACTTACTTTCATAATAAGGAGTCCAGCATGAGAATCATTGACCAGAATATCTCATTATCTGCCCAGCACCAGAGTGCCTTTAGGCACCAACAATCTGAGCAGACACAACGTTTTATCGGTGGGCAATTAGTCCAACAACAAAACAAACAATTTGAAACCAGTGGCTTTCAATCCGAAAGTTTTGGCCTGCAAAAATCATCCGTTAATTTTACAGAAGATGCTTTGCAGAAAAACACCATCAATGACAAAGCGAACCAAAGCAACGGAGTACCCATGATAGGTACTCGGCTACCATGGGATCCTAGGGATGAAAATCAGAGACAGCTCTTTGAATCACGCTCAGAATCCGCCAAGACGGTTGACCCGGATAGTGCGTTAGGTCGGCAGTTGCCCGAAAACTTACGACGCATGATTGAAGCGGTTGAAGCGATGATTGAACAGATGACCGGCAAAAAAACCACGCTTGAAATCTATGGCTATCAGTCTGCTTCCAAAGCCGACACAGATCAAACCCCAGGTGTGACAGCCCCGTTTAAAGGAAGAGAACTGCCATCCACAAACAACATTCAAATCCGTGCTAATCAAATGAACTTGCAAGGTACACGAGAAGAGTTTTTTGAACGTTATCATGAAAGTGAGCAGACGCGTTTTAATGCCCAAGGCTCGGTGACCACGGCTGATGGTCGAACCATTGACTTTAAAATGGCAAGCCAAATGCAACGCCAGTTTTACAGTGAAACCCAAGTACAAATTGAAAAGGGATTTATTCTCCAAGATCCACTGGTGGTTAATTTCGGCGGAGAACCTGCAACCTTAACGATTGATAAAGTGGCGTTCGATTTAAATTCAGATGGCCAGGTAGAGGAAATCTCTTTTGTGGGCGCAGGCTCAGGCTTTCTCGCATTAGATAAAAATCAAGATGGCTTGATTAATAATGGCAATGAATTGTTTGGCACTTTAAGCGGTAATGGCTTTGCTGATCTCAGCCAGTATGATGAAGATAAAAATGGCTGGATTGATGAAAATGATGACGTATTCTCGCAATTAAAAGTCTGGCATAAAACCCCACAAGGTTTAGATGAACTGTCAGGTTTATTAAGCCTGAATATTGGCGCGATCTCATTGCAACACATTGAAACCCCGTTCTCTTTAAAAACCGAAGCCAATCAAACGCTCGGCCAAGTGGTTTCCAGTGGGGTGTTTTTATCAGAGGATGGTAAAATCGGTACGATTCAGCAAATAGATTTAGCGGTATGAACTAGGCGCAAGAATTAGTCGTATGAAATAGAAGTCTCAATGGGATAAATCTCCTATAATCAATTTATCAAATTGAACTGAGAGCTTTACACATGACCACACATTCACCTTCTACAACGAGCATCCTTATCACCGGTTGCTCAACGGGCATGGGCTATCATTGCGCCAAACACCTACAATCAATGGGTTACCAAGTAATTGCCACCTGTCGCAAACAGGAAGATGTCAGACGTTTGAACGATGAAGGCCTCACCTGCTTGCAACTCGATTTGGCGGATAGCCAATCGATCAAATCTGGTTTACATCAAGTACTCTTAGAAACCCAAGGCAAAATTGACCTGTTATTTAATAATGGCGCATTTGGTCTGCCGGGTGCAGTGGAAGATTTAAGCCGTGAAGCGATGGAGTATCAGTTTCAAACCAATGTGTTTGGCACTCAGGAATTGACCAATTTGGTTGTACCGATTATGCGCAAGCAAGGCGGCGGAAAAATCATCTATAACAGCTCTATTTTAGGCTTTGCCGCCATGCAGTATCGTGGCGCATACAATGCCAGCAAATTTGCGATTGAAGGCTTTGCAGATACCTTACGACTCGAAGTTAAAAAAGATAATATTCAGGTGAGTTTGATTGAACCAGGGCCGATTATTTCTGACTTCAGAAAAAATGCCTTCGAGCAGTTTAAACGTTGGATTCCTCAGCAAGGCAGCGCCCATCAAGCCAGCTATCAAGCCATGCTGGCTCGTCTAGAAACCGTAGGGCCAAGCGCACCCTTTACGTTAGGACCAGAAGCGGTGACTAAATGTGTGTTGCATGCTTTGCAAAACCAAAAACCTAAAATTCGCTATCGTGTTACGGTACCGACCATCACGTTTTCCATTTTAAAACGATTGTTACCGAACCGTATTTTAGACCTTCTACTCATTAAAGCTGGCGGAGATGGTAAACGTTAGTCTGCAAAGACCATTGAATAAGGGCGTGCGATATCTTGAATGACTTTCTGTAAGCTAAAGGTGCGCACCTCTTCAATAAATCGCTGACCAGTAAAAAACACCTGTAAGGTCGGCAGCGATAAAACACCATTTTGTGAACAGACGTCCATCACCACATGACAATCCACATAGACCATTTTGATTTTTGGGTAGTTTTCCGAGACCATTTCTAGCAACTTCGGTTTAATCACATGACAGACATTACAGTTTTTACCGCCAAACAGAATCAACAAAGCCTCTTCTGACTGTTTTAAGTTTTCCAGCTCTTCCAATGTTTCGATGTTTTGCATGCTATTCCTATTAAGCTATGGACTGGGATATGACCAGGCCTGGCATGTCCTGCGGCTTTACAAAACCATGTGAGCGCAGGGTCAGTTTATTTTTGAGTCAATTACAACGTATTAAATAACGATTTTTTAGACATGGACACTATAGCCAAGCCGCACCGCGTACTCCGCTGGCATCACCGAACTTTGGTGAAACTAAACGTGTATTAACTTGATCACTAAACACCCACTGTTCCCAAATTTTTGGGATGTCGGTGTATAAGCTTTGAACATTCGACATACCGCCACCCAAAACAATGATATCAGGATCAATGATATTGATTACGCTGGCCAAACCTTTGGCTAACCAAATCGTGTAATCTTGCATGAGTTGCTGAGCTATATCATCACCTTGTAAACTCAACGCAACAATCTGTTTTGCGGTTTTGACCCCGTCTGGTGAGTTTGTTAAATTCATTCGCTGTAAATAATGGGCTTCTAAACCAGAACCGGATAAGAAGGTTTCATTGCAGCCTTTTAGACCGCAGTAACAAGGCAGCTGACATTCATCAACTTCTAACCACGGCAGAGGATTATGCCCCCACTCACCACCGATGGCATTCATGCCATTGAGTATTTGACCATTAACGACAATGCCGCCACCACAACCGGTGCCGATAATCACGCCGAACACTACCTCAGAATCTTGAGCAGCGCCTTCCACCGCTTCCGACAAGGCAAAGCAGTTAGCATCATTGGCTAAAGCGACAGGTCGATTTAAACGTTGTTGTAAATCGGCCTGCAAATCTTGGCCGATTAACCAAGTAGAGTTGGCATTTTTAACCTTGCCGGTTTTATGCGAGATTGAACCCGGAATGCCAATGCCCACAGAACCGACTTGTGAAAGATTGTCTTCAGCCTCTAACACCAATTGACTAAGTGCATCCAGCGTGGCGGTATAATCGCCTTTCGGCGTATCTATACGCTTTTGATAGAGAACATTGTCGGTACTAGAAACACCCGGTTTTATAGAGGGATCAATAGCGATAATTTCGATTTTAGTACCCCCTAAATCAATACCGAAACGAATCAGACTCATGACCTAATCAACCTCTATGACCATTAGGCTGTTTATGTAAATAAACAGTAAAGTCATTTTCAAGATAACCTTCAATCAAAGTCACCTGACTGGCAAAACTCTGGCAATACTCAATAATCTCTTGCGGATAAAAACTCTGTAAGTCTGTTCGAGTCTCGTGCCATGCAAAACGTCGATCCAATAGATTAAATGCCACACCCAAACGACTAATGTCATACATTTGACGAAGCATCGACCTTGCATAATCACCCTGCTGATTGGCTAAACCTTCAACTTCTGTTTCAACCACCTCATTTAACGCACCAGAGAGCATGACATAATCAAACTGCTCTGCTACATAATCAAAGTCAGAAAGCTCACCTTCAAACACATTCAGTTCAGGCGCCATGCCTTTTGCACCACGAACCATATCTGGAGAGACATCAATGCCAGTATAATCAGGAAACAGTTGTTGCTTGTTCATATAACGCTGCAAATCAGCAAAACCACAACCGACATCCAATAATGACCAGGCCTGGTTCGCTTCTAAAGAAGCCGATTGAAAACAAGTCTGCGGAAGCATTTCAATCAGTTTCTGGAAACGAATCTCTTGGATCTCTTGGGTACTCCAAAACAAGGCTTGTGGCTGATAACCATAATTTTCAATCGATACTCGATGCCGAGTTTGAATACGTAGACGTTGTTTAGCGGTGAGCTTAGAGCTGATAGTCATATATAGGGTCTATAGGCTGTTATTGAGTGGTTATTGAGCGGATTTAGGCTGGTTAAGCGTTTTAAGCCAAGCAATCTCTTGCTCACAAAAACCTGCCTGCTCACGTGCTTCGTAATTAAAAGGTCCACGCAAGTCGCCATGATAGTAGTTTTCAATAATCTCTTGAAAGGTATTGAAAGGATTCAAATTGCGCTCTGCGCAAATATGACGGAACCAACGGCTACCGACTTCAACATGGCCAATTTCATCCTGCAATAAAATCTTTAGAATTTCGACTCCCCGCTTGTCACCAATAGAACGTAATTTTTGGATCATGGGTGGCGTGACATCTAAACCACGCGCTTCTAATGTTCTAGGAACCAAAGCCATACGCACCAGCGGGTCATGATCGGTTTCATAGGTAGTCATCCACAAACCATCATGTGCAACCATATCGCCATATTCATACCCTAAGTGATAGAGGTGTTCACGAATCATTTGAAAATGATAGGACTCTTCCCCCGCGACACCCAACCAATCTAAGTAATATCTTTTAGGCATTTCCTGGAAACGATAAATAGCATCCAAAGCCAGGTTGACCGCATTAAATTCAATATGGGCGATTGAGTGCATTAACGCCGCATGACCTTCGGGTGAACCCAGACGCCTTCTTGGTAGCTCTTTAGGGGAAACTAGCAAAGGTTTTTCAGGACGCCCTGGGTCAGGAACGCGATGAATAGCTTCAGTCGGGGTAAACTCAAACAGGTCATCTGCCCAATCGATCTGCAACTGTGCGACTTTTGAAACCTTAAGATCTAAATCGGCTTCCATTAAACAATCATAGACAGATTGAAAAATATTCTTACTTTGCTTCACTTGGATTCAACTCTTATCAACCTAGCTGTTATTTAATTATTCAGCCATATTTTACGCTTTTCAAAAACAAAAAAACCGGTCAAGGACCGGCTTTTTGAACTAAAAACTACAACGTTATATTAACGGTAGTATGTCGCTTGCATGAAACGAACACCTTTGTATTTTTTAGAATCAATCGCATCAAAAAGTGCTGACCACTTTTTACGATCTTCTGGAGTCATCACTGAAGAAGGGTTAACGCCTTTAGTTTTGTCGCCATATTTAGCTTCAATTTTAGTTAGCTCAGCCATACAAGTAGCAACTTCTGTTTTTTGCTCAAATGCACGTGCTGCAGTAGAACCTTCTTTAACTGCAAGAGCAATTAGATTTTCGCTATCAGCAATACACTGGTCATAAATTGTAGCTTCAGCTTGAACATTCATTGATGTAGCTGCAATCGCAGAAATGAATAGCGCTTTAAGTGTTAAGTTTTTCATTTTAAAATAAACTCCGAAGTTTTAATTTGTTTCTTTAACCCGATAATTCTGACTTGTTTGAAGTTAAATTGCAAGCCTAATCGAGTTAGAAAATAATGAAACACTTATAAGCTTTTTTTATCACTAAATCATTATTTCTAAGAGGCTTTAATCTTCACCCCGGAAAGTGTCTTCAGACTCCAATATAACAGCAATAAAATGATGATTAAATAGCCCATTTGATAAGCGCCATGCAAGCTAGCAAACAAAGGCCAATCACTGGAAGTTTTATCTATACCTAAAGGGTAAAGCGCTTTGATTTCAGCCATCCAGGGTGATATCCAGAAACGTAACATCATTAATAAAACCAGGCTTAAGCCTAAACTTTTAACACGCTTTAGTTTTTTTTCGAAAACGATATAAAATCCAAGCAACAGAAAAAGACTTCCCATAACAATAGAGCTAACTCTATTAAATAAAAGTCCGGCAAGCTCTCCCGCCTGCTTCGATGGTAATTCTACAAACAAAATGGGCGTCACCAAATAGCCCGTCGTCAATAATAGACTCACTAATGCTATTATCCATAATGAGGCTAACTTGGCATATGGCAGTTTAGTATCAGTATTTTTCAAAATTTGACTCCTAACATAATTCATCTTCCCATTAACATTAGACATCCATCTATACCATCTTAAAACAAAAATGCCTGCGTTAAAGCAGGCATTTTTATGAACTTGAGTGAGTCTAAAGCTTAGATGTATTGAATATCAATAATTTCATAATCAATATTGCCTTTAGGCGCAGCTACAATGACTTCATCTTCAGCTTGTTTACCAATTAAGGCACGTGCAATCGGTGAATTGACAGATATTTTATTGTGTTTAATATCTGCTTCATCGTGGCCCACAATCTTGTAAGTCAACTCCTGATCGGTATCTAGGTTTAAAACCTTAACCGTTGCACCAAATATTACCTTACCGTTCGCATTAGCAGCCAATTTGGCCACATCAATCACTTGTGCAAGACTTAAAACAGCCTCTATTTGTTGAATACGGCCTTCAATCATCCCCTGGTCTTCTCTGGCGGCATGATATTCGGCATTCTCTTTCAAATCACCGTGATCACGCGCCGTCGCAATCGCTTCGGTTATTCTTGGACGGTCTTCTTTTTTAAGCTTTGTTAATTCTACTTGAAGCGCATCAGCGCCTTCTTTTGTCATAGGATGCTTTTGCATAACCCCATTCCTTTCTCTATTTTCTAAACCAAATTCGACAAGCAATCCAAAATAGCAAAACGCCAAAGTCCGTTAAAAGACTTTGGCGTTTTGGCACAAAATGGATTTAGTGAATATCTTGTAAACGCGTTACAGGCTGATCATCTAAATAATCCATTGCAGCCACCATTGCGAAAGCACCAGCAATCGTCGTGGTATAACATGTTTTATGCATCAATGCTTCACGACGAATGCTCGAAGAATCTTGAATACTGCCTGAACCGTCAGAGGTATTCACAATTAATGCAATTTCTTCGTTAACAATTGAATCGACAATATTTGGACGACCTTCAGTCACCTTATTGACGATTTTACACGCCACACCCGCTTCCGTTAATGAAGATGCTGTACCGCGAGTCGCAACCACGCTAAAGCCTTTCGCTATCAATTGATTCGCTAGATCAATAACTTGTACACGGTCTGCTTTACGTACACTCAAGAACACGGTTCCAGAGCGAGGTAAAACCGTACCAGCAGCTAACTGTGCTTTGGCATAAGCTTGTGCAAAATTAACACCAATCCCCATAACCTCACCAGTTGACTTCATCTCTGGCCCAAGAATTGGATCCACACCCAAGAACTTAATGAATGGGAACACCGCTTCTTTGACAAAGTAGTGAACTGGAGAAATTTCTTTAGTAAAACCTTGAGTTTCAAGCTTTTGACCGACCATGCAACGTGCTGCAATCATCGCCAAAGGATGACCTATCGCTTTAGAAACGAATGGTACCGTACGTGATGCACGAGGATTCACTTCTAATACATAGATATCATCACCTTTGACTGCGAACTGTGTATTCATCAAACCAACAACACCTAAAGCAAACGCCATTTTGGTTACTTGCTCACGAATACGGTCTTGAATCTCTTCTGAAATGCTATATGGAGGCAAAGAACAAGCTGAATCACCAGAGTGAATACCGGCTTGTTCAATGTGCTCCATGATTCCACCGATAACGACCTGCTCACCATCACAAATCGCATCAACATCCAACTCAATTGCATCATCTAAAAAACGATCCAGTAATACTGGTGATTCATTAGAAACATCAATGGCCGCTTGCATATAACGATTTAAGTTAACTTCGTCATAAACGATTTCCATACCACGGCCACCCAAAACATAAGATGGACGTACCACTAACGGATAACCAATCTCTTTAGCTAAAGCTGCTGCTTCGCTAGCATTGGTTGCTATACGGTTAGGCGGCTGAAGCAAACCTAGGTCATTTAGAATTTTTTGGAAACACTCACGATCTTCCGCCAAATCAATTGATTCAGGAGAGGTTCCGATAATTGGAACACCCGCATCTTCTAACGCGACTGCAAGCTTCAATGGTGTTTGACCGCCGTACTGAACAATCACGCCCTTTGGCTTTTCAACTTCAACAATTTCAAGGACATCTTCAAGCGTTAAAGGCTCAAAATATAATCTATCAGAGGTATCGTAATCGGTAGAGACAGTTTCTGGGTTACAGTTGACCATAATGGTTTCATAGCCATCTTCACGCATTGCCATTGCCGCGTGAACACAGCAGTAATCAAACTCGATTCCTTGACCAATACGGTTAGGTCCACCACCCAAAATCATGATCTTATCGCGATTGGTCGGCATTGCCTCACATTCTTCATCATAGGTTGAATACATATAAGCCGTAGAGGTTTCAAACTCCGCTGCACAAGTATCAACGCGCTTAAAGACAGGGCGAATATTTAAAGTGTGACGGAACTTACGAACAAATGCGGCATCGGTATTCAGTAATTTAGCAAGACGGTTATCAGAGAAACCTTTACGTTTAAGGTTACGTAAGTAAACTTCATCTAAAGCATCTAGTCCACGCTGTTTAACGTCGTCTTCAATGTCGATTAAATCTTTAATTTGCGCGAGGAACCAAGGGTCAATTTTAGAGCTTTCGAATACCGCATCCAAATCCCAACCAGCACGGAACGCATCAGCGACATACCATAGGCGCTCAGCGCCTGGGTTACGTAATTCCTGACGTAGCTTGTCTTTGATCTCTTTTTCTTCCATGGTTGCCAATGGCATGATTTCATCAAAACCAGACTTATCTGTTTCTAAACCACGTAAAGCTTTTTGAATAGATTCTTGGAAGTTACGTCCCATCGCCATCACTTCACCAACAGATTTCATCTGAGTTGATAAACGGTTTTGCGCTTGTGGGAATTTTTCAAAGGTAAAACGTGGAACCTTAGTGACGACGTAATCGATTGTTGGTTCAAAAGAGGCCGGAGTTGCACCATTCGTAATATCATTTGAAAGCTCATCTAGCGTATAACCAACCGCCAACTTCGCTGCGATTTTCGCAATCGGGAAACCAGTCGCTTTAGATGCTAAAGCTGATGAACGAGATACACGCGGGTTCATCTCAATGATAATCATACGACCTGTATTAGGCTCAATGGCAAACTGGACGTTTGAGCCCCCTGTTTCAACGCCAATCTCACGCAAAACTTCAATAGAAGCATTACGCATGATTTGATACTCTTTATCCGTCAATGTTTGCGCAGGCGCAACCGTGATTGAGTCACCCGTGTGAACACCCATCGGATCCAAGTTCTCGATTGAACAAACGATAATACAGTTATCGTTTTTATCGCGAACCACTTCCATCTCATACTCTTTCCAACCTTCGATTGACTCTTCAATCAAAAGCTCACTAGTAGGAGACATATTCAGACCGAACTTACAAATCTGTTCAAACTCGTCTTTGTTATAAGCGATACCACCACCAGAACCACCCAAGGTGAATGATGGACGAATAACTGTAGGGAAACCAACTTGCCCTTGAATTTTCCAAGCTTCTTCCATGTTATGTGCAACATCAGAAGTCGGCATATCTAAACCGATTTTAGTCATCGCCTGACGAAAACGGTCACGGTTTTCAGCTTTATCAATCGCATCGGCATTGGCACCGATTAATTCAACGTTATATTTCTCTAAAATACCTTTCGCATCTAAATCTAACGCACAGTTCAATGCGGTTTGTCCACCCATTGTCGGTAGAATTGCATCAGGGCGCTCTTTAGCAATGATGGTTTCAACCGTTTGCCACTCAATCGGCTCAATATAGGTTGCATCAGCCATATCAGGATCAGTCATGATCGTAGCTGGGTTAGAGTTGACGAGGATTACGCGGTAACCCTCTTCTTTAAGCGCTTTACACGCCTGCACTCCAGAGTAATCAAATTCGCATGCTTGGCCGATAATAATAGGGCCAGCACCAATAATCATAATACTTTTTATATCACTTCTTTTTGGCATTCTATTTCCTATTATCCGTTACGCGTTTTTAGCGGTTTTAATATTTTCGATGAATTGGTCAAACAAAGGGGCAACATCATGTGGACCAGGGCTTGCTTCTGGATGCCCTTGGAAACTGAATGCTGACTTATCTGTACGAGAGATACCTTGTAATGTGTTATCAAATAATGACTTGTGCGTTGCGATTAAATTCGCAGGTAGTGAATCACCGTCCACAGCAAAACCATGGTTTTGCGAAGTAATCATAACCTTCTTGGTTTCTAAATCTTGCACTGGGTGGTTAGCACCATGATGACCAAACTTCATTTTGAGGGTTTTCGCACCGCTGGCTAAAGCCAATAGCTGGTGCCCTAAACAGATACCAAATACTGGCACATCCGTTTTCAAGATTTCTTGAATGGCTGCAATCGCATAATCACAAGGCTCTGGATCGCCTGGACCGTTTGACAAGAAGATACCATCTGGATTCATGGCCAATACTTCTGCTGCGGTTGTTTTTGCTGGCACAACCGTTAACTTACAACCACGATCTGCAATCATGCGCAGGATGTTACGCTTGACGCCATAATCGTAGGCAACCACGTGAAAGTCATTATTCGCCGAACAATCCGCGTGACCCTTACCT
This sequence comes from uncultured Thiomicrorhabdus sp., assembly GCA_965603495.1. GTDB lineage: Bacteria > Pseudomonadota > Gammaproteobacteria > Thiomicrospirales > Thiomicrospiraceae > Thiomicrorhabdus. The sequence goes on along the minus strand of CBFDDF010000007.1, from coordinate 54,362 downwards.
AGTTCCCAAGAACCTTCTGTCCAAACATAAGTTTCAGCCGTTGTAACTTCTTTAGCTAAATCTAATCCCTTCAGACCACTGAAAGATTTTGCTTTGGCAACTGCGGCTTCAGCATTAATATTATCGCCTGCGACAATCACACCTGATTGAGCACCTTTGCTGCGCAACAAACGCGTTAACTTACGAGTATCAATATCAGCAATGGCGACTACGCCCTGCTCTTTTAGATAATCTGGTAACGTTTTTTCAGCACGAAAGTTACTCATACGAACAGGGCAGTCTTTAATAACTAAACCCTGAGCCATAATGCGAGGAGACTCTTCATCCTCAGCATTCACACCGGTGTTTCCGATATGTGGATACGTTAAAGTAACAATCTGTTTGAAATACGAAGGATCCGTTAAGATTTCTTGGTATCCCGTTAACGAAGTGTTAAAGACGACTTCTCCAGTCGTCTCACCTTCCGCGCCTAATGAAACACCCCAAAAAAGGGTTCCATCTTCTAAAGCCAGCAAAGCTTGTGTCATTGATTCATCCATCCAGGTTAGATAAAACTAAAAAAGGTTCTCGTACGATTTTCTAGCAGCGCATACAAAAAAACGGAGCCAGCCCCCCGTTGAGGGCTCACTCCGTTTTTTAGTTTGCTAAATGACTTTAGTCATCTCTGCCAAATACTCCGTAAAAGCAACTTGTGCTTAATTTTAATCGCAATAATTCATTGCCCGAATTGTACTCGAGCAAGCAAGTTTTGTCTATAACTAAAACCGTCTAAAATGGCTATTTGGTAAGCTTTTTTTGAGGAATGCATATAACCAGGCCTGGTAAGTATTTTTATTTTGAAGCCCTGTTTAGCTTGAAAATAAAATGCCTATTACAACCCGCTCATAACTCAAAGCCTTTCAAACATCTATGACTTTATGACAATATTTACCATACTGCATCACTTTATCTCATGCCATTTCTTTTGATGTGCACTGACGGAATACCGCTCACACAAGATTGATTCAGACCAAGACGAGATACCGGCTTTCAGCATTAAATGCTCAACAAAACGACTTTCATCAGGTAACTGCGACCACACGGAGGGTAAAAAAGTTGCCCTGTGCACACCATCGGAAATAATGAGACCGTCTTCAAAGGGAATTAAATTATCTAGCAAATGTTGTTTAGTCTGGCAATCCTCAATCACTTGCGGGGTTGACAAAATAGAGTGTTCAACTTCCAAGCCAGCCAATTCTTGCTCCTCTAAAGGGGCAAAACGGGGATCCTGAAAGGCTGCGCTAAAAGCATTGCCCGCGACATCTTCGATAAGTGAGCGATATGCCTGCAAAGTGCCAATACAGCCTCGCAAAGCCTCGCTATGATGCAAAGTCACGAAAGTAGCCGCTGGCCGACTAAAATCGACCGAATGGGCTGCATAATAGCTCGGATCTAACTTAAAAGATTTCCCCTGCAAGCCCTTCTCAATACTCTGCTTTATGACAGAGAATAACTGATCTATTTGTTGTGTTGTCAGTGTCATTTGACCCCCTCATAAATTGCCCAACTGCCATAACCGACCACCCGCTGCTTATCACCCGCAGTGTCACCTGAATTAATCAGCCGCAATGCTTGAATATCGAAAGAGGGTGAACTTTCTAGGTTAAGTAAGCCTTGAATCCCTTTATAACCACAGGCTCTTGCGCCATTCAGTGACTGCCAATTCCTCGTATTAATAAACTGCGCGGTTTGTTGATCTATCTGCTGCGCTTCTGCATAAGAGTGAAAGTGACTCAAGTCACTGCTGATAACGAAACATACATCCGGACGTGACCAGAGCTTAGATAACACCTTAGTTACTTCATTAACTGACACATCCCCATTTAACAAAGGCAATACTTTTACATTAGGTAATACGGCTTCAATAAATGGCAGATGTACTTCTATGCTGTGCTCTGGTGCATTGGCTTCATCTGAAACAACCACACTCCCAAACTCAGATAACAACTCATCTCTTAGCTGAGTATCTACTGGCAACCTGCCCAAGGGCGTATCTAAAGCATCCGCACTGACAGTGGCAATGCCTTCAAATGCGTAGCGATGCGCAGGCCCCATGACCACCACAGTTTTAATCTCTTCCCATGGCGTTGCATCGCTCGCCTGCCACAACTGATAACTTTCAAACGCCGCTTGTCCTGAATAGACATATCCGGCATGTGGCACAATTAGGGCTCTAGGCCGTTTATCGGATGTTGTTTGCTGGTCACCTGACTTAGCGCTGCCCGTATTTAGGCGCCACTGCTCAAATAACCTTTGTATTTCAGATGCCGAGCTCGGATAAAAAGTACCCGCCACGGCAGTAGGTCTAATTAACATTATTTCACCCTATTCCTTGAATATTAGTAACTTAGCTTTATATATAGTGATATAGAATTAACTTTTCAAGGTAAGCATAAAATGAAAAACATCGATTTAACGACGGCATCCGTTATCCCAGTGGAACACTGGCATGATGTGGGAAATGGACTGATTCAATGTGATCTATGCCCGCGTGAATGTAAATTACACGAAAATCAGCGGGGTTTTTGTTTTGTGCGCGGCCGTAAAGAGAATCAAATGTGGCTGACCTCTTACGGTCGCTCCAGTGGGTTTTGCATTGATCCCGTTGAAAAAAAACCCTTGAATCACTTTCATCCCGGCTCTAGCGTATTGTCGTTTGGGACTGCAGGCTGTAATTTGGCCTGTAAATTTTGCCAAAACTGGGATATGTCTAAAGCCAGAGATATGGATCGACTTTTAGACCAAGCCTCTCCAGAAATGCTGGCGCAAGCCGCCAAAAAACAGCAGTGTACTTCGGTCGCCTATACTTACAATGACCCGGTCATTTTCCATGAATATGCGATCGATACCGCTGAAGCTTGCCGCGCCCAAGGCGTTAAAAATATCGCCGTCACCGCAGGTTATATCAGCGAAAAACCGCGTGAAGAATTTTTTAAAGCGATGGATGCCACCAATATAGATTTGAAGGCTTTTAGTGAAACTTTCTATCAAAAACTGACGGGCGCAAAATTACAACCGGTACTGGAAACCATTGAATATGTAGCGCAAGAGACCGATACCTGGATGGAACTGACCACCCTACTGATTCCTGGTGAAAATGATTCTGAAAGAGAAATTGCTAAAATGGCTGAATGGATTATGGAGCATTGCGGAGATTCGGTACCATTACACTTTACCAAATACCACCCAGATTATCGCATGATGAATAATCCGGAAACGCCGATAGAAACCTTAGAAAAAGCCCGAAAAATCGCGATGAAAGCAGGCTTGAAATATGTCTACACAGGCAATGTGCTCGATTTTGAAGGTCAAGCGACCTACTGCCCAAAGTGTGGCGAACCAGTCATTCAACGTCAATATTATGATATAAAAGGTTGGGCGCTTAAAAACGGCTGCTGTGCGCATTGCCAAACACCTATCGCCGGGGTTTTTGAAGAGCAACCAGGCCGCTGGGGTAATCAGCGTCAACCAATCCGCTTAAGTTAACGGCTTTAAACCCGGTCGAGAATGAAAGGGACTAACGAATCCGAATAGAGGTCAAATAGGTTTTTTGCCAGTATTGATTATCTAAACTCGAAATCGTCACGCCCTTACTACTTGAGGCATGAATAAACTCGGATTTACCGATATAAATCCCATTATGCAAAGACTTTGAACTGGTTTTAAAGAAAACAATATCACCAACTTTTAAATTAGACTTGGCGATCTTTGATCCGGTTTTAATTTGAGTACGCGTGGTGCGCGGTAACTTATAGCCTAATTGACTATGAAAGGTATTCTGCACAAAGGCTGAGCAATCCACGCCCTTACGTGATGTGCCACCATAACGATAAGGCGTCCCTTTCCAATCTTGATATTGGCTCAGTAAACGACTCTTAACTTTAGATTGATTAGTTAGATCAACGGGGCTTGCTAACGGAATCGACTGCGTGGACTGGTTCACATAATTAGGTGTGTTAGAACAACCCGTCAAAAATAGGATGCTCAACATCAGCGGAAGCGTGCACTTCAATAGAACCTTAGCCGCCTCTAAGTGGCTTAAAGCCAGCTTACAAACTTCATTGAAGACGGGTACATTGACAACACTCTGCTTTGACGTATTCATTGACGATTCCACTCATTTTGCGCATTCAATAACAATCCACCAGGCCTGTTAAAAGCGATTTTAGGAGTGTTTTAGCATTTCCTATGCCACATAATTTCGCCATAAAAATGACAATCCGCCTCTTAATAGTGTTTTAACGGGATTTTGTCACAACAAAATCACATGCAACTCACATAACGCTTTAATATAATCGAGTCATAAATTCATTTTAAGAAAGATTTTCCAGCTTTTCGTGTCTCTTACTAAAGAGAGTGATTTAAATAATCAATCATAGAATTTTATATGCAAATTTAAGCAGGACAATCTTATGCGACAGCCTACTTCGAAAATATCTAAATGGATTTTGGCATTTTTACTGCCTTTAACCCTAAGCTTGCAAAGCTGTGCCAAGGAGCCTGACATGCCAGAGCAAAACGATACCAATATTACCCAAATGACGACCGACTCCATTGTGCTCGGCATGGGCTGTTTCTGGGGCGCTGAAAAACGCTTGTCTGAAGTCAATGGCGTGGTCGATGTCGAAAGTGGCTATGCGGGTGGTGACGATAAAAACGCCGGTTATCAGGATGTTCTAGGACTTGAAAGAAAAATTCAGATGGGGCGTTCAAATGCGCGCAATCACTCTGAAGTCATCAAAGTAACCTATAACCCAGGCCTGGTGAATTTAGAAAGCATCTTAATCACCTTTTGGGAAAGTCATAATCCGACCCAAGGTGATCGCCAAGGAAATGATATCGGTACCAACTACCGCAGTGTTATCTACTACCAAACTGATGAAGAGCGTGTCATTGCTGAAAAAACCAAAGACATTTATCAACCTGCGTTAACCAAAGCGGGTCTGCCAGCGATTACTACCGAGATTGCCCCACTTAAAAATTACATTCCAGCAGAAGAGTACCATCAGGATTATCTCAAAAAGAATCCCAATGGTTACTGTGGTTTAGGCGGTACGGGAGTCGCTTATCCAGGTTCTACCACCAAACAACACGCTCAATTAGAAGCCAAAGACTTACACATGGATCGTCAACTGATTGTATTTGAAGCTGAAGAGTGTCCATTTTGTGAAAAATTCAAACACGATATATTAAGCAGTTGGAAAGCTGAGACACCGATTGTCGCGACCCTAAATCCAAATCCACCCAAAGGCTGGAAATTGGAAAAGGCATTATTTGCAACGCCAACGATTGTTCTGTTTGAAAATGGCAAAGAAGTTTCTCGCTACACCGGTTACAATGGCGAAACCGCGCGTTTTTGGAAATGGTTGGGCTTCAGATTATTAACGCCTGAACAGCGTGAAATTGCCTTTGAACAAGGCACAGAACGTGCGCATACAGGGTCGCATTTAGATGAGACCCGGCCTGGTTACTTTGTAGACCCGGTGACTGGCGCTCACCTATTTAGAAGTGATACTAAGTTTAAGAGCAATAGCGGTTGGCCAAGCTTCTTCAATCCCATTGAAGGTGCGATTACAGAGCATGTCGATAACGCTTATGGCATGCAACGAACCGAGGTACGCAGTGCCAGTTCTGGCATTCACTTAGGTCACGTATTTAATGATGGCCCAGCACCGACTTATAAGCGGTATTGCATTAACGGCAATGTATTAAAATTTATTCCGGATGAACCTTCGAAATAAAAGCTATACAGAACAGAACCACCCGGTCCAAGTAAAAAAGGCGCCTTCAGATAAATTCTGAAGGCGCCTTTTTTATAGACGTTTTGACAGCCTAAAATTTTTTAAGGCTTTACCTCAACCGTCAAAATGGTCGTGACATGCGGCAACTTCCAAGCACCCGCCTCGGTGGTTTTAAGTTCAAAGACTAAGCTATTTAATTTTGTGACTTTGGGCGCGATAAAAGACAATTGTTTAGCTTTAGGATGCTCGATATGCACTTTTAATCCGGCGGTCTGCTGCCAGAGATATCGACTGGCTTTTTGCTGACTAACCCATGTCACCAACGCCCCACTACTCACAACAATGGTCTCTTCAACCAAAGGCATCTTCTCTTTAGCCTGAACCAGGCTTGTTGAAAGTAAAGCCGCCCAACCCATAAAAACACTTAAGATAACAATATTGAATGAATGATTAACTTCTCTCATAACCTTTCCTTTAGTTAGAGACCTTTGCACGAGCCAGAAGCTTAGTTACACGAGTCATAACGCTTAAATAGCGTTTTAATTTAGCACAACCAGGCCTGGTTAAATACATTTCACAACAGATAAATTCTAGCAACAAATAACACTGGAGAGGTAACAGCATGTCGATAGCAGATTCTAATGACAGCCACCAGGCAATACTGCATTACATTCACGACCCGATGTGCAGTTGGTGCTGGGCATTTCGGCCGGTCTGGCAAGCACTCAAACAAACCTTACCTCGCCATATAGAAATTCATAATTCTCTTGGGGGATTGGCGGCTGACACGACCGAGCCGATGCCACTAGATCTTCAACAAAAATTACAGTCTATCTGGCGCAACATTCAACAAAGAGTGCCACAAACAGAATTTAACTTTGATTTTTGGCATTTAAACCAGCCAAGACGCTCAACCTACCCAGCGTGCAGAGCAGTAATTGCCGCGCGAAAACAAGGTCTTGAGTATGAAGAGAAAATGATTCTAGCGATTCAACAAGCTTACTATCTAAAGGCACAAAACCCCTCGGACGATAACACGCTTATTGCATTGGCAAACAACATTGGGTTAAATTCTTCTGAATTTGAGACACAATTCAAGCAACCTGAAACACAGCAACAACTTAGTCAGGAAATAGCCTTCAATCAAAGCATTCAGGTTGCTAGCTTTCCTAGCCTGGTACTGGAGTGCGAGGGTGTTTTTCATACCATCCCAATTAACTATTGTCATACAGAGACAATGCTTGAATCTATTTTAGATGTATTGCAGCACTCACCAGTGTAAAAGAGATTTTCTGCAACTCAGTTTATGATCCTAACCCTATAAGCAGAAAAGGCGCATTCACCCATTGAGTAAATACGCCTTTGTAAAGAAAGTCTAATCCAACAACCGTGTTATTCAGCGGTGATCTTGCTATTTTTTCTTAGGTTTTTTAGCGGAGACCTTTTCAACTTTTTTATCTGATTTTTTTTCTTCTTGCTTTTTAGCTTTCTGCTTAGCTAGTTTCTTTTCTACTTTTTTAGCTAGCTTCTCAGCCTTCTTAGCATCCTTAGCCAATTGCTTTTCAAGCTTCTCTTCATATTTTGTCGTTTCTAATTTTGTATCCAGCTTTTTCTTTGAACCTTTGCTCATCGCCTATCCTTTTAACTTTTTTATCTAATACTTAATGGGACTATGTAATGTCTCTACAAGAGGTCTGCAACAGTTCATAATTTACCACAATATCTAGCAAAAATGACCCTGTATAAATTGATACTAGTTCATTTTTATAAAATAATTTCATACCCACAGACATTCAACAATATGACAAAATCAAATCGGTCAAGCACCCGCAAGACTTCCCCTATTTGCTACTTTCCATTATGATTCCATGCATTAGCATTCAATGACTTAACGTAATGAAGAATCAAGACACAACACCTAGCTCCCCTTTCTGGAAAACCGACTGGGGTAAAAATGCCTTAATCGTTTTGGCGGTTATTCTGATTTACCCATTTATCCACTCTTGGTTAATGCAAGAGGCGGCCAAAGGTCCTGCCCCTGATTTCCAAGTCCGCTCAATCACCCACAAAATTGTGAGCCTCAATGACTATCAAGGTCAACCACTGTTAGTGCACTTTTGGGCGACCTGGTGTGAAGTCTGCGAACATGAAAGACCGGAGATTGAAAAACTGGCTACAGAATACCCTGTCATTAATATCGCCATCCAGTCGGGTTCAAATCAAGAGATACTGGCCTTTGCTCAAAAAAATGGCATGAATCCAGACATTATCGTTAACGACCAAAACAGCCACTTAAAAAACCTCTATTCGACTCATGCCGTGCCGACTTCTTTTGTGATAAATTCAACAGGTAACATTCAATTTGTTAAACGCGGTTATTCGAACTATAAAGTACTTAAAGAAAAACTTGAAGCTACAAAACCAGAATAACAGGCAAAAAAAAAGACGCCGATAAAAGCGTCTTTTTTTAAATGCATTAAACAACTACAATAAATCAGAAAACCGGCGGAATTAACGCAGATTCAAAACATCCTGCATATCAAACAACCCTTGCTCTTTCGTCGCTAACCAACTGCATGAACGAGCAGCTCCGTTGGCAAAGGTCATACGACTTGAGGCTTTATGGGTGATTTCAACCCGCTCGCCTTCGGTGGCAAACAATACTGTGTGATCACCAACAATATCCCCGGCACGCACTGTTGCAAAACCGATAGTATTCGGATCACGAGCGCCGGTAATACCTTCACGACCATAGACCGCACATTCCTTCAAATCACGACCTAAAGTTTCGGCAACCACTTCACCCATTCTTAACGCCGTACCGGAAGGGGCATCGACTTTATGACGGTGATGACCCTCGATGATTTCAATATCGTAACCTTCGTTTAAAACTTCAGCTGCTTGCTTTAGCAATTTAAGGCAAAGATTAACACCCACACTGTAGTTTGCGGCAAAAATAATGGCGATTTTTTCAGCCGCTTTATCGATTGCCGATAAACCGACTTCATCAAAACCAGTCGTACCAATCACAATCTTTTTGTTATTGGCAACGCAAACTGCAAGGTTGTGTACTGTGGTTTCAGGCGTGGTGAAATCAATCAATACATCAAAATCATTGACGACGGCTTCAAGTGAACCAACAATCTTTACACCCAACTTACCCTGACCCGCTAATTCACCGGCATCAGCGCCTAACAGACTACTATCGGGACGTTCAATGGCAGCGGCAACGGTTAACCCTTCGGTTTGATTGACCGCATCGATTAAGTTCTTTCCCATGCGGCCCGAAGCGCCAATAATTGCAACTCTCATTGTCGTGAATCCTTTGTAAAAACGTTAGGTTTAATGCTTTATCTTAAAAATTTGCAGGGTACTAGAGTTTACTTCCAAGGACCGGCATCATTCTCGTCAGATTTTTTATCATCGTCACTCGTAAAGAAAGACTTTACCGAATCAAAGAAACTGTGCTCTTTTGGGCTGTGCTGTTTATGATGTTTGCCTTTTAGGCTTTCATCAAACTCTTGCAACAACTCCTTTTGGCGAGAGGTTAACTTCACAGGCGTTTCAATATGCACTTCAACAATCATATCGCCAACACGAGATGAACGTACTGACTTAACCCCTTTGCCTGCCAACTTAAAACGCTGACCAGACTGCGTTCCCGCAGGCACTTTTAAACTGGCTTTGCCACCTAAGGTCGGCACATCGACACTGCCACCTAAAGCGGCAGTTGAGAAACTCATTGGTAGTTCACAATACAGCGTATTGCCATCACGCTCAAAGATAGCGTGTTTTTGAACTTGCATACGCACATATAAATCACCACGTGGTGCTCCGGGCTCGCCCGCTTCACCTTCGCCTTGTATACGAATACGATCACCAGTATCAACACCTGCTGGAATTTTAACCGTCAGTGTTTTGTGGCTATGAGTATATCCTTCACCACGACAGCTTTTACAAGGTGTTTTAATAAGCTGACCTGTTCCATGACAGCTAGGACAAGCACGATTGACCGCAAAGAAACCTTGCTGCATGCGCACTTGACCAGCCCCATGACAGGTTGGACAAGTTTCAACCTTACTACCCGGCTCTGCACCTGTTCCATCACAACTGTCACAAGTATCTTTGGTTGGAATACGAATATCAACAGAGGTGCCAGCAACGGCATCTTCTAAACTAATCTTTAGTTCATATTGCAGATCCGCACCGGGTTGAGGACCACGTTGGCCGCCGAAACCGCCGCCGAACATATCGCCAAAGATATCGCCGAAACCACCTTCAAAACCGCCGCCGAAACCGCCTCCGCCACCTGATTGACCATTCAAGCCGTCATGACCGAACTGATCATAGGTCGCACGCTTCTGAGAGTCAGACAGAACTTCATAAGCCTCTGCCGCTTCCTTGAACTTATCTTCAGAAGCTTTGTCATCTGGATTACGGTCAGGATGATATTTCATCGCCATTTTTCGGTAGGCTTTTTTAATTTCGCCTTCAGAAGCGGTTTTAGTAACCGCTAAAATTTCGTAATAACAGGTTTTGCTCATCGATCTCTCGTATTTGCGCCAAGCGCGTGATTAATGTCTATTTAAAAACAACCGAACCAACTTACCAGGCCTGGTGACTTTTAAATAGAGACTTAAACTAAACATATAAAAATGCACAAATTCCTTAGAAACCTAAGGTATTCGTGCATCTATTTGACTAACAATAAAGATTTTTAAGGCGTTAGTTTACGCCCTAAAATTATTTTTTATCGTCATTCACTTCTTCAAACTCTGCATCGACGATATCGTCATCCGCTTCATTTGTTTCACCTTGCTGCTGTGCCTCTGCACCACCTTCCGCTTGCTTAGCCTGTGCTTTTTGAGCAACAGACTGGCTCGCTTCAGCTAGTTTAGCAACGGCAGCATCAATCGCGTCTTTATCATCGCCTTTGATTGCATCATTGACGGCAGTAATAGCTGTGTCAATCGCTTCTTTTTCAGCCGCGTCAACAGAGTCACCAGCATCTTTAACCATCTTCTGAGTTGCATGAACCATCCCGTCAGCTTGGTTACGTGCTTCAACCAATACTTTCATTTTGGCATCTTCTTCAGCGTGCGCTTCAGCATCTTTAACCATTGCTTCAACTTCTTCTGGTGTTAAACCTGAAGACGCTTGAATAGTGATGTGTTGCTCTTTGCCAGTCGACTTATCTTTAGCTGATACGTTTAGGATACCGTTCGCATCAATATCAAAAGTTACTTCGATTTGTGGCATACCACGTTGTGCTGGTGCAATTTCGTCTAGGTTGAATTGACCTAGAGACTTGTTACCAGACGCCATTTCGCGCTCACCCTGAACCACGTGAATGGTTACAGCAGACTGATTATCTTCAGCCGTAGAGAACACTTGTGATTTACGAGTAGGGATCGTAGTGTTTTTCTCAATCAACTTAGACATAACGCCACCCATTGTCTCGATACCTAGAGATAGAGGGGTTACATCTAATAGAAGAACGTCGTTTACATCACCAGAAAGAACACCCCCTTGAATCGCTGCACCCATGGCAACCGCTTCATCAGGGTTTACATCTTTACGAGGCTCTTTACCGAAGAACTCTTTAACCGCTGCTTGAACCATTGGTACACGAGTAGAACCACCAACCAAGATAACATCGTCAATTTGAGAAGCTGAAAGACCAGCATCTTTTAAAGCAATCTTACAAGGCTCAATCGAACGCTTAACCAAATCTTCAATCAAAGACTCAAACTTAGCACGCGTGATTTTCATATTTAAATGCTTAGGACCCGTTGCATCAGCAGTTACGTAAGGTAAGTTGATGTCTGTTTGCTCACGTGAAGAAAGTTCAATTTTCGCTTTCTCTGCCGCTTCACGAACACGTTGTAGTGCCAACTTATCTAATTTCAAGTTAACATTCTGATCTTTCATGAACTCTTCAGCGATGTACTCAACGATCACGTTATCGAAATCTTCACCACCTAGGAAAGTGTCACCATTAGTAGACAATACTTCAACTTGCTTCTCGCCATCTAGGTTAGCCACTTCGATGATTGAAACATCGAATGTTCCCCCACCTAAATCGTAAACTGCAATAACACTGTCTTTAACAACTTTATCCATACCGTATGCAAGTGCAGCAGCCGTTGGCTCGTTGATAATACGCTTAACCTCTAGACCAGCGATTTTACCCGCATCTTTAGTCGCTTGACGCTGTGCATCGTTGAAGTATGCAGGTACCGTGATAACCGCTTCAGTCACTTCATAACCAAGATAGTCTTCAGCAGTCTTCTTCATTTTAATCAATGTTTTTGCAGACACTTCTTGTGGCGATAACTTCTTACCATTTACTTCAACCCAAGCATCACCATTATCTGCGGCAACGATTGCATAAGGCACCATGTCTTTATCTTTCGCAACAATCTTATCATCTGCACGACGACCGATTAAACGCTTGATTGCGAAGATCGTGTTTTCTGGGTTAGTCACTGCTTGACGCTTTGCAGAATCCCCTACTAATACTTCACCGTCCGCTGTGTAAGCAACGATAGAAGGAGTTGTACGCGCGCCTTCAGCGTTAGGGATTACTTTAACTTCTTTGCCTTCCATAACCGCGACACAAGAGTTTGTTGTTCCTAAATCGATACCAATAATTTTAGCCATCTTAATATTCTCCAAGAGTTTTTTAATTTTTTAATGTTGCAAACTTTATAGGGCTGTTAATTTGCTTTTCAAGCCATGCAAAGTTTTTTTTATGTTTTTTATCTAATTCGTTACGCTTTTTTTACTGAGCTACGATGACACGGGCCGCTCTTACCAGTCTTTCATTTAAGGTGTAGCCTTTCTGAATGACATCGACCACTGTATTCGACTCGTGATCTGGCGATGGAATCATCGTTAAAGCTTCATGCAGTTCAGGGTTAAACTTTTCACCCTTTGGATCAACACGTTCAACATTGAACTGACCCAAAACATCTAGCAATTGCTTAAAGGTCATCTCAATGCCTTCACGGATACTTTCAATAGAAGCATCTTCTTTAGAAGACGCATCCATGCCCATTTCCATTGAATCCATCGCTGGAATCAAAGCGTTTACAAACTTGTCTAAGGCATATTTATGGGCGCTTTCAATATCGATACGCGTACGACGACGTAGGTTTTCCATGTCGGCTTGAATACGTAATGCCATATCTTTATGCTTATCCGCTTCAATACGCGTCTCAGCTAACAAAGCTTCTACATCTTTCGTGACGGTTTCTTGTGCGTCTTCTAACGCTTCTTCTGCATTTTCTAGGACTTCTTCTGCTGTTGGGATTTGTTCTTCAGCGGTTTGATTGTCTGCTTTAAAATCTGACACGTTTTTACTTCCTATTTGAGTAGGTTTACCTTAAACAAGGCAAACGACTTAACTTTAAAAATTCTGATATCCAAATCATTGGGACGCTTGCTTATTTTTTCAAGAGGGAACTTAAAATTTTTGCGGTGATATCTACTTTAGGCACCACTTTCCCATAATTCATCCGGCTTGGACCAACGACGCCCAATACCCCCAAGACTTCACCTTCCACTTCATAAGGCGTGGTGACAATACTACAGTCTTGATAGATAGGATTGCCACACTCTGAACCAATAAACACCTGCACGCCTTGGGCATCCATACTCTTATCTAACACACTAAGCATTTCTGAGTGATGTTCAAAGGCATGAAACAGAGATTTTAACTTATCAGCATGCGCCAACTCTTGGTAGTTGAGCAAATTGGTTTGACCAGATACTAAAAAAGGTATTTTTTGCTGTAGTTGTTCAGAGAGCACACTATCGGTTGCTTCTATCACTGACGACATAAATTCGTTCGTGGTGCTTCTAATCAAGTTTAGGCGCTCTACTAAAGTTTTGCGCGCCTCCGCCAAACTTTTACCAGCACACTGTTCATTTAAAAAGTTGGCGATTTTAATCAATTCACTGGCCGTAATCGGACTTTCCAATTCCACAATCCGGTTTTGCACATCCTGATCATTAAACACTAACACCACTAAGACTCGATTTTCACCTAATGCAATAAAATCGATATGCTTGAGAATCTCTCGTTCTTTTTTAGGCATCAATATCAAACTGGCCATACCAGTCATGCCCGAGAGGATATTAGAAGCATTGAGCATCAAAGCATCTGGATTGAGATTCGGCGATAATTCCTGGCGAATTCGCGCTTCACCCTGCAAAGAAAGTGGCTGGTAGGTCAGCATTGAGTCCACAAACAGGCGATAGCCTTTGTCCGTTGGCACACGGCCTGCTGAGGTATGCGGTGCGTGAATCAGGCCTAACTTTTCCAAATCCGCCATGACGTTACGTACCGTGGCTGAGCTTAAGCCAACTTCTGGGCATTTAGCCAAGGTGGTTGACCCTACCGGCTTACCTTCATTCAGGTATAATCCCATTAAATTTTTAAATAAAATCTGTGAACGGTCGCTTAACATCTGCTAGCCTAAGGTAAGTATTAAAAAGGTAAATAGACGGTTTGTTTTTCTGTCTAGCCTGAGTGATATATAGTATTAAAATAAGCACTCTCAACCCTTGAGTGCTAAATTATAAGTTTCCGGCCCAGTTATACAAGAATTTTTAGCGTCTATATTGGAAGAGTGAGAGAAATAAATGTTTAAGAAAATAGGCATTTTTGGTAAATACAATGGCATTCAATCATGGGAAAGTATTGATACCCTGATTCAACACCTGCAAAGCAAATCCAAAACCGTTTTTTTGGATTCTGCATCATGTCATGATTTTCCGTATGAACGTTATGGTATCGAAATCATTGACCGTGAAGAGCTGGCACAACATATTGATGTCGCAGTGGTGGTCGGTGGCGATGGTACTTTCTTGGATGTCGCTCGCTCGATTGTCGACTACAACATCCCGATTCTTGGTATTAACCTCGGACGTTTAGGATTTTTGACCGATATTTCACCCAAAGAGATGATCACGACCTTAGATGAAATGATGGACGGCATTTATGAGTGCGAAGAACGTAACCTAATAAGAGTTATCATTCAAAAAGACGATGAAGTGCTGTTTGATCAGCTGGCCTTTAATGATGTGGTCATCCATAAAACAGAGTCGCCACGGATGATTGAATTTGAAACCTTTGTCGACAATCGTTTTTTTAACAGCCAGCGTTCTGATGGCATGATTATCTCAACGCCGACTGGCTCGACTGCTTATGGCCTTTCAGCTGGTGGTCCAATACTCGACCCGACGCTAGATGTATTAAGCTTAGTCGCCATTAATCCACACACCATGAGCAACCGTCCTTATGTCATCTCAGGAAAAAGTGTGGTCGAGTTACGCCCGCATGAGAATTGCTATGGCACTGCACAAATCATCTGTGATGGACAAATCACCTACCTGATTTCTGCCGGTTACCGA
Organism: uncultured Thiomicrorhabdus sp.; assembly: GCA_965603495.1. Taxonomy (GTDB): domain Bacteria; phylum Pseudomonadota; class Gammaproteobacteria; order Thiomicrospirales; family Thiomicrospiraceae; genus Thiomicrorhabdus. The sequence continues at coordinate 39,162 of CBFDDF010000007.1, read as the reverse complement.
ACCATTGTGACGCGTCATCCCAATTTCATTAAAATGCTCCACCCCAAGGGGCATGACCACTTTGAACTCTTACGAGCCAAGTTACACTGGGGCGATAAGCTGTAAAGCACATAACATCGCACTTTACGCGGCTTAGCCACACCCTATTCATATGCTACTGACTAACTAAAAAGAATACACATGCTGCAAGAACTCTCAATTCAAAACTTGGCTCTAATCGAAAAGCTACACCTTAACTTTAACACGGGGTTCAGTAGCTTGACGGGTGAAACCGGTGCCGGAAAATCTATTTTATTGGACGCCTTAGGCCTCACACTGGGAGACCGCTCTGATAGCAGTTTAGTACGCCACAATACGCCAAGAGCAGAAGTCACCGCCCAGTTTGATATCAAAACATTACCGCATGTACAGACTTGGTTAGTTGAACAGGAGCTTGACGATGACTGCGACTGCTACCTGCGAAGAACGGTCACTTCCGAAGGGCGCTCTAAAGCCTATATCAATGGCCGCCCTATTCCATCCAGTCTATTGAAAACCCTTGGCAGCATGTTGATTGATATTCATGGACAGCACGAACACCAATCCTTACTTTCCAACCATAAACAGTTGGGTTTATTAGATGCCTACGCAGTTCATCCAAAGTTGATAAAAACTTGTCGTCAAGACTACCAGGCCTGGCAGGTTTTAAATCGCCAACTGGAAACACTACTCGCTAATCAAGCTGATTTTCAGAGCAAGTTTGAACTTTTGTCTTTTCAAAACAGTGAGTTCGATGAAGTTCAACCTATTCAAGGTGAATTTGAAGAACTTTCGGAAGAGCAGAGTCAACTTTCGCATGCCAGTGAAATTATCCTAGCCTGTGAAAATGCTTATGAAGCGATTGAAGGGGACTCCGGAGCTGCAGATTTAATCAACCAAGCGATTCACGCCATTGAATCCATCGTGAGTTACAGCCCAAGTTTACAATCCACTATTGAACAACTCAATAGCGCACTGATTGAAGCTCAAGAAGCCGCAACGGAAATTCACAAGCACTCTAGTGACATCGAGCTAGATCCCAATCAGCTCAATCAGATTGAAGAACGCTTATCTTTGTTGTTCGGCCTAGCCAAAAAATACAACTTGGAACCAGACATCCTGGTTGAAAAGCACCAGCAACTTAAAGATGCCTTAACCAGTCTAACGCAGTCTGATGCCTCTTTAGAAACCCTGAGACTTGACATTGACCAGGCCTGGTCAACTTATCAAGCCAGTGGTTTAGCCTTAAGCAAATCTCGCCTCAAAGCCGCTCAGAAACTCTCGGCGATTGTCACAGAGGGCATGCACTCGCTTGGCATGCCCAATGGTTTATTTGAAGTTCAAGTCACGGCTCTGGAGAGCGTCAACGCCAATGGTTTAGATAAGGTGGCTTTTTATGTCACCGCCAATAAAGGCCAGCCATTACAGCCTTTAGCGAAAGTTGCTTCAGGAGGAGAACTTTCTCGAATCAGCCTAGCGATTCAAGTTGCCACCGCAGAAGTCACCAGCTTACCGACCCTAATATTTGATGAAGTCGATGTCGGAATCGGGGGTGGGATTGCTGAAGTGGTCGGTAAAAAAATGCAGCAACTGGGCGCACATAAGCAAATATTATCCATCACCCATTTAGCGCAAGTTGCTTCGCATGGTCACACCCATCTACAGATTGAAAAACGGACTGAAAACGAGCTGACTTACACGCAAGTAATCGAGCTTGACGAGACCGCACGTATTGAAGAGTTGGCGCGTATGATGGGCGGATTAACCATCACCGAGCAAACACTCGGTCACGCCAAAGAGATGTTCGCCAGCGCTCAACAGCGAAACTAATCAACAAGACGAAGTAGGCCTGGTTTTGATAAAACTCACCGATACATTACAAGCTTGGCAAAGCCTCTCACAACCAGAATCGTTTACCAGCCAAACAGACAAAGCCTTTAAAAAAGCTTTTATCACTGAAGTTGAAGCTCTGAGCAGCCATCTTCTGCCATTACAAGCAGGTTTAAAGTGGTCGAGTTATGCTTTGCCAAACGACTTTGAAGTAATGGCATACGCTGTCACGGTTAAGGAATCTACTTTAGACGTGAAAACCAGCGTGTTTTATAAGGGACAAACCGCAGGCTGTAGTTGTACTGATGACCCCACGCCTTTAAACGAGCAAGTCGAACATTGTGAACTGCTATTTAGCATTGATAAACAGTCAGGCTTGACAGAAGTGCAGATCATTGAAGATTAGAGAAGCCATTTAAAATACGCTTCTAAAACAAAAAAAGCAGTTCAAATATCGATTTGAACTGCTTTTTAAAACGAATTTAAAACTTAAGATTTGAATACGAGCCTTACGAGAGTTGGTCTACTTTTCGGTTAAAGCGCCGTAAATCACCAGGCTGTGGCCAGATAACTCGTAACCATTCTCTTTGGCAATTTCTTGAATACGCTCTTCAATAATCGGATCAACAAACTCTTTAACCGTACCGTTCTTTACACAAACCAAGTGATCATGATTGTCACCGGTATCCAGTTCAAAAATTGAAATGTTATTTTCAAAGTTTAGACGGCGCACAATGCCCGCTTGCTCAAACTGAGTTAACACACGATAGACCGTCGCTAGACCGACCTCTTCACCTAAATCGAGTAGAATTTTATAGACGTCCTCAGCCGTTAAGTGATGATCATCTCCTGCTCTTTCCAGAATTTCTAAAATTTTCAATCTCGGTAAAGTAACTTTTAAACCCACTTTTTTCAGTTCTGCGCCGCTCATTGAACCCTCTAGTCTTTACACTTTTTGTACCGCCCAATGACACGAAGCTTCTTTCTGTTTTTATTCTAAAAACAGCCATTTCATTGTCTTAGGGAGTCTTAAGTTGCTTTGCTAATTTAATTTTTTGTTGTGAGATTAACAATCTCAATTAATGTGTATAATACCTTAAATCATTCATCACAGACACCTAAATGAGCATGAAAACCTTGCAGCTAAACTCGTTCAAATCAGGCTTAAATTTAAAGTCAAAAACCCTTTCAATCCACCGAGCAAAAACCGGAATGATAACGCTTTCATTAGCCTTGTCTGTCTCCATGCTCTCGGGATGTTCTTACCTTGAGCCTTATAAAGCGCCATTAACCCAAGGTAATGTTATGACGCAGGAGTCAGTCTCACTTTTACAGGAAGGCTTGACCAAAGGCCAGGTTCGCGAACTACTTGGGCCTCCGCAAGGTCAAAATGCTTTTAACCCGAACCACTGGGAATATATTTTTTACAGTTCAAATACCGAATTACATGCCGAGTCAGCAAGGCATTTAACCATCAACTTTGATGAAAGTGAAATGCTGAAAGACTGGCAAGCAAGCCCAGCAAATATTGAACTGAAACAGGATGATTCTTGGTTGGGACTTGATTGGTTCTAAATCATTCCTCATCCCGAGACCACAAAAAAGGCCTGAATATTCAGGCCTTTTTTATATCTGACTTTTTATGAATGACAACCACTAAGCGCCGTGAACTTGCAATAACAACCAGTTTCGATGAACTACTTCGCCTCTTTACGCTCTTTTTCAACTCTCTCTCTACGGCGATCACGCGGATCGGCTTTTAAAGGTCGATAGACTTCAATCCTATCACCTATACGCAAAACAGTATCGGCGGTTACCAACTTTCCAAAAACACCCACTTTATCGATATTCAGATTAGGGAATTCGGCTAACAACTTGGAAGCCGCCAAGGCTTGACCGACTGTTGTACCCTCCTCCACTTTTTCAGTAAACAAGAACTGTTCATCCGGTAATGCGTACGCGACTTCTATTTGAATTTTATCTGCCATAACATGTCCTAACTAAGCCTTAACAAGGTTTCAAAAATTAACCATAAACCTGTTTGGCACGTTCACAAAATGAATCAACCAATGTACTCGCGATATGTTCAAAGATCGGGCCAATCGCGACATTAAACAAGCCATTATTGACTTCAAATTCCACTTCAAATTGAATCTTGCACGCATCCACATCCAGCACTTTAAAACTCCACTCCCCTTTCAAGGATTTGAACGGGCCTTCTAACAGATGCATTTCAATACGCTCACCCGGCACTAAATGGTTACGGGTCTGAAACGTCTGACGAATTCCTGCTTTTGCTATGGTGACACTGGCAATCATCTCTAATTCGGTTTGCGACAATACCTTAGAATCACCACACCAAGGAAGAAATTCTGAATAGGCTGCGACATCATTAACGATGTCATACATTTGCTTTGCTGAATAAGGTAATAGAGCAGTTCTGGCTATTTTTTTCATAAGAGTTAAGACTAACGATTATCTTTTAAATCTGGTTAATTAAATGAACACCGGACGCAAACTTTTGCCGATTTTATCGATGCATTATAGCAAAGCTCATTCAGCGACACGCTAGAGAGTGAAACTTTTACAGTTACAGGACATAGCGAACAACCCTAAGACAGTAAATAAGTTGAGGATTAATTCATGTTAGAATGAAAAACCGCCTCATTTAAGGAATCATTTCATGGCCTGCACATCCTGTTTTAAAAAAGCCCTTCCATTATTTTTGATCTTGCCACTATTGATGTCTAGTTTTGCAAACGCAACCGAATATCACGAAGTTGAAAACCCTGCTAAATCCAACCAAGCGGGCACTTTTTTGAAAGACACTTGGGTCGTCGACTATAAAGTCGATGACTTTACGGACACCGTCAAACAGGCAACGGTACTCTATATTCCGCAAGATTACCGCACCCAGAAAGTATTCTTTATGCGCTGTCGAGATTTCTTTGCCAACTTTAGCGTGCAGTATTTGGATGAAGAGAAATTTCTGAAAGAGAGTGATGGCACTCTACCGAATGCCTCGCCGGCGTTTGTGAAGCATGGTTATGTTTATGATGATAAACAGAAGTTGACTGTTAAAACCGATTCGGATTCAGTCTCGTTTGATATTTCAGTGGGCGGACAGAACAAGGCCTTATCCAAACTGTTTAAAACCGATATTGAAAAACAACCAGGCCTGCTTGGCATGAGTTTTCATACCTCTTTTACCTACCAGGAGATGCCCAGTTTTAAAGCTGACACCAACAGTTCGGATGTTAAGGACTTCTTTAATCTGCTAAAACCCGCATTAAATAGCCAAAACCCACTCTATTTTAAGTTAGAAAGCAGTGAAGGCCACAAACACAGCTTTTCATTAGACGTAAAGCGTATGAATGAGTTTGTCCCTAAACAAGTCATCGACTACTGCTTTACCGGCAGAACTTTGAGATAGACAATCCAATGCTCTGCCAGGAATAAATGAATGACAGGCAAACCTGGTCAAGTGTTGCCGCGTTTAGAAAGCAAATCATTGCAGTGATTTTGCTATAATAACCGTAGTTTAAAATAATCTGTTTAAAGGGTCGGTTTCGACTAAAAAAGATATGGCAAAAAAACCTAAAAATAAAGCACTTGAGAAGACCATTGCGCAAAATAAAAGAGCGCGGTTTGACTTTCAGATTGATCAAACCTTCGAGGCGGGCATCTCGTTAGAAGGCTGGGAAATCAAAAGTATTCGTGAAGGCAAAGTGAATATTAAAGAGAGTTATATTCTCTTGAAGAATCACGAAGCATTTCTGTTTGGTGCACAAATTCAAGCGCTGATTACCGCTTCAACCCATACAACCCATGACCCGTTACGTTTAAGAAAATTGCTGTTACATCGTAAGCAAATTGAGCTTTTAACCTCTAAGGTAGATCAAGATGGCTTAACCGTAGTGCCTTTGGATATGCACTGGAGCGACAGCGGCAAGGTCAAACTCACCATTGGTCTTGCCAAAGGTAAAAAATTGTATGATAAACGTGCCACTGAAAAAGAGCGTGAGTGGAGCCGTGATAAAGAAAGGGTTATGAAACTCACCCGTTAAACCTTTCTTTAAGAACTCCATGATTTATTATTGAATAAGTAGAGGAGTCCTTTTATAAAAAAGCTATAATAGCCTCGCTTTAGATAAAACCCTTGAAAAAGAGTTTGTCGGCCTTATTAAATAGGTTAAGTAGATTGTTTGTTAATTTAAATACTCTATTTATTTGGCTTTAAAAGCCACCAGGCCTGGTAAATTAGAACTGACCAGGCCTGGTAGAACTGAATTTCATCAGTTTTCGTGTCAAACGAACTTTCCATTATGGGGGTGTTTTGGTTTCGACAGGGAGATGGAAATTTAGGATGCATGTCGTGCTTGAACCACTGCACGTAAATCTCGGTTCAAATGTTATAGTTGCAAACGACAATAACTACTCTCTAGCAGCTTAGGCTGTTAGTGCAGGCTTGGCCAGTTGTTCGTAGCCCCTAGTCTGTATCGACTCATACGGAATCGTCAGTGTCATGTGTTTGGATGGCCCTGCCTAAACTTTACAAACTCGCTCTCTGTGATCCCTGGTAGTCGGGCAACAGTCGGGTTAAACTAATAGACTAAATAAACATGTAGAGTTCTAAGTGGAAGCTTTCTGGACGGCGGTTCGAATCCGCCCACCTCCACCACATACCAAAGCCCCGATTTCTTCTGAAATCGGGGCTTTTTTATTGGCTGATTTTTATATCAGCTTAATATTCACGTGTAGTGGTTAATATGCCCCCTGTAAACATCCTGTTTCAATCACTGTATATTTTGTTCAATTTCATCAATTTTTGTTAGATAGGGTTGTGGTTTACCGATAAAGAAGCCTTGTCCATAAGAGACGCCCAACTCCAAAAGCCTTTGACAGGTGGCTTCATCACCGACAAATTCGGCAATGGTTTGCATGCCAAAAGCCTGTACCATTTTGGAGACGCTTTCTACAAACACCTGATCCTCTGGCGAATTGAGTAGCTCTTTGACATAAGAACCATCCAACTTGACATAACTTAAGGGCATTTTCTTTAAATAGCTAAATGAGGAGAAACCAACACCAAAATCATCTAACGCGATTTTCACTCCAAAACCATCAATCTGCTTTAAGTTTTTTAAAACCTGATCAAAGTTCTCTATGTAAGATGTCTCAGTCAATTCAATAATCAGATGTTTACTAGCGATACCGCTGTCCATTAAGGCCTGTTCGACAATGGCCGGAAAGTCAGGCGCTTGTAATGAAGGTGCTGAAATATTCACCGTAAACTTCAAATCAGGATAACTCTTCAAATTCAAAGCCAGCTCCTGCAAAGCATGTCCTAACACCCACTCATCAATATCGCGGATCAGCCCCATTCTCTCAGCTGCCGGAATAAACGACCCCGGAAAAACAACATTGCCTTGTTCATCGAACATTCGAATCAACACCTCATAATGTGAGATAGTTTTTTCATCCAATTTTAAGATGGGCTGATAATACAGCTGCATCCGACTCTCTTCGATGGCCTTTTTAAGCGAGTGAATTAAGCGACTATCTTCATGCAGATTGGAGAAGTCATCCGTTTCGGGATTGAACAGGTGCCAGCGTCCCATGCCCACTTTCTTAGCATGATACATAGCTAAATCTGCATTGACAATAAGCTCCTCTTCTTGTGTTGCATGCAATGGAAACAGAGCCACGCCTATACTCACCGTATAGTCCAACTTAGAACCATCCTCCAAGATTACGAAACTATTAAGCGCGCTCTGCAGCTTATCTAAAGCACTATCAACCGTACTCATATTCACTCGACAAAGAATAACGGTAAATTCATCCCCTGCAAGACGACTGATAAAGTCAGTGGAGCGTGTCATCGTCTTCAATGTCTCCGCAATCTTAATCAGCACTTGATCCCCAACCGTATGCCCTTGAATATCATTAATCTGTTTAAAATGGTTTACATCAATGAACGCTAAAGCGCCTTCTGATTTTGAATTTAGGGCATGCCTCAAGTTTTTTTGAAAATCTCTGCGGTTACCAATGCCCGTTAAACTATCGTTATGGGCTAGCCAATGCATCGCACTCTCTGCCTCTTTACGATGCGTCAAATCTGAACCAATTGATAAGATGATGCTCTTACCTTCTTCATCATCAACCAGGGTGTGAGTCCAAGCGATATAAAGGGTGTTGTTAAAGCTGTCTAACAACTCCATTTCATTATAAATATATTCCACCTCTCTCGACAAGAGTGACTTGCACTCCTGTGCAAAAGACGCACGACTGGCTTCATCTGGCAGAATTTCGAAAAAACTAGAAAAATCTTTGTTGGTACTTTCCACAAATTTTTGATTGGTGCTTATGATCTTTAGATAGGTATTCATCGTCAAGATAAACATCGGCACACTATCAATCAAACGCGTTAAAAATGCTTTGGAATGCGATACCGCTTGTACTTGATTATTTAGAATCGTATTTTTTTCAGAAATTAAGACGTTGGCAGCATTCAGCTCCTGAGAATTTTTCTCTAAGGTGTGCTCTAAAAACTTGCGTTCATTGGTAGATTCATCATAGGCAGCAGAAACAGAGTTAAGCAGATGCGTTAATTCCGTAGAGAGGCTTTCTGGCTGAAAATCTACTCCAAAGGCTTTTTTGAACTGTCTATCTAAAAGTTTATGCATTAGGTATCTTCATATATGGTCGTTAAGGTCATCGTTTGATTGTGTAAAGCGCAATCGACTGTCTCTTTATGAGTGGGAGAAATTTCACCATATGAGTAAAAACCACTCAACTGAACATTCGAACCCAAAACATTTTCTACTGCATCTAACTCTTCTTCAACCATCTGTCCCATAATAATTTTTCGGCCAACACAACTTACAACCAGTCCTAAAGCAGGTAATTTATTGGCTTGTTCAACTTCTTTAGCAGCCAAACCAGCACCATCAATCAATTTATCCATGTCAGGTTTCATCAGTCTGGCACGATAACCCTCTGGCACATCACCGGCAAAGGTAATCGATTTCCCGACTTCATCAATCGCCAACAAGGTGCGAATCACTTCTGGATCTGACGCCTCTGCTTTGATGCTTAAGGGAAAGCGCAAGCCACTATTCGGTAAATCATCAGCATAGTCACCCAGGTAATCTTTATAGAGATCTAATGCGGGCTGACCATCAATCTCATACACGACGTTACTGTCAGATTTAGTAATCAGGCGCTCCGCGCCAAATTCACTCCAGCCAGCATAACACCCAGAACTTATCGTTAAGGCATCGCCATAAAACGCCAAAATGGCCACTCTATTCTGTTTTGGAATGTCATTAGCAATGACCCATGTCTCCTGAAATCGTCCCGCATCTCCAGCCATCCCTCCCGATACTGGAACTCGAGCGACTTTATTAATGCCACTGACCAGCTCTGAACCATTCACTGACAAGCCTTCAGAAAGCACGAATAGATGCTTTATATCGTCTTCTTGCAGATCAGAGATGACTTTAGCCACGGCTGACTCAAGGACTTCTGCGGTATAGCCTGGTTCAAAATCTAAACTGGCTAATCTTACGCGAGAACTCTTGAATTGAACCGCCGTTGCAATAATAGGAGATTGGCTGATTTCTACTCCCTGAATACTACCCGATGAAGAGCACCCTAAGATGTCCGCATTGGGATAGCGTTGTTTAATCTGAGAATAATATTGAGGTTGCTTAAAGACATCTGTATCGCCAAACAAAAAGACTACTTGCGGCGAAAAGTACTCAGAAGAGTGCGGTTGAATGGTTTTAAAATGGTGATCGACGAGTTCGAGTGTTTCCAGTTCCACGCCTTTCTCCTGGCTGTTTGAGTGTTTGGTTTAATTATAGAGACAATAAAATGAAATAAATACTTATTAACGCTCTTTCTCATAGAACTAATCTCGATAAGCCCTAAGACATAACAATATCGTAGCCGATTTTATCACACGAGGATTTAGAGAAAAAACGGTTACAAAACCAAGCCTAAATAGGCTCTATCGGTGGTGAGTTGTAGACTCTAAACACTGAACACCCACACTTGATCTCTTACTTAAGAGATAAATTAATGCGCCTTGCTTTGAATAGTATTGCGAATAGTTTCGAACAGAGTCTCATTACTGGTTTGAGATTTAATCAGCTCAGCTTTAATATTAGCCGTATCGTCAGGGGTGAGATGACGTGCTGAAAACACAACAACAGGAATACTCAGAATAACGCTTTACGAAGTATAACGCTGGGCGCTTTCGATAATTCTATTTCAATACATAATCTTTTTATAATGCCATAGGATTGATTTGGCCATTACGTTTTTATGGATACTCCCTTTTTGTTGGTGATGCTTCACAAGACAACGGTGAAGGGTCTGTTCAATAACACTCATCTATTAATATTAACTGGCTAAAATTAACACTGCCTTTTATTGAAAAGAATTCGAATCCGCCCTCCTCTAGCACATACCAAAGTCTTGCCTTCTAAATAAGCCGGGGCTTTTTATTTTGAGTATGAACGACCTAAGTTTAATAGACTAAACCTCATCCTCTTTATTCTGCATAATGGTGTCTGCAGGCACGCTCTAAAATTACTGACTACTGCCTTAAGTTTTGAGCCATAATGATTCCATTAATTAATTTTATCAATTGAATGGAGTGATAAATGGACTATCCAAGGTTGAAGATTGCCGTTTCAGATTGCTTAAGAGGCACTGAGTGTCGGTACAATGGCGGACATGCTCAAGATGATTTTGTAAATCAGGAATTAGCGAAATATGCTGATTTTTATCCCTTCTGCCCAGAAGCTGCCGCCATAGGAACGCCACGTGAGACCATTCGATTGGTGGGTATCCCAAATGCCTCTAACACCATTACAGAAATACGCGTTCAAGGCTCTAAGTCCAGTAACGACTGGACCGACGGTATCATCGACTATACTCAAAAAATCATACCTAAATTACTGGCTAAAAATATAGATGGGGCGATCGTGAAATCTCGCTCTCCTAGCTGTGGAATTGAACGTATCAAAGTCTATCAACCAAGTGGTGAATGGCATGGTTCTAAAGACCCCATGCAAGCGGGATTATTTACAGGAAGTTTACGTGCTGCCGCACCGACCTTAGCCATTGAAGAAGAAGGTCGGCTGCAGGATGCTTGGTTAAGAGAAAACTTCATGATGCAAGTATTCACTCAAGCACGTTGGCGTGAATTTTTAACGGGACAACCAGGCCTGGTAGAGTTGCAAACCTTTCATAGAGACCATAAATATCTGCTGCTCTCTAAAAACGAACGAATTTACCGTGAAATGGGTCCGCTTATTGCCAATGCGCGTAAAGACAATATCGAAGAGATCCTATTAGAATACCAAACAAAATTATTTGAATTACTCGCCAGTCGCTCAAGCAAAGGCCAAGTAAAAAACGTGTTAGAGCATATTTATGGCTATTTTAAAGACCAAGTGACCTCGACAGAAAAACAGTATTTTATTGAAAGTGTGACCGAGTTTACGCAGGGAATCGTACCGCTGATTGCGGTGATTAAAGTATTAGAGCAGTTTTTAAATCACTATGGATCAGACTATTTAAAGACCCAAGTGTTTTTCCATCCTTATCCGGCAGATTTAGCACTCCGTTCTCATGTAACGGCTTATAAGTAACCCCATTTCACATCATTCCAAAACGATAGACTTAAGGGTGTTTACTCTTTGTAAATGCTCTTCTCTACTCAATTTTAAATCGACAATAGGCAAAGGATAATCCTCTCCTAGGGTCAGGTTTTTCAAGCGACACTCTTCAGCATACAACCAAGGTTCATGTATCGCCTTAGCGGATAAAGCCTTTAATTCCGGCAGCCAATATTTAATGTATTCCCCCTGTGCATCAAACTTCTTACTCTGAACTACGGGGTTAAATAGCCGATAATAAGGAGAAGCATCAACCCCACAGCCTGCTACCCACTGCCAGCCCATTGTGTTATTTGCAGGATCAGCATCTAACAAGGTGTGTTCAAACCAAGCTTTACCCTGTAGCCAGTGTTGATTCAGGTTTTTGGTTAAAAATGACGCCACCAACATTCTGACACGATTATGCATAATTCCGGTTTGCCACAATTCACGCATACCCGCATCAATAATCGGGATACCCGTTTTGCCCGCTTGCCACGCTTTTAGCCTCCCTTCATCATCGGACCAGTCCATAAACTGATACTTTTTTTGAAAAGGCTGTTGCTCTGTTTCTGGAAACCAATGGAGTAAATAACGCGCAAAAACATGCCAGATAAGTTGCCTAATCCAAATCTGAGCGGCAGCAGTAGAAGATACTCCAAGTTCCATTTCACTCAGCAACCTGAAGTACAGTGCATTAATGGGAATATGCCCAAAATGAATATGAGATGATAATTGGCTGGTTCCGGATAATGCAGGAAAATCTCTATTCAGCGCATAATCATGCAGATCGGAATCAATAAAATGCTCTAACAGCTTCCAAGCGTGAGCTTCACCAACCTGTTGATTTGACATTAATGAGACTGCCCAAGCCTCAGACACGAGACTGCGTAAATCACTAGGTAAACTCTGAAAAGTCTTAGGCACTCGAATAATAGAGGTTTTTGCTAGGTTTTGACTAGTCTGCTCTAAGGGGGTAATTAAGGCTTGCTTTGCCATTAACCTCTTATAAAAAGGCGTAAACACCAAATAAGGTTTGTTTTGTTGATTAAGAATCTCTTCAGGTAATAGCAAGTCTTCTGAAAAAAAAGGCGTGAGCGTGATGTGATGTTTTTGACAAACGGATAAAGCTAGCTGCTGTTGCTGTCTAAAAGAAAATCCTACCTGATAAGTATAGTGGATTTTGCTGATTTCATATTTCCGAATCAGCGCATCTAACTCGATTTTAAAATCACCTGCAACAATCCAGAAATCCCCACCTTGCGATTGATATTGCGCTTGCAATGTTTGCAAGCTCTGAGCAAGCCAGACGCTGTTTGCATCACCGATAACAGACTTCTCATCATGGAAATAGGCGACAATCACTCGCTCAGAATCATCTAAAGCTTGCTGTAAGGCTGGCAGATAATCCAGCCGAAACTCACGCTGAATCCAGACTAGAGTCGTCATTTAGACCTCTCCCACACTTGACTGTCCTAGGCTTGTTTTGACTCATGCCATTAAACACTTTTAAAGTATTTACGGTTGCCGCGTTCTTCAATGGCCCCTGCTAAACGCTCTATACCGTGAATATAAGCCGCCGTACGCAGTGAGCATTTATGACTTAAAGCCAGATCAAAAACGACATCGGATTCACGTCGCATAATCTTCTTAAGCTTACTAATCACTTCTTTTTCTTCCCAGTAAAACCCAGCTTTGTTTTGTACCCATTCAAAATAACTCACCACCACCCCGCCTGCGTTAGCCAAAACATCAGGAATGACTTCAATCCCATTGGTTTCCAGTATTTCATCGGCCTGAGGTGTCACTGGCCCATTGGCAATTTCTAGAATGGTTTTAGCTTTAATTTGGCCGGCATTCAACTGCGTGACTTGATTCTCTAACGCTGCTAAAACCAAGACATCCACACTCAATTCAAGCAGTTCATCGTTGGTCAGCTCGTCATATTCGAGCATATTGTAGATAGAGCCATCAAAGTACACAGAAGCCAGCGGATTACCTTCTGTTTTATAGCGATAAACATCTTCGATATTCAGGCCGCTGGAGCTGTAGATCGCGCCCTGTGAGTCCGAGACGGCGACCACTCTAAAGCCCATCTTATTGGCCAGGCGCGCAAAGTTGTAACCCGCGTTTCCGAAGCCCTGAACGGCAATGCTCACCCCTTCGATATCCCAACCGTGTCGACGCGCATATTCCGCTAAAGAGTACAAAGCCCCTTGCCCGGTGGCTGATTCACGGCCTTCAGAGCCGCCCAGATGAAGCGGTTTACCGGTAATCATCTCAGGCACTTGGCGACGTGAAATCGTGGCGAACTCATCCGCCATCCATCCCATAATCGTAGCGTTAGTATAGACATCCGGCGCGGGAATATCACGAGATGGCCCTAGCACATCCGCAAAAGCCCGAATGTAACCGCGCGACAATCTTTCCAGCTCCAATTTGGAAAGCTCTTTGGGATTGACGGTCACCCCGCCTTTCGCCCCCCCAAAAGGTAAACCCGCGACGGCACACTTGACGGTCATCCAAAAACTAAGTGAGGTGACTTCATCCAAATTAACACGAGGGTGATAGCGAATCCCACCTTTAGTCGGCCCGCGGGTATCATCGTACTGCACGCGGTAGCCGGTAAAAATCCGCAGGTCGCCATTGTCCATTCGCACCGGAATACTGGCAATAATCGACCGCTTGGCAACCGATAAGCGGTCGATTACCTCATCACTGACCTCAATATGCTTAAAGACAGGTTCTAACCGCTGCTTTGCTAACTCAAACATAACTGCTCAACCTCAAGACTTTAGATAATTCAAAGGTTCATTCTAACGCTAAACACACGGTTGGCGGATGGAATTATCAGAGGCATTTTTTGAATGACTTATAAACCTATTTATAAACTTATCAGGCCTGGTCACTTTTAATACGACATTAAAACGCAGATAGTTTTGTATGCCTTAAAAAGACGATTAAAATGGGGCTATGTAAATAAATCCAAGTTACTTCACTCGTTTGCCAAGGTCTTTTGCCACACCCTATGTCCGCTGCCACTGATTTACCAATCCATGCCTTTATTCCGCAGATTCAGAACTGTTTAGCTGAGCATTCGGCCTGCATACTCCAAGCCGAGCCAGGGGCGGGTAAATCAACGCAAGTACCTTTAGCATTGATACATGCTGAGTGGTTACAAGGTCGCAAAATAATCCTACTGGAGCCGCGTCGATTAGCAGTGCGTTCTTTGGCTGCCTTTTTGGCGAAACAACTCGGCGAAAAAGTCGGCCAACGCATCGGTTATCAAGTGCGGAATGACCGTCAAATATCCAAAGAGACGGTGGTTGAAATCATGACTGAAGGGATTTTAATTAGACGCCTGCAGAACGATCCTGAACTCAGTGAAACCGCACTAATTATTTTTGATGAGTTTCACGAACGTTCTTTGGATTCGGATTTAGCACTGGCTTTATGTTTAGACAGTCAATCCGCGTTGCGCGAGGATCTAAAACTATTGATTATGTCTGCCACCATTGCAAGCGATTCATTAAGTCTGTTTTTGGACAATGCGCCGGTTATCCAATGTCCAGGCCGGACCTTCCCCGTCAATATTCATTACTTAACCAGTGCGCCACCGCAACCATTATCGCAACTCTACGGCCTGCCGCTTCATAGAGTGATTACTCAGGCTTTGCTCAAAGGACTTGAGCAACATACTGGCGACTGCCTGATTTTTCTACCGGGTCAAAAAGAAATTCTAGAAGCCATCCGACATGCCTCCGAAAGCATCAACTCTGCTGAAGTGGCTCTGATTCCACTCTATGGTGGACTCACGCCTGAAGCACAAAACAAGGTGCTTCAAAAAGACCCCAAACATCGCCGCAAAGTCATCTTCTCGACTAATATTGCTGAAACCAGTTTAACCATCGAAGGCATTCACATCGTCATCGACAGTGGTTTAGTCCGTCACGCCGCTTATGATGCCAGCAGCGGTATGACCCGCATGCTGACCCAAAACATCTCGCAAGCTTCGGCCACGCAACGTTCAGGTCGCGCCGGACGTTTAGCAGAAGGCCATGCTTATCGTTTATGGACTGAATCAGAACATAACAGCCGAGTCGCATTTGAAGCCGAATCGATTTTAGTTTCGGATTTAACCGACTTAAGTTTAGAAATGGCGATGTGGGGCGTGACCCAATTAGACGATTTAAGATGGTTAACCCCGCCCCCACTCGCGCACTATCAAATCGCGCAAGCTCTGTTAATCCAGTTAGGCTTTTTAAAAACCAATGGTTCTCTCAATCCCTTAGGAGAGCAAGCCAGTCAACTCGGCCTTTCGGCACGCTTGGCAAAAATGCTTTTGATTGCTCGACAAGCAGATTCACAACAGGACAGTGAAAACCAACTGACCACCGCGTGTGACATCGCCGCCATTTTGAGTGAGCGAGATATTTTCAAACGCGGTTATGGGGTTAATTTAGAAGATCGAGTTGAGGCTTTACAGGCTTATCGTCAAAACAGTAAAACATCAAATCCATCTCAATTGATACTGTCAGCAACACGAGAAGCCATTAGAAATAGCCAGCAATGGAAAAAACGGGTTTTAGCGTTACCGAATTTAATCAGCTCAGAGAGCAACTCAAATCACAATTCAAGCCCACTCTCTATTGGACAACTGCTGGCGTTAGCTTATCCTGACAGGGTCGCCAAACGCCGCTCAAATGCTGACGGCCATTATCAACTAAGCAATGGCAAAGGCTGTTTTCTGACACCAGAAGATCGTTTAAACGACCAGGCCTGGTTAGTGGTCGCACATTTAGATGGCCAACGTCGAGACGGTAAAGTCTTTATGGCGGTACCGATTACCCTAGATGAAATTGAGTCGCTCTTTGCAGCACAAATCACCACCGAGACCAGCGTCTCTTTTGATGAGAAAAAACAGCGTATTTTAGGCATCACTCATCGAAAACTCGGCGCACTGAGTTTACAGCAAACTACCAGCCAAAAACTCAATCCAACCGACGTTCAGGCCTGTATGAAGCAGGTCATTATTGCCTCCAATTTAGAAAAATTACCGTGGAATAAAACCAACCAGGCCTGGTTAGATCGCGTGCGTTGGTTAGGACAATACCTACCAGACTATGCAGGGTTCTCAACAGCTGAATTACTCAATGATTTTGACGAGTGGTGCTCGCCCTATTTAAGCCATGTCAAACAGTGGTCAGATTTGGCCAAAGTGGATTTATTAAGCCTATTACAAGCCAGGATCACTTATTCACAACTGCAAGCGATAGAACAATACGCCCCCACGCATTACACCGCGCCATCCGGTAAACGAGTTGCCATTCACTATCAAATGGGCAAGTCACCAAAAGTTGCAATTCAACTGCAAGAGCTGTTCGGTGAACTGACATCCCCTAAACTGGCGAATGGCCAAATCGCCCTAACGTTTGAATTGCTGTCGCCCGCTCAAAAACCCATTCAAATCACCGCCGATTTAGCCAACTTTTGGAATACCTCCTACATAGAAGTCGCCAAAGAGATGCGCGGTAAATACCGCAGACACCGTTGGCCAGAAAAGCCGCTCGAAGAGAAACCAGGCAGATCCATTCAACCACGCCGACCGCGTACAAAGTAACCAGGCCTGGTGGAATGGCTAAACTGTTTATCTGAAAAACCGCTCTCCGCACAACAGAATGCTTTTTAAAACTTAACCGACAATGCCAAAGCTAAATTCCTATAATATAGTGATCATTGGCAACCACCCGTAACCACAAGAAAATAGAACCCTATGCACAAGTCTTATGAAATCATCTCATTAGAAACGGTCGATTCAACCAGTCGATACTTAAAAGACTATGTCGCTGAAAACAGACCAAGCAAGCCTATTTTTTGCACCACCAAAATTCAGACGTCTGGTTATGGTCAACAAAAGCGCAGCTGGGTAACGAATCAAGATTCTGCAATATTCTCTTTAGCTTTCCCGTTAGATGCCGGTTTTGAAATATCAGGCCTATTAAGTCTACATATTGCCGCTTTGCTACATCAAAGTCTCAATGAACTCACCGCTGACACCCTCTATTTAAAATGGCCCAATGATATTTTTAACGGTCACGGTAAAGTGGCAGGCATGTTGATTGAACAAGTCCTTAAAAAAGACTACCGCGCTTTAATTATAGGCATTGGCATTAATCGAGGCCAATCAGGAGTGATAGACGGTTCAAGCAGCGTTGCTTTTTTTGATTTGGATGATTTATTTGAAAGATTCTTTCTTAAAATCCAACAAATAGGATTACAAAACGACTCGCAAATTGAACTGACTGAATACTGGCAAGCACATGACTTCTTCCAAGTGAATGAAACCGTTCGCCTTGTCTCACCCGAAAAAGAGGACATCGGACTTTATTTAGGGATTAATCCACAAGGCCAAGCGCTTATAGAAGTCGGTGGCGAAATCAAAGCCCTATCATCAGGTCTTACTTCAATTCGAAAACAAATTTGAAAATGATCGATATCAGATAGTGTTGACACGCCATAGACCTGGTAAATTTAAATCACTCACTCTGCCTATAATCACAAAATCACATAAATAATTACTTATACTTATACAGTTGTTTAAAATACAAATTACCCGTATCCTTCATTGATCCATTAAAGCGTTCCCTAAATACTTACTCTTCAAAAGGTTAAGCTGTGATCAAAATCAATTTTCAGATAGTAAGCGTATCAATACTTTTCACCCTGTTTTCTCAACAAGCATTTTCAAACAACCAAGCCTCTAAAGATTTGCATAAAGATGCCTTAGGATTTTTTGACATTCATTATTGCAACTGGCCCGATCGCAAACCTTTTCTGATGCTCGTTTATGCAACGCATAATTACAAGAACATTGACTCCATAAAAGTATTTACGCCAGAAGATACCGAGCTTGTCGTGATTAAAAAGAATACCTATCGATATTTACCTTCCCGCACTGTAAAAGGAAAAAAAATACCTGATAAAAAAGTATTTATCACACAAATACCTGTCACTGATAATTTTACCAATGGAGCTTATACCGCTATTACAACAACTGTAAATGGTCAGAAACATCAATATAACGATGAAGTAAATATGGATTACATTGTCGCTTCAGCAAGAATGAATGTTCCAATCGATAAAGCCACCGACATTTCACTTACGCCTACATTGAAATGGGAGCCTGTCGCGAATGCAAAGCATTATCAAATTTTTGTTAAAGACAATTGGACCGGGAAAAATGTTTACACAAGCAAAACACTTAATCAAACACAATTCACCCTACCCAAAGAGATACTAAAAACAGATGGTTGGTATGCTTGGAAAGTGCATGCAAAAGACATGGATGAAACAATAAAATATGGTGATTTCAACGCAGGCTCACTGAGTGAAACGCTTACTTTCACAACCATACTTGAATAAATAAAATCAATAAAAGAGATAAACATGATTGAAAACGTTTCAATAATTGCCTGGATTACACTTGCACTTATTACAATCGAATCCTATTTACGTGCCAATAAGGTTTGGAAACGTAAACATAAAAAAGATGTTGCTGAAAGTATCAGTTTAATTGCTCAAGGTGTGGGGCTAATCACGCTCTCGTTCTTTATCGTTTCAAGTTACCTTGAACACTCTTTTAACGGTCTTGTCAGCAGTGCCATATGGCTTTCAATGACAGCCTTTATGATATTAGTGGGTAGTGGTTTTTGGGTAACCGATATTCGAGCGAATAATTTTTGGAAAAAAATAAAACTTTACTTAATGAAGGAAACCTCGGAACTTGGCAACCTGGCAAATTCATTTACAAATCCCAACGAACGTGAACATATCCGTGAAATAATTTTGAAAATAGCGCTTCTTGACCAAAAAATAACTAAAGTGGAAAAAGAAATCTTAGATGAAGTATTACATAGCTGGGATGACTCAATTAACTATGCCGAATTAGAAGAATTTTCCAAATCCCATAATTCATATAAAATACATGACATTCTTTCTGAATTGAATCAGTCAATTAGCCACTACCTATCAAACGCACCTGCTGCAGACCAAGTTTCAAAACTTGCTGACCTTATTCAGCTAATAATACACAATAATAAAGAGCAATCGGATGAACACAAGCTCTTAGTTGTTGAAGTTCTTGAACAACTCAATGCCTATATATCTAACACTGCTCATTTGGAACAGTATTGTGTAATTGTCATTCCTGATAACTTAAAAGACTTAGCAACAATTCAGCAGTCCTATCCTGACCTGCAGTTACAAGATAACGAACAACTACCCTATCTTATTAAAAATGGCTTTCATACACAGAAAATGGCTGCTATTTATAAGAATAATTATCTAAAACATAACTGTGCATGCTATATCGTTATTAAAACTTAATACTTTATCTGAGTCTTAGAAAACTTAAGTGGGATATTGAATTTTAAGATACGTTACGAGTTCGACACAACGCCATTTCAAAGTGTTGAGCCAGCTGGGCGAGTAGCCCAAAGTTAAACAGTTTGGAGCAAAAGGTTTAGATAAAAGTGGCGATTTAAGACAATAGATGCTCAGGGCTTGGCTAACACCCTCGTCTTTGAACAGCCATCTCCCCGCCCAAAGACCCACTCAAACCACCAGAGATCTAGCCCACTTTTGGAATAATTCCTACATAGAGGCCGCCAAAGAGATGGGTGGTAAATACCCCAGACACCGTTGGCCAAAAAAGCCGTGGCATAACTGCAACTAGAAAATTCATATAGGGCTTTTGAATCCGCATTACAGTCGCTTCAACTTGGTGAGGCGCGCTCCAATTTGACACATTCCAACCTCCTTTCACAAGTTAAAAAAACCTATCTCATTGAAAACAGTGGACTTTAAATAATGGCATAGCCATTGCTTATTACGTTTTATAGAAAAAGTAATACCAAACTAATTCAATAATGAGTCCTCCCTTATGAGTCGCTTAAAAAGCTGGGCAATACCAAGAACTCCCATCGATAAAAAATCCGCGCGCTTACTGACTTTTGCCAGTTTTGCGATCCCTATTTTTATTTGGTGTTTAGTCAGCTACGTGCCTTTTATATGGCATCCTCAGGTTGAAATCACTCAACCAGGCGAGGTCAGCTATTTCAGAGAAGGCACCTTAATTGACAAAGACATTTTTCAGCTTGAAGTTGATAAGCTAATCGCCGAAAATCCACAAGTCGACATAACAACATTACCGCAAGGCTTCCCAGCCAATCCGGTTTACTTACCTGCGCCACATGAAGTCGCAACCGCACTTTATACCGCTTTTACCACCCCGCCTAAACGCAATAATGAACCCTGGTTACATGAAAGCCTTTTACACTCCATTTCTATCATTGCTTGGGGGTTTTTCTGGGCAATGTTATTTGGTGTGCCACTGGGGATTTTAGCGGGCACTTACAATGCCGCATCCCACTTGATTGATCCGTTTACTGAGTTTTTTCGATACTTACCTGCGCCTGCATTTGGGGCATTAGCCGTGGCAATCTTGGGTATTTATGATGCGCCGAAAATCGCGATCATCTTTATTGGTACCTTTTTCCAGATGGTACTGATTGTTGGCGCCACCACGCGTAAACTGAATATGGCTATTGTAGAAGCCTCTCTTACTTTAGGGTGCAGAGGTTTTAGCATGATTCGTCGCGTTATCCTGCCAGGTATCTTGCCTGACTTATATCGAGATATGCGTATCTTGCTAGGATGGGCTTGGACCTACCTTATCGTAGCGGAACTGATTGGTACGAGCTCGGGCATCACTTGGTTTATTACCCAGCAAGCGCGTTATAAAAACTTTGATAATGTGTTTGCGGCGATATTGATCATTGGTCTCATTGGCTTACTTACGGATATGTTACTCGCGCAATTTGGGAAACGTTTATTCCCGTGGCACACAGGGAAATAGGAGCACCAAATGTTAAAAGACATTCACCCGCTTGCAGAATGGTATACACCTGAAATTACAGATCGAAATGCTCGTATTCTGCAACGACCTAAGGCATTAACGATATCCAACTTACATAAAACGTTTGAACATAAAGGCAAAAAAGTCAATGTGCTCAACTCGATTGATTTTACGGCCTATAAAAGAGAGTTTGTTTGCGTGGTCGGGCCTTCAGGTTGTGGAAAATCTACGCTCGCACGTCTGATAGCTGGTTTAGAGACACATGAAATTGGCGCAATTCATATCGATGAAACCCTGGTTGACGGCCCAGGCCCAGACAGAGGCATGGTTTTTCAAAGCTACTCGCTTTTCCCTTGGATGACGGTCAAACACAACGTTATGTTTGGTTTAACGGAAGGCGGCATGTCAAAGAATGCCGCCGAAGCAGAAGCTTTTCAATGGATTGACTTGGTGGGCCTAGAAAAATTTGCGAATGCATACCCGCACCAATTATCTGGGGGCATGAAGCAACGTGTCGCGATTATTAGAGCCTTAGCCAATCAACCTAAAATTCTATTAATGGATGAACCTTTTGCCGCTTTAGACCCGCAAAACCGTCTGAAAATGCAGCGTTATTTATTAGAGATTTGGCAAAATATCGACATCACGATTTTCTTTATCACCCACGATATAGACGAAGCGATCTATTTAGCAGACCGAATTTTGATTTTAGAAGCCAACCCAGGTCGTGTTCAAGAAACCTTAAGCGTTCCCCTGCCACGTCCAAGAAAACCAGAAACCCTGCTTAGCCCAGAATTTTTGGCGACTAAAGCTTATTTAGAAAAATTGGTCCACCCAGCTGAAGCAGAAGTGGATATGGAAGATAAACTAAGTATGGTACGAATGGTATCAGTCAACGCAGCAGTACCGGATATATTTTAAATGACCCAAAATAATAAACTCATTAGAACCAGCGCCTCTTTACCTGCCAATGTATTAGAGGACTTAGACCATCTTATGCAGGCTCGTGGATTCAACAACCGCTCCGCTTTATTAGCGGAAATCATTCGTAAAGAGGCCGCATCCTTTCGCCAAGACTATACCAATGACATTATGGCGGGCACTTTGACCATGGTCTATGACCACTCTGTTCCAGGTTTACAGCAGAAGTTAAACCAGTTAAAGCACTTACATGTAGCTGAAATCATCTCCAGCACTCAGATTCAACTAATGAATCACCATACCTTAGAAGTGAACCTGATGCAGGGACCCGCTCAGGAGTTAAAACGTATTAGTGATGAGATGCAGAGCAATCGTGGCGTTAAAAATGGCAATTTATATTTAACTCAATCGGCCTTACCGCCTATTTACACCCCAACCAGTGACTTAGCACAGGAGACGTCAAATGACTGATGCCACACAACCTACCCCCTATAGCGGCTCACTCTGGACAGAAACAGTACCCGCTGGCGCTCACTGGTCAGGTGTTATTCGCCGTGGCACCGTATTAAGAATCACCGACCTGTTAGGTAATGCCAATGTGGCGATGTTGCTGAATAACCTTGAGGTGAAAAACGAACGCTACAATATGCCTGATACGCTTAAGGCGCAAAAGACGGCCTTTTTAACGGCGCCAAATATGTGTTTCAGTGATATGGGTCGTGTGATGTGTTCAATCATCGCAGACACTTGCGGTTGGCACGACACCCTTGGCGGCCTCTCCAACGCGAAGATGTTGCACGCTAAGTACGGTGAAAGAGACTATCAAAGTGCGCATAACGACTATTTCAAAAACGGCTATGACAGCTTGATTAATGAATTAGGGAAGTGGGGGCTAAACGCCAGTGATGTAATGCCGAATATTAATTTCTTCAGTAAGATTCGCGTTGAAGATGATGGCTCGATGACTTTTGTCGAGAACCACTCTAAAGCAGGTAACTATATCGATTTACGTTTTGAGATGGACTGTATTGTCAGCCTTTCTACCGCTCAGCATCCAATGGATTCCAATCCTGAATATGCACCTCAACCCATTGAGCTAAGCTGCTTTAAAGCCCTCGCTATTGAAGCGGATGACGCTTGTCGTTTACACCGAGCTGAAAACCAACGTGCTTATTACAACACCAAAGTATTTTACGGAGAGAATCCAGATGCCTAATAACCAATTTGATGAAAGCCGTATTGTCTACCGTGAAGTCGTAAAAGCTGGCGACCCGTGGATGCATGAAGTGAAAGCAGGCCAAAAATTCCGTATTGTTGATTTAGAAGGCAACCAAGCGGTTGATACCCTTTTCTATAATGCAAAAGATCACACGGAGCGATATTCGGCGACGGATACGATTCGTGAGCAAGGTAAACTTTATTTAACAACAGATAGTGTATTGCAGTCCAACCTTTGCAACCCTATGTTGACCATTGTCGATGATACCTGTGGACGTCATGATACCATTGGCGGCGCATGTTCCGCCGAAAGCAATACGGTTCGTTATGCGATTGAAAAACGTCATATGCACTCTTGCCGTGACTCTTTCTTAATGGCGCTGGGTTCATTAAAATCGGCCCACTGTGGCTGCAACGCCGATAAACCCATGAGCAAAGATGACCTATCAAGCAATATCAACTTCTTTATGAATGTTCCGGTTTCGCCAGATGGGCATTTAGATTTTGATGATGGAATTTCTGCACCAGGACGTTATGTTGAGATGTTAGCGCATATGGACACTTTAGTCCTTGTCTCTAACTGCCCTCAACTCAATAACCCGTGTAACGGTTACAACCCAACCCCTGTCGAAATGGTTATTTGGGAATAATCTCTCATACTAAAACTTGAACTTCTGCCTGTGGTGACAGGCATCCATTGGGACGACCCAATTTGGTATAAACGATTCAGAACGATCTGAAAAGGAAACTAAGATGTTTAATAAAGTACTGATCGCTAACCGTGGTGCTATTGCAACCCGTATTATCCGCACGCTTAAACAGATGAACATCAAATCTGTGGTGCTCGCTTCAGATGCGGATCGTGCCTCGTTGCATGTTCAGCAAGCCGATGAAGTCATCTTTTTACCTGGCAACGCCGCGACTGAAACGTATTTAAATGTGCCGCTTATTCTCGAAAAGGCGCGCGAATTAGGGGTTGAAGCGATTCATCCCGGCTATGGTTTTCTTAGTGAAAATGACAGTTTTGCAGAAAGTTGTGAAGCACTCGGGATACGTTTTATAGGCCCCGCACCACAGCACATTCGTGATTTCGGTTTAAAGCACACCGCCCGCGATTTAGCCATTGAAGCCAAAGTCCCCCTGCTTCCTGGTTCTGGACTGCTCGATTCCTTAGAACACGCCCTGTCTGAAGCCCTGCGAATCGGTTATCCGGTGATGCTTAAAAGTACCGCTGGTGGCGGTGGTATTGGCATGCAAAAATGTGATACCGCTCAAGATTTAGAAGAGGCCTTTGAGCAAGTCAAACGCCTGAGCCAAAACTCATTTGGTCAGGCGGGTATTTTTGTGGAAAAATTTGTCGTCCATGCGCGTCATATCGAAATTCAGATTTTCGGCGATGGTTTAGGCGACGTGGTCTCTTTTGGTGAACGTGATTGCTCTTTACAGCGTCGCAATCAAAAAGTAGTAGAAGAAACCCCTGCCATCGGCATCGATCGTCAACAAGTTGCTGAGATGGAAGCGCATGCCGTTCGCTTGGGCAAACTGGTCAAATACCGATCTGCAGGTACGGTTGAGTATGTTTATGACACTGAGGTAAATCAATATTACTTTTTAGAGGTGAATACTCGTCTCCAAGTTGAACACGGCATTACCGAAGCGGTACGTGGTGTAGACCTGGTCGAGTGGATGGTGAAAGTGGCTTATGAAGCAAAGCTACCAGGCCAGGTCAAACCCGCAAAAGGTCATGCGATTGAAGTCCGTGTCTATGCTGAAGACCCGTTTAAAAATTTCCTACCGAGTTCCGGTAAGTTAACCGGTTGGCAGATGCCACAGAACTGCCGTGTCGATACCTGGTGTTCTCGAGGTCAAGAGGTCAGCTCTTTTTATGACCCTATGTTGGCAAAAATAATTGTCACCGGTAAAGATCGAACTGAAGCGGTGAATAACCTCCAACAAGCCATGCACGAAACACGCATTGATGGCTTCGAAACCAATATTTCTTATTTAGCTGCGCTCAGTGAATCGGCTGATTTTATTGACGGCAATAACCTTTATACCCAATTTCTAAACAACTTTAAATATGCGCCTTTTTCAGTTGAGGTGGCCAATGCAGGCACCCATTCTATGCTGGTAAGCTATCCTGGCCGTGTCGGTTTTTGGGATATTGGCGTACCGCCTTCTGGGCCAATGGATGCGCTTTCACACCGCTTAGCCAACCGATGCTTAAATAATCATTTAGAAGCCGCAACGATTGAGATGACGGTTTCAGGCGTCAGTCTGAACTTTGACCGAGATACGGTTATTTGTATCACGGGTGCAGATATTCAACCGACTTTGGATAAGCAGCCAATCCCTTTAAATCAGGCGATCAAAGTTAAAGCCGGCCAACAACTCAAATCCAAAGTCATTAAAGACCTAGGACAACGCGCATATTTAGCGGTGTTAGGCGGTTTTGATGTGCCAGATTATATGGGCAGTAAAACCACCTTTTCACTGGGTAAATTCGGAGGACACGGCGGGCGTTTATTACGTGCTGGTGATATTTTACATCTTGATAAAAACACACCAGAAGCAATTTTAACGCAGAAATTACCTGAGAACTTGCTACCAAAACTCAGTAATGAAGTTGAAATAGCCGTCATTTATGGCCCACAAGGCGCACCTGACTTCTTCACCGATGAAGGCATTGAAAGCTTCTTCTCAGCAGAATGGGAAGTACACTACAACTCAAGCCGCACGGGTATTCGTTTAATTGGTCCAAAACCTTTATGGGCAAGAGATTCGGGCGGTGAAGCGGGCTTACATCCTTCCAATATTCACGACAATCCCTATGCGATTGGTGCCATCGACTTCACTGGCGACATGCCGGTTATCTTAGCTCAAGATGGCCCTAGTTTAGGGGGGTTCGTCTGCCCTGCGACCATTATTGAAGCCGAACAATGGAAGATGGGGCAATTGCGCCCTGGTGATAAAATCCGTTTTAAAGCCGTCTCAATCGAAACCGCTGAAGCGGCTTTGAAGGCTTACGAAAAATCACTTGAAACATTAGATGCCAGTCTTTTAAAGCCCTTAGTCTTTTTAGATTCGCCGACCGAACAATCTTGTTTAGCTCATGAAATATCATCTGAAGACCATGAGTTTGGGGTGAAGTATCGTCGTTCAGGTGACAGTCACGTCCTCATTGAATATGGCGCGATGGAACTTGATTTAGCGCTACGCTTCCGTATTCAAGTCTTGGTTGAACGTTTGAAATCACTTAAAAGCGATCATGACCAGGCCTGGTCATTCCTCAGAGACTTAACGCCTGGGATTCGCTCTCTACAAGTACACTACAATCCTCGACAGATTTCACAAGCTGAAGTCATTGAAAAATTGATTGCGTTAGAAACAGAGCTCTCTTCTGCCAAAGATTTAACGGTTAAGAGTCGCATTGTACGTTTGCCTTTGTCTTGGGATGATTCAAGCACCAAGCTGGCGATTGAAAAATACATGCAATCAGTACGTCCTGATGCGCCTTGGTGCCCAAGTAATATTGACTTTATCCGCCGTATTAACGGTTTGGACTCGATTGAAGATGTAAAGAAAATTGTCTTCGATGCCAAGTATTTGGTCATGGGTTTGGGCGATGTTTATCTGGGTGCACCAGTGGCCACACCACTTGACCCACGTCACCGTTTAGTCACTACAAAATACAATCCTGCCCGTACTTGGACGCCTGAAAATGCCGTAGGTATTGGCGGCGCGTATATGTGTGTTTACGGCATGGAAGGCCCCGGCGGTTACCAGTTTGTAGGTCGTACTATCCAGATGTGGAACCCTTATCACACCACCCCATTCTTCCCTGAAGGCAAGCCTTGGTTACTGGATTTCTTTGACCAAATACAATATTACCCAGTCAGTGAAGCGGAGCTCGCGCAAGCCAGACTCGATTTCCCGCTGGGACGTTACGATATTTCTATTGAAGAGACCACTTTGTCTTTAAGCAAGTACCAGGCTTTCTTAGCTGAAGAATCTGATAGCATTAAAACTTTCCAAAACACACAACAAGCGGCATTTGAAGCCGAACGTTTGGATTGGGAAGTCACGGGACAAGCTAATTTTGAAACGACTTCTGCCCAAGACGAAGTGCAAAATGAGCCAATGGCCGAAATTCCAGAAGGATTTGCAGCCGCTCTTTCACCGATTACAGGCAGTGTTTGGAAAATCACCGTCAAACCAGGTGAGTTCGTCAAAGAAGGTGACATCATTGCCATTTTGGAAACGATGAAAATTGAGATACCTGTTGAGGCCGAATTTGACGGCCTGATTACTGAAATTTTGGTGAATGAAAAAGACCTCATTCAAAATGGTCAAGCCCTGCTGGTGATGGAGATTAGTGAATAATGGACTTACGACTGCCACAACTTAAAGCGGCTTATGCCTCGGGTGAATTGACGCCTCGAAAAGTCATTTCACAAATAAGGCAATCCTCTGAAACCTATGATGATTACAATATTTTCATTCATGCATTAAGTGAGACTGAATTAGAACCTTACTTGGCGGCACTTGAGAAAACTGAGCGCAATAGTTTACCTCTATGGGGTATTCCGTTTGTCATTAAAGATAATATCGACCTAATCGACATTCCAACCACCGCAGCTTGCCCAGAATTTAGCTATTTGCCAAAAAAGTCGGCTACAGTGGTTCGCTTGCTGATTGAAGCCGGAGCGATTCCAATTGGTAAAGCCAATATGGATCAGTTTGCGACAGGCCTGGTCGGCACTCGCTCTCCCCATGGCGTTTGTCATAATGCATTCGATTTTGACATGATTTCAGGCGGTTCTAGTTCAGGTTCGGCAGTGGCTCTAGCGCTTAACCTATGCAGTTTCTCTTTAGGCACCGACACAGCAGGTTCCGGACGTGTACCGGCTGCCTTTAATAATTTAATTGGCCTTAAACCTTCTAAAGGATTATTGAGCACTTCAGGTGTTGTACCTGCGGTACGCTCTCAAGACGTCGTCAGTATTTTCGCACTTAATGCTCAGGATGCTTACCAGGTGCTTGACGTGGCCGCTCAAGTCGATGCTGAAGATGAATTCAGTCGGGATGAAAATGCCTTAATGCCACCCGCTTGGGGTGCAAAACCTATTTTAGGAATTCCTGATGAGGCCAGTCTTTTTTTCAATGATGATAAAGACGCCGAAATAAACTTTTTTTCCACAATCAATCAACTTAAAGACATGGGTTATGAAATCAAAGAGATCCCTTTTAAACCTTGGTTAGACACCGCTAAACTACTTTATGGCGGCGCCTGGGTTGCCGAACGTTACGTGGCGATTGAAGACTTTATGAAGACCCATGAAGACAAAATGGATCCCACTGTACGCACGATTATTGCTGGAGCGCGAACACTCAGTGCCGCAGATGCTTATAAAGGTTCATACGCCTTACAGAAGGCGCAAAGTGAAACCCAAGACCTCTGGCAGAGTGTCGATTGTATGCTGACGCCGACCACTCCGAGTATTTTCAGCCAAGCCCAACTTGAAAAAGATCCTATTGGATTTAATTCTATTTTAGGCACCTACACCAATTTCATGAATCTTTTGGACTATGCCGCATTGGCTCTGCCAACTGGCTTTAGAAAGGATGATTTGCCTACGGGTATCACGCTGTTTGCACCCGCAGGCACTGACCGCCAACTGTTACAACTTGCCGATCAATTACATAGCGAATTTATGAGCCATGCTGGCGCTAAAAACACGCCTGTGTCGACTTCTCAACCAAGCCTGTTTGAAAATAAACACTCGATTTCTTTAGCGGTGGTGGGTGCACATTTGATCGGTTTCCCGCTGAACAAACAACTGATTGAACGTGGTGCAAAATTACTCAACACCACAACAACAGCGGCTAAATACAACTTTTATGAACTGCCTGGTGGGCCGATCCTTAAACCAGGCCTGGTTAAAACCAGTGACGGCGGTCATCAGATTGAAGTTGAAGTCTGGACGATGCCTAAACAACATCTTGGATCCTTCTTGGCATTGATTCCCTCGCCTTTAGGATTAGGCAAGGTTGAATTGATTGATGGCTCACAAGTCGTCGGTTTTATCTGTGAACCTTGGGGACTGAAAGGTGCAACTGACATTTCTCATACGGGCGGTTGGCGTAACTGGATGGCCGAGCGACCTACTTCTGATTAAAAGCCTAACTCATTCATAAAACCGCTCTTAAAAAAGCGCAACACTCAAAGCCCTTAAGCATTTCCTGTTAAGGGCTTTTTTGTAGCTCAACCCTGTCAATATCCATATCCAAGCTCCCTCAAGTTTATGACTTTTTTTAAACTGACCAGGCCTGGTCATTATTATTCTTGGCGTTTCATCAGGCATAAAAAAACGACCACAGGGGTCGTTTTAAGATTCTTACAAAGAATTAAACCATCATCTGTTAAAACAGATGGCTGTAACGTTTGGTTTCCCAAGCTGATATCGTTTGATGATACTCTTGCCATTCTGCGGTTTTGTATTTGATGAATTCATCACTTAAGCCTTTGCCTAAGGTTTTTTCAACAAACGGGTCATCTGCGAAAGCCTGCACAGCCTCCATCAAGTTTTGTGGTAAAAACTCGATGCCTCGGGCCTTGCGTTCTGCTTCGCTCAAATCATACAGGTTATCTTCTTGCGCTTTCCCGGGATCTAGCTTTTCACGAACCCCTTCTAACCCCGCTGCTAATACTAAGGTGGCGGCCAAATATGGATTGACGGCACCATCGGCGTTACGGTTTTCAAAACGCCCACCGCCCATTGGAATACGCACGGAATTGGTACGGTTGTTTGAACCAAAGGAGTTAAACACGGGTGCCCATGAGAAGGTCGCCATATCACCCTGTCTTACCAAACGTTTGTAACTGTTCACCGTTGGCGAGAAAACTGCGCATAAAGCGGGGCCGTGCTTTAGCACACCTGCAATAAAGTGATAACCAATCTCGGTTAATCCTAAACCTCGTGGGTCGTCTTTAGGATCACATTTAAAGACATTCTCTTTGCTCTCTAAATCAAACAAAGACATATTAAAGTGCGCACCATTTCCCGTTTTATCGGCAAACGGTTTCGGCATCATCGTGGCTAAAAGCCCTTCTTCAGCCGCATAGTGTTTAGCCATATAACGGAAGAAAATAAAACGGTCACACATCGTCAATGCATCACTGTATTGAAAATCGAACTCATACTGGCCATTCGCATCTTCGTGATCTAAAGAGTAGAGATCCCAGCCTAAATCGTTAATGGTGGTCGCCATTTTATCAATCCAAGTAAAGCGATTCATAAAGCTACGCACGTCATAACAAGGTTTTATTAAATTGTCATCTTTGTCCGGAACCGACAATGAACCATCTGCCTCTTCTTTTAAAACGTATAACTCACACTCAATGCCTAAGTTAAATCCAAACCCCATTTCCTCGGCTTCTGCCAATACCTTTTTCAAAGCCACACGCGTGTTGATGTCATAAGGCTCACCATGCAAGGTATTGTCTGCCGCCATCCAAGCAACTTCAGGCTGCCAAGGCAGTTGGATTAAGCTGTTTAAGTCGGGTACAGAAGCGATTTCATCTTCATTAGGCTTTTGTCCAAGTCCATCAAGCGCATAGCCCGTATATAACTCAGAGCCTTTAACCATGTGACTTAAATGGTCAACGGGTACAAATTTTCCTTTAGGGATACCATGTATATCAACATAAGCGCCTAGACAATATTTAACGCCTTTTGCTTTCAAGTCTGCTTGTACTTCTTTTACATCAAATTGACTGTTCATAATAATTTCCTACTTTCCATTACTTGATTTTGCTGGTTTAAAATAACTTTCTTCTAAAGGCGATGTTTCTTGCAACCCCTTGATAACCAGATTGGATAGGTCTTCAACCATCCAATCAAACAGCATTTGACCTTTTTCAACCGTGGCCAAACTAGGATGCCCTGTCACGCCATTCAGACTGGTACGATTAACAGGATGCGAAAACACGCAGGCTTCTGTTCTGTCAGGATCATCGCTGTCTAATAAACGATCTTCTCTTACAAGATCTGGGGCAACCGCCATCATCAATGAGGTTTCAGCCTCATTAGCATGCCAATCGAAAGCATCTTCAAAATGTCGTTCTTTAACACGTTCACTTACCGTGGCTGAATTAATAATGGCCACCATAAATCCATCATGCTCTGCCCTCAACATTTCGAGGGCACAACGCAAAGGTGCAAAGTTTGAAACATGGCTATTTAAAATAAACAGGCGCTTAAAACCAGATGCATGCACCCAATCGCCAATTTCTTTGACCACATCAATTAAGGTTTTAGGTTGTAAAGCAATCGTTCCAGGCCAACGCTGGGAATGTCCGATTGAACAACCGTAAGGTAAGGTAGGTAACAAGGCAATCTGAGTATTTTCAGAGACTTGTTGACTGAGTCGTTCAGCAATTTCTGAATCCATGCCACAACCTAAATGTGGGCCATGTTGCTCGGTAGCGCCTATTGGTAATAAGGCGGCATCCATGCCTGATTCAGTCAGTTGACCGATTTCTTCCCATGTCATTTGATGCCATAGGTTCATATTTTTCTCCCCGCTCATTTTGTCCGAGCAATAAAAAAGGTACACCCATCCGAATAACTCTAAAAAAGAAACTATAGGAGGCTGGACATTATCTGTGGGGTTAATAGGAGTAAGCCATTATGGGATTCATAACGGCTGGATTAAGAAGTGATTTAGGATAGTACAAGTAAGTAGAAGACTTACCCGTACTATCCTAATTTTAAGCTTACTTTTACAAATCTGATTTTATCAATCCTGTCTTAAAACTTGACGTTATAGGCCAAGCGTTAATGAAGGATCAATATAAGATTTGATATCAAGCGGCTTGTCATACACCTTATTTGCGACATTAAAGTCATCAGAAAGCTTTGTTGAACCATAAATAGAGTCAAAACCTGGCCCTTTTTTATAGAACGATTTTGCTTCTTCTAACGTTAATATTTTGGTACCTTCAATGAATGATTTATACACTTCAGGCGATAGCCCTACACGAGAGGCCATAATAGCAACTGCATCATCCGTTGTTTTTGGATCTTTAATGTAATCAACCACTTTGTACCAAACTTTAGCAACCTTTT
Source organism: uncultured Thiomicrorhabdus sp. (assembly GCA_965603495.1). Taxonomy (GTDB): domain Bacteria; phylum Pseudomonadota; class Gammaproteobacteria; order Thiomicrospirales; family Thiomicrospiraceae; genus Thiomicrorhabdus. Next base: position 6,457 of record CBFDDF010000007.1, on the reverse strand, counting down.
CCCACTCAGCGCGTTTTGCAGAATAGCTGCTTGGAGAAACCGCGAGCATGTCATAAATTAGACCTGGTTCATCTGCACTGGTATAAATTTTTGAAGAACCAGGCACTAATTCTAAAGCAGAACCAGAGCTTGGCTGCCAAGCAACAATCGCATCAACCTGACCAGACGCTAAGACTTGTGGTGTTTCATTGGTTGGTACGTTAACAAGTGTTACATCTGATTCTGTCATGCCATTTTTTTCAAGTGCATTCAGCAATAATAGGTGGCTAACAAATCCAATTTCTACGCCGACTTTCTTACCTTTTAGAGCCTTAATAGAAGAAATCCCTGGCGCACCAATCACCATATCATTACCATTACTATAGTCATTCATAATAACCATAACGCTTTGTGCACCCGTTGAGCCTGTCACTAGAGCATCACCATTAGTCATTCCAACGGCATCAAGTTTTCCGGCTGCAAATGCATCCATAGAAGCCACGTAATCAAACCATTCAAACTTAACGTCAACACCTGCTTCAGCAAACCATTTTTTCTCAACTGCAACTTCCCAAGCAACCCATCCTGGCCAGTCACTGTAACCAATTTTTAAAGGCTCAGCACTGACAGAAAGCGCCTGTCCAGAAAGAACTAAACCAACGAAAACACCTAATACTTTTCTACGAGAGATCATTATTACACCACCTTAGCTACTTAAGTTATTACGAAATAAATTATTTGTAATAACAATTAAACAGACTTCAAGCCAATAATGAAATTATGATATTTAACAATAAGTTAACTATTGACGGCAGTTTTACTCCTTTATTCATAACACGGAAACGCATTAAAATAGCTCATAAATAACACTAATGGTGCAACTTTAGACAGGGCGTCGCGCTTCAATAAATGCCGCAATCAAAATCAAACCGCCACCCAAAATCTCAACCGGCAACATGGTTTCACCCAAAATTAAACTAGCCGAAACAATGGCTGTGACCAACTCCATAATCACAATAATAGAAGAGCGGCCCACCTCAAGATGCGTTACCGCCCACTGCGTTCCAAAGTTAGCAAACATCATCCAGAATGCACCATATAAAAAAAGCGCGATCCAAGCTACGTCATTCACTTCAAAAGTCGGAGGCTCGGCCTGAAACAAGATAATAGTGGCCGCCAAAAAAACTGAGCCCAGAAACATAAACGTTACCTTAAGCCTAATGGAGACGGCTTGTGAGACCCTAAAGACAATATTATTCATAGCAAAAAGAAAGCCTGAAAGGAGTGCCAAACCATCTATCCAAGAAGGTGGCGTGATAAATGCATTCATACCACCGACGATTAAAAAGGCACCCGATATTGCTAAACCGACACCTAGCCAACGACCCTTATCAATGATCTCTCCTAAAAATAATCGTCCACCTAACACACCCCAAATCGGCACCAGATAAAACAACACCATAACTCTAATAACGTCACCATAGATGAGCGCCGTATTAAAAGCCAACTGCGCCCCGCCACCTAACAATGCTACGGATAAAAGAACTTTCCAATGCGGCATAATGTCATTACGTTTAGACCAAAGCCAAGGCAACATTAAACTAAACATAATCAGATAGAGATACAGGGTCAGGCTTAAACCATCAAACCCTTGCTGATTTAAATATTTAAGGGGTAGCCAACTCAACCCCCAAAGAACAGAAGCCGCAAATAAAACTACAACAGCATAAGAGTGCATTGTAAAACGTCCTTAAAATATGAAATTTACCAGAGAGAAGGATGGGATTTTATATCCCCGCTTTGTACCTTTCGGAAAATCGATTGAAGTGTTCGTATTCTGTTGATCTCATCCACTGATTAACCTCCCAAAGATCCGCGACGGGCTTTTGACTAAATGGCAATGTATGGCAATATCCATCAGGACCAAACTCAGGAGTGAGGGTCGAAAACTCTCTAGACTGTTCAAACTGCTCACACCAGACCATTTCCCAGAAATTTTGATGTGATTTCAGGGCTTTTGCATATTCTGGTGCAGCCGGGTGCGGTACTTGTGGACCTTGGTCATATCCGACGCGTCCATGAATATGAAAAACTTGGGGCGCTAACAACTGCAAAGTCTCCATCTCAGAATCCATAAGTCGCTCACACACGACACACCAGTGGCTAATATCCGCCGTGAGTTTTAACTGGGGTAACGCTTGCGCTATGCGTAATGTGATCCAAGGGTTAAACATTGAGCGGCTACGATGGGTTTCAAAACTCAAGACTAACCCTGCTGATTCGCCCAACTCAATCGCCAGGCCGAAGAATTCGATACTTTGAGACTCTTCCCAAGCATCGCAGCCCGTAATACAGGTTGCTAACAAAGGCCTGAACTGCAAACTATTTTCAATGCCACGTTTAATATCTTCCAAATGCTGCTGCGCTGTCCAATCTCGTTGTGGTACATAATCGCCACCTGTCACAATTTCAGCAATATAATCACAACCACTATCATTCAACGCATCCTGCCAGGCCTGGTGTGATCTGAGATCAACAGGCACTTGCCCTTCAATGCCATCAAAACCTGCAGACCGTGCTTGTTGGCAGGCCTGGGCAATCGGCAATTCATTTCCCCAAAGGGTTTTAAAGGTTTTTAGTTGCACATTACAATCTCGCTTTAAATTTAACGCTTCTTCAGCAAGCCTATTCGAAAAAACTAGGAAAGCGATTATGTTTTTGAAAAAAGGCCCAATCATGATTCGGCCAAAGCTGCGCTTGCGCCTGTTTGCTGATTGTTTTTAACTTGCGAATACTCTCAACAGCCATCAAATCATTGTCTTGCCAACAGAGTCCTGGCGCAATTTCATCGTCAACATTCTCCATTAAGTCTGCCGCATCTCCCGCGAGTAAAATCGGTTTACCTTTGGGAAGCTCAATCAACATAGACATGTGTCCGGCGGTATGTCCAGGCGTCTCTATCGCACTTACACCAGGTGTTAAATCATATTCGCCCGTCTGTACCTTCCAGTTCAATGGCAAGTCAAAATCGGAAGCAAAATATGCTTCATCGGCAGGCTCCTCGGCTGCTTGCATCTCGAGCGTATGCACATGCACTTCTGCATGACAAAAATCACATAATCCACCCGCATGATCAAAATGCAGATGACTGCAAAATACTAAATCAACATCTTCGGTTTTCAAACCCAGCTCTTGTAATCGATTAGGCAGCCGCTCTTCTTCATTCATCTCCGGTGGTCCAAATGGAAACCCAGCATGCTCATAATACAATTCACGCTGCTTAGACTGACTAATCTTTTGATAATCACAGCCAACATCAAATAAGATTCGTCCCTGCGAGGTTTCAATCAAATAGGCCAAGATAGGCGCTTTTATTATTTCACCCTGACCACGACCTCGGGTCGAGAGTGTTTTCTCATAGGTGTGTCGGCCTGTTAAGATTGGCCAAAATTTTTTAACTTGAGTCATCTATTAAGCCTTTGCAATGTTAGTGGGCGGTTAAAAAAGAGACGCCATCCACCCCAATAAAGGCTTCTCCTTCACTGTCTTTAACGGGTAAATCGACAGGATCGCCATTCAAAATCCGAGGCACACGGTAACGGTGAAAACTCTTAATCAGGTGTTTAAAGGTTAAAACCTGCTGATTATCGGTGCCATAGTCTTTGGCATGTAATTTTGGCAATCGATACCAGGGTTGTAACTGGTGACTATGATGAACATTGTGATAACAAAAATTTAGGACTAAAAGATTCAGCCATGGATACTCTACAGACAGCAGATTCGAATAGGTATTACGTGCTTCGAATTCTGCATCTCTTAACCTCGCCTCGGGCCCCCGTTTCTGGTCAAGGGTTTCAAACACCTCATAGGTATGTTGGTGCACATCCATAAAGCGCATCACCGTTAAAAATAACAAATAAGCCACCGGATAAAGCCAAAGCACATCTACCGAAATCGAAGCTAACACCCAAAAGAAAGCCACTCTCAAGATTAATACAAGCACGATTCGTGGCCGACGTTTTTTACGACTGGATTTTACAAATGGTAAGACGATTACCAAAGTATGCATCAGTATTTCTAAAGCGGGGATATACGCCCACTCAAGAGCTTTTAACAGTTTTAAAAATAAGGGATGCTTTGCAAGATGAGGGCGAAAATCAAAAGAGACAATGTCTGAGCGGTCAGAATGATGACGATTATGTTTATTTGAGACATCATCAAAATTAGAATAGCTTGAGCCCGCTATCCATAAAAGAATCTCTCCCAACCACTGATTATGTTTTTTGTGTCTAAACAGACTTTGATGTGCAACTTCGTGGATCAAATAAGCGGCAATCACCATCGCATGCCCCAACCAAACAACGCCTAATAGATTCAGCCAAACAGACCCATTTAAAATCAATCCAAAACCAGCTAAATACCCTAAAAGAACATATAGTAAAGCCCATACATTAGGCCACAAGGCATCGTCATGACGAAATATAGAGCTCTCTTTAGGCATGACACATTCCTTACATAGGACTAAAAGTGCGATTACAGATAACAGCAACATCGAGGAAATATACAGCAAGCAACCAGGCCTGGTAACTTTGTAGTAACCCGCCCTTAAAGCCCTGACAATACACTATCCAAATATTACTAATTAATAAATTCGTAATACTTGTAGCACTTTACATACCAAGCTAAAAACCAATGTTTCTACAAGCTTTACACCCACTTTAATGACCACTCACTGATAAAATCGCACTTATTTGGTGCCTTACAAAACCTTTCGATAGCAGACATCAAAAACCCACCAGAAAGGAAACCCGCATGAACTACTAACTTTCTGGAGCAATTACTTTCCACAGAAAGCCTCTTTCTGTTTGATTCTCACGGTGATGACAGACAATGAACAAGGTAAGATGGTGTAGCGAGATTATTCTTCCAACACCGACAATGCATCCGCTTGGATACGAGACTTGGTCGTGAACCATGTATTTCGATGGCAGAAATTTGGTCAGACGTTACTTAAACACATTACACACTCGTGTAAAGATCAAGATAGTGAAAGAATACAACGGATTTATGACGTTAAAAACCAGACTGACATTACACTTGAAAGGAATATAATTTCAACAAAACGCCACAAAGAGAGTGATTTTTTTAAAGGACTTAACGCTGAAAAACCCGCGAGTGCACTAATACGTGGCTTGTCTTAAAGATATGGTTCAAGGGAAAGAGAGCGCACTTTAATACACGACGGATAGACATTAAGAATCGCTATTTAAAACGAACAGATTTGGTCATTTTAAAAGACAAAAAAGTTTATTATTGAACTGAAATACCCAACATCAAGACTTTACCCTAACTAAATAATCTAGGATAAGATCCAGTAGATTTTGCCCTGCTGGTAAAAGATTTGCCGCAGCTAATTTCATTTTTTCAGGTGTTTGTACAAACTGGCTTGATTGTAGAGAAGCCCCTTCATCCTCAATCCATAGCCCAATAGTTTCTAAGGTCACTTCTGGGTGAAATTGCAAACCGATAATTCTATCCCCAATCTGATACCCTTGGTTTTTACAAGCATCGCTTTCAGCTAACCGAGTGGCTTTTGGCGGGAGTTGAAAGGTCTCATTATGCCAATGAAATACCTTCAGGGCTTCGGGAAATTGAAAAACATTTTGAATATTCGATACCTTACGCACACTGTGCCAACCAATTTCAGCTTCAGGATTTGCATTCACAGTAGCACCTAATGCAGTCGCAATAAGCTGAGCCCCCAGACAGATTCCCAAAATGGGGATATTTGACTCAATCATCTGGCGAATAAACTGTTTCTCCGGCTTCAGCCAAGAAAGTTTGTCCTCATCATTTACACTCATAATGCCGCCCAAGACGACCATTAAGTCAAATTGCTCATTGAAATCAAATTGCAGATTAGACTCATATAATTTAATAAACGAAATTTGAGCATTACGTTTTGCGCACCAATTTAAGATGCTCCCCGCATCAACATGCACACCATGCTGCAGTATCAAAACTTTCACAACTCACCCTTTAACAAAAGACACCTTAATCATATGATAAGTGTTTTACAAAATACATCGTCAAATAAACACGTTCACAACAATGAAAACACCAATGGGTTTATTAACAGCCCAACTGAAATGGATGCCCTTGTTGATTCATTTGACAGGCTGCTAAAGTGTTATGTAACCGTACGAAGATGATCTCGCTGAACGCCTTTTAGACTTAACAACCAGATAAAGGTCTATCAATGCATAGAGATTGCAAAATCTGAATAAGGCGTGACTATTTCACAAAAAGAAAGACATATAAGTGACATGAAATACATTCGGTAATGATCAAAAGAGATTTTTAGTATAAGAGATTGAAAACAAGAAGAAAATGGGGCGAGCGACGGGGATTGAACCCGCGACAACCGGAATCACAATCCGGGACTCTACCAACTGAGCTACGCCCGCCATAGTAGATA
>CBFDDF010000006.1:0-177961 GCA_965603495.1 uncultured Thiomicrorhabdus sp. | reverse complement strand
CACAAAGCCTAGAACCTAAAACACCGCAATAAATGCGGTGTTTTAGGTTACTTTACAAACTGACCAGGCCTGGTCATCTTAAACAAAGCCCAATTCAAACCTAGTAAAAGACTACTTAATAGTAATTCTAGCAAACTTACGCTTACCCACTTGATAGACTGATGTTGTCCCAACTGGCATTTGTTGACGACTGTCATCAACCTTCTCTCCATTAATCTTAACCGCACCCTGCTTTGTCATACGATGCGCATCAGAAACTGAAGAGACCAGACCTGCTTCTTTAAGAATATTTGCTAAAGGCATTTCGCCTTCAATGGATACTTCATCAATATCTTCTGGAATTGCATTCTTACTGAACCTAGTCTCAAAATCTTTCAGTGCATTGTTTGCAGATTCTTCTGAATGGAAACGGGTAATCAACTCTAACGCTAACTTGACTTTAACATTACGTGGGTTTTCGCCGTTCGCAACCGCTTCCTTTAAACTTTCAATCGCTTCCAAACTCTCGAAACTCAATAACTCATAATAACGCCACATCAACTCATCTGAAACTGACATCACCTTACCAAACATATCGTTTGGCTCGTCTTTAATCCCTATATAGTTCTTTAAAGACTTGGACATTTTTTGAACGCCGTCCAAACCTTCTAGAATTGGCATAGTCAGAGTACATTGCTGTGGCTTGCCATAATGACCTTGCAAAGTACGTCCCATCAATAGATTGAACTTCTGATCCGTTCCCCCTAACTCAATATCCGCATTCATCGCAACTGAATCGTAACCCTGAACTAAAGGATATAAAAATTCATGAATCGCAATTGGCGTGTTTGAAGCATAGCGATCACCAAAATCATTACGCTCCAACATACGTGCAACAGTCATTTTACCTGCCAACTGAATCATCTCTGCCGCAGACATCTTAGACATCCACTCTGAATTAAACATGACAGTGGTTTTAGTCGGATCTAGAATTTTGAAGACTTGCTCTTTATAGGTCTCTGCATTAATAGCGATCTCTTCAGCCGTTAGAGCTGGTCTCGTCACACTTTTACCGGTTGGATCACCGATCATTGCCGTGAAGTCACCAATCAAAAATAGGACTTCATGACCAAGATCTTGAAACTGCTTCAATTTATTAATCAAAACCGTATGACCTAGATGCAAATCTGCAGCCGTAGGATCAAACCCCGCCTTCACGCGTAACGGCTTACCGGTTTCTAACTTTTCAATTAACTCTTTTTCGACTAAAAGTTCTTCAGCGCCACGTTTAATAATGGCTAATTGCTCTGCTACTGTTTTCATATTTAATTATCTAATCTTTTTATTGAATTTTGTATGGGATATGTTGATGCTGTCAGACGCTACCGCACAATACAGTGTCGGTATTCAAAACTAATTGACCGGTTAATTGCGAAACTGAAGTCAAACCATTGGCTTTTAAATATTGCGTTATGCCGGCATTTACTTTTTTAACCAATAAAGGATCTTTGGCAATGGCCGTTCCGATAGCGACCATAGACGCACCGGCTAAGAAAAACTCGATAGCATCTTCCGCGCTAGCAATACCACCCAAACCAATAATAGGAATATTATGCAGTTTAGCGACTTGATAGACTTGATGTACTTTCAACAATGCAATCGGCTTAATGGCAGGACCCGACAAGCCACCTTGGTTATTGCCTAAAGTCGGCGCACGACTATGGATATCAATCTGCATCCCCATCATAGTATTGATAGCAGATAGCGCATCTGCCCCTGCCTCAATCACTCGGCGTGCGCCTTCAGCAATATCCGTTTGGTTTGGCGACAATTTAACAATCAAAGGTTTTGAGGTATTTGCACGACAAGCTTCGACCACTCGCGCCGCCATATCCGGATCGTTACCGAAGGCTGCGCCGCCCTTTTTGACATTCGGGCAAGAAATATTAATCTCCATTGCAGGAAGTGCCGTCTGGTCAAACAAGCGAACGATCTCAGCGTACTCTTCAATGCTCGAACCCGAGACATTAATAATAAACTGTGACTGACTCATATCTAGCTTAGGTAAATAGTCATTAATCACTGAATGCGCACCGGGGTTTTGCAAGCCTATCGAATTCAACAAACCACAGGCAGATTCCATGACTCGATCCGGTTTATTACCCAATTTTGGCTCAAGCGTAGTGCCTTTTAAAAACACCGCACCGATATCTCTATTGGAAAAGCCCGAAACAGACTGGTATTCTATGCCATATCCTGCATTCCCCGAGGCCATGGCCACCGGTGAATTGAAATGAATTCCACACATATTTACTGATAAATCAATCACAGACTTAACCTTAGAGTTATTTTTAATTGAAGGCGCGCAAATGTTGCACATTATTCTTTATGAACCAGAAATCCCGCAAAATACCGGCGCTTTAATTCGTCTTAGCGCCAATATGGGCGCTCACTTACACTTGATACACCCAATCTCTTTTGATTTAAGTGAAAAAAAAGTACGTCGTGCTGGACTAGATTACGCTGAACTAGCCAACGTGCACGAACATCAAAGCCTTGAAGCCTGCTTGGCGAGTGTTCAGCCAAATCGTGTTTTTGCGTTAACCACCAAAACCACGCGTTATTATACCGAACCCAAATTTGAAAACGGCGACGCTTTTTTATTCGGCCCAGAAACCCGTGGCTTGCCAGCAGAAGTCATAAACAACTTGCCGGAAGAACAGCGTTTAACTATCCCGATGATTCCGGGTGGTCGTAGCTTAAATTTGGCCAATGCCGTTTCGGTGATGGCTTATGAAGCTTGGCGTCAACTTGATTTTGACATGTCACTTTAATCTCGCGTCCACTAGGACAATTAAAATCGACAACCCATAAAAAACGACCAGGCCTGGTCGTTTTTTATTGGGCTTAAGCAATCGAAATCAACCCATCAAATTAACGCCCTTCCGACTTACCTGATCTAGCCAATAGAACCATCGCAGCCTCTTTAGGCGTCGATTGCTCAGTCACAATTTGATAGACCTGTTCCATTATCGGCAAATCCAACCCCAACCGCATGGCAATCTGCTTCACAGCAACGACCGCCTTAACGCCCTCAACCACCTGACCAATTTCATCAATGACCACTTGTGCAGTTTGATTACTTTTCGCCAAACGTAATCCAAAACGACGATTACGAGATAAGTCATCGGTACAAGTTAATACTAAATCGCCCAGACCAGCTAACCCCATTAAGGTTTCAGGCTGACCGCCTAACGCCTGCCCTAATCGCATCATTTCAACCATGCCACGTGAAACTAAAGCCGCCCGCGCATTCGCCCCCAGGCCCAAACCATCACTCAAACCCGTCGCAATCGCGATAATGTTTTTATAAGCACCGCCGACCTCTACCCCAACCATATCGGATTGGGTGTACATACGGAAGGCGCCAAAATGAAAAACGTCTGCCCAATACTGGGCTTCTGATTCTTGTGATGAAGCGCTGACCATGGCCGTAGGCAAGCCTTTAGCAACTTCATCGGCAAATGTAGGGCCTGAAAGAACACTTACTCCAGCATCAGCCCCTAAAACATCCAATGCCACTTGATGCAATAAGCTTTGAGATTCTGGCTCAAAACCTTTGGTTGCCCATGCGATATGCACCGACTTAGAACCTATGTAATTAGAGACTTGCTTTAAAACATCTCTAAAGGCAGTACTGGGCACAACCACTAAGATTGATTCAGCGGAGTACAAAACTTGATCTAGCGAAGCACTGACTGATAAAGATTTTGGAAAAGCGATGCCTGGTAAGTACCGACTATTTTCGTGCTGTTCATTTAGCCGCTCGGCCTGACCGACACTGTGAGACCAAAGCTTTACTTGATGCCCAGCTCTTGCTAAATGGATCGCTAATGCTGTTCCCCAAGCACCAGCACCTAATACGGCAATTTTTCTTGGCGCTTCAGATGTTTTAGTGACTTCGGGCATAAGTTTATCCAATCGCTTTTCCAACCAACCTATTGCTCAGTTGCCGTTTCTTTAGCCGTATTAGCTTGCTGGACATGCTCGGTGTACATGCTTTCAAAATTAACCGGTTCAAGCAATAATTGCGGAAAACCACCGCGCGTGACTAAGTCAGAAACCACTTCACGTGCATAAGGGAATAATACATTAGGACACTGTGCACCCAACATATAACCCATTTCGACATCATTAAAACCTGCTAGGGTAAAAATTCCCGCCTGTTCAACTTCACATAAAAATGCAGTGTGCTCTTCTACTTTGGTCGTCGCTGTAACACGGACAACAACATGATAAACATCATCTTCAAGCTTTTTGCTTTCAACATTTAAGTCTACAGCTAACTTTGGCTGGAATTCAGAGGTAAAGATACCCGGCGTATTTGGAGACTCAAAAGAAATATCCTTGGTATAAATCTTTTGAATTGAAAATATTTTTTCCGCTGTTTCAGACATCATTTTTCCTTAAAAATTTTAAATTAAGCGTTTAATAGCGCGTCGATTTCACCGCGTTTGTCCGCAGCTGATAACTCGTCAAACCCACCAATATGGTGGTCACCAATAAAAACCTGTGGAACAGTATTACGACCGGTTTTCGCGGTCAATTCAGCCCACTTTGCGGAGTCATTACCGACGTCAATTGACTTATACTTAACTCCTTTAGAATCCAACAGGCGTTTCGCCATGGTGCAATAAGGACAAGTTTGCGTGCAGTAAATAATTGTTTCGACCATCGTATTCTCCTTTATCGGCAACATCACAGCTGTTGTGGTTGCCGGCTTTACTTTTTTCTGTTTCGTTTCGCTTTAGCCGTTGCAATCGGTAAGCCTGCTGACTTCCAGGCATTAATACCACCCGCCAAGTTAAAGACTTGCGTATAACCGGCCTTAGTCAACATGCCTGCGGCACGTCCAGAACGCGCCCCCGTTAGACAATAAATCAATAGCGGCTTTTCTTTATCTTTTGGCAACTTATTCATGCTTGCAGGCAAGTCCGCCACTGGTACATTAGCCGCCTCTCCAATAAAACCATCCTTGAACTCAGCTGCAGTACGCACATCCAGCAAAAATGCATCATCATTGAATAAGCGTGTCGCCTCATCGGTATTGACTGATTTATAACCAGACAAACGATCCCCTAAATAACTATATGCCAACATTGCAATGACTACCGCTAAAGCGACAAACAATAGCGCTTGTTCCTGTACAAATTCACTAAACATTTACTTTCCCTTAAGCGTGTTAAATCAAACCTGATGATTTTAACAGTGAAACTGGATACAATAAACGGAATTTATTAATTATTTATGGTAGCGAAAACATGAGTCAAGATATTAAGCCAAAAATCCAAATCAAGCATCGTCCAACGGGTCTGATTATTTTAGATGGTTGGGGCTACCGCGAAGAAGTTGAGCATAACGCCATTGCACAAGCACATACTCCAAATTGGGATAACTTAATTGCCACACGTCCAAATACTTTAATTGGTACTTCTGGAATGGATGTTGGCTTACCGACTGGCCAAATGGGAAATTCTGAAGTTGGCCACATGAACCTGGGTGCCGGCCGAGTTGTTTATCAAGAATTGACGCGTATTCAAAAAGATATTGATGAAGGCCGTTTCGCTAACAACAATGCCTTATTAAACGCCATTGACAGCGCTAATGACCGTGGACATGCCGTACACATTATGGGTTTATTATCTGACGGGGGAGTTCACTCTCACATCAGCCACATCAAAGCGTCTTTATCACTCGCGGTTGAACGTGGTGCAAAAACCTACCTGCACATCTTTACCGATGGTCGCGACACAGCACCTGAAAGTGCTTTGGGTTACATCGAAGAAATTGAAGCACACCTAAAGGAAATTAAAGGTGGCAGTATCGCATCCGTCACAGGGCGTTTTTATGCTTTAGATCGTGATACGCGCTGGGAACGCACAGAAGAAGCATACAATGTTATCTGTTGCGGGCAATCGAGCCACCAAGCCGAATCCGCCAAAGAAGCTGTTGAAATCGCTTACGCGCGCGGTGAAACGGATGAGTTCATACTACCAACAGCCATCCTTAATAAAAAAGGCAAGAAAATCAAAGTTAAGGACGGGGATTCAATCATTTTTATGAACTACCGTTCTGACCGTGCACGTCAAATTACCAGTGCGTTTATTATGGATGACTTTGGGGACTTTCATCGCTGCAAAACCCCAGTTTTATCAAGTTTCGTAACCCTAACTCAGTACAACAAAAACTTTGAGAACTTCGGAGCGACGGTCGCTTTTCGCCCGACCAAACTAAAAAACACCTTTGGTGAAGTCATTGCGAACTACAAACTACGCCAGTTACGCATTGCTGAAACCGAGAAATACGCACACGTGACTTTCTTTTTAAACGGCGGTGTTGAAGCGCCCTATTTAGGAGAAGACCGCATCCTAGTTCCTTCTCCACAAGTGCGTACGTATGATTTGCAACCTGAAATGAGTGTCGGTGAGTTGTCCGACAAGCTCGTCGAGGCCATTGAATCGGATAAGTATGATACCTTCATCTGCAATATCGCCAACCCGGACATGGTTGGCCATACTGGAAAGATGGATGCCTGCATTAAAGCTTGCGAAGCCGTCGATGAAGCGCTTGGAAAAATCTTAGCGGCGCTTGAAAAAACCAATGGCCAAGTGATTGTAACGGCGGATCACGGTAACATTGAAATGCTAGTCGATCCAAAAACCGGTAAACCATTAACATCGCATACCACTTGCCCGGTTCCATTGGTCTATTTCGGCCCTCGCGATTGCCAACTACGTTCAGGCGGGGCATTACCTGATGTTATGCCCACTATTCTGGACTTAATGGAAATTGACCAACCCGAAGAGATGACCGGTGTAAGCTTGTGCACTAAATAATCTTTCTAGATTATCATCACTGCACAACCCATTAACCAGCTATACCAGGCCTGTCGAAATTAAAATCGACAGGCTTTTTTTGTTTTTAAAAGAGGGATTTAAATCAACTCTAGTCAAAAACTGCCCTCTATAAATCGACACCACTAGATTATTCCGAGCAACCCCCTTAGACTATCAACCTACCTCAGGAATAAGGCACAAGGACAGATGGATTTTTTGCTCGACTACCCGCTGTTTTGGATTTACCTATCCTACACCACGCTTGTGGTTGCCACGGTGCTGCACATGCTCTACCAGAGACGCTCGCCCCAAAATTTAATGGCATGGCTTCTTACTTTGATTCTTTTACCTTTTATAGGTGTATTTTTCTATATTCTCTTTGGCTCCAGAAAATTCCTTTTCAAACAGAGAAAACCAACCATTGAAATGCAGTCTATCTCCACGGTTAAACCAGATAAAATCCTGGCGATACAATTGGATGAACTGCTGCGCGCCAATCAAATAGCTGGCGCGACCTTAGGCAACCAGATCAGCCTGCATACTGATGCCACATTAGCCTTTAGTCTTTTTATGCAAGCTATTGAATCTGCACAATCTAGCATTCACCTGCAAACCTATATTTTCGAAACCGATGATAGCGGACTTGCCATACTTGATGCCTTGATACGCAAAGCGCAACAAGGTGTGCAAGTCAGATTACTCCTGGATGCTGTAGGCTCTTTCGCGCTTTACCGCAACCCAAAAACACTTATCCGGCTGGTTGAAGCGGGTGGTCAATATGCTTTTTTTCAACCCATTTGGCGCTCATTTTTTTCCAATCAAGTGAATCTTCGCAATCATCGCAAAATTTATCTTTTTGACCAAACGTTACTGCTGACGGGTGGCATAAACCTTACCAATGACTACCTAGGATCTGAGACTACCAGCCCTAAAAATGGACGCTGGATAGATCTCTTATGTAAAATTCAGGGTCCGAACACACTACATTACCAAAATGTCTTTAATGCCGATTGGTTCTACACCACTGCAGAAAAACTCCCCGCCATTAACCTCAACATAAACATCCAAACCACTGAGGGCGAATTACTGCAAGCCATACCATCCGGGCCTGACATTGCTAGCGATGCACTCTTTGAAACCCTCCTACAAAGCATTTACCGTGCGAAACACAGCATTCAAATAGTGACGCCTTACTTCGTCCCCGACAGTTCCGTCATGAACGCCCTAATGATTGCTGTAAAACGAGGGGTTAAGCTGACGCTCATCACGCCACACACCTCAGACCATCTCATCTTTGACTTAGGGCGCAGCTCTTACATAAGGGAACTTAAGGAGATCGGTGCGGATATTTTCTTCTACCAGACGGCCATGTTACACGCCAAGCTCACCATCATCGACCATGATGCCATGATTATCGGTTCAGCAAACATTGATTATCGTTCGTTATTTATCAACCATGAAATAGTCAATCTTATTTATTCAAAACCTCTCATCCTACAGATGCAAGCCTGGATAGAAACTTTATTGTTACAAAGCAAAGCCTATCAACCGAGTGATAATAAGTTACGTAAACTAATGGAAAACTTCACCCGAATATTTGCCCCTATCCTATGATTTATTGACGAGCGATTTTATATGTACATTCCAACATTCAGCCCAATTCCAGAGCACACGATGGCTAAAGAAAGCCGCCACAGCTTACCTGATTGCTTTACGTTGTTGACTTGGAACTTACAGAAACTGGATTTTTCACACTATATCAATCGCCCTATTGAAAACCTGATCGATATAGAGCCGCCACACCTACTCTCTTTACAAGAGGCGGCCATTCAAACCCAACAACCTAAATTTTTTAACTTGCCTTTTGTGATGGCGCCTAATATTCAAAACGACAATAAACACTTTGGTGTTCTGACTGCATCGCAACACCATTTATCAGCTCAACATCAATGCCTGACACGTACTCGAGAGCTCGGTTTTACCACGCATAAAACAGCCTTAATCACCGAGCATAACCTAGCAAATGGTCAAATCCTGACACACGTCAATATTCACGCCATTAACTTTGTTCCGCATATGTTCTTTAAAAAAGAGCTCAGCCTACTTTGGAACCACTTATCCCACCGCAGCGGGCCGATGATTATCAGTGGAGACTTTAACACCTGGAACCAAACCCGACTGAAAACACTGCTTCAAGCCACTGCGCAATTGCAGTTACAACCTGCCACTTTCCCAGACAATCGTGCCATTAAAACCATGCTTCGCCAACCGCTCGACCATATTTTTTACCGAGGCCTAACATTGATTACATCAGAAGCTTTATCCATCCCGAAAATATCAGATCACAATCCATTGATTGCTAAATTCCAGCAAATACCTAATTGACTGCAAACAAGTTTAGAAGGGACTAAATTGATGGTAAAATTTGATTCCAAACGCCACTATAAAGTATAATTTCGCGCTATTTTTACACTTTGTGCACGCCAAAAACAAAGAATTTCCTTATAAAACAATTGGTTATATTTACTCCAGGCACTCGTTTTATAGGCTCTATGACTGACAGGAAACTGAATATGAACCCCTTACAAGCCCAACCAGGTCTACAATTAAAAGGCCTTTACTCTCCTGAGTTCGAAAAAGAGAACTGTGGTTTTGGTTTGATCGCCAATATGGACGACAAAGCAAGTCACTGGGTCGTGCAAACGGCAATTCAATCTCTTATGAACATGACACACCGTGGTGGTGTTGCAGCCGATTGCTGTACTGGAGATGGTTGTGGACTGTTAATAAAGAAGCCACAAAGCTTCTTAAAAGCAGCGGCGGATAAAGCAGGCTTTGACCTGTCTGAGATTTATGCTGCGGGGATGATTTTCTTAAATCAAGACGTTGATAAAGCGGCGGCGGCACGTAAAGTACTGGAAGAGAAGCTGACCAACAAGGGGTTGATCATTGCTGGCTGGCGTACTGTACCTGTTGATTCTGCGGTACTGGGTGCACAAGCGGCTGGTATGGAGCCTTTGATTGAGCAGGTATTTGTGAATGCCCCTACAGAGATGACTGAAGCTGCCTTCAACCGTTTATTGTTTACGGCACGTCGTAAAACAGAGATGGAAATTGAGCCTGTCGATCACGTTTTTTATATCGCTTCTTTAAACAGTCAACTGCTGTCTTATAAAGGCTTGGTCATGCCGAAAGAGCTGGCTGAATACTATCTAGATCTAAAAGATGACGCTTTTGCCTCTTCTTCAATCTCGTATCACCAGCGCTTTTCAACCAACACCTCTCCGCAATGGCGTCTGGCTCAGCCATTCCGTTTCCTAGCGCATAATGGCGAGCTAAATACGATTCGTGCCAACCGTAACTGGGCTGTAGCACGTCAAAGTAAATTCGCAACCCCATTATTACCTGATTTGGCTGACCTAAAACCATTGGTTGCACAAACCGGTTCTGACTCAAACTCATTAGATAATATGATGGAAGTTTTGATGATGGGCGATATGCACATCTTCCAGGCTTTACGTTTATTAGTCCCGCCAGCTTGGCAAAACATGCCACACATGGATGCCGACAAGAGAGCCTTCCTAGAATATAACTCTATGCACATGGAGCCATGGGATGGTCCAGCCGGAATGGTTATTAATACCGGTAAATACGCTATCTGTGGAGTGGATCGTAATGGTTTGCGCCCAACGCGTTATGTGATTACCAAAGATCGTCATATTACTTTCGCATCTGAAATCGGTGTTTATAGCTACCCACCAGAAGACGTTGTTGAAAAAGGTCGCTTAAAGCCAGGTCAAGTGATTGCGGTTGATTTAGAGAACGGAACTTTAATCAAACCAGAAGAGATTGATGACCAACTGAAAAATGCAAAACCTTATCGCCAATGGATGGACGAAGGGTATATGCATATTGAAGAGAAATTAGAGCAAAATGACGAAACTTTAGGCTGGGATCGTGACACAGCAGATATTTATCAAAAGTACTTCCAAGTCACTTTTGAAGAGCGTGATGCCGTCATTCGTATTTTAGCAGAAGATGGTCAAGAAGCAACCGTTTCAATGGGTGACGATGCCCCATTACCCGTGTTTTCACATAAGCCTCGCTCAGTATTTGACTACTTCCGCCAAATGTTCGCACAGGTCACCAATCCGCCGATTGACCCTTTGCGCGAGAATATTGTTATGTCCTTAAACACCTGTTTTGGTCGTGAGCAAAACATGTTTGTAGAAGGTCCAGAACATGCTCGTCGCTTAGAGGTTAATTCACCGGTATTGACGCCATCTATGATGGATCAACTCCTATCCCTGCCAGATGCAGACTATCAAAACCGTGTCATATCGCTACATTACAACCACGAAGAGATGGGTCTAAAAGCCGCCATTGAAGCAGTTTGTGATCAAGCCGTTAAAGCGGCAAAAGATAACATCACGCTATTAATCTTGAGCGACTTAGGCATTGAAAAGGGTAATACGACAATCCCTGCAGCCATGGCAACGGGTGCAGTGCATCACCGCCTAATTAAAGAAGGACTACGTCCTGAAACCAATATCGTTGTACAAACCGGTACGGCGCGTGACCCGCATCACTTCGCAGTATTGATTGGTTATGGCGCAACTGCGGTATTCCCTTATTTAGCCTATGAAAGCATTCAAGACATGCGTCGTACCAATGAGCTAGATAAAACCAAAACGGTTAGCTTATATATTGCCAACTACCGTAAGGCGATTAACAAAGGTTTATATAAAATCCTATCTAAAATGGGGATTTCAACCATTGCGTCTTACCGTGGTTCACAGCTATTTGAAGCCGTTGGCTTAACCTCTGACATTGTTAACCTTTGCTTTACTGGTACACCAACCCGTATTCAAGGAACCGATTTCCAACACCTTGAATTGGATCAGCGTCGTTTGGCATGGGAAGCATTTAACCCACGCAAGCCGTTACAACAAGGTGGCCTGTTCAAATACGTGCACGGTGGTGAGTATCATGCGTTTAACCCAGAAGTGGTTAATAGCATCCGTGAAGCAGTTCAGAAGAACGACCAATTTAAATACAATGAATTCCGTGACCTGGTGAATAACCGTCCTGCGATGACAATTCGTGATTTAATCACCTTTAAAGACGGCATTCAGGCCGTTGACTTGAGTGAAGTAGAGCCTGTTGAATCAATCTATAAGCGTTTCGATTCTGCCGGTATCTCTTTAGGTGCTTTATCACCAGAAGCACATGAGTCGCTCGCGACTGCCATGAACCGTTTAGGCGCACGCTCTAACTCAGGTGAAGGGGCTGAAGATCCTGCGCGTTACGGCACTGAAAGAATGTCGAAGATCAAGCAAATCGCTTCTGGACGTTTTGGCGTAACGGCACATTACCTACGTAATGCTGAAGTTCTACAGATTAAAGTCGCACAGGGTGCTAAACCAGGTGAAGGTGGTCAGTTACCAGGTCACAAAGTTGACATGATGATTGCTAAACTGCGTCATTCGGTTCAAGGCGTCACCTTGATTTCACCGCCACCACATCACGACATCTATTCAATCGAAGATTTGGCTCAGCTGATCTACGATCTAAAACAGATCAATCCAAATGCATTAGTGTCCGTTAAGTTAGTGGCAGAACCTGGCGTCGGAACGATTGCCGCTGGTGTTGCCAAGGCTTATGCCGACTTGATTACCATCTCTGGTTATGACGGTGGTACCGGTGCGAGCCCAATGACATCCGTTAAATATGCCGGTAATCCTTTTGAAATGGGTCTAGCAGAAGCGCATCAAGTTTTACGCGCTAACGATTTACGTGGCCAGGTTATCTTACAAGCCGATGGTGGTTTGAAAACTGGTTTAGATGTGGTTAAAGCGGCCATTCTTGGCGCAGAAACCTTTGGTTTCGGAACCGTTCCAATGATTGCTTTGGGTTGTAAATACCTACGTATCTGTCATTTAAACACTTGTGCAGTGGGCGTTGCAACGCAAGACCCACGTCTGCGTAAAGAGCACTTTATCGGTATGCCTGAGATGGTTATGAACTACTTCCGCTTTATGGCTGAAGAGACGCGTGAATGGATGGCTAAGTTGGGCGTGCGTTCACTTGAAGAGTTGGTTGGGCGTGTTGATCTATTAAAAATGATCGACAACCCATTGACTGACAAACAGAAGAACATTGATTTAAGCGCATTCATGACCGATGGCGGCGTCCCTGCTGACAAGCCGCAAACCGTACAGGTTCTGCGTAACAACCCTTGGGATAAAGGGAATATCGCCGAAGCGATGGTGGCAGCAACCTTGCCTGCGATTGAAGCGCAATCAGGTGGCACATTCAGCTTTGAACTCGTCAATACGGGCCGTTCAATCGGCGCACGTGTTGCCGGTGAAATTGCAGAACGTTATGGAAATAACGGCATGAAAGCCAACCCAATTACCATGAACTTAACCGGTATTGCGGGCCAATCATTTGGTGTGTTTAACGTCGACGGTTTAAATCTTTATCTAGAAGGTGATGCAAACGATTACGTTGGTAAAGGGATGGCCGGTGGAGAGATTGTGGTTCGTCCACCTGCTGTCAGCACGTTTGATCCTAAATTTACGCCAATCGTCGGTAACACCTGTCTTTACGGCGCAACTGGCGGTAAATTATTTGCCAATGGTACCGGTGGTGAACGTTTTGCCGTCCGTAACTCGGGTGCTATTGCAGTCGTTGAAGGCTTAGGCGATCACGGTTGTGAATATATGACCGGTGGTACAGTGGTTAGCTTAGGTGAAGTCGGTGTCAACTTTGGTGCGGGTATGTCGGGGGGGTTGGCATTCATTTTAGATGTGAATAATAACTTGCCAGATCGCATCAACCCGGAGATGGTTGAAGTAACGCGTATTGATACCGCAAGTACTGAAGCTTACCGTGCTTATCTGAAATCATTGATTACAGAATATGTCGAAAAAACCAATAGCCCATGGGGACAGGAAGTCTTAAACAACTTCAGTGCTCACATCGGTAATTTCTGGTTAGTTAAGTCGCGTTCAATAGCCATTGAATCTCTATTTGACCTATTTGTTAAAGCCGCTGACTAAGCGAGACTGGAAGGAATTTAAAAATGCCAAACGTTAGACAATTTTTAGAATTAAACCGCCAGCTTCCTGAAAAGAAAGCCGCGCAGGAACGAAAAGTAGAATTCAATGAAATCTATAAGCCATTCGTCTTAGAAGATGCCATGGCGCAAGCCGATCGTTGTTTGCACTGTGGTAACCCATACTGCGAATGGGCTTGCCCGGTTCACAACTACATTCCAAACTGGTTAAAGCTGGTCGCGGAAGGCAATATCATGGAAGCGGCGGAGATTTCACATAAATCTAACTCGTTACCAGAGATGTGTGGCCGTATCTGCCCACAGGATCGTCTATGTGAGCAAGCCTGTACTTTAGAAGATACCAACTTTGGTTCGGTGACCATCGGTGCCATAGAGAAATTCATTACCGATACCGCCTTCGCTGAAGGCTGGACACCGAAAATGGACAATGTCGTTATGACCGACAAAAAAGTCGCCATTATTGGTGCTGGTCCAGCCGGTATTGGCGCGGCTGATATTCTAATTCGTGCCGGTGTTAAGCCGGTCGTTTTTGAAAAACAGCCCGAAATCGGCGGTCTTTTAACCTTTGGTATTCCACAGTTTAAATTAGACAAAGACATCGTCTTGCGTCGTCGTGGAATCCTTGAAGACATGGGCATCGAATTCCGTTGTAACGTCGAAGTCGGTAAAGATATCCTGCTAGAAACCTTACTAGAAGAATACGATGCCGTTTTCCTAGGTATGGGAACTTACAAGCCAATGGCCGGTCGTTTCCCAGGTGAAGATTTTGACGGCGTTTACCAAGCATTAGATTTCCTAATCGGTAACGTTAAGAAAGAATTAAACATGCCTCAGACGCCAGAACCATTCGTCAGCATGGCTGGTAAGAAAGTTGTCGTTCTAGGTGGTGGTGATACCACTATGGACTGTACACGTACTTCTATCCGTCAAGGTGCCGATAATGTTTACTGTGTGTATCGTCGTGACGAAGAAAACATGCCAGGTTCTCGTGCGGAAGTTAAAAACGCCAAAGAAGAAGGCGTTGAATTCAAGTTCAACTTAGCCCCTGTCGAAATCGTCGGTAACGGTAAAGTCGAAGGTATTAAAGTCATCGAAACTCGCATGGGCGAGCCTGATGAAAAAGGCCGTCGCCGCGCAGAGATGATCGAAGGTTCAGAAACCATTATCGAATGTGATGCAGTTATTGTTGCGTTTGGTTTCCAACCAAATCCGCCTGAATGGTTCAAAGACTTTAATATTCAAGTCAATGATTGGGATGGTGTGGTTGCTTCAGACAAGTCGCTCTACCCTTTCCAAACCACTAACCCGAAGATTTTCGCCGGTGGTGATATGGTTCGTGGTTCAAGTTTGGTGGTTGAAGCGATTGCAGAAGGTCGTGCTGCGGGTGAAGGGATTTTGGACTTCTTAGAAGTTTAATTCTTTCCAACCTACCAGGCCTGGTAACTTTCCAGGCACTAAAAAGCCCGCAAGGATTTCCTTCGCGGGCTTTTTTATTGCTATGGAAGTTAACAAATACCTTCACAGAGCTCAAACATCGTTTGATATCACAAAGAAACAATCACATCTAAATTTAAAGTGACTATATGGATAATAAACTTGATCAACTTGCATTTGATTTTTTTAAAGTGTTTGCACAGTATGAATCATCATTGAAAGAACATGGTTATTTTCAAGAAGCTCGCAATGGAAGAATTAATGTTGACTGGGATAGGTTCGTTAATGAAAAAATTGGTTCAGAATTTTTAGATAAGTTAGAAGAACATAAAAAGTCTGCAGATTATATTTTGAATAATCCTCCGAAAAAACAAGTTGTAAATAGTGGTGTTATTGTATGGGATGAAGTCAATAGTGACGAAAAATCAGTACAGGCACTTTTCGGTCATATTTCTAGAATTAGGAACAACCTATATCATGGCGCCAAATTTAATGGTACCTGGTTTAGTCCTGAAAGAAGCTTTACTTTGCTAAAGCATGGTTTAATAATACTTAAACATTTCCAAAACATCCTTAACAATCACTAGATTAAAATAATTAAAGGAAATAAAAACTATGAAGAAAAGTATAGTTTTTGCTTTATTAGTTATTCTTACAGGCATTTCAAGTGTATCGAATGCTTTAGAATTTAAATACCAACATTGGACTACAATCTTCAATCCCAATGAGAAAACACCTAGTGGGTTCTGTATGTCACTTGGCACAGAATTAAAGCCCGGAATAACTAAAGATATAATTAATAAACTAAATAACAAACCAAGCTTGGATACATTAATCTACTCTGATGTACTCAATGTAAGATTAGCCCCCAAAAACTTTGAGACAGAATCAGCGATCTAAATCGCAATTAGAAAGGAACAAAACCCTCTTATTGAGAAGATTTCTGCCAAAGCTACAACTGGTTATATAGTTGGATTGGTTACAACCGATAATAGTTCCAACACAATTATGTTAAAAAAGATCAGAGAAACAAATACTCACATTCTTCTTCATGGTGTTTCAGTTGATTCAAAAGGTAATATTTCAAATCTAAAAGCTAAAAGCTTAATCAACGATTTTAAGAAAAATGAAAGCTTCCTTATGACCCTCATGTTGCCAAATAATGAAAATTACGAAACTATTTTTTCCTTAAAAGGCTTTACCAAGTCCTGGAATAAGCTTATAGAATTAAACAAATAATAATTAAGTAACGGGATAAGAGGACGCAACCCTTTTATTCTACTCAACCAAGTTGAGAAGCCTTTTAATATTGTTAGACCTTTAATTTCAACTATAGGCTTCACGTGACTTTTTGCTGTTCGGCAAAAAGTAACCAAAAAACGAACCCTACTGACGCCCTCTATTTCACTAAGCTTGTCCGCTGACATTCCCTAAACTCGCTTCGCTCAGACACAGGGAATGTTTAAACGCGTCATTCACTAAGTGAAATGACGATTGCTTACAAAAGGGAGGCTTTTCTACGTTATTTCCTTATTTCTAATTCATACAAATCTTTGGCTTTTGGTTTGACCAGGCCTGGTCATTTTAAATTTAGAGTTTCTCTGAAAGCTTAAACTTCACGCCGAAGTCCCCTTTGAAAGCAATCGAGCAATTCCCTTAACGAAAAGAACGATGAAAAATCCCAGGTGTTTGAGCGGCACGCGAGTTCTGGGATTTCAGTGAATGAGTTTAGGGAATGCCGATTGATTGAGCGGGGTGCCCTTTTGTGGTTACTATTTTGGGCACGCAAAATAGTCACGTGAAGCCTTTATGGAAAATGATGTTGAATAAGAAAGCTCAGAAAGGCTTCTCAACAGTCATCAGAATCAATTTAAAAATCATCAAAATTCAAAGCGACCAGGCCTGGTAAACGCCAAATAAACACCTTAAATACACGCCATTTTAAAAAAACACTTGCCAGGCGTAATAGTATCTATCAGGTATAATCCACTAAAGGTTTTGATTTTAGATCGTATAAAAAAATCTTAGATCTTGCTCAAATAACAACCGCAATCCTACTTATTAGATAAAACGTCATGTTTAAACACCGTTTAAATTCGCTTTATCTTAAAATCAGGAATTCTAATAACCGTTAGCACCATGAATGGTCTGCTCCATAATATATTGAAATAAATCTATGACATATAGTTTCCAAGGAAAAGGTTATGCATCACTGCTGTCCTGTTATGAAGATCATAAAGAAAAAGCGACTGTCACGATTGAAACAGTTCAAAAGCGATTGAATAAAGGCTGGTCTTTGGGAGAGGCACTTTTACAGCCACCAGAAAAAACACTGAATACCAAGCTTGGTGAACATACTGTAGAAGGGATTGTATATGCAAACCTTCCGAGCATAGCGGAAGAGTATGGAATGTCGTTAAACACTGTATACAAACGATATTCGCGTGGATATCGAAGTGACGACCTTGTTCCACTTAAAAAAAGAAAAACATATTCGCCGCCAGAGGTAGAAATTTTGTATCGATTTTTTGCGGGTGGCGTTGGATATAAAAGTGCTGCCGATGCTTGTCGAAAATTAGATATTAAATACGGAACTTATCGCAAAAAAATTGAAAAAGGCTTCACGATTGAGCAAGCTCTGGCAATAGATTCTGTAGAAGATGGTAGAGCTTTGCGTGGCAATAAGCATGATGTCGATGGCGCCCTAAGGAGTGTTCAGGAACTCTCAGAGCTTTACGGCGTCAATGAAATGACGATCAGAAGTCGTTTGAAACGCGGGGCGACCATTCGTCAAGCGATAGGTTTAGAGGATATTAGCGATGGTTCTCTTCTAAAAGAAAGCGAAGTTGTAAGAAAGAAAAGAGCCACAATTCGACTCGAAGTAGAGGGTGAAATTTTCAAAAGCTACAAAGCATTAGCAGATCGTTATGGTTTACCTCAATATACTGTAAGGCAACGCATAGTTGATTATGGCTATACTCCCGAAGAGGCCGTTAAACTTGATGGCAAAAGCAAACCCATTACCGTCGAGGGGATCGACTACTCAAGTAAGACTGCCTTAGCGGAAGCATATGGCTTAACCTCATCTGTATTATTGGCGCGATTAGCGGGTGATACAACCATTGAAGAAGCACTCGGCATTGATCAGAAAGAAACATCAAGATCCATAACTTTTGAAGGTGAGAATTATCGCTCGTTAAAAGATTTTGCAAATAAAAAAGGTATTACGACTGGAATACTGAGAGCGCGTATTAGTTCTGGTTTGTCTTTGAAAGAGGCTCTAGAGGCGAGCTCTGCCATTAAAAATGCAGGTCGCTACAACTTAACTATTTTGGAAAGAGATCGTGAGCTGGCAAATAAGTCAGCTTGGCTTTACTTTGTCAGAATATTCATTGATGAGAGAGAACTCTTCAAAATAGGCATCACGACTCAAACAGTGGCTCATCGTTTAAATCAGGAAGCATATAGGTTTGTGATCATAAAAGTCGTTAAAGGTACACTAATTGATTGCTTTACTTTAGAGCAAGAAATCATCGGCTCATTGTCAGATAAAAGAGATATAAATGTGACAAGTGATATGCTTGACGGCTACTCTGAAGTATTTAATCTCAATGATCGCGACGTAGAAGTTATTTCGAATATTTTAGATGAGCAGCGCTAACAAAGCACTGCACGCAAAATAGTCACGTGAAGCCTTTATGAAAAATGATGTTGAACAACAGAGCTTAGAAAGGCTTCTCACCAGTCATCAGAATTCATTGCAAACGAGCATGAATTAATTCGACCAGGCCTGGTCACTTTCAATATCAAGTTTATCTAAACAATAAACCCCCACGCCAAACGCCCCTTTAAAAGCCATTATGCAAAGCGCTTAGCGAAAAAGAGCGAGTGACTTATCGATGCTGTTTTTTAAGGGATGCTTGGCGTTGATCTGCACGCAGCTGCTTCTTTTTATCTTTATTTTCGGCAATTTTTAAGGCCATATCAGAACCGATATGATTTTCACCACGCTCTTCGGCCAGTGTCATTTGTCTTTGACGTTCTTCAAATCGCGCTTTTTGTTCTGGCGTGGTTGTATCAAAACAATGCGAGCAACTAACACCATGTTGATATTGATCACTTAATTTATCTTGTTCAGTAATCGGCATACGGCAGCCATTACATAAATCATAAGTGCCCCTTTCTAGTGAATGATTGACGGTAACACGTTCATCAAACACAAAACATTCACCTTCCCACAATGTTTCCTGCTCTGGAACATCTTCTAGATATTTTAAAATACCCCCTTCTAGATGATAGACCTCTTCAAAACCTTGCTCTTTTAAATAAGCTGTTGATTTCTCACAACGAATACCCCCCGTACAAAACATGGCGACTTTTTTATTTTTTGTAGGATCAAGGTTATTTTTCACATATTGAGGGAAGTTGCGAAAACTTTCGGTATTAGGATTCAATGCATTTTTAAAAGTACCCACCTGCACTTCATACTCATTACGAGTATCAACCAGGGTCACATCTGGATCACTGATTAAGGCATTCCAATCTTTAGGTTTAACATAGGTACCGACCACACGTTTAGGGTCTATACCCTCCACGCCCATGGTGACAATTTCTTTTTTTAGTTTCACCCTAGTGCGTAAAAATGGCATCTCATCAACAAATGATTCTTTAAAGCTCACACCTGCAAGACGTTGATCATTCTCTAGAAAAGCGAGCAAGGCATTAATGGCATCACGAGAACCTGCTACCGTGCCATTAATCCCTTCATGAGCAAGTAACAAGGTGCCTCGAATATTTTGATCGAGCATAAAATCAAGCAAAGGCGCCTTTATTTCTTGGTAATTCTCCAGCGTGACGAATTTGTACAAGGCACACACGACTACATTAGGCATAACTATTCCTGCTTTCTGACATAATTTCTGTATTTTACGTTGGATTTGTACATTTGTCCTGAGTAGTTAGGGTGCAGACTCGATTGATTTTAGTTGAGAGATTGAGAAGTCTTTCTGGAAAATAATGTTGAACAACAGTGCTTAGAAAGGCTTCTCAATTGTCATCAGAACCAATTTAAACGTTTTGAAACACATCCCACCAGGCCTGGTAACTATCAAAATCAATCAAATAAAACTAACTTCTGCCTTATTAATTCAAAGCGCGCTTAATATTCATTCTAAAAAATTCAGTTTTGATAAAATGAACGGCTAAATGAAGATGTTTGCTAAGAACATTTCTAATCCCTATATGAGTAATGATTGATGTTATTTGCACGAGTTAATAATAAAGCGCGCTTTGCAGCCAATCATCCCCATTATCTCAGCGTTAAGATATGAAACGATTACTAGGCTTAGCCTTACTTTTTACACTGTTATCATTCAGCTTATTTGCCGAAGTCGTTCCCACAACTGTAAAAACCCCAGCGCCTGCTAAAAGTGAATCTAAGCCCTTTGCAAAAATCGAGGTGGTGGTTGATCTTAGTAAAGGGGCAGATGGAGAACTGACTAAACAATTAAAACAAGAAATTGCCCTCAGTCACTTAAAAAATGATGAATTTCCTGCCCAGACTGACTTTCTATACCAAAGAGCGGAAAGTGAATTACTGAATGTCCTAAAAGCTTTGGGTTATTATTCGCCTAAAATCACCAGCCAACTTGATCGCCAAACAAAGGTAACCCGTGCAACCTTTAAGATTGATTTAGGTAGTCCGGTGCGCATTCGGAAAATTGATTTACAGATTACCGGAGATGGTCAAAACCTCCCTATCTGGCGACAATTTCGTAAGTTTCAGCTGGCTTTAAAATCTAAAGCGATCTTTAAACATCAAGATTACACCGACACGGTGAATGCTTTAACCAATATTGCGGTTAATGAGGGGTATATGGACTACGAATTTACGCAACGTGAATTTAAGGTCTATCCACACCTTAACGCGGTTGATATCCACCTCCATCTCAACACTCAAAGCCCCTACCAATTTGGTAAGGTGACTTTTCACGGCAGCAAGCAACTCGGTGATGACTTTTTACACCGCTATGTCGACTTTATCCCGGGCGATACTTACCGACAAGAAAATATCATTGCCCTGCAAAAAGGCCTGATAGACAGCCATTATTTTGGATTAATCCGAGTCGCGCCACAATATTCCAACCAACAGGATCGACGTATTCCAGTTAATGTTGAATTAGAAGATAGTCTTAAGCATCGTTTTGAAACGGGGTTTGGCTATGGAACGGATACAGGTGCCCGAGTACTCTTTGGTTTTGAAAATCGTTTAGTGAACCAATATGGCCATAACTATCAAGTTGAAAGCTTGTTCGGTGAAAACGCCCAGAATTTCAATTTTAACTATCGCATACCTGGAAAACGTCCAGCCATTCAGCATTGGAATATAGGACTCAAATTTGATGCCACGCAGTCAGACACCTTAAATCGATCATTAAAGGCTGTGTCTGCAGGTTACGACTATCAAATTAACCCCGAGTGGTTAATTAATCCGTTTGTTTCATTAGAATCTGAGGACTTTCGCTATACCAATGATCCGTCTGAAACAACCCAAACCCTGCTTCTGGGTACAAGTGTTAAAAACCGTTGGGTGAATAATGAGTCCTATCCAACCGAAGGCTATCACCACAATGCCACCTTAAGAGTCAGTATTGACAATATTGTATCGGACTCTCAGTTTGCCCAACTCGACTTAAGCACGCGCAAGGTCTTTTCGCTTATGGAATTTTGGCGTTTGCATGCCCGGGCACAAACCACGCTGACTTTTGCTGATAAGAACCAATTGATTCCCGCAAGTTACTTAAGTCTATTGGGTGGTGAAAACTTACGCGGTTATGAGTTTGAGTCGATTGGTATTAAAAGCGATGCAGACTCAATTGTGGGTGCACGTAATAGTGTCTCAGGGTCACTTGAAACCGACTACCGTATCACCCAATATTTTGGCTTAGGATTATTTGTCGATGCAGGACAACTCTTTGATAATGAAACGTCAGAGGACATAAAAATTGGGGCTGGAATTGGCTTACGCGGTTATACGCCCGTAGGAATGGCAAAATTAGATATTGCCTGGCCGGTCTCCGAAGAGGAACAACCTTGGCGCATACACTTCTCTTTAGGGTTTGATTTATGAAGCGACCCAACTTTAGATTGTCAGGTGCCTTTTTTAAATGGTTTTGGATGCTTACGTTTGGTTTTATTGCATCGCTTTTGGTTCTGCTCGTTGTATTCGTATCGTTACTGTTATGGCACCCACAAACCGCCAACACAGCTCTACCCTACTTAGAGGACTTGACCGATGGTCAATTGCAGATTGAATCGGCGGAGGGTCAATTAGTCGACGGCTTAAGACTCAAAAACGTCCGTTTCAACAACCCTACTGTGAACTTACACATTGACGAAGTGGAATGGCAATGGCGACTGTCGGCATTGCTCAATCGCCATATTGATTTTCAAGAAATCAATGTCACAAAACCCACGGTTAAACTGATTAGCAGTGATGCTGAAACTGAAAAAGAAGCGACCACCACTGAACCGTTTGCTTTTATAAGACAGTTAGATGTGTATCAGATTCTATTTGATGTCGAGCACCTAAACGTCACGCAAGCCAGCCTACAATTTGACGATGAACTCCCCGTTGAAATCACCCAGTTCAATAGTGGCATTCATTGGCAAGACCAGACACTCAAACTTAAAAACCTAAAAACCGACTACCTGACTTATCAACTGCAAGCCAACAGTCGTATTGAGGTGTTAAACGCAGCAGAATTTAAAGCCGAGCTAGACCTTAATCTATCAGGTCTGGAAGGAATAGAGTCGCTTAAAGTGGCCACTCAAGCAACGGGTGGATTACAGCAGATTCACTTTAATTTGCAGGTGATTGAACCCTATACAATGCACTCTGAACATGTGCTTAAAATGGATCAATCTTCGATTCAGCTCGATTCTCAATTTACCCAGTTAAAAGCAAAACTGAATGAACAGTGGCAAATTAATCAGCTGCAGGGTCAAAACACTTTGCGTTTTGACCTTAACGACAAGCTGCTTGTCAGCCAAGGCAAACTTCAAATTGACCTTAAGGATAAACCCTTAACCGCACTTGAATACTCTGCAGAATACGCTCAATCAGGTCTGACCAAATTTGACCTAAAAACACAATTTAATAAGATGGGCAGTTTTAAGGCCCAAGGCCAGGCCAATCTTCAGAACCTACAGGAACTGACAGCCAAGGCAACCGTGCAGACGAACCAGTTAAACCTGCAATGGTTGGATCCAAGCCTTAACTACCAAATTAACAGCCTGTTTGACTTTACACTCAGCGACTATAAAAACCTGACAAGCCAACTCGCCATTCAACAACTTGATGTCACAGGCTTACCCGAAGCCTTTGCTTTTAAAGGCTTGATCAAGACTCAGCGTCATAACCAAACAAAAACCAAAGTCCAGCCGTCGGCACAAACCAATACATCCGATTATGCGATTGGCATTCAATCGGGCAAATTAAAGTATGCGGCGTATTCAGGCAATCTTCAGGCGCAACTCTTTATCAAACCCGATTTCAGCCAGATTGATGTTCCATCAGCCAAGCTATCCCTGGGGGACAACTCGATTAATTTCAGCGGTCAATGGGCAGAAACCTTAAAGCTCTCTTTAAATGCGAAGCTGAATCAACTGAACCAGTTGTATGCGCCTCTGTCTGGCAAAATCACCGCAAAGGTGGACGCTAATGGCACTTTGCTTAAAGACCTTTCTGGATTTGACCAGGCCTGGTCAACTCTGCAAATCGATGCAGAAAACATACGTTATCAACTGCCCGATTCACTCAATGAAGAGGCTCTGAGTGTAAAACAAGTAACCCTCAATGCTAAAGCTCCCTTACACAAACCCGAGTGGAGTACTTTTTCCGTCACCGCTAACGAGATTTTACAGACCTCAAACAATGCGGAGAGTCGTGTACTGTTTTCTAACATTAACGCCGTCCGCCAACCTTCTAAAACAGGCTTAGCCAGTGACCTAAATGTCCAACATCCAGAGCTGAGTTTTCATGCGGAACTCTATGAAGCCAAACCCAGTTTAAAACAAGAAAGCATCTCATTAACACGTTTTGATATTACGCAACCTGACACGGGAAATTGGCAATTAGCACAATCCAGTCAGATTGATTGGAAAGCCCCTTTGCAGATTAAGACCGAAGAAACTTGTCTTCAATCCGTTGAGAGTGCCGAGGCCAAACTGTGTCTACAAGCACAAAATGATCACGCCAAATGGTCCATGAATGAGTTGCCCATTTTTGACTGGGTTAAACCTTGGTTAAGTGACAACTTATTACTAAAAGGTCGTCTGAATGGTGAGGGTTCAGCCAATTGGAAAAACCAGCTGACGCTGCAACAAAGCCTGTTAATACCGCAACTTGATGTGACCGTGACTACGCAGGGTTACAGCATACCGTTTGTCGTTCAAAATTGGCAAACTGACTTACAAATGAGCCCTAAAAAAGCCAGCCTAAAAAGCCTAGCCCAAATCAATGAAACGGGCCGTTTAACGGCAGAGATTCATGCCGAAAACAAAAATGACCAGGCCTGGTTGAACGCCAAATTAAACGGTAAAGTGCGCTTGAATCTGGCTGAGTGGCCACTCAAAGGTCGAATTTTAGAATTGGTAGAGCTCAATAAAACAGCCTTGAATATTGAGAGCACCCTTTCAGGCACCCCTAATACACTGCAGCACGACACTCAGGCAGACATTGATTTCAATCTAAACTTGCCGCTGCTAGGCCTGAGTAATCAATCGATTCAGTTACAAGCACAGCTCACCTCTGCAGCCATTGATGCAAAAGGCGTATGGAAACAACAAGAGAATCAAGCAGATGAACGTCAAGCGGATTTAACACTCAAATTGAGCCAATTAACCACTCAACCCAAGTTATTAGCGCGCTTTGAAACAAAATCCATAGAGTTGCTCAAAACCCCTTTTGCACATCTGACAACCTCCGCAGACATGCAAGTTACTTTGGCGAAAGGTGCTACTCACATTCTCGGTCAAGTACAACTACATAACAGTGAGTTAAATCTAGATGAGATGCCGTTGCACCAACGTACATCGACTAGTGACGATGAAATCGTCATAGATGAACAAGGACAAGTTGTCCCCAAAGAGAATGGTGTCTCCAATCTCAGTTACGACATAAAAATCGGCTTCGGTGAAAACGTGAAAGTGAAAGTGCAAGATTCCCTCCTGTTTTTAGGCGGTGAACTACAACTGGTTCAAACGACCGAAACACCCGAAATGAAAGCATTTGGCGAGGTCAAATTACGCGAAGGTTACATTAACCTGGATGCAAGAAATCAGATTCAAGTGGATAAATCTAGCTTTCTTTTTAATGGCGTGATTGGCAATCCAACACTCAATGTAAACCTCTATAGAGTGGTGGATCAAACCACTGCTCGACTCAATATTACGGGCAATGCGACTCAGCCACAATTCGTGTTCTACTCCACACCCGCTTTATCACAAGGCCGTATTATTAATTTGATGGTCTTTGGGCGTGCTGGGGATATGTCAAAGGAACCCAACTATGAGTCTCAAGTTTTGAGTGCGTTTTACAAACTCGGCATTCAAAACAATACCCCAGTACTCAATACCTTAACCAGTACACTCGGCATTCAAGATGTCTACTTTGATGTACAAGGCCAGAAAGTCAGCAGCCTTTTGGTTGGGCGCAGTTTAACCGATAAACTTTATGTACGTTACGCCAAAGACCTTACCGGACAACAAAATAATGCCGTGCAGTTCTTTTATCAATTGACCAATAAATGGCTCCTGAAAACCAACAGTGGCGACAACAACAGTTCGGTTGATCTAATTTATCGACTCGAACGCTAAAGATTAGGGCAAACAGAAAGTCATTATCAGTAGGCTAAAAGAGCCAGCATAACCACTTGCAACCCTGAGTAAACAACGTATTATTTATGCCATTCATTTAAGACAATAAGAAAGTAACAATTATGAGACAGGTAGTCATTACAGGCGGAAATAAAGGCATCGGTTTAGCATTAACGCAAAAGTTTGTGGAAGCCGGTGATCGCGTACACATCATTGCGAGAGACTTTAGTAATCAAGAGGATTTTGATTACCAAAACCACCCTTTAGTGACCTGTACTGAATTTGATTTGACCGATTTAGAGAACTTACCAGGCCTGGTAGCTTCTATTGAGAAAATCGACGTGCTGATTAACAATGCAGGCTTACTTCAGCCAATTACAATTGACGATTATCCAGACGTTCAGCGTGACTACTCGCTGGCATTGAACATTATGGCACCCGTGAAGTTGATTGAATTATTAGCAGACAAATTAAAAGCGCCTTCAGCCTACACGCCAAGAATCGTTAATAATGCCTCTATTGCAGGCCAGATAGGTCATCCTGACATTTGGTACGGCATTGGCAAGGCAGGGCTGATTAATGCCACCAAGGCATTCTCTAAGGCTTTTGAGGGTAAAATTATCGTCAACGCAGTCGCCCCCAGTCCAACGGACACCGATATGCTCGACAATATTCCCGAACATCGTCAACAGGCTTTCTTAAAAAATACGATTACCGGACGATTTGCGAGTGCTGAAGAAGTGGCTGAGTCAATGTATTGGCTGGCAACAGAGTCGCCTGAATATATCAATGGGATTTGTTTGGATATTAATAATGGCTCTTTCCCGAGATAAAGCGATAAAGCGTTTATCTCGGCGAGTGATTGATGCAGTTTGTTAGCTGCCCTTCAAGCTAAGGGCACGCCTTTGATTATGCCTGAGTAGACACCGCTAAATTTGAGTAAGTGCATTCACTTCTTTAAGGGCATCGAAATAAAAAAGGGCATACTCTTGATAGTCATCCGCACTATTTTTTTCAAAACTTTTAGCCACTTTCAATAAACGGCCATACTCTCCACGGCCATTCAACAAGCCCTGCTTAATATCTTCATTAATCGGAATCGCCATTAATGCGTCCTCTAAATGCTGTCCGATAATCACGTCTAACATTGAAAACAAACCTGCTAAATAGAAACTATCCACACCCGGCAACCGCTCATGTTGTGCCATATTACGCATAAAAATAGCCCTTAAACGTGCCAAGTTGAATACTTCAGGTAGCACATCATCGAGTGAAGTCATGGACATCATGGTCGCCCAAGATTGCACACGCTTTAAACCAAATAACGTCATTACCTCTTTTAAGGTATCAAATACCGGCATATGTGCAGTACGGTACTGATCGGCCATCTTTAAAAGCTTGAGACTTAAACCCACATCTCTTTCGATCACTCTTTCAAGGTCATCCAAATGGAGCGATTCGTCGACAATCTTCTCCAATAACTCCAGCACATGGATTTTCCCGACCCCCAACTGCTTGCCCGAGACGATTTCAGGTTTTGCAAAGTAATAGCCCTGAAACAAATCCGCGCCTGCGGCCTTACAGGCTTCAAACATTTCTATCGTTTCGACCCTTTCAGCCAAAATCGTCACATTAGTGATCGCTTTCACCTTATCAAACAGCGGTTTAAGTTTTTCTAGATTCATGTTCTCCACATCAAACTTGATGATGTCAGCCATCTGAATAAAAGGCACTAACTTCTTCTTAAAGATGAAATCATCCAAGGCAATCATATAACCCAGTTCCTTTAGATGCTTAATACTGGCAACCACTTCATCTGTCGGAGAGACATCTTCCAAGACTTCAATAACCGCTTGGGAGTGATGAAAAATTGGATCGCCTACATTCAAAAAGAACTCTTCTGGGAAGTTGATAAAGGCTTTAGCATCCCCCACTAACTCCGTTAAACCGACATTCATCATCGCATTACGAATCACCGTTGCAGTCGCATTACTTGCCGACTCAAACTCCGCACAGTCAGGGTATAGCCCCCCCCGAAACAATAACTCATAACCGTAGATCTTGCTTTGAGTATCTAATATAGGCTGTCTACCGACAAAATAGTCATCTTGTACTGCTTCCATAAAGGCCCACTTTTTTGATTATTAGTTTCATTATATAGCTCGTTTAATTACTGAGGTACATAATTTTTTTGGGCTTGAACAAGCTTAAACAGTTAGCCATATGTCGGAATTAATGTCGTTATTTTCCATAGAAAAGCCTAACTAAAACAACAGGTTTTTCCAGACAGAGTATTCACGGGTGATATTAAACATTCTGATTCCATCTTTCATAGCTATCTAAACGAATACAGAAGTTAAAGCGGTTAATTCAGGATGGCAAAAATCGACAATGAAAGTGATGTGACGTAACAATGTATAGAAATTATGGCAAGTCCAGAACAAGACTAGCATTTGAAAAAATGGATTTTAATAGAGTTCGTAAGTAAGAATTGAAACAGGCCAGAGCAATCCGGAAACCGGTTCACCCTGACCTGCTTTATAGTCAATTGAGACTTAGGAATTTAACTGGATGCCCGTGAAGACACAAGCGATCCAGTTAAAGTTAAACGTTAAAAGATTCAGCTTACCGCTAGGTTTGCTTTACGACGTCGCGCCATAAAACCAACTAACCCTAAGCCCCCTAACATTAAGGCATAAGTACTTGGTTCAGGAACCGCTGAAGTAACGGCTGCTAAATCATAAGTTCCACCAATTGAACCAGTCACATCACCCGCTATGTCAATGCGGTAAGCACCGGCACCAAGAGTGTTGTGATAAACAAGTTCAGTACCTGCGCCCACATTCCATGACTGCAAGTTATCCCATGCCGCGCCGTCCCAGACAGCGAAGTCAACCAACATATTATCAATCCTGACGGTATCAATCGATGCAACTGTCTGCAAAAGATTCCCCAAAAGCCCATCGATAACTCTGTCGGTAGTTATTTGAAATAAGTAGTCATCAGCAAAGCTGGCGTCAGGAGGGTTATTATATGACACAACCTGACCGAATCCAGTGAATGTTACATCACCAAAGTCTGTACTCGCTGCATTTGCCATTCCGGTAGCTAAAATAAAGGGCGCTACTACTCCCATTTTAATAAGATTTTTCATAATATGTTCCTTCCAATGTTAAGAGTAAAATTTTACAAACTTAAGCATTGCAGCCCAGCCATCTTTGTGGAACACCCCTCAAAGACCTGTAGCTTTCCGTACTCAACTCACGTCAAGCTTGGCTTTATCTATAAATTCAGTATTTATACTACCTTTGTATCCCCCAATGCACCAATCAAAAAAATTAATCATTATTATTCAATCAGTTAATGACTTTGTTGGCTGATATGTTTTTGAACGAATTCATATAATATGCCATTAATCTCTTTTATTAAGCAAAGCAACGGACGAAAACAGGTGAAAATATAACAGTGTCATAGCTTGCCGTAAGCGCGCACCCTCCTAGGGCTTTTATTCAGGCATACATAAGCTAAAATTCAATACCTCACCCATCACGGTATCATCGTTTATAAATCTCAAAAGTCACTGCTAACCCCCTTTATTTGTTTTACAATCTAAGCTTCACATGCACACTAACGATAGAGAACACTATGAGTGATTTACGCCAAGCTGCTTTGAACTACCACGCCCTTCCAAAACCCGGAAAACTAGAAACGGGGTTAATCAAACCTTGCGATACTCAACGGGATTTAAGCTTGGCGTACAGCCCTGGAGTGGCAGAACCGGTGCGTGAAATTGTTAAAGAGCCGACTGATGCTTATAAGTACACAGGCAAGGGTA
Organism: uncultured Thiomicrorhabdus sp.; assembly: GCA_965603495.1. Lineage (GTDB taxonomy): Bacteria > Pseudomonadota > Gammaproteobacteria > Thiomicrospirales > Thiomicrospiraceae > Thiomicrorhabdus. The sequence continues at coordinate 147,858 of CBFDDF010000006.1, read as the reverse complement.
ATTTGGTCGCTGTCATTTCTAATGGCTCCGCGGTATTAGGCTTAGGCAATACCGGTGCCTTGGCCAGCAAGCCGGTCATGGAAGGCAAAGCCATGTTGTTCAAACGCTTTGCCAATATTGATGTGTTTGATATCGAAATTGATTGCAGTGAGACGGCTGAGTTAATTCGAACCATCGTCAATATCGCCCCAACGTTTGGCGGCATCAATTTAGAAGACATCGCCGCGCCCCAATGTTTTGAAGTCGAAAAAGCCGTACAGGCGCAACTCAATATTCCCGTGTTCCATGATGATCAACATGGTACGGCGATTGTCTCATCGGCCGGTTTATTGAATGCTCTTGAAATCCAAAACAAACAGCTAGAACATGCGCGCATTGTTTGTGTCGGAGCCGGCGCCGCCGGGATTGCTTGCATGAACTTACTGGTGGAACTCGGTGCTTTGAAAAAGCATATCACCCTGGTGGATAGCCAAGGCATTGTTTCCAAAAACCGCAACGACTTAAATCGCTATAAACAATCGTTTGCTTTAGACACCGATAAAACCAGTTTGGCGGATGCCATGGAAAACGCCGATGTGTTTTTTGGCCTGTCTGGAAAAAATATTCTTACCGAAGACATGTTATGCACGATGGCCGCCAATCCAATTGTCTTTGCCATGGCCAATCCTGATCCTGAAATTGACCCAAAACTGGCCAATAAAACCCGGAGTGATCTGATTATGGCTACCGGACGGAGTGACTATCCGAACCAAGTAAATAACGTTTTAGGCTTTCCCTATATCTTTCGTGGCGCTTTAGATGTCTTTGCCACTGAGATTAACCTACGGATGCAAATCGCCGCGGTTCACGCCTTAAGAAAATTAGCGCACAGTCCCGTGCCTGCTGAGGTCATTGCTTCTTATGGTGGCGATGCTTTGGCGTTTGGCCGCGAGTATATTCTGCCCAAACCGAATGACCCTAGATTGATTCATGTCATTCCCAAAGCGGTCAGCCAAGCGGCAATTGCTTCTGGCGTTGCTCAATTGGATTTGATTTAAAAGTGTTCTACTACCAAGCTGAATCGTCTTGGGCAAACCAGCTGCTTGCTTTGACTGACTTAACGAGCTTAACGCCTTTACCGACTAAACCTACCAGGCCTGGTCATTTCAGATGATTCGACTTTTTGCTCTATTAGGCATTTTGTTGGTATTGGCCAGTTCATTACTCACAGGGTGCAGCAACCTCCCCAATCATTTGACCCATAGACAAGTAAATTCGATCCCCGTTGTCCCGTCATCGACTGCCGCGCGACTCCAACATGCTTATGACTACCGACTGATTGATAGCCAAACTCAACAGCCCTTAACGGTTAAACAGTTGGCTTTACAACTTCAAGACCAGCATGTCGTATTTATCGGCGAGCTGCATGGTAACCATGCCTCTCATCTTTTAGAGATGCAGTTAATGGCGGAGATGCATGCTTTACATCCGCAACAAATCCTCTCTATGGAGATGTTTAATCGTGATCAACAGCCGATATTAAATCGCTATTTAGACAGTGAGATTGGCGAAGCTTTTTTGATCAACGAAACGCCAACTTGGGAGAACTATATGGGTTCTTATCGACCTTTGATTGAATATGCTAAACAGCACTTTATCCCCGTTATCGCGGCGAATGCATCGGCGGATATTATCCGTTGCATTGGTCGCCTGGGCACAACTTACATAGACAAACTGTTAACCGAAGAGCGCCTGCTAATTGCGAAGCAACCCTTTACGGATCATGCCGAGTATCGTCAACGTTATATGGCTTTTTTGGCCGAAGCTAGAAAGCTGCCCCCTGAACGTAAAGAAAACAGTTATTTGGCACAACTGACGCGTGACAATACCATGGCAGAATCAATCTACCAGGCCTGGTTAGAAAATCCGCAAGCTCAAATCCTACATATCAATGGCACTTTTCACAGTGAAAACCATTTAGGAACGGTTTCGGCGCTCAAAAGCCTGAATCCCAAATTAAAAATTGCCGTGATTAGTCCGTTACGGGTAGAAAACCCTGCTGAACCGAACTATTCGACCGAGGATCTAAAAAAGGGGGATGTGATTTATCTGCTACAAGGACAACCTGAGCAATATTTAGATGCCGCCTATAAACGCCAAGCCCGTGAAAGCCAATTCAAGCAAGCTCAACAGAGTCATTGCCGTTAATAACTAGCTTTCCAAAACTTGTATCGATAACAAGATTCCGTCACTTTTAAACCCTGAAACAAAAAACCCAATGTAACCAGGCCTGGTTACATTGGGTTTTAAGAAAAGAGTTTTAAACTGTTAATTTAAAGACTATAAAGCACGCGCTTTTAAATAGGCCAGCTCTGAAACCTCTGTCCATTGCATAACCTGCTCTTTAAAGGCTTTTTGTGATGCCCAGACTTTAGTCGAAAGCGCATCGTTCTTCGCTTCCTCTTCCACCACTTGTTCCGAAATGGTTTTGAGTTCTTTAAGCACCGCATCCGGGAAGTGACGTAACTGGACATTATGTTTGGTGATTAAAGTCTGCAACGCTTGCTGATTACGCGCGGTGTATTCCGCTAACATATCCGCATTGGCGACCTTAATGGCATTACGTACAATGCTTTGTAAGTCCGCAGGCAATTCATTAAATGCCGCTTCATTAATCATGCATTCCATCGTGGTACCTGGCTCGTGCCAACCGGGTGTATAGTAATATTTAGCGGCTTTGTAAAAACCAAACGCTAAATCATTATAAGGTCCAACCCATTCCGTTGCATCCAAAGCACCTGACTGCATGGCTGGAAATAGCTCTCCACCAGGCAAGGTCACCGGAATACCGCCGGCACGTTTCAGCACTTCGCCTCCTAAACCAGGCATACGCATTTTCAGACCTTTTAGATCTTCAAGGCTGTTAATTTCTTTATTGAACCAGCCGCCCATCTGCGTGCCTGAGTTTCCACCCGGATTTGGAATCAAACCAAACGGTTTATAGGCTTCTTCCCATAAGGCCAAACCGCCACCGTAATACATCCAAGCATTCATCTCTTGAGCCGTTAAACCAAAAGGCACCGATGAAAAAAAGGCGGCCGATGGAATCTTACCTTTCCAGTAATAAGCACCGGCATGACCAAGTTGGGCGTTACCGCTAGAAACGGCATCAAAGACTTCAAACGCACCGACTAATTCGCCTGCACCATAAACTTTGACATTGATACGTCCACCAGACATTTCGGTAATCAGCTTGGCGATATTATTGGCGCCCGTTCCCAGACCAGGAAAGTTCTTTGGCCAAGTGGTGACCATCTTCCAATCATAAGTTTTTTGCGGCGCATTTGAAGCCGATGGTGCAGGTGCTTCGTCTTTACCACAAGCGGTTAAGGCTGTGGCCGCAGTTGCACCAGCAATGGCGCCTATAAAATCTCTACGTTTCATGTCGTTGTTATCCTGTTTCTGATTGTTTAGGGACATTCTATGCAAAACATGACTTTAAATCAGCTTTTTTAGCTGACTGAAGCCTTTTACTGATTACAAAATCTAACCCCCCTGTTTTAGACATGAAAAAAGGGGAGCTGTTGCTCCCCTTTTTAATTTTTAATAACCAACCATTTTAAGAACTTCTCTTAAAAATCCTCACGCGGATTAAAAGGCATTAATTCTGCCATCTTTTCATACAGCGCTTTTTGCTCATCGGTAACGGGCTCTGGAGCATGAATTTGAATAATCACATACTGATTACCCGGTTCCTTGCCCAATCCTCGGCCTTTGATTCTCAATTTTGCACCAGACTGTGTACCTGCCGCAATGCCCATTTTAATCTTACCTTTCAGCGTTGGGATTTCGACCTTAGCGCCTAAAGCGGCTTCCCAAGGTGTCAGCGGTAAATCTAAATAAACATCCTTTCCTTCCACTTCATAGTGCGGATGCTTTTGAAGGTTTATTTCAATCAGCACATCACCATCTGGTCCGCCACTGAGACCGCTAAAACCCTTCTCTTTGACACGGATTTTTTGGTCTTTAAGCACGCCTGCAGGAATTTTGACCTTAATCGGATGCGTATCATAGGAGTGCGACTGAGAGCGAGAATCACCCGTTTGTACATTGATGGTACGCTCGGCGCCTTCAATCGCTTCTTCTAACGTCAACATGATCTTAACGGTTTGATCAGCGCCTTTTTGAGGTCGGGCTTGCTGCTGTCCAAAACCACCTTGGCCGCCACCGAAGCCTCCGCCGCCAAACATATCGCCAAAGATATCACCGTAATCCTGACCGCCGCCAAAACCACCTTGTCCACCTGCGCCACGTTGCTGATAATCTGCACCATACTGGTCATACATATTGCGTTTTTCAGCATCACTTAGGGTTTCATAAGCTTCGCTCAGCTCTTTAAACTTTGCTTCATCGCCCGTCGGTTTATCAGGATGAACTTTAGCCGCCATTTTACGATAGGCTTTTTTAATTTCAGCATCACTCGCACTACGAGAAACGCCTAAAATCGCATAATAATCTTTACTCATAATGTGTAACCATCTCTTAAATTCTTTAACTGACTTAAAAATATGGGCTAAACCCTACATTTTCAAGACTTAAATGATAATTTGGATATTCTACCAGGCCTGGTCAAATAAAAATAAGTTCCTAAAATTAAAAAAGCCTACGCATTCTATAAAGAATAAGCAGGCTTAAATTTTATTGGCACTGTTTTGAACTTACCCAGTAACTTTTAGTTAGAAATCCAATCGAACACTTAACTTCATATTTCGACCGGGGTTCAAGGTATAACCTTTATAGGTATTTAAGAAATCGACATAGGCGGTGTCAAACAAATTATCCACACTGGCTCCCACATAGAGTTTTTGTTTATCCAGCTTAACTTGCGCTTGATAACCTAAATTCCATAAAGCATAAGCCTCAGTCGATGCCGTACCAAAAGGCATATTATCAAATTGTGAAAACGGCTCATAAAGGCCGGCTGCATCTTTGCTGTCCACCAACTTCACACCCAAACTAATCTTTTGCTTTTGTAAACTTGCAAAATCTGCTGGCAGATAATGCAAATTAACACGCAAGTTATTCGCTGGCATTAAAGGCAGATCCTGGCTGTTTTTGGTATCTGAACCATCAATTAACTCTAAAGCCAAGTCCGTTGACCAGGTCGGGTTAAATTCATGTTTCACACTCAACTCAAAACCATGAATTAAAGCATCCGTTTGTTCCGCCTGCATTTCAGGAATTGCCCCGTCTGCGGTTGATGCGACAATCTGTCCTTCATTCAGCGAACCTTCAGAAGCGCGATAATTACCGGTATTGGCTAAATAGATGTAATGATCAATCCAGTTTTGGTAAACCGTGGCCACCATTTGCGTTTTAGGTGTTTGCCATCTTAAAGAGAGATCCGTATTCAAAGCGGTTTCAGCTTCTAAATCTGGGTTACCAATTTGATAAGCTTGCACTCCTCCGTGCTCACCACCGGCATACAATTCAAAAATAGTCGGCGCACGGAAACCTCTTGCGACATTGGTCGCCAGACTCCATTGTGAATCGAAACGGTAGGTTGCCCCTAATGAGCCGCTCATCACCTCAAACTCACGGTGATTATTGGTCTCATCAAATACACCAATTTCATCCACAAAATGCGTGTTATTTCCGTCCAACGGTGCTTGCACGGTATGCCAATCATAACGGGCTCCAAACTGCACTAGCCACTTGTCATAATCGGCCTCTTCAAACAGATAGATGGCACGTTTACTCTCATCAGCCGACGGCGTTAAATGTCCAGAACGCAATACTTGCGTTTTTTCAGTCATCTCAAGCCCTAATTCACCTTCAAAGTCCCCGACTTGAGGGTGCTCTATCGAGAGTTTCAGATCATCACGTTTCACCAATAAATCTAAATACTCTTCTGTACCTTCATCAGCAGCCATGGTTTCATAAGGCAAATCGTGCGAGGCTTCACGAGCGTTACGGGTATGCGTCCAACTCGGTTTTAGAACCCAATCATTGCCTAACTCAAACTCGGCTTTTAACTGCGTCTCATCGTTTTGCAATTTTTGTCCGGCGGCTAAAGCGACAAATGCGCCATCTTCAACCTCCACGCCCAAATAGTTTTGTTTGGATTGCCATTGGGTATGACGCAACTCAATCATTCCCCAATCGTCTTGATAACCGATCCCAATATTTCCAGATTGATTTTCAAAATTGGTAAATGGCACTTCTCCGACAAACAACGGTTTATCATTTGGCGAATCACCGGGAATCGCACCCTGCGCGGAAGCTGCATTCGGTACGGTAAAGTTATCGCCATCGCGTTTCACCACGCCAGCGGTAATCCCAAAATGTTCTGCACCTGCGCCCACCTTCACACCAAACATTGTCTCTTGGTTGTTGCTGTTGTATTCAGTGGCGACTTCACCATGAACATTCTGACCATATGGGATTTTGGCTTGAATGACATTGACTACGCCGCCTAAAGCTTCTGAACCATAAAGCACACTTTGTGGTCCGCGAATCACTTCGATAGATTCCGCCAAATAACTATCGGTATTCGGTAAATGGCGTGTGCCATAGGCTTGATAATCTGTGCTTTGGCCGTTAGATAAAACTTTGACGCGATTGCCAGTTAATCCACGAATAACAGGTTTACCCGATTGCGCCCCCGTCGACATATTATTGACGCCTGGAATCGCCTCAAGTACTTGTCCCAAAGAGCCACTGTCACGCGCCATTTTATTGCTATCGGCCAAACGGTCGATTTGCGAAGGTACTTCAAAAATCTCATGATCATGAATCGGCGAGGCCGAAACAGTCACTTCAGATAAGGTTGTTTCTAAGTTTGCTTCAAAGGTTGTTACTGGGTTGGTTTCTGTGTTTGTTTGCGCGTGCGCAGACACTGAAAGCGTGGCGAGGTAAACCGCCAGCGTAATTTTATTTAATCGCATGCTAAATCCTAATAATTAATTTGTTTTAATGAAAACTAAAAAACTAGGCTAAAGGCGGGGCTCTACTATGGTGAAAAGGCTGATAGACGGCATAGTACACTGAAACCAGCGCACTATTTGGCGAGAGAAGATGTTGCGGTGCGCTGATTTTGGTCGTAAAGGGTTCAGGATTATCGATCGGTTGCGCTAAGTGTTCGAATAGATCACAACTTGCGGTATGCTCATGAAAAGGATGAATTTCAGAGTGCCATAACCCAGCCGTTTGGGTTAAGACAAACAGTAAAATAAAAGGTGCTATCCACTTAAGATTAAAGTGCGATAACCCTAATCCAAATAGTGGCATAGAGCGAAGATTCATAGGCGGAATTATAAACCAACTCTAGTGTTAAATTATGATGTTTAACGCACACTTACAAGAAAACTTCTCTCCATATAGAGCTGTCCTGCTTAAGCCTATTTTATATGGTATTTTTCTTAAGTATTAATCCTGTTCCTGTATATAATCATTCCAACGGACTTAAAACGACACCATCCATTAAATTCTAAAGAGCGAGCGATCTAATCCATGGCAAATTCTCCATTAGCGGGCAAAAAAGCCCCTTATTCCCTTTTAGAAAATATCCCTCTATTGATGGCAGACTATTACACTCACAAACCAGATGTCAGCAATCCCGATCAAGCGGTAAGCTTTGGTACCTCTGGGCATCGGGGTTGTTCGAGTAAGACCACCTTTAATGAAGACCATATTGCAGGAATTTGTCAGGCGATTGTCGAGTATCGTCATTTACAGAATACCAATGGCCCGTTGTATATAGGCATGGATACCCATGCATTGTCTGAAGCGGCGCATGCCACGGCGATTGAAGTGTTTGCCGCCAATAAGGTTCATGTTATTATTCAGTCGAATGGTCGTTATACGCCTACGCCAGTTGTTTCCAATGCCATCCTCACCTACAACAAAGGCCGCCAAGCTGGTTTCGCCGATGGCGTGATTATTACCCCTTCGCACAACCCGCCACAGGACGGTGGTTTTAAATACAACCTACCAACGGGTGGGCCTGCGGATACCGATGCCACTTCATGGATTCAAGATCGAGCTAATGAGATTATTCTGGAAGGCTCTACTAAAGTAAAACGACTGTCGTTAACGGAAGCGATGGCTTCGGAATACGTCACACCGACCGATTTAATCATGCCTTATGTCGAGAACCTGGACAAAGTCGTTAATATGCAAGCCATTAAAGATGCTGGCTTAAAATTGGCAATCGATCCAATGGGTGGCGCTGCGGTTGATTACTGGCAGCCGATTGCCGATTTTTACGGCTTAGATTTAACGATTATTAACCCGCAAGTCGACCCTACCTTCTCGTTTATGCATGTCGATAAAGATGGCAAAATCCGTATGGATTGTTCATCGCCTTATGCGATGGCAGGCCTGATTAAACTTAAAGACAAATATGATTTAGCCTTTGGCAATGATCCGGATGTCGATCGTCACGGCATTGTTACCAAGTCGGTCGGCTTGATGAACCCTAACCACTATTTAGCGGTGGTCATTCAATACCTATTTACACATCGTCCTAACTGGCCAAAAAATGCGGCCGTTGGTAAAACCTTAGTGTCTAGTTCAATGATTGACCGTGTCGCTAAAGCCAACAATCTGAACTTATCAGAAGTGCCAGTGGGTTTTAAATGGTTTGTCGACGGTCTACAAACCGGGACTTTTGGCTTCGGCGGAGAAGAGTCTGCAGGTGCCTCCTTCTTGCGTTTTGATGGCGGCCCATGGAGCACCGATAAAGACGGCATTATCCTCAACTTATTGGCAGCAGAAATCACGGCAGTCACCGGTAAAGATCCTGGGGCGCTGTATCAAGAACTGACTGCGCAATTTGGTGACCCGATTTACAGCCGCATTGATGCCCCTGCTAATCGTGAAGAAAAGGCCATCTTAAGCAATCTTTCACCTGAAATGGTCAAAGCGGATAGCTTAGCGGGCGAAGCCATTACCGCTAAATTGACGCATGCCCTAGGCAATGGCGCGGCGATTGGTGGACTGAAAATCACCACCGAAAATGGTTGGTTTGCTGCTCGTCCATCCGGCACTGAAGACATCTATAAAATCTACGCCGAAAGCTTTAAAGGCCAGACACATTTGGATCAAATCATTGATGAAGCCAAAGCCATTGTCGCGGATGCTCTCAAGTAAACAGGCCTGGTAGGAGTATTTCAATGACGTTGCCCAAACAGCCATCTCAAACAAATCAAACCGTTACAACCGTCTCCCTTGTACTAGGCAGTGGTGGCGCACGTGGTATGGCGCATATTGGCATTATTCGTTGGCTGGAAGCGCACAACTATCAGATCAAATCTATCTCTGGTAGTTCCATAGGGGCTTTGATTGGCGGTATTTATGCCGCCGATAAACTCGATGAATGTGAGGCCTGGTTTAAGCAGTTAAGCAATACCGATATTCTTGGCTTGACTGACATTGCATGGAATCGTAGCGGTTTAATTAAAGGCGATAAACTCGTTGAAGCCTTTAGAAAGGTATTGGGCAACCCTAACATTGAAGACCTCGCCATTCCTTTTACTGCCGTCGCCACTGATATTGAAAATGAGAAAGAGGTCTGGCTGCAAAAAGGCTCGCTGCTAGACGCTATGCGCGCCTCTACCGCCCTGCCGATGATTTTCACCCCCTTCCATAAACACGGCATAACACTGGTGGATGGTGGCGTACTCAATCCAGTGCCTATTGCACCCACCTTCGGGCAAACGAATGATTTAATCATTGTGGTCAATCTCGGCGGTAAACCCAAAGCGGCTGAGCTGCCACCTGTCGAAGTAGAAAACGATCTCAATGAGGATTCTTGGTTAAATGATGCTTCCGCTTTATTCGATTCTCTCGTGATGCACTTTTTTCCTGAAGACTCCGCTATTGAAACGCCTTTAAGCTGGGATATGATCGACATCAGTAATAAAGCTTTTGATAGCATGCAAAGCAGTATTGCTCGCCAGCAGCTCGCCGCCTATCCGCCCGACATTATCATTGAAATTCCGCGCGATGCTTGTGGCATGCTAGAGTTCAACAAAATTAATGAGATGATTGAGTTTGGCTATCGTACCGCCGAAAATACCCTCGGCAAATAACTCCGGCACCTGAAACGACTACATGGCATAACAAGACCTATCAGCGTTACATCTCTGCCACGTAAAAGACCGCTTGCATTCCTGACACAAACTCTCGAAAATAGCCCACAAAATTGGCCGCACATAATATCGCATATTATGTCGCTCTTAATAATGAAAGGAATCTACCATGCCTAAAGTCAGTGAACTCAAAAAAGGCGACGTTGTTGAAATCAATGGCGTTCCCCACATCCTGAAAACCTACGATGTTCGCAACCCCTCTTCACGTGGCGCATCCACTTTATACAAAATGCGTTTCAACAACCTGAAAACCGGGCAAAAAGTCGATGAAACTTTTAAAAGTGACGACATGTTAAAAGAGATCGACTGTCCGAAAGTACCCGTCATGTTTTCGTATATCGATGGTGATAACTACGTCTTTATGAATAATGAAGACTACAGCCAATACTTGTTAAATGCTGATGAACTAGAAGATGAGAAAAAATACATTACCGAAGGACTCGGTGGGATTACTGCGTTGTTATGGGAAGACCAAGTGCTGGCCATTGAACTACCGACCAATGTTGAACTAGAAGTGGTCGAAACCAATCCGGGTAGCAAATCCAGTGGCGCAGGCCGTACCAAACCAGCAAAACTGTCAACGGGTTATGAGATTCAGGTACCTGAGTTTATTGAACCGAATGAGATTGTGAAGGTCAGTACTTTAACGGGTAAGTTTTTGTCTCGCGCTTAAGCGATTTTTGAACCTACCAGGCCTGGTAGGTTTCAATTTACATCATTCAAATTAAAATACCCACCTCCCAAATCATCCATTAAATTCCTTTATAAAACAACATCATTATTAACATAATGGCTTTAATATCTTTTGGATTAAAATAAAGGTTCAAATCATTCTTATTCACAATCCTCAAGGGAGAATAGATATGAATTACCATAAGTTATTACCCATCTGTATTATTGCATTCATGGTTAGCGGTACGGTTATCGTCAAAGCAGCTGAGCCCAAACTAAAAGTCAATATCACTAAAGACATTGGCTCCATAACAGTAAAACACCAGGGCAAGCCCGTTACCATCCAGCGTAATCAAAATACTCAGAGCAAAATCATTGATGACTATGCTTTGACTTCAAGAGAGTGTCCGCCCTTTTGCGTGCAGCCCATACAGCTATTGCCAGGGGTAAATACGATTGGTGAGATTGAGATGTTGGGCTTTCTAAAACGTGTTGCAAAGGGCGACAAGAGCCTATTGATTATTGATTCTAGAACGCCTGATTGGGTGGCTAAAGGCACCATTCCCAGTGCGGTCAACATTCCTTGGACGCAACTTTACCGTAAAGCCTCTACCTACGAGCCGATTGTGGTTGAGAGTCTTTTAACGGATCGTTTTGGGGCGACGCTTGAAGATAATATCTGGGACTTTTCTAAAGCCAAGGAGTTGGTGTTGTTCTGCAATGGCCCTTGGTGTGGCCAATCGCCGACCAACATCATAACACTGGTGAGCATGGGTTATCCTGCCCATAAAATCCATTGGTATCGAGGTGGTATGCAGGCATGGAATTCATTAGGATTGACCACGATTCAGTAATCAAGCATTACCGAGATTCAAAGCTTATTGCTACAACTTACGCTTTACTGAGAACATCAAGTTGTAGGCGTTGTCGATCATCAAACAATCGGCGACTGGCAATCTCTATCGCGATTAAAGTGCCTAATCCCGTAGAGGTGGCAATCAACAACATAATCATAATTTGATATTTTACCGCCTCTGCCGGATCAGCGCCGGCTAAGATTTGCCCAGTCATCATCCCGGGTAAGGAAACAACCCCTGCGGCTACCAGCATATTAATCACTGGAATCATGGCGGCATGCAAACTTTGTTCTTTAATGAACTGCATGGATTGTTTAGCCGTTTCCCCCAAGGCGAGCTGCGCTTCTATTTTAGCCTTCAGTTGCACAGCACTGCGTGTCAGCGTATCCAACCCTACCCCAATCGATGTCATACTATTCCCTAATAACATCCCAAGCAAAGGGATAAGATATTGCGGTTGATACCAAGGTTCAGGTTGAATCACAAATACCAACACGCCAATCAACAGCATTAACGAGGTAAACGATAAGGAGAGTAATCCTATCCATACCCCGTGTAACTTGTTCAAGCGGTACTGCTGTCGTTTTGAGATTTCATAACCCGCAGCACTGAGCATCACGAGGCCAACCAGGACAACCCATAACACATTCTCAGCATAGAAAACCCAACTCAGCCAGATACCCATAAACAGCAATTGAGCAGCCATTCTAAGGGTCGCCCACCACAGCTGCTTGACCTGGCTAAAGCCGTTTAACCACAGCACTCCACCGAGCAAAAAGACCAAAAAAGACAGGGTCAATAGATCCCAATAACTGATTAAAATCATGCTAAGCACCCTAAAGTTTGCAAGCTGTTAAAAACCACCAGGCCTGGTCTTATTTTCGGTAAGTTCACTTATTTAGTACCAACTGTAATTCAGGACGGGTCAAGCGTTGACGTTGATGGACGTCATGCGAAATCCACAAAATAGCGCGTGTGGCGCCCTCATTTGGTAATACGGGTAATGAGGTTCGCTCTGATAGAGATTGATATGTTTGAATATATTGCTGCAAAAAGGCTTCTACTTTCAGTGTGCTTTCAGGATCAAGATTGGCTGTAATCTCGTCCAACAGTAGGACTTTCGGTTTAAGCGCCAAACCTCTTAACAAAGCCAAACGTTGTTTTTCACCACTGGAACAACTGTCGGGATGTTTCTGCAAGATACTTTGATCTAAGCCCAAAGCCTCCAGTTGCTGAGGGCTCGGATCCTCTGCAAAATGTCCTGCAATGGTTTCTAACCACCAAGCGGTTTCAGCGGCAAAATACATGACTTGCCCACGCCAGGTTTCCGGACTGATCGCGTTTTGCGCCACCCCATTCAACCAGGCCTGGCCACTATGTGGAATAAGGTCAGCAATGGCTTTCAACAGTTGCGACTTTCCGGTTCCGGATATCCCTGACAACATCCACAGCTGCCCCGCCTGTATCGTTAAATCAACTGGCTTCAACATACCTACCGTCAATAACCCTCGAACCTGTAACAATTCAGCCGTTGCGTTAGGGAACTCTGTGGCGGTTTCTACTGTATAGGGGTTAGCTTTCATATCAGCGCTTATTTCTTTTGCAGATTCGCATAGGCGGTCACCAACCATTTAGAACCGGCATTTTTAAAATTAACATTGATACGTGCATGATCACCACTGCCTTCAATACCGACCACTGTGCCATCCCCAAATTTCTGGTGGAAAACAGCTTCTCCTGCACTGAATCCGGTTTCATTCTCAGCATCCAATGCAGCTTGCAGACTGGCATTCATCCCAGTGTTATAACCGCCTGCTACCGTCGGTCTAACCGAACCCGATAGACGGACAAAATCAACACAGTCGCTTGGAATTTCTTTAATAAACCGTGAAGGCATTGGGTAAATTTCTGTGCCGTGTAGGCGGCGATGATTGGCAAAGGTAATCATCAACTGTTTTTCAGCTCGCGTCACTCCAACGTACGCCAATCGACGCTCTTCTTCTAAGCTGGCAGGATCATCATGTGAACGTTGTGATGGGAACAAGCCCTCTTCAACGCCAATCATAAACACCAATGGAAATTCCAACCCCTTAGCGGCATGTATGGTCATTAATTGCACCGCTGACTCCCACTCTTCCGCCTGTTGTTCGCCAGCCTCTAATGCCGCTTGTGCCAAGAAGTCTGCCAATGGATTGTCGTATTGCGGATTTTGTAACAGAGTGCCATCTTGTTGCGCGATGGCATCAACGCCATCGGCAATCACTTGGCTTTCTGTGGGCAAGCCTTCTGCTGTGGTTTGCGATTGCATTTGTTTAAACTGACCTGCGGCATTAATCAACTCATCAATATTTTCTAGGCGGCCTTTGCCTTGCTCTGAACTGTCTTTTTCAAAATGGGCTTGCAGGCCTGAGCGTGAGACGACCTTTAACATCTGATCTTCTAAAGACAGACCTTGAGTGGCTTCCGTCAAACCTTCAATCAGTTCCAAAAAGCTGGCAATCGAAGTTTTAGCGCGTGCGGTTAAACCTTGCTCAACCAATTGTTCAGCCGCTTGCCACAATGGAATTTGTTTGTGTTTAGCGACTTCACGAATGGTATCCGCAGTTTTTTGGCCTATACCACGAGGCGGATGGTTATAAGCGCGTTCAAACGCGGCATCATCGTCGCGATTGACCAATAAACGCAGATAACTCAATATATCCTTGATTTCCGCACGGTCATAAAAGCGTAAGCCGCCATAAACGCGATAAGGAATTTGTGCCTGCATTAAGGCTTGCTCCATGACACGTGACTGAGCATTGGAGCGATATAAAACCGCCGCTTCATTACGTGAACCACCCTGCTCACACCAAGCTTCAATCTGGCCACAGACATAACGCGCTTCATCATATTCATTAAAGGCTTCATAGACTTTAATCAAATCACCATCCTCGCCAGCAGACCATAACTGCTTGCCCATGCGGGTGGTATTATGGGCAATCAAGGCATTGGCGGCTTTTAGAATGGTGCCCGTCGAACGATAGTTCTGTTCGAGGCGAACCATTTTGACATTCGCAAAGTCTTCTTCAAACTGGCGAATATTTTCGACCTTAGCACCACGCCAACCATAGATAGACTGATCATCATCACCGACCACAAACAATTTACCTGAACCCCCAGCTAAAACGCGTAACCAGGCGTACTGCAAACTATTGGTATCTTGAAACTCGTCCACCAATATATGTTTATAACGCGCTTGATAATGCGCCAATACCTGTGGGTTTTTCAGCCACAGCTCATGTGCTCTTAATAATAACTCGGCAAAATCCACCAGGCCTGAGCGCTGACATTGCTCTTCATAGGCTTGGTAAACTTGTACCATCTTACCGACGAAAGGGTTATGTCCTATATCAATATGATGCGGACGTCGTCCTTCCTCTTTCTCGCCGTTAATAAAAGCTTGAATTTGCTTGTGTGGCCACTGATTTTCATCCAGTTCCATCGCTTTCAACAGACGTTTAATGACGCGCTTTTGATCATCCGAATCCAAAATCTGGAAACTTTGCGGCAAACCCACTTCTTGATGATGTTGACGTAATAGGCGATAAGCAATCCCATGAAAAGTCCCCATGGTTAAACCGCCAGCCTGTTGCCCTATCAGTGATTCAATACGCCCGCGCATCTCACTCGACGCCTTATTAGTAAAGGTGACGGCGAGTACATTGTAAGGTGAGAACCCCATAACCTGGGTTAACCAGGCAATTCGATGCACCAAGACGCGAGTTTTACCGCTGCCTGCCCCGGCCAAAATCAGGGCGTGCGTATTCTCGGCGGTAATTGCCTCACGTTGCGCATCGTTTAAATCATTTAATATATAAGAAATATCCATGGGGTTTCCAAAGCGGTTCAATGTTTCAGTGCTATTGTTAGCATAATGAAGAGTCGCTAAACTTAAGTTAAACTTTATGAGGTGCAGATTTTATCTCAATTTAAGATCGCTAACGTGACCTTCTCAAATGGTTTAAGCAATTCAGGCAAATTTTATGACTTATCAGAGCGATAAAGTGGACGGAAACCTAAATAAATTCATTATGTTGCCTTTTTCCCACACCCCTATCGCTAAATAACTGATGTTTTTTACGCAATAAACCTTGCGCAACCCAGTTTATTCATGTAATAATTGCAGATATTCAAAATTCATTGATTCAATTGGATGACTTTATAATCTAAAGATTATCGGTCTATTCATCATCAAAATATCCCTAAACGAATCTAAACCGACCTCTTTTCACGCTTTAAATAAATCGTGCAAATTAAGTATGGGTGCATTCGCTAGAAGTATAAACAACTAGAAACACAGAAAATTTCAGGAGAAATCATGATTTCAACAAGCGATGCTAATTTCGAAACAGAAGTACTACAATCAGACATTCCAGTCCTAGTCGACTTTTGGGCTGAGTGGTGTGGACCTTGCAAAATGATCGCCCCAATCTTAGATGATGCGGCGACAGAGTATGCAGGTAAAGTAAAAATTGCCAAATTAAACATTGATGAAAACCCTGCAACTCCGCCTAAATATGGTGTTCGTGGTATTCCTACATTAATGTTATTTAAAAATGGTGAAGTCGATGCAACCCACGTAGGTGCACTTTCTAAATCACAATTGAATACATTTTTAGACGGCAACCTTTAAGTTGCTCCCCCTAAGCCATCATCGATCGCTTAGGGGAATGACCGTCCATCCTTTCGAAATTCTTACGAATCCAAAATCATTTAGACACTCTCTCTTTAAAAGAGACTGACCCTAAACCAAAGATCCTTAATACAATCCTACAGATACCCAAAAAACTATGCATTTATTAGACTTAAAAAAACAATCCGCCGCTTCTCTACTAGATTTAGCAGCCACAATGGGGCTGGATCACCTAGCTCGCTTACGTAAACAAGATATTATTTTTGCTATCTTAAAAGCGCACTCGAAAAAAGGAGAGGATATCTTTGGTGAAGGTGCATTAGAAATTCTGCCTGATGGCTTTGGATTCTTGCGCTCTGCCGATGGCTCTTATTTAGCTGGACCGGATGACCTTTATGTCTCTCCTAGCCAAATCCGTCGCTTTGGATTGCGTAAAGGCGATACCATTCAGGGCAAGATTCGCCCACCGAAAGAAGGTGAGCGTTATTTTGCATTGTTGAAAGTTGAAACCATCAACTACGAAGACCCTGCTATTGCCAGTAAGAAAATCGCTTTTGAAAACTTAACACCACTTCACCCTGATGAACGCCTAGTCATGGAAGTTGGTAATGGTAGTACAGAAGACATCGCGCCACGTATTATCGATATTGCAGCACCGTTCGGTAAAGGTCAACGTGGATTGATTGTGGCGCCGCCAAAATCCGGTAAAACGGTTATTTTGCAGCAGATGGCACAGTCTATTGCTGAGAATCATCCTGATGCTTATTTGATTGTATTATTGATTGATGAGCGTCCGGAAGAAGTAACAGAAATGCAGCGCACCGTTAAAGGTGAAGTGATTTCCTCTACCTTTGATGAGCCAGCGACCCGCCATGTACAGGTTGCTGAGATGGTGATTGAGAAAGCTAAACGTTTAGTAGAGCATAAGACAGATGTTATCATCCTATTAGACTCCATCACCCGTTTAGCTCGTGCCTATAACACTGTTGTACCTTCATCAGGAAAAATCTTAACGGGTGGTGTGGATGCCAATGCATTACACCGTCCAAAGCGTTTCTTTGGTGCGGCACGTAACATCGAAGAAGGTGGTTCTTTAACCATTATTGCCACGGCCTTGGTTGAAACAGGCTCTAAGATGGATGAAGTTATCTTTGAAGAATTCAAAGGAACCGGTAATATGGAACTTCACCTTTCTCGTAGTATTGCAGAAAAACGTGTCTTCCCTGCGATCAATATCACCAAGTCAGGCACTCGTAAAGAGGAACTACTGACAACATCAGATGAACTCCAAAACATTTGGGTTCTACGTCGTTTCTTACAAACGTTAAATGAAGTCGATGCGATTGAAACTTTAATTGATCAAATGAAAGTTTCTAAAACGAACGCCATCTTATTTGAATCCATGAAACGTTAAAAACTTCCGCTTAAAGACCACTAAAGGACTTTAAGCATTAATAGGCAGGAGATTATTTCACTAAACTCCTACTTTTAGAATCACCTTAATCATAAAAGAACTTGCATTTACTATTTATATGAATATAATGCCTTTCTTTTACAGAATTAACTAATTAATTGGACCGTCATTATGCAAGCAGACATTCATCCAGAGTATAAAGATGTAGTTTTCCAGGATATTTCAACTGGCGAAACTTTCATTACTCGTTCTACCATTGAAAAAACTTCAGGCGAAACTATCACTCTAGACGGTAACGATTACCCACTAGTACGTGTGGAAGTTTCTAGCGCATCTCACCCTTTCTATACTGGTAAGCAAACGCTTGTCGATACTGAAGGTCGTGTTGAGAAATTCAAGCAGAAATACGCTCGTCGTTAATAGCTTATTTAGGAGCAATCCTAAATATTCTATTCAAAAGCGCTACCGACATTTTGTCGTTAGCGCTTTTTTTATGCCTGGCATTTCGATAAGCTAAACCCTCTCTGCAAAATAACGTCTTTAAAAGCGACTTTAGCCTGGCTTAACAATTGCTTTAATGATTGAAAATTTGTGCGTAATACAACAAACACGTTGTATTCTTCTTAAAAGCCAATAGAATCGGAACCATGTTTAAAACAACACTCTCAGCATTACTCTTAATCACCTCAAGCTTACTGTCCTGGTCGACCCTGGCAGCTGATGATTCCTGCACGGCCGAAAAAATCGATGTCTGGACTAAAGCCAGTTATGCGACCAATGGTAGCAACCTGATTATCCAAGGCAAGCGTGTCCGCTTAATTGGCCTGTATGCACCGCAAATTGAGCGTAAACAAAAATTTCACACCCCGGGTGAGCCACTGGCTAAAGAAGCGCAAACCTTTCTCAACAAACTCCTCGCTAATAATGATTTAGAGGTGGGCGTAGAGTATGACACCACCAAAGTGGATAAATTTGGTCGTCAATTGGTGCACCTATTTTTAAAAGATGGCACCAATGTCCAACAAAAAATTCTTGAAAGCGGTTTTGCCGTCAATCGCATAGAAAACAATAATATTAAGTATGCTAAATGTTACTTTAAAGCAGAACAAAAGGCTCGCCAAGGTGGTTTTCAACTATGGGACTATCTTGCCAAAAACCCTGAATCTCACTTTCCTTTAGCCAAAAGCAGTGAGTTGAATTCGCAAGATGAGGGTTTCCGCATCATTCAAGGCAAAGTCCTTAAAGTCCAAAAAAGTTCATCAAACTACATTATCAACATGGATACGACAGGTATTCGCATTCCGAAACGCTATTGGGATCAATTTGATTACAATGAGATTGAAAAACTCCAAGACAAAGTCATCGAAGCGCGTGGTTACGCTTACCTTTATAAAGGTGTGATGTTTATGATTGTCGACCACCCTTTCTCAATTGATAAATTGAACCCAGTTAGCCAATAATCACATCAATAAACGCCCTAAATGCTTTTTTGCCTTGCGACAACCATTGAAACTTCCTTAATAATGACCAGGCCTGGTCATTTTTAGTTTTCGCACGACCTACTTTCCGCTAGAATAGTCTCTTTCTTTTATTCAGATAAAGGGCCTTCCCATGGCAGAGCTACAAAACGACCGTTTATTACGAGCACTCCTTAGACAAGAAGTTGATCGCACGCCTGTTTGGATGATGCGTCAGGCTGGACGTTACCTTCCAGAGTACCGTGCAACCCGTCAAGTAGCTGGTTCTTTTATGGACTTGTGTCGCAATAAGGAACTTGCTTGTGAAGTAACCCTTCAACCTTTAGAGCGTTTCCCATTAGATGCGGCGATTCTGTTCTCTGATATCTTAACGATTCCAGATGCGATGGGCCTAGGCCTAAAGTTTGAAACTGGCGAAGGTCCAGTCATTGGTAACCCTGTGCGCACGATGGCTGATGCTAAGAAATTGTTTGTGCCTGATATGGCCTCTGAATTAGGTTATGTAATGGATGCCGTTAGCACCATCCGCAAAGACCTAAACGGTCGTGTACCTTTAATCGGTTTCTCTGGAAGCCCTTGGACGCTAGCAACTTACATGGTTGAAGGTGGATCAAGTAAGACTTTCGCTAAAATCAAAGCGATGATGTTTGACCAGCCAGCGACCCTACATCACATGTTGGATGTGTTAGCAGACTCTGTTATCGCTTACCTAAACGCCCAGATTCAGTCTGGAGCACAAGCGGTACAAATCTTTGATACTTGGGGTGGGGTCTTAACACCACGTGACTATAACGAGTTCTCTCTACGCTATATGCACAAGATTGTGGATGGTCTAATACGTGACTATGATGGCCGCAAAGTGCCTGTGATTTTATTCACAAAAGGTGGCGGACAGTGGCTAGAAGCAATGGCAGATACAGGTGCGGATGCATTAGGTCTAGATTGGACAACTAATATTGATGAAGCCCGTGCGCGTGTCGGTGACAGAGTTGCACTCCAAGGTAATATGGATCCTTGTATTTTGTATGCTTCTCCGGAGCGTATTCGCCAAGAAGTTGGTACCATTCTAGAGCAGTATGGACACGGTACAGGTCACGTATTTAATCTAGGCCATGGCATCCACCCAGAAATCAATCCAGAGCATGCTGGTGCCTTTATTACTGCGGTAACAGAGTTAAGTGGTCAATATCATAAGTAGTCTTTATTGATTCTTAAAATGAACTTACAAAAAAGCCCGCATTGCGGGCTTTTTTGTTTTAGAGCCCTGAGTCATTCAGCAGACCTCTAATATTTGAGAGCATTTATACCAAAGATATTTAACGCCCTTTGTGCAAATGATGCAGACTTTATCGTCTATACCGCTTTAAACTCATCCGGCAGATCCAGCTCTTCATCATTAAATAGATACTTTTGCATCTCCTCCATTAAGAACGTACGCGCTTTCGGATCTAAACTTGAAAGACGGTATTCATTAATCAAAATCGTTTGCTGACCTAACCACTGCTTCCAAGCTTCTTTGGAAACATTGTCATAGACTTTCTGGCCGAGCTCCCCTGGAAAGGGTAAAAAATCCAAACCATCTAATTCTTCGCCCATTTTGACGCACTGTACTTTTCTAGACATTTTATTTCTCCATGAGTTTCATTATTTTGGTGACCGGTGCAGGGACGCCTATAGTCACTTCAGCTTTACCAAGCTGTTGTTTATTTACCCACAACCCATCAAATTTCAGACTGTTTTCATCTACCCCTTGGTAGATCACCGGATGAATGTCCAAATGATAATGGGTAAATGTGTGGCGGAATACTTCCCATTCTACCAAACTATAAGCAGACTCCGTTTGAGTTTCAGCTATTTTCAAGGCATCTTCACAGTTTTGGAGACAAGCGTACTCAGGAAAGCTCCACAAACCTCCCCAAATACCCTTTTGCGGTCGTTGTTGCAATAAAACTTGGCCTTGTTGGTTCTCTAAAACAAGCAGATAGGCTTGTTTAATCGGTTTGACTTTTTTAGGCTTCGAAAACGGAAATTCACTCACTCTCCCTTCAAACTTAGCCTGACAGGATGCCTCTAACGGACAGACCTCACACTGCGGTTTAGCGCGGGTACACAGTGTCGCCCCCAGGTCCATAATCGCTTGTGTGTAATCATTAAAACGCAAATCAGGGGTAAATTCATCCGCGACCTGCCATAGCTTTTGTTCATTATGTTTTTCACCAGGCCAACCTTCTAACGCCAGATAACGGCTCAAAACGCGCTTGACATTGCCATCTAAAATGGCCTGACGTTGGCTCAAGGAAATCGACAAGATCGCACCAGCCGTAGAGCGCCCAATGCCCGGTAAATCCAATATTTCATCAAATGTAGTTGGAAATTCGCCATCATGGACTTCAGCAATCATCACCGCCGTTTTATGGAGATTGCGTCCTCGAGCGTAATAACCCAAACCTGCCCAATGCCCTAAAACGGCATCTTGTGAAGCCTGCGCGAGATGATGCAAGGTTGGAAAACTCTGCATAAAGCGTTCAAAGTAGGGAATCACCGTTTTAACTTGGGTTTGTTGCAACATAATCTCAGAAACCCAAACTCGATAAGGCGTTATATCCTGCTGCCAAGGTAGGTCATGACGACCATAGTGATCGAACCAAGCCAGTAATTGAGCCGAAAATGTAGATGAATTTGAAGCCATAGAGTCGTTTTTTTGTAACGTTCATTAAGTTTGAATTACGGTATACTATACCGATTCTTTTTTAACGCAACTTATCCAGATGTTACTATGACTCAAACACCTTCAGACAGACCCGAAATCGAGGCTTCCGAGCCAACCGATAAAAATGAAACCCCAAGTAATGTGCAAGCGCCTAAAGATTTTAGAATTAGAAGTTTCGCGCTGCGCCAAGGTCGGTTATCCCAAGCACAACAGAACGCCATCGACAGCCTATGGCCAACGTTTGGTTTAGAGTTACAAGATCAACTTATCGATTTTAAGGAAATATTTGGTCGTGATGCACCGACGATTATTGAAATCGGTTTTGGCATGGGTACAAGCCTCGTAGCGATGGCAGAAGCTAATCCAGATAAAAACTACATTGGGATTGAAGTTCATCGCCCGGGGATTGGGGCTTTGTTAAAACTGATTGGAGAGAAGGGACTGACGAACGTTCGAGTGTACAATGATGACGCCATTGAAGTCTTGGCGCGCTGCATTCCTAAAGCCAGCTTAGCAGGCCTCTATCTTTTTTTCCCTGATCCTTGGCATAAAAAACGCCACAATAAACGTCGTATTCTACAAGCTGAATTTGCACAAACCGTTGCCAGCCATCTGAAGCCAGGTGGACATTTCCATATGGCAACCGATTGGGAACATTATGCTGAGCAGATGATGGAAGTTATGAGTGAAGCGCCTAACTACCGCAATACCGCCGGCGAACAGGCCTATACACCTCGCCCTGATTATCGTCCTCTGACAAAATTTGAGCAACGTGGCCACCGTTTAGGCCATGGTGTTTGGGATTTGATTTTCGAACGCACTTAAAGCATCCTGGCCTTTAAGCCAAGTTCGTCACCGTTGCCAATCCGAAAACTTAGGCTGCAACGGCTTAAAACAAACGCTCTAAGCGCCCTTACTGAATTAAGCTACTTAACTGAGCGATAATCATTTTCTGCTGTGTTTGATAAGCAGGTGACGCCATTAACTTAGCCATATCCACTCCCCAACGAGCTTTGTCAGCTGAAACTTCACTCTCTGAGCTGTCTACACGACCTTGATAACTCAGCGGTATCTCAAGCCCTTTTAAAGGCCTTAAAGCTCGCGTTGGATTTTCTATGGTTAATAGAAACTGACTATCGACTTGTGCAGTATTCACATCAAATGTTCCTGCACCACTCCCTGAAAACCGCTCACTCTTAGCAATAAATTGCTTTGCTGAATAGATGCCTTGTTGCAATTGCCCTGAAAGGTAAACCCGATCTAACTTAGTGCTGGTAGCTTGTGCCTCAAAAGACCCGTTTAATAATTGATTGATGTCTAAACCCGCTATTTTTACCTGCGTTATCTCAGAAGAAAACAGACCACTTAGGTTTTTCTTAAGCGATATATCACTACTGCCTTTGCTCTGTAAGTCAAACCGACTGGTCAACACCCCTTCTAAAATCAAATTATCAGGGTGAGCGGCTAAAGCAGCTTGCAGATTCATTTGATTCAAGCGCCCTTTCCAATGATACTCTGGCGTTTGATTCGTCATATCCAAAGTCAATTTCGAACGTAACTGACCTTGATAGAGTTCTGCATCCAAAGGTGCTAGCGACAGCATGCCCTGTTGTGCTAAAAGATTGACTTGAATCGTTTGTGCGCTGACATTCCATGCGGTCAACTGACCGATTTTGAGTTGACCGCTCGCATTTAAATTACGTAATATTTCAATGGGCACGCCCACCGGCAAATAACGAACCGTGGCTTGTGAAGGCGTGTCCTGTCCAGTTTGAGCCGAATTATTTACATTACTTTGACCAGGCCTGGTCATTTTTGCAGGCGCTCTATATTCAGCTTGATAAGCATCTAAGTTAAGCTGATCAAGACTCAAATCAAAGGCTAAAACCGGTTCTTCGCCGATTTGATAAGAAACCATACCTTGCAACTGACTTTCATCGATTTGAATTTCCAACGCTTTCAGCAAAATCTTCTCGCCATCCCATTGCCATTCAAACGCTCCATTACCTTCCGTTAGGGCTTTTTTGTCGACAAACTCGAGCATGGGTAAACCGAGATGGTAAGCCCAGTTTTTAAAATTTAGATTTTTTATATCCGCCGTTCCCTGAAGCGCTGAATGCAAACCAAACATGCCAGAGAAGCTACTCGTCAATTCGGCATCCAAGCCCGCTAGTTTGCCTTTAATGACTGTAATGTTTTGGGTATCTAGAGCGATTTCAAAACGCTCGCCTTCTGTCGTTAAACGAACTTCAGGCACCTTATCCTCCACAGGCATTCTAAACTTAAGTACACCACTCCAATCGGTCAAAATCCACTTTTGAAAATTGTCAGCAATTTCCAAGGTCGTGTTTAATCGGAAGTCGTAAATTTTTTGAGAAGGGCTGTGTTGAAAAGTAAATTCACTGCTGACATCAAAGGGCTGACCTTTGACAACATCAAATGTCAGAATATTGATTTCAGAAAGCTTGGCGAGATGCCCTGCTTTCTGATTTTCAAACTGGATCTCTCCCTTACGTACCACCAGACTTTCGACCGCCCAGTGGAAATCTGCTTTCAGACCCTTTGGCTTGGGATGATTTACCAACATCGGTTGTAGTGAAGCAAACCACTCAGATGCCGTTTGTGGGTTTAAGTCTTTTTGTAAAGTTCCAGTTAGGCGACTTAATCGCAGGCCACCTTGTAAGCTCTGGATAGGTAACCACTGTGCCAAGAATTTAATATCCGACCAGTTATCACCGCTTTCCGTTTTGATTAAATGCAATTTCGGTTCAATTAATTCCAAACTGATCACCGAGATTTCTTTATCTATCAACAGGGATTGCAGCGATAGCTCCACTTGGACTTCTCTGATAGACAGAACATTTTCTTCGGTAAACCCTGATTTGTTTCTTAGAGCCATTTGGCCGATATTAAACATAAAGGGTAAAATCGAAACTTCTATCGCGCCTTCAATTTTGAAGTCACGCCCACTCACCGCCGTTACTTCTTTTTCAATCTGCGGTTTATACTGATTAAAGTCAATCAAACTGACCGCTCCGGCAAATGCCAGAAATATCAGAATAGGAATAATGGCCAATACCAATGTTCCGCGCTTTAACCATTTAAAAAAGTTCTGTCTATTCACTTCGGGTTACTCTCATCATATTCATCAAAAAGGCAGCTAGCTTCCCTTTAGTCATCTCTATCGCTATCAAATCCAAAATCCAGCTCATCCTCAGATACACTGTCTTCAGAATAGGTATCATAATAAGGCGAATTTTGATCCATATCGCCGATTAAGTCTTGTAATAAAGCCGCTTCCATATCCGCTTCTGAAAGCGCCTCACTCAAAAAAGCACCTTGCATCAAATAGCAGTGATGACTACTCAAAAAAGCCAGTTGTTCTGCGGAACGCACGCCATAAGCAATGACCTTTTTATTAAGGGTCTGCCCCAGTTGGATAAGCGCCCCAGTCATAGCTTCCATCGAGCGGCTATTGGCAATTTCTTGCACAAAATGCGAACTTAAATGGAGGCGATCAATATCCCAATCATGCAGCCTTAATAAAGACCAGTTACCCGAACCAAATGACTGCACAGCCAATTCAATGCCCAGCTTAGATAAAGCCGTTAATTGACTGGCCACTGCAAAACGTTGCGCGTTTAAGCAAGCCTCATTCAGCGAGAGGGTAATAAGTTCAGGGGAAACCTCATAGACTTCTAACTGATCAGCCAGCCAACTGACAAAACTCTTTTGATGAAAGTGACTGGGACGGACTTCAATAATAAAAGGCATTTCAATGTCAGCTTGAATCAACCTTTGACTAAAACTTAAAGCCGTTTGAACCATCCATTCACTTAAATAAATCGCGACTTGAGACTCATCGGCAATTGAGAATAGCTCACGAGCATCTAAGTTATCTAAGACAGTACTGTGCTCTACATTCAATATCGCTTCGATCGCCACCATGGATTGATTACGACAGTCATATATCGGCATGTAATCTAAAGCCAGATGCTCTTCTTTTAAAGTTCTGCGTAACTCAGACTGAATGCCTCTGCGGCGTTCAATTTGGCGTAGCATTTCTTGCTGAAAATTCACCACCTGATTACGCCCAGAGTGCTTAGCGCGATACATTGCTAGATCAGCAAACTTTAGCAAAGCTTCAATGCTCGGTGCATCTTGTGGATAACGTGCAATCCCTATTGAAGCACCAATCTCAACTTCTACATCATCAGCATTGCTTAAATTTTCTAACAAGATCGATTGAGAAAGCTGCTCAACAATATTATTTGCGACCTGCTCCAAGTTCGCAATAGATTCAGGCGCTTGCAATAACACCACGAACTCATCCCCCCCTAATCGACCCGCTATATCCGAAAACTCGCCGTGCAAACTTAAAACCGATTCAATCAGACGAGAAACTTTCTGAAGCAGTAGATCTCCCGCATCATGCCCCAATGAATCGTTGACCGATTTAAAACGGTCTAAATCAATAAATAGCACGGCTTTTGACGCCACGATCGATTTGCTTTTGACGGCATCGAGTGATTGTTGCGCGGCCTCCAACCAACCCATGCGATTAGGTAGTTTGGTTAAATCGTCAAGTTTGCTTATATTTACAGTACTCATTGATTAATTGTACTCAATTTGCTCGCATCTCTATGCGATTTCTAGGACTCCGGTTACAAAAACAAACTCACCACATCATTCAAGTAATGCTTACCTAAAGTGGTTAAGGTTAATTTTTCAGCCGTTGAAATAGTTGCCCAGCCTTTTTCTAACATCAGCTTCAATTTAGGCTCAATCATTGATAAAGGTAAGCCTGTACGCAACGTAAATAGGGATAACTCGAAGCCATCCTGTAAACGTAAGGCATTGAGCATAAATTCAAAACAGGCATCTTCAGCTGAAACTAAGGTCGTACGCCCGGGATTCGGTCGGTTCATCTCTTCCACATAACCGCCTGGCGAGGCGGGCATTTGTGTACGCCAAATTTTACCATCGGGTGGCGATGTAATTTTGCCATGTGCACCCGCACCCAAACCAATGTAATCCCCAAACTGCCAATAGTTTAGATTATGCCGACATTGACGGTTTTTCTGCGCATAACCAGAGACTTCATAATGATCATAACCTGCGTTGGCAATATGTGCCTGGCAAGCTAACTGCATCTCCCAGGCCTGGTCATCTTCTGGTAAAACGGGAGGGTTTTTATAAAACGGCGTATTCGGTTCTAAGGTCAATTGATAGTGCGACAGATGAGGCGGCTGAAAAGCAATTGCCTGGTCTATATCACTAATAGCTTGCTCTATGGTTTGATTTGGCAAGGCAAACATCAAATCGAGATTAAAGTTTTTAAATCCGGCTGCCTTGGCCGCCTCGATGGCTCGAGAAGCCTCATCGCCACTGTGGATACGCCCCAGCGCCTTTAGCTTTTCATCCTCAAAACTTTGTATGCCCATCGATAAGCGATTAATGCCCGCCTGATAAAAACCGGCAAACTTCTCAAAATCTACGGTACCTGGATTGGCTTCTAGAGTGATTTCAATCTCTGGCCCAAAACCCAATAAAGCACGGGCTTGCGACATAAAGCGATTTAAACCCGCCTCCGAAATCAAACTCGGCGTGCCGCCGCCAAAAAAGATGGAGTGAATTGGTCGACCCCAGATCATCGGCAAGGTTTGCTCTAACTGCTTAATCAACGCATCGATATAAGGTGCTTCGTCAATCTCCGCCTTTAACGTGTGCGAATTAAAATCGCAATAGGGGCATTTCTGCACGCACCAAGGATAGTGCACGTACAAACTGAGGGGGATCGGTTGGGTAAAAATCACTAAAATATCCAATATTGAAAATCAACAGACTTAATCAATTAAGCTTGATATAACAGACCATTTTACCCTCTTGATACTTTATATGCCCTCTATTTTAGCAGATCATCACTTATTCTTATCTTGGAACTATTAACTTAAATGGCTGTTTTTATTGATAAATCCAGATAACTATAGATACTATATTAATGTAATCTGATATTACTAAAACCTTATCACTCTATTCCTAATCAACGAAGAGTTAGCCCACTATCCTTGAAAGTAAAACATCCAAACCCACGACTATAAGGCTCCAATATGAAGAATCTACGCACAGTAAGCTTAAACCTTCTCAGCATTGCTCTTTTTAGTACCGCACTTTCTAGCCATGCCTCCGAGGAGACCACTCGGGCAATATTACTGAATTCCATTAATGGCGAAATCACGCAAACCCAACCTCAACCCGTCAAACTACTGATCGTTAAAGGCCCGGCTAAAGGTTGTTTAGCGGAAGGCACCGCCTTCTTGAATTTTACGCGTTTACGCTATGAATTTAACTTAGCGCCTATTAATTGCGTTAAGAACGGCAAAAAGATAGTGGTTGGCACAGTCGTACGTGGGCAACACAACATTAAAGGCACTATGGCCAATAGTGGCATGGGGAGAAGTTACTTAATTTCCAATAAAGGGGTGACTGTCACGCTGGCGTTTCAATAAAACAGACTAGCCCGTTACAATAATGCCCTGCTTTGACCCTGTAAACAAACCAGCAAACAAGTTGATTTTAATCAATCTCAAGCAATCATTCTCATGCTATAGTTGAAACTATTGCTATTTATAACCCACTATTTTAAGGAATTTATCATGACACTCATTCAATCCTTCGGTGCGGCAGAAACCGTTACGGGTTCCTGTCATTTTTTACAGCTGAAGCAAGGGCCAAAAATACTCGTTGATTGTGGTATGTTCCAAGGTAGTGCTGAGAAAAGAGCCTCTGAAGGCTTTGGTTTTGACCCGAAAGATGTCGATATTCTACTGATAACGCACGCCCATCTAGATCACGTGGGACGCATTCCAAAACTTTTGATTGATGGCTTTGATGGTCGAATTATTGCCTTAAGACCCACTATGGAGCTGGCCGAAGTCGTCCTACTAGACAGCGCTAAAATTGCCGAACAGGACTATGCAACGGCCCTTAAAAAGGCGCGCCGTCGCGGGGATGAAGGTCAGGTTAAAGAACCGCTCTACACCAACGAAGATGTTAGAGCCGTGTTTGACTCAAACATCCAATATGCAGAATATGACAAACCAATTGCCTTAGCACCTGACGTTCAAGTCACCTTTCGGAATGCCGGACATATCCTAGGGTCGGCCACCCTGCAGATTGACTTTAAAGAACAAGGTCAATCTAAAACAGTAGTTTTCAGTGGTGACTTAGGCAACCGGAATGATATGGTCATGCCTTCTCCGACCCTGGTTAAACAGGCAGACGCCCTTTATATTGAATCGACTTATGGTGACCGTAATCACCGTAGCCTAGAAGCCAGTATTGAAGAGTTTAGAGAAGTGGTGATCAGCACGCTGAATAATCAGGGAAATATCATTATCCCGTCTTTTGCAATTGAACGTACTCAAGAGCTTTTGGTGCTGATTAAGCAGATGTATTACGACAAAATATTGCCACCCTGCAAGGTATTTCTTGATTCACCCATGGCAATCAAAGCCACTAAAATTTACGATAACTATCACCACAGTCTCAATCAAGCGGCGCAAGACTTATTTAATAAGGATGGTTCGGTTTTTGACTTCCCTTATTTGGAATATTCAGTCACAGGTTCTGACTCGATGGCGATCAACGAAGAAGAGAGTGGCTGCATTATTATTGCAGGTAGTGGCATGTGTAATGGCGGACGGATTCTGCATCACTTTAAGCACCGCTTATGGGATGAGCGCAACCGAGTGTTGTTTGTCGGCTTTCAGGCAGAAGGCACGCTTGGACGTTTATTAGTGGAAGGCGCAGAAGAGATCCGTATTTACCGCGAAAAGATTAAGGTCAGAGCTCAAATATGTACGATTAACGGCTTTTCAGCGCACGCTGATCAAACTGAAATGCTTAACTGGATGTCGGAATTTGAAAAACTGGATAAAGTATTTTTAATACATGGCGAACCTGATAAGCAAGTCATCTTCAAGCAAGCCATTGAAGACAAACTACACAAAACTGTGCATATTGTGAAATATGCAGAAGAAGTTTGGATTTAGACACCGCTTAACGGTGTAAAGATAAACAGCAGATAACTATTAAGTCCGAAAACTTTAAACTTACCAGGCCTGGTAAGTTTAAAAAAACGCCGCTTTCACACTTAAGCACCGCGCCTAAGTTGCATCACTAAGGCATTTAAAGCTTGCCCACGGTGGCTCATCTGATTCTTTTGCGCTTTAGGCAGTTCTGCCGCCGTTTTGTGCATCTCCTCTACCCAGAAGATGGGATCATAACCAAACCCACCATCACCACGTTTTTCGGTGAGAATTTCACCGTACCAACGACCTAAGCCAATCACCGGCGTTGGATCTTCAGCATGTTCAAGATAAATCATCGCACAGTAATAACTGGCTTGACGTTGCTCAGGCGGTAACCCCTCTAACTCAGTAAGTAGTTTTTGCAGGTTGGTTTCATCATTCGCGAGAGCACCCTGTAAATCTTGTGAATAACGTGCTGAATAAATCCCCGGACGACCTTTTAAAGCACTCACTTCAATACCAGAATCATCGGCAATCGCCGGTAAACCAGTTTGTTTAGAGGCATAACGCGCTTTTATAATCGCATTTTCGATAAATGTTAAACCAGTCTCTTCCGCTTCCGTGGTAAAAAATTCTGATTGGGCTTTCACATCCCAGCCAAACGGTTGCAGAATATCAGTCATCTCTTTTAACTTGCCTTGGTTTCCCGTGGCTAATACAACCGTATGCATAAATTTTCCTTTGACTTGTTCAGCTTGTAGAATAGTCGATATTATAAACGATTCAGACTCGGATTCACGCCCTTGAGGATCGTAACCATGCAGCTTTTTATGAGAATTAATCCCATGGCTAAAACCGACACACTTTCAACCGTTAAAAGCATGACCGCTTTTGCACGTAGCCAATCCAACCTTGAGTTAGGGGATTTTAGTTGGGAGGTTCGTTCTGTTAATCAACGTTATTTTGACGGTTAACCTTTCGCAACAATCCCAGGCATTCCACGTCAATCAAGCCGTATTACAACCTTTAGCGGAAGCCATTTGTAACGTACAATGCACGCTACCCGAAGCCAGCCAAGTCAATCCTTTGGACATCCTAAAGTGGCCTGGCATACTGGAAAGTCATACGCAAACTGTTCCCCATCAAGCAGTGACTGAGGCCGCTTTACTGACAGGACTAGAAGCCGCCTTACAGCAACTCAATGCGCATCGCTTGCGAGAGGGACGAGGACTTGCCGAGTTAATTTTGCAACGTTGCCAAGCCATTGAATTTCAGATCCAGGCTCTGCAAGTCATTATGCCGGAGATCCTGGCCAATCAAGTCGATCGACTGAAGCAGCGAATTCTCTCCCTCAGTGACCAGCTAGACGAAACGCGTCTCCACCAAGAAATTGCCATACTGGCACAGAAGATGGATATTGAAGAGGAGTTGGATCGACTTCTGACCCATTTAACGGAAGTGAGGCACGTCTTAACCAATACGGGTGCAATCGGTCGCCGATTAGATTTTTTAATGCAAGAACTGAACCGTGAGGCCAATACCCTAGGCTCTAAATCAATCGATAAACGGACATCACAGGCAAGCGTTGAACTTAAGGTTTTGATTGAACAAATACGTGAACAAGTGCAAAATATTGAGTGATATTAAGGTCTTTATATGCCCCAATTCACTCATAAAAAGACTTCTCCTTAATTTTTAAGGGGTTTTATTGACTCAAATCAATCTTTCATCTTGAAAATCTTGAAATTAGTCAAATTTCGCAGTATAGTTCGACCTGTTATATAACAACAAAAAATTCTAGCTGAGGCGCAATATCATGAATAATTTTGTAAAAATGTTACTTGTCATCGTTGTAACGGTTGTCGTTCCACTTGTCATCTTATTAGGCATTTGGGCTGATATCATTCCACAAACGGTGCAAGTTGCAATCGGGCTGGCCGGTGTCGCAATCGCTATCGCAGCTATTGTCGGTGGAAATCTCTACCTCATGTGGAGCGATATTAAAACTGGTCGTTACAGCAAGAAATCTTAATTTAGCTCATTAAGAGATTGCTTCTAAAAACCTGGCTTTCGCTGGGTTTTTTAGTTTTCAAGCACCTGAAAATAAATTCAACGGCCCTTTACCAAAGCAACGTCCCCCCCACCCCCGAATGACACGCCAGGCAACCTAATCAAGTCTCTAGCATAATTTACCTATAAAACGCTATAATGACGAACACCTTTATTAAACCAATATAAACCTAAATTGTTCGCTCTTAAGCTTACTTAAGTCCGCTTTCATAAACTATTAGAGTTCCCAGAGTTTTTCATGAGTGAAATAGAAAACCAAATGTCACCGCCGCCTCCAACCCCTGTTAAAAGTAAGCTACGTTATGTTCGCTGGTTTATGTGGGTGAATATTGTCCTTGGTTTTATTCTGGTCCCTCTGATCGCAGGTATTATTTATGCCTTGACGGTCTATCCAACCCTACCGGATGTCGCCGAATTAAAAGACGTCACTTACCAAGTTCCGCTACGAATCGTCACTAAAGACAACAAACTCATCAGCGAGATTGGGACTAAAAAACGTCTGCCTTTGGATTATCACGAAATCCCTGAACGCATGACGCAAGCGATTATTTCATCTGAAGATGAAAACTTTTTTGAGCATGGCGGCGTAGATTACAAAGGCCTTGGCAGAGCGGTTTATGAGTTGATTACCACCGGGCATAAAAAATCTGGAGGGTCTACCATCACCATGCAGGTGGCGCGGAATTTCTATCTCTCAAAGGAAAAAACCTATTTAAGAAAGCTTAATGAAATCATGCTTTCTTATAAAATTGAGGCGGAATTAAGTAAACAGGAAATCCTTGCCCTTTATTTGAATAAAATTTTCTTAGGCTACCGATCTTATGGTGTGGCGGCGGCCGCCAATACTTACTATGGCAAACCGATCAGCGAACTCTCTTTAGATGAATTCGCCATGATTGCAGGCCTGCCTAAAGCACCTTCTGCCTATAATCCAATCATCAATCCAAGCCGAGCGATTGTGCGCCGTAATTATGTATTGGCGCGCATGTTTGATCAAAAATATATCACGGAAGAAGAGATGCTTGCCGCACAGGCAGTCGAAGTGCATGCTCAACGTAATGGCGCGAACATTGATGTTTCAGCTAACTATGTAGCAGAGATGGCTCGAAGTTTTGCTTTAGAACGCTTTGGTAAAGAAGCCCTTCAAAATGGTCTCACCATTGTCACGACACTGGACAGTCATCTTCAGCAACGCGCTAATGAAGCAGTGCAAAATGGATTACAAGAATATGAAAGACGCCATGGTTACCGCGGTCCAATTCGTCAGTTATCAGCTGAGGAACTTGCCGATCAAGAGATGCTACTTGAAATCCTTAAAGACACCTCTAATTTTGGTGGCCTGAAAGTCGGTGTCGTTACACAATTTATGCAAAGCGATACCAAAATAGCGGACACTCAAGTGCTCATGGAAACCGGCGAAAGCATCCGTTTAGGGTTTAACACCATGGAATGGGCTGCGCCATACAAAGACGTTAACCACACAGGCAAGACGCCAACCAAACCACAAGAGGTCTTGTCGGTCGGTGATGTGATTTATTTACAGTGGCTCGACAATCAATGGCAATTGGCACAAGACCCACAAACAGAATCGGCACTGGTCTCTGTCGACACCCATAATGGTGCGATTCAAGCCATGGTTGGTGGTTTTGATTATTTCCGTAGCAAATATAATCGTGTAACCCATGGACAACGACAGGTAGGCTCTAATATAAAGCCCTTCTTGTACTCTACAGCATTAGAAAATGGCATGACAGCAGCTACGACCATCAATGATGCACCCGTCGTCTTCCATGACCGAAATCTAGAAGATATCTGGCGACCTGAAAATTATTCAGGCCGTTTTTATGGACCTACTCGCTTAAGGAATGCTCTAGCGTTCTCTCGTAACCTGGTTTCTGTCCGCCTGTTACAACAACTTGGGGTTAAAACGGCAGTCGACTACATGCATCGTTTTGGCTTTCCGTTGGAAGAGCTCAATAAACATCGTGATTTATCGCTTTCATTAGGCAGTGTTCAGTTCAGTCCACTCACTTTGGTCACGGCTTATGCGACTTTTGCCAATACGGGTTATCTAGTTGATCCGTACATCATTAGCGAAGTAAGAAACTTCAACGGCGAGCTACTCTACCAAGCGATGCCTAAAAAAGCCTGTGTTGAAAATCAATGTATTGAAGGAGATGTACTGAATGCGCCAAGAGTCATTGAACCTCGCAACGCCTATATAATGACCACCATTATGCAAGATGTCATTCGCATCGGTTCAGGTAAAAAAGCCAAAGCCCTTAACCGTGAAGACATTGCCGGTAAAACCGGTACGACCAACGAGCAGAAAGATGCTTGGTTCTCAGGTTTTAATCCAAACATAGCGACCACCGTCTGGGTTGGTTTTGACCAACCTAGCACCATGGGTCGCAATGAAGTCGGTGGCCGTGCCGCTTTGCCTATATGGATGGACTATATGCAGTTAGCGTTAGCGAATGAGCCCAATCTGCCATTTAATCGTCCAGAAGGTCTGGTCAATATCCAAATCGACCCAGAAACTGGAGAAGCGGTACCAGAAACGACCGAAGAAGGACTGTTTGAAATTTTCCGCGAAGAATTTGCACCAGAGGTGCCGACTGTTTCGCAAAAACAAATTGAAAGCCTGACTGAAGAGTTATTTGAATAAGCTTAATGACTAAGGCCTTGATTGAACCCTCTGACAATAAGGAATGAATATGGACTGGCAAGCTTTTTCAGAAAATATAAATCAGCATTTAAATGGCAAATACTCGCCGATTCAGATTCATTCAGCACACGCGATTTCTGGTGGCGACATTCACCAAGCCTATCAACTACACTCGACAGACAAAAATTATTTCCTAAAGTTCAATCATCGCCAATATTTACCGCTATTTGAAACCGAACTACATAGTTTGAATGCCATTCGAAGCTCTAACACCATCACCTGCCCTCAACCTCTTGCCACCGGCATTTTTAATGATCAGGCCTGGTTATTAATGGAGTTCGTTAATTTAACTGCCAATAAGCAACCAGCTGATGAAGTGCAACGTGGACGCGCCTTAGCACACATGCATCATCAAATAAATCGGGATGCTAAGCCGTTCGGCTGGTTCGAAAATAACTTTATCGGCTTAAGCCAACAACATAATCATTGGCACATGGATTGGCCTGACTTTTATGGTCAACAACGCCTTAAACCCCAGCTTGAATTAGCCACTTTACGTAATGCACCCGCCTCCTTATATCAATTAGGGTTGGAGTTGATTGGTCAGCTCCCTTTTTGGTTTACGGACTACACGCCAGAAGCGTCTTTATTACATGGTGATTTATGGGGCGGCAACAGTGGATTCGACGAAACAGGTGAACCCATCGTTTTTGATCCTGCTTGTTACTATGGCGATCGTGAGACTGACCTAGCGATGACAGAACTATTTGGTGGCTTCACTGCAGATTTTTACACAGGTTATAACGCCTTGTTTCCGCTAGATGCCGGTTATCAAACTCGTAAACCGCTCTATAACTTGTACCATATCCTCAATCACTTTAACCTGTTTGGCGGAGACTATGCCCAGCAAGCAGAAAAAATCATACGACAACTCTTAAATGAAACGAGATAGACCCGCCCAACACTCGGAACAAAATTCTAGAGCAGCATTTAATAGCTTGGCATAAATCAAACTCCTTTTTCCCATTTCACAAAAAACGTATAATACTCAGCACTTCAAATACTCACTTAGGACTTTCTGATGAAATTCATTCTTCTTGGCGCACCAGGCGCAGGTAAAGGTACACAAGCTCAGTTTTTAACAAAAAAGTTTGGGATTCCTCAAATCTCTACCGGTGATATGCTGCGTGCAGCAATTAAAGCCGGTACAGAATTGGGTATGCAGGCTAAAAGTGCGATTGATGCAGGGCAACTGGTAACGGATGAGATCATCATCGGCATGGTTAAAGAGCGCATTGCAGAACCAGATTGCGCCAATGGCTTCCTACTGGATGGTTTCCCACGCACCGTTCCGCAAGCAGATGCCGTTGCCGAAGCGGGCGTTGAAATTGATGCGGTGGTTGAGATTGATGTGCCCGATTCAGAAATCGTCAATCGTATGTCTGGGCGCCGTGCCCATTTAGCATCAGGTCGTACTTATCACATGGTCTACAATCCACCGAAAGTGGAAGGTAAAGATGATTTAACTGGTGAAGACCTAGTACAACGTGATGACGACCAACCTGAAGTGGTTAAAGATCGTTTGGATGTGTACCATAAACAAACAGCACCGTTAATCAATTACTACACCGCTGTTGCTGCCAAAGATCCTGCGCTTAAATACATTAAAGTCGATGGCACGCAGCCAATCGAATCCGTTGAAGCAGCGATTTTAGATGCGTTAAAAGCTTAATTCCTCAGTCGCGTTTTGGTCATTGAACCTTCGGTTTACCGACCAAAAATTGACTAAATCTAGACGATATTAAGCCTTATTCAAAAGCCCCGAATTCCGGGGCTTTTTTATCGCCGCTATCGACACCTGACACTCTCTAGCCTACTCTTCATCAAATCAACAAACACCCTGAATAACCAGGTATAATATCGGGCTATTTTATTTAAAGAATACACCCTGTGTTTAAATACCCTGCTGATAAAACTCCTGTTCTCATCATCCTACTGTTCTCATTAATAGATTTTACGGCCTATTTTATGATTGAAGAACTCTGGGTATTAATCACTTTCTGGGTGTTAATGATTGTTCCTAAAGGCGTAATTTCTGCCTGGAACCATCATCACCAGCACTGTCATGTTTTTAAATCGAACAGCATGAACCGAGTCCTAGAATTTTTCTATGCATTACACACTGGCGTGACCACTAACCTTTGGGTACTACATCACAACTTAGGTCATCACCGTCATTTCTTAGACCAAGAAAAAGATGAAAGTCGCTGGAAAAGAGCCAATGGCGAAGCCATGGGCATGCTTGAATATACTTTAAACGTCTTTTTTACAGCCTATCCGAGAGGGTACCAAGTGGGTAAACACTACCCAAAACTGCAAAAGCAGTTTGTGGTTTTCGGCTTAATGACGCTCATACTGGTGATTGGCTTAACAGCCTACAACCCTTTAAACGCCCTGTTCATCTTTATCCTACCGATGATTGACAGCCTGCTCTACACCTCTTGGGCAACCTATGGTCACCATAATGGACTCGATACCCAAGATCAGTTCGCAGGCTCGCACAACATTACCGATAAATGGTTTAACTTTATCACCGGCAACTTAGGCCTTCATACCGCACATCATTATAAACAAGGTGTGCACTGGTCAAAGCTGCCAGCGTTACATGAAAGCATTAAGCATAAGATTCCGCCAGAATGCTTCAGAAACTCCTTTTTCAATCTTTTATCAAGAATCAAAGCAGCTAAGAAACCCGCTTAAATCAGCCGTTTGGTACAAAAAAGGCAGCCCTCTTTTCGAGGGCTTTTTTATGCACTCGCTTCAAGCCCCATTCAATCCATTAAAGCCTTTCCAAACAGACCTTATATCAACTAAACATCTATCAATAATATTTTAGAGAAAATTGCCTACTCATAACACAACAGAAATGCACTCGTAAAGCCAAACAGCGACTCTCTTAATAGGCGTAAGTGTATAAATGGTAAGACTTCGATTATTGATCAGGGATGATTGGCTACTTTCATATTCTTAGCAAAGAGGTGTAAATACTGAAAATTATAAACGGCACTAAAGTACTGTGGAAATTGCTTGAGAGGGGTGCACAGACTGTTTAGAAACAACCT
Organism: uncultured Thiomicrorhabdus sp.; assembly: GCA_965603495.1. GTDB lineage: Bacteria > Pseudomonadota > Gammaproteobacteria > Thiomicrospirales > Thiomicrospiraceae > Thiomicrorhabdus. The sequence goes on along the minus strand of CBFDDF010000006.1, from coordinate 110,029 downwards.
TTAACGCAGGGGAATTGGATTGAGAAACAGAAAGCTACTAGGCCTGGTAGCTTTCTGTTGGGATAAAATTGAAAGCCTTAGTCTAAAGCCAACAACGGCAACAACTGCGCCTGAAAATTTGCCTGAGGTAAGTTCTGAGTAATGTGCTGATGCAAACGCTTAGCCTCGTCCTGGTCAATGGTGACTTCCACCATTTTCTTGCGCTTAAAGCCCGAGACTTGTTCGGTGATACTTTCCAAAGGCTGCATGTGTGCCTGTATATCCAGACTCACAAATGCCAGCTCCCGTCCTGGGAAGCTGAGTAGAACATCGGTCATTTCATCATAAATTCCATGACTAAAAACCAACCTTAAAATACAATCCTGACGGTTATGCATGACTCTCTACTCCTAATAACTCTGGCGGTGCTTTCTTTCCAAAACGCTTATAAATAATCGGTAGGATCAATAGCGTCAGCAGCGTCGAACTAATTAATCCACCGATAACCACGATGGCCAGTGGTCTCTGAATTTCTGAACCTGGCCCGGTTGCAAAGACTAAAGGCACGAGTCCTAAAGCAGCGATCGATGCTGTCATCAATACCGGACGCAATCTTCTTAAAGCCCCTTCCACGACCACTTGACTGATTTCTAAGCCTTTCGCTACTAACTGGTTAAAGTAAGTGACCATCACTACCCCGTTCAATACGGCAATACCTAGCAGGGCGATAAAGCCAACCGAAGCCGGAACCGAAAGATACTCACCCGTTATCCACAGGGCGATTATGCCGCCAATCAAAGCGAACGGTACATTGACTAATACCATCACCGCTTGTGGTATCGACCTAAAGGTACTGAATAGAATCAAGAAAATAAGCACCAAAGCAACGGGCACCACAATCGCTAATTTTTGCGCGGCACGTTGTTGGTTTTCAAACTTTCCGCCCCACTCAAAGTAGTAACCTGCCGGAATATCTAAGGTCGCGGCTTTTTGTTTGGCTTCGTCCACAAAGCCCACTAAATCACGACCTGTCACATTGGCCACCACGACCGAGAAACGCTTACTCTGTTCACGCTTAATTGAAACAGGACCATCCACCTCAACCGCATCCACCAACTGATTTAAGATAATAGAACGCATACCTTCTGGGGTTTCTACAGTAATCGGTTGTTGTAGCATTTCAAAAGTGGAGGCTTTATACGATTCTGGCGCACGCACCATTAATGGAATACGACGAATCCCTTCATACAAAGTACCGACTTCTAAGCCGTTGATTTGTGTGCGCAGCAGTTTTTCAACCTGATTAACACTCAAGCCTAAACGTCCTGCCATCTGACGATTCACTTTAAGTTGTAGATAACGTAAACCATCATTGTTTGAGGTAAATACATCTTCTGCCCCCTCAATGGTTCCCACCGTACTGACCATCTTTTTAGCGACCTCATTCAACTCCTCTGGATTATCGCCAAAGATTTTAATGGCTAAATCCCCTCGCGCACCAGTCAGCATTTCATCGACTCGCATTTGAATCGGCTGAGTAAAGGCGTAATTAATCCCTGGGAATTGCATTTCTAAGACCTGACGAATTTCTTCAATCAAGGCCTCTTTGGTTTCCATACGCCACTCATCTTTCGGCTTGAAGATTAAGAAGGTGTCGGTGTCATTCAAACTCATAGGATCCATACCAATCTCATCCGAACCGACACGGGCAACAATGCGGACCACTTCTGGCACCTTCTCCATGACCGCCTTCTGAATACGTAAATCCATGGCATTGGAAGCCGCCAGACTAATCGAAGGTGACTTTTCAATTTGTAAAATCACCGTACCTTCATCCATTTGCGGAATAAACGTCTTTCCCACCTGGGTGTAGACAAAACCAGCAAACACCAGCGACAAGATCGCGCCGCCGACAATCACTTTATCGTGCGCCAAACTCCAGATTAAAGTCGGCTTATACACCTTAACCAATTTACGAATCAACCAAGGCTCTTGATGGGACGGCTTACCTAAAATAAAGGATGACAAGGTTGGAATAATCGTCAGTGACAACAGCAGCGAACTACCTAAGGCAAAGATGATCGTCAAAGCGACAGGTACAAATAACTTACCTTCTAAGCCTTCTAAGGTCAGTAGCGGCAAGAACACCGTCATGATAATCAAAATACCCGCAATAACCGGCACCGATACCTCTCGCAGCGCGCGGAAAATAATGTGCATCTTGGGCAATTTACCCTGCGTTTTCTGCGCATCTTCCTCTTGATGCGCCACGATGTTTTCGACGACCACCACGGCGGCATCCACCAACATACCGACAGCAATCGCCAAACCGCCCAACGACATGATGTTGGCAGATAAACCAAACCAACGCATTAAGATGAAAGTCATCAAAGCGGCCAACGGTAGAATCAGTGCAACGGTAATGGCTGCTCGAACATTGCCTAAGAAGATCATCAAGACCACAAAGACTAAAACAACCGCTTCTAACAGCGCTTTAGAGACGCCGAAGATTGCCGTATTTACCAACTCACTTCGGCTATAGAAGACACTGACCTCAATACCTTTCGGAAAGGCTGAATCAAGCTCTTTTAGACGCGCTTCAACGCCACTAATTACATCACGAGCGTTAACGCCCTTTAATGCCATTACTAGTCCTTGTACGGCTTCTGACTTACCACTTTGCGTTACGGCGCCATTACGATAAAGCGCATCAATCTCAACGTCTGCTAAGTCCTTAACGGTCACGGCAACTTCGTTTTGATAGACGACAACGACCTCTTCAATGTCTTCGATCGACGTTAAACTGCCTTGAGTTCGAACCAATAGGACCTCTTCCCCTTGATTTAAACGCCCGGCACCATCATTTTGATTATTTTCTTCAACGGCTTGAATCAGCTGCTCAAGTGAGACCTGAAAACCCGTTAATTTTTGATAATCCGGTTTAATGACGAAGGTCTTAGAAAGCCCCCCCAACATGTTCACATCCGCGACACCTGGGACTGAACGTAACGCCGGACGAATGACCCAGTCAAGTAGGTCACGTTTTTGCATATTATCAAGGGTATCCCCCTCAATGGTAAACATAAAGACATCACTTAATGGCGTCGACAAAGGCGCCATTCCACCAGTGACGCCCATTGGTAAATCAATACCGCTTAAACGTTCGGACACTAATTGACGCGCCCAGTAAATATCAGTGCCTTCTTCAAAGTCTAGGGTAATGTCTGCCAGGCCAAACTTAGCCAGCGAACGCAATATTTTCTGCTTAGGCAAACCTAATAACTCTTGCTCAAGCGGCGCAATAATACGTTGTTCAACTTCACCCGGAGTCATACCCGGTGCTTTAAAAATAATCTTCACTTGTGAAGGTGAAACATCCGGAAAGGCATCAATCGGCATCTTTTGAAACGCCTGCCAACCCCCTACGGTTAAAGCTAACACCATCAACACAACCAACGTACGTTGCACCAGGAAAAACTGTAAGAATCTAGATAACATAAGTTTCTCCCTTAGCCTGCATCTGCATCAGAACCAGCCGCTTCAAAAGCAGACTTAATCGCCGTAGACCCTTTGACAAACACAGACAAAGCTTCTGCAGCAGGCATTTTCGTAGTGAAATAGAGTTTCTGATTTGTGATATTCATGACTTCAATCCCTAAGGGGTGAATGGCATTATTTACCTGAGTAAACACGACCGTTTCCCCCTCAAACTGACTGATTGCATTCGATGGTACTTGATAGAGTGCCTGCTGTTCAACGCCCGCCGTTTTCATTAAAAAGTGCAGTTGAAACAGCTGGCCTGGTTTAATTTTATGATCCGCATTAGAAACCTTAACGTGAATATCAACTGACTGCGTCATAGCGTCCACTTCTGGATCAATATGTTCTACAACCCCCATGTCTGGCACAGAATCTACCTGAGCCATTTGGCCTTCCTCTAAACGATTCGCCACATCCACAGGAACACGCACCACTAATATCATCGGATCAGTTTCCCCTAAAGAAAACAGTGTTTGATTGACCGAAACTCGCTCGCCTAAACGCACCTGTAAATCAAATAACTGACCATCTATTGGGGAGATGATTTTTAAAATCGCTGATTGAATACGCTGTGACGCTTCGAGTTTCTGGATATCTTCTGAAGACATGCCTGCAAGTCGCAAAGACAAGGCTTGTTGCGTTTTTAGCGCGCTGAGTTTATTCACTTCAGACTGGGCTTGCTGCAACGCTTTGGCTGAACCTATTCCGCTTTGGTTCAACTGTCTAGCGCGTTTCAATTCACTGTTAGCCACCTTTAGACTGGCTAACGAGCCTAACAACTCTGATTGTAATCCCAACAGTTCGGCACTCTCAATTTCAGCTAGAATCTCACCTTTGGTAATCGGACCATGCACCACGTTTAATTGTGAAATCGTGCCTGACAAAGCACTTGAAAGCGTGCGGATGGTTTTCAGTGGAATCATCGCTAAAGCAGGATAGGTCGCACTTGGAAAACGACTGACTTTTTCTGCTACCTCAACCTGCATGCCCATCGAGGTTTGTTGTTCTGCCGTTAGCGTTAAAACAGGCTCTTGCGCAGAAGCACTGGTCGTAAATAAAGCCGATGTCACTAATACTGTCGTCAGCAATGAAGTCGTCATAAGAGAACTTACCAGGCCTGGCTTGTGGTTTAAAATCTGAGTGTTTGACATCATTATTGTCCTTTTACGGATGTTGCAAGTGCGCTTTCGAGAGAATACCCGACCACTTGATTATAGTTAGCGATTGACTGGCCTAAGTTTGCATTCGTCAGTTCAAGATTGAGCTGAGATTCCAAGGCTTGTTTTTGAATAAGTAATAAATCTTGCAAGGTCGAGGCACCATATTGGTAAGACTTTTCTGCCAAGAGCAATGCCTCCTGGTCCAGCGCGCTCTGTTGTTGTACCAACAATCCTTGCTGTTGATTGGTTTCAACCGCTTGTTGCGCCGCAATAATAGCCTGCTGAAGTTCTAATTTAGCTTGCGCCAATTTTGCCTTTTGCGATAGCATCTCCTGCTGTTGGGCGGCAATGGCAACCCCATTACTAGGATTCACACCTAATGGAATGGAGACTTCAAATACTAGAGAAGTATTATCAATTACTCTATCTTTATCATTCTGAGTGCCCAGATAAAAGGTCGGCCCTGCTTGTTTCATGCTTTTCTGCTGCACCAGTTGTGCTTCTGAAGTCTGATAGAAAGCCTGCAACCAACGCAATTGTGGATGTTCATCCAGCAGCTTGGATTCTAATTGTGTTTCGGAAATCTCCGTCGGTAACACTTTAGACTGCGTCCAAACTTCAAACTGGCTCTGCGCCAAATTCACTAAACCCTGCTTTTGCGAGACTAACGTTTGTTGTTTTAAGACCGCTTTTTGAGACAGCAGTAGATCAAGCTGTGTGCTCTCGCCGACAGCGACCTTTTTCTGCACTTTCTCTTGTAATGTCTGACTTTGTTGCAAAGCAGATTGCGCTAGGTTTAACTCAATCGTGGCTTTTTTATACTCCCACGCCAGCATTCTTAACTTACTAGAGGCCAACCAGGTTAAGTAACTTGATTGAGCAGAGACTTGTTGCTGATAACTTGATGAGACGCCTTCTAAAGCATCTAACTGACTTGGATACCAAACGGGGAATTCTGCACCGACCGCCCAATTCTGAATATCTTGGTTACCCGTCATCGCATCATTTTCATGGTGAATTTTTAGGGTCACGTCACCCGCCAACCAACTGTCTGCTAAAGATTGATTAGCCGCCTGTAGCGACTGTAGTCCAGCGGCAGTCAGTTGTTCTGGCTGATGCTGCGCCACAGTTTCTAATAGGTTTAAATAGCCAGTAGAAGCTGAGAATGCTTGTGGGACACTTAGGCTAGTAAAGAGCGCGATGGAGGTGACGAGCGTTTTAGAAATGCGGCTAGAAGCCTGTTTCAAGTCAGTCATTTTAAGATTCCATTTTGAGTTATTACGCAAAAGAATACAGAATGAAACTGAATTGAACCTGAAAATAGAAATTAAATTTTAAAGAAAATCAGACTCAGTGTGGCAAGTTGGCGTGATGCCAAAAGCATCGGCAGATGAGCGTTTGATACACCTCTATGCAAATTGAACCGTTACTTTTAAACCGCCTAAATCAGAGGCTGAAAACACAACTTCCGCTTGATAAGCCGCGACCAACTCTTTCACAATCGACAGTCCAATACCGTGACCAGGTTTACTCTCATCTGTTCGGTAGCCACGCTCTTCTAAAAACTGAAGCTGTTCGCTAGAAACACCTGGGCCATCGTCTTCAATCACCAATTGATTATTTTGATAACTGATACGCACAACTGAGTTACACCATTTACTGGCGTTGTCTAATAGATTGCCAAGTAATTCAAAAGCATCTTCTTTTTCCATTTTAAGTAAATCGCTGGGCTTTACATTCGATTCAAAGTGAATCGACTTCTGGCGATAAAGCTGCTCAAAAGAAGGCTTCAAGTCAGCCATTAACTCGGTCAACGATATCGGCGTAATCGATTGGTGATGGGCAATTCTATCCACTTTCAACTCACGCTCGATTAAGGATAAGATTTTCTCACTCTGTTGCTTCAAATTCTGCTGTAAAGCAGGGGAATCCTGCAACTCCGACGCATCTAACAACTGGAAAATCAGATTCAATGGGGTTTTTAAACTGTGCGATAAATTAGCGTTTAACTGACGTGATTTTTGAAATTGCAGTAAGGACTGTTCCAGCGCTAAGTTTAAGCTTTCAATCAGCGTTTGAACTTCCAACGGATAATTTTCAGGCTTGAGGACGATTTTATGCCCCAAGTGAAACTCTCTTAACAATGCCTCTAGCGGGTTCAGCTGCTGAAATGCCCGTTTAATCAGCCACTGATGTAAAAAGTACATACTGATGAGGGTTAATATCGTAAACAAGCCAAAAAACAGATCGAATTTTAATAACAACGTTTGAATCGGCGTATGGTCTTCTGCCACATAAATCTCAATCGGCAGATTGCTTTTAAGCAACGGCGCACTTCTGATCAACACCGTTTCTTCAACAGGCCCACGCGTTTCATAAATCTGAAAACCATTCATCGCCAAACCCTCTTTTACTTTCAATGGCTTTAGGTATAAAGGGTAATTGCCCAAAGAAGGGGAGTAAAAACTTTGAGTCGGTGTTTTAATTACAAAATAGTGACCGGAATTTAGGCTTGAATAAATCGGCGCAATCCCCTCTAAATTAAGTGTCCACACACCCTCTTTAAGATTTAAATTATGTTGGATGGTATCGGCATCATGTGAGAGGCGTGTGAGCAGATAGTCTTCAGTGATGCTATGAATTGTCGATTGGGATAACCACCAGAATACACTCAGGATGCCGAGTAAACTCACCACTAAGGAGGTAAATAATTGTTTTTGCAAGGAACGGCTTTTTGTCAAAAAGAAATTCATCTACGACTTTCCTGTTTTCATTGGTGGGGTGCCTGAAAAAATTTCATCGAATTACTTAACCACAAATTTATAGCCTAAACCACGTGAGGTTTCGATGGCGGTTTTGCCCATCATTTTTCGTAATTTACGAATATAGACTTCAATGATATTGCTTTCACGATCGTAATTTTGATCGGAAATGCGTTCCAATAAAGTCTCTTTAGAAAAGACTTTATTGGGATGTGACAAGAGCACTTTCGCTAACCGAAACTCCGTAAGCGTTAAATCGAAAGACTCAGCTTCAACCGTCAGTTGTTTGGTGTCTAGATTCAATTGGACATTGCCTGCTGTCAACAATTCAGCCCCGTTCGAGGATCTTCTTAATAAGACTTCGATCCGCGCCACCAATTCTTCAAAGTGAAAAGGCTTACCCAAATAATCATTAGCGCCTTTTTTCAGCCCTTCAACGCGTTCTTGCCATGCGTTACGTGCCGTTAGAATCAACACGGGAGTCTCGGTATTGAGTGGCATCTCACCACGCCTAAGCATTTCTAAAACGACCAGGCCTGGTCGTTTTGGTAACCCTAAATCCAACAATATCAGATCATAGGCAAACTCTTGCAGTGCATAAGACCCCTCTTCGCCATCCAAAGCGACATCGACCAGATAATCCAAGGCGATTAATCTGCTTTGTAAATTTTCAACTAATAGAGGCTCGTCTTCAATCAAGAGTATTTTCATGACCGATTTTCCATTATTTGAAATCCTCTGGCTGATTCAAATTAATCCACTGAGCTGCATCCGTTTCATTGAATGCGATGGTTTGTACAGACTCGGCATCCAGACTGGCAATCCAGCCTTTGATTGAACGCCGACCTTGCTGCAAGTAGCTTTGTAAACTGCATTGCAAGTTGGGTTTAATCAGTAGATGCGTGTATTGAAGGTGCATTTCAATATTTTCAGCGGACGTTGTCAACCGCTTAGCCACCGCTAAATCAATGGATTCGGCCGTACCCGCCAAGGCCATTTTTTGTAAATAATTTTCAACCTTGAACGGTGCATCGACGGGCCAAGTTAACCAGGCCAGATTCGGCTGAATGCTTGATGTTTGCATGACATTTAAAATACCCGACAAAGGCCCCTGAAAGTCAGCTTTCGCATCGGCTATCACCGGATAGCCGAGTGCTTGATATGCTTCGATATTTTGATTGGCATTGATGATAATGGGGATATTAGGGTTTAAAGCAGACAGTTGTTCGGTTAAAGAACTGATTAAAGCTTCCCCCTGATAGGCTAGCCAACCTTTATCTTGCAAGCCCATACGACGACCTTGGCCGCCGGCTAAAATAATCCAGGCAAAATCGGGTTGTTGGCTTATCTCTTTACTCATAACCGTTTCTAGCTCGCCAAACGCTGTAACCAAAGCGACTCAGCCGTTGAAAAGGCTTCGCCTAAAGTCAGGTTATCTAAGGCCATTAAAGCCATCGCCAAGGTTTGAATCACCGCCGCTTGACCATAAGCATGCTCGGCTTTACCCTGCCAAACGGCTAACAAAACATCAGTATCCAAACACTTATCGGTTGGATCAGAGTCCAAGAAAGTTTTCGGCATAAAGAATGACCAGGCCTGGTCACTTGAGATATCTCTATCACCGTTTTGGTCAAATACATTTTCCACCATTTTTATTTCAGTCTTACGATCTGGACGCACTTCGGCCTCTCCACCATCACCACAAAAAGAAGCGGTCATTTGATCGTTTAATAAAGCGGCCGACTGTTGGTGAATATCGTCATAGCCTTTATGAAAAACCCCATGCACACTTAAACGGGCGTTAAATGGGTTTAACATGCGCGCTAATGAGTGGATCGGCGAACGTAAGCCGAGTTCATCACGATAATTCATTAGGGTTTTAATTTGCGGCGCAAAATCTTTGACATCTAAATAACAGAAGCCGGAGGTTTCAATCAGAGCCTTAGCATTCAATAAAGAATCAGCAATCGGCCATCCCAATAATTCTGCGACTTCTTTGGTGTATAAACGGCTCGTTTCATTGCCGACCACACCGTGCAACAAGACGGTATAACCTTTGCTTTGCAAAATCGTTAACGCCAACATAAACCAAGGCAGTTGACGGCGTTTACCAGCATAGGTCCCCCAATCTAAATCCACCTCACAAGTCGGCGCATGCATGACTTCACGAATCGCCTGTAAAAAACCAGCGGCTTCTTCAGGGGTCTCTTCACGGACACGAATCAGCATTAAAAACGCCCCTAACTGCATCTCAGAAACCTGGCCTGCCAAAATCATCGACATGGCATCACGTGCTTCTACTTGCGTTAAGCTACGACGACGTTTTTGGCCACGGCCAACGGTTTGGATATAGAATTGAAAAGGTTTCGGTGCGTCAGGGAGGTTGTTCATTTTACGAGAGGGTTTCCATAGTTAATCGCCAGAAATACGTGCTGACAACTACTATACCATCAAGCGTTTTACTTGGATTTAGAAATGTTGTGACTCAGACATGAGTCGCGATCACTAGCCTCTTGTGAAAGCCTAAGGTTGATACTCTACTATCTGGTTTCGGCCTTGTCCTTTTGCCTGATATAAAGCTTTATCCGCCTGCTGATAAATTTCCTCTTCGGTCAAAACTTCTCCAGCACTCAGATAGGTAATGCCTATTGATACCGTCACGAGATTCATCGGCGGATTGCCTTGGTGGTGAATCGCTTGCCGCGCTATATCTTCTACAATTTTATGCATTAAAGCCATGCCGGCTTCTTTGTCATTTAAACTGGAAATGAGCGCAAACTCTTCACCCCCAATACGAAATGCAAACTCGGTCGCTCTTCTAGAATGTTTATTCAATACAGATCCCAGAGTCGCTAACACGCTATCACCTTTAGGATGGCCATAGGTGTCATTGTATTTCTTAAAATAATCCACATCGATTACCGCCAACATAAGAGTGCATTCCTCTCGCATACAACGGTGTAACTCTTGCTCCAAGCTGACATTAAATTGACGACGATTATATAACCCGGTCAGCTCATCCATGGTCACCAATTCATTTAAACGTCGGCTATTCATGCGCAAAAAATAGAGTAGATACAACCACGTAAAGATAAATAAGGTGCTCTGCACGCTAAAGGCTAAAATCGCAATTTGATAGTTTTCATGATGAGCCGTTAATAACCGTTGGTTACTGTGATTAATCTGAGAAAAGGCCCGCTGCATTTGTGCACTATAGTCTTCTTTATAAGACTGATATTCCGGCGTAAACAGCAACGCAATCGCTTTGGCTTGATTGTCCTGTTCGACCAAGGCCATTGACTGCATTTCGATCTTAACTAGCTTCTGATTTAGCTGCGCCGTCTCACTCAAAAATGCATGTAAATACGGGGAGATAACCAGCACTTCTTCAATGGCATCGTCCAACTGTTGAGCAGAATCATGATATCGCGTCACCCAGGTCGCATTCGGATTATAGGCGTTCATGCGCGCCGTCATCGTCAAGACGTCATCTAAGTAAATCATTTGGTTGGAAAGCAACTCAACTCGAGTAAGCGTTTGCGAAACTTCTTTGAAGCGTTCTGAATAATGAAGGATAAAGGCTGCGGTTCCCCAAAGGGCTAACATCGATAAAGTTAAAATCAATAATAACTTTTTCTGTTGCTTATTAGCTGAGGCCATACTTATCCTTCCTTAGAATAGTGTTTTTTATTACCTGATAGCCACGATAGCATAATTAGCATTACGCATAAACCCTAAAACACTTAACCTGAAAAACTGAACTCAAGCCTGTGGTTCAGCCCTAACAAGCCATCAAGCCACTGTCACTTATTTCAACAACCTTTCACGCATTTTGATCACCTCTCCCACAATCAATAATGCAGGGGGTTTCACTAAATTTTCTTCAATCGTGCTTGCCAACTCACCCAAAGTGGTGATGGTGACTTTTTGATCAGGCGTGGTGCCTTTCTCGATAATCGCGGCTGGCGTCATTGGATCCATACCGTGTTCCACCAAGCCTGCTTGGATTTTCGGGGCGTTTTTAATCCCCATGTAAAACACCATCGTATCGCCAGATTGTGCAAGACGGGCATAATCAACGCCTTCTGCACCCGCTTGTTGATGACCGGTTACTAAGGATACCGACTGGGAAAATTCACGATGGGTTAACGGAAAACCTGCATAAGCGGAGCAACCTGCCGCGGCAGTAATACCCGGAACGACTTCAAACGGAATATTGTTCTGTACCAATAGCTCCGCCTCTTCCGCACCGCGACCAAAGATGTAAGGATCGCCGCCTTTTAGACGAGCGACTCTTTTGCCCTGTTTGGCTAAATCGACCATCATCTGGCTGATATCGATTTGCTGAACTTTGTGCCATTTGTCTTTTTTGCCGACGTAGATACGCTCGGCTTCACGGCGTGCCATCTCAACGATTTCTGGGGCGACTAAACGGTCATATAGAATCACATCGGCTTGCTGTAACAGGCGAAGCCCTTTAAAGGTCATTAAATCTGGATCACCTGGCCCTGCTCCAATCAAATAGACTTCTCCGACTGGCAAGGCTTGGCCCTCAGTCTCCACGGTGTCTAGCTGTTGTTGTAAAACGACCTCTGCAGCTTCAATACGCCCCTGCACGGCTTTATCAATAAAACTACTGTCTAACAGTTTTTCCCAAAAGGCTTTGCGACCCTCCAGACTACTAATCGTGTCTTTAACTTTTTGACGATAAGCCCCCACCAAGTCCGCCAGGCGCCCGAAGCCTGCAGGAATCAATGCTTCTAAACGAGCTTTCATCACCCTGGCTAACACCGGTGAGCGACCGCCGGTTGAAACCGCAATAATCATGGGTGAACGGTCAACAATCGCCGGTAAGATAAAATCACAATAAGCCGTTTGATCGGCGACATTGACGGGGATTTTCTGCTGCTGACAATAGTGATAAACCGCTTGATTGACGGCTTCATCATCGGTTGCTGAAATGACATATTTCGGCGGGGTTAGGTTGGCCATCGCTTCAACCGAAAAGGTATCCATCTGCCAAACAATCTTGCCGTGCGATAAGTGGTATTTCATCTCAGTCTTCAGTTCAGGCGCGATCACCGTGACAATCGCACCCGCCTTAATAAACAAATCCGCCTTACGAGCAGCGACCGCACCGCCGCCGATAATGAGGCAGTGTTGATCTTTAATATTGACGAATATTGGTAAATAATCCACGGGGATTCCTTGCGCTTAAAGTTGAGCTGTTCAGTTTATCGCTTAAACGATGCATGAGTGAATATTTTGGCTAGTTTGAACCACAAAATTACGGTGACACGTCGCCAGAAAAGAGCCTAAAACTAAACTTACCAGGCCTGGTGAATCACAAAAAAATGCAATTTTTTCGGTCAAAAAACGGTTTTAAATTCTTAACGAACAATGACAATAGTTTATACGTTCAAGAAAAAACGGTGCATCGTAGACAATAGCTAACCCCTTGATATAAAATAGATAAAACCCAATCTATTACGTCTCAATAGTTTTGCTAGGGTTAAATGCAGAGCATAAATTAACTTGCTTTACTTAGATCAAATCCCTAATCTGGAACTAAGGAAGTATTAGCCCCTTCTAATATCATTACTGAATATTACTAGGTTATTGAATGAAGCGTCAAATACCTCCAAACCCTTTAATTTGTAAGCAGGAGTTCAATCATCATGAAACGTAGAATATTTCTAAAAAACAGTTTAGCCACAGGTGCTGCAGTTGTTGCTGCAAACGCCGGTCTTCTAATTCCAACAACGGTTCTAGCGGACTGGAATAAAAAGGCTTTTACAGCCAAAACAACAGACGATGCACTTAACAGCGTATTCGGTTCTGCCAATGCAACGAAATCTGGCGATATCATTCTTAAAGCGCCTGCCATCGCAGAGAACGGAGCGGTTACGCCCGTCACAGTAGATGCATCTGGTATTGATGGCATTGAGTCCATCGCCATTTTGGCAAGTAAAAACCCTCAACCGCTGGTGTGTGAATATACCTTTGGTGCAGGTGCAGTAGGTTATGTCTCAACCCGAATTAAGATGGGACAAACAATGGATGTCATTGCGGTCGTTAAAGCCGGTGGCAAGCTCTTTAAAGCACAACAAGAAGTGAAAGTAACCATTGGTGGATGTGGCGGTTAATCACAACCCCCCCTTATTACTCATACCAAATTGCAAGAAATGTATAAATACATTTAAAGGAAAACAACATGACTATTAAAATCAGAATACGTGGTAAATCAACAAACGGCATTGCTGAAGTAAAGGCGCTTATTAAACACCCTATGGAATCTGGGGTTCGCATGGATAAGAAAACAGGCAAGCCTTTCCCTGCTAAATTTATCGATACGGTACAGGTTTTAGTCAATGGCACAAAAGCCATTGATGCCCAATGGTCAGGCGCGGTTTCAGCCAACCCTTACCTAGCCGTAAAAGTAAAAGCCAATGCAGGAGACAAAGTCACCATTAAGTTAACCGATAACACCGGTGAAACGGGTACGGAATCTATTACACTGAAGTAATAATCTGTCTCATAAAAAACTAAAAAGCCCTAGTTACCAGGCCTGGTAACTAGGGCTTTTTTCATTATTAATCCTTATTAACCCATATCAACCCAACTGCCTGGTTTTCAATCGATCCTGACCCACTGGTTTCTCTCTTTCAATAAGCGATGTTTTTATGCAGAAATCCCTACATATACTGTAAAGTATACTTACTTTTATTTAGGGGAATTATATGCGGTTAGAGTTTCGATTTATTTGGATAATCACGTTTTGTCTTATTGTCGGTTTAGGGGTAGCGAGTTTAATTTCTTATAAAGTAGAAACTCGTCAAGCAGAAGAACAAATCATCAACAATGCTGAGTTGTTAATGGGCGTCGCAACGGCCATTAGAACCTATACGATTAAAGAGGTTAGACCTTTACTTAATGCGCATGTCTCTGCTGAATTCCGTCCTCAGACAGTCCCCTCTTATTCTGCGCAGACCACTCTTGCTAATTTAAAGAAAGATTTTCCAGACTTTACCTACAGAGAAGCGGCACTTAATCCAACAAATGTGGATGATCGTGCGAGTGACTGGGAGGTAAGTTTGATTCGTAAATTCCAGAAGGATTCAGCAGAGACAGAGATTTCAGGTGTTATTAAACAAGGTGATAATGAGAAATTCTATGTCGCTCGTCCTATTCGAATTACCAATGCGAGTTGTTTAGCGTGTCATAGCACACCAGAAAATGCACCCGCGTCTATGTTGAAAAAATATGGTTCGTCTAATGGATTTGGCTGGCGAATGAATGAGGTGGTTGGTGCCCAGATTGTTGAGGTTCCCACTGATTTAGCATGGACCGCTGCAAAAAATAGTATGTTGATGACAATAGGGGCTTTAGTTTTTATCTTCTTGATGACCTTTGTTGTATTTATGTTTATTTTTAGGCGTTACGTTAGCTATCCACTGGAAATCATTACGCGAGTGACTGAGGATATCAGTCTTGATAAATGTCCTGAAAAGTATGACGCCGATAAGTTTGGCGGGCAGTTTGAGACCCTTGAAAAGGCCATTGATCGACTTCGTGTTAGCGTTAAACACGCGGTTGATCTAATCGGTAAGCGCAAATGAACACTTTATATATCTATGCGTTAGGCGCCGTTTTAGGGCTGTTTTATTTAGTACTTTTTGACCAGAATATCATTGCAGATGGCACCGTTTTGAAGCTTCTTTGGATTTCAATGGTTGTTGTACTGGGAATCGCGATTGCTCGCTCTATTGTTTACCTGGTTATTAACGTCTATTTTAAGCGCGCTAAGCCACGAGCATCCTCTGATCTTGTCTTATTAATCGCTAGAGTGATTATTTATAGTTTCGTTATTATCATTGTTGCGCACTATATTTTTGATGCAGATATAACGAGCTTAATGGCGACTTCTGCAGTGCTTTCAGTGGTACTTGGTTTTGCACTACAGGCAACCCTAGGGGATCTATTTTCAGGTGTTGCTTTGGAGATAGAACACCCGATCCGAATAGGTGATTTTATTCGTTTGAATGAGATCGAGGGGCGTGTGGTTGCGATGACGTGGCGATCTATCACGATTAAAAACCTTGAAGATCGTTTGGTTATGCTACCGAATTCGGATTTTACGACTAGCCCGATAGAGATTCATCCCTATGATGTGGCAACGGCTTATGAAATAGATTTTTGTGTGCCGGCAGACGTTCCTCCTGGCAAGGTTATACGCATATGCCAAACAGTGATGCAGCAGTCCATTCTTGATTTGGAGCATGACCCTTCACCCAGCACCATTCTGCGAGGCGTCGATGCCTATAGTGGATCACTGAAATATCAGTTCAGTTTTTTCACCTACAATATGATGCGCTATGAAGAGGTTGCTTCAGATATTCTTGAGCGTCTCTGGTATGCACTTCAGAGAGAGCAAATACCTATGGCGTATTCCTGGTCAGGCAATATGTCTCCTAATATCAATGAAGGCCATATTAGCAAGGCACTATTAAACGGAAAGGCGCAGAACCAAACTTCTGCTGGTGGCTTTTCAGAAAGATTTACTGGATCTTGTTACAAGTTACTCACAGAATTGCCGTTTTTAAAGGGTCTACAACCTGCCGCGATTGAGGTCTTATCTGAAGAGTGTCAATATCAGCTGTTTACGCGCGGTGAAGAGTTTGCATTCACTACAAAGGATATTGGTAATTTATATCTATTAATATCGGGCCGCATACTCCTGCCGAGTCATATTATGCGGACGCGCAAAGACCAGATGCTGGACAGTGCGTCTGGTCAATCGAGTGGTAATTGGTCTGCTCAATTCCTGGAGACCATAACGGAAGAGCTGACTTATCATGTCGGCCCGATAGCGTCTGTTTTGGTTAAGAATGCAGCCCTCGCAACCAGGGATCCTTATGCACTATTTCACAGCCTAGGCAGCTTGATTGCCGATCAGGAAGCACGTGATGCATTTTTACTCGGCGCGCCAAGCGAACCGAGTGAAGAGGCTTTTGCAGGCGCGATTATTGGCGGGCAAGCGTGTTGTTTCGCTAACGGCCAGACCTCTTGGAGCGGGGAGGTCACTGACCAAGCCGAAGTGCTGGTTCTAAGGCGTTCTGTTTTACGCAAGATCATGATTGATTACCCTGAAAGCATTGACTGTTTTGCAAAGGGTATATTTGAAAATTTAGTGGGTATTTCAGAGGTCGAGCTGATTGAAAAAATTAAGACTTTTTATAAAGTTGATTAGTGGGGCTCGCTGAGCCTGTTGTGATCAACGCTACAAAAAAGCCCTAGTGACCAGGCCTGGTCACTAGGGCTTTTTTATGTAAAAAATGCGCGCTGCAAACACACAAAAAGCTACAGATCTTTACATGTCTGTTTGATTGTCTTGTTAGGTATATTATTGGCTATACAGCGTTTTATAAACCTTTCTCTTGGAACTGACTGACTGCCTGCATCGCTTCAATGCCATACACGACCGAAGGTCCACCCCCCATTAAAATAGCAACGGAGACTGTTTCAGCGATCTCCTCCTTACTGGCTCCAGCCTTGAGTGCATCATGTACATGAAAGGAAATACAGCCATCGCAACGAACCGTAATGGCAATACCCAGAGCAATCAACTCCTTCGTTTTACCATCAAGCGCTCCATCTGTCAGGCTAGCTTTATGCAAGGCTCCGAACCCCTGCATCACACCAGGGATTGCAACGCCAAGTTTCTCCATCCAAATATTCAGTTCTTCATAGTGTGCAGGAAAGTCTTTCATTGGTTTCTCCATTTGTGCATTAAACAAGACAGTTAATAGTCTGAGATACCCATCTTAATTTTCAGCCACGGCATACAGATGAAAAATATACTTTTAGCGCCTAAAAAACTAAAACTTGAGCTCAAACCCTTTCACAATTACATAAGCTATTAATGAGAATATAAAGACGACTAGAGACATCCAGGCTAAGCTTTGTAATATTTTCGATTATAGTGCGAACTACATCACGTGTCCATATTGCAGAATTGAGTAGCAGAACTTCGGTTCTCGTTATAAGGGGCACTTGCTTCGGGGCGGGGATTTGGAGAATTATTTAATTTTACTCTGATCCCAGTTATTTTTGTTCGCCATCTGCTAGGAACGCCTTATGAAAAGAGACCTTTCCCCTGGGCAGTTCACCATTGAAAGACAGCGCGAAGAATACCTCAAGTGGCACCCCTTCACACTCAAGTTCCGACGGATTCTTAAATCCAAATTTCTTATAATATTCTGGGTGGCCTACGAGACAACATCCCTGCGCATTCATCTCTTTTAGTCGGGACAGCCCCTCATGTATCAGTGCTTTACCAATCCCCTGCTTCTGAAACTCCGGCAAAACCGAAACCGGCCCTAGACCGTACCAGTTTTTTGTACCATCTGACATCGTCACCGGCGAAAACGCGACATGCCCAATCACACGCCCCTGCATCTCTGCAACCAGTGAGACAGAAAGGGCATTGGCGTCACGTAGCGCTTCGATAATAAACTGCTCGGTGTGATTACTAATCTCAAGGGCGTTAAATGCAGCCACCGTCACTTCATTGATCGATACGACATCAGCTTCCGTTTCATCTCTTACAATGATATTCGAGTCCATGCGCTCAGTAACTCCCGATTTTAATTGTTAACTATCATTAGATATCGTAATTTGGAGTCTCTAGGTATGTCAACTTTGTATAGAAAAACCTACCAGGCCTGGTTATATTTAATTTGTGGCCAGACTCGATATCTTTGATTTTTCATCAACGGTTGAGAAGCCTTTTCAATATTTATAGACCTTCTATTTAGTCATTCTGGCTTCACGTCACTAGAGACGCTTTTTACGCTTATATATTTTTACTTTATACCTGGACTATTAAATTAAATGGTTGTTTTTATTGCTATTTAAAGACATATTAAGAGATACTGATATTTCATTTTTGGAGGGTATTTATATGTTTCATCGTCGCACTATGATTTTAAACCTACTCAGCATTAGCCTACTTAGCACACCCCTAATCAGTCACGCTAACGAACCTCTGCCGACCCGAGCCATTTTACTGAACGCCGTTCAAGGAACAGAACCACAACCCGTCAAGCTGCTAGTGATCCAAGGTGAAGCCAAAGGCTGTGTTATTGAAGGCACCGCATCCTACAATAAAAAACGTTTTTGTCATGAATACGATCTCGGCACTGTTCATTGCGAAATAAATGGTCACAACATACCGGTTGGCAATGTCGTTCGAGGACAGCACAATATTACAGGCACCTTAGCAAACAGCGGCATGGGCAGAGACTACTTGATTACCAACAAAGGTGTAACCGTTACCCTCGCCAACGAATAATCGGCTCATCAAAACAGCCGAACGCACATAGTGCAACATTGCAAGAACCCTACAACCATTGCCAAATTGACGATTCTATTGATTTGGCTCAAGCTTATACCTCAACAATCATGCTCTATTAATGTTGTAAGGGTCAGACTGAAGCCCCCTTTTTTACCTAATTTAAAAAACCTTGAAAAATCATAATTTTACCTATATAAATACATAGTGCAATTACGCATATAATACGACAAAGGAATTATGATGGCGACAGATAAAGGTGTTTGTGAAATTTATAAAGACGAAAGTGGTAAATGGCGTTGGAGAGCTACTGCAGCCAATGGAAATATTGTAGGAGCATCATCGCAAGGTTATGTTAACAAATCAGACTGTGTTGAAAATGCAAAACTATTGGGACATGTAAGCTGCCAAGGTTAATAAATTAACTATCCTTAAATACCCTTATCAGACCTCACCCCTCTCGGGGGAAACAGCCATCAATAAACCTACCAGGCCTGGTCACTCGGGCTTTTTGCATTATTAAGACAAGAGACTGGTTTTAAAACAAGCCTAGTTCCATCGATTTAATTAGTCTTGAATTAAAAGTTATTACTCTGACCCCGAACGCCTAAAGGTAAACTAGAAGAAATGCGCTAACTTGGCTAAGAGATCTTCACATTAGGACGGGATATATGGAACATCATCACCATCATGATATCGATGCGATGGACGACCGAAAATTAGGTTGGGCCATTGCGATTAATATTCTATTGACCTTGGCGCAAGTTATTGGCGGCATTGTCTCAGGCAGCTTGGCATTGATTGCCGATGCGTTGCATAATTTTAGTGATGCCGCGTCGTTATTAATTGCATGGGTGGCACGTAAAATTGGCAGAAAACCAGCCGATCACTTTAAAACGTTTGGCTATAAACGAGCCGAAGTGATTGCGACTTTGATCAACCTTATTACCTTAGTAATTGTAGGATTGTACTTAGTATCTGAAGCATTGTGGCGCATGTTTGAACCACAAATTATAGAAGGCTGGATGGTAGTGATCGTCGCCACCATTGCGTTGGTTATTGATGTGGTAACTGCGATACTAACCTATCGAATGTCAAAAAGTAGCATGAACATTCGTGCCGCTTTTTTACATAATGTGTCCGATGCTTTGGCGTCTCTTGGGGTGATTATTGCAGGAACTCTTATTATTCTATATGACTGGTATTGGACCGATACAGCCTTAACGTTATTGATTGCAGCCTATGTGCTGTATCAAGCAGCGAGCATGTTACCTATAACCATTCATATTTTGATGCAGGGCGCACCAGAAGGCATCGTTATTGAAGAAGTGATTCAGGTGATGGAAGCGGTTGAGGGGGTAAAAAATGTGCATCATGTTCATTTATGGCAACTGGATGAACATGACAATGCCTTGGAAGCACATGTGGTGATTGAAGATATTGAACAGCTTGAATCCGTTAAAAAGGCTTTAAAAACCTGTTTACAAACGCAATTTCAATTAATGCATTCGACACTGGAGTTTGAGATAAAACATTGTGATACGGTGTGTTTTTCAGCGAGAAATGAGTTGTCCATGAAGTAGCGGTCTGAGCCCTTTTTCCTCAAAAAAATCCTACCAGGCCTGGTAGGTTTAAAAGCCCACACAAAATTCATCTATTAAATACTGTATTAACGTAGAAGAAAACTCCCTTCTGTAAGCAATCGTTATTTCACTTAGTGAAGGACGCGTTTAAACATTCCCTGTGTTTGAGCGGTACGCGAGTTTAGGGAATGTCAGTGGACAAGCTTAGTGAAATAGAGGGCGTCATCAGGGTGCCCTTTTGTGGTTACTATTTTGGGCAAGCAAAATAGTCACGTGAAGCCTTTATGAAAAATAAAGGTGAAAAACAAATTTCAGAAAGGCTTCTCAACAGGTTGTTGAAATAAAGGGTAGCGTCCCCTTTACCATAGGGAATGCCGATTGATTGAGCGGGCTGTCTTTTTGTGCTTACTGGTTTTGACAGTCGTATGGACAAGCAAAATAGTCAGGGGAAGCCTTTATGAAAAATAAGGGTGAATAACAAATTTCAGAAAGGCTTCTCAATGGTTATTGGAAACAAAAGGGTCGCGTCCTATTTTTACGATTAATTTAACTTGTTAGGCTTTTGCTTTCTTACTAGCGCTAAAACCTTCTCATGTTCCTCCGAACTAACACTTCGGAATTCTGCATAACGGTCATCAAAATGCTCAAGAATCATGCGCACCATTCCTAATTGCGCCCAAAATCGAAAATCACTATCTAAAGGAAGGCAGATGTCCTCCATTTCATCTAAAAATCCTTCAGTTTCCAAATAAATTTTATCTATGTCACTAAGTGTAATTTCGAGTTGATTTATTTCATCAATGAAGTTCGCCACATTTTCACTATCAGAAACTTTCCTGCCCTTGAAACGGTAGCCTAAATATGCCTGAAGGACATCCACATCTAATGGTTGCTCAAGATCAAACCCCTCCTTCTCTGATCGAGCCGAAACTTGTTCTATATGAGCATTTTTCTTGTTTCTTAAATCTTCAAACTTCTCATCAGCCAATTCAAATAAAGCACTTAATTGATATAATTCACGCATAAATTTCTGGGGTGTAGAGCTTGCTGACTTATAAGCAAGCTTGTGTGATAAATCTGCCCACGAATGCATTAATACCGTACGTACCTGTATTTCTGCCCTTATATTGTTTAACCCTCTATAGTTTGGAGCCTTCAACCATTCGCGTTTAACACGCACTACATAATGATCTGAACGATAGTTAAACTGGTCTTGCTGTAATATTTTAGATTTATCTTCTGAATCAATAACATCAAGTTCTCTAGCTATTAAATTATCAACTATATTTACATCGGATGGGAAATATACAATAACTCTAATTCCACAAATATCATTGATTTCGGAAAATGGATTGTTATAGCCCTTTCTTGAGATTTTCTCCCAAAATGATTCAAATGATTTGATTCTATAACTTACACCAAGACAGCTAATACCCTCATCATTCAAGAATCCTTCAAGCGCTTCACATAAATTTTTTGCTAACCGCTCATATTTCGGCAGCTTTTCTTTAAACTCACTCTGGATTATTGCCTTGTCCATTTTCAGTTTCTCTAGCCTAACTATAATTTAAACATCCTAAACTAGATGTTCTACGTATGCCACCTTTATATAAAACTGCATTTCTCCATTAATTACAGTCATAAAAAAACCTACCAGGCCTGGTAGGTTTAATCTTTAAAACGAACGAATAAAAATGTAGCAACAAAAAAAACGATTTCAGCGATTTCGCCATAGTTTAGAAACTGCTCTATCACTGCCCAAACCTGCAACGATTAAACACAGCAGACCAATCGATCCAAACAAAACGATCGGAAACAAAGTGGCCATGGCATTGGCTTGGATTGCGAAGAAAATCCCAACGCCAGTTACCCCTAAAAACAAGAAGCCCATCACCATTAATATTTTACGATGCGAAGGACTGTAGCTGTATTCTGAGCCATCGTCTGGCGCTTCAAACAAGTTCAGAATGGGTGCAAAAATCTTTAAAAGAGTCGTTTTCATATTACCTCGTGCGTTACTTAAGTTCAGTCGACAACTCTGCCGACAATATTTCAGTCAACTCTGGCAGACAAGAACCACAGTTGGTTCCGGCTTTAAGGGCGTGACCGATGGCTTCCACCGAAGTCAGTTTATCTTTATGAATGGCTTCGATTATAGTATTGATGCCGATTCCAAAACAAGAACAGATGGTTTTACCTTCGTCTTTGTCACCCGATTGTTGACCGGCTAAGAGACTTAAGCGGGTTTTGGCATCAAGTTCATCTTTAGCGAACAGACTACCTAACCAGCCTCTAGGCGGCAGTTCGGTGGTCGGTGCGATAAACAAAACGGAGTGTAATTGTCCGTCTGTAATATGCGCGGCACGATAGCGTTGCCCTGCAATATCGGCATAATCAAGCAACTCACCTTGAGAACCTAAAATAGATTCTGACCAGGCCTGGTAACTTTCAATTGGCTGTTCGCCAGCAATCTCATAACGATAGAACTGCTTGCCTTTGATTTTGACCCAGTAATTGGCGTCTATGTCTAACCCTGCCGTATCAATGGGGTGACGACTCAAGATAAAGCCATGCCACTTCGCTTGATACGGTTCGATTTTAACTGGACTGTGTTTTGACTCAGGCTGACCGGAGAGCGGATCGCCTACAGGTTGCACCAAGACATCCACCCGGCCGTGGCTCGAATACTGTGCTGTCCAATGGATCGGCACAAACAGACTGCCAGGGCGACCTGTATCGGTGACATCGACCCGTGCAATCACAATCTTGTCATCACCCAGTGGACTGGTTAATTTTGCCAATTCACCGTGTACTAGCTGATAACGTCTGGCATCTTTTGGATGAATACTCACATAGGCTTCGTCTTTATGCGCCATCAACTTTGCCGTTTTGGCGGTACGCGTCATGGTATGCCATTGGTCACGTACTCGCCCGGTATTCAAGATTAACGGGAATGCTTGCGTGGTGGGGTGCACCGGAGCACGAGGTCTAATAGGGATAAACTGCGCTTTACCACTGGCCGTGAAGAATTTATTATCGGTAAACATGCGTTTGGTGCCATGTGGATTTTGAGGATTCAGCGGCCACTGGAATGGCTGCATCGCCCAATACTCACCCTCGGTAATCTCATCTAACAGCGAGATATCAAAGTCACGTGACCCGTTGTTTTCAAAGCCTGACAGTGCGGCGTGTTCTCTAAAGATATCCGCAGGGGTTTGATAAGTAAACGCTTTAGTAAAGCCCATCTTCAAAGCGACCTGCGACAAAATCCACCAATCGGCTTTGGCGTTTTCAGGGCCATCCATAAATTTACGTTGGCGCGAGACGGTTCTATCTGAGTTGGTGACTGAACCATCGGTTTCGCCCCAAGTCAGCGCAGGCAGTAAAACATCCGCCACCAATGTGGTATCGGTCGCTTGCATACAGTCGGAGACCACCACCATTTCACACTCTAACAGGGCTTTTTTGACGGCATCGGCATCCGGCATAGAGACTACGGGATTGGTATTCATAATCCAGATGGCTTTGATGGTGCCGTCGGCCACTGCATTGAATAGATCAATGGCTTTTAGACCGTTTTCTGAAGCCATGTTTTCAGCTTGCCAAAAACGCGAAACCTTATCGATGTTTTCAGGGTTACTAAAGTCCATGTGGGCGGCTAACTGATTCGCCAGGCCACCGACTTCTCGACCGCCCATCGCATTCGGCTGACCGGTAATGGAGAAAGGCCCTGTACCCTCTTTGCCGAGACGTCCTGTTGCTAGATGGCAGTTGATAATGGCATTGGATTTATCGACACCCGATGAAGACTGATTAACGCCTTGCGAGTACATGGTGACCATTTTAGGTCTTGAAATACACCAATCAAAAAACTGTACCAGATCATCTTCGTCCAGCTCACACTGTTCGGCGACCGCATGTAGACAATCCTGCGCTTCTTCGGCCTTAGCCAAAGCGGCTTCAAAGCCTTCTGTATGGAACTTGATAAACGCGCCGTCTAACACACCCGCCTGTGCAAACTGTGACAGCAAGCCGTTGAATAACACCGCATCGGTGCCAGGTTTTAACGCCAAATGTAAATCGGCAATATCACAGGTCGCGGTTTTGCGCGGATCAACCACGACAATTTTCATCTCAGGACGACGGCGTTTCTCGGCGGCAATTCGCTGATAAACAATCGGGTGTGCCCAAGCGGCATTAGAGCCGACTAAGATAATCAAATCGGCCGACTCTAAATCTTCATAAGAACAGGGAACGGTATCGGAACCAAAGGCCCGTTTGTAACCGACCACGGCCGATGCCATACACAATCGCGAATTGGTGTCGATATTGGCGGTGCCCATAAAGCCTTTAATCAGCTTATTGGCGACATAATAATCTTCGGTTAAAAACTGCCCCGAAACGTAAAACGCCACGGCTTGCGAACCATGCTCCTTTATCACCGATTTGAATTTGTCCGCCACCGTTGTCAGAGCAGAATCCCAACTGACCACCTGGCCGTTGACTTGTGGCTCGAGCATACGCCCCTCAAAATCAACCGTTTCACCCGCAGAAGAACCTTTGACACATAAACGGCCGTAATTGGCAGGATGTCTTTCCGAGCCAATGACTTTCACTTCGTAGGCTAAAATCCCCATGGCTGAGGGCTTATCCGGATTTTTAGCCGTTTTAGGTGAAATATCCATGCCACAGCCAACCCCACAATAAGGACAGGTGGTTTGGATAATTTGATTTTCTGACATGGGCGTGGACATGGTCATAGGGCACAGCTTTTTTTAGAGTATTTCGATTGAATCGAATAGGGGTTGAAACAAGCTCGGTTTTAGAGCTTTACAAACACTTGGTTATTTTCGATTTTGGTTTGGTAGCTTGGGATAGAAACCCCTTCTACATCTAAGCAAACACCGGTTTTTAAGCTGTAGTGCTGTTTTTTCAGCGGGGCAGCCACCATCAATTCGCCCTTTAAGTCGCCAATCATGCCACGAGACATGACATTGGCTTTACCGATTGGATCGTAATTATTTAACGCATAGACCGTATCGTTAATATAGAACAAAGCGACTTGGGTACCGTTAACCAATGCGGCAACCCCTGAGTTTTTAACTAAATCATCTACCGAACAAACTTGTACAAAATCACTCATTTTATTTTCCTTTCACTCATCACCAGGCGGGGTAGTTTTCGAAACGACCCGACCTGGTCAATTTATTGGTTACTAGCTTAAATTAAGCAATCTGTTTAATTTCTACGGCAATGCCTGCTAACTTCTCAGCTTCGGTCGCAGGGCGGATTTGACCACGTTCTTGCACGAATAATTGCTCAGCAGGCGTTTCAACATTGACGAATGAACGGAAACGTTTAGTGAACTCAGGATTCTCAATCGCCGTTTTCCAGTCACACTTATAAGTTTTGTGTAACGCTTCCATTTGCGCTTCTAATTCAGCGCCCATACCTAGAGAGTCATTGATAACAACCTCCTGAACATACGCTAAACCACCTTCCATATTATCCATCCAAGTTGCAGTACGCTGTAGTCTGTCTGCTGTTTTAATGTAGAACATTAACAGACGATCGACATACTTAAAGACTTCTTCTTTGGTTAGGTCTGTTGCGAACAGGTCTGCGTGACGCGGTTTCATACCGCCGTTACCGCAGACAAACAAGTTCCAGCCATTCTCAGTTGAGATAAGGCCAATGTCCTTCGCTTGTGCTTCAGCACACTCACGGGTACAGCCTGAAACCCCCATTTTGATTTTATGCGGTGAACGTAAGCCTTTGTAACGATCTTCTAACTCAATCGCCATAGTGACCGAGTCGTCTAAACCATATCGACACCAAGTTGAACCAACACAAGACTTAACAGTACGCAGTGCTTTCGCATAAGCCTGTCCAGACTCAAAGCCGGCATCAATCAACTCTTTCCAGATGGCCGGTAGATCATTCATTTGCGCACCAAACAAGACGATACGCTGACCGCCATTAATCTTAGTGTACAACTTATAGTCAGTCGCAACTTGACCTAATACGATCAGTTTTTGTGGCGTAATCTCGCCCCCTGGTACACGTGGAATGACAGAGTAAGTTCCGTCTTTCTGCATATTTCCAAGGTAGTTGTCGTTGGTATCCTGTAAAGCTATCTTATCTTCTTCTAGGGCGTATGAGTTCCAAAGTGAAGCGAATATGCTACCCGCCGCCTGCTTACAGACTTCACAACCACAGCCTGTGCCGTGAGAAGCGATGAGTGTGTCAAAGTCTTTAATCTCTTCGACCTGACAGATATGGTAAAGCTCTTGACGCGTATGTCCAAAGTGTTCACAGATATCGGTATTGACTTCAACGCCGCGTTTTTCTAATTCATTGTTGAGCACGTTGGTGACTAACTGAAGACAACCACCACAGCCTGTTCCGGCTTCTGTGGTCGCTTTAATGTCACTCATAGTGCAACAACCACCTTCAACCGCGCTGATAATGTCGCCTTTTGAAACGTCATAACAAGAACACAGCTGCGCCGTATCTGGTAAAGCATCAGGACCAAACAGGTCTGCACCACCGCCACCACGATTTGGCAGAATCAACATGTCAGGGTGTTCTGGTAGATCCATATCGTTCAACATGATCTGTAACAGGTTACCGAAATCTTCTGCATCGCCCACCAGTACCGCACCTAATAGTTTTTTACCGTCAGGCGTGACAACAATCTTTTTATAGATCTCTTCTGGGCCATTTTCATAAACATATGAGAGCGCGTTTTCATCATTACCATGTGGATCACCAATAGAGGCCACATCAATGCCCATCAGTTTTAATTTAGTGCTCATATCCGCACCTTCAAAACTGCCAGGGTTCGCGTTCAACTGATTAACAACCGCTTGTGCCATGGCATAACCTGGCGCAACCAAACCGTAAATCATGCCATCATGCAGAGCACATTCACCAATTGCAAAAACATCCGGATCGTTGGTTTTACACTGATTATCAATCTGAATCCCACCACGTGGTCCAAGCTCTAATCCAACTTTGTTACCCAAATCATCGCGCGGACGAATCCCGGCTGAAAATAGAATCATATCGGTTTCAAGTGATTCACCATCGGCAAACACCATCTTATTCATGCAGCTTTCACCGTCGATGATTTCTGTGGTGGCTTTACTGTTATGTACGGTGACGCCTAGGTTTTCAATTTTGCGTTTAAGCAGTGCCGCGCCGCCGTCATCTAACTGTACCGGCATTAGGCGCGGTGCAAATTCGACAACATGAGTTTCTAAACCTAAGTCGACTAAGGCCTTAGCGGCTTCTAATCCAAGCAGTCCACCGCCAACCACCACGCCGACTTTACCTTTGGCTGCCGTGTCTTTCATGGCTTCTAAATCTTCAATAGTACGGTAAACCAAACAGCCTTCACGATCATTGCCCTTAATTGGCGGCACAAACGGGTAAGAACCGGTCGCCATAATCAATTTGTCATAAGCGATCGTGACACCCGCCTCAGAAGTGACCGTTTTAGCAGTACGATCTATATCCACCGCTTTATCGTTTAGATAGACGGTAATGCCATTCTGCTCATAAAAACCAGGCTTTACCAAAGAGAGGTCTTCAGCGGTTTTACCAGAGAAATAAGAAGAGAGGTAAACGCGATCGTAAGCAAGACGAGGTTCTTCGCAAAAAGTATGCACCTCAAAATTTGCATAGCCTTCGCTGGCGACTAGTTTCTCGATGAAGTTATGACCCACCATCCCATTACCGATAACGACTATTTTCTGCTTACTCATGCGACAGCTTCCTTTTCTACCTTTTTGTCTGACGAAGGCTGAAAACCTTCACCAAAAACTAATGTATCTCGATAAGCAGACATATTATTCTGCTCAACTAAATTATCAAATATCCAATTAGAGCCAGTGACATCACCAAACATCACTGCACCCTGAATTTTGTTGTTTTTCAAAACAATCTTGCGATAGATGTTTTGACTTAAATCTTGATAGACCAGGGATTCTGAATCCGCTGAATCCTCGAACGCGCCTGCTGAAAACAAGCTGATGCCGGTGACTTTTAATTTGGTAGAGATAAAGCTGCCTTGATAAGCGGATGGCTTACCCGCCAATGTCTCTGCCAAGACCTGAGCCTGCTCATAAAGCGGTGCCACCAAACCGTATAGCAAACCGCGATGTTCAACACACTCGCCTAAGGCATAGATATTGTCTGCAGAGGTTTCTAATTGGTCATTGACGATAATGCCATGATTGATCTCTAAACCGAGTTTTTTGCCTACACCGACATTGGGACGAATTCCGACCGCCATCACCACTAAATCAGTCTCAATGACTTGGCCATCTGCCAATTTCACACCAGTTACACAGGTTTCACCGAGAATTTCAGCGGTGTTGGCAGACATGGCAAACTTCATGCCTTTGTCTTCAAGGCTTTTTTGTAGCAACCCGCCAGAAACACGATCCATCTGCATATTCATCAGGACATCTCCGCGATGTACAACGGTAACTTCCATGCCGCGGATCATCAAACCGTTGGCCGCTTCAAGGCCTAACAGACCGCCGCCTATCACCACTGCTTTAAGATGTTTAGCAGAAGCTTCGAGCATGAGATTGACATCACGCGTATCTCGAAACGTCACGACGCCCGGTAAATCCGCGCCCGGAGCAGGAATCACAAAAGGTTTTGAACCCGTGGCAATTACCAAGGTATCGTAGGAATAGACAGCACCTAAATCAGTGGTCACGGTTTTAGCTTGTTGATTGACGGCGACAATCTCGGTACTGGCTTGCAGATGAACATCGCGTTCTTCAAACCAGTCATGATCGTGGGTCATTATTTCGGGAAGGGTTTTCTCGCCAGAAAGCACTGGGGAAAGCATAATGCGGTTATAACCACCGGTCGGTTCTTTATTAAAGACGCGAATATCATATGTATCGGGCGCTTCATGTAATAGGCGTTCGATAAATCGCGCGCCGACCATTCCTGAACCGATAAGAATCAGTTTTTGCTTCATTGCATTCCTCTGACTAATATTCAAATTTAGCGCCCTGCCATTAAGCAGAGGTCTAAAGCGATGAATACCAAGTGGTTAAGTTTTGCTTGTTAATAACAACTTCTATGCCAGTTTTTTTAATGACGTATTTTCCTTTTATTATCAACAAGTTGATATAAAACAAGCATCTTAAAACAGCTTTACAAAACATCACTCGCACCAATATCGATACAAACAGGCACCATTATAATTACCAAAACCCTTGTCACAGCCCTAAAAACCTACACAAAAACACTTAACTAACTGATATTTAAAGCCTTGTTACATGTGGCATAAATAGTTCTAAGAGAAGCCCTGATTAAGCTATTAAATACACTGAGGTATTACGATGTCTACCAATGACGGTAAATTCAACCTACTTTCCTTTTCAGGAAACTCTCGCATACTGCACTTAACGTGGTTTGCCTTCTTTATGTCTTTTGTGGTCTGGCTAGGTTTAGGACCGATGATGCCATTCATTCAAGAAGCGCTTGATTTAACCAATCAACAAGCGAAAGTCCTGTTAATTCTAAACGTCGCTATGACAATTCCTGCCCGAATTGTGGTCGGTATATTGGTCGATAAGTACGGACCTAAAATCATGTACGCTTCGATCCTCATCCTAGGTGGCTCAGTCAGTATCGCTTTTGCGTGGGCTCAGACTTATGAACAACTGGCGTTATTAAGATTCTTATCTGGTTTCATCGGGGCTGGTTTTGTCGTCGGTATTCGCATGATTTCTGAATGGTTCCCTGCGAAGCAAACCGGTATTGCACAAGGTATCTACGGCGGTTGGGGTAACTTCGGTTCTGCGGGTGCAGCCATGACTTTACCGTTTATTGCGGTTGCAATGGGTGATGTGGATGGTTGGCGTTATGCGATTACCTTCGCCAGTATCGCGGCGATGATTTATGGTGTCATTTACTTCTTCAGCGTAACCGATACACCTAAAGGTTCAACTTACTTCAAGCCAAAGAAAACCGGTGCGATGGAAGTGACTTCTAAAGGTGATTTGATTTTATACATTGTTATGAACATCCCTTTATACCTAGCATTAGCGGTTTTAACCTGGAAGCTTTCTCCAGAGAAAATGGGACTGATTACCAGTGAAACAACGCTTGCTATCTATGCCGCTTTAATCGGTACTTACGCGCTACAAGTTTGGAAAATTTGGCAAGTCAATAAGCATATCTTTACGGAACCCGTTCCAGAACTGCACCGTTATAAATTCAAACAAGTTGCTATTTTAGACTGGGCTTACCTGGTAACTTTCGGTACAGAGCTAGCGGTCGTTTCGATGCTAGCGATGTTCTATGTTTCATGGTTTGAACTGCCTAAAATCACCGCCGCTTTATTAGCCGGCATCTACCCATTCATCAACCTAGTCGCACGTCCTGGTGGCGGTTGGATCAGTGATAAAATTGGTCGTCGTAGAACGCTCTTAATCGTTTTCACTGGGATTGCAGCCAGCTTCTTATTCTTAGGCACTGTTGACAAGTCATGGTCGGTTGAATTGGTGGTCGGCATTACCATTATCGCAGGCATATTCTCTAAAGCAGGTTCTGGCGCGGTATTTGCAATGGTCCCTTTGATTCAACGCCGAATGACGGGACAGATTGCCGGTATGGCGGGCGCTTACGGTAATGTGGGTGCAGTTATGTTCCTAACGGTCAACAGCTTAGTAGACTATGATGTATTCTTCTTAGTAATTGGGGCTGTCGCAGCGTTTGTCTTAGCCATGATTATCTTCTTCCTAGAAGAGCCTAAAGGTCAAATGACTGAAGTCATGCCGGATGGCACGGTACAAATGATTGATGTTAAATAATCATTAAGTTAATCTGACTTAATCTAAAACAGAAAAGCCAGGTTGCGGGTGTAACCTGGCTTTTTTCATCTCTAGCAAAGAGGTTCTGAATGGCTTTACCTTTAATAATCAGTGCGGGTTTTCACAGTACAGCCGGTGTTAAACCTGAAAACCAAGATTCAGTGAATTATTGCATCCCGCTAGACAATGCTTTGGACTTTAAAGGTGCCGTTGCCGTCATTGCCGATGGCGTCAGTAGCAGTGAAGCGGCCAAACAGGCCAGTGAGACGGCCGTTAAAAGCTTTATTCAAGACTATTACTCGACTCCAGATACTTGGAGCACCAAAAAGTCTTGCCAGCAAATTATCAGCTCGATTAATAGCTGGCTTTACAAGCAGGGCAGCAGCCAAGCATCCGACCTCAAAGGCTGGGTCACCACGTTTGATGCGGTCGTCTTTAAATCGACCACCGCCTATATTTTGCACATTGGCGACTCACGTGTGTACCGTTTTCGTAAAGGTGCGTTAAAGCTTCTCACTAAAGACCATATTACCTGGCTTAATAAAGAACGTAGCTATCTGAGCCGTGCCTTAGGGGTCGATACTTCACTGCAAATCGACTTTAAAACCGAAGCCTTAGAAGAAAACGACCTGTTTTTATTCACCACCGATGGCGTGCATGAATTCATCACTGACGAGATCATGATTCAACACTTAAGTTCCAATGCATCGGAAACTGAGATGGCGCAGAGAATGGTCGAAAAAGCCATTGCCAACCAGTCCAATGACAATCTCACGGCACAAGTGGTTCGCATCAAACAACTGCCTAATGAGACGAAAGAGGAAGTCTATAACAAGTTGTCACAACTACCCTTTCCACCGGAACTAGAACCCGGCATGAAAATCGATGGCTACGAAATCACCCAAGAGCTCAGCCTATCCGCACGCAGTCAAATCTACTTGGCTAAGGATCTAGAAACCGGCAAGGAACTGGTCCTCAAGACGCCATCACAAAACTACTGTGATGACCCTTGGTATCTGGATGGATTTGTCAGAGAAGAGTGGATTGGACAACGCCTGTCACACCCTGGCCTGATGAAAACTTATCGCTCGAACCGTCCAAAGCAGTTCCTCTACTTTACGACTGAATACATTAAGGGTCAGACCATTAGCCAATGGATAATTGATCATCCGCACCCACCCCTTAAACAAGTTAGAGCCTATATTGATCAGCTCGCCAGTGCTTTACGTAGCTTACATCGACAGGATGTCATCCATCAGGATTTGAAGTCTGATAATGTCATGATCAACAGTGCTGATCGTATTAAGGTTATCGATTTTGGTGCGGTACATGCGGCAGGCCTGGCGGAATTGGCCAGCGTTTTGGAACGCCAACATCCAGAAGGCACGCTCAACTACACCGCCCCCGAGTACATGATGGGCGAACGCGCCGGCAAAAATGCCGACCTGTTCTCGTTAGGGGTCATCACTTATGAGATGCTCACTGGAGAATACCCCTTTAAAGAGCAGAGCATTCATAAGTTCCAGCTAAAAAACTACAGTCACATGCAGTATATTTCGGTGCGCCAATATCGCCCTGATTTGCCTGCTTGGGTGGACAGTGCACTTAAAAAAGCCTGCGCACCCGATCCAAGTAAACGCTATCAGTTGCTCTCTGAGTTTTTGCATGATATCAGTACGCCACAAGATAGCCAGTACGAAGATGCCTACAAGCCGCTATTGGAACGTAATCCAGTACTGTTTTGGAAAGCTACTGCGTTGTTGTCTTTGGTCGCCAATATTGGCTTATTGATTTACTGTTTTAAATAAACCCTTAAATCAGATTTATGACAATCGACCTACAAAAAAGGCAAGCCAGAAACACTTCTGGCTTGCCTTTTTTATTTTGAGAATGAACGCTGATAGGAATAATGATTCCTACCCCCTTTGGAAGTTCGCTCACTAATCAATAATATCACTCTCATCAATCTGCGCAATCAACATGTTTTCCAAGGTAACCTGGTAAATTGAACCACCCCCTGTTGATTCGCCATTCGAATCAATCGTTATCTGTAAATCCGCTCCAACCTGATTAAATTCCAAGTATTCATTTAAAGTCGTGGAGTTGATGATTGCACCAGGGTCATCCAAAATATCTGAAATATCTAGCTTATCCACCGCATCCTCAAAATCAGTAATCAAGTCAACACTGTCTTCATTATAAGCAATGGCAAAGATATCTGCGCCAACTCCTCCTGTTAAAGAATCAGTGCCGAGTCCACCCGTTATTGTATCGCTGCCAGCAAGACCATCAATAATGTCATCCCCCGCACCCAGGTACAAAATATCATCGCCGGTCGTTGGCGTAACGGCATTAATGGTAATATCGAAATCAGCAGCCACCCCAGCGATAGGGGTCGAGACCGAACCATTCGCCTCCACCATCTGCGCAGTGACCGTAATAGTCGTCGTTGCTAAACTAGATTGAACCAAGGTCAATGCGTTAATCTCACTTGCCGAAATCCCTGACAAGGTATAAGTATCACCACTATAAATCGCTTCTGCAGCCGTACCGGTTGATGCAAAAGGGATATCAACCCCAGACACCTTAAAATAGGCCCCCGCACCCAGGCCTGTTAACGTTAGGGTTACCGTTTCAGAACCATCTAAATCTGCAACTATCGCACCGAGATTAATCGCAATCTCTTGACCCGCGTCACCGGACGTTGCAGCCGATGTTAAAGATAAATTATCTGCCACGCCATTGACTGTCACGTTCAAATCAAAAGGCCCTGTAGCACCTCCCGTAACAATATCGCCTAGTATCCCTGAATCGTCTGTTATTGTGGCCGATACGCTAAAGACATAGTCATCATCGCTATTGTGAGGCGGGATAAACTTAGGGGGATTCAAACTGTCATAGCTTTCGATAAGGACTTTCCAAGTGCCATCCCCATTACTGGCAATAATCAACTCTTTATCGGTGTCACCATCTCGAACAATGCTACCGACATCAGTCTCGTCAAACACATAGGCTGTTGCCCCATCTTGATAAAAGAGGGAGCCGCCATCTGGAATATTATCAATGGTGACGTTAAAGGTTTCCGAACCATCGATATCATCTGAAGTAACGTCAATAGACAATTCAATGCCATTGACAGCATCATCAATCGCTTCTGCAGTCGCAATCACCGTAGAGGTATTGCCTGCGCTACGCCCGGCATCTTCATCACCCGTAGCATCCGAAATGCTCAACAGGGCATTATCTGCGACAGCCAGTACCTCAATATCGAAACTCACCGCAGCCGTCAGGGTCGTTACAGCACCGATTGAGTCCGCATCGGTATCCGTCACACTTAAGGTAATCGTGCCGTTAATACTGCCGCTGTAATGCTCTGGCAAAGTCATGGTAAAGCTTGGGTCGGCCACGGTATTATCTGGAAAATTAACGGTGACACTGGTTTGCCCAGCCGCAACCGTCGCGGCAGACCCGCCAACATTGACAACAGAGCCTTCTGGAATCCCGCTCACAATATAGGAACGGTTTTCGGAACCATCTAAATCGCCTGAAGTGGCATCTAACAAGGTCCCTAAATCAATCGTACCGACCAATCCTTCATAGCCTGTTGTCGAATGGAGATAATCCGTAAAATCTGTGCCGCCTTCAACGCCCTGCTGATTATAGAGAAGTGAAATGCTATCGGTCACCGCCTGCACATCAACAGTCACCACCTGAGGAGTTGCTGTAGAAGAAACGTCAACAGCAAGCAATAACCCATCGTCCTGCACTTCATGTGAGGTGACCGAAATCGTCAGATTGATATCGATTGCATTGTCTTCAGGGTGAATGATTTTTAACCCTGCATACTCCGCTTCCGTTAGTTTTATGACACCGACCCCATCAGGATTAAGCCCCGTGTAATGATAAGCCGTATTGGCTGAACCGTCTGGTGTGATATAAATGGTCATGAGAGCAGCGCCATTCACTGTAAACAAGTCGGTGCCATCTGATTTTTCAACAATCGCGCCGTTCACAGAACCATTACCGCTATTAAAACTAACCGTGATATACCCCAAACGCTCTGGATTGTCACCGGTACTCACGCCACCGATATCATTTTGATCGGTTTGATCATTAAGTGTTGGTAACGTTAGAGCTAACGCAACACTGTTCGTCCCCTCTGAAGCATTACCTGCGTCTTCCGTTGTGCTAACCGTTGCATTGGCAGCCATAGTGGCTGCATCTGCAACCGGATCAACTTGCACGGTTACCGTTGCAGTTGCAGCATCACCATCATCATCCACCACACTATAGGAGAAGGTTGGTAGATCTGTGCTGTATTGGCTGTAATCTGCCACGGGCACAAAGGTTAAGGTGCCATCACCGTTATTGGTGAGTGTGCCGATGTCATCGTTGCCATCGGTATCTTTTACCAAGGTCGAAGCCGCTACCCCTAACGAAATACCGCCCGTTGCAATGCCATTAAAATGTGTTATATCGACTGTCGTTAAATCATCTTGGCTGATACGAATGATTGTAGAGTCGGTCCCGTTGCCTTCATTCATAATCAACGAGAAGTCATTTACACGGGGAACTGAATCTAGCACCGTGACTGAAAAACTACCGTTGGCAGAATCATTGTTATCGGTTAGAACCCCATCATGGTCATCACTATCAATCACAACAAAATCAAAAGGAATAGATAAGCTTTCTGTTTCTCCTATCTCATCATGATCAAGAGGACGCTTCAAGACAAAGTCATAACCCGCACTATTACTCGTTGTATTATTTAATGTCACGTCAAAAACAACTGTCGCTCCAGCCTTAGCGACAATCGTCGTATCTGTGACGGTATAAGCCAAAACAACGCCTCCAGAACTCAAGCCTAATAGATCCAGTTCAGCAACCGTGGTGGTAAATTTGGTCGTAATAGCATCGGTACCTTTAACCACCGATAATAAACCACTCTGAGTCTGTGTAACCAAAGCTGAACCCAACCCCAAATCAGCTTCGTCAATCGTGCTATTGACCG
The DNA here is from genome assembly GCA_965603495.1 of uncultured Thiomicrorhabdus sp. Lineage (GTDB taxonomy): Bacteria > Pseudomonadota > Gammaproteobacteria > Thiomicrospirales > Thiomicrospiraceae > Thiomicrorhabdus. Next base: position 73,794 of record CBFDDF010000006.1, on the reverse strand, counting down.
GTGTCAAAATAGTAGGATCAGCACCATCTAACACATTAATAGTGAATGTCGCGGTTGCAGTATCCCCATTACCATCCGTCACGGTATACACAATAGAATCTGTCGCAATAGTAGGAATTGTAGGATCTTGGATTTCGGTCGCATCCGATTGATAAGTCCATTCACCATTCGCGGCAAGCGTTATGGTTCCATACTGGGTATTCGTTGAACCCCCTACGACACCATCTTGCACAACCGCAGCTTCATCAAGATAGGTAAACGAGGTAATGGTTCCTACAGGCGTGCCTTTTTCATCGTTATCCAACAAATTCCCTTCCGTTAATGAGTTTGGATCAACGCTCGCTTGAGTAATCGTGATATTGCCTTCAACCACTTCTGTCGAATTATCAAGCAGGTCGGGTTTGGCATTGACATGAATCGTTGAAACGGCGGTATTACTAACTGCATCCAGATTATCTGTCAGTGTGATATTGATTGTTCTGTCAGATTCATTGGGAATTTCTGAATCATTTCGAAAGGTAATCGCTTGAATGGCCGTCTGATAATCAGCCAATGGATACGACCCCGTTAAATTAACGGTCACGATACCAGGTGCCGTGCCCGTTATCGTCGCACCAAATTTAGCGTCAACAGCTACGACACTTAAAGCGTCGTCCACTTGGGCATTCGTTAATACAATCGATGCTGATTTAATCAACGTATTATCAAAATCCGTAATCGAAATATCCGTGTCTGCAAGACCAATAGGACTACCATTTTCATGAAAGGTGTTTGCATAATCATTGCCAGCAGTACTGCCGTCCAAATCAAGGACAGGTACATCGTTGGTACCGGTGATGGTGATGGTAATCGTTTGGTCAACATAGGTGCCTTTATCGTCGGTGACTCGGGCTGTGTAGGTAACAGCTTCGCTTTGCCCTTCTTTAAGGGCTTGTGTCGCGGCTAAAGTATTGTCGAGCGTGTAGGTCCAAACACCAGTTGCAGCCACTAATGCCATCGTGCCGTAGGTGGTGTCGGGCGTACCTTGCAGTGTCCAGTTTTGAGTCGCATCGATATCAACATCGCTTGCGCTGAGGGTACCGCTGTCGCTGAGGGTGCCGGCAATCACTGTGCCGTTGTCTTCGTGTCCAGCTTCGGTCACACTGCCGACTAGTTCCGTCCCTGCATTGGTAATCACAGGGACATCGTTGGTGCCGGTAATGGTGAGGGTAATCGTTTGATCGACATAGGCGCCTATGTCGTCGGTGACTCGGGCGGTGTAGGTAACCGCCTCGCTTTGACCTTCTTTAAGGGCTTGTGTCGCGGCTAAAGTATTGTCGAGCGTGTAGGTCCAAACACCAGTTGCAGCCACTAATGCCATCGTGCCGTAGGTGGTGTCGGGCGTACCTTGGAGTGTCCAGTTTTGAGTCGCATCGATATCAACATCGCTGGCGCTGAGGGTATCAGTCGCGCTGACAGTGCCTGCGAAAACCGTGCCATCATCAAGATGACCAGATTCGATCACACTTCCTGCAAGCTGAGCTCCGGCATTCGTAATCACAGGGACGTCGTTGGTGCCGGTAATGGTAATTGTTAGGATGGAGGTGGCCATATCGCCATCATTATCGGTAATGGTGTAAGTAAAGACTTCATCAACCAATTGTCCGGCTTTCAAAGCTTCCGTATCAGGGTCTGTATTATTTAACGTATAGGTGTAACTACCATCATTATTAAGCACAAGACTACCGTAGATTCCGACCACACTAGAGCCCACATTTCCAGCCACATCGACACCAACATTACCTGCCGCTATACCCGTTACTGGCGTAGCGATATAATCGGCCCCCACCTCATCGTTGGTAAAAAGGCTATCACTTATCGTGTTAGGTGCAGCATCTTCAGTAATTGCATCCGTATTGCTCGCCGCTACAGGAATATCATCTATGAGCGTCACGGTAAATTGATTAGTGACCGTGTCGCCATCGTGGTCAGTGACAATAAAATCAAAATTCAAAGGCAAGGTGTTTTCACCAGATGCATTAGGATGATCCAATGGCTTATTCAGTGTAAAACTGTAACCTGCGCCAGCATTGTCTGGATTGGTAATGGTTACTGTAAAGACCGTATCAAGGCCAGCCATTGCCGTTAATGTATACGAATCCGTTAAACTATAGGCCAAATCAACCCCGCCAGATTGATAACCTAAAGCTACCAGGTCTGGTAACTTGGTTGAATCAAATGTGACATCCAAGGTATCGGTCCCTGTAGCCACCCCTAAGTTACCTGCCACCGTTAAATTAGCAGGAACAGGGCTTGTACCCGTCGCTAAATTTTCTTCATCCACCACTGTATCATCAATATCTAGTTCAGTAATCGCGGGGTCAGCACCATCTAACACATCAATATATTGAGTCGCACTCGCTGATTCAGAACCATCTGCATCGATTAGGGTATAGGCGAAATCCGCGCTGATATTCTCCGCTAAACTATGATCTAAATTGGTTGCCGGTGTAAAGGACCAATCACCATTAGTCTCAACGGTTAAAGCACCACTTTGCGCTGTAACCGTTTTTTCAGTTTCTCCTGCACCAAAAGTATAGAGTGTTAAATCTCCATCAATATTCAGATAGGAGAAATCGAGTAAAAATACAGGCGTATCGACGCCAAGTTCATCATCGCCTGCATTGTCAATCGTGTTATCTATTACATTGCCAACAATGGCATTAGTCGTATCGGAGGCGTTTTCAACCACCGTTCTCAAAGGGTCATTCTTCGCGATTGGCACGGCATCTGACACGGCAATCGTAAAGACAGAGTCTTCTGTTTTACCGTTGTCGTCCGTGACCGTAATGGTGATTAACTCACTCAAATCAGCGCCATTGATATGAGTTTCAGTCAGGTCGGAAGTAAAACTCCAGTCACCAATATCTTCAACCGTTAAAGAACCGTATTGCGTATTAACGGTGGCAGTACCAGCCACTAAGATGGTGCTTTGAGAAGCGCCCAATTCATCTATATAGGCAAAGCTCGTTATAACGCCAGCTTGACCCAGCTCAATGTCATTCGCCAACAAGTTACCGTGCGTAATATTTGTAATTTCGACGCCACCCTCTATCACCGTGGCAAAATCAGCCTCTAAAACAATATTCTCTTCAATAAGCGCCGTTGCACTGTTAAGACTAGCCACCTCAACATTTTCAAAAAAGTTGCTATGTGAATCTATTGAAGAGAGTGTAACGGTATAACCTTCATCCCCTTCATTAATAAGATCCCCTTTGACCCGGTTCTCAAAAAAGTATGTAGCTGTGCCGTCTCCAACAATAACAACCTCTGTTACGCGCGGCGGAGCAAAATCAGCCTCCAAAACACCAGGCACTCCAACCGTGTCACTATAAGCAACCGTTATCGTAATCGTTTCTCCAGCCGCCAAATTTACCGGACCCCCCAACTTATCCACCAAACTTAACGAATGTTGAATCACTTCGCCATCCACTTCATTGACCATAACGCTGCCATTCAGCTGAACATAAACGATATCAGTCAAACCTGTACCACCATCTGGTTCAGTAACTCCATCAATAATGGTCGTCAGCACAGAGGTTAAATCATGATTGACACTTTCGTAAGCCGTGGCATGACTGAAGCTTTCGTCAGTAATCGCAAGGGTAAAGGTTTCGCCATTGTCCGTGCTGTAATCATCAATCGTTTCAATGGTAAAAATTGCGCCCAAGGCAACGATTTTCGAGCTACCGATGTAATCTTGAGAACCGTCTTTTTTTGTCTCACTGGCAATACCTGTTGCCGTGTTATCGACCAACGCGACTTCAACAGTCCCTGCTAGACTTAGTTCACTCCCTACTTTGTCAAAAGCAATGACGACATAACTGGCTTGATTACCTTCTTTAACATCATTCACCGCAACACGATTACCGTCGCCATCTAATCCAAAGAGCTTAATCGTGATGGTATCGTCCGTCCCTAGTTCGATACTGTCATCTGGATTGTAGGGGGTATTTGGATTTGAATCATCCGTAATGGTCGTCTTGAGCCCAAGCGGAAAAACAGGCTGGCCTGTGTAGCCGCCACCAGAAGTCGCAACTACATTGACTTGATAAATCTCGCCATTATCTGCAAAAAAATCATCATGGGTTTGAACTGTAAAAGCAGCCGTAATTTGGCCTGGTGCAAAATTAATCGTTTGAGCTGTCGTCTCCAAATCCCCCGTTTGTGTAGAAACAAGGCTAACGGCAACGGTGACAGAGAAGGCAGAGAAGGGAGGAATATCTAGTGTTAGGGTATAAGCGACTTGATTGCCTTCAATCAATAGGCTGTCACCCGTTAAAATTAATTTTGGAATGATCGTGGTAAAAGCTCTATCACTGCCCTCTTCTGAAAATTCCCGCTGGGCAGTATCATCTTTAGCTTCGGGATAAAAACCAGAAGCAACCTTACCCTCTGCAGCAGTACGCACAGTGATTGCTGCTTGCTGATTAGAGGAATCTATCTTTGCTTGCCCTTGTTGGATCTCGGAATCAACTACCTCTCGGCGATTTAATTCGACTAACTCTGTTTTGAACTCTACTTCTAAAAGTTTTTTATTATTGTCAAAACTATTCTGAGAATCGCCCAATAACAACGTTAACTTTTGCATTAAGCTGTCAGAAATGACAAGTGTATCAATCGCTAGACGAAAGTTCTCACCCAAAACAAAAGCGCGGCCATCAATCATGGCAATTGAAACGGAAGCGTTCTCGGAACTAAGAATAATCTCATTGTAGAAAATCTCATCGCCTGTGACGACTGCTCGAACGTCTCCCGTATCAGAATTAAGAACCTTAATGATTCCCGAGAAGCTTGTGATCTTGGCGACAACAATCATCATTAAAAGTTACTTACCATCTGTGTTTTTACACCATATATTTTCTTAACATGTTGACTACATTACCATTTTTTAGTGCTACCTTGCATAAGTATTCCACCTACTCTAGATTCAATTTTTCTACACTACCCCTAGCAATTTAACTCACTCTTTGTGAATATCACATACAGCAAACGTAAATTGATTCAAACAAGCAAACAATGGACTAAAAAGTTACCGATGGATTTTCTGAATTTTATTAATCAAGGGGGGCACAAAACACAGTCGTTACAGGATGTTCAGCCCTACCGTGTTTTAAACGTAGGCTGAGGGAAGATGGGCTATGTTCATAGCCATGATGATTTTTCGGAGTACCCTTAAGGCTTGTAAACACAATCCACTTTGGCATTCATACAAACTTTGTTACCGTGGTAATGGGCAACCTTAGTACGAAGAGCCGCAAGCTTCCGCTTATTTATGACTCAAACGTTCGCTTAAAGCCCCGCTCTGTTCTCTAATCTCATGATTTAAGATACGATCATTATCAGAATAGTCAATGGGCACTTCGACCACATGAACCCCGCCTTGCTGATAGCACTTTTCAATGGTGGGTATCACATCATCCGCACTAATTACCCGATGACCAAAAGCCCCATAACTTTGTGCATACAGCACAAAATCGGGGTTATTCAATTCCAGACCAAAGTCCTCAAAGCCCATATTGGCTTGTTTCCAGCGAATCATGCCATAGGCATTATCATTTAAAATAAGTACCACTAAATCCAATTTTAAACGCACTGCGGTCTCTAACTCTTGCGAGTTCATCATAAATCCGCCATCCCCACAAATTGCCATGACCTTGGCCTCAGGCGACACCAGTTTTGCCGCAATCGCCGACGGCAGTCCTGCGCCCATGGAGGCCAAAGCATTATCTAAAAGAATGGTATTGTGATGATACGCGGGATAATTGCGCGCAAACCAAATTTTATAGACACCATTATCTAAAGCGACAATCCCGGTTTCGGGCACCACTTTGCGTATGTCGCTCACCAAGCGTTGCGGATAAACAGGAAAGCGATTGTCATCTATACCTTCTGCCAGATTGCGGTCAATATGAACTTTAATATCCATAAAACAAGAAAATTGCCAATGCGACTGGTTCTTCAGCCTGGACTTAATTTGGTAAACACTATTGGCGATATCTCCCACTACGTCTGCCTGAGGAAAGTAGACGGGGTCAACCGAGGCGTTGGTAAAGTTGACATGAATGACTTTAAACCCATCTTGCTTCATAAAAAAAGGGGGCTTTTCGACTACATCATGGCCAATATTGACAATAAGATCGGCTTTTTTAAGCGCCGCATTGACAAAGTCGTGATCGGATAAGGCTGCACAACCCAAATACAGATGATGGCGTTCGTCCACCACGCCTTTGCCCATTTGCGTAGTAAAAAATGGAATCCCGGTTTGATCAATTAACTGTCGAACCATTTTTCCGGTGGTTTTTCGATTGGCCGCTGCGCCAATTAAAATCAGAGGATGCTTGGCCTTTTCAATCATCGATACAGCCGTTTCGACCCCTTTGTCTTCTGCTAAAGGGCGACGATGAGCGCTTTGTTCTATCACCTGACTATCAGTCTGTTCGGCGGCTATATCCTCTGGCAACTCCAAATGCACCGCCCCCGGACGTTCGGTTTTAGCGATTCTAAAAGCCTCACGAATTCGTGCGGGGATATTATGTCCACTGGTAATTTGACAAGCGTATTTAGTGATTGGCTGCATCATATCGACCACGTCAATAATCTGGAACTGCCCCTGCTTACTCGACTTAATCGGTTTTTGCCCGGTAATCATTACCATCGGCATGGCGCCCAAATTGGCATAAGCCGCCGCCGTGACCAAATTGGTCGCGCCAGGTCCCAGTGTTGATAGGCAAACGCCTGCCTTACCGGTTAAACGACCATAAGTCGCCGCCATAAAACCTGCCGCTTGCTCATGTCGCGTCACAATCAATTTAATGTGAGAATCTTTGAGAGAATTCAGTAAATCCAGGTTTTCTTCTCCAGGAATTCCAAAAATATATTCAACCCCTTCCGCTTCCAGGGCTTTAACAAATAAATCTGACGCTTTCATAATAGACTCCTAACCTCAAACGATCGGTTTACTGGTGCGTGGGTTGAGCATTAACTGCTTAACGATTAACGACGGTGTTTTTCAATCCTACTCGATGAATAGGCTTCGCTCGCCTGAATTCATTACTAATTGACTCAATACGAATATGAGCGTAGCAAAAGCAAGCGACCTCTTCAATCTATAAATTCGTTTAATCCTCATTCAGAAAACCAATCCGCAAACAGACAGCCCTTTTAGCCTCCCGTAACGGCTGTTTATTCTAAGCACCTGCCCCACTCCCTAAATAATGCAAAGTTTGTGACACCGCGCATTTCATCGCAAAAGAACAGACTTTATCGCACCTAAAACGACCAATCATCGACAGCTTGAATCCAACGCACTTAAACCCTATCATATAGCGAGATTAAGACGTGTATCATAACGCCTTAATAAGGCACTCAAATGTGCTCAAAATATACTCAACATTCCCAATACGGATAAGGACTCCATGAAAACTCCAATACGCATTTTACCCCTAGTCGAAGACGGCCTGGTAGATGAAGTCCTCCGCCCACTCATGAGTGGTAAAGAAGCAGACGTTTTTGTGGTGCGTTGTGGCACTGAAATTCGCTGTGCCAAAGTCTATAAAGAAGCCAATAAACGCAGTTTCAAGAAAGCCGTGGAATACCAAGAAGGCCGCAAGGTTCGCAATAGCCGTCGTGCTAGAGCCATGGAAAAAGGTTCTAAATTTGGCCGTAAAGAGCAAGAAGATGTTTGGCAAAATGCCGAAGTCGATGCGCTTTATCGCCTGGCAGCGGTTGGCGTTCGTGTTCCTGAACCCTATGGTTGTTTTGATGGCGTCCTATTGATGGAACTCATTACCGATGAAGACGATCATGTGGCTCCACGCCTAAATGATGTATCAATGGATGCCGAACAAGCCAGAGAAGACCACGCTGTGGTTATGCACTATATAATGTTAATGCTTTATGCAGGCCTAATACACGGGGATTTATCGGAGTTTAACGTACTCGTAGATAGCTACGGTCCAGTGATTATTGACTTACCTCAAGCGGTAGATGCCGCGGCCAATAATAACGCCAAACGCATGCTGACTCGTGACGTTGACAATATGACCAATTACTATGCGCAATACGCCCCGGACTTACTAAAAACCCAATACGCGAAAGAGATTTGGGCACTTTTTGAAGCCGGAGAACTCGACCCAGAGATAGAACTGACAGGCAGATTCGACGAAGTTGAACAAGAAGCCGATGTCGATAGTGTCATGCAAGAAATTAAAGCCGCCATGGAAGAAGAGCAAAAGCGCCTAGAACGCATCCGTGACGCACAAGAGGATTCACACCCTTAAACTCAACAGGAATTACTTATATATAGTGATTTGATCTACCCTTATAGGTAATTTTAACTATACATGTCAGGCGCTTTTATTTAAAATGAAAGAAAATTTACTGTAATGACCCTAAACAGCGTTGTTTAGCGTTTGAAAAGTAATGTTCATTTTCAAAGCCTTTAAGAAAGCCCCCCGAAAAAGCCGCCGGATAATTCTGGTCTTGCTTCGAGAAAATGTCTTTAAGTCTTTAATTAAAATAATTTCCCATTATTTAAAATTAAGGAATTAATATGAAATCTTCCAATCTATCTAAAACACTTGGCGCCTTCTTTTTAGGCTTCAGCATGTTATCCCTCTCTATTCAGGCGCAAGCTACAACCCTCGATTTAACGCTTGAAGCTGAACCCGATATATTATCATCATTCTTAGATGTGACTTATACGGCAAGTACAGACCAGCTAGTAGTCAGTGGGTTTGCAACGCAATTTAGTAACTCGGGAATCAGCGGTATTACTGGTGGTACTTTTAACTTAAATGCGACCATCGATGATTCAGGAACGCTTACTAGCGGACTCTTTACCATTGGCGGAACGATTGCGAGCTTAGGTTATAACTCTGGCATATTATTAACTGGTGCATTGAATAACTTTGGTTTTGGCACAACAGAAACGCTTGAATTTACGTTTGGCGTAACAGGTGGTGATGCTCAAAGTTTATACAGTGGATTAGGCGGTATCATTTTAAGCAACAGTGGTTACTCAAGTTCATTTTCCTCAGACTGGAACAACAATTCCGGGCTTGCTGGTTTTGGTTATGGACAATCCGACACCGGTGTCAGCGCGATTCCAGAACCAAGCACTTACGCGTTATTTGCTTTAGGACTCCTGACTGTCGCAGGATTTGCTCGTCGTTCAGCAAAACAAGCCTAATCTTACTTATAGGAGTTTACACATGAAGCCCTCTATGCTAAAAATCAAGACTCTAGGCTTAGCAATTATAGCCTCATTGTCTTTAGGCGCCGCCAATACCGCCAAAGCAGAATTAATTACACTACCTGCCTTGAGCTTTCCTTTGGTTGCATTTGATAATACTGGAACAACGACGTTTGATCCAAATACCGGCATTTTAAAAACCGAGGCATTGCCAATCGCAGCTCGATTTTCTGCGATTACGCCGCCACGATTCATTAATCCAGGATCGGGAAGTGAAAGTGTTTCGATTAATATTGAAGTGGATAGTTCTGGTAATTTAATTGGTGGCGTACCTGGCGACGACCTTATTATTATCGGTGAAATTGATACGGATGGTGACGGTAACGTTGATTATTCAGGTACCTTATTAACGGCCGAAGTCCTAGAGTTTGGTTTTCAAGATGATGGAAATAACGATTTATACAACTATACCTTTTCGGTAACAGGTGGCGCTTTAGCAGCATATTACCCAATGGGCAGTATCGGTATCTCAATCATCAGCGAAAGCTCTACTTTTACTGACTTTACGTCTGCATTTGAAGGAGGCTCTAAAGGAACTTTTGGTGGCATTCCCACAATCGTAACTCAGTGTTCAATTGAGGTCTTAGCTACCTGCGTGGTTGAAATGCCTCCGACTAAACCGGCTTGTGATGCAAAAATCGCAGCAACCACATTTAAATATACCGGACCGGATCTTTACAATGCAACCGTTGAATTTGTTGGTAAAAATGAAGGTTATGCTTCTTATACCACCGACTTAATTTCGGGCGTGACCATTCTAACTTCTGCAAACCAAAACGGTTATACCATTGATGCTCGTCCAACAGACCTTGGCTCTAAGTTAAGCGTTTATATTAACGGTGAAGAAGAGATTATCCATACGAGTTGCTCTGTGCCTTACACGGTAGGTCTTCCCGCCCCTCTAAACCCACCTGAATCTAAAGACCATTGTGATACTAAGAAGGGATCAAAAAGCACTAAGGGCTCTGATAGTTCAAATCCAGCTTCTTCGAACTGGACGGTTATCGCATTTGTTGATAAAGAGGGTGACGTAGTTGAAACGACAACCTCTGAACCTGCTTTAGCGTGTGAAATCCCAGCCAAGGGCTCAGCAAGTGTAACGTTTGGTTATCTAGTGACGAACTCTGGCGCCTCAATTATTGATAATACAGAGGTGAATGATCTGTTTGGTATTGTTCCAAACACGCCTATTGGCACATTAAATCCTGGCGATTCAGTAACGCTTGAACGCACTGAAACTTTATCAGCCGAAACTGAAAATGTGATTACCATTAGCGGCAATGCTTCTGGCGCGACTTGCGACAATTTAACTGCTGTCACAATTCATCAGCCTAAACCAGATCATTATTGCCCAACTAAAAAGGGGCCAAAAAGCTCTAAACACAAAGGATCGAAAGGCTCAGACCATAATGGGTGGAAAAGTGATAAACACTCAAGATCGAAAGACTCTGACCATAATGGGTGGAAAAGTGATAAACACTCAGGATCGAAAGACTCTGACCATAACGGGTGGAAAAGTTATAAATACTCAGGATCGAAATACTAATTAACATGCTATAGAAAGACACCTTTAAATTTTAACCCTTAAAAACCGCTAGCATTTCTGCTAGTGGTTTTTTTTGTATAAAACATTCGCTCTTTGAATCAATCAATTAACTGAAACCTGCAATATTTACCCCAGGACAACCGTGCTGCGAGTCTGTTTCTTTCAGAACAATGTTAGGGACTGTCCTATAAAACTAGTCCAGTTCCTTTTTACCCCATTGATTCAATAGTCTTAATTGAAATTTTAGGGCACTGTCGTTGAAATCCCATTCACATTCCTTTAAAAAGAGGTAAAAATGGCTTCTTGGTATACCGTTAAACTTCCACATATGCCTCTTGCCTTGGCTCCAAAAACTCTCAATACCATTAATGTGGTTATGCTGACTTGCGAATAACTTACTATGATAAATTCTGTAGTCTTTAAACTCTAATACATCAAGAGCATTTTAGCTTCGCGCATGGCTTCACTCCCATCAAAAAGGCACACTTTCCATTCTAGTCTTTCAAAGCAGATCAGAAAATAGAAATAAAAAACCCGTGTCTTAAACACGGTTTAAAAACTCTAAACAAACTAGTCTAGTACGGAGTGAAAGAAAACTGTGAGAATAAAGCCTTCAATAAAAACGACTCGGGTGCTCCACCATTAAGCTTGATAAAGTTGCAACAAGCGTTGATGGTATGGGCCATCCTTCATGAGATCCAGGCTTTTCGATAGCCGCACCCGATCCGCCCGATTTTCTACCTTATTTAAGACTTCAAATAGCCGTTCAACCTGTGCAGCTGTCACCCTTCCCAAAATAGGTTGCCCCAGCCCCATCAGATACTTTGCGCGCTGCAAGTCAGCAAAATGCTCCGTATCATCCTGCATTGCCGAAAAAAGCGGTGTCACTGCATTTTGCGCGCGTGCCAATTCAGACCAATTTTCGGCCTGCGCCTGTTGAAGCATATAGCCATACTGATAGATCGCCAGAGACATCATTCCTGAAGTAATACCGACTCGCTGCCGTGCCAGCTTGTCAAAGCGCGGTCCGTCTTGTAAAGCCCGACTCAAAAAGGGATCCCAGCCCTGAACGATCTTTAAGTTTTTCAATCCTGTATGGGCTAAAAAACCAGCGGTGCTGGCTTCATAGTTGGCTTCGGTCACCTTAACTGCGACAACATGATCGCCTCCAGGGCGCTGAATCAATTCTGCCACCGTCTCAGGTGTCAACGGCAGACCACTGACATCTGAAATGGAATAAAGTCCGACCGCCAGTCCGCGCTTGGCCGCAGCCGCTACGAGGGGTGCCAGACTATCGGCCACTTGCTTTGTATCTGCATCAGCGGGCAAATCATTTCCTGGTCGGAAAAAGACAATCGGATAACCACTCTCGCAGAACACATCCATCAAATGTTCGCAGGCTTCCACACCATCTTCGGGACGCAGCAACCCAATCAAACGCATGGCACCCGTCTCTGCCGAGGCGGCACAGCGGAACCAGCTTTCTAACTCCGATACCGTTCGAAGGTGCCCCTGTCCCGTTGAAGAAGCAATGAGTACCGCTTCAGCCCCGGTTTGAGCCAACCGTTCAAGAAACAATCGGGTACGCTTCTCATCCAATTGACGGCGCGGCTGTTCTCCGCAAGTAGGGTCAAACGCCGCTACCGTCGCCTGCGGATAGTGTTCGATCGGATTCTTTAGCAAATCTTTTATCCATACTAGATCTCGCTTGGACATTTAGGCCCCTTGTGGTGATAACCATAACAGCGTTAATATGACTTACATACAACGTAATTTCTTATATTAAATTTCTTTTAGGAAGGAGACAACATGCAAAATCTAGAACAGGTACTGGAAGAGCTTGGACTGCCTACTCAGGACAACCTCCACCTACCTTCGTCGGAACTGCGTTTTCCCGACGGCGGTCACTACCGCATCGAAATCTCCGGTGTGGAGCGTGTTTCAGCTCTGGAAACGTTGATCCGTGAAACCGAAAGCCAACATATTCCGGTTCACAGAATTATCGCCACTGTCGGTGGCGCAACCTATCTGACCCAATCCGAACTCAACGACTTCGCCCAGATCGCCAAGGAAAAACGCATAGAAGTGGTCATGACGCCAGGACCTCGCCGAGCCTGGGACAACGGCCGCCAGATGCTTACTGACGAAGGATTGGTATCCGGAATGCGCATGCGCGGCATGACAGGCGTACGTCACTGGCTCAAGGATGTTGACCGCTGTATTCAGGCAGGCATTCGCGGATTTTTGGTCGCCGATGAAGGTCTGCTCTGGCTCGTCACACAGCTTAAACAAAAAGGCGTTATCCCCGCTGACGTTATCTTTAAACTTTCCGTCTTCGCCGGTCAAGCCAATCCAGCCGGTGCCAAAGTTGCCCAGTCGCTTGGAGCAAACACCCTTAACCCTTTAGCCGATTTGGACCTACCAATGCTCTCGGCCATACGCAGCAGCATTGACATTCCGATGGATATCTACCTTTGCCTGGTCAACTCAATGGGGGGGTTCGTGCGTTTCTACGAAGCCGCTGAGATCGCTCGTATCACTGCCCCCTGCTACTTCAAATTTGAACCAGGCCCGTCCGAAAGCCAGCTCTACGCTCCTTGGAATCCGCCCGAATACCACGATAACATGATCAAGGAGCGGGTCCGCAATGCCGCCGTAGCGATAGAATTAATCCAGCGAGAAAACCCTGAGCTGAAGTGTTCGCCAACCGGGGGCCTAGACTTGGCAATACCGGTTTGAATAATCCATTATCAACACCAACCGCGCATCTTGATCGCCTCTTCCATGCGTTGAAGTGCATTGATCCAGGCTCCGATTCGTAACGATGACACTTGGTAGCGTGCCGCAGTATTCAAAGCGGCATGAAATCCAGCTGATAATCGCTCACGACGTAAATGGTTTATGGTCTCTTCATCCCAGTAATTATCATACAACCCTTGGGTTCTCTCCATCTGACACAGATGCACGCTACCGGCATTTGTAAGCACATCCGGTATCACCGTAACGCCTTTTTCCGCCAGAATCCCATCCGCCTCCATCGTGGTCGGGGCATTGGCGGCCTCGATCAATAAACGCGCTTTAACTTGCGCCGCATTATCTGAGGTAATCACTCCTTGCAAGGCTGCTGGCACTAATACATCACAGTCGCAGGCAATCAACTCCTCATTGGTCACACTACGTGTTCCCTCCAGCCCCATAACTTGGCCGGTTTTCTGTTTATGCTCAATCAATGCTGCTACATCTATGCCGTTCTCACTAAAGACACCGCCACGGCTATCGCTGATGGCAATTACTTTACAACCTGCTTCAAAAAAACGTTGCGCGGCAACTGAACCAACCTGTCCAAACCCTTGAATGGCAACACAAGCACCTTCGATTTCGAGCCCGATTTCGCGTGCCGCCTCCTCAAAGACCTCAAAAACCCCACTTCCTGTCGCTTCATAACCACCTAAAGTGCCTCCCAGAATCGGTGGTTTATCATTGACTGCCGTCGGCTGGTGTCGATTATGAATAGATTCAAATTCATCCAACATCCAAGCCATCGTCTGCGGGTTGGTGCCCACATCGGCTCCAGGAACATCATAAGCGGAACCACTGGAATGCAGGTGTCGCATATAGCCTCGGCACAGCGCCTCAAGCTCTCGAACACTCAACTCTTTCGGGTCGGCAGCGATTCCACCTTTTCCGCCCCCAGCGGGGATTTTACCGGCAGCGTGTTTGATAGACATAATCAAAGCTAGAGCCTTGACCTCGTCCAAATCAAGCTCGGGCGAAATTCGCGTACCATCACGAGTTGGTCCCAGCGCATCGTTATAACGAACCCGGTGAGCATCAAACACCCGAAACGAACCATCGTCCATTTTTAGGGGTATGCGAAAAGAGATGACTCTCTGAGCTGCATCCAACAGTTGCATCACATTCGGGTCAATTTGACCAATCTTGCCCGCCTCTTTTAGAATCAGCGAACTCTGTTCCAGAAAGCTATACATGGTCACCCCTTTTGTGTGAACGATATGACCGAAGACATCTGAAAATGGCTTCCGACGTTATTGGAACCTTACCATTTTTTAATAACTTGAAAAAGGCACAGCTAAAAATCAGCTCAGAATTAAAATAGCTAAATAAAATCAAAACACGAAAAACAGACCCTGAAAAATAAATAGATATGCCGATTCTATTCAAGTAAACCTCTGAGTAAATTCAAGCAAGTTGATAACTTCGTCTGAAGCCAATAGAATTAAAGATAATGAAAATGACTTAGTTTTACAGTAATTCTTTGATGGTTAGATCAATTTAGAATAAACTGATTACTTAAGCAGTCACATCCCTTAGGAAGAAATACAAAAAATTCAGTTTAAATACATAGTGGCATTTATCAGTGTGTGGTAGAAATGCTCAGGAGCTTGCCAGTGAGTACTAATAAGAACATCTTTGTTATTGGACTTGATCCATATAATCTTCGCAAACTGGAAGGTATCCGCAATGCGGAGCATTATCGCTTCCACGCTCTTTTGGAATATAAAGAGGTCGTCAAACCCCTCGACTACCCATATGATTCCATGCTGAAGAAAGCTGAGGAACAGCTAAAGCAATTTCCGGGCAGCATAGATGCCATCGTCAGTCATTGGGATTTTCCCGCCGATACCATGCTGCCAGTACTTTGCAAAAAGTTCGGCCTTCCGTCACCATCGCTGGAAAGCGTCCTAAAATGTGGTCACAAATACTGGGCACGGCTGGAACAGCAGAAGATTATCCCCGAACATATTCCCGACTTCTGTGCCTTTGACCCTTTTGCCGATGATCCGCTGTCACAGATCAACCTACCATATCCTTTCTGGATCAAGCCGATTAAATCCTTTGGTTCCTATCTCGGGTTTTACATTGATAACGAACAGACTTTTTACCAACACCTGCCGACCATCCGCAACAAGATTTCGCGCATCGGTAACGCGTTTAATCTAGCCTTAAAGCATGCTACGCTTCCGCCAGAAGTAAAGGACATCGGCGGCAATCATTGTATCGCCGAGACGATCATTCAAGGTAACCGCCAAAATGGTCCGGAAGGCTATATCTATAAGGGTAAAGTACACATCAACGGTATCACAGATTCGGTCAAGGATGCAGCCGGCAGAAGTTTCATGCGTTATGAATACCCTTCTGTCTGGCCACAATACATCCAGGAAAAAAGCATTGAAGTGACCGAGCGGCTACTCTCCAGCCTCGAACTGGATAACTCAGCCTTCAATCTAGAATTCATCTGGGACGAATCCAATGACGACCTCAAACTCATTGAGGTCAATCCACGCATTTCCCAATCGCTCAGTGATATGTTCGAAAAGGTGCATGGTTCATCCAATCATGAGGTGGCGGTAGAATTGGCGTTAGGCAAGAAGCCCGACTATCCACGTCCGGAAGGGCAATTTAAATGCGCTGCCAAATTTATGTGGCGCCACTATGAGGATGCATTGGTCACGCGCACACCTAGCTTGGAGGAGATCGCCAAGGTACAACAAGCTTTCCCCGGCATCGAGATCTATATCGAAGCACAAGAAGGGATGATGCTCTCCGACCTGCGCGATCAAGATAGCTACAGCTATGAGATTGCGATCATCCTGCTTGGTGCCGACAACCATCCACAGTTATTGCAGCGCTATGCACTTTGCCAGGAAATGCTTAGCTTCGAATTCGCCGAACCCCATCGACACCAACACACGGAGCAGACATGAAAATCGTTGATTCCTTCCCCTATGCTGTGACCGAGGTCGAACATACTCTTATTACCATGCCGGACGGTACCCGGTTAGCGGCTCGAATGTGGTTACCAGAGGGAGCCGAAGTATCTCCGGTACCCGCCATATTCGAATATATTCCCTATCGCAAGCGCGATCTCACCCGAGTGCGCGACGATATCACCCACCGTTACCTGGCTGGACATGGGTATGCCTGCATTCGGGTCGACATGAGAGGTTCGGGGGAGTCAGAAGGAGTAATGGTCGATCAGTATCGGCAACAGGAAATGGATGACGGAGTGGACGTGATTCGCTGGTTGACAGAACAGCCTTGGTGCAATGGCCAGGTAGGAATGATGGGGATATCCTGGGGGGGATTTAACAGCCTGCAAATCGCCGCCCTGCAACCGGCCGGACTCAAAGCGATCATCACCGCCTGCTCCACCGATGATCTATATCTCGACAACATGCACTACATGGGAGGGTGTCTGCTGAGCGATAATCTCTCCGAGTCAACGACCATGTTTTCCGTCAATACCTGCCCTCCCGATCCGCAACTGGTGGGAGATCGATGGCGTGAGATGTGGTTGGAAAGACTCTCTGGCTGTGGCTTATGGCTCGATACCTGGTTGCGCCATCAGCACCGGGATGAGTATTGGAAACACGGTTCGGTATGCGAGGACTATGCCGCGATTCGCTGCCCTGTCATGGCAGTCGGCGGCTGGTCTGACGGCTACACCAACGCCATCTTCCGCCTACTGGAGCACCTCTCTGTACCACGTCAGGGGTTGGTCGGCCCCTGGGGTCACAAGTACCCTCATCTAGGAAAACCAGGACCCGCCATAGGCTTTCTGCAAGAATGCTTGCGCTGGTGGGACTACTGGCTCAAGGGTCGGGAAACCGGGATTATGCAGGAGCCGATGTTGCGTGCCTGGATGCAGGAGAGTGTTCCCCCTACCACCCGTTACCCCCAACGACCTGGACACTGGGTCGGAGAACAACAGTGGCCCTCACCCAATATTAACTGGCAATCCTATCCGCTTAGCCCTTATCGTCTCGTTTCAGATCATACGAAACGCCGCAAGGAAGCAACGACGCAAAGCCTGCAATCACCCCTCAGTGTCGGCCTCTATGCCGGTAAGTGGTGCTCCTACACTGCGGCTCCTGACCTGCCACATGACCAACGTGAAGAGGATGGTGGGGCACTAGTCTACGACAGTGATCCCCTGCTGGAACCGATGGCAATTCTGGGGGCACCCGAGGTAGAACTGGAAGTGGCCGCTAACCGCCCCGTTGCAATGATTGCTGTACGACTCTCCGATGTGGCACCAGATGACAAAGCTACCCGCGTCAGCTATGGCCTGCTCAATCTTACCCATCGCAACGGCGATGCCGTGCCTGAACCGTTGGAACCCGGTCATCGCTACCGTGTGCGGGTGAAGATGAACCATATTGCCCAGCAATTTCCTGCGGGTCATCGGTTGCGTCTGTCTTTATCGACGTCTTACTGGCCGCTCGCCTGGCCGTCTCCTGAATCTGTGTGTTTGACCTTGCACCTTAATAACAGTGCCTTGAAATTACCGATACGTGAGGCACAACCCGAAGATGCAGAAATACGCTTCGAGCAGGCCGAAGGCGCGCCGTCGTCTCGCATCAAACACATCGAGCCACCGCATCATAACTGGCTGGTGCACCGAGACTTGGCGAATGACGTTTCAACTCTGGAAGTAATCAAGGATGAAGGGGTATACTGCATCGAGGAAATCGACATGGAGGTGGGAGATCGTACTTGGGAATGGTACACCTATGAAGATGATGATTTCACTTCAGTTCGTGGCGAGACTCGAACCGAACGCACGTTTCGTCGCGGAGAATGGTTTGTTCGCACCACCACTCATACTGTACTGACCGCCGACACCACCCACTTTCACATTCATGCCGAGCTGGATGCCTATGAGGGCGACACGCGTATCTACTCTGAAAACTGGATTAAAAGTATTCCCCGTGAGTTATAACTCACTATAACAGGACGCTCTATATAGCCCTATCAATGACGGCTAAAACAATATTAGCGCCCATTGTTAATATTTATGACCACTTAACTCTCACTATCTTCATCAAAAAACACATTCTCACACCAGTCACCACACCGTATGCTGTGGTAACGAGTACCGGGTTGTAATCCCCCCATTTTTAACCGAAGTTAAAAGTAGGGTGTTAAGCTGCATTTCCGGAAAAAAGGTCAAAGGGCAGAGCCCTTTTTTGCTAAGCGTATTACAAACTATCAAAAGGGCTAACAACCCCTTGCCTACCTTGTTTTAAAACGTGGGTATAAATCATGGTGGTTTGTAAATCGGCATGCCCTAATAACAATTGAATCGTGCGAATATCGATACCCGTTTGCAATAAATGAGTGGCAAACGAGTGCCTAAAGGTATGCGCACTTACCTTTTTATCAATACCGCACTGCTTTACTGCCCGCTTAATGGCTTTATTAACCACCGATTGGTCAATATGATGGCGGAGAATCCCCCCAGAGCGAGAAGCTTCCGCCAAATTACGGCTCGGAAAAACATACTGCCAATTCAACTCCTTGTCTGCATTGGGATACTTTTTAGCCAACGCATCCGGCAAATAGACTGAGCCAGAGCCCTTTTGCAACGGGGTTTCAAGCAAAGGAATTAAGTTATTAGCAAGCGGCGTCACTCGGTCTTTTTTAGGAAACCAGATAAAAAACTGGCACAGATCTGTCACAGCAAATAAATTCACTATTTTCAAAATAAAATTTGACAGCCCAAAGCCCCCTCTATACAATACGCACATTCTATTTTGGCCTGATAGCTCAGTCGGTAGAGCAAGATTGAAAACCCTTTTCACCACACAGACCGAAAACAACAAAAACGCATCTAAACCGCTTTAAACAGCGGTTTTTTTATGCCTATTGAAAAGTAGTTAAAGTTATATAAGGTTATTTAGTTGCTATTTTCCGCCACAGATGGAACAATTAAGAGCGTAGATAATGACATAAAGACAATCACATATGGCTTCAAAACCAACAATAACAAGTCTAAAATTAGACGCTTATCGTAAAAAGATTGTTCACTCTTCTTTTGCTCAATTCCGCCAAAAATTTTCTATTCAAGATGACTTGTTTTCATGCGTTCCCGGTATCAATTCTCATGCAGCTTCAGAACTCTACGAGCGGATTGCACCTATTAGCTTAAATAAATACGATGCAGGGCAAGAAAATAAAAAATCAATCACAGCAACCCCTTTAATTTTTATCGTCGATGTTTTACGTCACATTGAACAGATGCATCAAATATTGATTGAAGACAAGCTTATTGAAAACGCGCACGAGTTCTCTGAACGCTGGCATGATATAAGACAGATTATAAATACTGCCCTATCTTTTTTCGAAAAGCAGTCAGAAACATATGCTTTTTTGAGTAGCGAAAAACTCATACAAGCGATTCAAGATAATTTCTCAAAGCCTATCGATTCCGACGAAATTCAAACTCAGATCACGCGTGCCATTTATGGAATGAAAAGCCATCACTTTATTTACCTTTCGTTAATTGAACCAGTTATTCACGCCCCATCAGAAGAAAAAAAGAAGTACATTCACGATTTGATGTCTCTTAAATCAATTGTATTCAACGCTTTTTTTTACAGGCCTTTTTATTGCAACTTTGACTCTCACATATCGGGGGCTATAAGATCGCTACATGAAGAAGAATTAAAAACTCTGAACATTGAAGCTGAGTATGAAGACACTGAAGACTTTATAGCAACCTTAATGTCCTTAGAAAGTAAACTTCCAGCAGAGCAAAACATAAAACTCATTAAGAGTATAAAAACCATTGTCAGATTTTTAAATAAATTCTATAAAAAAGTGGACTTAAAAAAGCACCAAAGCGGGTCTGGAGGCGGGCCAGGAAAAAGAACATCCAATAACTCTTGGATTGAGATCAACTCCAAAACACTTATTAAAGAAAGTTTTCTCGATTCTGGACAAACAATTAGAACACTAAATACTCTCTCCAAAAACGACTGGGAATCCTACGAAGACACAGCTAGTGATGAACTCATTGAAGAGGTGTACATTGATGGAGCGACTTCAGACGAGGCACTTCCTGAAGTCAGAGTTTTCAATCGTGCGGCTCAACTACAGCAACTTGAAAAACAAAATCAATTTTTAAAAGATGAGTTAACACCAGCCGAACTCGAAAAAATACTCGTCGGATTGGAAAAAACGGCTTCTAAACCTGGCGTATCTGAAAAAAAAATGCGAGTATCGATGTTACTGGCTTTATCATTATTCACAGGCTACGACCTGATGCAGTCTCATTACTTACGCTGGCTAGCGGTTAAGCCTAAGCTTAGAACACGCTACATCAACTTAAGTGAAGATTGTTCATTTGTGTTCATCCCTACCCCTGTATATAGCCAGCCTTCCAAAACGACTTCTTTTTACTTTAATATTAAATATGGCATGGTAAAGCTTGCTGTACCTCGTCGAATCCAATCGATACTATTCAATTTACTTAGCGCGTACTACACACGGGATGAAGTCAAAAAATCGTCTGCTATACGCGATGACATAAATCAAGGTGATATTAAAGAAGCCATAAAGAGCTATAAACTGGACTCCCGAGTAACCATAAATCTAATTCAAAATAACTTTGCTAAAAAGGTATTGTTTTATTCGAATGGAGATCTATGGGCGACAGCAGCTATATCTGGTCGAGAAGATGTAATTTCTTCGACACAAAAGCACTATACAACGGTTGAGCATTCTTATTTGCAGACCGTTTACCGACAAGCTATTAACAGCTTGTTTTTTGAAGAGCTGCAGATAGACGATAAACCAAATGCCAAATCATTTTTAGCTCATGGCGATGCCTTTAGACCGAAAAAGTATGAAGTCGTTAAGTTTTTAAACCATTTATCCAGTGTTATTCAAAAAACCTATTTAGCACAGGCTAGTAAAAACTGGTCAATTGAGACTGTGATTAATACACTTAATTTGCTGATGATTTTTATGGAAACTCATCAGAGTTATGTAACAGGTGCGAGAGACGTAAAAAACCCATTTATCTCTCCTAGACAACTGGATTTTGAAAACTTCTACACGCTGAATGATAAGAACATTAACAATGGCTACACAACGAGACTTGGCTACCTCCCACCAAAACTGGTAAAAGAGCTTGAAAGCTTTATGGAACGCATTTCTTTTTTATTGCATAAACTGAAAAAACAACCTGGTTTTAAAAAATCTAGCATTGACAAAATAGCCCGTTCAGAGAACTGGCTGGACGCAAAGTTGAGTGATAAACGAGGGCATTCATTTCCTGGGTTTTTTCTGATTGAGTATCGGAACGATCATGAGACCTTTGTTGCCATACCCTATACACGAACCCTGGCTGCAAAAATTGCTTTTACATTACTAGGCAAGGAGGCCCAAATATTTTCTTCTCTTAGACCCAATGCCAATAGACATTTTTTTCGCTCTACCTTAATTGAACGTGGCTTAAATCCTGAGTATATCGATGAACTAATGGGCCACCGACATCTCGGCACAGAAACCTGGAATCCAAGAGGCCTGTTTAACCCTAGAGACTTTCGAAAAGAGGTGAAAAAAACTATTGATATGCTCTACAAAGAATTTACGGTGAACTCCCCCTTTAAGGAGGAATTTATCGATGGAACAAACTGATATTTGCGAAATAAATCCAGCCTTCTTAGTAGAAAGAAAGGCTATTCAACAAGCCATACTCCAGTTTTGGACGCAAAAATTAGCAGACGCTGAAAATGATGAAGTACGACAGCATATACAGATTAGCCAAGCCAGAGTCACCGATAAATTAAAACAAAATAAACCGGATACACCGAGTGAAAAAGCGAAAACGGGTGAAATACTCACTAGTTCACTGCTCACCTTTTTGTTTAATCCTAAAAGCGAAATCGATACCAGCTTACTCTATCATCCAAGTATTGCCATAGATCCAAAAAAAATAGAAAAGCACTTGGGGAAATTAAGTGCTGGGGTGGATATCTTAGCAACCGCCTCTCAAATGTATAACATGCTGGTCGAGCAAGGTAATATTGAAAATATATGGCAGCTACCCTATATTCATGAAATCCATAAAGTTGTCCGCATTAAAAACCCCATTGCTGAACAAAAGCAGTGGCAACGCTACCTGTTTATAGAATCTTTACATCAAAGTTATCAGGATGCTGTTACTTCAAACAGCTTTCAGCCCAAAACGTTAACAGCACAAGAACAGATAGCATTGCTTACGTTTAGCCTGTTATTCGACAGCGGTGTGCTACACCACAAGCATGTAATATCCATTATGGAACAATTTCATAACCTTGAGAGCTACCAATACTTTAAAGGACGGTTATTTTTTGAAATTATCATTCATGCAGCTAACCCACCCAAAAAATTCTTTCTTTCCAAGCAAACCGAAGCGCTTATCTATCGAATAGAACCTTGGGAAATGGCATCGTTAAAACAACAAGATAAGTCTCTTCATCAATATTTGCTCGAATCAATGCGTGCTATTTTAAAAACCTGGTCGCTCAAGGTATCTATTTTTCCCACTAGCCTACATGGCTGGTGTCAATGGATGGCACTATATCAATCTAAATATTGGAGCCCTATTCTGTTGGCCTGCAACGCGGGTAAACACGTCAATCACTCCTTAAACGATTCTGCAACCAAAAGACTGTTTCGAACAGAGCCAAACGTAAGTTCAACGATTGAGTTCGATGATGAAAACATTCTCGAACAAACACACCCTCGAAGCCATGCCTTTTCTGAAATCCGAAAGATATTTGATGTCAGTGTTGGTAAATCAAATCATGCGAAACATTTTACTGAAATAAATAAACAGTACGCTTTGCTTGTACCAAAACTAAAAGACAATTATTTGTTAATTTTAGACTGGGGGAAAAGCTATCTACAGTTAAATCACAAGGGGCAATTTAAGAAGAAGCCTGTGCCAGTTCTCAAAAAAATCAGCGCGATTAGTCGCCATCTTATTGCGATATCGAACACTCTGTTTTTACAAAAAATAAACGCCGAAGAACGAGTCGCTATTTTTAGAGAGGTGATTGAACAAGCCATTTCAATAAAAAATAAAAACGATATTCAATACCACTTACGCGACTTTAATACCTGGTTAGAAAAAACGCATCGTTGTGAAAAAATTCAACATAAAGAAGAGGTCTTTGGCAATCCTTCCATGACGGACATGGCGGTCAATGCGAACATAATCAGTTTTGATGAATATGAATCCATAAAAACCTCACTTAAAGGCTTAATAACGAAATATGCAGGGGAAGAGTCTTACAAGATCATGTTGGCTATTTTTATACTTGGATTTCGTCTTGGACTTCGTATAACTGAAGCCATTGAATTAAAGTTTATGGATTATCTATTTTGTGACAAAAGTCCTCAACTCCTTATTCGAGAAAGTGAAGATCGAAAAACCAAGAGTCTTAATGCAAAGCGGGCTCAAAAACTGATGGATTTATTGACTGCTGATGAAGTTAAATTTTTGAATGAATACCATCAATCTCAACAAAAACGTTTTGGCCGTTTTCCAAAAGACAAAAAACGCCATTATTTATTTTCAACAGAAGCCAGCGGTTGCAAGCTCAAATCCGTAGAAGAGCTTAAAAAGAAGTTAATGTGCCTTATTCGAGAAGTGTGTAGAGATAACAGTTTGAAATACCATCACTTAAGGCATAGCTTTGCCTCTTGGCATTTTTTATCTGCCGCTATCTCTGAATTGGATTTGAATATTGATGATAACTTTGCTCACCTACCTAAAACCCAAGCCTGGTTACAGCAAGCTAATGTCCGTAAACTTAAACACTTACCTACTCAGCTAAAAAGCAAAAAATACCCTTATTGGCTGGTGCAAAGAGTAGGTCATGGCTCAATTGAAACCACCTTAGAGCATTATATTCACAGCGTGGATTTGATTAACATGCTTTACCAAGACTCGCTTGTATCCAACCTGACTATTGACGATTTGCACGGTTTAACCAAGATTCCAATCAGTACTTTAAAAAAGCACAAAGCACGTTTTGATTTTGCTTTAACTCGTCTGACAAAGTCCATTCCAGAATTAAAAGCTAAAAGACATCGAAGCTTACTGAATTTACGTGAAGAATGGAGTGCTCCAGAAGAGGCTCAAAAGTGTATCGAGCCAATTACCTCAAACATACCCTATTTTCATTACATGGCATTTCTTTACCATTTCAATTCAATAGGAAATATTTCTAGCTTAGGGTTTTCACGCAAGGAAGCACAGAAACTGTTCACACTGTTTAAGGATAACCCTGCATTTCGGATTCGCCCGTTATATCTTGCGGAACAATCTAAATTAGCGGGCTATTTGGAAAAAATTGCGGATGTATACCAATTTACTGCTCAGGAGAATACGGCGTGTCCTCGTGCATTAGAAGCGCTCTTGGACACCTTTGCGAGCAGGTTTTATCCTTACTCATCCGATACTGACAGCTTACAGATTCAGCAGGACTACCACCTGATATTTCGAGATGTAACCAGCGGCAAAATATTGGTTGAATTTGCTCAAAAAATGGACATATCCATTAAGTTCATTCTAAGGCATTCTGGTCAGATGAAACCCACACATATCACGAAAGCGAAACGGTACTGGAAAGACAATTTAGGTTTAACACGTAATACTGTATTTACTACCCAAAAAGACACAAAATCCCGCTTGGGTACGCATGGTCGTATTGAAATGGTGTTTGTAAACCAGGCAGGTAAAAGAGAACATGCTATGTATTTTTTACTGGTGATGCTAAATGTGGTAAGTCTATTGTAGTCAAACAGACCATTTTGTATGGATAAAAACAAATGAAAAGGCATCTATCAGGATTAAGTTATAAGTGCCGAAATATACAGTTGACCACTTTACCTGGTTCAGAATCTCTAGCCGCCTTGAGGATTTCACTCTTTCGCGGGAATGAAAAACACCTTGTCATTAACTTTTCTGGACGTTTTCTAAAACAAAAGCCTCAACATAAATTTTTAAAAGACTTCCGTCATAATAACTATGAAGAATGCTTGGTTTCATCTCTCTATGTAAGACCTCTAGTTTTTCGTCATCATGAAACAACTGCTCCACCAAGAAATCATAGGTATTTGGTTCGGCAATTTTGGCAGCATCTTGTCCAAGTTTCATTGCCGATGCTTTGACCTCATCCCACTCTTGCGCTTCCATTTGCCCGTCATCATAAAGTGCACTCAAAACCACGGGGATTTTTGAGTACGTTTTCATCAAATAATCCAAATCTAGTGCATCTTTTCTTCTGATACCTGGTTCTCTTTCAAGCCAAGCAATTAATTTTAAAAGACTCAACCCGGCAGGAGAGGCAACATTAACGGATGTAATATTTTGCGCGGACCCAATTTGCACCCTAATTGCATCAGTCAATGCCTCTTGAAATCCAAGAACAGTCATCACCACCGCACCATCCGGAGGCCATTGAATACTCGAATTTTCATCCGCAATAGTGCCAAAAGGTAACAGGTCTATTTCCCATGGTAGTCCACCCTGATCCATACGATGTAATCGATGGACTCGTTGAGGATCCTGAATAAACCCTCTAGCGACAAGCGCGCTTACCAGCGTTTCAAAACTTTGCCAATCTACAACTTGCACGGCAAAATCCACATCTCGGGTACCGCGCTCTAGCCTTGCCCCAAAGCCATGAACCAAAATCAAATCCCGCGCCATCGCCCCTACAACCAATAAATCAATGTTTAAGGCGCTGGCAACTGAAAAGACTTCGCAATATAAAGAAGCCAATCCATCGGGTAGTTTGCCACTTAAATTAACCAATGAATTGATCATAAATCCTTTGCGCCGTTTCCAAATTTCGCACATCGCCTGAAGTAATCAAATCGGCATACACCAAAATGGGTGGCGCTAAACCGGAGTTTAATTGTGCAAGGTCTGGCTGCCAAAACGGCTCTACCAGTTCAATACGAATAGCTTCAAGGTCATTATCGGGTCTTTTTTTCAAGCGGGCAGCCTTAATCAATTCGGCCATTTTATCCTTAGAAACAAACACCACGCCCTCTTTGGCCTGAAGATAATTCGTATAGACTTGTGCAGCGATTTCACCGCCCCAAAAGACTTCTAGCGCCTGTGCATTCATTCCTTGCCACCAATTTGGATCTTGTGTTGTAAAAGTGCCTAAATGGTAACGCTGAAATAATTTCGGATAATGCTCAACCCAACGCTGTAACAACTTATCTTTATTGACTAATCGCCGAGTCTGCTTATTCATCTTTTCAAGATAACCTTGATTCACTAAGTCCATGAGAATCTCACCGACCCCTCCCAAGGCAACACCAGCTTGTTCAGCAATTTCTCGATAAGTTTGATTAACAAGATCTGCATTCTGCAATAACGCAAAAATCACTTTAAGACCGGATAATTGAAATGCGCGCCCTGCTTTCGAGACAAAGGGATTTTTAGCAGGCTTATTGCCCTTTACAAAAATATGTAAAGGTGGCTGATGAAGGTAAGCATTTCCGCAAGTATCGATAAATTGAATTCTAGCTTCTTTTAAACGCTCTGCCTGAGTGGCATTCACATGCTCTGCTACGATCAGCTTAGGGTAAAGGCTATCAAGCTCCTGAGCTTGATAGATTACAGCATTGAGATTTTGAAGTGTAATGGAGGGATGGACACAAACACAAAACCCCTGTTCAAACCCTAGCATCTCAACCCACAACACCTCACCTGAATGCTCTAAATTGACAGACTCACCCCCCCTTAGAATAAGACCCGTCTCCTTAAAAAAGGCTTCTACCGCTTTATCTAAAATCAATTGATGTCGCAAAGAATCTCTCATTTAATAACCTATATAAAATCACACTTGTTCAAAATAATAGCACGTTCAAAATAAATGAACAATACAGGTTGTTGAACAAAGTTACATTGATATACATTAAAGCCACATACCCACCACCATGATTAAGAACCTCAAAGAGCTGAAATATGAAAAATCGCCGGAATGAAAAATGTATGCTAAGAGTTCTAAAAATCAAAACGGCATAGTTATATGCTTCTTACATTCAACTAGTAAGTGCAAAATCTAATACCTTTGAGGATTTTGGAGTTAAATAGTAAAGACGTGAGGTCTATTAGTTACTTGATAACCCTCACTTAAGCTTGAACCGTTAAATGCCGAGTAACCATTGATATCGAGCTTTCCATATCCCCCATGAATATGTCCAAATAAATGCGCTTTTAATTTTAATTCTTGAATTCGTTTTTTTAAAAAAGGACAACCCAAATGACCTGCATTTGATGCAACCCCCGTTTGATCTAAAACACCATAAGCTGGGCCATGAGTAATTAGTACAGCTGTATCTTGGGGGATAGATTCCCAGTGTACTCGTTGTTGAGTCTTATCTAGCATAAAACACCAATTCATAAATGCTGGTGTGTATGGTGAACCATAAAACTTTATATCATCAATAATAATGGCTTCATCAATAAGAAGGTGAAGATTACTAGGTGTAAACTCTTTTCTTAGCTGACTATTTTCGGATAACTTTTGTAAAAAACAATCATGATTTCCTGGAACAAGAATCTTATTCTTAAAAGGTAAGTTCGCATACCAGTTTATGAATTCAATTGCAGACTCCCAATTCATGGACTTTTGCATAAAATCACCAGAATGCACAATTACATCAGGACATTCTTTTTCTGAGATTTCAAACAACCACTCTTCAAGCATGTGTCCGTGCAAGCCATGAGTATCGCTAATATGTACAATTTTCATAATACCACTACAAATTAAAGTATAAGTTATCACATTATGGTGAGCTGTCTACTGTCTGAAAAAAATGAAAGAACGCTGAGTACTTTGATTAAAAAAATAGCAAAATTTACAGACCGCCAAATAATTGAAAACCCTTTTCACCACACGGATTAAAAACAACAAAACACATCTAAACTGCTTTAAATGGCGGTTTTATGTGAATTCAAGTTTAGTCTAGTGACTTTACTTTCGATGTTTTTGCTTATCTTTAGGGTGAACAAACCAGGTTGCAACTAGTGCAAGCACACCCATAATTAAAAATGTCGCTGCTAATCCTGACATGGCGAGTCTCCTTTTACATTATGATTTTATTGTAATTTTATCTATCGGCTTAAGCAATCTAGATTGGCAGCACCATTTCGTACACAAACATTGATTATTTGCCTTTAGCAGGCTAATTTGAGTTTTGTAGATTGACTCATAATCTTCTGGGAATTCATATTTAAGCACGCTATCCATTCTTTCTTGGTTGTAGCGGATTATTAGTCGCTTCAACATACAAGTGGTTGGTGAGATATTGCCACTTTTACTTGACTACTACAGTTTCCAAAAGAGGAAGGTTTGGTAAGGCCTTACCACTCATCTTTCTTTTGAAAGATGCGATTGACGATTTTCTTGGACACTTGAAAGCTCTTACCGATGAATAACTGTCTCGTAAAAAAGAAAATTTTGGTTATGTATTAATTGGTTCTGCGTTTTTTGGCTTGCTTATTGGAATCAAACACCAGCACTCCAGAACTTAAATTTTTCTCAAGAACTGCACTTGCCGTAATTTTGGTATAATTGGTTTAAAGCTTATTAAAGGAGAGTAACATGAACACTGTGCTTTTTTTATTACCCGCAGCAGTTTTCGGATTCGGCATTTTCTGGCTTGGAACTCAAATTAGCAAAGAGCAAAAGAGAAGAAGACAGCACTAAAACGTATTTCACTTCGCTTAAACAAATGACCCGTCCATAGTGACGGGTTTTTTATGCCTATTGAAACCTAATAAGCTTTCTGGATGGGCCAATATTTGTACTTGTATGGGAAAGGCTAGTAATAAAGTTTTGGCGCTTGGCGATAGTTGATGTTGGTAGAGAGGTGTAATCCCCCCGAAAAATCATCGAAGTCAAAAGTAGAATTTTCTCGTAAACTAAACGCATGGGATATTGCTATGAAAATAGCAAAACTGACAGACTGCCAAATGATTGAAAAACCTTTTCACCACACGGATTAAAAACAACAAAACACATCTAAACCGGTTTAAATTGCGGTTTTTTATGCGAATTCAAGTTTCATCTAGTGACTTTATTTTCTATTTTTTTTGCTTATCTTTACGGTGGTGATACCAGGTTCCAACTAGTCCAATCACACCCATAATTAAAAATGTCGCTGCTAATCCTGACATGGTGCACCTCCTTTTACTTTATGATTTTATTGTAATTTTATCTATCGGTTTAAGCAATCTAGATTGGCAATACCATCTCGTACACAAACATTGATTATTTGCCTTTAGCAGGCTAATTTGAGTTTTGTAGATTGACTCATAATCTTCTGGGAATTCATATTCAAGCACTCTGTCCACTCTTTCGTAATTGTAGCGGATTATTAGTCGCTTCAACATACAAGTGGTTGGTGAGATATTGCCCCCATGGGCGTTGGAAAGACGTGGGGCTTGCCACATTGCAGATTTGAAATGAGTCGAACTAGAATGGAAGTTAACCTAAAATTTTAGGATGATGTTCTTCTTTTTTTTCGCTTTGTAACGGCCAACAAGCTTTTCTATTAGATATAGAGTGAACAGTAGAACGATGCCTAGAAAAATTACCGTTAGCCCCGCTACATTGTCTTGAGAAATCATTTTTTCTTACTCAACCTTATCGCCGATGCATTTAATTCAAAGGATATGAATAATTTTTGCGACTTTGAAGAAGACGCAATTGAATCTCTTTTTAATAGGCTGGCTATATAAGACTGGGGGTACTAATAAAAGAGTTTATTGAAGCCTTTTTCATAACATTACTTTCCGTAATAGCTCGGCTTGTAGTCTTCGCAAAAACTGTCAACAATGCAAACGATAAAACCGTATCAAGACTTTTTGAAGGTTTTGGTATCGCTCTAACCGTATCAGGCATTGTTATCGTAGCTTCAATGAATTATAGCACTTTAGACTTAAGTGTTAAAATGAGGGAAACGGTAAAAGGCACTGTTTTAATGACTGTCGGTATTCACCTTATTAACAGTCTATAGACGAATAAAACAGAAGTGAGGTTCTATGGAAGGTCTTGTCCCTGTATTAATTATTGCTGTCGGTGCTTTGTATCTCATGTACTTGCACCACAAACGCAAACATAAAGATTAAATTGGCTCTGCCAAACCCGCTTAAATCACAGCGAAAATATCAAACCCACTCTTTGCAGTGGTTTTTTATGCCCATAAATCGAGCTCTATCGATCTAAAAACATCTGTGCTTATGTTTCTTTTTATACGGCCTATCAGCCTATATGGGGTTGTTGCCCCAGTCCCTGAGTTGGCAGAACTTTATTTGTATTTCACGATAATTTTATCGCTAACCCATGTTTGACCAATTTCCATTTTTAAAGGCGTAACCTTTGTTCGCTAACGATCGGACACCCGGGCTTCAAAACAGGCTTGGGTCAGTTTATCAAAATACCCAGCACCCTCCTTCCTCTCCACTTTTTCACGATTAGCCTCGGTAATTCCATTTAGCCAAGTAGGACCATTGGAATGGATACACGATTTGTAGTATTAAATTGTTAATAATAAAAATAATTAGTTATGGCTTATTGACTGATTCGTCAGTAAGGCATAATATATGTATATGCATTGTATAGACAAGAAGCAGTGTTTGATTTAAAAACGGAGAGAAAACAATGGCCAAAACAGCGCAAATCAATATGCGTGTCGAGCCTGCACAGCAAGCTATTATTAATAGAGCTGCGTTAGTGCAACACGTAGACAGAACGACATTTATTGTTAATGCTGCGTATGAAAAAGCAAAAGAAGTTTTATTAGATCAAAACTTTTTTCAATTGAATGATGAACAATTTAATGACTTCAACCAAGCTTTAGATATGCCAATTAATAAAAATGTTAAATTGAAAAAATTATTTAAGGAAAAATCTCCTTGGGACAAATAACAGCACCAACTGGCTTAACTAAAGATCATGATATTTCACAATTTGATTGTGGAAATGGCTCGCTCAATGAGTGGTTAGAAAATAAAGCTCTATCGAATGATACTAGGGATGCCAGTAGATGTTTTGTTATTTGTGACAACAACAAGGTAATCGGCTATTACGCCTTTGCAACCGGTGCTGTTGATCGTTCCGAAGCACCAAGTAAAACTAGAAGAAATATGCCTAATCCAATACCCGTTTTAGTATTGGGTCGCCTGGCGATCGATTCTAACCATCAAGGCCAGAGATTAGGAAGTCATCTCTTAAAAGATTGTATGTTAAGAGCGATTGCAGTATCTGAGCATGTTGCTTTTAAAGCCTTATTGGTTCATGCAATATCTGAAGATGCTAAACGATTTTATGAAAATTTCGGGTTTAAAGAATCACCAATAGATCCAATGACTCTACTTTTATCACTGTCTGATATAAGACAACACTTCGAAGAAAGTTTAGGTGACTAAAAAGGATATCCAATCTCAAAAGGACTCATTATGGCCAATACCAAAAAAAGCTCTAAGAAAAAATCTTCAGAAGCATCAAAAGTACTAACCGATAGTAGTTCTTCTAAAATTCAAAAGACATTAGCTGCTTCGGTCTTAGCTCAGTCAAGTACAGATAAAGTGACGGGCAAAGAAATGGAAACAAGAGCCTCGGAGATTCTTAAAAGCGATAAATACAATGCTACGACAAAATCACTCGCTGCTTCACTCCTTTCACAATCAGATAAAGACCGTTAAAAAGCACAAGACCGCATAAAAACTAGCCCTGTAAATTAAATTATCTTAACTGCGAACCAACAACCCATCTCTTTTCAGGTGGGTTTGTGGTTTAATAAAAAGATATTTAATTTTGACCTGGGGAAATCATGAAAATCATTCAAAACCTATTACTAGGCTCTTTAGCCGCCTTCTCTACGACTGTATTGGCAGAACCAACCTATTTGAGTTGTCCTTTTGAAGACTCTGGTTTTATTTTTTATGCTAATGAAGACACTGGAAAGGCTTCACTGTCTTTTTTCAATGATGGAGACGCTTTTCCTGATGGTAATGTTTTCTTTAGACCCACTGATGTAAATTTTAATGCTCGAAGCAAGATGGACACAGGGACTAATCAAATAGTTATGAAGGTAAGTCGAGTTGATTTAACCTTTCATTTTAGACAAAACTTTTCACCTTCTACGCAAGGTCGTTCTATAGGGCTCTCCCACTTTAAAAAAGAGAAGAAGGGTACATGCTCACTCTCAAAGAAAGAGACTAATATAAAGCGGATTTTTTAACGCTAAAGGTAGACCAATACTCTATCTAACAAAACCAACAACCCACTCAATGCAGTGGGTTTTTTATGCTCGGTGGAATTAGTTTTACGAACACGCTTTATGAAAAACCCAAACTTTAAAAGCTAAAGTTGATATGAAAATATCGTATATCCAAAAAACGTATATACGTTTTTTAGATATACAATAATATCTAAAATAAAGTCATACATTATTAAAGGTATTTGTTAAGTTTAAAACGAGTAGCCTAGTAAAAGGCTAGCAGTTCATTGATCGAAAGAAGCATCCCCCCTGTGCTTCAGGCTTATCTCAATAACGGCCAGTACACTATATGATTAAGGCACCAAAATGGTTTGGCAATATCTCTTTAGTTAAGCATGTAGTTGAGCACTTGGGTGGCTCTTCAGCAGATGCTTTTACAGACCCAAGTTCACCTGAATATCAAACAACACAAACAACACAAACAAAATCACGAGATGAAATGCTTGATGATTAGTTATTGCAAATAGAGTTTTAACTCCCATTAGAAGAGCCGTTCAAATGAAAA
Organism: uncultured Thiomicrorhabdus sp.; assembly: GCA_965603495.1. GTDB lineage: Bacteria > Pseudomonadota > Gammaproteobacteria > Thiomicrospirales > Thiomicrospiraceae > Thiomicrorhabdus. Next base: position 40,338 of record CBFDDF010000006.1, on the reverse strand, counting down.
TCGGTTGGGCATTAGATAAAGAACAACACTTACTACATATTTCTGAAGCCGACAGTGGAGATAACGGTTACTTTTGTCCAATCTGTAAACAACCCTTAATTGCTCGAAAAGGTCATGACAGAGGCCATCACTTCGCTCATAAAGAACAAACAGCATCACATGAATCCCCATTACACTATGCTGCGAAATCAATTATTGCAGACCTTATTGAAGAAGGACGGTTTGAGCATACTAGAAAAATCCAATTCAGAGCTGTTGATGAAAAAACAGGTATTGAAGTTGAGATTGAAGACGTTATAACAAAAAACCTTTTTACATCCGCACGCCCCCTAATAGAAACTAAATTCAGCAACACTATCATTCCAGACCTTACCGCTAACCCAGACCACTTTAGACCGATTGCTATTGAAGTTCTTGTCACTAATAAAAAGCAGCTTAGTGATATCCAAAAGTTCAAATCCGCGGAGCTATCAGTATTAGAAGTAGACCTTTCTAAATTAAGTTTTGATGCATCAATTGAAGAAATTACTGAAGCGGTTAAGAATAAGGAAAATCATGAGTGGTTATTCCTATGCCAAAAAGTTTACCCAGTAAAAATTGAGTGGATTCAAAATGAAGTTAAACGCATCGAGGCAGAAAACCAAGAGCAGGTTGATAACCTTCACAATGAGATCTCAAATGGTGTGATAACTAAAAGGCTGACAAGCCAGGTGACATTAAAACTGACTCATGTAGCGCAAGGGTTTAATAAAGTTAAGATGGGCCTGTGGAGAGCTGTGGTGTTTGTTAATGAAAAAACCTTAATGCCAGTTTATATTGTGGATAGAAACTTGTGTGACGATTATTTAGATAATGACGGACAGCCATTTTTTATGAGAGAGCTAAAGTTATGGGATATTGAGGACTATTGGATTGATACCAATGAATGGCGAAGAAAGGCTTTACGTAAATATGGAAAATAAAGGACCTGATGATGCGAAAAATCTTTGAAGAAAAGTATTTAAACCAAGAAGAAGCCATCAAAGACTTAAAAGAAAAAGGTTGGCACTATATTGGTAGAAAAGGCCTTTTTACAAAGTATGACCTTTACGAAGGTATAACTATTTATAGAAGGAATGTAGAGTACTACGATCCAATTGATGATGATGAATACGATACTCAAGAATATTATTTAGCCCAAATTTTAAATGCTCACCTTTCTTCTGACGGCCAGGTTACTGTTTATCAAGACTCTAGATCGCCAGAAAAGGTTGTACTTGGTGGCAATCAATTGCCGACAGTTAAGACTACATTTAATGTTTTTGAATATATTGAAAAAGAGGTTGGGCAGTTAAGATCTTTTAAAAACTTGGTTAAAAACGCCTACTATAATTACTACGATAAAGTATACGTGCTGCACTTAAGGGAAGGGAATATAGAAGAAAAATTCTCAAATCTCGAAGATGCTGTCAAAAGATTGAGAAAAAGATAAGCTAAAAAAATCATTACCCGTTGTCTATAATTCTGGGGCCATGCCATGTGGCATTTCCCACGCAGGGAATCGTGATTAAAAAGAAAAATAACATATGGCTTATTTTCATATTCATTCCTATTCGCGCGATGCTTCGAGATTGCTAACGCCTAGCTCACCTGACGAAAACCGCAAAGCGGTTTTTGGTCGAGTGGAGCGCCGTGTTATGTGTTTCAGTCGTTTTCATTATTTTTAATGGCCTTTGTTGGATCTGCTTTTTCAAGTATTGGTCCGACTATAACAGCCAACAATAGGCTCAGAACAATAAACGTGATGCCTGCAATTTTTGATGCTGAGTAGAAGATGCAGGTTAATGAAAGCGCCCCTAAAAAGTTTCCTAAGCCGAAGCAGAGAAAATAAATTCGATGAAGAGGCTTGGATTCTGTGACTCTTTGGAGTTGATACAAAATTATTGATAGTGCCAAAAATGGAACTGCAGCACTAATGATTATGATTGCGTTCGTTAAATGGTTTGATATTGAATCTTTACTCACAATGCCTAGTAGAAATGCGAACAAAATCGCCAAATGGGCGGTAGATATTTTCTGATCAGATATGATTTTGCCTGTATTCATAGTGAGTTCCTACACATAACGTTTCACATAAGGGGCGCCGCGGTAGCGGCGTCCCAGTGAGCGAGAGCGAACGATCTTGATGTGTTTGTTAGGGCTTATTTGGGCCAAGATTCACAACTCTAACATTATTAGTTGATATATATTTATTGATGATTGAAAAGTTGTGCACCTTCGACAGGAAGAAGCCATATATTTCAAGTTGCGCCTTAGTAATTTCGCTTTGCTCTCTAAGTGCGTCTACTTGAAATGAAGTTAGATTCTGTTCCAACAAATACCGTTGTTCCTCAGTTGACTGAATTACTCTACGCTCAAGTAATGTGAGTTTGGCTATTTCTTGGCCGCACGAAAGTTTCACAATTACTCTGTCTGGTTCAATGGGGAACGGTGTTAGATTTGTTATTTCTAACCACACTTGTACACGAGGAAGTTGGCCTGCCTGAATATATACCCCATCACCTTCACTTCCAACTGTGATTTTGACTTTTGACGCAAGTCGTTCCTGAGTGTACATACGTCGAGTTATGAATGGTGCGATATAGCTTAGAAATCTAATCAATCCATTTATTCCTATTTCAATCATATTTTCGAAATCTCATTTTGAGCCCTAACGACCAAGCTAAGCGAGCTGTGCTTTAGCACAGTCAGCTTGAGCGTCTTGTTAGGCTTATTTCTCAGTTAAAGGTTTATTCTTTATGTAGCCCCATCCTTCTCTGCCGTCAGCGAGCGTAAAACCTCTTGCGCTAATTTCGATCAAAAGCCTACGACATTCTTCTGGCTGAGAACCAGTAACCTGTGATAAAGCCTCCAGAGACCTGCCTTCTTTAAAACTTGAGTCACTTAACATTTTGTGAAGAAGTTTTTTCCTAGCTTCATCTATAGTTTTCTGTTGCTTATTTTGCATTTTGAAAATAATTATATTGCCAATGATAGCAATCAATGCTCCCAAAACGACCCCTCCTAATCCAATTAGAGCAGTCCAAAAACTAACGTCACTAATTACCTTTTCAGCAAGTAATGTCACTGCTTGTTCATCCATAATAGATAACTCCAATAAAGATCTAACGCCGCGTTAACCGCGCGAGCCGTAGCAGCATGTCCGAGTTGAACTGATTGTTAGGCAATTTTTCAAGCTAATATAATGAACCGACATATTGGCCGACCGGCTTTTGCAATAAGTCCTGTGGATGGTCTCCCCCGAATGTAGCTAGACCGCTCTTTCCTTTTATGATTGCTGAATCTAATGTTTTTCCTGAACTGACTTCAATTATTGTGATTTTTATAGAAGCTTTATCAGGGATTCCTGACCACTCAGTTGCCCTATCCTCCCACTCAAGAATTGCGGGAATGACTAAGTAGCCATAATTATGCTCTTTCGTATAGGCTAATGCAGCATCGAATGATTGATACTCATAGCCTGTTTCTACTGAATTACTATATTGAGCGAAAGCCATCATAATACTTTGAGAAAGGCTTGCACCAGAACCCTGGTATATTGTCTGGTCATACCTTCCATCTCGAGAAATAGCAACATATGTACTTTTTGAAGAGTCGAGGTTCACGAGTGTGTTCCCAGCTCTCATTAATTGATGAGTATCAGCACATCCAGCTAACAGCGCAATTATCACTATATAAAAAAACGACTTCATTTTAATGTTTCTCCATTGTGCTTGAGTGCATAACGCCGCGCTTTGCGGCTGGTTTGGAGCGAAGCGGAAAATCTGTCCGACAACAGCGCTTTGTTAGTTACTATTTAGGTATACCTTTTCGTCTAGGGTCAAAAAACCACTTGGATATACCATCAATAAAGTTCCAGACGTCGCCATCATTTGGCTTTAAGTAGTCTGAAGAATTAGGATCTTCTCCCATTTTTTCAAAAATCTCTACCAGCCAATTTGGCCCATGTCCGGACGCTTCCAAGCTTTTAAGCCAAGATTCTAATTCACCATTTGGAACTACAAATAAACCATAATCTGACAGTTTGATAAAAAAGTTTTGAAGTGCTTCCTGATCTTCATCGGCAAGAATTTGAATGCCACCATCACGCTTCATACTCTTTCCTGATTCTTCAAACTTCCGCTTTAAAGCCTGCCTTAAAGAAGCTAACGGCTCTCTCTCCAATTCAGGGATCGAACCACTATCTAGAAAGCTTGACCAGACAGAGCCACCGTCTTTAAGAACATCAATATCAACAATTCCCGCAACAGGTATCCCAAGTTCTCTGAGTGGTTTTATGATAGTTTTTACTGTTTGCTTATTTTGAGCATGAAGGAATAAACAATTTGGAATACCTCTGCCGTCAGAATGCTTTAGAAGTCTATCGTTGATTTCTTGATAAAATGCTCTATCGGCATCAGATTCTGTGACAATTACAAACTCATAAAACAATCCACTTAATACACCCGTGGATCGCAATAAAGGGTTTCTCATTAACTTTAGAATATCTTCGTTAGGAAGAATTCTTGCCGTAGGCACATTATTCCTATAGGTCAACCTAACTATATTTACAGGCGCTCCTGATTGAATACACCCCATTACAAAATTAGGACTATGAGTGGCTACAAAAAGCCGCTTGTCCGACGCTGACATAATTCCTGACACTTCTTTTCCGAGCTTGAAAGACAGTGAGGGGTGAAGGAATGCCTCGGGCTCATCCATGAGCAATACAGACGGATCGCCTGCTATCATTTCAGTAACCATACCAGTAAATGCTTTAACACCATCACTAGCTTGATTAATTAGCATAGCTTTCGAGTGAAATTCAACAGCCTCAGCGTGTATGCCACGCTCTTCTGTATCATCTTTTGGCGGCTCTTTTGAAAGTCTAAGGTTTAACTGTCCTAGGTTAGTAGGATCAATAACCAAATACTGACCAAATGCCTCATGTATTATTCTCCTGACTTCTTTTCTTTTTTCATCATCTCGAAACAGAAGCTGGAAACTTGTATGAGCTGGACCTTGTAAGTTTCCTGCCTTCTGCTGATTCACTAAGTTAATTCTATTACTGCCATTGAGTATCAGCGTGTTATAGGCAAGAAACCACTGGCACGTATGAGTTGGCTGGGAATTTGGTGATTTAAGTGCCTCTATGAATTGAGCTTCATTTACTTGATGTCTCGTGGGACCTTTTCCTACAAAAATATGACCTGGATGCTGCGCTTCGCCAGGGTTCGGCTTAAGTGTTACTCCTTCTATTTTCTTATCCAGAATTTCGTCAGTAAAAGATGACAGCTCAATAGAATCAATAATAACGTTGTTGGCATTTCGGTTTCCAGATGAACAAAATTGCTGAATCTCTGTGAGAATCTTGCTTTTCCCAGAATTATTTGGCCCTACAAAAACTGTAATAGGCATTGCTGCAATTGATTCAGGAGCTAAGCCTTCAGCCCTTCCAAATTTTAATTTGATATTTTTAATCATGGATTAACTCCGAATTACGAGGGCAACTAACGCTGCTGTCCGGTGGAGGCCCGTCAGGGCCGAAACGAACTGGAGCAATTTGTTAGGCATTTGAAACTGCGGAAGACGCTACGTAAGCAAGCCCGATCATGCCAACAAAAAAGCTTACAAACCCAACACTAGCTAAAATCCAGATCAATAACTCGCACCAGCCAGGTCCATTGGGAGCATCTTCCCGTTTACCATCAAGCTTTTCTCGCCACCGCTCACCAAAGGCATAATCTCGGCCAATTATTGCTACAAGCGACGAAGCAAGGCACAAGATCGAAACAAAAAGACTCCACCACGATGATTGTAATACCAATATAAGCTCAGGAGACAAAAGTGAACGGGATGAGCCACCGAAGAACCCTATAGACACGGTGAGCGCACCTCCAGAGAGCACGAAAAGAGCTCGTACCAATGAGTCTGCGCGACGTCTCACGTCTTCTTGGTGTGCATAAAACTGCTCGTTATCGTCTGCCATATTTTTACTGCCTAACGACCAAGCTCACCCGAGAGGAGCCGCGTAGCGGTGACGAATCGGGTGGAGCGCATTGTTATAAGCCATATTTAAGACAAACCTCTCGGCTGGACTTTGACTCTCTGAGTTCTGAAATTAGCTCTCTACAGTCGCTGAAATCCCATTGTTTACTCAAAGCACCTGAAGAGTTTAACTTTTCCATAAATTCTTTATTCGATACAAATAAATCTTTGTTTTTAGATAAAAACCATAATTCGAATACTAGTACTTCTGGAATGACTTTGCCCTTAATACTAGTGTGCAAAGTTGAGCACTCAAGGAGAGAGATATTGTTTCTAGTAATGTCAAACTCCAATACTTGGTCTGAATCTTTATTCGCATGCTTGAAAAAGTTTCTAGCTTCATTCATAGCGTTATAAATAACACTCTTATTAACATGACTCAGCCCTGGGTGCTCCGTAATACAACTGCTCGTACCATACTTTGAAGCTAGATCACGAAAAACCTGAACTGCCGCTTCTACCAAGGTGTGAATCGAAATTGGGTCACCCTCTTCAAAAAAGAGCCTTATACCCTGAATCAACTGTCTTTCTGCAGCTTCAAATTTAGTTACTTTCAGAGTTTCCACTAGCCCGCCTTTGGCTTATAACGACCAAACTAAGCGGCTGCGCGTTAGCGCAGTCGGCTTGAGTTTTTTGTTATGTTGATTTCCAATATTTGCATAAAAAATAACTTAGGGCAGAACCCTGGCGGCAGTTTGAAGAGTTATTGCTGTGAGTAAAGATTCAGGGAACAAGTAAGAACTAAAAAATGCAAGCCATCCTAAGATGACCAGGGCGGTTTGAAAACCGGCTTTCGTTAACAGTTGTTTTTCCATAGGCACCTCCTTTATTAAGTTAGTACCAGGATTCTGCTCCGCAGTGCGTGCTGCCCTAAGTTATCTCCATGCTTTAATAAGTTTTGAAAAACATAACTATAATTAGACATCCTAAACTAGTTACATTACGTATGTCAATCTATTATAAAAATGCCGTTTTTTAATTTAATTTAGTATTTAAATAGTTATTAACTAGATGTTATTATTAGAATAATTTATTTATAAACAAAATTTAGAGGGCATATTCTATGGTTAAAAAACCACGTTTTTTGGACTTGGTACGCGAACGTATTCGAGTTAAGCACTATTCTATACGAACTGAAGAAGCTTACGTAGGATGGATTAAACGTTTTATTTTCTTTCACAATAAACGTCACCCCGCTGAAATGGGCAAACTTGAAATGGAACAGTTCTTAACCCATTTAGCGGTCGATAAAAATGTTGCAGCCTCTACCCAAAACCAAGCGTTGGCGGCTCTATTATTTATGTACAAAGAGGTTTTGCAAGTTGAGCCGCCTTGGGTTGAAAATGTCACTCGTGCAAAGAAGCCTGTTCGTCTGCCTGTTGTTTTAACGAAAAGTGAGGTGAAGCATTTATTTGAATATATTCCACTTACTTATCAACTGCACGTTAAATTGTTATATGGTTGTGGTTTACGATTAATGGAGCTGGTTAGATTACGTGTTCAGGACATTGATTTTGGCTATAGTACGATTACAGTTCGTTCTGGAAAAGGCGATAAAGACCGACGAGTCATGTTGCCAGCAAGCACCTTTTCCATGTTAAAAAACCAGCTTAATGAAACACAACGAATTCATACAATGGATTTAAAAAATGGTTATGGGGAGGTCTATCTTCCAAATGCCTTAGCGCGCAAATATCCAAATGCCAATAAAACGTTTGCTTGGCAATTTGTATTTCCAAGTAGAAGCATTGTTACGGACCCACGTTCAGGAATTAAACGCCGTCATCATATGCATGAGCAAAGCTTACAAAGAGCGATAAAACAGGCGGCAGCAAAAGCACAAATCCATAAAAAGGTCACTCCACATACTTTACGCCACAGCTTTGCAACCCACCTGCTAGAGTCGGGCTATGATATTCGTACCATTCAAGAGTTATTAGGCCATAAGAATGTAGAAACTACCATGATTTACACTCATGTGCTTAATCAAGGTGGCCGCGGCGTTATAAGCCCTTTAGAGGACTTGTAGTGAAATGGAGTGTGCGTGTGCACACAACTAAAAACGCGATTAAGCTCCGAGCCATCAACGTTTTAACAACTCCAAACAATCCACTTTAAACTGGTGGGAAGAAGCCTGGGTAAATGATACTGGTCACAAGAAACGTTTCTATGCAGAAACAACACTTTCATTGCCTGGACTAAATACTCAAGAACCTTCATTAGAAGATGTTTTTCAGGCTATGGCGATGAAGGTCCACATACATTATCTAAGGCTATACAATTACTTGAAAACTAGGGGCTTGCCACTGCTAGAAAAATTTCATTAAAACTAGAGAAGGTAAAATTGTTTTTGGGGGAGACATTACCACCTTATCTAAAAGACTGGCGGATGAAGGTTACTCTCAAGCAGATACCCTTGGGGTCTTAAACAGAAAAGTCAGCGACGCTGCAATTAATCAAGTTGAAGGGCAAGAAATTTTGACATTGAATGCTGACCACATGCCTTAACAATAGCCTAAAAGATGTCTAGTAAATTAGTGGCGATTCATTCAAAACGGAATATGAGAGTTACACTCATTTCCGGCGTGTCCATAAAGATTTCGTGAGCATCAATTAGAATCCAACTCATCATCGGATAAAAAAGTTTTAATGCCATGCACTTTCTCGCTTCTGCGTACCAGCCTGTTTTCTTGCTCTGTTCCAATTACCCACACAAAGCGGTTAAGAGCCATTAAAAACTTATGGTGACTATGAAATGACTCAGGTCGTTTAGTAACTTGTAAATAGTCTTCTCTATTAACATAAAACGCACTAGGGGTTCCGCGAGGGATTATTTCTGTTGTCAGATTGTCCTCCACACTCTTTGCAAATTGACTTGCACCGCAGTTTTATAAAATCAATGAGTTCATATTAGATAACGGGTAATTTCATATCAAATGGTAAAGCATGGTTACTAAGAAAATTCTGCTTTCACGACGTTTTTCCCAAGGTTCAATTTATCTATCGTCTGAGCCAAAAACTGATCTCCAATCTTATAGTCATGTAAAGACTGGCGCATTTCATTAGCCTCAGCTGTCTTAAAGTCTCTGCTATACAGTGAAACCCTGTGCATAATCGCTTGGATCTTTTCAGGCCCCTCATCCAATAAAACAATTTCCTGAAATAAGATTGGGGGATTTATACCCAAATTTTCCGACTCAAGGTTTTTTAAATCACTCAATGCTGAATCTTCACCTAGGGCACCTCTGTATAACAAGGCGGATAAATTTCTATTTAGGGTGGTTGCTTGCTTGACTAAGTTAAGGCTTTCATCTGAGCTAATTGGCTCTAGTTTTTCATGGTAATTGAAGAGCCCCATAAGTGAACGATGGCGTCCAAGAATGAGTTGCCGTCTTTCTTTTTGGGTAAGTCCCCCTTGAGAGGCGAGTGGTGATTGCTCTTTTCTATACGTCTCAAAACATATGGTATGACTGCTATCATTTTTCATAGTTACCTGCCTTCATTTTGCTCGTAATACCTCTTTAAAACAGAGGTGTAATGGATATATAGGGCCCAACGTATCGCCATCGTTCAGTTAAGTTCTGCCGTACTCGGTTTTTTTGATTCAGAATGCCATGCCCAAAGCAGAATCAACCCGACACCAATTAACAGTAATGCCAGTTTTATGGGTGTTTTTGTGGGTTTTTCTTTTAATGCGCTGAATTCCTGTTCTGTACATGGAATGCTCGGTTGATAAGCTAATAGTCCTGGAAAAAGTCCTTGATTGGGATAGTGCAATATACCTTGATAACATACCACCCGCTCTGCCCCATTAAGCGGGATATTGTAAAACTGAGCAATCTGCTTTGGGGTAATTGAAGCATCTGGCTTCGGCGTTAATAGGCTTATTGTAAGTAGAACAATTCCAACCATTAGGAGAGTGATGGAATAGGCGATCATGGCGTAATGACCAATTAAAGTACCTTTAGTTAAGTCTTCGAGTGTTTTCATTTGAATGTCCTTTTATGTACATGGCGGTAAATATATTGATTCACTTCCACCTTTTGATTCTAGTTTATAGCCAAGACAAGCGCTCATGATTTTTTGGCCAACATAGGTTTAAAAAAAGTTAAAACATTTATGAGCAGGCCTCCGTTATCAATTCTTCTTTTAAAGAATCTGTCAAAAAATCTAATACTTCATTATGCCCTACAAGATGTTGATTTAATTGATTCATTACCCAATATTTAAGCGCCTCATCATTCGACTTACACTCTCCGTACCCAAGAACAAAAGTAAGGTAGTCGCCTGACTGGATGTTAAAGTGATACTTCAGATTTTTGACCAGACGCATGACGATCCTAGGGTCTTCGAGTTGATTCTCAAACTTAATGTTAGGTTCAACGATATTCATTTTCCACCTCCTGCATGAAACGTTTGTGGATTGTGTAAAATCTGATCCCAAAAAGCCACTTCATTCTGTTCATTAGACTGCCGGGTAAGTTCTACATTATCATTAATGTGCCGCTCTTTCGAATCACTCTGAACATGAAACCCATCGATACTGGAAGCAAGCAGCCGCTCCATCGCCGAACCATCTTTACGTGTTAGATTTGGTACATAACGAGCATAGACGCTGAACAACATGGTCGTAGTGCTATGGCCCATCTGCTTGGCAATCCAATTGGGGTTCTCCCCTGCCGCTAACCATAAGGTCGCAGCTGTGTGGCGAGTTTGATAGGGCTTGCGATACTTGATCTTTAAATAAGCCAACAAGGGCGTCCAAACCCTCCTCAAAAAGTTAGGTGTATGTACAGGCGAACCGTTATTGGAGTGAAAGACCATCTCACAACTTTTCTCGCGATTTTTATAGCGCTCCAAAAGTGCGTGATAGACCAATGTCGACATTTCAATCTCTCGTTGAGAACCATCGTTTTTGGTGTATTCCCAACGCCCCATTGAGAAAGTTTCTCGCACGAGAATTTCTCGTCGTTCAAAATCAACATTTTCCCACTTAAGACCATCAACCTCTCCTGTGCGCATCCCTGTAAAGAATCGTACCAAGAGATAATCTCGCCAATCTGGGCGAACATTGGCCAGAATAAGATTCACATCTTGGATTGAAAGTGGCTGAATATGCACCTTTTCTTCTTTAAGCGGTTTTATATTTAGATGCGGTGGCGTAAAATTGTACCGGTCAGCTGCTTCATTCATAATCATATTCAGACACTTAATAAACTTATTAATGGTCTTAGGCTTTAATTTACCGTCCGATTGTTTGGCGACGTTAGAACGGTACTTTAAAATGTGACCTTTGGTGATTTGGCTGACTTCCATCTCTCCAAAATGTGGGATAAGTCTTTTATCCACATACCGTAAATACGATTCAGCCGTAGATACGCGCCACGTCGGTTCCATCTCTGAAAACCACTCCTTAGCAAAATCCTTAAACAAGGGTGTTTTGGTATAACCCGGTTTTTGTTTTGCCTCGATTTCAGCGATTTTGTTCACCATCGCACTGTTAGGAAAGTACTTGCCATATTCAAATGCTCCCAAAGTAATCTCGGCTTCGATACGCTGAAGAATGGTTTCCAGTTTTTTACGGTTAGGCTTGCTGTCTGGTAACGATGTATACTCCCTACAGCGATTCTTTAGGAACTGAAAATCAAAATAAAGATTCCCACTAGCTGTCTTCACTCTTATTGCACTCATAAATATCTCCTATTAAAAAATATTAGTTAATGTGCGCCTAAACATAGGCCGCCATTAGCCATAGGAACAGCAAATTCGGATACCGCAGAAGCTTGATACATATCTTTTTCGATATGTTCCCAAATAAATAAAATCTTTCGCTGACCAAAAGGACGTATGTAGTGACGCCCTTCTAGCAAAACACTGTCTTTAAGTTCATTCCGAATTGTTCTCGGGTTGTACTTTATTTTTTCAGACAACTCTTCAGTAGTTAAGTATGTAAAATCCATGATAGAATCCTCAATTATTGATTAAATAGATAAAATAGACCCTTTACCGATAAACTCTATTTAGAATCTATTTTATACACATAAAATACATTTACAAGAGTTTTTATCCATTTAATAAAGATAAAGTCAATTCTAAATGGATTTACTATTCATAGAAGGGATAAAACAATGATTAACTCAAACTTATCTACACTGATGGGAAGCCGACGCCTAAAGGTGATTGATGTTGCACGAGAGATTGATGTGAATAGAAGCTCAATTGATTTACTTTATAACAATGAAGCAAAAAGAATTGACCTTGAAACTCTGGACAAGTTGTGTAAATTTTTCGATTGCACACCAAATGAGATACTTAACTTTATAAATGAAGACAAATAGAGTCTTTAAGTCAAATACGTTAAGCAGTAAGAGTCGTTTGTCTCTGATTTGCCCCTTTTTTGTCTCCAGAACTTATTTAAAAAAATTACAATATAACATTTGACAGGTGCGGAGCCCGTCTATACAATACGCACATTCTATTTTGGCCTGATAGCTCAGTCGGTAGAGCAAGGGATTGAAAATCCCTGTGTCCCTGGTTCGATTCCAGGTCAGGCCACCATATTTTAGTAAGTTGTTTGGACTTAGTTTGAACAGGTTATTCGCGGGAGTGGTGGAATTGGTAGACACGCCAGATTTAGGTTCTGGTGCCTTTGGTGTGAGAGTTCGAGTCTCTCCTTCCGCACCAATTAGTTAGTAAGACAATTGCTTATTAACGACTAAAGTCAGCTTAATCGCTGGCTTTTTTTATGTCCAAAACCCAAGGGCTACGTAATTACTCTCACAACAAAGCCGGGCCTTCATCAAATTTATTGATTAAATCATTAAAACTGTACCTACGTACAATCGATAACCACATCAATACCCTATAAAATACACAAACACTTAAGTATTAAAGCCAAATTTGGTGTGAGCCAAATACGGAAAGTTACAGATCTTTCTTAATTCCATAAGACCAAGATGGCTGAACTGCGTTACTTAGTTTAAAAGCTAACTAACAAACAAATGAGAACATGATGAAACAGATTATTTTAAAAACATTAATTGGCTCTATGTTAACACTAGGTCTAATTGGTTCAGCAAATGCAGCGATTTTTGATTTTGCGACATACATTGATGGAACATTAGGTGAACAAGGTTACACCAATGACTCGCCATTTACCTGGACTCAAGGCACTGAAGATTTAACTTTAACTGCCACTGCATTTTACATGGGTAATGCCTCCTCTGTTTACATGGACAAAGGTAAAGCTGGAATGGGTGTCTGTCATACAGGCTTAACTTCCAATGCCCAATGCAAAATATCTTCTGATGACAACATAACAACAAAGGAAGTGTTAACTTGGAACTTTGATCAGTCGATTTCTTCGCTTGAACTGACACTAAAAGATACAAATCATCATGCGTTTAGAAGTTCAATTAAGTATTCTACAGACAGCGGCAGTAACTGGACGGTACTATCATCAGATTACAGTCTAACGTTCGCTAATTCGATAAATGAAATTAGTTTCAAAACGATTGGCTCTGCAAGCTCTAAACAGTTCTATATCGGTGCCGCAACCGCAACGATTTCTTCAGTTCCTGAACCTTCAACCTATGCGTTGATGTTAGCAGGCTTAGGTTTAGTTGGTTTTATGGCAAGACGTCGTAAACAAGCCTAATATTTTCTAAGCGCGATTTTAAAGCCAGCGATTAAGCTGGCTTTTTTGTGCCTGAAATTTAGACCTAACATGGTTAAAACTCTTTATTAGCCAGTTTATCAGTATCACCTATCGGCTAAAAAAGAGTCTGGCACTAAAAATATCTTCCTCACTGTTTACAGAGCCCAAACTTACCAGGCCTGGTAGTTTGTGATATGCTTTGCGCTTAAGATTCTCTTTGCTCAAAAGGATACTTTTCATGCGCCATGTTCTATCGATTTTCACTTTGTTAACAACGCTTTTATTAGTGGGTTGCTTGGGCATTACTCAGCCGGCTGATTCTGATATTGATGACATGAGTGAACAGCACTTTAATCAGCAGCTGGCAGGACTTTTTACCGCTACTGAAGTCACTAAAAAGAATGGTTATAAAGACAGCGACACCCACTATATTGCAGAAATGCATATTCTTGCCACCGCACAACAGTCTTTAGATGAATATGCCACGAAACTGATGCAGGATAAGTCACTCTCAGCAATGGAAAAACTCACCAATGGCATGAGTTTAGGGCTTTTAAAAATGACCCTACCCGAGTTTTCTGCCGGGGACCAAATAGAATTTGAGCGTAATTACCTTTTCATTAAAACCGACAATGGCTGGATGCTTAAAAAAGAGCTTCAAGCAGAAGATTTGTCGAATTAAATCCCTTTACACTAAATAACAGGAAGAACCATGCCTTTATTAGATAGCTTTACCGTTGACCATACCATTATGAATGCACCTGCCGTACGTGTTGCCAAGACAATGACCTCGCCTTCTGGCGATACCATCACCGTGTTCGATTTGCGTTTTAATAAGCCAAATGAAGCCATGATGAGCGAGAAAGGTATTCATACCCTAGAGCATTTATTTGCTGGGTTTATGCGTAATCATTTGAATGGTGAAGGCGTAGAGATTATTGACCTTTCACCCATGGGATGCCGCACGGGTTTCTATATGAGCCTGTTAGGCGCGCCGAGTGAAGAACGCGTGAGTAAAGCTTGGTTAGCAGCTATGCATGATGTCTTAAATGTACAACGCATGGAAGATATCCCTGAATTAAATGAATACCAATGCGGAACTTTCGTGATGCATTCGTTAGAAGAAGCCAAAGCAATTGCCCAAGATATTATTGACCACGGCATTGGCGTTAATAAAAATGATGACATCGCGCTCAGCGAAGACACGCTTAAATCGTTAGGGAACGAAGTATGAAAATAGCCATTATTGGTGCCATGGAAGAAGAAGTTACCTTACTAAGAAGCAAGTTAACCAATTTAACCACGACCACTCATGCTGGGTTTGAATACTATTCTGGGAAAATTGGTCAAGTAGATGTCGCGCTGTTGCGCTCAGGCATTGGCAAGGTAAATGCGGCGATTAGCACGACCTTATTAATTCAACTGTATCAGCCTGACTATGTCATAAACACAGGCTCTGCAGGCGGGTTTCATACCGATTTAAACGTCGGTGACATTGTCATCAGTAGTTCGGTTTGCCATCACGATGTCGATGTCACACCTTTTGGTTATGACCTCGGTCAAATTCCAGGCATGCCCTCATGTTTCTTGCCGGATAGTAAACTAGTTGAAGCGGCGCAAGCAAGTATCGAAGCACTGCAAGAAGTAGTTCATATGCACGGTTTAATCGCCACTGCCGACCGCTTTATGCATCAACCTGAAGATGTGGCCAACACCCGCAAAAACTTTCCTGAGATGATTGCCTGCGAGATGGAAGCGGCTGCCGTGGCGCAAGTCTGCCATAGCTTTGACATGCCGTTCGTCATTATCCGTTCCTTGTCGGATATCGCGGGTAAAGAGAATGCGGTCACCTTTGAAAAGTATTTAGAACAAGCGGCAACGCACTCGGCTAAAGTCATTTTAGGCATGCTTGCTAAGCTAGAAGCCACCTAAACACAATTTCTTCTGTGCCGACATTAAAAAGCCCGCATTGCGGGCTTTTTTTTGTTGCTCAAGAATGAGCTTAATTTAAACTTACCAGGCCTGGTAAGCTTAAATCTACAACTAATATTCTACGAACCATTAACCTTTTGATCTTCAACAATAGAGCTCACATCAATATCAGTTGCTTTGTCTCTTAACACCAACGTTCCGGCAAGCTTGTCGTGCCAACCTTGTTTACGCTCATCGATTCCCACCCAAATAAGCCCGGCACACAAGGGAATAATCGAGACAAAATACCCTAAGTAGCGCACAATAAACTGGCCTACTGAAGGTTTACCGCCGGTCTTGGCATCGACGATAGTGAGTTTATTGAACAATTTTCCGGGCGTCGCCGATTTAACTATCCAAAAACCGATGACGGCAATTGCCGGAAAAACATAATTAATGACAAAATCCCAACCGCCTAACAAGTAAGTGTAACCATCCTTCGGCACTTCACCGTAAATCGCCGTGGTGATTGGCAAGGTGATGATCATAATAAGCACACTATCAATCATTGCCGACATCACTCTGATCCAAAAACCCGCATATTCGGGATGCCCAATCTCTGTTTTTTCTGTTGTTTGCATACGGTCCCTTATGTGACTTGCTGTTTAATCGTAACCGTTCATGATACTTTGTTATGCTGACAGATACCCAATTATGGTGGCTTATACTGACTTCTGCCAAGTGAACCTAACTTTACCAACCAGACCTTCTTTAGCTTTCGGCCTCAGACTTCAGCTCGGCTAATTGAGAATCGTGTAACTTTCTCAACAACCCCAGAGCCAACAGTGCACCGACTAACGCATACAACATATCGGACTGAGTATCCCAGACATAACCCTGCGTGCCTAAGAAGGCTTCAGCCGCTTCTTCTGAAACCAATGCAACCCACCACTCCATCATTTCATAAAAAGCACTTAAAGCTAAGCAGAATGTGATTATGAAAAAGTTCTGCCAAGCAGCCCCCTGCACAATTCGTTTTCGCAAAATCAATTCTCGAGCGATCATGGCGGGCACAAAACCTTGGGCCAAATGACCGAACTTATCGTAGTTATTGCGCGACCAATCAAACAACTCTGCCAACCAATCAAACAGCGGTACTTCGGCATAGGTATAGTGCCCACCGACCATTAAGATAATGCCATGCACTAAGATCAAGAAGTATAGTAGCGGTGTTAAGCGAAAACTGCGATAAGTCCAAGCTAAAACCACCAGACCGACTAGCGCAGGAAAAACCTCTAAAAACCAAGTGGGCTGATCTTTAGGGTGAAAACCTGACCACAGTAAGACCAAACCAAAAATAAGAATCCATAAGAATTTGATAGCAACCCCCTTATCTTTGCTTTAAAGCAATTGAGTAATAAGCCAATATAGCTGCTATTGATTGTACAAAACAAATACTAAACCCGCGAAAATAAAATAGCCTGGTCAATCATATAAAAAGCCATTTTAATAACCCCAAAAACTAAAAAACCCAACACATTGGTTGGGCAATTTAATAAAAGCATTACACGGCTTAGAGGCTGATGGTTTCTCCATAACACCCTTGCAACAAAAACCCTTAGTGCAACACCGGCAGTTGCGCTGTAATAGATTGATAATATGCTTTGGCATCTAAAGGCTGCGCCCAAGCACTGCCTTGCCCCATCAAACAGCCCATTTCTAAAAGCACTTTAGCTTGCGCAGGACTTTCAATCCCCGTAGCAATCACGCAGACATCCAATACTTTCGCCATTTGAATCACTGCCTTCAACCATTTCTGACCATTCTCTGTCACAAGGGCTTCTTGCAACCAAACGCGGTCTAATTTAATTTCTTGTAAATTCAAGTTCATTAACTGTGCAATATCTAAAGGCACTTTACCGACTTCCGTCAAAGTAATCTGATAACCCGCTTCACTCAAATCATGTAAGGTATTTTGTAAACCTGCTTCGGTAATCGCCAGTAAAGAAAATTCCAACTGCACTTGCGATGCTTTGACATTAAAAGATGCTAAACGATGGTGCATAAATTCCACCATATTTTCAGTTTTCCAAATACTTTCCATCACCGGAATTGAAATCACCAATTCATCATTCACTTCTTGCCACTGCTGCAGATAGAACAAGCCACTGTCAATCAACCATGAACCGACGGAACCTGCCCAACCACTTTGGTTCAAAGATTCCATCCAACCTGCTAGGTAAGGATTTTCAAGGGAATCATCATGCCAGATGGCCGTTACACTTGCGCCCACAATTTTTTGGCTTACGAGGTCAATTTGCGGTTCAAAACACACTTGAATCTCTGCAGATTTAATCGCTGCTTCAAGCGAAATACTTAAATCAGTGTCTAAAACTTCGGCTTGAGCAACCACATCCGCATAAAATCGGTAAGTGCTACGGCCACTTGATTTAGAGGCATAAAGCGCTTTATCAGAATTCTCAATCAACTCTGAAGAGCTTTTAGCGTCCACGGGATAGCGTGCCACACCGATACTGGTAGAAATTGCGATGTCATTTTTATCAATCCAATAAGGACGGCTGACTTCATTAATAATGCGATCACAGATTTTTTCAGTCATTTCACGGTCAGACAGGCCAGCTAACAAAATAACAAACTCGTCACCGCCCAAACGGCTGACGATATCGCCTTCACGTACCGCTGAGATTAAACGTGCGCTCACATTTCTTAATAACTCGTCGCCAGAGTGATGCCCTAAAGTATCGTTAACGTTTTTGAAGCCGTCTAAATCTAGAAATAGTAAGGTAAATTCAGTGCTGTTATCCTTGGCATTCATTACCAACTGTTCAAGAGTGCTGTGAAAATAAGCTCGGTTTGGTAAGTGAGTTAAGGCGTCGTAATTGGCTTGACGAAACAGGTCACGAGTACGCATCTGCACTTGTGCTTCCACCATTTCTTCAATCTCATGCGGAATATCACCTGTATGAGAAAAGCGATCTTGCAACACACGGAGTATTTTTTTGACACTGAACCCTGCTGACTGGGGGCTTCTCTCAATCATGGTTTGAGTTCTAGAGCGATCCGTCTGCAAAAAACGTTCTACTTCTGGCAAAGTAACATTTTTTGTAGCGGGCTCTTGTACGGTGTCTTTTAACTCTAACATGCTGATAACCTCTTACCTTACTGGGGAGACTTAACGGGAGGAGCTCATTTAAAACCTGAAATACCGTATAATAATTGGCAATTTCAGCGAGTCTTCAGGTTAAGCCCTGTTCATTACCGTCTTTTGATATTTTTAACGATAATGACTCAAGTTCTTATTTAAACGGTCGATACCCTGACCCTTTAAATTTCTAAACTACCTATAGCAAAGGAGATGCCATGTTTAGCATTGGTACACCATTTTCATCTACCGCCGTCCGTGTATTGCTCTGTGGGGCAGGCGAATTAGGCAAAGAAGTTGCCATTGAACTACAACGTTTAGGCGTAGAAGTCATTGCTGTGGATCGCTATCCAAATGCCCCAGCAATGCAGGTTGCAGACCGCAGCCACGTAGTTGACATGCTAGATGGCGCGGCGTTAAGAAGAGTTATTGAGTTAGAAAAACCGCACATGGTTGTGCCAGAAATTGAGGCGATTGCAACCGACACTTTAGCTGAGCTAGAGAACGAAGGTGTCAAAATAATACCAACTGCGCGCGCCACGCAATTGACAATGAATCGTGAAGGTATTCGTCGTTTAGCTGCAGAAGCATTAGGCATCCCAACCTCGCCTTATGAATTTGTGGATACCAAACTGGATTTTGAAGCCGCGATTAGTCGTATCGGCATGCCTTGTGTCGTTAAACCGATTATGAGTTCATCTGGTAAAGGTCAGAGCGTCATTAAAACTGCCGCAGATATTGACCAGGCCTGGTCATATGCACAAGAAGGCGGGCGTGCTGGTAAAGGGCGTGTCATTATTGAAGGATTTGTCGACTTTGATTATGAAATCACCTTATTAACCGTTCGCCACGAACAAGGCATTAGTTTCTGTGAGCCCATTGGTCATCATCAAGAAGATGGTGATTACCGCCAATCATGGCAACCTCAAGCCATGAGTGCCGCGGCGATTACAACGTCGCAAGACATCGCCCGTAAAGTCACCGATAACTTATGTGGTGAAACTGGACGTGGTTTATTTGGTGTAGAGCTGTTCATTAAAGGCGACAATGTTTACTTTAGTGAAGTCTCGCCTCGACCACATGACACTGGCCTGGTGACTTTAATGTCACAAGACCTCTCTGAGTTTGCTTTGCATGCGCGCGCCATCTTAGGTTTGCCGATTCCAAATATTAGACTGCATGGCCCTTCAGCATCTAGCGTGATTTTGCCGACCGGCAAGTCGACTAAAACTGCGTTTTCAAACTTAACCGAAGCGCTGTCATTACCTGACACGCAAATTCGCCTGTTTGGTAAACCAGAAATTGACGGTCGTCGCCGTATGGGCGTCGCTATTGCCCGTGCCGACAGCATTGAAGAAGCCGTTGATAAAGCCAATAAAGTGGCCGCAGCCATTAAAGTGACTTTTTAAGAAAATGGCCTGACAATCACTGTTTATTAATTGACTTAAAACACTTCCCAAACACTTTTAAGCGGATCAGCTTTGGTCAGTTTAAAGGTTGTTTACCATCAGACTCACCCGAACAACAACAAAACAACCAGGCCTGGCAACTCATTATTTATCAATGGGTTAACTCCTAACCCTCCTTATCCTTTCAACGCCAAACCGCTCCCAAGTCAAAAACCCCTCCATAAAAACTGGCACGGCTTATGCTATACGTTCAGCAAAGGAAAAACTTTAATTTTTTATGAATCAGTTTCAACACCTATATAGATTCAAAAAAATTAAAGCTTGCTAAACACACATAAATTGCTAAATACATAGGGGAACCTAACATGACTTTAAATAATACAGCAGCTGCAGATGTAACAGCACCGATTCTTGAAGAGTACAAAAGAAACCAAGAAGCGGAAGATAGCTTAAAAGAAAATCCGCGTAAAACCATTCTATTGTTGTTACAAGGTGCAGTTGACAAAGGCAATATGGCTAAAGTTTGCCATCAGAGCCAAGCGTTGGTTGAGAAAGGCTTTCACCTAGGGCGTATGACGACTATTTTAGATGCGTTACGTGATCGTCTGGCGTTTACAGAAGATACTCCACTGGCATTTGATTTAGAAGAGCTTTACCGTTATGCGGATCAAAGCATTCAAGAAGCCGTTTTTGAAAAAGACGCTTTCTACCTAGACAGTGCGGTTGAAATCCTGACAGAACTACGTGATGCTTGGGTGGAAATGATGCAACAAACAGGTCAGCTACCAAGCAACGCTTAATCACAGCGTTCAAGCACAAAAATTGTAATACCATTGCCAAAAGCCGAGAATTTTTTCGGCTTTTTTTGGTTTAGTGAAACCCACCATCGCGGCGGATCTCATCATGGAGTAAATTGACTTGATGCAGAAATTGACGTTTGTCAGAATCCCAAGTCACCGGACAAGATAAGCCAATATCAACACCTGCCAGCCCTTCTAATGATTGAATCAAATTCGTTTTACTATAGGACGAACACTTCTCAAGCCCTTTTAACAATATCAATGTGTTCAAGTAAGACTCAAAACTAATACTATTCCGATATTTTGCCGTACTGTCCGTTAAGAACGGTTTAATATATTTACGATATTGCTTTGCAGCCGATAGCTTGCCTTGATAATCTGCTATAGGTGCCGTGATGGCGACTTTGTGCTGACAGTTATTGATAAAACGAACTAGAGAGCCCAATCCAATCAGTGAAATTGAGTAAAAACTAACATGTTTTAAATTCACTTCATTAATGATATCTGCGAATGATTTAGTGCCCCCCATAAAAACGATATGCGCGGCATTGGATTTATTAATCGATTCAATCAAGAATTTTTGACTTCGATTCTCTGAACCATAGCTAAGATGCTCTGTCCGAATTAACTTATCCAAGACTACTTTACTCCGCTTACCAAATGCATTATCTGGAAACACTAACAAAATCTTACCTTGCTTCAGTCTGATGTTTTCGGCGATACAGGTCAACTCATCTTCATAGCTTGGACGAACATTAAATAGGTTCTTCCACTTTGAGTCTCTTAATAAAACACTGCCCGAAAACGGTCCAATCACTGCCATATTTATGGCCAATGCGGTCTGAATAAACCATTTAATATTACCCAAAGTAAACACGCCCCCCAAGCAAGCCAAACTCTTAGCTGAAACCCGTTTCTTTGCCAAGTCCATATAAAGGTTAATATCTGATTTATCATCAAACACTTCCAACTTAACCTTAATATCACCGGCTCGTTTCTGGTCGTGATATTCACTCAATGCCGCATTAATGCCATAAAATTGGCTGTTGCCGATAAAATTAAAGCATCCAGTTAACGGCAGTATCGAGCTAATAATGACTTGATTCAGTACCGCAACATCATCAACCTGAGAAGGCGCACTCTGCAAGACAGGGGCTACTTCCAACCCGTCAAGTGAAACATCATGGTCTTGACTACTAAACGTTGAATCGACATCCATCCCAGCACGGGCTGCTTTTAAAAACTCTAATAATGCAGGTTTGGGAAGCGGCTTACTAAACCAATATCCCTGAATAAGATCACAACCATGGCCCACTAGCCAATCCGCGACATCTTTACTCTCTACGCCCTGTGCAACCACATCTAAACCTAATTGATGTGCCAGCTCCATCGTATGTTTTACCAAAACATGTGATTTATCCTTCTCGCCAATACTCTGAATAAACTCTCTGTGAATCTTGAGTTCAGTAGCCGGAAAGTACTTAAGATTATCGAGCGTGGCACTGCCCTTGCCAAAATCATCAATCGAGATTTTAAAACCTTTTAAGCGGATTCTTGCCAGGACATCCAAAGAGACACTTAAGTTCTGTAGCAGAACATTTTCAGTGACTTCTATAATGACTAAGTTCGGGTTTATTTTATGTTCAGCAAAAACAGTCTCTAATACATCAGGAAAAAATAGATCATCTAAATCTCGGGTAGAGATATTAATAGACAGGGTCATTCCATGATATTGCGCGGTCAATTCCGCGTAATCCTGGGCGGCGATAATAGCCACAGCTAACGTTAACTCATGGATTAAACCCAAGCGCTCAACTTCATCGATAAACTGATCAGGATAGATTAAATTTTTCTGTCTATCGCGAATACGGCATAATGCCTCCAGGCCAACAACCCGGTTCATTTTGACATCCATTTGTGGCTGGTAATGAACCTCTATTCTATCCTCATCAAATGCCTTACGAATCTCATCTGAACTCATGTTTCTTTGAGCAATCGGCTTACTTATCTGCTTAATTTTCGCTTGTTCAACTTCAGTGATTAGAGATTTGATCGTATTAAGCCTAAAGGGCTTAGAGAGGTGTGACAAGGTATTCAGCTCGTGTGCCTCGGCAAGTTCATGCGCGGTATTTAAAACGGACTTATCAAATCCACTCATTAATACCAAAGCTGCGCTTACTTTTTTCTGAGATAAAACACGCATTACCTGAATACCATCTAAGAAAGGCATTCTCAAATCTAAAAATATCAGATCAAAACTTGTCGATAATAAAGACTCAACTTGTCTAGAATCATTCTCTACTGTTGCTTGATGACCTGAACGCACAACCACGTCAGACAATTGATCCGTAATCTCAGTATCATCATCAATAATCAAAATTTTTAACGACATTCTTTAAATTCTCTACTTATTCCATTAGACCAGAGAGGCCCACTTTCTGGCACATCAAAAAGACCTTAAACTTAAAAAGGTGCTTATACTTTGGGAATAAACAGCTATTAAATTAGTGGACACTATGAACAAAAGTATACCTTTCATAAAATGATTTAATCCCCTTAACCTTATTCAAATTAAATATGCATTGATTAAATGAACCTATACATCACAGGATTTTGTGATTTCAGACCATAAAATAGCCTAACAGCTACTACACTATTTAACATAACCTTAATTTGCCACCTATCTAAAACGCCGACACCACTATCTAATTGATTTATATTAATTTATATTGATTTATATTGATTTTCATCAACCATGAACAAATCATGACTTATTTAGCACTCTCCTGTAAAGAGTGCTAAAATAAGGCCATCGAAATAAATTTTATTGAGGTGTTTTACGATGCAAACTATCAACGCACAATTAGATACAATCGCTAGTTTACCGACTTTAGCAACTTCATCGCATGAGTTAGTGCCAGGTCAAAACTTGGAAACTTACTTGCAGACCGTCAAAAGCATTCAGAAATTAACGGCTGAAGAAGAGCATGTTCTGGCTGAAAAACTTTATTATCAAGAAGATGTCGATGCTGCACGCCAGCTAATCCTCTCTTCATTACGTTATGTTGTGCCTGTTGCACGTACTTTCAAAGGATATGGCTTACCATTAGGCGATATCATTCAGGAAGGTAACATCGGTTTAATGAAAGCGGTTAAACGCTTTAACCCTGAAGAAAATGTCCGTTTAATGACGTTTGCAGTACATTGGATTCGGGCGGAAATTAATGAATATGTCATTAAAAACTGGCGTATTGTTAAAACAGCAACCACCAAAGCACAACGTAAACTGTTTTTTAAACTGCGTAGTTCTAAAAAGTCGCTGGAATGGTTTAGTGACATCGATGCAGATACTGTTGCTGAAGAACTCGGGGTTACGCGTAAAGATGTTCTTGAGATGGAAATGCGTTTATACGGCAAAGACTTGCCGGTGGACATGTCTTCTGATGAAGACAATGAAAATACCACCTTTCCAATTTTAATCAGCCAAGAAGCAGATCCAGAGACAGCATTGGTTCAACAAAACCAAGCTGAGTATGAGTTGAAACGCATGCAAAATGCTCTAGCAACCTTAGATGCTCGTAGCCGAGATATCCTACAAAAGCGCTGGTTAACAGAAGAAAAAGTAGGCCTAAAAGCCCTATCTGAAGAGTATGGTGTTTCTATGGAACGTATTCGCCAAGTTGAGCAACAAGCATTGAAAAAATTACAAAGCCAATTAGTGGCATAAGTTACGCTTACATAATTGTAGCGCTCGCTATATCACTTTAAGCCTGCTTCGAATACCGAGTATTCAGCAGGCTTTTTTATTGCCTGAGATAATAAATGAGCCCTGACTTTTCGGGCCGACATAAAAAAGGCCAGACAAAATCGGGGGATTTTGTCCAGCCATTTCAATGGAGATTGAGAAAGTTTTAAGAGTCGTATCGACTCAACTTATTAAACCGAATCATGCTCGATAACTCTTTAACATATTCATGCTTTCTTTCAGAGTACCTCAGTAAACCAACGACCAAATCTAATCCTTTCACTCGCTGTTTTTTCAGTCTTTTGTTATAACGTATTTCTCGCAATTGCGCATAAGCTGGCTGAGTATTCAGATTATGGATGTAGCCTTGGACAGAAGCATAAGCGGAATCAAATTTACGCACTTCATGTCCCTTACCAGAACCACGTTGACTTGGTACGAGACCACAACCTTTCGTGAAACACCACTGACCATAAAAGTTAGAAGCCTTTTTTGCAAAGCGTGAAGTACCCCACGCAGACTCATTCGCCGCTTGTGCCAAAGCTAAAGAAGGTGGAATCACATCGACTTTTTTAAGCAGCGCTCTTTTTACTTCAGCCAAAGTTTTATCTTGATGGCTGACACGATACTTTTTTGCCAATGCGATCAAACGTGGCTTTTGCTTACTTAATTCGCTTCGAGAAAGCGCCTGTAAAAAATCACGCGTTTTTTTAATTTCAGCATTCGACTTTTGGATATGTGGCAACATAAACTCAAAGAAAGCCGATTTTTTCTGTTTAACATCTTTGTACTTACTGAAGTCCGGTGTTTTTGGCTCTGCAAGTACCGTAGAAGGCAACAACATAGCGACCATTAAAGAAACGAAAATAATATTTTTCATACAATACCTCTTTTTAATTAACATCACCATTTAGATGCATTTTAGATGCGGTTACGTGACAGTCAATTACAAAATAATTTTTTTAATTATAACACAGCACTTTAAAGGGACTATTTAGGCAGATCCATCTCTATTATCTAGGTACTGAATCTCATAACCATCCTGCCCACTTTCAAAGTGGCCTGGACGGATATTTTGCCATCTTCCCTACTTCAGCCGACTGATTTTCACTCGGATACTTCTGAAGTAGACACTTCAAAGAATACCCAAACCAAGCTGTTCAAAGCTAGGGCGAAAACACGCTATTTATGTATTATATAAATACTCTTTTTTTAATCGTGCGAGGCTTCCGACATCGGTAAGGATTTGATGTACAAATCATGTTTGCTATAAGGTATTTCAATGCCTTCTATTGCAAAACGTTTGTAGATACTGGAGTTCAAACTATCTTTAACTCGCCCCCTAATTTCAGGATCATCAATCCAAACCAGCAATTCTAAATCAAGACCAGAAGCCCCAAAGCTACGGAATCGAACTCTGGGTTCTGGATCATCACAAATTTGCGATTCTTTAACGGCTTCGTCCATTAAAAGCGCTTTCACCTGATCAATATCCGAGCCGTACGCCACACTAACTGCAATCCGCGTTCTCGATTTAATATGCCGCCCAGAAGATTCGTTGACGATTTTACCGTTGGCAATAATGGCATTGGGAATATTTATTTCAAGATCATCACGCGTTAGGATACGAGTAGAGCGCAAGCCGATATGTGTCACCTTGCCGCGTTCTCCTGAATCAATCACGATATAGTCATTAATTTTATAGGGTGAATCTGCCAAGATAAATACCCCTGAAAGCAAGTTCGCAATCGTGTCTTTAGCGGCAAAACCAATCGCAATACCGATAATACCCGCCGATGCCAACCACGCAGTCATATCGATATTCCAGGTAATAAAGAGGAGATACAAAATCACCAGAATAATCAGTACGGCCGAAACGTTGTCTAATAGTGGTAAGGTCTGCGGACGAATTAATGAACCTTCAATATTCTGCTGGCTGAGCTTTTTAAGGCTGTACTGCGAAGCACGATATAGAAACTGTCCCCAAACAATGATATTAATCGTTGTTACCAGGCCTGGTAGACTGTGCTCTAAAGGCTTAGGCAATTCCCAGGATCCTAAAACGGTATTCACTCCGATTAAAATAATGGTGGCACTGATTGGAAAACGAATCGCATTTAAGCTAAAAGCCAGCGCGACTCTTCTTCTTTTATGCGCCCAAACCAAGGGAATCCACTTAATCAAATAATTGACCGTCACTGCAATCATTAAAGCCACGCTTAAGGTCGTGAAGGCAGCAATCATTGGATTATCTGAAGAAAATAGTGCTTCTAACTGTATGGAGTCTATCACAGGGTAAATTCCTATTTTTTCACTGGATGAATCAGTAAAACTGAGTCTTGCAGTTGATCATTGGGAATCACCATTTTGCCCATCTCGGTTTCAATCACGACACTGTCGGCGTTAAAAGCAACCACTTTCCCCGTTGTCTCTGCAAACGTAATGGTTTGATTAATTTGAATCTGATCCTTTAGATAATAACCCGCCAACAGTTTTTGCACTTGGTGACGACTTCCTAGGCCTGCGGACAAGGTAATGATCACCGCAAAAGCACCAAAACTAATCAATACGACCATCTGGATTAAGTAAGTATCAATCGACAATTGTTCTATCGCCGTTAAGACAATGACCACGGCAAACAAACCGTAGACAAAGTTTGCAATCAGGTTACTCACGGATGGAATGACATGCTTAAGCGTGGCTTTAGTGGCAATGCGAGCAAAGTGAGCAATCAAAAAACCGACCACGAGAATCACAATGGCCGCCATTAAGCTTGGAATATATAAAGCAATCGCTGTTAACGCTTCACTAAATCCAGTCAAGCCAATATAGTCTGCCGTGGTAATAAAACTGAAGAACAGAATAAGCCAAAAGAATAATGTTGCTACCAAAATAGACGGGGTTTGTTTGATCGAGATGGCTTTAAGCTTGTCGCTTAAACCAATACGATCTGCCGCACAGTCTAATTTTAATTTCTTTAAAATTTTAAAGGTTAATTTTTTAACAATTAAGGCAACGATTAGTCCCGTTAACAACATACTTAAAGCAACCATCAAGTCGGGTACCACACCATAAAACTCCTCCACAAGGCCATCCCAAGTAAATATCAGATTGTCTTTCACGTGATTAATTTCCATTTTTAGAGTCCTTATTTGGTTTCACTACAGTTGATAATATATTGATGAATACGCTCGGTAAAATCGCTAAATAGAGGCTAATTATGGCTTGTAGTGTTACCAACCAGCGTACGCCTTGCATAATTTCCTGCTGACGTAATTCACCCGTTTTTTGAGATTCGTTTTCTAAACTTAAAAGCGATTTCAGCTTTGCTTCTTGAGCCGTGGAATGGTTTGTCATTTACAAAATTCCTGGTAATATTTCTTAAAGGATTCTATCGAGCGATACAGTCGCATTTTTGCCGCACTCAGCTTAATGTTTAATACCTCGGCGATTTCTTGAATCGACAACTCGGCATTAAAGCGCATAGACATGATCGCGCGCGCTTGTTGTTCTTGCTGTTCAAGGCAGTATTGAATACAATCCGCTTCGTCAGTACAATCTGGCTGAACCGACACCTGTAAATCGTCCAACCAGTCGTCTAAAGATTCGCTATTTAACCCTTTTCTCTTGTACTGAGTATGACAATTATTCAGAGTAATGCGGTATAACCAGGTAGAAAATTGAGCATCGCCTCTAAAAGCTTTTATCTGTTGGAAAACTTTTAAAAAAGTTTCTTGGGACGTGTCTCGCGCAAGGCTATCGTCCCCAAGATACCGATAACAGAGGGCGTAAACCTTCTGTTCATGGCGCTTTACTAAGTATTCAAATGCCGTTGTCGTGTGTGGATGTTCTTTTTGAACTTGTTTGACCAACTCAAGGTCCGTTATTGTTTCGTCTATCATTTAAACCTTTTAGAGTGTGCTTTTAATAAAAAAGTCACAACAATAGTGACTTTTTGAACTTACAACGTCTCAAATAGGTATATTGGTAAGCATTCAACACGCCTAAATTTACCAGATTCACCTAACTTACTATTTTAGTTTAAAGGAACTTTACATGGAAAGCAGTACAAGTTTAATCGTCATCGTGCTTTTGCTCGTCGCCAATGGTTTTTTCGTTGCGGCGGAATTCGCGCTGGTCAAGATTCGCATGTCCAAAGTTGAAACCTTAGCAAAAGAAGAAGGCTTAAGCGCCAAATTACTGTTAACGATTAAGCACAATCTTGAACCCTATCTGGCAGCGTGTCAGTTAGGCATTACCATGGCTTCGCTTGGGTTAGGTTGGGTCGGTGAACCTGCCGTCGCTAAACTGCTTGAGCCGTTATTCCATTCAATCGGCATGTCTGAAGAAGCCTTACACATTACCGCCTTTATTTTCGGTTTTGTCATCTTCTCCTCTTTGCATATCGTGATAGGTGAGCAAGTACCGAAGACCTATGCGATTCGTAAACCTGAGCCAGTTTCTTTATGGATAGCCATCCCTTTGCACGGCTTCTATCTATTGAGTTATCCGCTCACCAAAGCTTTGAACTGGGCTGCTTCTGCCATCCTAAAACAACTGGGGGTTAAAGAAGCGTCGCATGATGAGATTTTCAGTGTCGAAGAGATCAGTGATTTAATTGATGCGTCATCTGAGCATGGTGAAATGGATGATTCTAAAGCCGGCATGATTCAAAACATGTTTGCATTCGACACCCGTATTTCTCGTGACATCATGGTGTCACGTAACAAGGTGGATTGCATTGATATCAATGCCCCTTGGGAAGAAACAATCGATATCATTAAAAGACTTGGGCATTCACGCTATCCATTAATTGAAGGCTCTTTAGACAATGTAATTGGGTTTTTATTACTCAAAGATTTAACCCTTAAAATACTAAATAATGAAGTCGTCAGTTCAGAATCATTAAGGGAAATGGCCCGCCCTGCGGGGATAATGCCTGAAGTCATGGGACTGCAAAAAGCCTTTGATGAAATGCGCAAGACTCGTAACCATATCTCTTTTGTAATTGATGAGCATGGAGCCTTTGCCGGGATTATCACCATGGAAGACTTAATTGAAGAGATTGTGGGTGAAATCTCTGATGAGCTAGATGATCATGAAGCTGCCATACAAGAAGCGCAAGATGCCATTGATATCTACCAAGGCTTTGAAGTCAATGGCCTGATGGCATTGCATGACTTTGAAAAACTCACACATATTAAGTTTTTAGAACCCATGGATGTCAGCACCCTTTCTGGGTTGATTATGATGCGACTGAATGGCCTCCCTGAAAAAGGCGACAGTGTTGAACACGAAGGCTGGGTATTTAAAGTGACCACGATTCATCACCATCGTCCAGAAATTGTGTTCGTACAACGCCTTAAAGAAACCTTTGAAATGGTCGATTCTGAAGCCCGAACTGATAAAGAGTAAAGAGAACTGCCATGACTCAAAATGAAGAAAACACACTGACTTCTGAAGATAAGTTACTTCATCTACAAGCCCTAATCGAGCAAGGCGACCAGTCGCTTGTTTGTGAGTTCCTCTCCCATCAAGTAGATACCGAAATTGCATTATTATTAGAATCGTTTCCACCCAACAATCGTGAAAAGATTTGGCAGTGTGTCCCTGAAGAAATTAGGGGCGAAGTACTTGTCGAGGTCAACGAAGACATTCGTACTGGCTTAATGTCGGAAATGGAATCTGCTGAGGTTTCTGAGTTAACTAAAGATTTAGATGCTCAAGACATTGCAGAAATTTTGGATACTGTACATGACTCTGTTAAAGAAGAAGTCATTGGTAACCTAGACGATAGTACGCGTGAACATGTCCAAACTTTACATGCCTATGAAGAGGATGCTGTCGGTCGCTACATGGATCCAGAGACGGTTAATGTCAAAGAGGATGTAACTTTAGAGACGGTGCAACGCTTTATTAGAATTAAACACTTATTGGACGAGCAAACCCAAGAAGTGATGGTGACCGATAAAGATAACCGTTTGGTAGGCTCTTTAAGTTTGGTTGATTTGGTTAAGCAAAACCAAGACGCCTTAGTATCCGAGTTCATGCACCAATCAGTGACCTTATTGGATGAAATGAATATTCATGATGCTGCCGCCATTTTGCGTGCTAAAGGCTTACACTTTGCCCCGGTTATTAATGAGTGCAAGATACTGGTCGGCCAGTTAAATATAGAAGACATCATGGAAATTACCCGTGAAGACTCGGATAACACACTGATGAGCATGTCGGGGGTCAGTGATGACGTAGAATTATTTGCGCCGATTATGAGCAGTGCGAAAAGTCGTGGCGTTTGGCTCGGCATCAACTTAGCCACGGCCTTTTTAGCGGCTTATGTTATTGGTCAATTTGAAGCGGTATTGTCGCAAGTAGTCGCCTTAGCGGTGTTAATGCCAGTCGTTGCCAGCATGGGTGGCATTGCCGGTAGCCAAACTCTAACCATTGTCATTCGTGGACTCGCCATGGGGCAAATTGGGGGTAATAACCGTTGGTGGTTATTCAATAAAGAGGTCTGGGTGGGTTCCATGAACGGCCTGGTCTGGGCACTTGTTGTTGGCTTGATTGCCCACTTATGGTTCAATGACTTGATGATTAGTATCGTGATCACCTTAGCGATTCTCATTAACATGACGATTGCGAACATGGCCGGTATTGCCGTGCCGTTAGTTCTCAAAAAAATGGATATTGATCCGGCATTATCAGGGGCGGTTATATTAACCACCGTCACGGATGTGGTTGGCTTTATGTCCTTCTTAGGACTGGCAACATTGCTAATTTTAGCTTAGCTTTAGAAAAGAAAGAGCCATTATGAAAAGTTTGGTGGGTTGGAGAGAGTGGATTGGTTTACCTGAAATAGGCATTCCAACCATGCAATGTAAAGTCGATACTGGTGCCAAAAACTCTGCATTACATGCTTTTAAAGTAGATGCTTTTGAAAGCGGTGGACAAGAATGGGTGCGTTTCTCAGTGCACATTGATGAAACGGATTTAAACAAAGTTCAAATTTGTGAAGCAAAAGTGATGGACAAGCGTTCGGTGACAGACTCCAGTGGAAATGTTTCTGAACGATTTTTTATCGAAACCATACTGGAGATTGGCGAAAGCCACTATCCGATACAAGTGTCACTGACAGCTCGTGACACCATGAAATTTAATATGCTATTAGGTCGAACCGCCTTGAGAAAAGGGCATTTTATTGTCGATCCTAGCAAATCCTACCTACAAGGAAAAAACTTATGAAAATTGCAATTTTATCGCGTGGCCCTAAACTCTATTCAACCCGTCGACTAGTAGAAGCCGCTGAAGCGCGTGGACACGAAGTACATGTCATTGATGCCTTACGTTGTTATATGAATATCAACTCAGTGAACCCTACAATTCACTATAAGGGTGAAGTACTGACTGGGTTTGATGCCGTTATTCCACGCATTGGCGCTTCGGTCACATTTTACGGTACGGCCGTGTTACGTCAGTTTGAAATGATGGGCGTCTACCCTTTAAACGAGTCTGTTTCCATTTCGCGTTCACGTGACAAATTGAGAAGTTTGCAGTTATTGTCTCGCAGAGGCATCGGTTTGCCAGTCACTGGCTTTGCACACTCTCCAGATGACGTCGATGATCTTCTGGCAACGGTCGGTGGCGCGCCAGTCGTCATTAAACTGCTTGAGGGAACTCAAGGAGTCGGTGTGGTTTTGGCTGAAACACACTCTGCAGCTTCAAGTGTTATCCAGGCATTTAACGGTTTGAAGGCCAACATTCTCGTCCAAGAATTTATCAAAGAAGCTGGCGGTGCGGATATTCGTTGTTTTATCGTCGGAGGCAAAGTCATTGCATCGATGAAACGCCAAGGTAAAGAAGGTGAGTTTCGCTCTAACCTTCACCAAGGTGGCTCGGCTTCATTGATTAAGATTACCGCCGCAGAAAGAGCAACTGCAGTCAATGCGGCCAAAGCGATGGGCTTGAATGTCTGTGGTGTAGATTTATTACGCTCAAATCACGGCCCAGTGGTCATGGAAGTAAACTCTTCACCTGGTTTAGAAGGTATTGAAGGCGCCACTCAAAAAGACATTGCTGGCATGGTCATTGAGTTTGTTGAACAGAATGCCAAGCCACATCACACACGTACTAAAGGCAAAGGTTAGGCAAAGGGCTGCGGAGAAACTTTATGGGCACAAAAAATAAAGCGATTACGATTGGTGGGGTTACTATCCAACCAGGTCAACGTAAGACAGTCGATTTAGTGGTGGGGAAACTCTATACCCACAGTGAACTCACCATGCCCGTACAGGTATTGTGTGGCAACCAAGCTGGCCCGATTTTATTTGTCAGCGCTGCCATTCATGGTGATGAATTGAATGGGGTAGAGATTATTCGTCGCTTACTCAAAGTGAAGACTTTAAGCCGTTTAAAAGGCACTTTGATTGCCGTACCGATTGTCAATTTGCATGGTTTTATCAACCACACCCGTTATTTACCGGATAGACGTGATTTGAATCGTAGCTTTCCGGGCTCGGAAAAAGGCTCCATTGCCGGTCGAATGGCCCACCTTTTCTTAAATGAAGTGGTGAAAAAATCCACCCATGGAATCGATCTCCATACGGGTGCGATTAACCGTTCCAATTTGCCACAGATTCGCGCTAATTTGGATGATGAAGTGACCATGCGTTTAGCCGAAGCCTTTGCGGCACCGTTAATGCTAAATGCGAATTTAAGGGACGGCTCTCTACGTTCTGCCGCTGTCAAACGAAATATCCCTGTTCTGCTCTACGAAGCAGGAGAAGCGTTACGGTTTGATGAAACGGCTATTCGAGCGGGTGTACGAGGCATTATCAATGTTATGCGCGCATTGGAGATGATTCCTAAATTACGTAAATTGGCGTCCAAACCAAAGCCACCTGTCATTGCGCGTTCCAGTGCTTGGATTCGTGCACCCCACAGCGGCATCTTTCGTTCGGTGGTTCAGGATGGTGCGCGAGTCTTTGCTGACATCACCCTGATGGGCGTGGTCTCAGACCCTTTTGGAGAGAGTGAGATAAAAGTCTACTCCTCTGCGACAGGCATCGTCATAGGACAGATGAAAATGCCCTTAGTCAATGAAGGTGAAGCCCTCTTTCATGTCGCGCAATTTGAACGTAGTTCAATTGCCGCAACCTCGGTAGATGATTTTCATGAAGAGATGTCTGATGACTCCATCTTGCCTTACCCGACGCAAGATATTCCGACATTTTAATTAAAACATCACCTCATCCAACACGAGACTCTACTTAGCCTCTTTTAGAGCCCGTCTTTACGGGCTTTTTAATTTCTGTATATGTAAATTAAATACGCTTAAACAACCGGTTATAAGTTATTTTTTTGTATTTTTAACGACTTCTTTCAGGTAAACTTCAATTTTTAGAGCTCTCAATATTGCAGAGGAAAACCGTATGAATATTTTGTTTTTAATGTACCCATGGGAATCTATCGATCCTGATAACGATTCAACCATCAGAATGATTCATGAATGTGTTTCTCGTAAGCATACCGTTGCCTTGGCAACGGTGCACAACCTGACCATGCGTGAATCAACCGCCATGGCTTTTTGTAAAGTCTTTATTAAATCGGCAGCGGTTTCCTCTAATATCACGACCTTCTATAAAAATGCGGATTTTCGTAAAGTGAAATTGCCTTTAGCGGGCTTCGATGCCATTGTCATGCGCTCGGATCCTCCACTGAATGTCACGGCCTTAAATTTCTTAGATTCAGTACGCGATGATGTTTTTATCATGAATGATATTGATGGCTTAAGAATTGCGAATAATAAACTGTATACCTCCTCTTTTGACGACCCTGATAATCGCTTTATCCCGAAAACTTATGTGTCCAAAACCCCTGATTATTTAGAATCTGTTTTAAAGAATTCAACAACCGATAAGATGATTATGAAACCTCTGGATGGCTTTGGTGGAGCGGGGGTCATTATGGTTGAAAAGCAAGCGCAGACTAGTTTTAGATCCCTCTTAGATTTTTACATCAACAACAGTCCTGATGGTAACTATGTCATTTTGCAAGAATATGTCGAAGGCGCAGATGAAGGTGATGTGCGTATCTTAATGCTCAATGGTGAAGCCATTGGGGCGATGAAACGCGTTCCCGCAACGGGGGATGTTCGCTCTAATGTGCATGCAGGCGGAACGGTCGTTAAGCATGTTTTGAGTAAGACAGAAAAAGAACTCTGTAAACTGGTTGGCCCTAAATTAGTTCGTGATGGTTTGTATTTTGTTGGCATAGATGTCATCAACGGCAAGTTAATTGAAGTCAACGTCCTCAGCCCAGGTGGCATCATGCGTATTAACAAATTAAACCGTGTTAAATTGCAGACTAAAATCATCGATTTTATTGAAAATGTCATCGATACTAAAAAATATATACACGCTCGTAAATCAGAATTCGCCAAGGCAATTGAAGATGCTTAAGTTAACGGAACAGGCTTGTCTTAAAGCCATCAAAAAAGGCCAGCTATTTCATGCCATCGTGGAAGACGCTTTTGAAATAAAAATAGAAGACTACGGTTTTTTTGTTTGTACTGCCATTCATGATGGTCATCAACTGCGTGAAGCACTGCAAACAAACTGTGTTTTATCAGAGAGTGAAAGACTCTATGAAGAAGACCCTTTCACGGGTGAAATGATCTCTTCTATGCCGATTACCTTGATTGGCTTAGATTCGCGATATGAATACGACTTAAACCGTCCGCCTGAAAGCTGCGTTTATAAAGAGGCTTGGGGCAAACAAGTTTGGAAAGTTCCTCTACCAGAAAGTGAAATCCAGATTAGTATCGATAAACATGCCTTGTTCTATCGTCTACTCGGTGCTGTCATCAAAAAGATTGAAAAATTGCATGGCAATTGCATGGTTTATGACCTTCACTCATACAACCACTTACGAATGGAACATGAAACCTCGCCGCCAACCTTTAATATCGGTACCGAGCAATTAGACAGTATCCGTTGGGCGCGTGTCATTAAGCATTGGAACAAGGGGCTCGGTACGGCGAACCTACCAAATATTGAGACGCGTTCAGCGATTGATGAAGTGTTTTTTGGTAGAGGTTATTTAGCGACCTTTGTGAAACAGAAATTTAAAAACACCTTGGCGCTACCGACCGAAGTTAAAAAAGTATTTATGGATGAGTTAAGCGGCGAGCCTTATCCGTTGGTACTGGATGATTTGAAATCTGCTCTGAAACAAATTATTTTAGCGAATGCGTTATATTTCGCTAAACAAGGTAAGCCTAAAACGCCACGTAATAAAACTCAGATGCTCTCTTCTGAAATTGAACCGGCCGTTTTAAAGCTCGACAAAAAGCTCTATCAACTTGCTACAGGCATTGAAACCTTAGGGTACATCAATCCAAAAAATATCGTGCACGAGAAAAAACAGTTTTTCGAGAAAAACTATAATTACACACCACAGTTTGAATATCGTCAGCTAGAAATTAACCCTTTTGAATTTCGTGAACAGCTGTATCGCCTACCAGAAAGTGCTGTCACGGATATTTCAATCCAACAAATGTACCGCGACACCATTGATTCCTATGCGACTAAAATCGACTTGCTTGCCACCGTTGGTACTGAGAATTTCTTGTATAACTCTTTACGTTATTACGGCGAGCCCAGTGAAGATGATATCCAAATGGCGCATTTCATTCTGTATGCAAAACCTTTTGAAGCTTTTGAAGAACGTACCATTGATGCAAAAGCCGCTAAGAAACAGTTTTTACTGGCCTTAGAGGAATACAATATTCAGTGTAAAGTTGAAGTGACCGATAAAATCATCGCTTCGGCCATGGTCGACAACAGTAAAAAGACCATTCTCATCAACAAGTCGATGAAGATGAACCAGACCGAGATCAATGCTCTGATTCATCATGAGTTAGGGGTGCACATGGTCACCACCGAGAATGCTGATTTACAGGCGCTGAAAATCTTTAAACTCGGCCTACCAGGCAACACTTACACTCAAGAAGGTCTCGCGATTTTGTCCGAATATATGACGGGCAATATGAATTTACCTCGATTAAAAACGCTGGCTTTACGGGTGATTGCCGTCAAAATGATGATTAATCATTATGACTTTAGCCATACGTTTAAAACCTTGATGAATGATTATGGGATTGACCGTGACGAAGCTTTCCGTTTAACCGCTCGCGTTTATCGTGCGGGGGGGTTCACCAAAGACTTCTTATACTTACGCGGCCTAAAAGATGCGTTGAAGATCCACAACAAAGAATCATTAGAAGGGCTTTATATTGGTAAAACTAGCTTTGCTTACCTAAAAACTATTAATGAAATGACGGAACGCGGCATGGTCACTCGACCAACGCATTTGCCTATGTACCTGAAAAAAGATATGGAATTGAAAGCCAATCCAATATTGGATTATTTGATGCACTCTTCACATTAAATTGTCGTATTAAACAATTTCATCTTTCCTTTCGCCCTCAGCCTAGAGGGCGATCAAAAAACCTAAGATTCGTTATCACATCCGAGCGCATACAAAACATTCCAAGCCACAAAAAGGCCTGACTAAAAAATGGTGATTTCACCATTCATACCGATAAGTTCAATAGGGTAGAATAAGGACTTAAATAAAAAATCACGGGGCCTTCATGTTAAGTCGAGTAGATCTAGTTTCAAAACCACTGTTGCTGAATCAAGGGCATATTGAGCTTAAGCGCGCAGAAATAAAAGCTTACTTCAATCAAACTCAAGACAGTTATGAAGCCTTATTTGCAACCCTAGCCTCCGACAGCGCTTATTATGAAAAGCCATGCAGCTTACGCCATCCGTTAATTTTTTACTTTGGTCACACCGCAACCTTTTTCACTAATAAACTTATGCTGGCTAAGTTACTTCCTGAGCGCATGAATCCGCACATCGAATCAATGTGTGCGATTGGTGTGGACGAAATGTCCTGGGATGACCTGAATGATGCCCACTATGACTGGCCAACGGTTGATGCGGTTCGACAGTATCGTCAACAAGTACGCCAAGCGATCAACCAGCTCATAGATGAGATCGAATTTACGCTACCGATTGATTGGGCCAGCCCGATGTGGCCGATTATGATGGGCATTGAACATGAACGCATCCACTTAGAAACCTCTTCAGTATTGATTCGCCAACTGCCTATCACTTCTGTGATTACCAGCCCGCTTTTTCCAGTTTGCCCTGAGCTTGGGGAGGCACCCCAAAACATCCTGTTTGAGGTACCTGCAGGTGAAGTCAATATCAATCAGCAAGACCCAACCGAAGTTTACAGCTGGGACAATGAATATGGACATCATCATGCCATCGTTGAGGCCTTTAAAGCTGCAGCGTTTTTGGTTTCTAACCAAGAGTATCTAGAGTTTGTGCAGGCTGGCGGTTATGACAACCCGGAATATTGGGATAAAGAAGGCAACCGGTGGCGACAATTCAGCCCTGATAAACACCCTACTTTTTGGCTAAAAAAAGGCGACGACTGGTGGTTACGTTGTCTAACAGACGAAATCCCGATGCCATGGAACTGGCCAGTTGAAGTGAATAATTTAGAAGCCGCGGCTTTTTGTCATTGGAAAGGCCATCAAACGGGTCGCTCACTGCGTTTACCCAGTGAAGATGAATATCTTCGCCTGCGCGACCATAGCAACGCCCTAAAACATATCGACCAGGCCAATATAAACTTACAACAATACGCTTCATCTACCCCAGTAAACAACAACCAAACGGGCGATTTCTTTGATGTCATAGGTAATGTTTGGCAGTGGACGCAAACGCCTATTTATCCCTATGAAGGTTTCAAAGTTCACCCCTTATATGACGACTTCACGACCCCAACCTTCGATAACCAGCACAACCTATTCAAAGGTGGCAGCTGGATTTCGACTGGCAATGAAATGACCCCCACAGCGCGTTATGCGTTTCGTCGTCATTTCTTCCAACATGCGGGGTTCCGTTATATCGAATCGGCCGAAGTCGTACAGACCCACTTCTCTACCTATGAAACCGATACTTCGGTCTCGCAATATTGTGAGTTTCATTATGGCGAATCCCATTTTGACGTGCAAAACTTTGCCCAAGCCTATGCTCAAGTAGCCATTGAAGCCATTCAGAAAGACCCTGATTTCAAAACTTCCAAAGCCAATAAATCTCTGAAAGTACTGGAAGTCGGATCCTCTGTAGGCCGTGCAAGTTTTGAGCTGGCGCATTATTTTGACGAGGTGACCGGATTGGATTTCTCGGCACGTTTTATCCAAGTCGCCAATCAGCTCAAAGAGACCGGATCTGTTCTCTATACTGTGCCGATAGAAGGCGAAATTATGGACTTTAAGGAGCAGAGCTTAGCCGAACTCAATTTGGCTAAAGTTGCCGATAAATGTACCTTTCTACAGCAGGATGCTACCAATCTGAAACCGATTTTTACGGGTTACGATATGGTGGTGGCCGCTAATTTGATTGACCGCCTATATGAGCCCAAAAAATTCTTAGCTGAAATACACACCCGTTTAAATAAAGGGGGCTTATTAATGCTGACCTCTCCTTATACTTGGCTTGAGGAGTTTACCGCTAAAGAATATTGGCTAGGCGGTTATAAAGACCCTCAAACAGGTGAAAATGTCACGACCTTGCAAGGTTTACACGCGGTATTGGATGCCGAATTTGAACTGATCGAAACACCGTTTGATTTACCGTTTGTCATTAGGGAAACCCAGCGTAAATATCAACATAGCCTGTCGCAAGTCACGCTTTGGAAAAAGCGACAATAAAATAGCCAGGCCTGATAACATTGCTAATATGCCCTTTATCGGGTATCTGACAGATGCTTTATAGGTTGCACAACAACACATAAAAGAGAGTTGATTCATGCAAGCCCCCCTCAGCGACTTTAACGACGAGCTTAACCAAACAATCTCTCGAGAAGGTACTCATGCAGAAAAGTATGTGTTGTGTAAGGC
Organism: uncultured Thiomicrorhabdus sp.; assembly: GCA_965603495.1. Taxonomy (GTDB): domain Bacteria; phylum Pseudomonadota; class Gammaproteobacteria; order Thiomicrospirales; family Thiomicrospiraceae; genus Thiomicrorhabdus. The sequence goes on along the minus strand of CBFDDF010000006.1, from coordinate 607 downwards.
ACTGTTTGGTACGGAAGACGTCTTGCCGATGTGGGTCGCCGACATGGATTTGCCCACGCCCTCGTTTATTCTCGATGCGCTAAAAGAACGTTTACAACATCCTCTGTTAGGCTACACCATAACACCAGATACTGTTTATCAAGCCATTATCGACTGGCAGGCTCACCACGGTTATCACGTAGCAAAATCGCAAATATTGTTTACCCATAATGTCGCCAATGGTTTTTATATGGCTGTGTCAGCCTTTACTCAGCCGGGGGACTCCGTCTTAGTGCAACCCCCGATTTATCCGCCTTTTTTACATGCGCCCGCGCATAATGAGCGTCGATTGGTAGAAGCGCCGCTGGTGCTTGACCGAACTCAATCAACTCCACGATACCAAATTGATTTTGTGGCTTTTGAACAGTCGATTATCGACCATCAAGTAAAGCTGTTTCTGTTTTGTAATCCACAAAACCCTTCAGGACGAGTCTGGTTAAAAACGGAACTCGAACAAATGGCCGCCATCTGCTTACGCCATAAGGTCACAATCGTAGCAGACGAAATACATTCCGACTTGGTCTATGCTGGGCATCAACATGTGTCTATTGCTTCACTGTCTACCGAG
>CBFDDF010000005.1:0-199981 GCA_965603495.1 uncultured Thiomicrorhabdus sp. | reverse complement strand
GAATATGGTCGGAGTGGAGGGATTTGAACCCCCGACCACCTGTACCCAAAACAGGTGCGCTACCAAGCTGCGCTACACTCCGAGAAGTGGCGTATTGTATAGACCGCCCCGCTTCCTGTCAACAGATAAACACGTATTCTTGTAAAAATTCCAGACGCGATTGTTTTGCAGTTTTTTTATTAAAGACTAAGGGAAAATATAGGCATTTTTTGAAATAGATTAATTCTCATTTATTGCAGACGCAGGCATAAAAGGTAATGTATAAGATTTAGTGTAATGCGGTATATAAACAGATTGAACAAATAAAGGAGGATTACAAAGGAAAAAACGGGGAAAACGAAATAAAAATGGGGCGAGCGACGGGGATTGAACCCGCGACAACCGGAATCACAATCCGGGACTCTACCAACTGAGCTACGCCCGCCATAGTAGATATTTACTTTGAAAATAGACAACAAGTAAATGGTGCGCCCATCAGGACTCGAACCTGAAACCCTCGCCTTAGAAGGGCGATGCTCTATCCAGTTGAGCTATGGGCGCTTTTTGTCGAACCTTTTTACTATTGGCCTGAAGATGAATTGTTTCCATCCGCAAGCTAATATGAATATGGTCGGAGTGGAGGGATTTGAACCCCCGACCACCTGTACCCAAAACAGGTGCGCTACCAAGCTGCGCTACACTCCGATATGTTGTGGCGTATTCTATAGAGACGCCCTTTCCCTGTCAACAATAAAACCAAACAATTTTGAGTTTTTTCGGGCTCTAGAGTGCCTTAAGCTCGCCTTATTTGGATGTGAAATTTAAAGTTGAAAATTTATTACTTGGGCTTTTTAAACAAACCATTGATTCTTAGCTGTAATTTGTTCGATTCATTTATTTTAGTTTTTTAAATCCCCTCAAAAAACCGCACCCGTTTTGGGGATGAAAAAGTTTTAAAAACGGGTATTATAGTGACAACTATTTAACTCCACTCTTTTACCTAGGGGACTAGAATGTCTGCAAAAATTTTAGACGGCAAGGCGATTGCGGCCGAATTACGCGATTCGATTAAACAAGAAGTTGATATCCAGGTTGCTGCTGGCAAGCCAAGACCAGGCCTGGCGGTTATTATGGTAGGCGAAGACCCAGCTTCTCAGGTGTATGTTCGCAACAAGAAAATTGCTTGTGAGAAAGCTGGTTTTAATGATGTCTCTGTCGTTTTACCGGCAGAAACAACTCAAGAAGAAGTTTTGGCTTTGATTGATAAATTGAATGCCGATGATACCGTACACGGTATTATTGTTCAGCTGCCCGTGCCTAAACACATCAGCCCTGAGCCGATTATTGAGCGTATCAGCCCTTGTAAAGATGTTGATGGCTTCCACCCTTATAATGTCGGTCGTTTAGCAACTGGAAACTTACAGTTAGCGCCTTGTACGCCACATGGTGTGATGACGATGTTAGAGAAGACAGGAATTCCATTACGCGGTTTGAATGCCGTGATCGTTGGCGCTTCCAATATTGTTGGTGTACCGATGGCGCTTGAGTTATTAAATGCCCGTGCCACCATTACCGTTTGTCACAGTGCGACAAAAGATTTGGCTCAGAAAGTTTCTGAAGCAGATTTAGTGGTGGTCGGTGTCGGCATCCCTAAAATGGTCAAAGGCGAATGGATTAAGGAAGGTGCAATCGTGATCGATGTCGGCATCAACCGTTTAGAAGATGGAACTTTATGTGGTGATGTTGACTATGACACCGCGAAAGAACGCGCTGGCTGGATTACACCGGTACCAGGTGGTGTTGGCCCAATGACTATCGCGACTTTATTAGAGAACACGATGCAAGTTGCTTATCACTTGGATTGTAAAGTTTAAGTTACTTTAAAGACTTACGCTTTGAATTGACCAGGCCTGGTCAATTTAAAAACACAAAAAAGCCCGCTTTCAATTGAATTGAAAGCGGGCTTTTTTAATGCCTTCTAGCCGTTAGGGACTAACGGTACAGCTTGTGATAGGTACCCTGTTGCGCAATCAATTCATCATGACTGCCCGTTTCGATAATATGCCCATCTTCAAACACCAAAATACGATCCGCTTGTTTAATGGAGCTTAATCGATGCGCGACAATCAACGTGGTTCGATTGGCTAAAAATGGCGCGAGATCGACATACAATTGACGCTCGGTTTCCATATCCAAAGCTGAAGTCGCTTCATCCATAATCACCACTTTTGGATCTTGCAGAATCATTCGCGCAATCGCCAGTCTTTGGCGCTGACCTCCGGACAATTTAATGCCGTTACGGCCCACAATACTGTCCAAGCCCTCTTCCAACGCCTGCACCACATCATCTAACTGCGCTTGCTCTAATGCCTGCCACAGAAGACTTTCTTCGATATCCTGACCCATCGTCAAGTTAAACCGAATACTCTGATGAAACAAAACAGGCTGTTGTAATACCGTTGCGACATTTTGACGAATCACGGACTGGCCAATCTTGTGCACAGGTTCACCATCATAATAAACTTGTCCGTGCTGCGCCTCATAGAAGCCCAGTAATATTTGCACCAAGGTCGTTTTACCGCCACCGCTTGCGCCCACCAGCGCTAATTTTTCGCCAGGCTGAATGGTAAAACTCAAATTATGCAGCACGTCTTCGGATTTTCCTGGGTAACGGAAGCAGACCTCTTTGACTTCAAGCCCAATGGGCTTAGCCTGCGTAAACGGGTTTACTTTACTAGGATGGACGGGCTCTTGATCAAGATCCAAAACTTCATTGATACGTTGCAACGCACCACTGCCAGCACTAAAGCCATATTGAATCGCTAGAATCTCTTGGATCGGCCCCATCATGTACCAAAGGTAACCAAACACGGCAATCATCTGACCGATACTCAAGTCAGAAAACACCACCATCAGCATCCCCGCTCCGCGGAAAAGATCGAAACCGACTAGAAAAATCATAAACGAGAAACGACTCGCCGCATCACTTCTCCAGGTATAGGCTTCTGATTTGGTCTTGATGGAAAAGGCGTTATCGCGAACCCGGTCAAAGAAGTTTTTATCTTGGTTGGCAGCTCTGACCTGCTGCAAGGCGTCTAAGGTTTCGGTTAAAGATTGCTGAAAAGCATCAACCGCGCTATTTTCATCTTTCTTTAAGGTCTTAACCTTGCGTCCCATACGCATGGTGAAATGCACCACAATCGGATTCAGTAGCAAAACAAAAAGTGCCAACTGCCAATTTAACCACAGCAATACCAAAGTCACACCGAATAAAGAAAACACGGCAATAATCAGCTTACTGACGGTGGTACCCAAAAAGGAATCAATGGTATTAACATCATTGAGCATGGTGGCAGAAACGCTGCCGCTCCCCATGGTTTCGTATTGCGCCATCGAGACACCCTGAACTCGGGCCAATAAATCTTTACGGATTTTAAAGGTGACGTTTTTAGCAATGACGGTGAATTGCTGCATCTGCCATACGCCTAAGCCTAAGCCGAAGCCACGTAGAATAATGGTGATAATCGTGATGACGGTGATGTAATAAACCGGACCATACCATTCTGGCGAACCAAAAAATTGCAGAAAGGCGACAATCGGCCCGGGCTTGTCCAATAGGACTTCATCGACCAAAATAGGCAATAAAAGCGGTAAAGGCACAGTGGCCAACATGGCGAAAAAGGCAATAATGTGCGCTTTCACCAGTTCAGGCTTGTGCTGTTTGACTAATTCATAGATACGCTGCCAGGTATATGAGCGCTCTGAAGACGCGATGAGTTTGACCTTTTTGGGCTTTTCTTCAGACATGACTCGCATGAGGAATCTCTTTTATGAATTGAGTTTAAATAGACGATTAAAGTTTTCAGTGGTTGCTTTAGCAACCGTCTCAAAAGGCAGTTCTTTTAGTTTGGCAATCTCTTCCACCACATAACGGGTATAACCAGGTTGATTGGTTTTCCCCCGAAATGGCATAGGTGCTAAATAGGGCGAATCGGTCTCGACCAAGATTCTGTCTAATGGCAACGCTGTGGCAACCGCTTTTAACTCTTTAGCATTCTTAAAGGTGACAATGCCAGAGAATGAGATATAGAAACCAATCTGCATGGCGCGTTCCGCCGTGGCTAAGTCCTCTACAAAACAGTGCATAATGCCGCCGACCGAATCCGCGCCTTCTGACTCCAATAGTGACAAACAATCAGGCGTTGAATTACGGGTGTGGATAATCAGTGGTTTACCGAGTTGTTTGGCAATACGGATATGTTGTTTAAAACGATCGTGTTGCCAATCCATACCACCTTCAACTGCGGCATCGTCTTCAAAATGAAAATAATCTAGACCAACTTCACCAATCGCAATCACCTTAGGATGGGAAGCGGCTTTGATCAACTCGTCATCGCTGACAATCAGATCTTTATCTTCACAGGGATGGACGCCGATTGCGGCATACACAGAATCGTATTTATCTGCTAGCTGTAAAACTTCTGACCACTGCCCTGGATTAATCGCCACACACAAAATGCGTTCAACACCGAGTTCGGCAGCCTTAGTTATGACATCATCGACACTACCGACTTTATCTTCTGGCAGAATATTAAGATGACAATGAGAATCAACAATCACGATAAGCTTCCTTTTTGTATTCTAGATTGAAACACCGATTGGAAAGGTTCGGCAATTTGTTGGACTTCGAGCCACTCTAAACAGAGGGTTTCTAAGACCAACTCTTTATTGGCATTGCCCAACCAGTTTTCCTTGGCTTGCAAAGTGGCTTGCTGAAAACGCAACCAGTTCTGTAACTGCAAAGTTTGTTCGGCAGAAAGTGACCAGGCCTGGTCACTTTCTTTTTCAGCCTGAGCTGCGGTGACATAAGTCACCGAACGCACTGCTGAGACACTCCATTGATAGAAGTAATCAAATACCGTAATCGGAGTTGACCATTTAAGCCATTCGCTCACGACTTGTGAGACTGACTTGCGCCCAGACTGCAGTTGTTTCAGACCGTCTTTCCACTGAGTATCCTCTTCAAACTTCGCTGCTTCAATCCACTGTAAAGCATCCAGTGGTGCGCCCCAGTTTAGACGTAAAGCACGTTTAACCAACGCAACATCTACTTGGGGGGCTTTTTGATGCAACCATTCGATGGCATCTTCTAAAGCGGGTGGCGTAAAGCTGAGTTGCTGACAACGGCTTTTAATCGTCGCAGGTAAGCGGCCTATTTCATGGGTGGTCAATAAAAATAACGTGTGTGCCGCTGGCTCTTCCAGCGTTTTCAATAAGGCATTGAAAGCAGATTGATTGAGAAATTCAACGCCCTCGATCCAGATGACTTTATAGCCGCCCTGATGTGAGGTTTCATTGAGTTTATTAATCAAGCCACGGACTTGATCTACCGCGATGTCTTTTTTATCTTCTAGGCGTTTGAGGTGATAAAAATCAGGGTGTTGCTGACCTTTTAATAAATGACACCCCTGGCAGTGACCACAAGCTTGGCCATTTACCGGTTGAACACATAAGGTAGATTGAACAACGGCATCCACAAATTGCTCGAGACCAATTCCCTTAGGGCCTGAAAGCAAATAAGCATGGCCTAAACGATCTGATAATTGTAACCATTGTGACCACTGCGGGCTTAACCATGTCACCAGGCCTGGTGACATGGTTTGTGGCGCATCTTGAGACATGGACGATGAATCGACTTGGTTCATGCCAGCATCGCCTCAAGGCGTTGCGTGATAGCCTGTTGCACATTGTCCAGTGATTGACTGGCATCCAATACCGTGTAACGGGATGGTGCCTGCTGTGCACGGGTTAAGTAAGCGCCGCGTACCTTTTCAAAGAAGTCTTGTTTTTCGGTCTCAAAACGGTCGATAACCTGACCGGTTGCTTGGCTTCTGGCCGCAACACGTGCCATGCCGATTTCAACGGGTAGATCAAATACAAACGTGGTGTCTGGTTGAAAACCTTGCTGTACCCACGCTTCAATCAAAGCAATGCGCTCGAAGCCCATATCTCTCGCAGCGCCTTGATAGGCATACGATGCATCGGTGAAACGATCTGAAATAACCCACTTACCTTCTGCTAAAGCAGGTTGGATTTTCTCTTGGATATGCTGAGCACGTGCGGCAAACATCAGCAATAACTCAGTGTCAGAGTGCATTTCAGAAAAGTCATTATTCAATAGAATGCCACGAATGGCTTCGCCAATCTCTGTTCCACCCGGTTCACGCGTGACAACAACCTCAATGCCTTTAGAGGCTAGGAATTCCTGTACAAACAGTAGGTTAGTCGACTTACCGCCACCTTCAGTTCCTTCTAAAGTAATAAATTGACCTTTCATTAAGCTTCCTGTGTTTCTAGAACAATATGGGCTTTAACCATTGATTCGGATTTAGCGTTTGAGTAAATACTTATTCACGGCTTGATTGTGTTCAATCAAGGTATTTGAAAAATGATGCTCCCCACCGCCTTTGGCGACGAAATAAAGTGCTTTGGTTTTCTCGGGGTGCATCACCGCATCAATCGCCTCTTTGCTCGGTAAGGCAATGGGCGTCGGCGGTAAACCATTTATTTTGTAGGTGTTATAAGCGGTTGTCTTCAATAAATCTCGTTTACGAATATTACCATCATACCCTTGACCAATACCATAGATAACCGTTGGATCGGTTTGCAAACGCATGCCTATTTTCATGCGTCGGATAAAGACCCCGGCAATCTTAGGACGCTCTGCTGCAAAACCGGTCTCTTTTTCGACAATAGAGGCCAAGATCAAAGCTTCATAAGATGTTTTAAACGGCAAATTTTTATCACGTGTTGACCAGGCCTGGTCTAATTTGGTTTTCATGGATTGATAAGCGCGCAATACTATCTGTTTATCGCTATCGCCTGATTGATAGTGATAGGTTTCTGGTAGTAACCATCCCTCCAAATTTGCATAAGGGTACTTGCTGTCAAGACTACCCTTAATGCCCAATAAGGATTGTAGGCCTGCAATATCATTAATATCCAACTCTTTTTTAATTTTTGGCAGGGCTTGGATCATCTTTAAGTTTTCTTGAACCATTTGCCCTGCAATCAAGGCTACTGGATATAGCACCGCTTGCCCTTCGATCAACTTTTCAACCAAGGTATCCACTGACCATTGCGGATCTATCTCGATTTCGCCGGCTTTGAGTTGGGTATGCTTTCCTAAATAGCGTAAATACCAGGCAAATAATTTAGGCGAGTTTAACAAGGCTTGTTTATGTAACAGACGCGCGACCTTGTTTGCCGAACTGCCAGGTTTAATTTCAATTATTTGCTTAGCTGTACTGTTGGCAATCGGATGACTGATAAAGTTATTCCACTGCCAGGCCAAGCCTCCTAAGACGATAAGGCTTAGTACAAAGCCCATCATGACAAGCTTCTTTAAAATCCTCATAACGTTGCTCCCTTTGTTTCAAGTGACAAACTCAGGGCATTCTCTCTCTGCCAATTTGACCAGGCCTGGTGAATTTCTAACGTTTTTATATTTGTGTATGCCCTTTGATTAAAGAGCTTAACTGGCATAATGCCACGCACTGCATTGGTTAAAAACAGTTCATCTGCCTGCATTAAATCGGTCAATCCTAAAGTGGATTCTTGCCAAACAAAGCCCAAGCTGGCTGCCAACTGGCTCAACTGATAACGGGTTGTGCCTTCGACACCACTGTCCGTTAATAGAGGGGTGATTAGGTTGTTATCTTTAATCAGAAATAGATTAGATTGCGTGCCGCCTATCACCTGTTGATAGGCATTTAACATAAGCCCTTCAGCCAAGCCTTTGCGGGCGATTTCAGAGCGTGCCAACACATTTTCTAATCGGTTCAAGTGCTTTAAGCCGGCCAGCTGGGGCTGAATACCACACAAGGTTTCACACAGGCCGAGCTCAATCACTTGCGGTTGAGCAAAGATTGGCAAATGGGTTGCAGGTTCACGTTCAATTTGAATCGGCGCAAGCGTGACTTGCAGGATCGTACTTATCTGCGGAATTTCTGGCATTTGGTAACCGATTCCACCGACACCACGCGTGAAGATTATCTTCACGATCTTGTTTGATTCGACACTGCTTTTGGTATAGTTAAACACGGCAATCGCTTGTTTAACCTGGGTAAACAGTTCCTGCTCATCTATCGATGGAAATTGCAGACGACTCCCTGCTTGCAGCAGTCTTCGCCAATGGCCAGGCCAGTTTAATAACTGGTCTCCTGTCACCAACATGGTCGTGAAAAAACCATCACCATACTGTAGACCACGATCACGCACCGACACAGCGTCGATGAGCGAGCCATTGATAATGGTGGTTATTTCGGATGAATTCATATTGGCGGTGTTCATTCTAACGACTGTCTCCACTGATTAAGGCGTTGACCAAACCTTTGGCTTTATGGCGCGTCTCAACCAATTCACTTTCAGCCTCCGAATCGGCCACAATGCCTGCGCCTGCTCTAAATTGTACGGTAGGCAGACCGTCTTTTTCAAACTGAAGCATCGTGCGTATCAGAATATTCAAATCTAAAGAACCATCCCGATTGATATAGCCCAATGAACCCGTGTAGGCTTCACGCGGCATTTGCTCAAGCTCTGCGACAATCTGCATACAGCGGATTTTAGGACAGCCTGTAATCGTGCCGCCTGGGAATAAAGCATGAATAATATCTAAAGGTGACATGCCATCTTGCAACTGACCACGTACATTAGAGACGATATGATGTACATGCTCATAACTTTCAATCGCCATTAACTCATTGACTTCCACCGTACCGGGCTTGCAAATACGCCCTAAATCATTACGCTCCAAATCGATGAGCATAATATGCTCTGCGCGCTCTTTCGGATGGGAGATTAACTCGGCAATCAAGGCTTTGTCCGCTTCTAAATCCGGTCCCCGCTTACGGGTACCCGCAATCGGACGCGTTTCTACCCAAGGCGCTTGGTATTTGACTAAACGTTCCGGCGAAGAACTGATAACCTGCCAGGCCTGGTCATTTGCATCTTTAAAACACGCCAAGGCGGCAAATGGTGCAGGGTTAGAGCGACGTAAAGCACGATAAACCGAGAGGTAATCGGTTTGTTTATCTAAAGTGACCTGCCATTGACGTGATAAATTAACCTGAAACACATCACCCGACAAGATGTACTCTTTGATGGCTTTAACACCCTCTAAATACTTGGCTTCAGGCTCTTCCGTGGCATGAACGGATTCAATGGGATGCGCTGTTGACGGCAATCGTAATGCTTGCTGAAGATCAGTTTCCATTTGCGTAAAGAGATCTGTATATTCAGGCTCTGCAATCAAAAGCACGGTTTGGGTCTTATGATTCACCACCACTGCGGCAGGAATACGCGTGAGTACAGCCAATGGAAATTCAGACTTAGGCAGGTTCAACACAGGCTCAACCACCTGGGCATAGTCATAACTAAAGTAGGCAAACCAGCCCCCTTTAAAAGGCAGTTCGGGTGATAATTCCGAAGAAAGCTCTGAATCATCCGTTGTAATTGAAGACTCGGTAAAAGCCTGTGTCGCTCTCTCGAGGAAATCATCTTTTGCCGAAAGCTCGTTAAGCTGAATGGTTTCTTGCGGATAAGCAAATAGGATATCAAACTCACCCAAACCACCCTTGGCAACACTTTCTAAAAGAAAAGGATAACGCTGTGGGTTCAGTTCATGTAATTTTGATAAATCTAACAGGGATAGATTGGGAAGTGCAACAGGCTGTGAAACCACAGCCTGATGAGTCTGGTTATTCGTTAAGTTGGACATGTTGCAATAAAGCCTAACGAGGGTCTTGCAAAAAAGAGTGCAAACAACCCATTAAATTTTACCTAGGACTAAGGTCGCATTGGTGCCGCCAAACCCAAAAGAGTTCGATAATGCGTACTCAATTTTAGCATCGCGCGCTTCACCGGCCACATAATCTAAATCACAGCCTTCTTCAGGGTTTTCAAGATTGATCGTTGGCGGCAACTTTTGATTTTTAAGCGCTAAGGCAGTAAAGACCGCTTCCATTGCGCCGGCGGCACCTAACGCATGACCCGTCATCGACTTAGTCGAACTCATGGTCAGGTTGTAAGCGTGGGCACCAAAAGTAGATTTGACCGCACTGGTTTCACAGACATCACCCGCTGGCGTTGAAGTACCATGCGCGTTGATGTAACCGATTTTTGTCGGATCTAACTTAGCATTATTGAGCGCCGCTGCCATACAACGCGAGGCCCCTTCGCCACCTGCAGCTGGCAAGGTCATATGATAAGCATCGCCGCTCATACCAAATCCTAAAACTTCAGCGTAGATATTTGCACCACGCGCTTTAGCGTGTTCATACTCTTCAAGCACAACTGCTCCAGCACCATCACTCAATACAAAACCATCGCGATCTCTATCCCAAGGACGACTGGCCGCTTGAGGATTATCATTACGGGTTGATAAGGCACGTGCTGCTGCAAAACCAGCCAAGCCTAACTCAGTAGTCGCATGTTCTGCGCCACCAGCAACCATAACATCCACATCGCCATATTCAATCATACGAGCCGCATCGCCAATACTGTGAGTACCGGTGGCGCAAGCTGTAGCAATCGCCATATTCGGGCCTTTAAGACCAAACATAATCGATAGATTACCAGAAATCATATTAACGATTGAACTCGGTACAAAAAATGGTGATACACGGCGAGGCCCTGATTTTAAAGCGATACTGTGTTGGGTTTCAATTGAACCGATTCCACCAATACCAGAACCCATTGAGACACCGATACGAAATGCATTTTCATCAGTGACTTCTAATCCAGAATCACGAATGGCCTGCGCGCCTGCAGCAATACCATAGTGAATAAAAGGATCCATTTTTTTGACGTCTTTCGGTGAAATATACTCAGTCGGATCGAATCCTTTAAGCACTCCACCAAATTTAACCGAATAAGCATCCGTATCAAATTTAGTTAAGTAATCAATACCACTTTTTCCAGCCAACAAATTATCCCAGTTCTCTTGAACGGTTAAACCCACGGCTGATAACGCACCCACACCTGTAATTACAACTCGACGTTTACTCAAAATGACATCCTCTTTTATTCTTTTGGTTCTTGCTAGACAATTTTACAATGGGTAGAACATTTTGCATAAGACGATGGAGAAAATTCAAAATAATCCTTATCATTTAACCTATGCAAAACATTCTTAATTCTAAATACAAAAAAAGCCGTATTAATACGGCTTTTTTTTTACAGTACGTGACTGAACTTAAAACTTATAAGTTCGCTTCAACGTAAGCTGTTGCTTGCGCTAATGTAGAAATATTTTCAGCTTCTTCATCAGGAATTTCGCAATCAAACTCTTCTTCTAGCGCCATTACTAGCTCAACAGTGTCTAAAGAATCAGCACCTAAATCATCTACGAAAGATGCATCTGCTGTTACTTGATCTTCTTCTACACCTAATTGCTCAACAACAATCTTCTTTACGCGCTCTTCAATATCGCTCATGGAGTTCTCCAGTTTTTTTATATGTTAAATGAATTATTAATTTTGACGTATTTTCGCTCTATACCGGGTATTTTTCAAGCTTTAAAAAAAAATACTTCAGCATTTCTCCCCAGAACCGTCAATTCGGCCTTAGAACAAGGGAGATCCACTCATTTATTGAGCAGATTTAAACCATATACATGCCACCATTGACGTTTAGCGTCTGACCCGTGATGTAAGCACCACCGTCTCCTGCTAAAAACGTCACGGCCTTAGCGATGTCTTCTGGCTGACCTAGACTCTGCAAGGGGATCTGAGCGGTTAGGGCAACACGTTGTTCTTCAGGCAGACCTTTCGTCATGTCAGTGTCAATAAAACCAGGTGCGATGGTATTCACAGTAATATTACGCGCACCGACTTCACGGGCTAAAGACTTACTAAATCCAATAATACCGGCTTTCGCTGCAGCATAGTTGGTTTGCCCTGCATTACCCATCACTCCGACAACCGATGCGATATTGATAATACGACCACCTTTAGCCTTCATCATGCCACGTAAACAGGCTTTACTCATGCGAAATACTGACGTTAAATTGGTCTGAATAATATCATCCCACTCATCGTCCTTCATGCGCATCAATAGATTATCGCGTGTAATTCCAGCATTATTCACCAAGATGGTTGGTACACCAAATTCTTTAGTAATTTCTGCCAATACGCTGGTAATCATCTCCGCATCTGTGACATTCAGGCATTTACCCGCACCTAAAGCGCCCGCTTCTTTTAAGTAAGCTGATATATTTTCAGCCCCAGATTCAGAAGTAGCCGTTCCGATGACGGTAGCGCCCTGTGATGCTAAGTCCAAAGCAATCGCTTTTCCTATCCCACGACTTGCACCCGTAACAAATGCGATTTTTCCTGTTAACATGATTTTCCTACCTATGTCTTTGCTGTCTCATAGAGCTGATTATGAATTTTTAATAACGCTAAATCTTATCCAACGTTAAATTATCTAAGCAATTCTATCAATTTATAAATCTGGTTTTTAGAAATTTGCTGATTATAAGCTTATTAAAGCTTTTTCTAAGCTTGCTTGATCAAGCACTGGCAACACAGCCATTTTACGATCGATACGTCGATTAAGCCCCATTAGAACTTTTCCAGGCCCTAGCTCATACAAGGTTTCGACACCTTGAGCCTTCATTGCATTCACCGTCTCAACCCATTGCACTGGACGATACAACTGCTGAACTAATAGCGTTTTGATTTCATCAACACTGCTCGCTTGTGAAAATTGAACATTGTGTAAAACAGGTACGCTTGGCATCTGAAACTCCATGGTTGCCAACTTTTCAGCCAACTTATCCGCGGCGGGTTTCATCAATGAACAATGCGATGGTACGCTGACAGGTAAAGGTACAACACGAGATGCGCCTGCTTCCGTCATTAGAGGCAATGCGATTTCTACCGCGTCTTTATTACCGGCAATAACAACCTGGCCAGGTGAATTAAAGTTTACTGCTTCAACCACACCATCCACTTGCTGACAAACAGCAACAACCTGTGCGTCTTCTAGCCCCAAAATCGCCGCCATAGCGCCCTGTCCAGCCGGCACGGCTTGCTGCATCAAGCGACCACGTTCTGCAACCAACTCAATACCCTGCGCTAAAGTCATAACACCACTGGCCACAAGTGCTGTATATTCACCTAATGAGTGACCCGCCATAAATGCAGGCGTACACGCCTTTTGAGCCAAAAGTGTACGATAAACTGCAATACCCGCGGCCAACATCGCTGGCTGTGTCACATCGGTTTGATTCAACTTTCCGTCTGCATCGTTTTGTACGACATCCCATAAATCGTAGCCTAAAACAGCTGATGCTTCATCAAACACTGCTTTAACTTCTGAATGAGACTCGGCGAGTTCCGCTAACATACCGACTGATTGTGAGCCTTGACCCGGGAAAACGAATGCATATGACATAGTTAAATTCCTACTTAATAATATATCTGACTTGAGTCGAGTATTTTAATTAAATCAAAACACTTAATCTGTTTAATATGATTGGCTAAAAAACGTCTAAATGACGTGCGCGCTTATAGCCTAGTAGCGAATAAGGGCAGAACCCCAAGTGAATCCACCGCCAAAGGCTTCTAATAACAACAACTGGCCTCTTTGAATGCGACCATCACGAATCGCTTCATCCAGCGCGAGCGGTACCGACGCACTAGAAGTGTTCGCATGCTTATGTACGGTAATGACTGTTTGATCATCTGTTAATTTTAACTTTTTAGCGGTCCCTTTGATAATTCGCAGGTTTGCCTGGTGCGGCACTAACCAATCAATATCTTCTTTCTGCATGCCATTCGCATCAAGCGTCTCTTTTGCGATACGGCTTAAGGTATTAACCGCCATCTTAAAGACTTCATTGCCTTTCATCTGCATTGAGCGTTCCGCCACCGTATCGGTGTGTGGCAACTTTGATGGTCCAGAAGGCACATGTAGCAACTCTTCATACTGTCCATCTGCATGAATATGGGTAGACAAGATACCTTCCTCTACAGAAGCTTCTAAAATAACTGCACCAGCACCATCACCGAACAAGACACAGGTATTGCGATCACTCCAATCCGTTATTCTTGAAAGGGTTTCCGCACCCACGACTAAAGCGCGTTTCGACATACCTGTTTTAATAAACTGATCAGCGACACTCAAGCCATATACAAAACCAGAACAAACAGCCTGAACATCAAATGCAGGACAGCCATGAATATTTAAACGAGCCTGCAATAAACAAGCGGTACTTGGGAATATTTTATCTGGCGTGGTGGTGGCAACAATGATTAGATCAATCGTATTAGCATCAATACCCGACATTTCAAGCGCTTTTAAAGTCGCTTGCTCGGCTAAATCACAGGTGGTTTGACCCTTTGCTGCGATATGACGCTGTTGGATTCCGGTGCGTTCACGGATCCACTCATCATTGGTATCAACCATTTCTTCAAGGTCAGCATTGGTTAGAATTTTTTCAGGTAAGTAGCCACCGGTACCGATGATACGACTATAGATTTTTGGACTCATAAACTACTCAACATAAAGGGAGAGACTAAAATGGTTATATCCAGGCCTTAAAAGCACAATCGATATAACTTCAACTTGATTTATGCTTCTGACTCAGACAGTTTATTCTGTTGCTTGATAAGCTTAGAAACTTCAGTTGAAATCAGTTCAGGTACATTCTTGCTGACTTCTAACCGAGCTTCGGCAATAGCATAAAAATAAGCATTTTGATCGGCGCCGCCGTGACTTTTGATTACAATCTTACGTAAACCCAATAAAGAAGCACCATTATATTGAGCTGGATCGACTTTATCTTTGAACGATTTAAGGACGGGATATGCTATTAACGCAACAAGCTTAGTCAGCAAATTCTTTTTAAAGGATTGCTTAAGATAGAAAGAGATCATCTTAGCAACCCCTTCAGCTGATTTCAGAGCGACATTACCATCAAAACCATCACAAGCGACCACATCGACATCACCTTTAAAGATATCATCACCTTCAACATAACCAATATAATTAATATCAGTACCGCGAATCAGCTGATGCGCATCCTTTATACGTTGATGCCCCTTTATCTCTTCTTCACCGATATTTAATAAGCCGACTTTTGGAGAGGCGTTATCATCAACCGCTTGTGCAAGCACAGAACCCATCATCGCAAACTGCGCTAACTGTTCACCCGTGCAACCGACATTAGCGCCCAAATCCAAAACATGGACATGGCCTTTCATGGTCGGCATGCTCGTACAGATTGCTGGACGATCAATATCAGGCAACATTTTCAAAACAAATTTAGCCACCGCCATCAAAGCACCAGTATTTCCAGCACTGACACACGCTTGGGCCTGATCATCTTTGACCAAATTCAAGGCGATACGCATTGACGATTGTTTTTTGTTTCTTAACGCTTTTGAAGGTAGGTCATCCATTTCAACGACTTGTTCTGCGTGTTGAATTGAGACTCTTGAGGCATCGTATTGATGTTTAGAAAGTTCAGCATTAATTAGGTCTTCTTTACCGACTAATATAATGTGAATATCTGAAAATTTATTGAGTGCATCGATTGAGGCTGGAACAGTGACCACAAGTCCGTGGTCACCGCCCATAGCATCGATGGCGATATTAATAGCCAAGATGATTTAAGCCTTATCTTGAACGACTTTTTTGCCTTTGTAATATCCATCAGCAGTCACATGGTGACGACGGTGAACTTCACCCGTAGTTTCATCAACCGTTAACGTTGGTGCATCAAGTGAATCATGTGAACGACGCATACCGCGTCTTGATGGGGTTTTACGACTCTTTTGAACTGCCATGGCAATCTCCTAAATTATAATCTTAAATTCTATTTTTTTAACCCTTGCAACATTGCAAAAGGGTTAGGTTTTTCGGAACTCAAATTTTGAGCCCCGCTATCATCAGCAGCCATTGAATCAATGTCATTGACGTAGTCTAGTGAACTTGTTTCATCAATAGGTGACAAAGGCACCGATAATAAAAGTTCATCTTCTACCCACTCATATGAAGACAACTTAGCATCGTCTTCATTGCGTAGAAACACTTCAATGTCTGCCGGTAAATCTTTAGCCAATGCCAGCGACGTTGTAAAAATTCCTTTAACTTCCGTTTTAATGGGATAGCTAAAAGTTTTTAAAGAACGCTGACACTGTAAATCGAGTACCGTTTCCAATTTCATAATAAAAGCAGGAAATCTTAATGCTTTATCATAAAAGAAATTCAGTTCTACCAGAACATCCCGATCTGCGGCGACAGTCAGCTCTCCCAGGCGCTTTAAACGGCTCTGGTTGACTCGACCCACGAATTGTTTATCATGGTTTACCGAGTTGATAGGATCGATATATTCAGGTAGCTTGTCAAACATAGGCGCGAATCATACAGCCATCATTCGATTAAGTCAAAAAATAACGTAAAAAAACGTGCTTTTTTCACAGTAAAATAGACATCGACTCTGAAATTTGAGCTTGCCCCTTGAAAAACCGAGGATAAATAAGAATCACGTGGCATTTTGCCTGCTTTATCTTCAAAAACAAAATACTAGGTAACCATTTAATTTATGCATTCAACCCAACCAGATACAGTCATTAAAAACGTGACTTCAGCCGATCTATCACAAACAACGATAGAGACAATGCCCCGAGTAATTTTAGGTTCTACCTCAAGCTTTAGAAAGCAACTACTTAAAAAACTGCATATTGATTTTGTACAAGTTGCGCCAGACATTGATGAAACACCTCTTAAAGATGAAACACCAAAAACAATGGTCAACCGCCTTTCTTTAAAAAAAGCCCAGGAGATTGCAAAAACATCTCCTAATGCCATCATTATTGCCTCAGACCAAACTGCAGTTTTTAATGGCTTACCGATTGGCAAACCTCATAGCATTGAAAATGCCATCAAACAGTTAAGAGACTTCAGTGGTAACTGCATTACCTTCTATACTGGCCTAGTTGTTATCAACACCGCAACTCAAAAAACTTACCAAACTATGGATATCACCAAAGTGTACTTTAGGAACCTAAGTGATACTGTTATTCGTAACTACATAGACATCGAACAACCTCTAAACTGTGCAGGTAGTTTCAAATCTGAAGGATTAGGCATCACACTCTTTAAGCGCATTGAAAGCAACGATCCTAATGCTTTAATCGGCTTACCCTTGATTGAACTGACCGAAATTTTTTACCAAATGGGCTACCCACTGCCTTTGCAGCCTAGCAGATAAGGACAAAGCCAATAAGCGGACCCCCTAGCCCTTATAGCGTAATCGAGAAGACTAACACCCAATAAAAAACCACCAGGCCTGGTGGCTATTCAAATAAAAGCGCATTTCTCGAGCGCTAAATGTTCTGCATCAGCCAGATATTCAACTCCTGCAATGAATCTAACTGCGCAACCGGATTATATTCAGCCAACACTTCCATCTGATGCACGCCGTGACTTAATGCAATGCGATCCATACCGATATTTTGTGCCATCTCCATATCAAATGTCGTATCACCAATCATCACCGCTTCATCAACGGTAAGACCAAACTCGGCAAGAATTTGCTCCAACATCAATGGGTTAGGCTTAGAAGCTGACTCAACAGGGGTACGCGTCATATCAAAATAGACACCAAACCCACACTCACTCAACACCTGATTCAAACCTTTACGACTCTTACCGGTGGCAATCGCTAACTTAAGACCATGCTGATTCAGGTTAAACAATAAAGACTCTGCACCATCAAAAGCCTCCATTGGCACACTGCAGTCTTCTAAGAAATACTGAGTATAAGCTTCTGCCATCGCAACCACTTGAGATTGCTCCGCTTCAGGATACAAGCCCAAAATAGCCATCTCTAAACTCAAACCAATAATCTGCTTGGACTCATAATCAGATAACACAGGGAAACCACACTCTTTTGCCGCCGTTTGAATCGAGTCCACAATACGCGCCTCAGAATTCATCAAAGTGCCATCCCAATCAAAAATTACTGCTTTATATTTCTTTACCACGTTCTTCACCCCTATATTCTGCGGTACTGCTTTACTATTGCTTTAATCCCCTTCAGGACGATCTAAGAAAAATTCTAAATACTAGGATTTCGATAAACTTAAAGCTTCGATAATCTGGGTAAAATCAGCATACATAGGTGCCTCCATCAACATCCACTCTCCCGTCCCCGGATGAGTAAAACCAAGAAACTGTGCGTGTAAAGCCAATCGCTTCATCCCCATTGGACGATATTTTTTATTGACGTCATGGTCACCATAACGATCATCCCCCAACAAAGGGCAACCATGCGCCAAGGCATGCACCCTTATCTGATGTGTTCTACCCGTTTTAAGCTTAACGGACACCAAATCACAACCTTTAAGATGTTGCTCTATTTTGAAAAAACTAATCGCCACTTTTCCATCATCCGCCACCGACACCTTCCAGCCCCCGTCTGGCAAATGATCTTTACGCAAAGGTAAATCCACTTTTTGCACTTGCTTGGGCCACTGACCGGTCACAATCGCTAGATAACGTTTATCCCATTTATCAGCACGTATTTGAGCATGTAGCTCTTTTAAAATAGAGGCTTTCTTTGCAATTAAAATACAACCAGAGGTATCTCGGTCGATGCGGTGCACCAATTCCAAGCGCTTAGCCAAAGGTCTCAATACACGCACGACCTCAATCAAACCCCAATTAATGCCGCCACCGCCATGCACCGCAACGCCTGATGGCTTATTAATCACCATCAAATCGCTATCTTCATACATGATACTGTCTTCAATACGTTGTAACTGGGCATAAGGAATATCAGACTCAACAATATCTACTTTATCAGGCACACTGACAGGCGGTATACGCACCACATCCCCTGCATTCAAACGGGTACTAGCTTTGACGCGACCTTTATTGACACGCACTTCACCCTTACGGATGATTCTATAAATAAGGGTACGTGGCGCTTTACGCAAATGACGCATCAAAAAATTGTCGACTCTTTGCCCAGCATCCTCTTCCGTGACGTCTATTAATTTTACATTTGCCATGGCTTACTCATCCATTGAGATTCGATTCTTAATTACAGTTTTAAACTGCGTTTTATGTGACACTTAACGCTAGGAATATGATTGAAATACATAGGCACTACACCCCTCCCAAAAACCCGTTAATAATCAGACACTGAGAATAAACTTCCACAAGTTATCCACAAAAGTACCCACAAGATTACATATATAAGGTCTATTTCACTAAATTTGCGACAGTTTACAGCCTGAAAGCGAGGTTGTCATTGCGCAGTTAGAAAATGAGTGATATATTTGCGTGGCTTAAATTTGTAAGCGATGCGATCACAGCAAACCATACTGACCTTAAAGGCGTATGAAGTAGCGCGATTAACGTGAAAGAATTTTCAATACCGACAGAAATCGGCGGCCTATCAAACTATAGGAAATTGGAGCGCTTTTGTTTAAACAAGCCCCCTCCTAAGACGCTTAAATTTATTCTGTTTTACCAAAACTTCTGAGCCACACATCCATACAAGACACCAAAAGCCCCAATATCTCTCTTTTACATAATACGAAAGAGGCTATTGAGATAATTGACTGGCGCTGTACTTAACTAACCTCATGAAAAGGTTAACAATAAAGTCATAAGACGCCACTTCAATGATACGAGAGCTAAATCAAACTGAAAGTATTGTAAACAACAGACATTGTCTGCTTGGCTAGAGCAAATAGCCCAAAAAGAACAAAATCATGCATTTGCTCGATACCACTGTTACACAAAGATAGAACGATATTCGTGAAGCGTAATACGGCGCTTGACCTGCCCACAGAGGCAATTGCAAAAGATGCGTTGCATCGAACTCTGGACAGAAACCCCCAGAGTTCACAGAAACGCTCGAAAAAACAAACTTCCTATTCTTGTCTAACAACTTGCCTAAACAACTCTTTTCAGATCTATTGAACAGCACCTCTCGTCCGCTTTTTCTGTCTTCTATTCATGATGTCTCTCAGATAAAATTAAAAGAGAAAAGCATGAAAAGAATGCTCATTAATGCGACTCAGTCAGAAGAGACACGCATTGCCCTAGTTAGCGGGCAAACCCTGTACGACCTAGATGTAGAAACGCCACGCCACCAGAAGAAAAAGGCCAACATTTACAAAGGCAAAATCACTCGTATCGAGCCGAGTTTGGAAGCCGCATTTGTGGATTATGGTTCTGAACGTCACGGCTTTTTACCTTTCAAAGAAGTTGCTGAAGAGTACTTCCCTAAGAACAAACCTGAATCTGGCCGCTATAGCATCAAAGATGTTTTAAAAGAAGGTCAAGAGATCATTGTCCAAGTTCAAAAAGAAGAACGTGGTAATAAAGGTGCGGCGTTAACCACTCAAATTACGCTTGCTGGCCCTTATGTAGTAATGATGCCAAACAATCCTAAGGCGGGTGGTATTTCACGTCGTATCGAAGGCGATGATCGTTCAGATATTCGCGATACATTACGTGATTTAAACACCCCTGATGGTATGGGATTAATCATCCGCACCGCTGGTGTTGACAAAAACACTGAAGAGCTACAATGGGGTGTTAACTACCTTGTACAACTTTGGGAAGCGGTCCAAAAAGCCTCTACTGAACAAGCAGCACCTTTTCTTATTCACCAAGAATCAGACATTGTTATCCTTGCCATCCGTGATTACCTTCGCCAAGATATCGGTGAAATCATCATTGATAATATGGAAGTTTTCCATAAAGCACGCGAATTCATTCAACACGTTATGCCAGAACAAGTGTATAAAGTAAAACCGTATCAAGATACGATTCCTCTATTTACACGCTTTCAAATCGAATCACAAATTGAATCCGCATATCAACGTGAAGTGACACTACCGTCAGGTGGCTCTATTGTGATAGATATCACAGAAGCGTTAACGGCAATTGACATCAACTCAAGCCGTGCAACTAAAGGGACTGACATTGAAGACACCGCTTTCAATACCAATATGGAAGCGGCCTGCGAAATTGCACGCCAACTACGTCTACGTGATTTAGGTGGTTTAGTGGTTATCGATTTCATTGATATGCACTCAAACAAACACCAACGTGACGTTGAAAACAAAATTCGTGAAGCTGTTAAGTCTGATCGCGCACGTGTACAAATCGGTAAGATCTCTCGTTTTGGTCTACTTGAAATGTCTCGTCAACGTTTACGCCCTTCAATTGAGGAATCAACTCAAATTGTATGCCCACGCTGTCATGGTGTCGGTGTAATCCGTGGCGTTGAGTCTTTAGGTCTTTCTATCTTGCGTTTGCTTGAAGAAGAGAGCATGAAAGAGAATACGCGTCGCGTTACCGTACAACTGCCGGTAGACGTTGCAACATTCCTTCTAAATGAAAAACGCCCTCAATTGATTATGATTGAAGATCGTCATAGCTTGCATATCTTGATTGTGCCAAATGAACATTTGGAAACACCACAATATATTATTGAACGTACCCGCACGGGTGAAGACGCTTCAAGCAATCCAAGTTATGAAATCAAGGAAATTTCACAACCTGACTATTCTCTAAAAGAAGAGGATGCCAAACAACAACTGTCTAAAGAAGAGCCTGCTGTTAAAAGCATCCAACAGACAGCACCACCAAAAACAGAGACTGTTGCTGTGGCTCCTGAAGCTGCGACTGTTAAAGCCGAAGTGAAACCTGGTTTATTCTCACGCGTTTGGAATGCTTTATTCGGTAAAACTGAAGAGCCTGAAGAGCCGCAAAAACCTGTACGCCCGACCCCACGTCGCAACCGCAATCGTAACCGTAATGAACGCGATGATAACCGTGGCCGTAACCGAAATCGCAATGAGCGTGATGATACGCGCAATAAACGTCGACCACCATCTGAAACGACTGAAGCGGCTGAAGAAAATGACTCTCAAGCAACGTCTGATCAGCAAAGAAAGCCGAATCGTCGTCCAAACCGCGACAATCGTAACCGCAATAAAGACAGAGAAAAGCAAGCACCTATTGGTGACGAAACTGCGACCACTGAAGTAGCGGTAGATACTGCAGAAAATGATCAGCCCAATAAACGAAAAGGGAATAAAACTGAGAAGCCTGAAGGGCGTCATCGTAGCCGTTACAACAGCCGTAGTTACAATAGCCGTCGTCGAGCACCTGCGAATGCCGAAACATTATCAATTGATTCACCTGCACCGGGTTCAGAGCGTTCTGACACCACGACTGCCATGAAATCCGCTGAGAATGTTGCGACACCGATGATAGAGGCCGTTGTTGAGACGACTATTCAAGCAGAGCAAACTCAACCTGCAACTGAAAACATCGCTATCGAAGTTACCACAACAGAAACAAATATCGAAACACCGGTAACGACTCAAGCAGAAGCACCAGTAGCAGCCTTAGAGATGCCTACTGAAATCCAAGCTGAGCCAGTGATTCAAACAGAAACTCAGGAAATTTCTGAAACTGAAGTTGTGACAGAGACTCAAGAAGCTGCAGCTGATGCCACTTCTGAAGACTCAGAAGCAGCACCTGAAAAGAAATCTAGACCAAGAAGACCAAGAAGACCTCGTGGTCCTAGAAAGCCTAGAGCACCAGAAGACAAAACCCAAAAGGATTCTTCGGACACTTCAGCACCAAAAGCGGAAACGACTTCAAAAGAGTCATAATTTTCTGGTTATTTTGCACTTACAAAAACACCGCCACTTGGCGGTGTTTTTGTATCTGAATTTTATAAACCCTGCTCGATCACTTCAATTACTCACTCGAAAGTCATCAAACATAGGCTAATCATCACGCTGAGCTCAATCTAGCATAACCAAGCCTACAGCTAACCAGGCCTGGTCAATTTATTTTATGATAAATGGTGTTGCTTTATATGCGCTAACAAACCTAGCGATGCCGCTTCAACCAGATTAAAGACATGATCAAATCCCTGATCGCCACCGTAATATGGGTCTGGTACCTCGGTTTCTGAAAATTCTTGTGTATAGTCTAAAAACAGCTGAACCTTCTCAGCATGCTCCGGCAGTGCCAACTCCTTCAAGTTCGCATAGTTTGCATCATCCATTGCCAAGATATAGTCATACACATAAAAATCGCCAAAATCCACCTTACGCGCACGCAGGTCTGTCATATCAATTCCCCGCTGTAAGGCAACTGCGGTTGAACGGTCATCCGGTGACTTACCAATATGAAATGCTGCCGTACCTGCAGAATCAATTTCAATCTTATCTTCTAAACCAGCTTGAATGACCAGACTCCTAAAAACACCATGCGCCGTCGGCGAACGGCAAATATTGCCCAAACATACAAATAAGACAGAAACCTTTTTAGACATATCAGCCATTTCAATAGACACCTTAGTTTAAAATAAGCTAATAGTTTACAAGGCCTATTCATAAAATGCACTCATCCCCCGCTTTTCCAAATCAATTTACCTTTGACCCTAGCTGGATTCATTATGCCGATCAGGACATTGTCATTGCTAATAAGCCTAGCGGCTTACTCTCAGTTCCCGGTCGAGGACCTGAAAAGCACGAGTGTTTATTATCACACTTGCAGGTGACTTATCCGGAGATCAAAATCGTACATCGCTTAGACATGGATACCTCTGGCTTAATGGTGTTAGCCTTAAGTGCCGAAGTACACCGCCAGTTAAGTCGACAATTTCAGGAGCGTGAAACAGCTAAAACTTACCAAGCCATCTGCGCTGGCATGCCTTCGACACAACATGGCTCTATCAACTTACCTATGCGCTGTGACTGGGAGCGCCGTCCACTGCAAATGATTGACTTTAAACAAGGTAAGTCAGCAGAAACACACTGGCAAGTTCTTCAACAAAACAGCAGTGAATTTCTCGTAGAACTGACCCCCATTACAGGCCGTTCTCACCAACTACGTTTGCATATGAAGTCCTTAGGTCATCCTATTTTAGGTGATAATCTCTACGCAGATCCCATTGCACTAAAGATGTCTGCTAGACTATTACTACATGCCACCAGCTTAAGTTTTACCCATCCAATAAAAGGTGAATGGTTGGAGTTCAATCTCCCCCCTGACTTTTCTCTGGATAACATCTCATAGATACTGCCAATACAATGGCATAAAAACTGCTTTCTGCTAGACAATCGCCTTCAAATTAAGTTACAGGAATCTCCATTATGTCAGGTTTAAATGTTGAAAAAGATGATCAAGCCACTAAAGAAATGTTGGATATGATGGGTGAACTATCAGATGACCAAGCCGTTATGCCAACAGACTCCGATGACATCGATATGGATGATTTACTCAATAGCCTAGATGACATACCAACAGATATGGATGATATTATTGAGGTAGCAACTTCCACGAGCCCTGCGCCCGCTGAGGACGATACGGACATTGATGACATTGATGCGTTAATGGCCGAAATTGCCAGTGGGGACGAGACAGAAGCTGAAGCCCCTGATATCGGCTCTGAAGAGATTGTTGAACCAATTGAAACACCAATAGCCGTAGATGATCTTGCAAACGAAGACGACATTGAAAATAGTTTGACGGATACAGAAGATAGCAGTGAGATTCCGAGCAACGAAGCTTCAAAAGACATTGATTTAGATAATCTAGAGATGATAGACATTGAAGATATCGATACCTCAATGGAACAAGAGGATGCGGTTACCGCCGCAGCCACCCCAGCCCTAGCTACTACTGATGCAATAACAGGTGAGGTAGCTGACTCTCTAGCAGACCTGCCTACAGAATCGACTACTGAAGTCGAAAATGAAGCTAATCTCGACACAAATGACATCGAAGATATAGATGCGATAATGGAACAAGTCGAAACGATTGACGCCATTGATATGAGTGAAACCATCGAGGAGCCTCTCGATACAATTGACCCGCCAACAGAACAAACAATCGAAGACACGATTGAAATGGATGAAAGCATTCAAAATGAAGACCCTCTCCCTATGGAAGAACTTGATGAAGGTACTGATACGAATGAGATCAGCGACCCTGATGAAATGAGTGAGTTATCTACACAGGAAGAAGTGGTGACGGATGAAAATATCAGCTCATTAACCGAAAATGACACTGACATGATTGAACAAGCTAGCCAATCTGTTGCCAGTATGGAAGAAGCGATTGAAATAGATCAAGAGATCCAGAAAATTGCATCTCAGGTTCAACATACCGCACAAGAAGCGACCCAACTCGCACTGGCGACATCACAGAAGGCGCATGAGTCTGCCGAAAAAACCCAACAAGCCATCGAAGCAACTTTTGTCGCTACAGAGCGTGCTTTCGAAGCAGCTAAAAAAGCTGGGTACAGCGTAGACTTGAGTGCACTTGAAGTCCAATTGTCTTCTTCCGAAATCTCTGACCGCTTGCTTGAAATTCAAGCCAAAAACAAAAGCTTGAAAGCCATTAATCAGGGGCTTCAAACACGGATTTCTGGACTAAAAGAATAAGCCAAACTGACCATTACATCTATTAAATAGGTAACACCATGAGTAATATCGTTGACGATTTACTACAAGAAGTTGAACAGCTTGAGCAAAGTACTCAACAAATGAACGATAACGCTCAGAACGTTGAGAAACAAAAGGCTCAGCTCAAGGGAGCGCAGTCGACTCCAATTGATGCTGAACTGATTGCGCTTGAAACAGCCAAGACAGCTCAAGAAGCTTCGCTTCAGAGCCATTTGGCCGCCAAAGCAGCGCTGAAAATGGCAGATCAACTGAAGTCACAAGGTCTTGAGTTAGAAGAGTTCAACTACAATTGGCGTCAATCTATTCGCAATAATTCAAAAGAATTACAGTCAGCTAAAAGCTCCTTTACGATGATGATGGCGAGCTCTATGGTCATCAATATAATCGCTCTGGGTGTCATTGGTTATTTCTTTTATGAGACAAACAAACAAAACGCCCAATTCAAGGGCGAAACGCTTGATATTATTCAAACAGAAAGTAATTTATTGAATAAAAAAATCACTCTAAAAGTGGATGAACTGGCTTCATTGATTGAAGCCTTGAGTGGTGATATCACCCGGATGAAGAACTCTTTTAGCACTCCCGTGAAGATTCATAGCGCTGTCGACGACAATGCTAATGAAACGCCACCCGAAACGTTAATGGATGAGCACGCTTCGGCGCCTAAAGTGGAGCAGAAAGCTGAAGCACATATTGAAACCCAAGATACAAAGCCTGAAACAAATCATTCAGTAATGCATCCAGCAGCAGCCACAGCCATTGAGAGTGCTTCCGGCGCTCATCATGACGATATTGCAACCTCAGTCCACAATCAACCCACTGCAGACGAAACTAAACATAAGATACAGACGCCTGCCATGATGAACCATTCGACAACAGAACAAAGTGTGATTGACTATTCTGAAATCAAGGCGCTGATTGAAAAAATATTGGCAGAACAACATAAACTACAAGCAACCACCCTTGCAGGCAGCACTACCGCCAGTTTAGATGACACGCAAGTCAAAAAATTAAACGACATAACCTGGTTAGTTAGAAAGCAGGAAAAAGTACTGAAAGCCATTCAAACGAACTTAAAGAATGAGACATCTGCTAGCCCTGCTGACAGCTCAACTAGCAAAGCAATCAATAACACTTTAAACGAGCTCAAAAAACAACTAGATTTACTGACTGAACAACAGCTAACCATTCAAAACCAGGTCAAAAACTTACAAGCCGACTTAACAAAATACGCATCAAAACCCGAGCCTTACAGCTATAAGCTTAAGTAACTGACGTTAGAGTTCTTGCATGAAAACCTACCTAAAAAGCGAGTTGTTTTATAAACAACTCGCTTTTTTTATGGCCCTTTCTATTTGAATAAGCCTTGGTTTAACATTATATTTTTAACCACGGATCTCAAAAAAGATTAAAAAGCCTTCATATTCATCTGTTGATGACGTGTTTGATAATCAGGCATAAGCTTTCTAACTAGCTGCCAAAAGTCTTTAGAATGGTTTTTGTGTGCGATATGCGCAAGCTCATGAGCGATAACGTAATCAATCAGGCTGATGGGTAACTTCATCAACTCAGGACTGAATGAAATATCATTGTTAGCACCACAACTTGCCCAACGGGTTTTCATTGTTTTGAATCTGACCAAGTTTGGTTTAAGCAAAGACTGCTTTGACCAGTGCCGGACTTTGAAAGGAATCTTCTCAATAGCTTTCTCTAAATAGAATGCGTCGAGCGCTTGATATAAGTCCTCTTCTGAATGAAGGGCTGGATTATATTCAACTTCAAACTTTGACTGCTGGAAACGGATTTCAGGCGACTCTAGCTGGCTATCCTTTGTAACCGTCAAATAATACTGCTTCCCTAGATAAGGGATTCTGGCACCGGTCTCAAACTCAATATCAGAGGATAAGGCTTGGATTTGTTCTTTTTGCTTCTTTAGAATCCATTTAGCTTTGCGTAAGACAAAGTCTTTCACATAATCTAAAGAGTCGGTGGGCGCTTTTACAGTAACGCCTTTATCTGGTGAGACGGTGATATAGCAGTTTTTGATATCAGGCTTAACCAGATACTCAAACTCAATCAGATGGTCGCCATAAGTGACGCTTGAAGACATTTTCATCCGTTAGTTATTCTTCTCTAACACATCAAGAATGTCGTTCTGCAATGCCCTAATATTGGTTTTATCAAGCTTGCCGTTCAACAATGGCTTAATCTCTTTACGCATCTCTTTCTTCACACCCTCTTTGCCTTTCCAGTCATGGATGGCAAGATACTGGCCTAAGCTTTCAGCGACTTTAGCGGCAATGGCTGGCGCATCTTCTACTTGATAAGTATATTGCAACAAACCTTCAATCGCGACTTGCTCAGCTGTCATGCCTTCTTTGGGCTTTTGATGCTCTGTGATTTCATCGACCAAGGCCAACATATCATCAAACAATCCCGCTTGTTCAGTACGTTCTTCATTGAGTTTTTCAATGATTTTTCGCAGCCTTTCCGATAACGATTGATAAAACGCTGGGTCTTTTTCAAAGGATTCAGAAATCGTGCTTTCAAGACGTTTGGCTAAGGTCTGCTCTTTTACCGCTGGGTCTTCAAGCAGTTCAAGCTGTGCTTTAAAGGCTTTCTCAAACACTGGGATTGGCTTATCGAATAAATAAGCGACACCTTGCGAGCGGAGGTGTTCATGCAATAGTTCTTTAAGTTGCGCACTCTCTTCAGCCGATACCTTTAAGGTATCTTCCATATAGGCATTCCGCGCCTGTACCTTAATTTCATTAAAGAGTTTAAAGTCTTTAGTAAACGCCAATGCCGCGGGGTCTGGCAGAACAATGTCCATCGACTGGTTAAAGCCTTTTAACATTTCATTAAACTGGTCACGTTTAGTTTCATTTTTAAGCAATAACACCGCTTTGCTTTTATACATATCTCTGTCAGAGACTCTATCCACCGTGATTGATTTAAAGAAACCCAATAGCTTTTGATGGCGCATTTTTAGTACGGGAATTTCTTCATTCAGATTCAGCATCACTTCGTTTGGTGTGACCTCACCGCCAAAGATTTCCAACGCTTCTTTCAGTCGATTAGTGATACCGCAGAAATCAATAATAAAGCCTGCATTTTTGCCTGAATGCGTTCGGTTAACACGCGCAATGGCTTGCAGTAGATTATGCTCTTTTAAAGGCTTATCTAAGTACATAGCTTGCACGATAGGCGCATCAAATCCGGTTAACAACATATCCGAGACAATTAAGAAGTTAGTATCATCAAACTGCTTTTTACCCGATTTAGAAAGCTGTTCTTCATTACCGAAAGGTAAGGTAAAGCTTTCCACGGCCTCTTTCACAGCATCTTTAGGCACGGTCAACTCAAAGTATTCTTGTGGGTCTTTTTTGGTGGTTAAACTCATCACCAGCTTTGATTTAAACGGATGCACACCTTTGGATTTTAAATCATCCAGTGTCTTTTTATAATTGACCGCGGCTTCACGGTTAAAGCAGACAATCATGCCTTTAAAACCGTTCGGTAAAATCTTCGCACGATAGTGACGAATGATTTCTTGGGTAATGTCTTTTATCCGGTCTGGGTCAACCATGATGTTTTTCATGCTAGAAGCGTGTTGCTTTAATAACGCCTTTTTCTCATCACTCGCGCCTTCGAAATAGAAATCAAACTGACTGTCTAAATACTCTTCCACATGCAACTGTGGCATAACTGAGTCATAGAATATCGGTAAGGTTGCGCCGTCTTCTACGGCTTGGCGTATCGTATAGGTATCAATGTACTCACGGCCATAGAAGGTCCCTAGAGTGGATTTATTCTCTTTATCTATCGGTGTACCCGTAAATGCAAAATATTTCGCGTGTGGCAACGCTCGGCGCATATAAGCCGCTAAATCTCCGTACTGCGTTCTATGCGCTTCATCGATTAAGACAAAGACGTTTTGCTTGTTCGAGACAACCGCGTCAGATGAGCTAGAACCCGCAGACTCCATGTCCTCTTGAAACTTTTGTACTGTCGTGGTGATAATCTTGCCGTAGTCATCAGCAATTAACTGCTTGAGGTGTTTGACCGAGTTCGCTTGGATGAGCGTATCTGCTCCCGCATTCACAAAGGTATTGGATATCTGATTATCTAGGTCGGTTCTATCTGTCAGAATTAAAACGGTTGGGTTATCAAAGCCTGTTTCCGCTTGGCGTAACTTTTTGGCCAAATAGAACATGGTGATGGATTTACCTGAGCCTTGGGTATGCCAGATAACGCCACCTTGATTGGAAGACTTCACCTTGGCTATCGCTTTATTCACGGCGCGTATTTGCTGATAACGCGGTAACTTCTTAACCAGCTTACCTTCCACTCGTTCAAACAAAGCGAAGTTACGAATCATATCCAGTAAAGCAGGTTTATTAAACAAGGCATATAACACCTTATCTTGATGGCTAATATCCTCTAAAGAACCTGCATACTTGGTTAGGAATGACCAGGCCTGGTCGTTTCCGCTGGCGTTCTTTGCTTCATCAAACTTATACTTCTGATAGAACAATGCCGTGGCATTCACCGCACCATAGCGAGCGTCGACCGTACAGATACCCACGTTGAGCACATTAAACCAAAATAGCTTTTCATGCTGGCCTTGATAATAAGCCAAGTCATTAATAGCCTCATCCATAGCGCCGATTTTACTGGGGTTCTTCGCCTCAATCATCGCAATCGGTAAACCATTCAAATACACCATAATGTCTGGAATAATGGTATTGGTTTTGCCCTTGTAAGAGATTTGATTAACGACTAGCCAGTCATTGTTTTCAGGGTTATGAAAGTCGACCAGATGAATCGGCTGATGTGGTTGGTCAGGATAAACTTGATGGGTAATAGAAGCAGTGGCCATGAGATTGTGAATGGCTTGGTTAGCATCAATCAAACTGTCCGCATCCACCACGGTTAAGGCTTTCAATACTTTAGTAATACCTATTTCATCCAACCAAGGGTTGATTTTTAGCAATGCAGCCCGCAAACAGTCTTCCATAAAAACCGGTTGAAGCCCCAAACCTTGAAAACTCTGGTACTGATAACCCATTGCCTCAAAGAGTTTAATGGCGGGCAGTTCGCTTTCTGATAGTTCACTCATAATCTGGACTCTTTGGGGTTTTAGGATTCAAACGGGTATTCATCTGATTAAGCGGAGACCTTGGCTCTGATTTCACCGGTTAGCAGTTTCTGCATTAACCCTTTTTTAAGGGTTTGGTACTGGATTTTTTGGGTGGTTAGAGTATCTAGCTTGTTGTCTACTGTGGAGAGGATTTCGGCGATTTTTTCCTGCTCTACGACAGGGGGAAGGGGAATTTTTAATGTCGCATATTCTTCACTATTAATGCCTGGTTGCCCTGTTCTTGATGATGTTGCTTTTACCCATTTCCAATAATATTGTGTTTCGGCAATAGCCTTCAAGAACCTGCTATTCAAAACGCCATGACAAGGTTGAAAACGAATCAAGAAACCTGCAAAAACCAAATCTCCGTCTTTTTTGTCATACAGGTAGGTTTTACCAGTGGTATTTCCCGTTCTAGCAAAAACAATATCTCCTTCTTGTAGCAGGTAATTCTTGGCACCTTCGTCATCCACGGATTTCTTTGAAGTGCTTTTAAAACGGCCTTCATCATCAATATCAGTAATTCTTAAATACCGAAATAGTTGCGGGTCATAATCAACTGCTGCAGCCCCAATTCCATACATACCTTTTCCATTTACAACATCTTTTAATTGAACAACATCCCAGCTCTCAGGGATTTGGCCAAGCGGACTGTCTTTGAATTGGGTGTGGCCGATACCTTGGCAAAGCAGAGTTTGCATTAGGCCTTTTTTAAGGGTTTCCGTGGCAGAAATCTCGCGCTCAATCGCGACCAACTTATCATCCACCGTACTCAAAATATCCACTATTTTTTGTTGTTCAGGCAGTGGTGGAATGATAATAGGAAAAGTTTGAAATTCTTTCGTTGTAAAACTTGCTTGATTCACCGCAGGCTTAGTAATACTTTTGATGAACGCACTGTAACGCTCTGTTTTCATTTGAATATGCAAAAAATAATTATTAATCACATCAGATGCTGATATTTTCAATAGGTTCGTTGTAAATATAAAATCCCTATCTTGAACTTTTTTAAAAATAGCAGACTTTCCAATTTGTGCTTCACTATTAATAAAATTAACTAATATGTCACCATCATTAACGACATAATTATCAGTATTACTTCCTTGAGGGTCATCTTTATACCAATATTTTAAATCGGTAAAATTTACAGAACGTTCACTTATATTATTAGAACGTAAAACAGGTAGCCCAATATCCTCGGATGATAGCTTTCGAGATAATCCACTTTTCATCTCACTAGTAACATTCCCCAAGTTTTCAAAAAACCAATCTTCTGGAATTAAACCAATCTCCGTTTGCTTATACCCTTCCCTAACCAACATAGCCCAACTCCTTTAAGAAGTTATTGAGTTTTTGGTCAATCTCAACTTGCTGGCTTTCCACTTCAGTTATGCTTTGCAGGGTAGTTTTGATATCAATCTGCTCTTCGGCTTCACTGGTATCAATATAACGGGCAATATTTAGGTTGTAATCATTCTCAGCTATCTCAGAGATAGGCACTAAACGCATGAATTTTTCAATCTCTTCACAATTTGACCAGGCCTGGTCAAATGAGCTGATGATTTTATCGATATGCGTTTGCTCTAAGGTATTTTGATTTTTGCCCTCTTTATACTCGCCAGAGGCATCAATAAAAATGACCTTCTCTTTTAGGCTTTCAGGTTTCGATTTATTAATAATAAAAATACAAGCTGGAATGCCCGTGCCATAGAATAAGGCCGACGGTAAGCCAATGACCGCTTCAATCAAATCTTCACTTAACAGACCTTGGCGAATTTTGCCCTCTGATGAACCACGAAATAGAATGCCGTGCGGTAATACCACACCCATGCGGCCATTTTGTTTAAGTGAGGCAATCATATGTTGCACAAAAGCTAAATCGGCATAACTACGGGGTGGAATTCCAAAGCTAAAACGTCCATGTGGGTCAGTTACATCGTTATTGTAATTAGGCGCTTTTTTCTTTGTGCCATCGACATTTTCTAAATCCACTTCCTTTTCAACCGGCTCCCACCACTTTTTAGCGGAAAACGGCGGATTGGCAACCACTCTATCAAAGGACTCTATTTCGCCATTTTTAAGATGTTTAGGGTCCGATAAAGTATTCCCTTTACGAATATCGGCATCTTGCATGCCGTGCAGAATCATATTGATTTTAGCAATCGACCAAGTATTCAAGTTCTTCTCTTGGCCTTTAAGGGTAATGTTAATTTGCCCGCCGACTCGTTCATTATGCTCATCGACATAACGCGCACTTTCTAACAGCATACCACCCGAACCACAGGTAGGGTCATAGACGGTTTGACCTGCTTCAGGTTTAATCAACCCAACAATCAACCTTACGACTTGCTTAGGGGTATAGAACTCACCGCCTTTTTTACCGGCATCATCGGCGAACATTTTAATGAGGTACTCATAAGCATCTCCAAGAATGTCTTGCTTATAAAGGTGTTCATTTCGGAGTGAGTATTTGTTGAAATGCAATAACAGACGGTTAAGAGTCGAGTCGCCTAATTTTTCTTTGTCACCAAAGTAAACTGCCGTCATCACGCCCTGCAGACTGGCATTAGACTCTTCAATTCCAGCTAAGGCTTTATCGATCGCTTGACCGATATTCTCAGTGTGTTTAGTGATTTCTTTCCACCAAGAAGCTTGTGGCAGATAAAACAGATGCTCGTCTTCATCCTCGATGGCATCTTGATAGTTCCAACCATCCGCCACCAACTTATCCACCTCTTCAAAAAACACATCATTGGCGCGCTTTAAAAACAACAGTCCGAAAATGTAGTTCTTATAGTCAGAGCTATCAATATCGCCACGCAATATATCAGCCGATTGCCAAAGCCAGGTTTCAAGGGTTTCTAGGGTAAGTTGGGTCATCTATATCTCGTATTATTTTCATTAAGTTTAATAACGAATGAGTATAGCGATTAAGCGTCGAGAAGACTAGAGAGAACGGGGATTAACACTTATGTTTAATGTATGGCCTTTGCGCGAAACGAATGTCGGCTAAAAATGTACACACTCCATCGCAAAGCGTAAAACCTAGCCGTCATCGCTTGATTTTAAGCGTTCATAATCACCCGCTTTTTAAACCGTCTAAATGATCACTCCAGGACTGCATTCTGTTTTACCTGCCTTGAGATTTCTTAACTTGGTATCGGTAAGTATAGAAAAAACCATAAATTGAATGATTAGAGCAACAAGAAGATAACGCGACATTATCGATTTAACTAAACAACAGACATAAAAAAACCCCGTGAAGGACAAGCCTTACACAGGGTTCTCAAAATATGGTGGACTAGGTCTCAAATAGGCCTTAACATTCAATATGTTAAGAAATTAAATTAAAAATATATACCATTTTATATACCATTAGTTCGGGGTATAAAATCGGGGCCTTTATGAATTATCGCGCTCTTGGACGTCAATCTCTTAAGTTAAAAGACGGCACTTGTACAACTGCTGAACGCAGTTCCCGTTTGCATACAAGCTATACAACTATAACTGCTTCAGCAAAAAAATGAAACCTGTAAATTAAACAGGGTAACTAAAGACCCTGTAAATTAAACTGTGAAATCGGACATATTTTTTCATTACGTCAAAAGCACTATGCCTCTATGGCCAATGCTTTAAAACTTTATTGACGTCAATCTCCGAATTTATTTTTTAGCCCCCCCCCATTAAACAACCTTAGCCATTCGCTTCGCTCTAAACCGGCTGGTATAAAATCAAGAGCTTTCTTCAACTCACTAAATTTAAACTTTTTAGGTATCATGAAGGGCCTCCTAAATCTCTTTCACTAACCTTTTCTTCTAACCACTTTAAAATCTCAGACTGTACCCATGCGGTTGATTTTTCAGTTAATTTAACCTTTTTAGGAAAACCATCCTTCCCTGATTTTGCATGAATTGTACTTTTACTTAATCCAGTTATGTGAATCACATCCTTGATTCGTAACATTTTTATAGGCACCATTTAGCCCTCCAAATAAAATTAGATTTTAAGAAAACTACACAGAAGATAAAACTAGATTGGTGAAATAGGCGAGTTAACTAACCAAACATGTTAGATCACTATTTTTAACTGGTAATCGACTAAAAATTAATGATTTACTTCATGTTATTCGGAGGTTAGAATCAATTCAGGTTTAGTGATAATTACGTTTAAACTTTAATCACCTTACCTCTTAATTCATCTCGCTTTACCAACTGTGCAGCATACAAAAATTACTTGAAAAGTTCGCCAAAACCTTTCTAGTATTTATATTGTCAGAATCTGATAGTTTTCTATATTTCAATTTCTAGATACATTTTCTTCTCCCTTATAGTTATTGACTATTAACTACAACATGCCCCTGTTGTTATGGATATATTCATGTAATTCCTGGATTTCATCCTCTAGTTTTTCTTTTTCTTGCTCCAGCTGACTGCAAACTTCAATCCGAGTTCTCAATTCCTTCTTTAATGAATCTAACTCTTGATGCTCTCGAATACTTAATGCATCTAAACAAAGTCTTCTAATTTCAGAAGCTTTTCTTCTAGTGGAAAATGGTTCTAGATACCCAAACAATTCCGGATAATCATCTTCCGCAATATGAACCTGTGTTCTTAAGATCTGCTTATCACTCATACTCTTCCTTTTTAACTTAGTTGCTTCCAATTGAACTCACCATCAAACCTAAACAAATACAAATTGAAAACTCTGTTCTTGGTTTAACATTTCACGCCCTTCATATTTAATATACACAACAGCCCCTTTGAACCTAAATTTTTAGTCCATTTTTTTTGGTCAAAAAAAATCTTTAAAATTTCTGTTCTACAGAGGACATTCTCGTTCATTAAAACGACTACGTTGCTTATGGAAACGACAAAGCTTTATCGTAAAATTAAATTGCCAATTTGGCGACAGCGTTGCCAATTTGGCAACAAGGAATAAAAAGGTTTTATTGAGAAGAGTTTATATAGACAACACTGTCGTTTACCTCTACGACACAGTAGGCTTAAGAGACCTTATGTAACAAATAATAAAATAGTTCATTACCAAAAACGTCATTCAATTCGCTTTACATAAATAAGGAGATAGGGGTATGTCTTTTACTATATATAATATATAGCGCGCGCGTTATGGAAAGAAGTGAGAGGTTTACATAGGATAGCTTATAGAAAGATCACAACTGATTAGCCCATGGGTTCTTACCCAGCGATAGCGACTTTAACAAAACCTAAAACAAATACTCTGAAAATTTAGACCGCCAAGTAAGATGACTCTCTCTAAATAGAGATGAATATTTGTTCAATACATCTTGTTTAAATCTAGAAAATAAAGATAAAATTAAAAATAAATCTAACTCAGACAAAGCAGGTTAATTAATGTTCTTAAACGAATTTACAAATGGTCTAGTAGGCGGCCTTGCTATTTTATTTACAGGACTAATTCTGATGAAGGGCTTAGATTATTTTTTCAATAGTATTGGAAAACATCAAACTCCCCCTACTACATTGCATCAATCTAAAATCAAAACAAGACTTCAAAAGTAATCACCTCGACCATTCATCAGATTTTTTAACTAAATCAAAACGTCTACATCTTCTTAAGGTTACTGGCCATCTTCACAACCGCCAGACAATACCTCATAATTATTTTTGTACACTTAACAAGTAACACTCTAAACAAGGTCAAAGCATGAAAAAAATAATTTTAGCCGTATCTGTAGCGTTTTTAATAGCTGGATGCGCGGGAAACCAATCTAAATCACTAAATGACTCTTATGCCTATGACAAGAGCAAGTCATACGGAATGAATATTCTACGAGCAGGCCAGGTAAAGACTCTTTATGCATTTAAAGACACCGAGATTGATTCAGACCTATACAAGCAAATTATGCGGGCCAATAGCGCGGAGTACCAAGTTGTTCAAGACGTTACGGTAAATGTCGGCATGAATGC
Organism: uncultured Thiomicrorhabdus sp.; assembly: GCA_965603495.1. Taxonomy (GTDB): domain Bacteria; phylum Pseudomonadota; class Gammaproteobacteria; order Thiomicrospirales; family Thiomicrospiraceae; genus Thiomicrorhabdus. Next base: position 163,385 of record CBFDDF010000005.1, on the reverse strand, counting down.
TATTGCCATGCAAGCAGTTGCCGGAACGATTGATACTGGGTTACTGGCCTCAAACATCAATTTTGGTAGTCTTATCGGTAAAAGCGTCTTAATGTCTGCACTTTCTCCTAAACACCCAATGTCACGTTGGCACGGAGTGGTATGGGTTCCTCAATCAAAAGCTAAGAACGAAAAAGAAGCCAAGCAAGTTATTCAAGACACAATCTATTCCGCCTCTTTAGCCGCCATTCCTGGTGGCACCAAGCCATTAACTTATAATAATAATGGTAACAAGCGCCTTTACGCCAAACACCCAGCATGCGTTAATACAGAGCTTAGTAGCGGAAAGAATTGCACGTCAGAAATTGGTAGCGACAAATACCCTTATGAAAACATTGCAGATGACATTGACTTTGAGCTTGTGAAAAAGCCAAGTTTTATTAGTGGTGACTCAGAGTATGCATGGGTTGGTTACTACAATGGTCCATTTTTTCAGTTCCAATTTTTTTGCAAAGATTACATGGTTAGCAAAGCAGCAGCAGAAAGTTGTTCGTCATACAACACAGAGCTTATGGGAAACTTCTCTAAAAACTTACCAGAATGGATGTATTACTATGTGACTGACCATAAAACAAAGCTCGGCACAGTTTATCAAGGTACCACAGGCAAGGAATTCCCTTTACTGATCCCAAAGAGCTAATTAACTTAAAAAACTTAGGGTATCTGCAATAGTTATTGGAAATTTAGCCATTTAAAGTTTAAGTATAAAATTGAAAATGTAGAATTTCGATTAAAGTTTATATACTAGTTTGAATGGTAAATTTGGGTTTTTAAAGCCTATTCCAAGCAAATGCTTCCTGTTCATACTTTTTCCCAACTAAAATCGCTTTCTCAATAATAGCTTGGTTCATTCCAGAGAACTTGAAGTTTCTTAGCAGCCCTAATTCTTTCTCAGAAAAATGAGCATACTCTTTAGAGTATTGCTCTGGATTCATGTTGAATGCTTTAATCGATTGTCCTGCTGCCGATTCAAGCATCCTAAGAATCGTAAACCCTCCAATATCTATGTCGCTCCAATGCTGAACAATAACTGGTTTACATGATTTAAGTATCTTTTTGTATAAAAATTTAAAGCCTGGGCTTGGTATTCCTGAGGTAAACAGTACAACTTCATCCGGATGACTTGTTTGAATATATTTTTCGTATGTAGCTTGATTCTCTATTGTTGTTAATGTCCGGACAGGATTGATTGGTTTAACTGAAGTTACAAATTTTGGCCAGATTCCAACGCCACCACCAAAACTGGCATCTAATTCTTTTGTGTCAGACAACAAGGAAATTTCACCGGAAATATAAACAGGATGATTGAGTTGTACTACGCCATAAAAAGCTAAGACTTCATCTACTGATAACCCTTCAAGTTTCTCTGAATCGAATTGTTTTAGAAACTCAACAACCTTTCCTTTGATATCATACAGGCGTTTTGAATGACTTAAATAAGTAGCAGAGAAGTGTCGATAATCAATCGTTTGAGGTTCTGACTTTCGATTTAAGACAGCCACACCTGATCTAATGATTTCGATTAGTTTTTCAGGTTCTAATACGGAGCAACCAAAATATCCTACATCCTTACTCCATTGATATTCGGCACGGTCTAATATCTGCTCAAAAAATTCAACATCTTTTAGCTCCACGCTCAACAAAGCAAGTGCATCCGTAATTTTTTCAGAAAGCGGTTTGTGTCCAAGTAATGTGGTTGCTAATTCATAATCTGTTAATAAGATGGATTTAATCCCTGCTGAGTTTTTGTATCTAATGACCTTAATCAGGCCCTCTCTCTCATAATCGGAAACAATATTCTCAAACTTCAATGAGAATCCTGGGGTTGGATTGTCTTGATACTCAACTAAGGACTTCTCATTAGCTGATATACGGGCTACGGTTCCTTTGTCATGCTTATCGACCAGCTTTTGCAAAACGGTATTGAAAAATACATTAGCCTGCATCTACTAACTCCATTTCCTTATCCACCAACTCGCCTAATTTGGTTTCATTGGCTAAAGGATTGTTTGCCGAAATTGACTTAGCTTTCTCACCTAACACCTCAATATCAAGATCAACGGCTTCCCCATCTCTCGTAATGTAAATAATGGTATCTACACCAGCATCTTTAAAGTCTTGCTCTTTATTGTCAGGTGCCGCTAAAACAAGCTGGATACCGGCATCATCCATAAAACCCATCGCAGACTTCAAATTGTGTGCATCTAGCTTATTAAAAGCCTCGTCAAACAATGCTAGGGCAGCACCATCAGAACCTTTATCAGATTTCCACGCGGATGCTAGGGCAGATGAAATAGCAATATAGAGAGGGGTTTGTTTTTCTCCACCTGAACCCGAATTAAGCAATTTGCTTAACTTTGTCTTTTGGCCGCTTTTTAAGTCGGTTAAAACAAAATCGTAATTAAAATACTCTCGGTAATCATTCCCTGTATTGCTATCAATAATCTCATTAATAGTTTCCATTACATCATCTGGAATGGTGTCGAACAGGTCATTAGTCGCTTCCATATCTTCTTTTTGGGTCTTTCTAATGTAGCTAATCAGGCTTGAATAACTACTATCAGGTGAAGCGGCAAGCTCATATCTCTGATTATGGAGAACCTTATCTCTCAAAGCGGCATTAATCATGCCTATCTGCTCACGCATCTCTAGGAATTTGCCTTGAAGATTAGCCACAATGTCTTTTCTGAACATCAAAACGATGCTATCTCTTGCTTTATCCGCAGTTTTTTGGTGTTGTGTTAGGTTTTCATTTTGCAAGGCATCAATCTGTTGATTAAGGAGTTGTCTCAATTCAGGAAGATGCTCTTGTTCAGTAAATTTAAACGTCCAGAAAACAGGGAAGTAATCACCTTTTTCCTGTGAATCCTCTACAAACCTTCCAAAATCGACTTTCAAATCTGAATGCTTTTCTACTGCTAATTGATACGTGTTATTGGAATTCTGAACGAGTTCATCAAACTGAGATTCTTCCTCCTTAACCTGAATTTCATCATTTAATTCAGCATCAAAGAAAAAGTGGCTGCTAACCTCCTTTTGCTGTTGATTAATTGACTCAGACTGCTGAGCAAATTCAATTATTTTTTGCCTGTTACTTTCAATTTGAAACTCTAACTTAGCAATCTTCCCAGGTAACTCCTTACTTTGTTTTTTTGGTGCCAAAAGCTGTTCTTCCAAAGTATTTTTCTGATTTATCAAGCCAGAAAGATAGCCAATATCAATGCTATCTCTTTGATCAGTCAGTGATTTAACTTTAACACTGATTGAATCAATGGAATCTTTGTAATCCGAAAAGGATACCGATTTTCCCTCCTCGATTAGCTCAGTCAGAGCGCGACAGGTATTTTCAATTTTTGGCACACTCTGTATCGCTTTATTGCATTTAATAAGCTCAGATTCGGCATCTGCTCTCTTTCGTTTCCATAAGCCGATATTCGCTTGATGGTCTTGAGTAAATTTTTTCTCTTCAGATAAACGCATACCAGAAACAGTTAAATCATTTGAAAGCATCCCATCTTTTGTTATCGCAAACCTTTCATGCTTTAACTGAGAATCGGATTCAACACGGAGAAATCGACTGACTTTGTAACGTAAAAATTTCAATGCGATCGAATTATCGGACTCAATAAACTCTGCCGCAGTACCTGAATAATCTCGGTTGTCCAAAGTCTTTATACGAGATGCCTTAACAATCTTAACTCGGCTTAATTCCCCGTATTTTCTTGCTTGACGATAGACTTTGTAAGCTGCCTCTTCATCCTGTTCAGCAACAATTAATGCTTCGCTATCCCCTCCAATCAATGCTTCAATTGCTGGTTGCCACTCTTCATTGGTTATGTGTGCCAAGTGACACACAGGATTTGCTTCAATGCCAGACTGAGCCAGTAAGCCTATCAGGGTGCTTGTATCTCTTTTGAGTGGACTTTTGTGAGATACTGCATTGATTAGATCGTCATACTTTTGATAAAGCTCTGATTGCCGCTGACGCATAGGATAGACGGCGTTTCTAACTCTTTCTATGGCATTTTCAACATCCTTGATTAGCTTTAAGTAAGTAACAATATACTCATCCGCTAAAACACGCTCATCAATATCCCTTAATGAACTCTCGATATTTTCCGCACAACTTAATGCAGCAGATAGATTTAATACTTGGTAGTCCTCAGCCTGAATTCCTCTTAGGATTTTTAAAAGAGCTCCTTCTGAATTTTGAATAGTCACTAGATTTGCTTCAAGGTTTTCTATTTGAAGGCTTAGGTTCTCTATTTTTTGCTGTGAGTCATCCTTACCAATTTCAATCGCCAACGTATTTATTTTAGGTTCAAGTTCGGCAATCTCGCTTTCAGCCTCCTCTAAGTCGCCAGCTAATTTTTCTAGCCCTAGCCCCATTCCAACGTTTATCTCACCCAGTTCGTATTCTTCATTGCTAATATCCTCATTTCGTTTTTCAAGAGATAGCCACTTATATGACTGAGCTCTAGAGAATAGTCTAATCGCCTTACCTGCTTTTTGAGACATTCCACTTATCGATTCTATTTGCTGTGTGATTTTCTCGATTTCTGCCTGCAACTCCTCATACTGTTTCTGTTGAGACCGAATCCCTCTAGTATCTAAAGGTTTCGGGTCAAGAATAAAATTTTGAACGAACTTTGAAACATTATCCAACCCCTTGAGCTTTATTGAGTTTGATAGAACTGATGCGAGCCTATCTGGGTCAATTTTATGACCAAGACTACTTGGACTTAACGCTCTAGCTACAAGCTTCATATAGTCTGAGGCTTTTTTCTCCGTTTCAATTGTTACAATTTCTTTTGAGTTTGCTTTGAAGATAGCAAGCCTTTCTAACACTTCCGAAGGCTTTAAAGGAGTATAGGAACCATCGTTATGCTCAATAATAAAATCTTCTTTAGACAATGCTCTTGGGGCTGTTATCACGCTTAACAAAGGGAATTCGACGTTTAGTTCTGATGCCCTGGATTCAATGCCAACAAAGATATTGATGTAACCTTTTGTATCATGTAAGAAACTTAATGCAAGATAGCTAAAGCATTCATCTCTGAGTCGGTATTGTTCGCTCGGCAACTCGGGTTCTTCGGGTTTAAAATACCCCAAACTATAAGTTTTGATGGAGCGGGCGTTTTTTATTCTGTTAGCAGAGGACTCGGCATTAAAGCTAATCTTGTTCTGGTTTCCACCAAATAAAATAGTTTGGATAGCATCCAGTAGACTACTCTTTCCGGCCGTATTCTCCCCTATAATGGCTACATGCCCTTCTACATCAATATCGACTGGATCAATCAGATACCAATTAACAAGTGTGATACGTTTAAGCTTCATCTGATTCTCCTTGCTTCAATTTGGCTTCTTGTACCTTTTCCAAAACGCCATTAGCAAACTCCTCATCCACCACTATTTCAATGCTGGGCATGATGGTAATATTAGGTAATCCTGTTTCAATATTCTTATCATCATCTAGTTTAATAATACGCTTGTTCTTAATTGGGGTGATTAAACTCATGAACTTAGAAAAGTTATCATCCAAATCCGCTCTTCCTATCAAGTCTTTGTAAACTTCAATCAATTGACTGCCTGTAATCAGTACCCGTCCGTTATCAGAATTACCTGAAACCCTCTCACGGTGGTATATCACCCTTAACACTAATAAAAGGTGACTCTGGTCTAATGGGATAGAGAATTGTTTTTTCTTGCTTGGTAAATAGCCTACATAGCCATATTCATGATTAACCACCAGACTAAATCCAAACAAGGCGAAGATATTGTCAAATGTGCCACTATGCTCGGCAATCAAGTTAAAAACCTTTCTGTCTGAACTAGAGCCAGAACTGAAAGCAAACTGATGTTTTAAAAGATATGAGGCCGCACTTGAAATATCTTCAAGCTCCATTCCTTCACTGGCTAGTAGGGCATTAATTTCTCTAAACACGGTTCACCTCGTTAATAATGAAAGGTCTACATTGACATGCATCATGCCATGTTGGGTGGTCTGAAATAATAGTAAAACGGTACCTGGCAAATACTTCTCGATAACGAGCAAGATTTTTAGGAGATGGATTACACAATCTTCTCAAGGTCGTAAAGCAGATATAGTCATAAATATCATCAGTGACCATCAATTCTGAAAGAAGTTCAGTTGACTTGCTTTGAACAAAATTTTCTTCTAAGAATTTAATGATCTTCTCATCATTCATACGGTATTGCTTTCTAAGTTCTCGTTTGAGTTTGCTTCTGAGAAGATCTCTTTTAGATGGTTGTTTTCTAACTTTTTGTAATGATTCGATAGGTGGTTTTTTTTGAGCAGGCAATCTAAAATTCACATCACTGTAAGCTGGTTGCAGTTCAACCACTAAACTATCAAGCTGCAGATCATGGGAGTTGAGTTTTGCCGCTTTTAATTCGCTCAATACGGTTTCATAGACACCAATACCATTCCCGTAACGTCTTTGATAGCGAATGGATTCATTTACCCTTTTTACCAATTTTCCGTGATTACGATCCACACGGCTCTTTAGATTTTCAACATTACTAAAAATTTTTCTAATGATTCTCAAATTATTAAAATATTGATCACTAAGCTTTTCCGCTTCATCACTTTCACTGTAAAGATCTAAGACCTTATCTTTGATACTTGAATACTCAAGTTGGTCCACCATTTTTAGAATTTCAGCTTTGTAACGGTAAGGGTGATTATCACCATTGAGAGAGTTGAGAACTTTAAAGGCTGGGCTATCAATAAAATGATTAAAAAACAAATCTGCTTTTAAACTTAATTCAGAAACCTCTCCGATTTTCTCGTACAACTCCAACATCTCAGCACTGAGCGCATTCATTAACTGACTTACTGCTCTTGCCTGATTTACCGCTCCTCGTAAAGCCGTACTGACATCTTCCATCGAACTTTGCTTGGCTAATAAACTTTGAAGGACTGAACGTAACAGAAAGACATGGCTCCCTAGTTGTTCTGACATCTCATAGCGAGATAGCATCAAAAGTTGAACCAGGTTAGCAATTCTAGGCGACATATAGACACCAATCTTAAGCCCGTTTTTATCCGTTTTTAACCAACCACTATCCCGAAGGTAGTTAAATATCTGCGTTGTGTTACTTTTAATTACGTCAGTAGTTAAAGGGGTATTAGATTCTCCATCTTCATTTATCTCCTTACCGGTATCAATCAAGATGTCTTCTATAGCTCTTTTTACCTCAGAGTCATCTATCATGGAGTCAACGGCATCAGCATCATCCCCAAAGAAAGCATCATGCAACTCAGCAATAACCCTCCAATAAAACCATCGGTTTTTGCTAGCTAAGGGTTTGAATATTTCATCTGGATAGAAATCAAATAGATTATTCATGTTAAATACGTTAATTAGTTTATATCTTTCAGATTATACTTAAAATACACTTATAAAAAAGTACAACCTTGTAATTAATTACAACCTTATAAAAATATACAACCATATTCCTTTATTTTGGTAAAATTACACTCCAATAAAGCAATCTAAGTAAATCTGAAACATGAAAGAACGCCTGGCTTATATTTTAATGAAAACATACTGGGAAGGTGAGATATCCAGACAGGATGTAATGTATCGTTTTAGTGTCTCTGCAGACCAAGCCTCCAAGAATTTCGCGGAGATTAAAAAAAACTATCCGAACACTCTTCAATATGACGGCTCTATAAAGAGATATGTGCCTGATTTTAATCTTGAGAAAACAATTCCTAGTCGTGACTTTCAGTCCTATTTGAATTTGATCAAGTCTCAATGTAATAATCCCGTTAATGTACTTCCTAGTAAACCATTTATGCCAGTACAGCTTTACAGAGTCTTAAATAAGGCGATAAATCAGAAGATGGCGGTAAGCTTTAGATACCACTCTCTAAATAGCCCGTCTAAAAACATCCCTAGAACTGTTTACCCTCATTCGGTTATTAATTCGGGCTACAGATGGCACATTAGAGGCTGGGAAAAGGAAAGTGGTCTATTTAAAGACTTTAATTTATCAAGGATTGAAGCCGACACAATCAAGTTCATAGATACAGTTGACGATCAATCTGAAATTGAAAATGATGAAGCTTGGAATAATGAGGTTATAGTGTTTATAGTCCCTAATCCAACCTTGTCTGAAGAACAAAAAAGTATTATTGGGTTGGATTTTAATATGAGGGATAACATCCTCAACCTTCATTGCAGACAGGCTTTGCTAATTTACACTTTAAATTCATACCTGGTGACTAACTTCACAGAGACTCCACCTAAAACACAGCTTTTAGCTATTGGAAATATTGAATCAGTGAAGAAATTTTTACCCAAGAGTGTTTCTTTTAATTAATAGAAATGATCTTGCTCAAGCAAATAGCATAGTGGTCAAATAAAAGTGGCCATATCTCTAGAGTCATTTAATCAGTAAGTCTTATCAGGTGTTTTATTACCGTTAAATTAATGCGTCTTACAAACTTGAAACACTACCTACTGCACACGGTGATATCTCTTTTGTGATTATGGGCCAAGGAAGTTTAATGTATCCGTTTTACTTGACGAAAATAGCTAAGAATCTCACTCATCACCATGCGACTAACTGTTGCATCTCTCTTACCCTTACATGCTGTAACGCCAATGCTTCAAATATATCATCAGTAGCATGTTCATTGCCTTTAAGCCCTGGCAGTGACATGACCGCTTGTGCATTAAACTTTTGTTGAAGTACGGTGTCTGAGAGCCAAGCTTCTTGCCACCATTCTGTAATATTTTCCTTCGCACCAAGTAATCTTTGGTTGGAAGCTATCTTGTCACTTTTACTTCGATTAGCTTTTTGTGATGACGGCAATAAATTCCATAAGTCATTATTTGGCCATCTTGCAAAAGGTAAGCAATGATCAATTTCATACTGTTTTTTCAACACTACGTCACTCCAAATACAGTTAACGGGATGGCTTTTCTTGAGCGACTCTACTCGCTTCTTAGCTTCATTAGTTGTTCGTTTAGGATTAATCCACTCTAGGGCATCAAAAAGTTGTTGTTTTGGAGTGAGCTTATTGTTTTCATATCGTTGCATGACATTAACCCATTCGTTAATGGCAACAGGCTCTATCCAACAGGCATAAAGCGACATTAAATCCCATACCTTCTCTGGAATAGAAAATTCACCGTATTGTGAGAGTGTTTCAAAATCGGTGTATATAGAAGTGTCTTTAATCCGATTAGCAAAGGTATCGACCTCGAAGACTTGTTTATCGGAGTTTGGAAGTGTTATGTATTTGGCGGGCATGTCTTTAATAGTACGGCCAATTGTCTTTAGCATCTTGTGAAGTGCAACGGCATCATCACCCAAAAACAGATTACCTATTGAAAAGTCAGAGGCGGATCGCATCTCTAATACTTTCCAACCATCTTCTTTAATAAAGCCCATGCCTTTATTGGAATTACCATTTTGCTGAATTCCTGCTTGAACAAGTGGTAAATACTGTCTTGCCCAATATAGAGAAATTAAACCTAAGGGTAAAATAACTCTTTTGTCTTTACGTCTTAATACCGCACCTGGATGACCATCAGCGATTCTTAACAACACACGAACTAAAGCTAACTTATACGTGGAGGATTTAGAATCGTTGATTAAGATATTGCGAATTGTCGGAAATGCACCTGAACCATCATCAGGAAGACTGAACACCATCGTTTGCCAGTGTACGTCTTGCCTATTAAGTTTGTCCGTATCACCCGTCACAGCCTTAACAATCAATCCTTGCGTCTGAGCAAAGCCTGAAAGCTCATCAACACTCACAGAATGCATAATTCGTTTATCGGGACTATTACCGTGGCGCAAGGTTATTACCATTACTCCACCAGGCTTTAACAGGTTAGCGAGCTTTCTGAATGCCCTCTCTCTATCTGATTTTGGGACATGCATCCAAACAGCACTTAACAGAATTAAGTCAAAACGCATTTCAAGTTCGAACACTTTGGATAAAGCCGGCAAAGTGTCATCTAGCCAGAATACTGGAAGATTTTTTGTAAGAGATTCACCCAGCTTTTTTAATTCTTCTGCTGGTTCAACCGCAATGACTTCATAACCATTTTCTGCCAACCATTTTGCATCTCGCCCTACACCGGCACCAACATCAAGAGCTTGGCCACCATTAGGCATATGTTTTATCCAAGACTGATGAACTTCTTCCGCGGCCTTTGACAGGTATTGTTTATTAAAGTCATCGGCGTTTTGATTATAAGAACTGATTGTTGCATCCATCTAAATGACCTTGCCCCTGACATATTTGATACAGTAAAAAACATACATTTCATTATAGGGAATTAAATTGAAAAACTCGCAGATTTACTCATTAATTTTAATCTTACTTCTAGCACTAAGCTTCACAGTAAATGCAGACATTGCATCAAGCTTTTCAAAAGCAAAGTCTAACCTTTACAAGAAAGTCTATCCAAACGCTGGCCAGACCTTTTACACGAATTGCGAATGGTCAAAGAAGAAAGTCGATCTCGCTAGCTGTGGATTAGAAAATGCTTTTCCTAAGAAGCAGATGAACAGAGCCAGTCGCACCGAAGCTGAACACATCATTCCAGCCAGTTGGATGCTCAAGAAGAATAAGACAGAACGTTCGTGTGTCGCTGAATCAAAGGCTAGCAAAGACAGTTCGAGAAAGTATTGCCAAGCGCACGACTCTGACTTTAGAAACGCGCACAACGACCTAGTGAATCTTCGCCCAACGGTAGGTCAGATTAATGCCAATCGTTCAAACAAACCTTTCTCAGACAGCCTAACAGGCTCAAATCCAATGACATATCGTGGCAACGGTAAAATATTTAAAGTATCAAGTCGAGTGGCTATTCCTGATATATCAATCCGTGGTGATATTGCTCGTGTTGCGTTCTATATGAGCGAGACTTACGGAGTGACATATAGCAAACGACAATCTGAACTATTCAATGAATGGGATAAGCAAGACGCAGTAAGTAAAGATGAAGTTTTATTGAATGAAAAGATTATTAAGGTACAGGGTGTAGGCAATCATTATGTACTAAAAAAATAATCACTTGCACTTTGTAACCTTTCCATTTTTAACCTTGGTTTAAATGAAGTGTGTAATCTGCCAGGAAGACGCCTCAAAACTCGTACGTTAAAAATGGGAGGATTACACAACGATTATTAATGAACAATAAATTCTCCTAATGGTTTGAGAAGTAGAATACTTTCTTAGTGAGAGCTAGTGTAATTCGCTTATGGTTTTAAATTTTTATCTCAGGAACTTCTTAACGAATAAACTAATTCCAATTGTAACTCCAATGACTTTAACTACTTTAATTTCACGACAAGGAACTTGATATCCGTGCTCCCTTTTCGAGATACTTACTTTCAATATCACGAGCTAAACGCTTTCCTTCCGCACCCTGAGATGATAAATTTGATAATATTTTATGAATGGCTTCTTTAGGATAGTCTGGAATAGATCCTTGTATAATTTTCATCCAAACTTCACCAGCCTCTATGGGCTGTTTATCACTAAGAGCCGAAAGACTCTTCAACAGATCCACCGTATTATGTGACTCGTGAGCATAAGGAGCAATTTCTTCGAGCATTTTTTGCTTTTCTTCATCCAAGACGTCAACGAAAATAGCCCAACGACATAAACTTGAAGCCAACATTCTTCCTTCCTTATTAGAAAGGTTAATAACTCCTATTAACTCTAACCACAATTCATAAACTTTGCCCTTAAGAGTAGTATCTTCTTTACTCTTCCGAAATGTGCCAACAAACCAAATCAAGTTATGAAGCTCATTGACATTGTTTCGCTGAATGAGCTTATGTATCAGCTCCTGTTCATCGAAGTCATTGATATAAGCTACTACAATATTCTGAACAACCTTTTCTTTAACCGAATCTGAAATTTTTTCATCGTCCAGAGCTAGCAATAAATCGCCATGTTTAGATAAATAGTCATAAATTTCTTTGTATACAACGCCAACGTGAGAATATCCTTGCATAGAACAAAGCCACTTCAAGTGATTTGTTTGATCGAAGATTAAATCTAGATTATTAAAAACCCAATCATTAGACATGTAACTAAAATTTGGTAAATAGCTCGTTACGAGTGTCGCAAACTCGTACTCACCTTGATCTGGACGCTTAAGTTCATCGTCATAGTAATGCTGAAAATGCTCCCAAGCATCTATATGATTTTTGTTATTTTTTTCATCCGCTAAGCGACAAGATCGTAAAGTAAAATTAATTAGAGCTTCTATACAATGACCACGAGGACTATTTATAGATATAGACATAGCATCACTATCTATTTCAAATTCACTTCCTTCTTGATTTTTAAGAAGCAACCCCAGCAATAATTCTATTTCATCGTGATATTTCTCATCAATGGAATGTGCATCTGATTTAACGCCGTCTTCAATTAATCTTCCTATAGATGTAACAATCCAATGTCTATTCGCGACAAAGTCTTCCCTTTTCTCAGAGTTTTTTTCACTCCAAAATCCTTCTTTATTTATAACCTCAATGCAAAATTTAAGTAAATAATTCCAGATATCATCCCAAGGAAGTTGTGACTTTTCATTCCAAAGAGAGCGATACGCCTCAATAACAGAATATGTATAAGCGACATCAAGGCCTAAAAACTTCGACAAATTCGTATAAAAATATAATGGCGATTCTTTTATAAGTTGCTGGACAGCATTAACTAACCCTTCAATTCCTGGCTCTTTCCATCCTCTGCTGCCTTTATAAGTTACCAGAGTTTCTACTAGCTCATCAATGGACAATATTGCCAAATCTTCAATCGAATAAGGAGAGTTTTGTCCGCCCCATGTTGTAGAAAAATAACTCGAGAAATCTGGATGATCTGGTTCAGCTTTAGCTATGGCAACCGCGTTTTTATAGAGCCCTAGCTCTTTACTCCCTTTTTCTTGAATAGCAGCGAACCATATTGCCTGATTGTAAGCTGTTGCGCCTACCAATAACTTTTCATCCTCATCAAACCTAACTATGCTCCCAATAAGTTCCAAAGTCGTTTTCTTCTGCTCTACATCAAAACCTAAATAATTTAAATTGAAAAGATGCCACATCTCATGCCTAAAGTTACTATGTAAGTAGCTTGGGGAAATCAGTTTTTCGAGGTATTTATTACAGGCCTGAAAGTTCTGTGAAATGGTATATATAGCTATTCTTCGGATTGTCTGATATGGGCTTTTAAGCATTTCACCAATATAGTCACACCCACTCACAGAATCTTGAGACAGGTAACCACGTAATGAATCTCTATAAGCTTTTACGAAAACATTTTCTGGTCTCCCCCTCGTTCTGTTCTGGCTATGATCTTCTATAGCTGGTTGCCATGAGGAGGACCACAAGTCATTACCCAGAGCCGCAAGAATCATTTCAAAATTGTGCTGAAACAATAAAACGGCCTTTTCCTCAAGCTTTTCCCCAGATAAAAAAGCAATTTTTTGGGTAATTTTTTCTGCATTATGATGGCCAAACCGGAGAAACACCTCGTGCTTACCTTCCCCCTTAACAGATTCTTCAACACGAACCTCATATAGAATTTCGAGCAGTTTCATTGCAAGGGTTAGTTCATGTTCACCTTGTTCGTTAAGTAGCTTTAAAAGCCATTTTTCGCCAATTTCCTTGACCACAAGTCCGGTTTCAATATTGTCACTTAACCAATAATCAACCGAGTCTAAAAACTCAACCGAAATAAATTCATGCGGAATATGCGAGATAATTTCAGAAAACAGCCACCAAGTTTGGTAGTTTCCAAACCCATTTCCCTTAGCATAATTTGTTGCATCAACAATAATCTTTAAAAAACGAGGGTAATAGTCAGGGCCAGTTGTCTCGTCAAGTTCTTGCACGGTTTTCAAGAGATAATCACAAATATCCCACTTTAATATAGTGACAAACCCCTCTTGCTTTGAGGCTCTAGGTTCAGGAATATTTCTAGCCTCAAAATAACCTGCCGCATTCAATGCATCAAACCACTTTACGCCTTTTACCTTTCTAAAAAATAACGTTCTAAGCTCAGGGCTTGCATGAACTCTTTGAAGCAAATCCTTTTCTTTAACAGACAACTTACTCATCCCCAAGAACCTCATCCATAAACATAACATCGACTATCATTGGAGCTTTCCGTATTTCTAAATGAGGAACCCAACTTTTCACGATTCTTTCAAGTGCCATATAATCTTCAGTATCTCGTTCAAAACCAAGTAAATGCACTCCAAATGAACGTTCATAGTATTTATGCAAATGTTCGTATAGAGGAACTTGGCTTTGGAAGAATCCCTGCAAGGCGAATCTTTTGCGTTCGGGATTTACATGGACTCCACCTCGCCGTAAAATATGCTCTAGAATTTCAGACTCTTCTAAACCATACCCAAGAAATACAACCACTTTTGTTGCGAACAAGTCACCAAGAAATTCCTTAACATTTTCATTGTCATAATGTTCCAGATAGTTTTTGGTCGTGACTATCATCTGTTCTGGAAAGCTAACAGATCCATGTAGATGAATAACTGTACCAGGTTCATTTAATAATTTTCCTACAAACTTATCTCTATCTGACACCCTATTTACAGGAACAGTGGTGGTAGAACCATCTTTAGTTTCAATATAACGTGGTGCTAACAATTCATCATAATTGGTTGTAATGCATAAGCAACCAATGTCATTGAGAGCCTTATATATACTTTCTCCCTCAACAACACCCTTTAGATGTAAATGCTCTTCTATCCTGATCTGATAATTATTGTCCTCAGCAATTAGATATGCAATTGAAAGCTGTTTTTTTGCATCTTGCGTTTGTAATTCCTGAACTTCAGAATAATCCAAATACCCCTCTTTTCGGAGATCCTCTAAGACGTTTTTAGCAAGTCCATTCCAAGATGGCAAACCCAATAACATTGACGCACCTGCACCAACAAAAAGAACTAAATCACCGTCCAATCCCGCCTGAATAATTTCATCAGGTGGCTCAGATAGATCACTTAACATAGGTGCCTCACTCAATTTACATTCCTCTTAACATTATCTGAAAAAATAACCAATACCCACCTGAAGATACATAAGACTCAAAAAAATTCTCGTTTAATTAACGATAAGATTGAATAACGTGTATTAAAAATTACTGATATAAAACATTAATATTTATCTTTTTTTATGCATTTTCTAGGAGCACTAACCAAAGAAGGATTAAGTGTTAGATCCTCATTCTGACAACAGCTTTATCACTGTATTTTCATAATCAATATACGGGCATTGGATTTGCACTTTATTTTTTCTGGAGAGTTTTTACAAATCCCCAAATGGCAAAAAAACAGCCTACAGCTAGAGCAACCAGACCAAGTTTTTCAAACAGCCACTCCCCCCTATGTGAAATCTTATCCATTAAGGGTTGAAAACCCACACTTTGAGCCTGCATATCGGGCAGCATTGCAGGAATTATAAAATATAAAATAATGAAAGAAATAACCCCAACAATCAAAATAGAAAAAATAAACCTTAAAGAAGTCCCTATTGATTAAAACCTACGAAACTAAGTTTAGAAAACTACGTCTTAACAAGAGTTAAAGCCTATCTCGAATATAGGTTGGAATATCCAACAACTCGCTATCAGAACTTTTAGGGCGTATTTTTTCAGCAAAAGGCACGCCGAATACTTCTTTGTGTGCTTCATCAATTATCAGTCTTAAATCTTCTTGACTGACAGCTTCCAAACTTAGACCAGCTTCCATAAATCCTTCAATTTTCGGATTTGAGGTTTTTCTCTTACCTGTCTCTTTCATTTGCTGGTAACTATTCTTTAATAGCTGATAAAGCCTTGACTTATATACCTCTAAATCCATAACGTAAGTCCTTTAAAATTTCGATTTTAAAACCAGGGATTCCCGTCTAATCATTTCTTTTACACTGTTAAAAACACTCTAAGAGCTCATCCAAAGGCTTTCAAAGTTTGTTATTCGTTTATCATTCCCTGCTGGTATATTTAGGTCTAATACTTCAAACACCGGCGTAGCTTGCTACGTCCGAGTGCTTTGATTTGTTATGTACATTTTTACCAACCAACTAGAACTATGTCTTATGAAACCTATTAATATACTTACCGTATTTAGGCCTATACTCTGGTAGGCGTGAAAACTCTAACATTGCTTTATAAGCCGGATCATCGTCAGGCGAAGGGAACAAAGAGTTGAAATTACATTCTGTTTTGTATGTATTGGGGGCAAGCCGAAAAACGCATACTACAGTTTCAGCTAAACGATTTTGATGGTCACTATGCCCGCCCTTAAAAAACCTTGCATGCTGAGCCTGAGGTCTTTGGGCTTTAAAGCCAAATTCTTCCAATTCCTCACAGTCATGAAGAGAACACTGAATTGAATGTGTAACTGCTTGACAGACTATAATTACAGGCCACTCCTCTGGAGCCTTAGGCCAATCAGCCGCGGTCATCGTTCGATAGGTAGAAATATCGGCACCAACATCTGAAGAATATATATTTGTTGCGAACCATAAGGCCACATCATCATTTGTTGTTATATCAAGTCCATGACTAGGTAAACCATAATGTTGAGCCAGTGCCACAATTGCTGAGTCAAGTTTACAGTCAGGTGATTTAGATTTTTCTCTCCATTTTTCAAGAAGGCTTAGATTGTCTTCTTGTTTAATTATATGCTGTTCGAAATGATGTTTAAGAATGAAATGTACTTCATCATAATCATATTCTGCATTTCTTGCAGCGGAAGTAATTAATGATGGCTCAGTGCAACAAGAGTCACCGAATAGCATCTTTTGTATTGAGGGTGCTCTTTTTATAAGATGCATACGTTTTTGGCCGCGAAAAAAAACACCTTCATCATGCCTTTTAGGTATCATTTTTATGTACCTACGAGCTTCCTCTATACTGGAAACTTCAATTACTGGAGCGCAATAGTGCTTACATCGAACAAATGAAGAAGGCTCAAGCCCATCATAAAATTCGCTATAGTGATCGCGCATTACATTTGTATGACCATAAAACGCATAAGATTTAGGCTTACGAGCAAAGAAAGGAGCGCGATAATATTTATCAACAAAAAGCCCAGGCAGTAATCCATCAGAACCTGATTTTTTTGTGTCGAAGAATAATTTATTCGGCAGACTGGCAATGTTAATCTCATCGATAGGCAGAGACCCAAAAATCGTTGAGCAATCCTGTGCTTTCAATAGTGGATCCACTAATGATATTGGTAAAGCGATAATACCGCTTGAGGTAAGCTCCTTTGCTTCTTGCTCCGAAAAGCCAATTTTTGAGGCATACCTCACATTTAAGGATGAATAATTGATTTGCCTAATAGCAGCAAAATAAGCAAAATATTGCACATTCATTGAGCCACCAATCCATGCGCCGAGTGATGCGAAAGCATAGTGCAAATGGGTTGGTAATTGCCTTGGATATTCTGAAAGTATATCGATGTTTTTAGATGAAAGACCTTTATCATTCAGTAGCTTTGTTTTCTCACTAATCTGTTGTTCAATAAGCGAACTGTGTAAGTAAAGAATATTTATCAATTGCGTTAAAATGGTTGAGAAGGCTATAGGCCAAAGGCTTTCTTCCTCCCACACGAGCTGTTTATCGTTCTCATAAATTGCAAATCTGCCTCCTCTTGGAGAGGACTTCACTAAGAGATTTGAATGGCCTCTATTTTCAATTGATGGAGTTTTTGACAACATGTCTAGTAGCGTGTCCGGGATATCAATTTGTCGAAATATCCCTCTTATACTTGCAATCAAATAATCACGTTTGTCGTCATTTGAAGTAACAACTGGAAAAGCAAAATGACTGAGCAATGCATCTTCATTCAACTGACTAAGAGCCTCACCTAATAACTCAAAATCTGCTGAAATTAATGGAAATCTAATATCCTTAAATACTTCGAAGAATACATCCACAAGTTGATCTTTATTCATTAATATTCCGATATATCTAGTGTATAACGCCTAGTTAAGGAGCGCGTCCAGTTTGAACGCCTTGTTTTGTGTTTTAGCTACCCACTAATTCGCATGTAGGCTCTCATATGGAAATTATTAACCAAAATAAAGACAATTTTTTCATATACTGAGTCGCTACTAAATATGCTGAACGGATTTTAATAAAAGTGATGCATCTTATTTGTACTTTATTGCAGTAGTAACCTACAAGACGCATTTCAAAATATTTTATTCAAACTCAAACTAGGGGCCCCTTCAAGTTGCTATAGAATCATTTGCATACTAAGTATTACTCGAAAAGCATCATGCAGATATCTTCGAAAAGGTCCACAATGTAGATGTCATCATTTACTTTAATTTATTTGGTGAAACCTAAGCCGTCCATACCAATAAACGTTAGCATCAATTTTTTGACATTCTAACTTTCCTTTAAGCCTAAAGGCTATTTCCATATTTTTCTAGCCATGCTATCGCAGCCTTATAATCAGGATAATGTGACTTTAGAAGGGTCCAAAACTTGCTTGAGTGACTCATTATTTTTGTGTGGACCAACTCATGCACAACAATGTAGTCAATTACAAACTCAGGCGCTTTTATCAGCCGCCAATTTAACGAAATGTTCTTTTCGAAAGAGCAGTTCCCTAATTTTGTTTTCTGGTTACGCACAAAAACTCTTCTATATTCAAACCCTAGTTGCTTAGCAATGTTTTCAGTCCGGGAAGATAAATGTAGCTTTGCTAGCGATTTGTACCATTTTTCTTGAATATCAATTGCCAGTAAGTCTCGATTCGCACGGATTGTTTTATGTTGGTGGTCAATTAATACTCTTTGCTTGTATGTGTCGTCATAAAAATAATGATACCGATTCCCAAAAAGTAGTAATTGGTTTCTAGCCAATTCAATTTTCACTTTCTTGAAAAAAAATGCTTTCTGCTTTTCAACCCATTGTTTCTTTTTGAAAATAAGAGCGACTATATCGTCTTCAGTAAAACTATCAGGAACAACTATTCGCACAAGCCCGCTTTCGTTAACTTTAATGCGGGCATGCTTTATATCTTTTCTGGTTAATGAATAGTGCTCAGGTAATTGCATCAATTCAGCCCAAAATACCTAATAACAACGCGCATCAAAGCATCCATTAGCTCTTCGTCTTCGTCAACGCAAAGTGATTGATAGTGATCTGATGCGGAGAAAATTTCGATATTTGTTCGCAATCGTTTTCGTTCTGCTTCAACGTCCTGCCACCCAATATAGATTTTCTTTCGGATAACTGACTCTACCAAGTCTTGTACAAATTCACGTACAAGGTCTTCCTCAAAATCTTCTGCATTGGCATTCTTTATAACCATAAATATTTCGAAGGTTCCTTTACCTTCAAAACCCATGCGTTGAGGCAATGTCGCGATATCATCAAGGTCACTATACAGTTCTCCAAGTTTCAACAATAACAGCTCAATCGCTATACTTTCTTCTTGTTTTTTACGAATTAACTCATCTAACTTATTTTGATACTCAACGTATACTGCACTATTGGCTTCATTCCGACGAATAACTGTCTCAATATCTCGGATGAGCTTTTCCGCTTTATCAGAGGGCGATAGCTTGGTTGCTTTGAGTTCTTCGAGATAATTTTCATCAATCTTAATTTCAGGTAAGTGACCCTTAAAATTGATTAGCGTCGCGCTATCTTTTATCAGTTGCCTGGTTTTTGCAGCATAAACTTCCGCATCAAAATCTATTCGTTTAAACTCTTCCAGATAAATTTGATATATTTCGTTTAGCCATAAGTACTTCTCTTTTTGTTCTTTTAACGATGGATGGGGTGAAATAGCCTCCCATAACTGCAGAACCTCTCGATAAGATTGCTCAAATTTACCTTGATCTAGCTCGTTTAAAGTCCGGACAATTTCCATGGCGCATTCATAGCTATCTTCTAGAATGATGGAACCAAATGGTTCAAATGCTTGATCTAATACTGCAGGAAATTGCTGGACCAAACTTTCAACGTCTTCAAATTCACCTATGTCTTCCGGGTCGTAATTTAATGCCGCTTTATAATTTTCAAACACGCCTACATAATCGACGATACGACCAAATCCTTTAGAAAGTGTAGAAATCTCGTCATCGTAAGGCCTGTTTGTTCTTGCTACCGCTTGGAGTAGGTTATGAT
Source organism: uncultured Thiomicrorhabdus sp. (assembly GCA_965603495.1). GTDB lineage: Bacteria > Pseudomonadota > Gammaproteobacteria > Thiomicrospirales > Thiomicrospiraceae > Thiomicrorhabdus. The sequence goes on along the minus strand of CBFDDF010000005.1, from coordinate 143,170 downwards.
CGCGGATAGGGCTATCCAAATACATGGTTTGCTCTATTGGGGCATCAAAACCTGTCAGAAGCATATTGCAAACGATAATAATTTTTAGGTTATTACCTTCGTGCTGTTCTTCTTCAGTAATTCGACGCTTAAATTGTTTTACTAGTCTACGTCGCTCTCTATCATCTTTATTGTGATCTTTATAAAGCTCGTATTTTTCACCTTCTTCATACGCACCTGTAGAGAAGATAATAGTTATCTCGGAACGATCAAAATAGTTAACAAGTTCATTGTAATAAAGCACACATGCTTCTTTGTCACAGGCGACTACTTGAGCTTTGTAGCCTTGCGGTTCAACTACCGCCTTAAAGTCCTCAGCAATATCTTTTGCTAGCACTGCAATTCGATCAGGATGTTTTAAAAACACTTTCCATGCTTGAACACGCTTTTCAACTAAACGCTTTTCATCTTCTTCAAGATCTGCAGTTATTTCATCGTATCCCTGTTTAAGCTTATCCTTATCAAGAAACCAATCCTGAGGTCCAAATGTATATCGAATAGGAACTGTCGCGCCATCCTGAATGGCATCTTGGATACCATATTTGTCTAGGTAATACTCATATTTATCTTCAGTCTCAACGATACCAAACTCTTTATGAGTTTTCGGTATTGGTGTGCCAGTAAATGCAAAGCGTCTTGCATTTGGTAATACATTTTGTAGCTCGATTTGGAAATCACCATACTGTGTACGGTGAGCTTCATCGATCAAAATAATAATATTGTTACGTACGTCTTGCCGATTACCCAACTCTCTAAACTTTTGAATCGTAGTGATGAATACCCCTGCAGGCGAATTGTCGATGATGTGTTTTAAGTCTCCGATGTTGTTTACAGACCTAGCGTTCGGAAATTCGCAGTAATCAAAAGTACTTCCAATTTGTTCACGCAAATCTTTGCGGTCGACTACAATAAAAACTGTCGGGTCATCTAGTTTTTTCGAATTACGTAATTTATAAGCGGTGTACAACATGGTAAGACTCTTACCAGATCCTTGAGTATGCCAAATAACCCCTTGTTTAAGATTGGTATTAATAACGCGTTCTGTAATTTTATTTGCAGCTCGTAGCTGTTGATAACGCGACACTTTTTTGATGACTTTACCTTCATTGCGTTCAAATACAATAAAGGTTTTAAGAATGTCGAGCACTCGAGCAGGTTGTAACAAACCAACAATACCTAATTTCATTCTTTCCAACACTTCGCCATTAGGTAATGTAGCTACCTCGAAATGTGTTTGACCATCTATGTCATCTACGTAGGTGTCGCAAAGATCATTCGTCTGATCGAGAACGGGGTTAGATTGTTGCGTATCCAGAATGGTACTTTTCCATTCTGAAAAATAGGAAGATGATGCCCCTGGAACTCCGTATTTAGCAATACGACCATTGCAAGCTACGCCAAAACCATGACACATAAACAGTTTGTCAGCACGTTGATCGTAGGTTGAAAATTGCTTTACGCCTTCCAGCCAGTTGGTCCCCTTGCGAGCACGCTGTTTTGCCTCAATGGGCACCAGGGGAATACCATTCACTAACAGAACAATATCGGGGATGACAACTTTGAACCCTTGCACCCTGTATTGGTTCGTCACAATAAAATCATTTGCCCAAATATCGTCAAAATTAATAAAGCATAAATCCCTGTCTTCTCCCTCAACAGAAAGCGTAACTCCTTTGACAAGCTTGTTTAAAAAGCTTTCATTACCAATGATCGGGCTAGGGTTATTTAGATTGGCTAGCAACTGGTCTACTGTTATTTGCGCTGTGGCAGAATCGATGTTGTTAAATTCGATTACTTTATCAAGAAGGATGTCCGTGATAATGGGGTTAGCAAGAGGACGATTATATTGTTTAAGGTCGTTGTTGCTTTTGAATACCCAACCCATTTTACTCAGCCACTCTGTAACTGGCTTTTCTACACCTTTTAATTCAGATAAATTCCCCATTATTGAGCCTCCTTAAGAATAGCATTTATTTTTTCAACATCCACCCGAACCTTACCAGTGAGTAGGTTTTGCATTAACGACATTTTTAGTAGATTGAGCGATTTTATTTTATTATCACGACTTACAATGAGGTCGTTTATTTCATTTAGTCTTAACGAAATTGATTCTTGCTCTTTTTTACTTTCAGGTATTACAAACTTAAACTTTCTAAAATCACCAAGGGATAAGTTGGCCCTTGCTGTTTCAACTTGAGCACCCAATAGACGCCTTTGTGTTCTTTCAAATTGAAAATAATACGAAATAAAATTAGAGCAATTATCATGACCGACACGAAATACACAAACCGCCTGATTAGTGTTAGCAATATCAATCTCTAGATCATATACTGCGCAGCGCCCAACAGAGGCCCCAACAATAACTATTAAAATATCACCTTTCTTTAGTTGACTATTTTTAATTTTTTCGTTGAATTCTATCGGTAAGTACTTGGCTTTTTGGATGTCAATGTAACCATTCCTTACGTTTTCACTAGTTACAAAAAGTATGCCGGAGTTTTGATATTCGAAACCTTGCCACTTTGGCGACTGGCCTTTAGTTATTTTTGACGTAATTTTATTGCCTTTCTTTATCACCCAGCCATTGGGAATTTTTCCTAACTTCTCATCGATATAAAATTCGCTTTCAGCTCTCCAAGTCCCATCAGGTTTTAGCTTGCCAGTGAGAAGTTTTTGCATTAATGAAATCTTTAGCTGCTTAGCTGATTTAAGGCTATTTTCCGTGAATTCAATTGCTGCATCTACACTTCTTAAAATTTCGGTTATAGCTTTTTGCTCTTCAGACTTTTCAGGGAGTGCTATAGATAATCGTTTAAACGTTCTTCGGCCAATTTCCAGAAATGTAGTACCTGCCGCATATCTTTCAATATATTTTTTATTTTGTTTTATCCAATAGAGTAGATATACAGAGTCGCAACGGCCTTGAGTTAGTACATTGATAAAGCCTTGGTTCGTAGCTAATTCGCAATCAGCAATTACTGCTTCACCCAATGTTGCTCTAGATGATAGGCATAAGGTACCTTTTTTCATCAGTTTTGCCGAACAAGCACTTAGGCCTTCCTGTGTAAGTTTTGTCGCTGAGTCTGAAATGAATATTTGTGAGTCCGATAGTGATGTCAAATCACCTGGAACTAACCAAGTAACATCTCCACCGAAATAACTTTCAATCGTAGTGCTAGGTGTTCCACCGCTATAGAATTCACCTAGCTTTCCAAGCTTTGTAAGTGACCAATCTTCTGGGTAGTACCCGATATTTTTATCGAAAATTAAACCCCTCATCTTTCAAAGGTCTCAAGAAGCTTAGCTAAATATTTATCGGAATCCTGTTCTTTGAGTAAAGATTTATTGAAAGCACATATTGCTTCAACTAAGTCAATTTCTTCTTCAGGCTCAAACGTATCTACATAGCGGGGAATATTAAGATTAAACTCATTTTCCTCTAACTCTTCCATATCAACGACAGAGAAATATCGCTTACGTTGCTCAGGCTCTTTAAGCATGCATAATAATTCTTGCTCGACTTCGTCAATATGAACGCGCTGTTTTCCTGCCTGTTCTTCCGCTCTATTAATGCGTCCATATTGTTCAGCATTGATTTTTTCTAGCGCCTTTTCCGCATCAGCATGTGTTTTTATTTGCCCTTTAGTTGGGGCCTTTCCTTCTTTTTGTTTTGCACCCAGCACAGCTTTGGCTTTTTCTAGTTTTTCTTTTGCCAGCCCAATATCTTCAGTTAGATCTAGTTCGATTTCGCCTATTTTAAATGCTAAATCTTCGTCGATCAGGTCGCGAAGGCGAGCTTTTTGAGAATCTATCCAAACTTTTGCAGCGGTTTCATCCCCCCAAGATTCGAGAAGAGTTGAAATTCTCAGCATGTCGGGTGGCAACAGAGTGTTCATGTTTGGCTCCTCTTTGTACCAGCCTTCTTTAGCTGCATACACCATGAGGACTTTGTCTTTTCGATCTTCAGGTTTATTCTTGTTGAAGAACAATATGGCTCCTGGAATAGGTGTGCCGTAAAACAAATTGCTTGGCAATACCACAATGGCGTCAATAATGTTAATGGCCTTAACAAACTCACCATCTACATTGACAGCGCCTTGAAGCAAGCCACGACGAATTAAATACTCGTCATCGGGTTTTCTATTTTGGCCATCTTCTTCCTCTGTCTTTTCGGGTTGGCCTCTGAATAAAACCCCTTGAGGGCAAACAACGCCTGCTTTTCCGTTTGGCGCGATTGAGGCAACAATATGCTGAATAAAAGCAAAGTCGCCATTTGAGAAAGGTGGTATGCCATAGTTGAAACGCTCATACGGATCTGAAAACTCTTCTTTCCCTGGGTAATGAAGCTGAGGAGAACCATCTTTTTTGGTAACTACTTTGCCTTTTTTATCTTTCTTTGGTTCGCCATTCTTCCACCAGTTTTCCAAAGAAAAGGGGAAGTTGGCCATGACTAAATCGAATTGTTTGATGGCAAGATCATTGTCTTCTTCTGTGAATTTAGGGTCTTTAAGGGTATCGCCTTTCTTTATAGACGCATCTAGCCCATGCAGGGTCATATTGATGTTTGCTATCGCCCAAGTATTCCAAACATCTTCCTGCCCAAAGAGCCGGACGTTTTTTTGATTGCCAGTATTGAGTTTCATGTATTTGGCGGCGTTGATTAGGAAGCCACCAGAGCCACAAGTTGGGTCGTAAAGAGTATTGCCTTTTTGGGGTTTTAAATATCGTACTATAATGTCGACGACTTCTTGGGGCGTATAGAATTGGCCAGCAGTCGTACCGCCTTTATTCTCGTCAGCAAACCTTTTAATTAGGTACTCGTATGCATCGCCAAGTATATCAACTGATGCATTTTTGTTACTCAGATCAAAGCCTTCTAAATAGTTAACAAGCAAGCTAATAACTTCTGGGTGTAGTTTTTTACCGCCAGAACCATCAGGAGAGGGCTCATTCCATCTAACGGTATTTATGACGCCCTTAAGAGGAGGGTTTTCGTCGGCAATGGCATTAACGGCTTTGTTCAGTGAATCATTTTTTTTATCAAGAGAAGCTTTGCGTACATCGTTCCAAAAACAACCTTCTGGTATTTTGAAATCGTGTTTGTCCGCTATTATTTTTGCTTTTTGCTTCTCATTGGGCTCTTTGCCAAATTCCTTTATGAATTCAGTAATCGCTGCTTCAGTTTCCCACTGGTAGTTGTCGGAAAGCCGCTTGAAGAAAAGAAGAGTCAAAATGTATGATTTATAGTCTTCAACCTTGTCTCGAAGAATATCAGCCATTCCCCAAAGGGTATTAGCTAAAGCTTGTTTTGTAATCATTAAAAAAACTCCAATTAATCGTTAAATTTGTAACCAGGTGCGATAGCCAAATTATCGACCCCGTACAGTGTTTGTTGATTCTTGAGCCAGAGGTGGTTTTCTGGCCCATCTAGTAAATGTTCTTTTGAACAGTCAACATTCCATCGGCGTAAAACATAACCAGCCACTGCCGCGCGAACTTGTAACTCCAGCATCCAGCCATCTTTTGTAGGGCTCATGTCGTACTCAACTTCTATGGTTTCAGGATGATTCAATCGAGGGTGAGGTACGATTTGCAAATCGACTATCCGGTTCCATTGATTATCTGCTGCTTTTGTTTGTTTTTCTGGTATCTCTTCATCGATAATCTGCGGTGCTTCAATACGATTGACCACAAAGTCACCAAAACGATTACGCGCTCGATCAAAGCCTCTAACATGCCAACGCAGGCCATTATCAACCAATGCAAAGGGCAAAACTTCCCGTTCGGTTAGGCCGCTAGTAAGTGATCGATACTGTATCTTGAGTGCCTGGTTGTTATGGATGGCTCGGGTAATAAATGAAAGCGTTTGAATATTTGGATAATTAAGCTGCGTCGGTGCTTCACAGGTGACAATTGGTTTTTCCGTGCCAACGTAGTCATCGCCAAAGCCATGTAGTAGTGCTGCCAATGTTTGACTGCCTGAGTATTCAAAAAGTGGGCTAAAACCTGCTCGTTGAATATAAGTTTTGGCTTTGGTGTCGTATTCAATATTTTTAGGAGCGAGTTCTTTGTATAGAGAAAGATCTCGAGATGCGGCTGCTTCCTTGATACCAAAACGTGATACCAGGTCTGTGCGATTCACCGATCCCAAAAAGTAGAGCTTGAAGTCTATATGAAGTAGACGTTCCCTTTGAGATTGGCTTATTGTAGCTAGCTGTTCTTTTGTGTTGTGAGTGTTGGACATTCATTCCCTGTCATTTAGTAGAAAAAGCGTTTATATTCTTTTTCTGTTGAGCCATTAAACATATTATCTGAGGTGCTAAGACTTATGGATTTCATGTAAAAATTTAGTAATATTATGTATTCTAAAATGATAACTTAGTGTGTGTCAATATGATAACCATTATTGTTTTTAAGATTGTCGTTTTCTTTCCTTTCCGTACACCTAATTTACTACCTTACCTTTTAGTGTAATCCCCCCATTTTTAACCGTGTCCACCTTTTAATTAGAACCCCCAACATATTCAACAATTCCGTGCCTAGAATTGAAACACAAAGCCTACTAAGTTGTTGTTTTTAAAAATAAATAAAGGTAGTTAAATGCATTTAACTTTTAAGTAAAGCCCTTCTGTAAATGGAAGTTAAACGGTTTAACTCGATCTTACAGAATAATTAGAATCTAAAAACAATAACGCGAGTATTATTTCTTTTAACATTCCTCTTTAGCAGAATTTATTACATACATTCACACAGAAACCCTATTTAGCAATAGCATGTTGCTTTATTTGATACCGATAGGCGTTGTCCTGCTATAGTTGTACATTTGATTTTTTAGAATGGTCGGAAAATTCACAAGAGTTACTATGCCACCACACCTGTAAAGTATAGGTTTGGAGTGATTTTTACATTTTTTTGTAAATTCTAGCTCTCAATAAGAATTAAATGTTCTTTGAGAGCTAAAAAAGGACTTTTAGATACGCTGTGGTACCAATCTTAGTTAAGGTGTTATATTTTGGATGTCTTTAATGAATCCAAGTAATTTGACCATTTTTGCATCATATCTTGTCTTTGAGAAAGGTATTGAGCTTTGTTATAGACCCTTCTAACTTTATTTGATTCTTCATGAGCAAGTTGCTTTTCAATAATATCACCAACAAAACCCATCTCATTGAGCATAGTACTTGCTGTGTGTCTAAAACCATGAAAAGTTTGAATCCCTTTCAACCCAAGCCTATGAAGAGCTGCATTTAGACTTTGTTCATTTATTGGCCTTAATAAGGTTCTTGAACTAGGAAACAGATACTCACAATCTCCACTTATTGGTCTCATATACTCAATAATATCGAGAACCTCTTTAGATAGTGGAATTAAATGTGAACGCTTCTTTTTCATACGCTCAGCAGGAATTTCTAATATTTTATCTTTTTCATTGATTTCAGACCATCTAATGCCTGCTAATTCCTTTGAGCGAAGAAATACATGAGGCTGCATCTCCAGAGCCTTTAAAGTGGATATATCGCCTTGATAACTATCTATAGCTAATAGAACCTGTTTTAACGCTTTAGAGTCGGTTACATGAGGATAATTCTCACTTTGCCCTTTTTTAAAAATATCGGTAGGCAAATCTCCCGCAGGATTTTTTTCACAGTGTCCAAAGCCAATACCAAATCTAAAGATCCTATTAGCGTACTGCTTAATTCTTCTAGTTGTCTCTATTAGCCCCGCTTGTTCAATTTTTTTAAGAACATGAATCATATCCATTGGCTTAATCTCATCAAGAGGCATATTCTTTAATGAAGGCAAAAGGTGTTTCTCAATACGCTCCCATATATCTCTTGCATGCTCATAAGTCCATTCTTCAGAGTTATGCTTATGCCATAGTTTAAATAAATCTTCAAAAGTCATACCCCTATTGGATTCAATTTCGGACTGCTTCTCTAACTGCTGATCAATCTTCTGTTGTCGTTTATATTCAATGGGATTAATATCCTGGGCTAACAGTTCACGTGATTCTAATGCAATAGATCTTGCTTGCTTGAGACTGATTTCAGGATATGGCCCAATAGATTGCCAAGGTCTTTGCTTTTTACCAGATACTTCCCAAGTAAAACGGAACTGCCACTTTTTTCTCCCATTAGACTCTATTAAGAGATAAAGCCCTTCTTTGTCTGGCTCTCTATAAGGTTTTTCTTTTGGTTTAAGTTTTTGAACCTTGGTATCTGTAAGCATTAGCACCTCAAATGGTATATAAAAATTAACAAAATGGTATACAACCAACTTTATATACCATTTTATATACCATTTAACTGAAGATTGCAAAAGACGAGGAAGACTATAATAGACAAAAATCGGCGTAACTTGTTGATTTTACGTTTCTTTAGGCGAAAAAAAAGCCCGTAATATACGGACTTTCTCAAAATATGGTGATGGACTAGGGATTCGAACCCCAGGTGGGCTACAAACCCACAACAGTTTTCAAGACTGCCGCCTTAAACCACTCAGCCAGTCCACCTTGTTTTGATGTTGCGTATTATAGAGCTATGAGAGATTATTGCAAGACGTTTTGGCAATATTTATGTAAAATTTATCTAATTAACCAGGCCTGGTCAAACCTATGAATTCCAAACTTAAGCAAAACAATCACTTAACGTTTAATGCCCAATGTTATGAGCTGTTACTTAAAATTCCCAAGGGTCGTGTCAGCACCTATAAAGCCATTGCTCAGGCTTTAAATAGTAAAGCCTATCAAGCGGTGGGTAATGCCATGAACCAAAACCCTAACCCGATTAGCGTGCCCTGCCATCGCGTGGTGAATACCGATGGTCGACTGGGTGGTTATGCTTTTGGTGTGGTTCGAAAAATTGAATTGCTCGCTGAAGAAGGCATTGTTATCCAAGACGGCAAAGTTCAAGACTTTAAAACGGTCTTTTTTGACTTTACTGAATAACAACTCAAGCCAACACATCATCTGATGCTCAAATTTGAGACATAAAAAAACCGACCAGGCCTGGTCGGTTTTAAAAGTCATCGTGAATAAGTATTAAAACAAATTAGATCGTTTCAACACCACCCATATAAGGACGTAACACGTCAGGAACAGTCACTGTGCCATCTGCATTTTGATAGTTCTCTAAAACGGCGACTAAGGTACGCCCTACTGCCAATCCAGAACCATTAATCGTATGGACTAACTGCGGTTTTTCTTGCCCTGAACGGAAACGCGCCATCAAACGACGGGCTTGAAAATCTTCAAAGCTTGAACAAGATGAGATTTCACGATAAACCTGCTGCCCTGGTAACCAAACTTCTAAATCATAAGTTTTAGCTGAAGAGAAACCAATATCACCGGCACATAAGGCCATCAGACGGTAAGGCAAGCCTAGTTTTTGCAGAATGACTTCCGCATGACCTGTTAGCTCCTCTAAGGCTTCCAGTGATTTGTCAGGATGGACAATCTGTACCATCTCTACTTTTTCAAACTGATGCTGACGAATCAAACCACGGGTATCACGACCATAAGCCCCTGCTTCTGAACGGAAACAAGGTGTATGTCCTACAAACTTAAGCGGTAGGGTACTCTCGTCCAAAATCTCATCACGCACTAGGTTGGTGATAGGCACTTCCGCAGTCGGAATCAAATACAGATCACGGTCACTGGTATCATGCTCTTCATGCTTGCTGATCTTATATAAATCGGCTTCAAACTTAGGTAACTGTCCGGTGCCACGTAAACTGTCTTGATTCACCAGGTAAGGGACATAAACCTCTTCATAACCATGATTGGCATGAGTGTCCAACATAAACTGGGTTAAAGCACGCTGCATCTTAGCCAACGGGCCTTTTAAAACCGAGAAACGAGCCGAGGCTATTTTAACGGCAGCATCATTGTCATACCAGCCTCGAGCTTCTGTTAAATCAACATGATCTTTAACTTCAAAATCATACTCTGCAGGCGTGCCCCACTTTCTGATTTCAACATTATCGTCTTCATCCAGTCCAGCAGGTGTCGACTCATGTGGCAAGTTTGGAATACTAGAAAAAATAGTTTCTAATTTTGCTTGAACGTCGGCGGAAGCTTGTTCTGCAGCTTCTAGCTGTGCTTTTAATGAACTGACCTCAGCCAACAAGGGCGCTATGTCTTCACCTTGCGCTTTAGCTTTACCAATGCCTTTAGCACGACTATTGCTTTCCGCTTGTAAAGCTTGGGCATTGACCTGGAATTCTTTACGTTGTGCTTCTAGCACCTGAATCGTTGCCACATCTAATGTGTAACCACGTGTTTTTAATTTTTCGGCGACCGTTTCTAAGTCTGATCTCAGTAGCTTTGCGTCTAACATTGGAATTCTCTATGTGATTTATTCAGTAAAGCGGTTTTTCAACCTGGTTGATTTTGGCAAATATTTTAACACTTCTTGCATTAAATTATGCAGTCGTTCTGCAATCATCCGCCCCCCGCTTCAAGTAGCTCAATATCCACAATTAACTCATTCGCCAAGTCTTCAAGTAATGCTCGAATATCACTCGGCTCCACATCGCTAGCGATGTGTATTTTAATATTCGCTTTAAAAAGGTTTTCACCGGACATTGAGGCTTCAATCACTTCGGTATGCAGTTCATCTACGTTAGCGTGGATTTGGGCTAATACCGATGAAATGCGGTGCACAATACCGGGTTGATCTTGTCCAATAAGCTCAATTTCAAATTGATTCTCTGCAGGGGTCGCACCAGCAGTGGAGCTCTCTTCAAAAATAACACTTAAGCCTAATGCTTTTGAATTTTGCAATGCTGCTTGAAAATCTGCATGCTGTTCAGCGGGTAAATCCACTCTTAAAATGCCCGCAAACTTGCCAGCCAGACTTGCCATTTGACTCTCAATCCAGTCGCCATTATGCGCCACAATAATTTTAGAAAGCGATTTCACCAGGCCTGGTGAATCATTACCCAATACGCTGATCACCATGGATTTCTTCATAATGTTTCTCCTGCTTCACGGTAGTCACTTAACGGTGGACAAGAACAGACTAAGTTGCGATCACCATACACATTATCAACTCGACCCACTGGACACCAGTATTTCACTTCTCGTAAGCTTTCAACAGGATAAGCCGCCAGTTGACGCGAATAAGAATGGTTCCATTCATCAGCCATAACCATGTCTGCGGTATGGGGTGCATTTTTTAACGGATTATCATTTTCATCAAGCACCCCATTGATCACATCGTCGATTTCTTCTTTGATGGAAATCATGGCATCACAGAAACGATCTAACTCGACTTTTGATTCCGATTCGGTTGGCTCAATCATTAAAGTACCCGCAACCGGAAATGACATGGTGGGTGAATGGAAACCATAATCGATCAAACGCTTAGCAATATCATCAACAGTGATACCCGAGGATTCTTTGATTGGACGTAAATCAATAATGCACTCATGCGCCACACGACCATGGTCATCACTATAAAGAATAGGATAATGCGGTGCTAAAGAATCAGCGATATAGTTGGCATTTAAAATAGCCGTGGCAGTTGCTTCTACCAAACCATCGCGCCCCATCATGGCAATATAGCTCCAACTAATCGGCAGTACGCCAGCACTGCCCCAAGGAGCCGCTGAAACCGCCCCCACATACTTTGGCTCATCTTCAGAATCGACCACGGCGTAACCCGGCAAGAATGGCGCAAGATGCTTACCGACCCCAATTGGACCAACCCCTGGCCCACCGCCACCGTGCGGAATAGCAAAGGTTTTATGTAGATTAAGATGGGAAACATCGCCGCCAAACTGACCAGGCGCGGCAACCCCGACCATGGCATTCATATTTGCGCCATCGATATAAACCTGACCTCCATGCTGATGCACCAGGTCGCAAACCGTTCTGACGTTCTCTTCGAACACGCCATGCGTTGATGGGTAGGTAATCATAATGGCGGCCAGTTTTGCAGAGTGCTTTTCAAGCTTCGCTTGTAAATCAGGCAAGTCAATTTCACCTTTGACATTGGTTTTCACCACCACGACTGACATGCCAACCATCTGCGCCGATGCAGGGTTGGTTCCATGAGCCGATGCTGGAATCAAACAGACATCGCGATCTCCTTCTCCACGACTTTTGTGATAAGCACGAATCGCTAACAAACCTGCATACTCTCCCTGTGCACCTGAGTTGGGCTGTAATGAAACCGCATCATAACCCGTGGCTTCACAGAGCATTTTTTCAAGCTCTTGCACCATCTGCTGATAACCCAAAGCCTGATTAAGCGGTACAAACGGATGAAGATTGGCAAATTCCGGCCAAGAAATCGGCATTAATTCTGCCGCCGCATTTAACTTCATGGTACAAGAGCCTAGCGGAATCATGGCGCGGTCTAAAGCCAAATCCTTATCTGCTAAACATCTCATATAACGCATCATCTGAGTTTCTGAACGGTGTTCATGAAACACTGGATGCGTTAAAAAATCAGAGGTCCGAAGCAAATTATCACCAATGACTGGCGGTTGATCTTTAATCAAAACTTCGGCATTTAAACTAAAAGCCCGCTCTCCTGCAAATACTTCCCAAAGCGCCGTAATATCTTGAAGCGTAGTGGTTTCATCAAATGACACGCCAACCGTGTCTGGATCAATCGGCCTTAAGTTACCCCCCTTATCAACCGCAGCCCGCTGAATTGCCTCAGCCTTTCCAGGCACAGAAATATTTAAGGTATCAAAATACATTTTGTTATTCACCTTAAACCCTAACTGAGTTAACCCGCTGGCAAATACTTGAGTATAGCGATGCACGCGATAGGCGATTTTAGTCAAGCCTACTGGACCATGATAAACGGCATACATACTCGCCATTACCGCCAGTAAAGCCTGAGCAGTACAAATATTACTGGTAGCCTTCTCACGACGAATATGTTGTTCACGGGTTTGTAAGGCTAAACGGTAGGCTTTTTTACCGCGACTGTCTAAAGAAACCCCAATTAAACGCCCTGGCATAGAACGTTTATAATCATCTTTAGTTGCCATATAAGCGGCATGTGGGCCACCATAACCGAGCGGCACACCAAAGCGCTGAGTATTACCGATTGCGACATCCGCCCCCATCTCACCAGGTGTTTTAAGTAAGGTTAATGCCAATAAATCTGCCGACATTGCCACTAAGGCTTTCTTAGCATGGGCCTGTTCAATCAGTGCACTAAAATCCGTGACCTCGCCATAAGTCCCTGGATACTGTAGTAGCACACCAAACAAATCGTAATCCGCAAGCCCGTTGATTGGATTACCCACCACCACTTCGATCCCTAAAGGCTCAGCACGCGTTTGTACCACTTCTATATTTTGCGGATGACAGTCGTCCGCCACAAAAAACACCTTACCTTTCGATTTACTCATACGCTGACACAGTGTCATTGCCTCGGCACAGGCGGTCGCCTCATCCAACATGGAAGCATTGGCAAGTTCTAAACCAGTGAGGTCTGAAACCATGGTTTGAAAGTTCAGCATCGCCTCAAGTCGGCCTTGCGATATTTCTGCTTGATAAGGTGTATAGGCAGTGTACCAGGCGGGATTCTCTAGAATATTCCGTTGAATCGTTGGTGGCGTGAAGGTGTTGTAGTAGCCCATTCCGATATAGGATTTGAGCACGATGTTTTTGCTGGCAATGGCTTTGAGTTGTTTCAAGGACTGGTGTTCAGTCAAACCTTCGGCCAAATCCATGGGGTCGTGGCGACGGATTGAAGCAGGTACAACTTTATCTAACAGTTCGCTTAATGAAGCCATGCCTAAAGAATTTAACATGGCAAGCTGTTCATCGTTATCAGGCCCTAAATGGCGGCTGATGAACTTTTCGCTTTGCTGTAATTCCTCTAATGGACAAGCTGCTAACTGCGATAAAGTGGTTTGGGACATGTTTTATTCTCCGGTATTCAATCCATCCATTACTGACTTTTAGAGATGATTCTAAAAATCACTCTTCTGTTAATTCGTTATAGGCATCTTCATCCATTAGATCATCTAGATCAGACGGATCTGAAAGCTCTACCTTAAGAATCCAGTTAGCCATCGCATCTTCATTAATCAATTCAGGCTCCTCTTCAAGCGCTTCATTGACTTCAACAATCGTTCCATCGACGGGTGCAAATAAGTCACTTGCAGCCTTAACCGACTCAACGACTGAAATCTCTTCACCTTTGTTAATTTCAGTCCCTAACTCTGGTAGCTCAACAAAAACCAAATCACCTAGCTGTTGTTGCGCAAAATCGGTAATACCGATTAATACTGTGCCATCGCCATTGTCTTGAATCCATTCGTGCTCTGCACTATATTTAATATCGCTCATTGAGTTTCTCCTTAATTTTTGTTTTTTATTGAACCTACCAGGCCTGGTAATATTGTTTTAAGCATTAAACTTCAAGGTTAAATGACTTTAACCTCGATAATAATTCTGTTTTATAAACGGTAACTTGACGACTTCTAGAGGTACTTTTTTGTTTCTAACTAACGCTTGAAGTTTTGTACCTACCTGGCTAAAAGCTGTCGGCACGTAGCCCATCGCCACAGGGCAATTTAAGGTTACGCCAAATCCGCCACTGGTCACTAAACCAATCACATTATCTTGGTCATCAACGATGTCAGCACCATCACGCACGGGCATCTTACCTAGAGGTTTCAGGCCAACTCGCTTGCGTCCGACGCCATTAGCCATTTGCATCATAATGACTTCTGCGCCAATATAACCTCCGGGCCTAGCACCCTCGGCACGACGTGATTTTGATAACGCCCATAATAAACTGGCTTCCACTGGTGAAATATCGTTCTTTAAATCGTGACCGTATAAACACAGCCCCGCTTCTAAGCGCAGTGAATCACGCGCACCTAAACCAATCATCTCTACAGCATCATCTGCCAATAAGGCACGTGCTAAAGCCTCTGCCTCGCTATTCGCCACTGAGATCTCAAAACCATCTTCACCGGTATAGCCTGAACGAGTCACAAAGCACTCCGCACCATTTAACATGAGTGTTTTCGCCGTCATAAAGACCATTTCAGTGGATTCTGGCGCAAATTTCGCTAACACTTCCCCTGCCACAGGACCTTGCAAAGCCAGTAATGCACGGTCTTCTAATACTTCTATCTCACATTGATCGGCTAGTTGTTTTTGTAGATGAGCGATGTCTTGTTCTTTACAGGCGGCATTAACCACCAAAAACAGATATTCACCGACATTGGTAACCATTAAGTCATCCATCACGCCGCCCTGCTCATTGGTAAACAAAGCATAGCGCTGCTGCATTTTAGGTAAATCGACAATGTCCACGGGCACTAAGGTTTCTAAAGCGGCTGCCGCATTTTTGCCTTTTAACAGCACTTGCCCCATATGAGAGACATCAAACAAACCGGCTTTTTCTCGAGTATGCAGATGCTCTTTTTTAATCCCTAGCGGATATTGTACTGGCATGGCATAACCTGCAAAAGGCACTAACTTGGCACCGAGTTCTTGATGCAGACTATAGAGTGGGGTTTGTTTTAGCGTAATATCGTTGCTCGTCATACTTTGCTTTCCTTGAGAACATCTTCCCAGACGGCTATGAATAATAGCCTACTAGTAAAAGCTTTCTAAAAGTAAATTGAATAGTTGATTCTACTGTTTTTGACTGAAGGATTAAATGACAATTAAGCACTTATTTTTATAAGAAATGAAAAACGGCTGCTTGAGAGCTGTTCTTCTGATTAAAACTGACGCGCGGCAAGCATTCCCGCCCATACCGCAATGAGACAGGTCACGATACTGACTGCAATATTAATAAAGGCTTTATTTATTTCACCAATTTCAATGTACTGCATGGTTTCATAAGAAAAGGTTGAGAAGGTCGTGAAAGCGCCCAGAAAGCCAACCATCACAAAAGCTCGCCACTCATTGGAAACATCAAACTTCTGCACCAATAAAACGGCCACTAGCCCCATCACAAAAGAACCGATTACATTGACCGACAAGGTTCCCCAGGCAAATTCACGCCCGAACCACTGGTACACTTGATGAGACATTGCAAAGCGAGCGGTTGCGCCTAATGCTCCGCCAAGCGCAATGGCGAACCACCCCAATGTCGTCATACCTAATGCTGTCATTACAAGTTCCTCATCTTTGCAAATTATTATTGTCGTGCTTCGTCGAGATTTATGGACGGCGCTTATAGATAGCGCGCGCATTCAAAGCCTTTAGATGCTCCATCTTAGCGGAAATTTTAATTTCCAGGCCTCTTGCTACCGGCTGATAATAAGCCTTTTCAGCCATCTCTTCTGGGAAATAACACTCACCTGCGGCAAAGGCTTCTGGCTCATCATGTGCATACCGATAGCCTTTGCCATAATCCAATTCGGCCATCAATTTGGTCGGCGCATTGCGTAGATGTAAAGGCACTTCATAGGAACCATGCTCTTTAATCTCAGCCAATACTGCTTTATAACCCATATAGACCGCATTAGACTTAGGAGCGACTGCCAAATATGAGGCTGCATGCGCCAGCGCCAAATCGCCTTCTGGTGAACCCAAACGTTCATAGGCTTCCGCCGCATTGACCGCAACTTGTAAGGCTTTGGGATCCGCATTACCAATCTCTTCACTGGCCATACGAATTAAACGCCGCGCAAGATAACGGGCATCCACCCCTCCATCTAACATGCGTACTAACCAATACAAAGCCGCGTTGGCATCTGAACCGCGAATCGACTTATGTAAAGCAGATATTTGATCGTAAAAAGCTTCTCCGCCTTTATCAAAGCGCCTAACGCCCCCTTGAATGACTTCTTTGCAAGCGGCTTTCGATAAACTTACCAGGCCTGGTAAGTCTGATTCAAAGATTTCTACAAAATCCATCGCTTGCTCTAGACTATTGAGCAGGCGTCGTGCATCGCCATCGGCCGCCGCAATCAACAGCTCCTTAGCATCTTCTTCAATATTTAATTCAATAGAGCTGTCCGGATGTGCCTCCATGAAAGCGGCTCTTAAATCCTGCTCTAATAAAATGCGACCACTTTCTAAAACTAACGCCAGCTCCTCCTCTTCTAAGGTGCGTAAGACATAGACTCGCGCACGAGATAACAAGGCATTATTTAATTCAAATGAAGGGTTTTCGGTGGTGGCGCCAATAAACACAAAAGTACCATCTTCTACATAAGGTAGAAACGCATCTTGCTGGGCTTTATTGAATCGATGTACCTCATCGACAAATAACAGAGTGCCCTGCTTAAACTGCTCTCGATGTAGCTTGGCTTTCTCAACCGCGAGTCGGACATCTTTCACGCCATCCAAAACTGCGGATAGACTGATAAACTGCAAGTCTGATTGTAAAGCAATCAAGCGCGCCAAGGTGGTTTTGCCAACGCCTGGTGGCCCCCAAAAAACCATTGAGTGCAAACTGCCTGTCTCTAACATCCGCGACAGCGCACGTTTAGGCCCTAAAAGATGTGTCTGACCGACAAAGCCTTCCAAAACTTTTGGACGCAGACGGTCTGACAGCGGTTGGTAGACAGACATTACTGCGGTTCACCAATCAAATCAATGCCTTCAGGCAACTGGAACTGAAAAGCCTTTAATGGAATCACTGAATTAGATTCTATATTTTTAAAACTGACTTTAATGATGTTGTCTGAACTTTGATACATCCAAACCTCGACCATTTCACCGTCTAACATACCGACTTCGATACTTTGAAAATAAGTGGCTTTTCTGGGGGTCAGGTTATACCAATGTTTACCGCTACGCTGTCCAGCATCGATAATGGTAAATTTACTCTCGATTTGTTCGCTATAAAGTAGCCAACTTAAAGGAATATCGCCTTTAATATCCGCAATCGGCCGCACGGTAACTTGATCCAAGTCTTTATCAAAGACCCATAAATTAACACCATCGACCACAATTTTTTGAGGTTCAGGCTTTAAATATTCCCAAACTAACTTACCTGGACGATTCAGCTCAAAATGGCCGAACGATTTATTCAGCTCAAACAACGCTTCATCCGGTTGAATTTGTTCAAAATCGGCGCTAAAGGTTTTGAGATTATTGACATAAGTTTGTAGTGCATTTTCTGCATGCACACTATTGGACAAACTCAGCAATAGCCCAATCACAGAGGCCTGAGTCCATTTTAGTAGACGGTTTATTTTCATGATATAAAAACACTCGTGTTTAATTATTCGGGGTTGTGTCACTATTGGACTGGTTTATTATTCTTGTGGCTTAGGTGCTAATACTTCACGGGTGCCATTTGCACCTGCGGTCGAAATGACCCCCGAAGATTCCATGGTTTCAACAATTCTAGCTGCTCGGTTATAACCGATTCTAAAATGACGTTGCACGGAAGAGATTGAGACTCTTCGACCTTGCACGACGAAATCAACGGCTTGATCATATAGTTCATCACTTTCTGCATCTGGCCCTGACCCACCGCTACTGTCGGGTTTGCTAATCCCTTGAGTAATGCTTTCCAGATATTGCGGTGCACCTTGTGAGCGGACAAAATCTGCTACACGGTGGACTTCATCATCTGTCATAAATGCACCATGTACACGCTTTGGACTACCAGAACCGGGTGGAAGGAATAACATATCTCCCATCCCTAATAACTGCTCAGCGCCACCTTGATCAAGAATCGTTCGTGAATCAATCTTAGTACTCACCATAAAAGACATACGGGTCGGAATATTCGCCTTAATCAAACCGGTAATGACATTGACCGAAGGCCGCTGAGTTGCTAATACCAAGTGAATCCCAGCTGCACGGGCTTTTTGAGCAATTCGGGCAATCAGTTGCTCAACCTCTTTGCCGACCACCATGATCATATCGGCAAATTCATCGACCACCACCACAATATAAGGCAAGGTTTCCAGCGTTGGAGGCGCTTCACCTAAGTCATGGCCGTAGTTGGCAATCTGCGCGTAGAGTGGATCGATAATTGGCTTGCCAGCATCAATTGCCGTTTTTACTTTTAAGTTATAGCCGGCAATGTTCCTGACGCCTAACTTAGCCATTAATTGATAACGGCGATCCATCTCAAAAACACACCATCTTAAGGCATTCGCAGCTTCACTCATATCGGTGACCACGGGTGTTAGCAAATGCGGAATATCGTCATAAATCGATAATTCAAGCATTTTAGGATCAACCATAATCATGCGAACTTGCTCAGGCGTGCTTTTATACAGTAGACTGAGGATCATACTATTGACCCCCACCGACTTACCGGAGCCGGTGGTACCTGCGACCAGTAAATGCGGCATCTTGGCAATGTCTGCCACCACGGGTTTACCGGCAATATCTTTCCCTAAAGCAATACTTAATGGCGAGCTTGCTGACTGAAACTCTTCTGATGCGAGTACATCACTAAAACTGACAATCTCGCGTTGTTCGTTGGGAATTTCAATCCCGACTACCGCTTTACCTGGAATAACATCTACCACACGAACGGACTGCACAGAAAGGACTCGCGCCAAATCTTTAGCCAGGTTATTGATTTGACTGACCTTAACCCCAGGAGCCGGTAAAATCTCAAAACGCGTCACCACTGGCCCTGGCTGAACTGATTCAACCTGTGCCGTGACGCCAAACTCTAACAAGCGTTGCTCCAATAAGACAGAGAGTGCTGCCAACTCTTCTTTAGAGAAACCTTCTTCATAGAGCATGGGTGGATCTAATAAATCCAAGCCCGGCAAAGCACCGGATTGAACAAACGGTAAGGTGGTGTTAGGCGCTTGCTTCTCTCCGACTCTCACAGCCGTTTTTACTTCAGAAGCTGGGACGGATGAATCCGATAGTGCCTCACCCTCTGTCATTGCTAGCGCTTTTGAGGCGCCATCACTTCTTTCATTGACACTCGTTGACACCTTTTTACGATCGCTTGGAGTTCCTAATTCTTGCAAGGCATCATCAGACAGACCTTTAGCCAGCTGCACTTTGGTTTTGGCCAGTTGTTTTGCGATGATTTCTTTGAGTGGATTGCTTACCGCTTTTGGGGTGACCGAAGGTAGGTTTTGACGGACAGAGGTATTTTTATCTTTCAGCGATTGCACAGTTGACTTAAAGCGTTCGGACTCAATGACCTTGCCTTGCACCAAACCACGTAGATAATCGGCTAATAACCAAGCCCTGTGCCCGGTAGATTCAATGATCGTAAGCCAAGAACAACTGCTCAACATACTGAAAGCCACTGCGAACAAAACGAGCAGCATTAAAGTAGCACCCAATAAATCAACCGCACCGACCAACCAATCACTAAATTCATACCCCCAAACCCCCCCCGCTGAATAAGGCAGTTGAATTAAGGAGGTCTTAGGCTCTAAATAAAGGTTGGCTAGCCCGGAACCAGCGGTAATCAAGAGCAATAAACCGAATAAACTCATGATAAAGCGTAGATAATCAAGCTCATTACCCGTTCTTATTTTAAGAGTTACCCAGCCTGCAAACAGTATCCCGAAAGGAATTAAAAAACCGAATATGCCGAAGATATACAGAATCATCGAGGATAACCAGGCACCGGTTTTTCCGCCATAATTATGAATATCATGAACCGCACCCACGGAATCAAACCCAGGATCTTGGGGGGTATAGCTGAAAAGCACGATAAATAGAAAAAAAGCTAAGCCGATACAACTCAGAACGACGCCGTCTTTTAAGATCCAACTAAAACGCTGTAAAGTCGGAACTTTCTCAGTTGATTCAGAAACCTCTGCTTGCTGACTAGCTCGAGTGATTATTTTAGATTTAGGGGTATTTATCGACATGTAACTTCTATATTAAATTAAAAAGGGGATAAATCGTGTTAATTGAAGACTCTTCTAAGTTGCGCAGAAAGGCGTAACGCATCTAACCGCGAATCCTAATAAATATAATATATTAATTTAATAGTAATTCCCTCTAGTTTATCCTCGAAAAACTGCTAAAATTTTAGCACATAACCCCCATAAAATGCCTCTATCTAACTTTATAGGCATGATAAAAATAGCACGATTCTGTATTGTAAGATACGATTTCGGCCAAAAAACAAAACCAAGCAATCAAGTAAAGGGAATCAGCCATGGCGACAAAACATTGCAAACTACTTATTTTAGGCTCAGGCCCTGCAGGCTATACAGCTGCCGTTTACGCAGCACGTGCGAATCTAGAACCTGTCATGATTACCGGTATGCAGCAAGGTGGACAACTTACAACAACGACTGAAGTTGATAACTGGCCAGGTGACCCTGAAGGTTTAACAGGACCAGACTTGATGGTTCGTATGCAACAGCATGCAGAGCGTTTTGGGACTGAAATACTATTTGACCACATCCATACAGCTGAGTTGACCAGCAAGCCTTTTAAACTGATTGGCGATTCTGGTGAATACACTTGTGACGCTTTAATCATTGCCACAGGTGCGTCTGCTAAATATCTTGGCTTAGAATCAGAAGAAGCCTTTAAAGGTAAAGGGGTTTCAGCTTGTGCCACTTGTGATGGTTTCTTTTACCGCAACCAAAAAGTAGCAGTTATTGGTGGTGGCAACACTGCCGTTGAAGAGGCATTATATCTCTCTAATATTGCAGCAGAAGTCACTATCGTTCACCGTCGCGACACCTTCTCTTCTGAAAAAATCCTATCTAAACACTTGATGGAAAAAGCTGAAAACGGCAACATCTCCATCGAATATAACGCAACTTTAGATGAAGTACTGGGCGACAAAATGGGCGTGACGGGCGTTCGCCTGAAAAGCATGTTAGATGATTCGACCAAGGAACTAGATGTTTCAGGCGTATTCATTGCAATTGGTCACACGCCTAATACTGGATTGTTTGAGAACCAGTTAGAAATGACGAATGGTTACATTAAGGTACAAAGTGGACTTCAAGGCAATGCGACACAAACCTCTATCCCGGGTGTTTTTGCGGCTGGAGATGTCATGGATCAACAATACAAACAAGCGATTACCTCTGCGGGCGCCGGCTGTATGGCGGCTTTAGATGCTGAGAAGTATTTAGATAATCTATAACTTTAATTAATCATAAAAATAAAACCACCAGGCCTGGTGGTTTTTTATATCAAAGCTTAAAACAAAGACTTTATAAGGAAAATACATGAATAAACTGTTAACTATTGCCCTTGGACTAGTGCTTACACCTTCCGCCTTTGCTGGTAACAATAATCTAGACAGCGCTGAGCAAAAAGCCAGCTACACACTTGGATCGGATTTAGCTAAAAACTTCACTGAACAGGGCCTAACCATTGATATTAAGGCGTTCACCCTTGGCTTAGAAGATACCATCAACAAACGCCCACTCAAACTTAGTGAAGAAGAGATGAGGGAGGCTATCAATGAAGTCAAAAAAGGTATGCTGGAAAAGCAACAAGCAGAAAGAAAGGCGCTTGGTGACGCAAACATCAAAGAAGGCCAAGAATTTCTAGCAAGCAATGCTAAAAAATCTGGGGTGATACGCTTAGACAGCGGGATTCAATATAAAGTCCTTACCAAAGGTAAAGGCGCCTCTCCAACGGAAGAAGACACGATATTTGCCCATTACAGAGGTACTTTAATTAATGGTACTGAATTTGATAGTTCGTACAACCGTGGTACGCCATTGAAGTTTCAAATGGGTAACGTTATTAAAGGCTGGGGGGAAGTCTTGAAAATAATGAAGCCTGGTTCAAAGTGGGAAGTCTATATTCCAGCAGACATGGCCTATGGTACAAAAGGTGCAGGTAAAGTCATCGGGCCAAATCAAACTCTGATCTTCACAATTGAATTAATTCAGTTTGATTCTGGCACTAAATAATTCCTAAATGCCTTGTCTATAAAACCTCTGAATTCTCGTTTTGGCGACTAAACTTCAGACAAAAAAAAGCCCAGGTAAGCATAAACTTAACTGGGTATCCCATATAAGGGGAACAATCTTAGCTCTTTAGAGGAGTGTTGTAATGAAACAACGGCCACATAATAATCTAAGATTTACAACATATCAACATTTTCTAATATAAAAACAATGACGATACTTTGAAGACATTCAGCGTTCATACAACCTATTAAAAACCCCTTTTTTTAAGGAGTTATCGATCTAAGAGCTCAATCACATTATAAGCAGGGGTTTCATAAGGGTGCGAGGCTTTCAATGCCTGAATGGCAGCAGCCAAATTTTGCGCAACACAGACCAGCTCAACTTTATACTCCGCTACTCTCTCCAATTGATTCAACTGCCCTAGAAAAGGCTGACTCCCCATTAAGGCTCTAAACTGCCCCTCTCCTTTGGATTGCCATGCGCAACAGTCATATTGACCAATCTTGCCCGCACCCGCTTCAAACAGTGCGTTTTTTACGAACTCTACATGACTCTCTGGTACATAAAAACAAATCTTATACATACGATTTCCTAAATTGGTCTAAAAAAATACGTAATAGAAATTTAAATTCAATACAATAGCGCTCATTACTAATTAATTCTAACTTGCCATACAAGGAGCTACAATGCGTTTAATACTGATTACTTATGCCGTTATCTTAATTTTGGGCGTGACAGCAATGGTTTCCGGCATCCATTATCTTGCCAACATTGCAGGCTTTATTTCTGCGATTGGGCTTATGCTTATATTCTTTAAAGACCGCCCTGATGAAGAGTCTGAACTTGAGATCAAAATGCGTCGTTATTGGTATATCGTCTTCGCGACCGGTATTTTCTTTAGCTTACTCTTTGGCAGCTTCTGGAATAATCATATGGGCAACATGGCTTAATTTAGGCTTCAAACAATTAACAATAAAAAAAGCCCTGCATTGCAGGGCTTTTTTATGAGCGAATGAATAAAGCTTGTTAGAACAATTCAATCTCACCTTCATCCATTGATGCCGCATTCACACGTGTCATACGTAACGCAGCAATCTCTTGACGCTGTTCATCTGCTTTGCGACGGAAAGCCTCTAGCCTTTCATGATGTTCAGCTTCGGAGGTTGCAGGATTTGAGCAGTTTTCTTCTAAAAACTGAGTAATATCACTTGAAAAATTATTTAGATTTTGGAGGTGATGAATCGCCTGCTCAACCAGTTGGCGTACGATATCTTCAAACTGTAACGAGCGCATGGCGTTCGAAACACTGACCTCAATCCCTGAAATCATGCCCGAGAAATCACCTAATTTACCAGAAATACCATCATTCATGCCTTCCAAATCATTGAGCATGTTATCCATTTTTTCTTGAGACGATACAGCATGCTCCATATCTTTTGTCGCCGTTTCACTGACTATATATCGCACTTCATCGACCGTGGTACGCGCCTTCTCTGCTTGCTTGCGGATCTGTGCATTTAATACATTTGAGTTCAAAGAAAGCTTACGAACTTCATCGGCAACCACAGCAAAACCTCGGCCTGCCTCACCCGCTCTAGCCGCTTCGATTGCCGCATTCAATGCCAATAGATTGGTCTGATCAGCAATACCTTTAACATCCTTCAACAGGTCAAAGATCGACTCAATCTGCCCGACCATATCATCAATTTTTTCTACTGTCTTATTACTACGATGACTCGCTTCAATCAGTAAATCTATTAGGTATTGCAGCACAACTTTAATTTCTGCAGAAAATTGCTTAATGCTCATCTCATCTGAGCTACCATCACCGCCAAGATTGTCAAGCAAAGCCATCACTAAAGCATACTGATCTTGAGTCTGTTCATGTAAACCAGAAAAACTACCATTTAGAGTCTCTATTGATTCAGCAACCAAATCTTTAACTTGAATCATCTCTTCACGAATGACACCAACTTCATTTTCAATCACAGAATCAACATCACTCATCATCGCTTGTAACGACTCATCTACAGCAGACACTCTCATCATCGCTTCAGATGAAGTTTGCGTGGAAACACTGGTAATACTTGGTTCAGCTCCTCTTACAATGGATGATCTGGCAACTCTTGCCACCAATAAAGACCACACGAGAGACACCGCGATAACCATGATTAATCCAATAAAAGGAATCTCTAACAGAGTAAGCGCTACACCACTCAATGTCGCAAGCCAAGCAGGCCAGTAGGCAGTAATAATATGAGGCATGATTGTTTCCTTAAATTACATATGAATCGTAAAATTCATATCAAATACACTTATAAGTCGTTGTGGTTATGGATATTACAGCAGTTAATATGCCAAATTAGTTCAGTTAAAGCACTACCTTTCTTGAAAACCTATATGGCACTCTACTTTAACGAACATCAATAACAAGTATCTATACAAAGCTAATAAGGTAATACCATAGAATACTAGCGTATAAATATCGCTTACATAGGAACACACCTTAATAACAGATGTGCAGGGATGAAGAATTCTAAACTAACGAGCGGCTAATTCTAGAATTTTTTGAGGTATTTTTTCCAAAGATAAAATATAGTCAGCCGCTCCCCGTTTAACGGCTTCACCAGGCATCCCCCAGACAACACTGCTTTTTTCATCTTGGGCAATCGTTGGTGCTCCAGCATCTTGCAACTCTTTCATACCAACCGCACCGTCAGCTCCCATACCGGTCAACAATATACAAATTGCGTTCGGACCCACATTTTGCGTAACTGAACGAAACATCACATCTACAGCAGGCTTATGACGATTAACTGGAGGACCATCATTCAGGCGGCAGATATAACGCGCACCATCACGCGCAACCATTAAGTGTTTATCGCCCGGGGCAATATACACATGTCCTGGCAGGATCTGTTGTCCATCTTCAGCATGAAAGACTGTCATCTCTGAAACGCTATCCATACGTTTTGCAAATGGCAAACTAAAGGCTGCGGGAATATGCTGAGTAATCACAATACCAGGCGTACTTGCTGGCAAACGCATTAGTACTTCTTTAATTGCTTCTGTTCCCCCTGTTGAAGCACCTAATGCGATAATTTTCTCAGTCGTTTTAAAGTGTCTATTGTTAAAGTTAGTTTTTGGAATAATCGCATCTGTTGTCAATTTATCGGGAACGATGACAGATTTAGCAAGTGTAGGACGGTGATCCTTATTGGCAACATAACGTGCATATTGTTGCTCCAAACTTGACCTTCTGACCCGTGCTGCGGTTTTAACCTTGCTACAAATTTCCAGCGTATAATCTTCAAAAGTGTCCGACAAATTTATTTTAGGTTTTGTAACAAAGTCAACCGCCCCTAGATCCATCGCTTCAAAGGTCACATCTGCGCCCTTTTCAGTTAAGGTAGAAACCATCACCACAGGAAGTGGATGCAATCGCATTAAGTTTTTTAGAAAAGTAACACCATCCATTTTTGGCATTTCAACATCTAAAGTTAGTACATCAGGATGCAGCTGCTTAATCTTTTCTCTCGCATCAAACGGATCCGAAGCTGTCCCAATCACCTGCAAAGCAGGATCTGAAGACAACATCTCTTTAAGCATTTTGCGAACTAGTGCAGAGTCATCCACAATTAAAACTTTAATAGGTGTATTCACAAAATTTCCTTTATCTATCAAACGAAGCAAAACTGTATATAGACAATTCCATTACTCAATTTTTTTGTAGATGGTTTGCCCTAGCAACTCAAACCGATTACAGACTTTATAGAGCGATTCAGAATGCCCCACAAAAAGATGCCCACCAGTTGGCAAGCGATCGGCATAACGATCAAATAATTTGGACTGCGTCGGCTTATCAAAATAAATCACAACATTACGACAAAAAATAACATCTATCGAATCCTTAATTGGCCACTCACTCATCAAGTTTAGCTGACCAAAATCAATAATCTCTTGTAACTCTGGCTTAACCTTAACATAGCCTCCTTTAGAACCTTCGCCCTTCAAAAACCAACGTTTTTTACGCCCTTCAGAAACACCTTTTAAGCGATCCGCCTTATAAATACCATTCAGTCCAGTTTGTACAACGTTTGAATCCAGGTCTGTAGCAATAACTTTAACATCCCACCCAGCCGGCACAGTCTCTTTTAAAGTGATTGCAATTGAATAAGGCTCTTCACCAGTTGAACAACCGGCGGACCAAATGCGTATTTTATGACTTGAAGCATTTGATTCCAATAAACCCGGAATTACCTTTTCCGCCAGATACTCAAAATGATGATTTTCTCTAAAAAAGAAAGTTAGATTTGTAGTGATTGAGTTAATCAACTCAATAAACTCTGACTCGCCCTGAGCCTCAACATAATCTAGGTACTCACTGAAACTGGTTAAGACTAAAAAACGAATACGTTTAGCCAAGCGGTTATAAACCAAGTTCTTTTTAGACTCGTTTAAATCTATACCGGCAAAATCATAAACAATTTTTTGAACTCGTTTAAAATCTTGTTCAGTAAAGTCAAATTCACGTTCACTCATAGTATGATGACCTCATCCAAAGCTGATTATCGTTAAAATACGACACAACCTATCCAATATAATTGGAATTTAATGGGATGCAAGTAAAAGTTTTTTTTTGCCAGGTAAAAAAATGGTTAATATTTCCAATAATTTCACTACTGCACAATCACTTGCACTCAATAGTGCTAATCAAAGTAGTGTACTTTTAAAAGTTGGGCAGGTTTTAAATGCAACCATTGAACAAATTCAAGGTAAGCAAATAACTCTCACCATTGGCAACCAAACCCTGATTGCCACAAGTAAAACAAATATTCAAGAATCAGGCATGATTCAAGTCAAAGTGAAGCAACTCCAACCCACGATTGAACTGGCGATTGTTCAAACCTCCAAGCCGAATACTACTCAACAAATACAGGGCGCATTGCAAACCGCTTACCGGCAATTCATGCCGAACCAGACCGCTTTACCTCAGGCATTTCAGCAGATCAGCTTACTACAAGGCCTACCCGCCTCCTTACTCGGCCCCATCAACCAACTCCTTGAACAAGTCACGAAAAGCACCTCCTCTCTTTCGGGTGGCGTCCTAAAGGACAGAATGACTGATAGTGGTTTGTTTTTAGAGTCAAAACTCAAGCAACCTGAAAAATCGAACCTAAACACTGATATCAAAGCACAATTGTTAACCCTGCAAAAACAAGCTGAATCACTCAGTGTAAAAACCCCTTCCCCTCAACTGTCTCAACTATTAGGAACCCTGACGCAAGCCATTAACAGACTTACCGTTCAGCAATTACAACTTTATGAAAACCCCAACATAACACCTCTAGAGCTCCCCTACGCTCATAATGAAAACATTTATAAAGACTACATTGAGTTTAGAAAACACACACAACCCGAATCGTCTTCCTGGGAGATTTTAATTGACCTTCATTTACCACTAGGAGAGATGTCTTCTAAACTGACTCTCAATCAACAAGGTGAATTCAACTGTTTTATATGGTGTGAAACAGAAGCGCTAGAACAAACCATCGCTGAAAACATTAGCCAGCTAGAACAACAATTTACTACCCAAGAACTTAAATTGCAGAACCTACTGATTGTTAAACAAAAGCCTTCTAAAACCGAAAAATCGACACAAATTGCACTAATTGATATCCACATCTAACGATAATAATAAACAAAAATCTCGAGAGGATTTCAAACCTGAATCCGTTAATTAAATTACTTGGCTGCTATTTTGCTTAGAACTTATAAAACACTATACAAAATTTAATGCATTACCTGAAAATCTTAGGTAAAACTTCAACACCATTCGTTTTAATTGTTTTTTAGAAAAAGTTAAACAACAAGACTAGACCTTTACAAACGAATAGGTTAATTTAACCACTCGGCATGTCAACCCAAGAGAGACGTCTAATATGGGCAATAACCTAAACTCAATTCAAGAACAAATTGATCAGAATAATAACAATACTGACCAAGTTTTAAGTTTTATACTGGGTCATGAAGAGTATGGCGTTGACATCCTTAGAGTCCAAGAAATTAAAGGTTGGGAAAAGATCACCCCCATTCCCAACACACCAAAGTATGTAATGGGTGTAATCAACCTTCGTGGAGCAGTTGTCCCTATTATTGATTTACGTGTGCGTTTTGGCCTAGAAAATGTCACTTACAATGAAACAACGGTTGTCATCATCGTTCGGTCTGAAAACAGTGAGGGGGTTCAAAAAATCATTGGGCTGGTGGTTGATGGCGTTTCAGATGTCTATACAATCAATCAAAAAGCACTGCAGCCAGCACCAGATATGTCTGGTGCCGTACATGCTGAATATGTGCAAGGACTAGCAACCATCAATGATCAACTGGTCATTATCCTCCACGTAGACCCTTTGATAAACGACGGCATTCTTGCCTCCATCAAAAAAGCCTTAAATATTGATTGACCCTATGTATAATGGTGACATTAACGTTAATTTTAAGCATAAATAGTGAGATTATAAGATGTCAAAAATCTTAGCAGTAGATGATTCTAAATCAATGAGACAAATGGTATGTATGTCTCTTAAATCAGCAGGTCATGATGTGACTGAAGCAGAAGATGGTGCCGTGGCTTTGGCAATCGCCAAACAAGGACAGTTTGATTTAGTTGTAACCGATATAAACATGCCTAACATGAACGGCCTTGAATTAGTCGCCGCATTGAGAGCGATGCCGAACTATAAGTTCACACCTATTTTATGCCTCACCACAGAGTCTTCTGGTGATATGAAAGCGAAAGGTAAAGAAGCTGGCGCTACAGGTTGGATCGTGAAACCTTTTAGTCCTGAAAAGCTACTCTCTGTTATTACGCGAGTCCTTTAAACTTTTAGATACGCTAGATGAGGTTCCCATGAGTAATGAAATTAAACTACCAGAAAACTTAACCATTCATCATATCGATGCCCATTTTAATGAGCTGAATACATTATTCAATGATACAGGTGATGAAATAATTCTGGAAGCTTCAGGTATTGAAACAATTGATACCGCGGGCTTGCAAACATTACTCGTATTGGTTAAAAATGCTTCTGAAAATGGTAAAAACGTTGCTTGGTTAAATTCGCCAGACATCCTAAAAGATAGCGCTGAAAAGTTGGGACTGACACAAGAACTGCTACTTTCTTAAAGCTTAATAAAAAAAAAAGGGGGGGGGGGGTACCTTCCCTCTTTTCCCACACCCTCATATAACTCATCCTGTCAAACCCCCTCAAATTAAAGCACTTCTAAAAATTACTATAAGGCTTGATTAATGGTTGAAAAAGACTTATCTCTTGCAAATAAGATTGCCATTTCTATTGAATATGAAGGAACAGGCGCGCCAAAAGTAACTGCCAAAGGCAAAGGCTATATGGCACAAGAGATTATTCAAACCGCTAAAGAGCTTGGCATTCCCATCCAAGAAAATTCGCCTTTGGTTGAATTGCTTAGCCAGGTAGAACTAGATCAAGAAATCCCGCAAGCTCTTTATGAAGCCGTTGCCCAAGTACTCATATTCGCCTATCAAGTCAGTGGCAAAGAAATAGAACCACCAACCAAAGAACATTTGCCATAAAAAAAGGGCATAAATGCCCTTTTTAGAAAGTATCTGGTACGTGAAAACTCTAGTCTTCACCCGCAAACATATTGTCAACATCTATCAAAATAATCACGTTATCCTGAAAGTGTGCAATTCCTTGGATATACCTTGATGCGTTATCTTTAGAAGCCGATAGCGCTTCTATTTTACTTTCTGGAATATCCTTAACTTCCATCACAAAATCGACCAATACTCCGACCGCACGCTCCTCATCCAGCTCAACAATAATAATTCGAGATAAATCCGTTACTTCCTTGGAAGGCATATCGTACATCAATCGAGCATCAATTACCGTAACAATAACGCCACGAACATTGATAACACCTAGAACGTTACGTGGCGTGCCTGCAACAGCCCTAATACTTCCGACACGCAGGACTTCTCTAATTTTTTTGACATGAATGCCGTAAATTTCATTCTCTAAGGTAAATAAAACACAACGAGCACTAGGGCCTAAATAAGCAGCCTCATCTTGCATCTCACTCATCGAAGGATTATCGTTACCTGTCATACTTTGATCCATCATAACCATCCTCTCCCTAATTTAGTCCTGAAAGCGCTCAACTACACCAGGCAAGTCTAATATTAAAGCAATACTACCATTGCCAGTAATCGTCGCTCCCGCATAACCTCGCACCTTTTTCAGCATCACTCCAAGAGGTTTAATCACAACTTCTTCCTGTCCATTAACCTGATTGACTACTAGGCCTGCACGCTGATTGCCAACCGACACAATAACAACCTTGTCAGTTTCATGAGACTCTTGTGATTGATGCGGAGCCAGCCACTCATTTAAGAACAACAATGGAATACTCCGATCTCTTAATCGCACCATCATTTGACCGTCAATTTTATTGGTTTTTTCTGGATTATAATCAAAAATTTCTTGAACACTTGTCAGCGGGATAGCGTAACTGTCTTCATCAAATCCAACCATTAGCGTTGGAAGAATCGCCAAAGTCAGCGGAACACGAATGTTGATTTTTGAGCCCTGACCTAAAACGGACTGAATTTCGATACTGCCATTTAACTTTGTGATCATGTTTTTGACCACATCCATCCCCACACCACGGCCAGAGATGTCACTCACGACTTCAGCAGTAGAGAAACCAGCCGAAAGAATCAATTCGAACGCAGACTTATCATCTAACTGATTCGCCGCAACCTCATCCATCATGCCTTTTTCAACTGCTTTACGCCGTAGCATGTCGGGATCCATACCCTTACCATCATCAGTGATTGATAAGAGAATGTGATCCCCCTCCTGCTCTGCCGCCAGCACAACTGTACCTGCTCTAGGCTTCCCTGCCGCTATACGCACATCAGGCATTTCTATACCGTGATCCACCGAGTTTCTAACCAAATGCACTAAAGGATCAGCTAAAGCCTCCACCAGATTTTTATCTAAATCGGTTTCTTCACCTTCCAGCTCAAGATTAATGTCTTTACCTAGTTTTCTAGCCAAGTCACGTACTACTCGTGGAAAACGACCAAAAACCTTATTAACAGGCTGCATTCTGGTTTTCATAACAGATGACTGCAAATCAGTTGTTACATGATCTAGATTCGAAACCGCATTCGCAAGCTCCTCCCCACTGGCGTTAGCGCCTTTTAAGGTTATGAGTCGATTACGCACCAACACCAACTCACCTACCAAATTCATAATTTCATCTAAACGACGGGTATCGACACGAACGGTGGTTTCTGTGGTATTTTTGGCAGCTGGTTTTGCCGCCCCAGATTCTACTTTAGGAGCACTGGCAGGGGTCGGAGATGAAGAAGGCTTAGGTACTGTTTTAGGCGCCACTGCTTCAGCAGGTTTAATTGGTGCAGACTCTTCACCTTCCAGCATATCCCTTTGATTCAATAAGGCATCAAATTCATCATCTGAAATCTCCCCATCAGGATCAACCCCCACAGGTAATGATAAAGCGCCAGGCGCTTCGTTAGTAGTTCGCGTATCTCTCTGGTTTAAAAGTGCTTCAAATTCATCGTCAGACATGTCACCATCAGGATCAACTCCTTCAGGAAGTGATAAAGAAACCTCTTGCGCTGATGCATTACTTCCAGACGGCCCTGAACCCATTGCATCTCGTTGGTTTAATAGTGCGTCAAACTCATCATCAGAAATATCACCATCAGGATCAAGCCCATCTGCTAATTGTAGAGAAGACTTAGAAATCGTTTCAACCGTTGCAACAATAGGTTTGTTTTTAGAAGTTAAGGCATCTAGATCTGATAAAAGAACAGGGTCATTTTCAGGCATTTCGCGAACCCCATCTTTCAAAAGATCCATCGAGTCACTAATAACATCAAATGCTCGTAAAATAGCATCCGCTACGACCGCATCATATGCTACATCGCCATTGCGAATTTTATCGAAAACATTTTCCGCCCGGTGACAGACTTCAATAAGAGGAGTGATCTCTAAAAATCCCGCGCCGCCTTTAATGGTATGAAAACCTCTGAACACGGCATTGAGTAAATCAGCATCCTTAGGAGAATGGGCCAATTCAGATAATTGCCCATTCAACTGATCAATCAGGTCTTCAGCTTCGACCAAAAAATCCTGTAAAATCTCTTCATCCACAACCTTCACCTCGTTTGGTTACACTTACATGGAGTAAATCCATAAGTGGAATTGACTATATTGCAGAGAATATAGCAATCATTGTGCCATAGGTGGCAGTTAGTAACCGCCCAAAGATTAGATACCTAAATCAGCCAGTAAATCATCGACATCCGCTTGAGACTCTGCTGAATCCTGTTTAGACTTGAGAGTGACATTTGGACCAATACCTTTCATTTCTGCTGATTTATTAGCGGCATCACTTTCAACACGATCGGGAATGGATGCATAATCATGGCTCGATTGATCAATTAAATGGATCAAACTCTGCTCCAGCGAAGAAATAACCAATATAACGCGATTCAAAACTTGTCCAGTCAGATCCTGAAAAGACTGCGCCAACATGACATTGGTTAATTCTGAATTTATTGACGCCAGCATGTTCAGCAAAATTTCTCTATCACTACCATCAACATGCTGTCGTACGTTATCTTCTACGTTTTCAATCAACGCCATAGCCTGCTCAGCAGATTCAAGCGTTTTATTACTGGCCTCTGAAGTAGTGGTAATAACATACTCCAAGCGCTCTGTAGCATCTGGGATATCATGCTTTGTTTGTAATAATAAACTGTTGTCATTTAGACCATCAAGGGTTTTATGTAGATCTTGTGTCAATGCACTGACCTGCTGATATAACTCAGACTCACGCACTTGCGTCAATTCATCCAATAAAGCCACTGCCTGATGTTGCTCACCAGACTCCAAAGCCTCTAATAATGCCTTAACAAGATTCTTATCAATTTGTGTAGAAAAAGTCATATTTTATAAATCCTCAACGATAATAGCGACATAAAAAAGCCTTGTTCGATAATATATTATCGAACAAGGCTTTTAATCAAATCAAACATATGAACTATTGTCCAGCTTGTCTTTCAGCAACACGCTCAAAAATCTTATGAATCTTTCCATTCAAAGTCGCTGCCGTAAAAGGTTTCACAATATAACCATCTACCCCAGCCTGTGCGGCTTCCAATATTTGACTGCGTTTAGCTTCTGCAGTAATCAATAAAAAAGGCGTATCTTTTAGACTTTCATCAGCACGAACGTGTCTTAATAGATCAATACCTGTCATATCTGGCATATTCCAGTCACTGACAATGAAATCATACTTTCCAGATTGAACCATTGGCCAAGCTGTTGCACCATCATCCGCCTCGTCAAATTTATGAAAACCTAACTCTTTTAATAAGTTTTTAACAATTCTTCTCATCGTAGAAAAGTCGTCTACTACCAAAATATTCATATCTCTGTTTATTTGCATCTTATCTTCCTTAACAATCTAAGTTCTATTGCTGACAGCTTTCGCCAACCATCTAATTCTATTTAATCCAATCGGCCATTCGTGACCTAATTCTTTTGACGGCTTGGCTGTGAATCTGACTAACCCTAGATTCACTGACTTCCAAAACCTCTCCAATTTCTTTTAAATTTAACTCTTCGTCATAGTAAAGCGCCATGACTAATTTTTCTTTGTCAGGTAAATTTGAAATTTCGTTTACAAGCGCCTCCTGAAAACCACTTTCGGCGAGTTCACCAAATGGCGTCATGCCTTGACCAATCATCCTACCTTCAGCTAGCTCTTCATGATCTGGTTGATCAATTGAGAGTAACTGCACTGAGTTGGTATCCTGTAAAATATGGTGATATTCTTTAATGGAAACCCCCATCTCTTCAGCGATTTCCTCATCTCGCGCTTCTCGTCCAACCTTTGACTCAACCTGATTAATTGCTTCACTCACCGCACGGGACTTTCGATAAACCGAGCGTGGCGTCCAATCCCCTTTACGAATCTCATCTAGCATTGATCCACGAATACGAATACCTGCATAGGTTTCAAAACTAGCACCTTGATTGGCGTTAAATTTTTGCATCGCTTCAATTAAACCCACCACCCCAGATTGGATTAAATCCTCGACAAAAACACTGTCGGGTAATCGACCTTTTAAGTGATAAGCTATACGCTTCACTAGCGGTAAATACTGCTCTAATTCCAGTACTTCGCTACTCGCTTGCTTTTGGACCTGTTCATAAACGGATGTACCAGTCATGCTCAATTAATGTCCTGAATGAAATAAATTTTCAACAAAAAACTGCAAATAACCTGTAACGCCTCGTGGCATAGGCCAGCGATCAATTTTTTGTGCCATATTTTTAAATGCCTTGGCAGACTCACTATTAGGCCGATAAATCGTCACCGGCACTTGTTTTTGAACGGCCTCACGTAAATCATGATCAAATGGTACTGAACCAAAATAATCTAAACTAACATCCAGAAACTGTTCACAAACCTTGGCCAACTTTTCATACAGCATCTGTCCTTGCTGTGGCGTACGACACTGATTGGCAAGCAATCTAAAGCGGGTTAATTTGTAATCCCGACTTAAAACCTTAATCAATGCATATGCATCGGTAATTGAAGCAGGTTCATCGGTCACCACCACCACCACTTCTTGGGCGGCGCGACAAAAACTGACAACACTATCGGCAATTCCGGCCGCTGTATCAACA
The DNA here is from genome assembly GCA_965603495.1 of uncultured Thiomicrorhabdus sp. Taxonomy (GTDB): domain Bacteria; phylum Pseudomonadota; class Gammaproteobacteria; order Thiomicrospirales; family Thiomicrospiraceae; genus Thiomicrorhabdus. Next base: position 107,576 of record CBFDDF010000005.1, on the reverse strand, counting down.
ATTAAGATATCTAGTTTACCGTTAAGTTCTGAAAACGCGTTAATGATTCCAGCATTTTCCAGCGCAGTCAACTGTGCCATACGACGTACACCAGAAGCAGCAGGTATAATTTTCAGTCCTGCTGGCCCCTCAACAATGACTTCTTCCAGTGTTTTTTCACCATCTAAAACATGCGCCAGATTGTATTTGGTTTGTAAGCCCAACATGATATCCACATTAGCTAACCCCATATCCGCATCCATCAATAAGACTCTATGGCCTAGCTTACTTAGAGAAACGCCCAGATTGACCGAAACATTCGTCTTGCCAACCCCACCTTTTCCACTGGCAACGGCGATGACCCTAACAGGTTGTGCAGCAGTTGTATTAGCAGTAGCCTGACCTGAGTGCATCGCCCGTAAACCGGCAGCTTGATCATTGAGCATCTGATATCTCCTTTCCCATTCCCATACGGAATGCTTGCTCATTTTGAGCTGAATTGTTATTTTGATGACTTAACACGATAGCTCTATCAATCAACTCTCTTGTTCTAACCACTTCCAAATCCTCTGGAACTCGTTGACCGTTAGATAAATACATAATGGGCAACTGTTTCTCTATCAGTAACGTTAATACATTACCTAACTGCAATGCCTCATCGACCTTGGTTAAAATACAGCCCTTTAAAATAATTTTCCCAAAAGACTGCACAATATCCGTCATGACATTCAACTGTGTCGCAGCTGACATGACCAAGTAATTTCGAACCGTGGTTGCGCCCTCATGACCGGAAGTCAACTGTTGCGACAATTGTAAATCTCTCTGGCTCATCCCTGCCGTATCAATTAACACCAGTTTCTTATGGCCTAACGATGTTAGTAAAGCATAAAGCTCGCCCTGAGTACTGGCAACGTGTACTGGGACATTAATTAAATCCGCGAAAGTTTTTAACTGTGCCTGCGCACCTATTTTATAACAATCTGTCGTAATCAAGGCCAATTGACTTGGACTATTTCGCATCACAAAGCGACTGGCCATTTTTGCAATCGTGGTAGTTTTACCAACCCCTGTCGGCCCAACCAACGCGACAATACCACCTCGTTCGATAATATCTCGATCTTCAGTTGGAATACTGCTTTCTATTTTAGATAAAATTTCTGACCAGGCCTGGTGGTTTTTGGATTCGATTGTTTCAACCAATTTTTGACTTAAGCTCCAACCAATACCTAGCTGTAATAAGCGTTTAATCAACTCGACTTTATGCGGATCATTTTGTGACTCTTGACCCCAAGCGAGCCCGGACAATTGATTTTCTAACATTGCCCTAACGGCTTTTAATTCTTCTGCAATGCCTGAAATTTCTGAAGCGCCACCCGAAGAACTCATAGTCGAAGTCTCTTGGGTTTGATAGGTACTTCTTACAACCGGACTATCTTGAGATGATTGAAATTCAGCAGCCTCTGGGTCAAGCGCCGCAACAATCTCAACCCCTTCAGGTACATCTTTAGTCGATAAGATAACAGCATCATCACCATGTTCATCCCGTACTAAGCTCATTGCTTGGCGCATGGTAGGCGCCACGTAGCGTTTTATTTTCACCGTTAGCCTCCCTGTCCGACATTAGCGATAACACTAATCTGTCTATTTTCTGGCACTTCGGAGTAAGCCAATATATACAGTGTAGGCAAACTATATCTAAATAAACGCGCTAGTTGTGCACGAATTTGCGGAGCAACCAGCAAAACAGCCGATTGACCGGAGATTTCTAACTTCTGACTCTCCTCTTTCAGGGTCGTGTGAAGTCTTTCGGCCAGCCCAGGTTCAATCGCTAGCTGCCCTTCTGGAGCACCCTGAGTAGCTTGAAGCAAAATCTGTTCCAAGCTAGGATCCAGTGTAATCACTTTGAGCTCGTCATCATGACCGACAATATCTTGAATAATTGATCGTCCTAATGCTGCGCGTACAAAAATCGTTAGGGCGTTAGCATCTTGTGTCGAACTGGCTTTCTCCGTCAAGGTCTCTAAAATGCTGCGCATGTCACGGATAGAGACTTTTTCTCGTAATAAATTTTGCAGGACTCTTACAACAATGGCCAGAGACAACTTATCAGGCACCAACTCTTCAACCAATTTAGGAGAGCTTTGCTTGAGTTTATCCAAGAGTTTCTGAGTCTCATCATGGCCAAACAACTCAAAGGCATAATCTTGAATGACTTGACTGACATGAGTAGCCACCACAGTACTCGCGTCAACCACTGTATAGCCAAGCGCTTGTGCTTGATCTTGATCACTTTGAGCAATCCAAACAGCATCTAAACCAAAGGTAGGGTCTTTAGTGGCAACTCCGGCAATCTCTCCAAAAACCTGGCCAGGATTAATGGCCATCTCTTTATCTGGAAAAACCTCCCCCTCTCCGGATGGCACCCCCATAAGCATGATACGATACTGATTGGGTTTTAAATCTAAATTATCACGGATATGTACAGGGGGAACCAGAAAACCGAGTTCCTGAGAAACTTTTCGACGCACCCCTTTAACACGATCTAATAGCTGGCCATTTTGTGCTTGATCGACCATTGGGATTAATCGATAACCCACTTCAAGCCCCAGAACATCCACTGACTGTACATCATCCCAACTTAAATCTGCGGGTTTAATATTTTCCTCTGGCTCCATCGCGGATAAAGCCTCGTCAGGTGATGGCTTTTTCTTTTGTTGACGATGAATCCAATAAGCTCCCCCACCTGCCACACTGGCGAAGGTTAAGAATGCAAAGTTTGGCATACCTGGAATCAAACCCATAACACCCACAATACCTGCAGCAGTGCCTAATGCCTGAGGCGTCGCAAACATCTGCTCTTGCATTTGTTCGGCCATATCTTTATTGCCCCCCCCTGTTACACGGGTCACAATAATCGCAGTGGCTGTCGACAAGAGCAATGCAGGAATTTGGGCAACTAATCCATCTCCCAATGTAAGGATAGTATAAACTTCGCCCGCTTCCGCAAAAGCCAGATCGTGTTGACCGATTCCAACCGCCAGACCACCAATTAGATTGATAAACAAAATAAGAATTCCGGCAACCGCATCCCCACGTACAAATTTACTCGCCCCATCCATGGAACCATAAAATTCCGCTTCAGTCGCTATGTCAGAACGTCTTATTTGTGCATCTTCTTGAGTAATCAGACCTGCATTCAAATCGGCATCGATGGCCATCTGCTTACCAGGCATGGAATCAAGTGTAAAGCGAGCACTTACTTCTGCAACTCGCCCGGCCCCTTTGGTAATAACCACAAAATTAATAACAACCAATATGGCAAAAACAACCAGACCAACTGCTAAATTTCCACCAATAACGAACTCACCAAACGCTTGAATAACATATCCAGCAGCCGAGCCACCTTCATGCCCTTCAAGTAAAATTACGCGGGTTGAGGCAATATTAAGGGAAAGTCTAAATAAGGTGGCTAAGAGAATAATCGTTGGGAAAATAGCAAAATCGAGTGGACGCTTGGCGTACAGTGTTAACATCAAGACCACTAGAGACAGTGCTATGTTAAAGGTAAAAAATATGTCCAGCAAAAAGGCTGGCATGGGAATAGTCACCATTGCCAGTAGAGCCAATACAGCGACAGGAATACCTAACCCGCTGGTCATAAACTTTTTAAAACTGTTAAATATCTGGTTAAAATCCATTTAGAAACTTAATCTTACGACTTAATCTTACGTTTACAAAACTCATTCTGTTTTCATATCTTCAGGTATAGGTAACCCAGAAAAATCTATCTGATCCGCTTTGCCATATTCTTTTAACTGGTACACATAGGCTAAAACGGAAGCCACCGCCTTGAACAAATCATAGGGAATTGGGCGGTCTATTTCAGCATTATAGTATAAAGCACGCGCCAAGGGGGGGGCTTCTACAATGGTTATATTATTTTCCTTTGCGATGGTTCTAATTTGGGCTGCCATAAAGTCTGCTCCGACTGCTAAAACAATCGGCTCCTGCATATCATCAGGATCATATTTTAAAGCAACCGCGAAGTGGGTTGGATTGGTAATAATCACATCAGCATCAGGCACTTTTTGCATCATCCGACGTTGTGACATTTCACGTTGAACTTGACGAATTCGCCCTTTAACTTCAGGATTCCCCTCTTGCTGCTTGTGCTCTTCTTTCACTTCTTGCTTGGTCATTTTCAACTGTCTATTGTGATCCCAAAGTTGAAACGGCACATCAATCACTGCCACTACTAATAGAGATAAACTCACAAATACAAATGCTTCAATAATCAAGCTACCGGCATGGCCCATAGCAAACGTTAAAGGCTCTATGCCTAAGGCCAATATCTCACCAAAGATCGCATACATAAAGTAAACCGCAACCGACAAGACCAAACTAAACTTAGCTAAGGCTTTAAACAGTTCTAATAATGCTTTAGTAGAGAACATGCGCTTAATCCCTGAAACCGGATTTAACTTGCTCATTTTAGGTGCCATTGCTTTAGCGCTAAAAGACCACCCTCCCAGTAACAGCGGAGCGACTAAAGCAATCAACGCCATCAACAATAGAAAAGGCGTAATCAAATAAATGGATTGCAAAACAATGGCGCCTATCAAATCAAACATTTTCAGCTCATCAAAAGCCAATGATCGATCAAAACTCAGTCCCTTAGACATCAACACAACAAAATCAGCAATCATTTCTTTGCCGTAGAACATAAAGAAAAGTGCCGCTGAAAGGGTCAATAACAGAGTCGTGAGCTCTTTGGAACGCGGAACTTGGCCCTTCTCCTTGGCCTCTCGGAGTTTTTTGTCCGTGGGTTCTTCGGACTTTTCAGAACCGTCAGCATTTTCAGCCATCTGCTTAAGGCCCAGTTAACCGTAATTGCATAACGACTTCCATCGCCCGATGAATCAACTCTTGCAAATGCGGTAATATCAAAGGCGTGGTCAAGGACAACATGACTAGGCCTGTTAACAAAGTGATCGGAAAACCGACTGCAAAAATATTCAATGCAGGCGCCGCTCTCGTAACCACTCCAAACGATACATTGATTAGTAAAAGTGCAGTAATCGCTGGCAAGGAAATTAAAACTCCCGCAGAAAACATATAACTCCCAAACTCAACGATGAGGCGAATACTATCCCTATTGAGAAACTCAACACCCACCGGTAAATATTCAAAACTATCTACCACCATTTGAATAACCAATAAATGACCGTTTAATGCCAAAAATAGCAAGATTACAATAATCGTAAAGTATTGTGAAACAATGGGCGCTGACGAGCCAGTACTTGGATCAACCATCGAAGCAAATGCCAAGCCCATCCCCATCGCAATCATATGTCCAGCCATGACAAATGCCTGAAATACAACCTGAAACACAATGCCCATCGCTAAGCCAATCAATATTTGCTGAAGGATAAACAAGACACCTTGCCAGGTAAACGGATCCACAGGCGGCGGCAAGGCTAAAGACGGTGCGACGGCCATGGTAATAAAAATGGTTAAAATAACTTTGACTTGAGCGGGAACCGCTCGAATACCATAAATCGGCATAATGGAAAGCATCGCACCAATGCGCACAAAAGGATAAAAATAGAGACCAACCAGCTGGAGGAATTCTGGATAGCTAAAAGACATCAACCTAGCCTATCATAGCTGGAATATTTAGATAAAGCTCTCGAGTGAATGAGATTAAGGTCGTTAACATCCACGGTCCAGCAAGAACGAGTGCAATGCCGATAACCGCTAATTTTGGAATAAAACTCAGCGTCATTTCATTGATTTGTGTGGCTGCCTGAAACATACCCACTAACAAACCAACCGCTAAAGCCGGAATTAACAAAGGTGCTGCGAGCATAGTAACCACCTCCAGCATTCGTTGTCCAAGCGTTAAGACAAATTCCTGTTGCATCAGACGCCTCCCGGCACGACAAAGCTGTTAGCAATCGTCCCCACCACCAACGCCCAACCATCAATTAACACAAACAGCATGAGCTTAAAGGGCAGTGAGATAATCATTGGAGAAAGCATCATCATACCCATAGACATCAGTAGACTTGCAACCACTAAATCGATAATTAAAAATGGGATAAATAACATAAAACCAATCTGAAATGCGGTTTTGAGTTCGCTGGTCATAAACGCTGGAACAAGTACTTGAAACGGTACTTCCTGAGGATTGGTCAGCGTCACATCGGCCATCTCGGCAAACATACCTAAATCATCCTCACGTGTTTGCTGCAACATAAACTGATGCATTGGCCCCGCCCCAAGCTCAACCGCTTCTTTAAACTGAATTTGCTCTTCCATATAAGGACCAACAGCTACATCGTATATTTTATCGAACACCGGCCCCATAATAAACAGAGTTAAAAATAACGACAACCCGATTAATACTTGATTGGAAGGCGTTTGCATGGTGCCGAGTGCTTGGCGAAGCAACGCGAGTACAATGATAATGCGAAGAAAAGAGGTTGTGGCAATTAATGCCGCCGGTAACAAGGTTAACCCTGTCATTAACAACAGAACTTGCATGGTTAAGGTGTAGTCTTGACTGCCTGTCGCATCGGTTTCTACCGTAAATGCAGGAATGCCAGGCATCGCCCATGAAAGAATTGGGAATAAACTTAAGAAAAGAAAAGCAAGCGGTTTAAGTATCTGCACGTGGAGTTTGTTTAATATCCCTGGATTTTAATGCTTCTTGCAGTCGTTGAGAAAACTGACCGCCAATAGGAGCATTATCCTTTACTTGAACAGGTTCTTCAAGCTGATGTAGTGTCGAAATTTTATTAGAAGTCACCCCCACCAAAATTTGCTCTTTACCGACTTGAAGTAGCATAATTCTTTCGCGTTGACCGACTGATAAAGCACCAATCACTTTTAGGTGACCATCTGCCACTCCTGGAAAACGACCATACCGCCTTAACAACCATGCTGCGACGAAGATAATCAGCAGCACCAGAACCAGTGACACCAAAATCTGACCAAAATATTCACTGGGTCGCGTCACAGAGTCACCAACGGCAGGCGCATCAAGCGCCCAACTCGTTGTCGAGAAAAATAGTGTCAAGAATAATGACCAGGCCTGGTAGCTTTTAACCATTACTTTAACTTCTTAATACGATCTTGAGGACTCACAACATCCGTCAAACGTACCCCGAACTTATCATTTATTACGACAACTTCACCGTGTGCAATGAGAGTTCCATTAACCAAAAGATCCAAAGGTTCACCCGCCAGACGATCCATCTCAACAACAGAACCCTGCGTATAAGAAAGTAAATTTCTTATCGAAACTTTGGCTCGCCCAATTTCAAGCTGCAAGGTCACTGGAATATCCAGCAACACATCCAAATCAACCTTGTTTGTACTGTCTCCACGCTCTGACGCTAACTCGTCAAATGCAGCAGCGCTAATCGTCTCAGCTTCAGCACTTTTTTCTGCATCCGCTTGCTGGGACAAAGCATCCCCCCATGGATCTTCTTCTGCATCCGCTTGTTCTGCTAAAGCATCTCCCCATGGATCTTCTTCTGCATCCGCTTGTTCTGCCAAAGCATCTCCCCATGCACTCACATCTTCTTCATCACTCATCGTACCACTCCTTCACATTCCCTACTGTTTTCTCTTGATAAGCGGGATGATGTAATATTTTTTCTATTTTGACCGCTTTCTTGTTATTACTTTCACCGAGTTGTCCATGCACAATAGCAATATCCTCGGCTTTAATGGTGACATATTTTGGCATTTCAATAGGAATAATATCGCCTTTTTCCATCTTCATTAAGTCATCCATGCTCATCTGTAATTCTGTTAGATTGACACTTAAATTAATTTCAATATTCTTCGCTTCTTCTTTAAGCGTTCTCGACCATCGGTTATCACTTTCACCCTGCAGGTTCTGCATACCTTCTTCAAGCTTATCTCTGATAGGCTCTAGCATTGCATAAGGCATAACAATATCTACACGGCCCTCAACACCTTCGAAACGGACGTTGATTTGACTCACGATAATCATATCGGTTGGATCTACAATCCCTGCAAATTTAGGATTCATTTCTGAATGCATATATTCAACTTCGATATCCATGACAGGACCCCAAGCCTTACGGAGATTTTCTGCTGATATATCTAAAATACTACGAACCATACTCATTTCAACTGGCGTATACTCTCGCCCCTCTATTTTAAAGGGCAACAATCCCGTTCCACCGAAATAGATGTCAACGGCCGTAAAAATCAACTTCGAATCCAACGTGAATAATGAAACGCCGTTCAAGGGATTAATACGATAAATATTTAAACTGGTTGGTACAAAAAGATTCCTTAAATAATCAATCATCTTAATAATTTTGACTTCGCCGGCCGTTACTTCAACACTTGACATTATCATCTCATTAAAATGACGTTGAAAGCCTCTCGCAAATCGTTCATTGATAATATCTAAGGCAGGCAAACGCCCACGAACAATTCGCTCTTGATTGGTAAAATCGTAAGATTTAGCACTGCCACCACTTGCAGTATCATCATCTTCGGTTTCGACATCACCACCGCCCATGCCCTTTAAAAGAGCATCGACTTCATCTTGACTTAAAATATCATCCATTTCGGAAGCCTTATTGCATGACGAAACGTGTCATATAGACGTCTTCAATCAATTCAGGGTAAATGTTGTGTTTCTCTAAAACTTTACGGGCAACCTCAAGAATTTCCGCTCTCAAATGATCCGGTCCATCAGGTTTATTCAATTCATTAAAGTGCTGGTTACGTAACAGTCTTTGAATATCATTTTTAAGAATAGGACGCAAATGCTCCATTTCACCATCTGCACCAACTACTTGCACATAATAAGACATGAACTGTAAATCCACCGCTAAAAATTTCGCCTGACCATCGCCGTTAAAGTTAACAACAAACTTATCCATAATAAAGTACGTTGGCGCTGCTTCTGGTGCAGGTGGCTCAAACTGCTTATACTTTGGAGAGTAGCTCTTTGCATGGCCGACATCAGCTACCTCTTCGCCATGCGCATCTTCAGAGCCATGCTCAGCAGAAGCATGCATTCCTTCATCTGCAACGCCCTCTGCCTTATCATGTCCGCCACTCATAAGTAGAAAAGCCATAGCACCAACGCCGACTAGCAGTAGAATAACCACGACAAGCAAAACGATAACAAGACCTTTACCGCCACTTTTCTTCTCTTCTTGGCCTTCTTCTTTAATTTCTTCTTTAGACATAGTTCTTCCTTTTGCTATTCAACGTACCAGGTCTTTCAGACTCTAATCGCCTTAGTGCCCTATCAACAGGGTTTGATCATTTAAATTTTGTACTTGTGGTGCTTCACTCAAACTGCGTAAACGCTCCTCCGCTTCCTTATTGAGGACAATAATACTAATTCTTCTATTTCGTGGATTATACGGATTTTCTTTATCAAAAGGGATGGTATCTGCCATACCGACCGCCTGAGCGATTCGGTTTGAATTGACTCCGCCATCCAGTAACAATCTTCGGGCTGCATTCGCTCTATCAGCAGAGAGTTCCCAGTTAGTATATTCTGAACTTGCATGATATCCAGAAGAATCCGTATGCCCTGCAACACTAATTTTATTAGGGGTACTTGCGAGTACCGCTCCAACTTCTCTTAACAACTTAGAGGCATAGTCTTTAGGGATATCGACACCTGAGCCAAACATGGGGCGTTTACGGTCATCTAAAATCTGTACTTGCAAGCCGTTGGGCGTAATATCAATTTTAAACTGCTCCTTAAACTCTCTTAAGGCTTCACTCTCTTCAATCTTCTGCTCCAAAGCGAGTTTCATCGCCTCAAGACTGGCCGTCTCATCAGCTTTACCAGAGCCATCTTCATCGCCCTCTGATCCTTTTGGCGCATCTTTAAAGCCCCCCATATCAATCATTGCATCAGAGGTTTGGCCAGCTTCTTTAGACTCTACCAAAGTAGAAGGAGAGGCTTCAATCACGGTCGGATCTCTAAAATACTCTGCCATTGCCTTCATTTCTTCGTCGTTGACGCCGCTTAAAACCCAAAGCATTAAGAAGAACGCCATTGCTGCAGTCATAAAATCCGCAAACGCAATTTTCCATGCCCCACCATGTGCAACATGGGGGCACTTATTTAAACGTTTAATTATTATGGACTGTTCATCACTCATGAAAACTCAACCAGTTATGGAGTTCGATATAATTCAATCAATTACTTTTGAGTTTGTAAAAACTCATCAACTTCTGCAAAAGAGGGTCTTTCGTGACTTGGAATTGCTTTACGACCGAACTCGACTGCAACCGAAGGTGCATAACCATTAAGATTCGCCATCAAACCAGTTTTAATTACTCCAAAAAATGCGCTTTCAGCTTCAGCACGGTTCGCTAATTCAGAACCAATCGGTGCAACAAAACCATAGGCAACCAAAATACCCATGAAAGTACCCACTAAGGCCACCGACATATGATGCGCAATTTCCATTGGTCCAGCATCTAGATAACTCATGGTGACGATAATCCCCAAAACTGCAGCGACGATACCGAAAGCCGGCAAACCTTCCGAGACCTTACCAATAGCAGCACTTGGCATCATTGCCTCATGGTGATGAGAATCCAACTCTAAAATCATTAAATCTTCTAATTGATAAGGGTTGCTTGCACCACTGATCATCAGTCTTAAATAATCACAGATAAAATCCAACGCATGATGATCTGCCGCCACTAACGGCGCACTGTTAAATAACTCACTGTCATGTGGCTCTTCCACATCGGCCTCAATTGACATTAAACCTTCACGTCGTGCTTTATTAAAAATCTTAAACAACAGCCCCAAAAGCTCCATGTATAGCGCTTTATTATGAACACCAGGCTTCGCTAAGCCAATACCCTTAGAGAAACCAGCTTTGATAACCCAACCTGGATTAGCAATAATATAAGCGCCTAGAGCACCACCACAGATAATGACAACTTCAAGTGGCTGAATCAAAATCGCAAAACCACCATGCGGGAGATAACCACCCAGCAAGGTGCCAATTACGACGAGTGTACCGATAATTGCTTTCATTTTTGATTCACCTATCTTCTTCTACGACTGACCCAACATCCATTAACTGTTTTGGATAGCACTTGATAATTTATTCTGCGCAGATTTTAACTCAGAAAGGTTATCGACAATACCATTTAATATTTCATTGACCCTAGCAGCTTGAGTTTGAGTGGAACCAACACGTCCTTGACTGGTCTCCATTACCTGAACCGCATCTCTAGCACGTTGCTGTAACTCTTCAATAATAGTTTGAATTTCAGTGGTTGCTTTCTGAGTTTTACCGGCAAGGATACGAACTTCATCCGCAACTACGGCAAATCCTCGTCCATGCTCTCCTGCTCGCGCTGCTTCGATTGCCGCATTCAACGCCAATAAATTAGTTTGTTCGGCAATATCACGAATCAGAATCAAAACCGTACCAATATTGCTACTATCTTTCTCTAAACGCTTGATAACATCGGAAGCGTGGGCGACATCATCTGTCAAGCCGCCAACTTCAGTAATAACGTTCCCCGTCGTTTCCATAACTTCGATAGAGCTTTTATTCATCTGCTCAACAACACCTGACAATAGAGAAGACAGGCCTAACAATTCAGAATTATCGAAACGTGCTGAAGACAATGAGGCCTCTTGCTGTTCAGCGTAACAAGATGCCAACATCTCATTTAACTCTTCCATCTGAGCTTCAGAATCAGCCATTTTAGATGCCACTTGTGACTTCTCTATCATCTGCATGGTAATATTATTTGAAGCCGTCTCTAATAGAGCGTTGATAACAGCAACCAGCTTTGGATCAGTATTGTCTGGATTTATAGTGGTTGCAAAATCTTCTGATTTTACAATTGAATTGAGTTCATTAATAAGCTGGGACTGTTCACAGACACCCGATTTATTACACCAAAGAATATACACTAAGGCTCCCACCACAACGGCTGTCACCAACACAGAAAGTGATACGAATCCAATCGCTGGAACCCCCATCACAGTTGCATCAGCCATTGCTGAAGTAGAGCCCAATAAAAGGCATCCAGCAAGTGTATTTATAAATTTCATATTTTGCTCCTAGGCGTAATAATCGACAATATTATCTGTTGTTTTAACAGTTGAAAAAGGAGCATCAATAATTACTTCCTCTTCAACCTGGTCATTCGATGCGGCATTTTCAGAAGCCACTTGTTTAGAATTATTTTCAGAAAACTGCTTCTGATCGCTTACATCCATCGAACCTAGCGTGATTCCAGCCTGCTCAAGCATTTCACGTAACTTGGGTAAAGCACTCTCCATACTTTCACGAGTCATACCGTTTTGTGCCGTCAAAGAAACATGCATACGCTGATCTTTATCCAGCTTTAATGAGACCTGAATGTGTCCCAATTTTTCAGGATTCAAAGTGATCTGCGCTTGCTGCATGCTATTATTTGCCATAAAGACGACACGTTGCCCCAGTGCTTGACCCCACTGAGGGTGCTTAACAGGCTGGCTAATCGCCTGCAATCCCAGAGGCAATTGCCCCCTTCTGTCAGAAGAGGCAATTTCTGCCCCTCCTAACAAATCTTTAGCTTCTAACTTAAGAATCGACTCATCAACCGATTTAACGGCTGCCTGCTGCTCAATCGCTTGTAATTTATGTTCTTTAACCACTTGTGCAAACATCATCGCTTGCTGCTGACTGGCTTGTCCCTGGGGATTTTGGCCACCCTGTCCGCCTTGGCTGAATGGCTGTCCTTGTTGAGATGCCCCTGGTGATGCAGGCAGCGCATCACCAGCCGTTGCGTTACCAGTTGCTACATTATGCTGTCCACCCCAACTTGTCACACTATTAGAGGCCGCATTAGAGACACTACTGTTAATCTGGCCGCCAGCCTGACTTGCCACATGTGTCGCATACTGGCTCACTACTGAATTTTGCTTCAGCATGGTATCAACAACTTCAGAGGCCTGCTCACTCTGATTGGAAATTGCACCATCTGACCCCAAAATATTTGAGACCTCTTTAACATCAAGACTATGAGCCACTGGTGTAATTAGCGGATTAGGCATATCACTTAACTCAACCATTGGATCAATCGCACTTGGAATAACCAAATTTTCATCAACCACTTCTATAGAGCCGTCTAAACTCAAATCAACAGCCAAACTACTGTCAACTATAGCGCCAGTACTTTTAGACACGATATCCCGAGGAACAAGTTGCTGCATTACAGATAAAATAGCCTCCTTAGCCTCATTCAATTTCGGAAAAGACATTGTTTCGGCTAAGTCTCGCTCCGCAAGAACTGGTGACCCTATAACAGATGATTCTGCAAGAACTGGCGATTCTATAACAGCTGATTCTGCAAGAACTGGCGATTCTATGACAGATGATTCTGCAAGAAGAGGTGACTCTATAATAGAAGACTCTGCTGAAGTAGGCACCCCTACAACAGAAGACTCTACAGAAGTAGGCAACCCTACAACAGAAGAACCTTCAAGAAGAGGCGACCCTACAACAGAAAAACCTTCAAGAAGAGGTGACTCTATAGCAGAAGAACCTTCAAGAAGAGGTGACTCTATAACAGAAGACTCTGCAGGAATAGCCAACCCTACAACAGAAGAATCCACAAGAACTGGTAATTCTTCTATAACAGGTGACTCCGCAGCAGCCTCTGCAACAGGACCTAATCGCATCGAAGAGAACACCTCTGAAAAACTATTTTTTCCAGGTAAATCTTTCTCTGATTTGGCCGACAAAACCCCTTGCAGAGCTTGATCAGCACGAGTAGTTTGTGTTGTGGTTAACATAATAGACTATCATCCCGGTATTTCATTTAACTCTAAAAAAGCAATATACATGCCGAACCTTCCCAACAACTCAAATAACTCAAATAACTCAAATAACTCACTCTTAGAAACTTTCATTACCTCTTCGAGAAATAACGCCCTGCGTCGCTAACTCATCCAACAAAAGCTGCTCTTGCTTATCCAACCTCACCTGCAAGCCCTGCTTTAGCTTATCTAGCAGCGCCTGTAAGGCCTTGACCCTGACACGCTTTTCTAACCAAGCCTGCCTTGCAAACTCAACCGTCCTTATCAGCTCATCTACTTGAGCGGTTTGCGCAATGATCGCTTGACGAAGCTTTTCACCAAACGCATGACGAGTTTGCAACTGTATAGGGGAGATGAAAACCGAATGTGTGGCTGGTTGTTGGCCATAATCTTGAGCGTAATTCGTTAACGAATCAAGCTGCTCTAATTCTTTCGCGTACTGCTCCTGAATTGCAGCGAGTGTTTGCGCAGCTTTATCTAGCTCAATACCTGCCAATTCCACCAATTTACTCATTCTATCAATTCTAGAAGACATGAAATTTCGTTACCAAAAAAATGTAAATAAGGCAGCCTAAGCTTTTAAAGCTTCATTTAGCGCACTGATAGAAGCTTCGACGGAAAAGTTTTCAGAAATCTCCTGAGACAAGAATGCATTTAAATCAGGGTGCTTAATGATCGCAGCGTCAATCACTGGGTCCGCACCTTTTCGATAGGCGCCGACACTAATGAGATCTTTATTCTGCTGATAACTTGAATACAACTTCTTAAACTTTCTGGCTTGATCTAACTGACTTTTTGAAGCGATGTCCACCATTACACGACTCACCGATGATTCCACATCTATCGCCGGATAACGCCCGCTATCTGCAATTTCTCGGGATAAGACAATATGACCATCCAACACCCCTCGTGCGGAGTCCACCACCGGATCGGCCTGATCATCTCCCTCGGCCAATACGGTATAAATTGCCGTAATTGAACCAGAACCAGCACGCCCATTTCCGGCACGCTCAACCAACTGCGGGAGTTTTGCAAATACTGAAGGGGGGTAACCTTTACTGGCAGGCGGCTCACCGACCGCTAGCGCAATCTCGCGTTGAGCCTGAGCGAAACGGGTTAAAGAGTCCATCAACAATAATACATTCAAACCTTTGTCACGAAAGTATTCAGCAATCGCGGTGGCTAACATAGCCCCATGCAAACGCATCAAAGGTGGATCATCAGCAGGTGTCGCCACAACCACAGATCGTTTTAAACCTTCCTCCCCGAGATTGTGGCGCACAAACTCATTGACCTCTCGACCACGTTCACCGATCAAACCCACTACGACAATATCTGCCCCAGTATAGCGAGTCATCATACCTAACAAGACACTTTTACCAACCCCTGTACCAGCCATTAAACCGACACGCTGACCCTGACCTATGGTAAGTAGACCATTAATGGCCTTAACACCTACATCGAGGATTTCGGTTATCGGATGACGGTTCAGAGGATTAATTCGCTCGCCAGCAAGAGAGACATACTCTTCTATTTCAAGAGGACCTAAACTATCCAAAGGCAAGCCAGAACCATTCACGACTCGACCCAACATTCCCATACCAACACCAACTCTAACGCCACCATCCATGGGTAATACCCGAGCATTAGGAGATAAACCGTGGGTATCACCAATCGGCATCAAAAAAAGACGATCATCATTAAATCCCACGACTTCTGCCTCTATTGGCAGCAAATCATCACTCAAGATCTGACATCGAGAACCGATGGGTGCAAAAGTGCCCACCACTTCTAAAGTCATACCTACCATACGCACTAAACGCCCGGCAACTTTCAGTGAACCAGGTGTTATCAGTGTTTTATTTAAGTGATTGAGCCGTTCTTGGAGAGATTTATTTAAAGATTCAGCATAATTCATAGTTTATTGACCTTCACGATTGATGGCTAAGAAACCTCAGAATAATTGATTCGCGATTTTAAGTCTTCGGAGATTTCATCAAAACGATCCCGCCAACTATTCAGAACCGATGAATTTTGTTGCTTGATTAAACAACTCCCTAAAACTAATTCTGGATTTTCTCTGAGTTGCCACTGTTCATCCATCGTAGGCTGCAGCTGCTTCAGTAATGCCAAATCACTAGGGTGCAATTCAACCTTAATCACTTCAACGTCTTCCGGTAAAAGTTTAACCGCTTCCTGAACAGCCTCTAAGATCCACTCTTTGTTCTGAGAAATCTCAGATTTAATCACCTGCTCTGCAACATACAGTCCGAGCGTTACGAGGTCGGACAAGGCTTGCTTCTCCACTTTCTGGTAAGGCGCTTGCAGCATTTCAAGCAATTGATCAAACTGAATCAGCTTTGGCGCAAATATCTGCACCTGCTCTTCCAGCCCTTGAGTACGCCCATGCTCCAGGCCCTCTTCAGAACCTTTAGAAAACCCCTCCTCGTAACCTTTTTGATAGGCCGTGTCGTAGGCTTCTTTTTTAAGTAATTCAGCTTGTCTCTGTAGTTCTGGCTGTAACATCTGTTCAGCTTTTTGCAAAATTTCTTCTGAAAACTCGTTGCTGGAATCTGTTACTTCTTGGTTAAAGCTATTCATTTTCCAAGTTTCAACCTGTGGTGATTTCAGGCTGGCTGAAGACACCAGTTTAGTGATAACAACTTCTTCCGCTGCTTCACCCTGTTGCGATGTTGAATCAACCACTTACAAGAACTCCTCACCGGCGCCAGGCATCATAACCTTATCCTCATCCGCCAAACGTCTGACCGTTTGGATTATGCTACGTTGCGCATCTTCTACCGCACTTAACTTAATAGGAGGTCCAGTCTCAAGGTCATCTCGCATAATGTCTGCTTGACGCTTTGAAAGATTGCCCAAAAATTTCTCTTTAAGATCTGTATCAGCACCCTTAAGCGCCACAAGAAGGATATCGCTTGGCACCTCTGCAACAATCGTTTGAATACCACGATCATCAATACCTGCAATATCATCAAAGACAAACATTTTATCTTGAATACTTTTACTAACATCCTCATGCTCAGTCGCAATATCATCCAAGATCCGAGTATCGACACCACTACCCACTAAGTTTAAAATCTCAGCCGCACGTTTCTCACCGCCAATCGTTGCCAACTTACCGCCTTCACCGTCACTTGATGCATTCACCAAAACATCATTTAAGTCGAATAACGCTCGAGGCTGAATGGTCGTAAGGGTCGCAATACGGTAAATAACCTCTGCCTGGAATCGCTGAGGAATCCCTCGCAACACTTCTGCGGCTTGGTCTGAGTCAAAATAAGAGAGCACAATAGCAACAACTTGTGGATGCTCATTACGCAACATGTTGGCAATCGTAGAAGGATGTTGCCACTTAAGCGCCTCCAAGCCTTTCACTTGATCGCCTAACAAGGCCGCATCCATTAAATGCCCACCTCCCTCACCTAAGGCATCCGCCATCAAGGATTGTGCATATTCGCTCGGATCAACCCCTAACGCATCTTGACCCAACTCACTTAAAAAAGACTTCATTACTTGATGAATATGGCCATGAGTTACCCCTTCCACAGAGGTCATCGCAGAACCAATTTTCTGTACTTCTCGAGGATTGAGATGCTTTAGAACCTTAGCAGCAGAATCCTTACCTAAGGACAGGAGTAGAATCGCAGCCTTATTTAACTTCGCAATCTCTTTTTCAACTTCTTCAATCGATGAATCTGGCACGTTACTCTCCCGCCATCCACTGTTTAATCACAAGAGCTGCCACTTTCGGATCTGCAGCAACAAGGGCTCTTACTTTATCTAATAATTCTTGCTCAACTTGTGACTCTTCCTCTGATTCCGAAGCCGTCACCTGAACCTCTTCATTCATCTGCTCTAGTGCTCGAGAAATTTCATCTACATTTTCAAGTTCTTCAGTTTCCTCTGCTACATCATCAGGATACTCCAAGTAACTCTCTTCCTTGGTTGAAAGATCCCGCAACATCGGACGAATCACCCCAAAGATAATGATCAGTACTGCAAGTCCCGCTAAGACTTGCTTTATGAGATCCCAGAACCATGGCTCATTCCAGATCGGCGCAGCTTCCATCTCTTCGACAGGCGCAACCAAAAAGGAGGCATTAACCACACTCAAGGTATCTCCTCGAGCTTCATCTAATGCAACCGTATCACTCACTAAGCGGCGAAAACGTAACAACTCATCCTCCGTCAATGGAGTACGCACCAATAAACCCGCCTCATCTAAACTGGTTTTATCATCTAACACTACTGCAACTGATAAACGATGGATATTACCAACTGAATTTTTAATATGACTGATGGTCTTATCCAGTTCATAGTTAATAGTTTTCTTTTCAGTCGAGCTCTTTAAGTTTGGATCTTTGCTGTTGGTATAGCCTTCTTCAGGCGCCAAACCTGCTCGAGGAGGTTGATTAGTTAAAGCACCTGGAATGCCCGTAGGGCCTTCATTACGATTAATCTCTTTTAACGCCTGCTCAGAACGAATTGCTTCAGGGTCAGCTTCATAATTTTCACGGGTTTGTTCTTGCTGTGTAAAATCTAATTCTGCCGTAACTTGGGCACGAACCTTACTTTGACCCCCGACAATCGGTGACAATAAACTTACAATTCTCTGCGAAAGCGTTTCTTCAACCGTACGTGTATAATCGAGTTGCTTCATACTCATATTCATGCCAGTATTCTCAGAATGACTAGTGAGTAAATTACCTTTTTGATTGACTACGGTAACTGAAGTTGACTCCATATTAGGCACACTAGATGAAACCATATGAATAATCGCGCTAACCTGCTGCTCATTTAAGGCTCGCCCAGGGTAGAGCTTGACCACGACCGATGCGGATGGCTTTTGTTGCTTACGCACAAACACCGAACGTTTAGGCAGACCCAGCATCACTCGCGCTGATTTAACGGAGTTTAACGAAGCCACTGACTTAGACAACTCCCCCTCCAAAGCACGATGGTATTGAGTCGTCTCCTTAAACTGGGAGATACCAAAGCCCTGTTCACCGTCCAACAATTGGTAACCTGAGGCCGCTTCCTTGGGGTATCCAGCCGCCGCCATTTTTAATCGAAGTGAATACACTAAATCAGAAGGCACAAGAATGCCGCCACTGGAGCGATCAATTTGATAATCAACGCCTTGCTGCTCGAGTGTTTGGACAATTTCATTTAAGTCTTTGGCATCGACACTGCCAAAAAGAAGGGTATAAGGCTTGCTTTGAGACCACAGAAAAATACCAACAACCAACGCGATGGTAGCGGCTAAGGCAATCACTAAACTGATTTGCTTGGCGACAGTAAGGGTCGTTAAATTATTTAATAGCGTCGAGCCCGCACTAACTGGGGGCTGCGTGTTAAGAGTATTGTTTATAGAGGCTTGCTGTTCGGCCATTATCAGTCTTCTTCAATTCTAAATAAGGAGATATACATCTTCAGGAATTTACCAAAACTATAATGGCATATTGATAACCGTCTTATAAGCCTCTACTAGCTTATTACGAACTTGTGTCATGGCTTGAAAAGATAAACTGGCTTTTTGGACTTGTAACATAACTTCTGATAGGTCTACCTCAGGGTCACCTTTCTCAAAAGCCGCTTTCATTTCGCCTGACTTATGTTGCTCAGCGCTGACAGATTCAACTGACTTCGCCAATAAATCGGCAAAACCCGCCGCCTTCTCTTGACCTGTTTGATCAATATTAGCAACGCCTTCAACCGGCATCGTTCCAGCTTGTGCGGCTAACGATCGCATTTGTAGCATTAAACTTTGTGTATCAATCTGACTCATGACAGTCCATGACTCCAAAACAGGGTGAGAATTCTATTCAATTGTTAGAACTAAGAGCATTATCACATAATTCTTTATACAGAAACAGCAATTGATATGCCAATTTAACTGTCAAAAAACTGACCAGGCCTGGTCACTGGCCTAAATATTTTAAAATTCAAGCCGTTAACAAAGCCTTAAGGCACATCAACACCTTGCTCCTTAAGCTTAGCGAGCTTATAACGTAGGGTTCTTGGGCTGATACTCAAATCTTCTGCTGTTTTCTGGCGATGCCCGCCATTCTGCCGCAAGGTATCTAAAATCATCTGCGTCTCTCTGCCCTTAAGATCTAATGGAAACTCCAAAGCTTTAAAACTGCTTTCTACCGAATCAGTTCCTCTGTGAGTCGCAGCATCTTGCGATCCAGGCACCTCAGACGTTTGATTCGAGACTTGCTCCGAAGCCAAAGCCACGTTCATAAATTGCATGTCATCTAATAAAATATCCTGCTCTTGAATCGTATCTCCAGACATCATCACCAAAGCTCTTTGAATTACATTATCCAATTCGCGGATGTTTCCAGGCCAAGGATACTGAATTAAGCGCTTCATTGCTTGTGCTGAAACCATCGGTTCAACTCGGGTTGATCCACAATGTCGGTGCAATAAACGCTCCGCTATTGCGGCGATATCTCGTGGGCGATCTCTTAAAGGAGGTAAACGCATTGGGAAAACATTTAGTCGATAAAACAGATCTTCTCTAAAATCGCCTGATAAAATCGCCTTTTTCATGTCAACATTAGATGCACTTAAGACCCTTACATCCAACTGTATCAGCTTAGTGCCACCAATCCTTTCCACTTCTTTCTCTTGTATCACTCTTAATAACTTTGCTTGTAAGTCTGGCTTCATCTCTCCGATTTCATCTAAAAAAATCGTACCATGCTGTGCCTGCTCAAACTTGCCAGGCATCGCTTTAGCGGCACCCGTAAAAGCGCCCTTCTCATGCCCAAACAGCATTGCTTCCAACATACCTTCTGGAATCGCAGCACAGTTAATGGCCACGAACGGCTGTTTAGCCCGGCTTGATTGATGATGGATAAATCGTGCTAGCACTTCCTTACCCGTTCCACTTTCGCCACTGATAAGGATACTAGTGTCACTTTCCGCAACTTTTTTCGCCATGGTTTTAAGTTGCTGAGTCGCAGGATCAGCCACAACGAAATCATCCTCACTGGAGGCATCACGATTAAAATAGACCTTGGCCTTTTCAACCAGAACATTCGCTTCAAAAGGCTTAACAATATAATCCACCGCACCAGACTTCATCGAATCGACAGCTTGCTCTATCGTGCCATAGGCCGTCATTAATACAATCGGTAAATAAGGTTTAATCGCTCTGATTCGAGTCATTAAGGTATAACCGTCCATGCCATCCATGCGAATATCACTGAACACCATACCGATATCATCATCCAATGCGACCAACGCATCTTCAGCGTTACTCACACTCATCACCTCAAAGCCGTTGAGTGACAAGATATCCACCAGAGCTTCTTGCAGTTCTGAATCGTCTTCAACGACTAAAATCTTTGCAATACTCATGCTATTTCCTTAATTGCTGCCAATGGTAATCGGATGCCAAATTTAGAACCAAAACCCGGAATAGATTTGACCCAAGCTTTGCCACCATGTGCTTCTGCAATGGCTCTAACCACTGCCAGACCCAATCCAGTTCCTCGCGCACGTTTGGTATAAAAAGGCTCAAATATTTTTTCCAATAAATCCGCATCAATGCCTGGACCATTGTCACTAATGACCAAATCAACCTTATCATTAGTGACCTTATTGACCGTCACTTGGATGTCAGCATGCTGACCAATGATATCAATCGCATTACCGATTAGATTTTGCATTGCCGTCATTAAAGCATCCTTGTCACCCATAACCACCATCCCGGGTAAAAAAGAATCAAACTTAATCTTACTTTCTGAGCGCTTGACTTGCGGCTCAACGCTCTGCCCAAGCTCCTTAATCAAGTCTGTCAGCTCTATACGTTGCTCACTCCCCTTACCACCACGAGCGTACTGCAACATATCCTTCACCAAGCCTTCCAGATGGTGCAAACTGTTCAAAGCCTTACCGACAAATTTCTCGCGCTTTTTATCATCTAAACTCTCAGAGTTCATTTGCGAAACATAGAGCAATGCGGAAGATAAAGGGGTACGAATTTGATGTGCGAGAGAGGCGGCCATTTCTCCCATCGAATGTAACCGCTGATGACGACTGACGTGTTCTTGCAAGTGGCGTGCGGACGTGACGTCTTGAATCAGTAAAATCTTACCTGAAGTTTCATCTAGCAAAGTTTCGGACAATTGATAGACAATCTCATCATGCGTCGTCAATTCACCCGCATCATTGCTGAGTAAAAAGACATTCAATACCACAATATCCCAATCTCGACCTAATGCATCCCTGCCAAGAATCGCTTCAGCACTGGGATTCATTTCAACAACCATATTATGGGCATTCAACACGATCACACCCGCAGGCAATAAATCTAGTAAACGACTTAAACGATCAGCAACTCGACGTTTTTCCTTATCACTCTGCGCCAGCTGCGCTTGCAGATGCACTACCTGCCCCTGCAAGGCATCGTAAGCGTTGGTTAACTGCAAAGAAGTGGCATTAAACAACTCAAATGCTTGTTCCAGCTCTTTTAGACGATCTTGTTCAATTTGATTTAACACTGCTAAACACCCGAGAGTTAAACTAACTCGTATTTGCGAATCTTCTCGACCAACGTGGTTCGATTGGTCTGTAATAATTTAGCCGCTTGAGAAACATTTCCGTCTGTCTGTGAAAGTGCTTTTTGAATCAACTGCACCTCCATCTCCACTAAATAGGATTTCAAATCTAAACCCTCATCTAAGCTAGGGCTACTATCCAATGAGAGTCGTACAGGCGTTTCTGCGTCCAACCCTTCCGTACCACCCATCGAAACACTGGCCGAAACATTAATGTCATTCGCTTTTTGCGGTTCTGAAGAAGTTATTTCTTCCGTTTTTACTATAGTCGCTTGTTGACTGCTTTCTGGCAAAAGCGCAGCTTGAACTAACTGTGCACCATCCGGCAACTCAATCTGATACTTTCTAGGTAAATCTTCATAATCGACAACCAGCCCTGGGAATAAGATTGATAACCGTTCCACCAAGTTCCCCAACTCACGCACATTACCAGGCCAACTATAGTGCTGTAATGTCATTAAAGCCTTTTCAGTGAGGGTTGGAATTTTGCGACCGGCTTCATGAATTTTGTTAAACATGAAATCTAATAGGGACTCAATATCTTCTGGACGTTCACGCAAAGAGGGCATCTCTATTGGAAAGACGTTTAAACGATAAAATAGATCTTCTCGGAAATCTCCTGCCTCAATCGTCTCTTCCAAATTTCTGTGCGTTGCCGCAATAACACGGATATCACATTGAAAACTTTTATTACCGCCGACTCTTTCATACATACGTTCTTGCAAGACTCGCAACAACTTAACCTGCATTGGCAAAGGCATATCGCCAATTTCATCCAAAAAGATAGTGCCTTTTTCAGCCATTTCAAAACGGCCTTTACGAGCGGTGATCGCTCCAGTAAAAGCCCCCTTTTCATGGCCAAACAATTCACTTTCTAACAACTCACCGGGAATTGCGCCACAGTTAATAGGAATAAAAGCCCTTTGAGAACGACTAGAAACGTTATGCAACGCCTGAGCAACCACTTCTTTACCCGTACCCGATTCACCTAGAATCAAGACGGTAGCATCCGTTTGCGCAACTTGTTGGATAAGTTTTTTGACTTGCTGCATCGCTGGACCATCGCCAACGAGAGAGGAGAAAATATCTTGAGACATCTAGCCGCCATTTAGTTTTAGACTTTGAAGACGTACGTTATACGGTTTTTTGACGATTGTCAAAAACTTGGCAACTTCAAGTAACTTCTAAACAGAACCTTTTAAGTATTTCTTGATGCTTTTAACATTGTTTAACTGAGCCGTATACGCAGATGAGGTATCTTTCATGGCTTTTTCAATCAAACTTTGAACCAATTTATTATCGGCCAAAAGCTCTGGCAAGATGTCATTTAACTGTTCTCCAAACAACTGTTGATTTTCTTCAAAGCAGGTCTGAAAACTAGCGTTTAAGCCTGTAAACTTTATCCAATCCTCATTTTGGACGCAGTTCACAATATTTTTGGAATCGGCTAACAACTTAATTTTTACAAATGACAATGCATCCATTATTCACTTAGCCTTTGAATCTGTTCTGTGCTCAAACTTTTATAAGTGTCAGGCATCTGCGCCCACGCATCATGTAAATCTGTAAGATATTCAAAGACCTCATCAACAAGTTTTACATCATCACTTATAGAGGCTCTTACCAACTGACGATAACAATAATCATAAAGCGCGTATAAATTCTGGGCAACATCGCCCCCCTTATCCAGATCAACGCCTTCTCGTAAGGTCATCAAAATCGATAATGCCTTATTGACATGCTCGGCTTTCTTTTCGTAATTTTTTTGTTGAATAAAGACTTTAGTAATTCTAATATTTTTGATTACTCCTTCATACAACATCTGAATGAGCTTATGTGGACTTGCTTCTGACACAATGGTCTCAACATAGTTATTTGCATACTGCTTTGCAAATTGCTTTCCCATAGACATATTCATACTTTTATTTTCCTTATTTGTCCATTTTGTTTTGGATGGACAATTATGCGATTACTTAATTATTATTACTAAACTGAGCACTCAACTGATTCCGAGTTGCTTCAGAACTAGACATTAACGACTGCAACATTGAAAATTGTAAACGATACTTTAATTCAAGCTTTTCATAACGCACATCAAGCTTCGTAGTTTTTTCATCATACTCATCAAGCCTTACATTCAAATAATCCATTCTTCGTACAAGCAGACCTGTATCTTCATCAAACAAATTCAGAATGGACTCCTCAGCTTTACTCGCAAAGCCCTGTGTAAAATTAACATTTCCACGAGCACCTAAGACGCCACCCAATATCTCTAGCTGTAAGCCTCGAACCTCGGCATCCTCTCCATTAATAACGGCGTAGTCACTAATATTAATCTTTCGACCATCTTCAGAGCTGGCATAAGCACCCAAATTAAGCACTCCGCTAGCCGTTGTAATGGTACCATCCACACTCAAACCAGTATCCAACTGATCAGTCGTAAAGCCCGAGTTGGCAAAACTTGCCGAAAAGTTTGTCAACTCAACCGCAGAAACACCTCCAAATCTTCTAGAAGCAATCGTTAAAGCAGAACCATCAGAAGAAACGCTTACTGAGTTACCCGATGCCTGCACATCAGAATTCGAATTAATACTTGAGGTCATCTTACTTGCCAACTCATCCAAGGTATAGCGCCCCATCTGAACCGTGACTGAGCTTGTAATCGAGTCATCCACCTTAACGTCAAAAGTAGAATCCGCGGCTGAAAGATCAATCAAGCCTATTCCAGCATAGGTATTACCCGTCGTAAAACCTTGATTATCCATATTACCGACAGCCACAATATCTACCGAGCCACGACCCGCATCTGCTGCAATTTCAAATCTAGACTGACTGACATCATAGTTGATAGACATTTGATTGACACCAAAAACGGCATCTATTTCAGTTTGAATCGCTGCGACCATATCGTCTTTGGTATTATAAGTATTAGCCAAGGCAGATAGATCAACCAACTGAGAAGCTCCGCCATTCAGAGAGATATCCAAAAAGGCGCTGGAGTCTAAAACCACAGCACTTGTGCCATTAGTCACTCGAGCACCCTCGACCTGCTCATCCGTAGTAACCGTTGCTGCGCCATCTGCTGTAATAGTGGCTCTTTCCGCAAGCTGCGTAATGTTAATTGCATACTGGCCGGTCTGTGTATTTTCATTACCGCCAAGCACATTAATCAACGTATCATCTGCAGTGCCTGACTTAGAAAACAAACTCGACAACGCATCCATATTCGTTGTCGCCACTTGTCTAAATTTCGTCTCATCCAGCTCCATAACGCCTTCATAGCTGATCGATAGACCTACAACACCTAGTGAATCATAATTACTTGAGACATTTGAAACCGAACCTGAAAAAGCCTGCCTTAAATCTGAACGAACTTGTCTTAAAATATTATTACCCGCCAAATCACCATAAAACTTATATTCTTCTGACGCCAACTCTTCTGTCGTCAAATCACCAGAATCATAACTGCCCATCTCATCAAATATCGTGTTTAATTGATTGTAAACATCAACCAAACTCTTAACGGTATCAACCACCGTTTCTGAATCATTTGCCACATTAATAGAATTCGTTTGGCCAACTGCAACAGAGTTCAATTGGAATGAAAGCCCGTCAATCACCTCGTCAAAGGTATTCGAATTATTTGAAATCTCCAAACCATTGATAACCATCACCGCATCTTGAGCTTCAGCTGTCGTGGTAAGCCCTGCACCATCGAAATCAGCCAATCCCGACACAGCAATCTCACCTGATGCGCCAGACTGGCTTGAAGTAAACATCATCTGATAAGCACCACCATTATTAACGACCGAGGCTGTAACACCGAAATCACCGTTGTTAATGAATTTTTGCAAACCCTCCAAAGTATCATTGGTCGCATCCACCACAATATTGTGCGTTTGTCCTGCCACGTCAATGCTTAGAGTACCGTTTGAAATATTGTCATAAGGAGAACCATAAGACTTATTGACCACCATAGTATGCGACTGAGCCAACTGCTTAGATTCCACACTGTATACACCTTGCGCAGTACCTTCTGACGCCGTCACCGAAATAATCGAATCATTCGATGAGGTCGCTTCTCGTGATTGAAACAAGCTTGGACCAGACAAATCCGACAAATAACTGTTAAAGGCGGTTAAATTTTGTTCTAAAAAACCTAAAGCATCTAGCTCGGTGGTTGCCTTGACTTGACCTCTCTCAACAATTGCTCGAGGCCCAGCAACCCCTGACTCTGCTAATACAGTGGCCATATTGCCAATATCAAAAGTACTTTTGGTTAACGAATTTAGAAGAGTTGAACCTATCTCATTTGCCATGATTTTGCTCCTGGTCAGAACATTCAGTTATATATATTATGATTTATTAGCACTAAGAGTGCCAAAGCTTATATAAGGTATATCGGCTTAAACAGGAAATTCTTTAGAAAACTGCGGAAATAAAAAAAGCGACCAGAAAGGCCGCTAAACACACAAGGGAAACTTGTAGCCTCTATACAACCTGATTTGTTATTAAACCAGCAGGTAAAGAGGGGGTGCCAGATACACCTGGCTTACTCACCATATCCAAATATTCAGTAATATTTTTAGATATGTCTAATAATTCTTTAGTGGGAACCTGGCGAATAGTCTCTCCGGTTTCACTATTTTTGATAAAAAACACCAGTTTTTCGCTGCTTTCATCTTTTTCAAACTTTAAATAACTTTTAGAGGACTCAAGTTGCTCATTCAGCTGACTTAAAACCTTATCCACTCCATCTGGGATGGCACTCACACTCGAAGACGACAAAGTAGCCTTCGTCACATCGTTTGAAACACTCTGCTTTTCAGCAGATGAAACAGCCGTTGCAGCGTCACCTCGAACCGAAGACCCAGAGCTAACTGTTTTAGCCTGGATTGAATTGTGAATATTATTAACATCCATAATTACCTCCTTTTTAATGACATTATTTCGCTACAAATATACCGAAATTTGACCATTAAATAAGACTTCTGTCAAACCTTGGTTAATAATGTAAAACGCTGCTGATCTATCTCAGCCCCAGTAGCATCTTATACATCATTATACCATTAGCACCCTTAAAGGAGAGAACCTAGCAATTATTTGCATCTCTCCTTAAAAGTTCACACTGTTTATCTCAATAAAGAGAGAACATTTTGTGAATTACCATTGGCTTGAGATAACATGCTCATACCTGCTTGCTGTAGAACCTGTGTTCGAGCTAAGTTTGCACTTTCTTTCGCAAAATCAGCATCTTGAATACCAGAACGAGATTCAGAGATGTTTTCATTCACGTTAGTCAAGTTAGACACAGTAAAATCTAAACGGTTCTGCAAAGAACCCCATGCTGCACGCATCGTTTTAATAGCAGCTAAATCCGCATCAATTGCAGAGATAGCAGTTTTTGCTAAACTCACTGCCACACTAAAATTCGACAGACCACTGGTAAGGTGGACTCCAGCATTAATACCAGAAAGCGTTGAAAAGTTCATTAAAGCAACTTTTAACTGATTTGCACTGTCTGTTTCCCAACCAATCTGCAATTTTAAGCCACTCGCAGCAGTACTGAAACCAACAGATGCCGCACCACTCACACTTTGAGCCGTATAAACAGAGAAACTAGAAGCATTCATAATGTTAGCACCGTTGAATTTCGTTGTATCAGAGATACGCTGAATTTCACTCTGTAGCTGACCGAACTCGGCATCCATTTGGACTCGGTTGTCATAGTTATAGGTACCGTTCATAGACTGAATGCCCAATTCACGCATACGCTGCAACATACTAACAACTTCGTCAGTCGCACCATCAACCGTTTGTAAAAGACTGATACCATCGTTTGCGTTTCTGATAGCCATATCAGTACCACGAACCTGTGTATCCATCCCTGTCACAACAGCCAAACCAGCAGCATCATCACTAGCGCCGTTGATTCTAAGGCCTGAAGTTAAACGCTCCATAGCCGTACCTTGCATCTTCGAAGTTTGAGACAAACTATTCTGAGCATTTATGGAAGCCATATTTGTATTGATTACCATTGCCATGATAAATCTCCTTTTTTTGACCAAAAAGAACTCAACATTGAGTCTCCTACTATTTTTGAATGCCGCCTTAGCCACAACAAAAAACTTTTTTTCAGCTGTTTCCTGAGATATTGATTAACAGCTTCAATAACATGCCTACAGGTCAAGATAGACAGTCACTGCTACAATGGGAACCCCATTGTAGTAATAGAGCGCTGAGAATTTAAATAATAAATCTCTGCTATATACTTCATCTCAACGCTCTATTGAAATTACTTACTTCACTCTTTATTGCAGTAACTGCAACACTTGTTGTGACTGTTGATTTGCTTGACTCAACATACTCATTCCGGCCTGTTGCAGTACCTGCGTTCTAGCAAGGTTTGCACTTTCTGTTGCAAAATCAGCATCCATAATTCGAGAACGCGACGCTTCGATATTTTCATTGACGTTTTGCAAGTTAGAAATCGTATATTCCAATCGATTCTGCAAGGCACCCCAGGCTGCGCGCATCGTTTTGAACACTGAAATCCCAGTATCCACCGCTGAAAGCGTTGTCCGAATAAAAGACACGTTAACCGAATAAGCAGAAGACCCTGATGCCGCTAAACCATAAGCTGCTGTATTAATTGCTGACAGTGTAGAGAAGTTCATCAGAGGAATTTTCATCTGATTTACACTTGCCGCTTCCCAACCTACGTGCAGCTTCATACCACTTATGGCAGTACTAAAACCGACCGAAGCAGCACCGGGAACTGATGTAGCGGTGTATACAGAAAATGAAGAAGCATTAGTAATATGCATTCCATTGAATTTGGTCGTGTCTGAAATTCGTTGAATTTCCTTCTGAAGCTGATCAAATTCAAGATTCATTTGCTTACGGTTGTCATAGTTATAGGTACCGTTTAAGGCCTGGATTCCAAGCTCACGCATTCTTTGCAACATTAAGACAACTTCCTCAGAAGCGCCATCCAGTGTTTGCAACATTCCAACACCGTCGCTTGCATTACGCAAGGCCATTTCAGTACCACGGATCTGCGTGGTCATACCTGTTGCAACTGCCAGTCCAGCCGCATCATCTGCTGCTGTATTGATGCGTAAACCACTGGTTAAACGTTCCATTGCTTGTGACTGCGCGCCCTGAGTTGAATCCAACATACGAACAGCATTCAAAGATGCCAGATTTGTATTAATTACCATTGACATGATATTTCTCCCTTATGTAGTACTACTTTGAGTACTTACAACATTGTGTGTGTGTATTGCTATTTTTTATATGAGGCAGTGTCTCCCGCCTTCTAATTAATGTATCGGCAACTAGTCAGATTCTTTAATAATAAATAATTTTTATTTTCAAAAAAAACATTAAGTTGCCTTCTACAATTCCTTTAACGACAACTCCGCAGATATGTTTAGAAAAAAATCAAAAAAAGTAGAAATTAAATGTAGAAAGGCGGTATTTTCAGTGACTCATGCGCCAAAAACCAGATACCACAAGACACGTATAAAGAGATAATCGACTCAAAAATGGATACTTAAACAAGTGACTGAAGCGCATTGGTAGTAAAGTGTGAACACTATGCGAATAACAAAGGCGTTAAAGAAAAGTTATGAATAGGAACAACGGTTACAAACCAACCCTATTAAAAATATAAAAAAACAATAGAAAGTGGACATCAGGCCTGAAGCGATATCGTAAGTGATGTCTTAATGAGTGATTTAGTTAAGCAGACAAGATAATCTGTAACTTAGCGAGATAAATAGATGAGACAGCTTCGTGTGAAGAGTAGTAGCTCACCCAAAGTTGCTGATTGTGTTCTACCAGGCCTGCATAACTGGTATCACCACCTGAAGGCAGTTGAATTAAAAAACGCACCTCACCCACAGAAGAAATTTCATACAAAACGGTAGTCGCTTCATACTCATCTTCTGAGTTTTTTTGAATGCTCCTAAAACAAGCGACCAACTGACCAGAGGACAACTCTAATAATTTAGGACCGCCCGCAGAGAAAGGTAAATCAAACCAGTTCCAACGCGTAAACGGAGGCTTTGACACACCCCAAAGTCCCGAGCAATTTGGACGATCTCTTCTTAACAAGCAAAAGGCGGTACCGGACTTGGAAAACACCAAAGAAGATTCATTGGCAAAACAAGGCGAGTCTGGAAAAAAGGGCCGCACATGCGCTTGCCAGGACCCACCATCATTGGAGCGATACAAACAGCCCTCCAGATCTTTGCCAAAATAGCCGACACTGAACACCTGGTCTTGACTGAGCGCAGCCCCCCAGCGCCATGTTCCAACACTGCTCTGACACAATAAAGGTCCTGACAGTTCCCCAGTAGAGGCCAACAACCAAGATGTAGAAAAGACGTTTTCCGCCAATAAAGAAGGGGCCGCCAAACGAACACCAACCGTAATTAAAAGTGCACCATCCGGCATAATCGTAAACTTAGGATCCCGAACATCACCCCCCTGCCAACTCAGCAGTTCAAACTCAGACCATCTTACGCCATCAGAAGATTTAAGAATACGCGCTCGACCATCCAAGGACATATGACTACTGCCTTCGCGAAACCCGCAATACCATTCATTTTGATAATGAATAAGATCGGTAAAGGCATTATGTGGCGAAGCATTCCATACGCAATCAACACTTTCTAAAGAAAGCTGCATCCCTATGCCTGCATTAACTGTGCTTGGAGATGCATAGCAGTCTTGTCATTGGGCTCATTTTCCAACACCATATTAACGGTTTCAAGCGCTGCTTCACGCTCTCCAAGCTCCATCAAAAATTGTGCAAACTTATTTTGAACGGCATATTGCTCTGGATGCTGCTGGAGATAGAGGTGTAAAACCTGAGTGGCAGGAACATGCTGCTCCATCAACCAGAGAATATCTGCATAAGGAATCATGTACTCCGTAGAAACAGCACACAATTGCTCAAGCACCGGCAGACTCTGTTCATAATTTTTCTGATCCATATAATGATTCAACAACCTCTGTAAAGCAAAGTGCTTGAACTGAGGCATCTCTACTTGCTGATAATGTTTAATGGCCGTTTCATATTCTCCTTGCATCTCATCTCGCATACCTTTAAGCAGAGAGATAAAAGAATGCTTCTGAGAATCATTCTTTGCTTCAAGACTTTCAGAGTGCGCTATCAAGTCCACTATTTCACTCACATTACCACTGTCCGATGCCTGTTTTGCACGTACAAAAAGCGTATTTACATTATTAATTTTAGCTTTAACCGTCGAAATATAGTAATGGTCTTGCTTCTCATATTCATCTGTAAAGCTTTGAATTGCCGCCTCTAAAACAGCCTGTTCTGCATCAGGCAAACTTGTTTGATGCCAGCTTTGCCACTGAATTGAACGCCCAAACTCTTGCCAGCGTTCCCAACGATCGATTAATTTTGAAGGTAAAACCTTGTTATTGAGTTCATCATTTCTAAGCTTGGCTCTGTCAATACCTTTTTCAAGAATCTCAATAAAATCACCGGCCACCTTCTGTACACCACCAAAAAAAGCCTCCAGCTGCTCAACCACTTCTTCTGGCTTCATTGCCGTTTCATCTTCAACAGGCTTAAATGATTCGCTAAAAAAACTTGCCTGATAGTTCATAAGCATATCTCCATCTAAACCTATCAAGCTGTCTACTTTTTTACGAATCTTTTGGATACGCTCCATTTTCTTTTCATTGGGTTGCCAGGTTGTTCCATTGTAAATTTTATCCGCTGTTTTTAAACCTTCTTGAGCATGCTTTTGAAGTTTCGTGAAACGTTGCAACTGAACCTTTAATTCCGACAAGGAATTTTCAACATTTGTTTTCCGTTCGGCGACACTTAAATATAGCTTATCCTTAATCATTGCAATCAATGAGGCTTTATCCGTTTCATCTAACGCAATCTCATCACTCGGTACATAATGCACCCCTTTCATCTTCGCAGAATGCAAACCTAAACTGATAAATTCGATTGGTTTAGTGGCTTTATAGATTTGGATCGCATTTTGCATAGACTGCCAGGCTGAGTAAAAATCATCAGCAGTTTCCGTCAAGTTACCTTCATTATCAACTAACTTGGCTTTACTATTATATCCAAAGGTATCAGACATTTTGGCTTCATCACTGCCTGACTCATGCGTTAAACCACCCGCAAAACAGAAATCAATTCCAGCTAAAAAGGCCCTCTTAACACCCAATGAACATGCAATATGCAGTGCCGAGTTCGTAACTGTAGGGCCTGGTGTCTGGATATTCTCAACTCTGCCTTCCCCGAACCAGCCATATTTGGGACCTGAATACACTGAAAGTCCATTCCACTGGCTGACCAATTTATGTTGGGCATGGAAACTATGAATCAAAATACTACTCTCTGAAAAAGCGAGTACACTTTTAGAGTTATCAAAACTCCATGGAAAAGGGTCAACCGTGATGAAAAAATCAACCTCAATGGACTCCTTAGCCAACCGTTTTGCAACACGCGCCGCAGCGACCACAATGAAACGACTTTGATTAGCTCTGATCCAGTCGATAGAGTCATCCAATGTCGGGCCACCTCCAATAATAATGGCATCCTTACCTTCAAGATCACCTGCAAGCACACTGACAGGCGTCATATTATCGGCTGCATTCAGAATACGCTCCTCTTCAAAAACACGGGTACTCAAACCATTGTAGGCACTTCTTCTAAACGCATTAAACCTTACTTCTAGTTGCTCCGAAAGCTGATAATATGGCGTTCCTGGCTTCGCATCCATCACCGCCAAAGATTTGATTAAATTAATTTTTCTTCTAATCACATAAGAACTGAATTCAGATTCAAGCTGTACAAAATTAAAATCAGGCCCGACCACTCGAATGTTAGCGTCACTCTCTGCATCAACTTGATTTAATACATCAGAGGCTGCAATCACATTATCAAATTCAACGAAAATAAAATGTAAATTCTTGGGTAAATCATGACTCTTTACATATTGAAATAACAGGCCTGAATCGGAACCTGCCACAATCAGGACATGCTCTTCCATTCCCACAAACTCTTTGTAGAATTTATTAAATACACTATGGGAAGAGAGCTTCTCAAATGTTAAATTGTTAATCTCTGAATAATATTTTTCACCAAACTTATTCTCGATTGCTTGTGTTATTTCAATCTCTTTTAACATTGTGAATCCTGTGTCATTCAATTCTTGAGTATATTTGGTACTGTGTTCAAACATTTACATTGCTGTACACATTGTGGCTTGAGTCCTTAAGGACTCAAGCCATTAAATCATTTAATTGGTGAGAACAAGTTACTTTGAATCGCATCACCAAAGGCAACATCTTTCATTACCCGCATTCCAACAATTTCATCAACGTATTTTGGTGCCATGCCATAACCAGGCCTGACACTGCGAATATGCGCTTCGGAAACGTCAAAAGGCGAGTTGAACATCGTCAATTCTAATTTTCGAGCATCATCTAATAACGGTATATGCCACTCCCATTGCATAGATGCCCCTTAAGCTTTCGACATAAAAACTCTACGACATTTCCCTATTCGCGCAAGAAATCCCGACAACGTCAGGCAACGCCTTACATGACCAATACCAATGCGAAGCGAGGAATCAACCCTAACCCCCCCCCCTCATCCCTTAAGCCTGAATATCATATGTCTATCCTAAAACCAGCGCATCGAATTTTCTAAAGCAGTGAATCTTTCAATTTAAAGATTAAAATTTCAGAATGGTAGCCATCAACCGTTTTAAACCCAAATGGCATAACATTTTGAGCTACCAGTTCATAAGCATTTCCTAACATGTCACCGTAGTCAGCCGACTTAATTGGCTTATCAACACCTAAACCATTATCTTTTTTAACCTGCTTGCCTTCACGAAGATTTCTTAACATCACCCATTTAGCACCTAAGCGAGAAACATGGTTCAAATAATTATTCACCACTTCTCTTTCCATCTCCTGAAAAGAGATGTAATTGACAAAAAAGTCGATTTTACCGACCAGTTTTTCCAATTGCCAAGAACACAAAACGCTGGCGCGCTTTAAGTCCTTAATGCTAATCTCGTTCAAAGGTTCTAAATCTGGAAAAGAACTTACATTTTCCGCTCCAAAAACCTCCTTTAGATAAAAGTTTGAAAAATGGGCGGTAGGAGGGATATCCACATCAATATATTTAATAGAATCATCGGTTTTAAGGAGGATTTCACCCAAAGTTCCAAACCCTCCACCGACTTCTAAAACCACATTAACGTCACTAAAATTGATGTGTTTTTGTGCGAATGAAAGCCCTAATAAATAATTTAATGCAGAACGGCTGTAATTCTTTCCCTCAAATTCAAAATGCTCAATAGGATTACCTACTTCACTCTCTGAAAAACTCGTTAGATCAAGGCAAGAGTCTGGCGAACTGGCTGCCAATAAAACTCGATAATCAGCCAATGCTGATTCATAACCGTTCAGAACTCGCTCAACATAAGCTTTCTGTTTTGGGTTTTGTTGATCTTCTCTCACCAATGCTAAGGTTTGATCAACGACCCGAGGAGACAAACCATTGCCTGGTAAGCCATAGGTCGGGACAAAAAACATTAGCGAACAATCAAAGCGCCTAAAGTTTTCTAAGCCCTGGCATTTAGCTTCTTCAATAATCTCTGCAGATGCCGTCCTCCAAAATGCAGTAGGTCGGTACAAGTCCGATTGTTGCTCCATTAGGTTGACTGAAACCTGAATTTCCTCATAAACACTCATTTATACCACCTACCTTTATCTAAAATCATTTTCAAAAGCTTTATAAATTTTTTCTGCATATTGCCAGTCGTCTTCAGTATCAATATCATGGGCTTGATACCTAGGTAACACATAAGGTAATGACACCTCAGAATAAATAGGCAATCCTTGCTTTAACGCTTCGCTATCAAAAAAATAAAACATTCCTGCATCAAAATAAGCTTTGTCCAAATCCTGGGTTCGCGTATTTCGGTAGCGATCATCTATAGATGAAATCCGTCCCTCTGCCGTCATAGTCAAAGCTCTTTGAGGCGCTGAATGAAACTCACTGACCGAAAAACAATATTGTGCATCACTGTTTGACCAAGCGTTATGGGCATTTTGTAACAGACTTGAAGTCAAGAATGGATTGACGGGATAAATGCACGCCAAACTTTGAACAATGTTTCCTTGAGATTCGAACCAATTCAAGCAATGATTCAATACTTCGACAGTTGTCGTATGGTCATCAGACAAATGGTCAGGCCTTACAAAAGGTACTGTTGCCCCGAATCTTTTCGCCATTTCAATGATTTCTGGATCATCACTGGAAACCACAACTTCATCAAAAACACCTGATTCTAATGCCGCCTTAATGGCATAAGAAATAACAGGCGCTCCTAAAAAACTTCTAACATTTTTTCTTGGGATACGCTTACTGCCACCTCGTGCGGGGATTACACAAAGTTTCATATCAAATCTCGCTCTAAAACTTCAACCACTCTATCTTGATCTTGAATGGTCATCGCATGAAATACTGGAATACTAATGACTTGCTGATAATAGCTCTCAGCAACGGGGAACTCCCCCTCTGCAAAGCCCATTCTTTGATAATAGGGCTGAGTATGTACTGGAATATAATGAATATTCACACCAATACCATGTTCACGAAGGGCTTTGAAAACCTCTGCGCGGGTTTTAAAAATAAGATCTGTTTGAATTAATATTGGATATAAATGAAAGGAAGAGTCACTATCGGCGTGTTGAAAAGGTAACACCAAAGGAAGATTGTGCAAGAGTTCATCATACCGTTTAGCAAACGCTTTACGAATGCTGACAAACTCATCAACTCGTTGCATCTGGCTAACCCCTAGAGCAGCCTGCATCTCAGTCATTCTATAGTTAAAGCCCAACGCCACTTGTTGGTAATACCAAGCACCTTCACTTTCTGAAGCTTTGGTCATCAAATGTGGATCACGCGTCACACCATGACTGCGCAGTAACTGCATTTTTTCAGCTAAGGCCGCTTGATTAGTGGTTGCAACTCCGCCTTCACCTGTGGTCACAATTTTAACCGGATGAAAACTAAATACCGTAATATCAGAATACTGACATCCCCCTATCGGCTTATCCAAATATTTACCACCAATCGCGTGTGCTGCATCTTCAATGATTTTAAAGCCATACTCCAGACTTAGAGCATAGATGTCTTGCATCTCACAGGATTGGCCTGCGAAGTGTACCGGAATAACAATTTTAGGCAGTGTATTGGTTTGCTTAGCTTGCTGGAGTTTATGCTCTAATGCAACCACAGACATATTATAGGTATGAGGATTGATATCCACGAAGTCAACTTGTGCCCCACAATATAAAGCGCAGTTAGCCGATGCAACAAAGGTATTAGGGCTGGTCCAAAGCCAGTCACCCTCTCCTAAACCTAGCGCTAAACAAGCGATATGTAGTGCTGATGTGGCACTATTTACAGCCACACCATGTTCAGCACCGCAGTAGCTTGCAACGGTCTTTTCAAACAGTGGGAC
The DNA here is from genome assembly GCA_965603495.1 of uncultured Thiomicrorhabdus sp. GTDB lineage: Bacteria > Pseudomonadota > Gammaproteobacteria > Thiomicrospirales > Thiomicrospiraceae > Thiomicrorhabdus. Next base: position 70,596 of record CBFDDF010000005.1, on the reverse strand, counting down.
TTGAGGGCCTTGCGTCAGATAGTCAGACTTTAAAACGTCAACCACCGCATCAATATCGGCTTGGGAAATATCTTGCTTGCCATAAGGAATCATAGAGTTAATGCCCTATGCCACTTGATTATATTTTTTAAGGTCTTTAATAGACAAAAAACCGACTTTCCCTGAGAAACAATATACAACACACTCTCCAATGTCCCCTCTACCGCCAGTAATCAAAATACTTTTATGGTTAAACATTATTAATTTCCTTAGACTGAACTTTCTGACTTAGACATAATCGTCTAATAGTTCCTGGTAACGATCTTTGGCCTTCAAAACCTTCTCAATATAAAGCCTGGTTTCTTTAGATTTAAGGCCATATCTTAAGGTACGATAAACCTGATTAGGGTGCAAGCGATTAATTTTGCTAATCGCTTTCTCTTTTGAATCAGAAAAGGTTTCTAAAACTGCTGTCAAACCGCCATTGTATGAAGCTATTGTCAAAAAATCTCTGCTTTTGGCATTCCGAACACCCGACAAATAGTCGTGTTTAAGTAAACCTAAATAAGCGGTGCCCATCCGGATATTGTTTTCAGAATCAAATAATTCTTTTTTACCAGGCCTGCCATCTCGTTGATCGATCAGTTTATAAACATCCTGACCAGCCGCATTCGCTTTAAGCTGCATCAAACCTAAAGCGTTCGAACGACTTACCGCTTCTGGATTAAAATTACTTTCAACCTCCATAATAGCGAAGACTAAGTTTGGCGAGATATTAAACTGCTTTGCATAGTTATCCACAATTTGACTGTATTTTTCAATCTGGACTAAATCATTTTTATCTGTGACAGGAATATGCAACCAAACAAACTCAGATTGAGTCGTAAACCCTTCTACCGCACCTATTTTCAGAAGATGATTAACATAGTTAAAGACCGCAAAAGGATAGCGCATTGGCTGGCCATTATGATCCAAAACTCTCTTATAGAAAAAAGGTCTTTGCTTTAAAGACACGGGGCTTTTATCCAGCCAATTGGTCTCTTTAAAAGGTGTTTTACTGAGAAGCAACCTAACCATGGCGCTTTTAATATTTTGCTCAGTTGCAAGTGCACGTGGAAATTCAAAAATTAATTCTTGAGGATAAACCACTAATGAAGGCGATAATTCAGATGCCTGTTCCTTTGCACCAGGATCTGATGTCAATGTAGAGGTGACATAAGCATTTAACACTGCAGACCTACTCTCTAAATCAGGTGGTTTTGAGAATACAGTAGCCTGTTGTTTTGTCTTGATCTGCTTAACAACCTCATCTCGTAAAACAATATTAGACCCTCTTGCAGGGAGAGGAGCATCCAGCTCAGAGCCTTTAGCAAGTGTAGCCATCTCAGTAGTTTGGCGAGTCATGCTCAAAGTACTTTGAGATACCGACTCGAACTTAGCTTTAACCATCGATTTCTGTAAAAGCATATACGCACTCAACGTAACACTTAACAGCCATATGCTGGTAAACACCCACAGTAAATTTGTTTTTAATTTCACAAATAAAGCCTCCATATAGGAGGCTTTAGCAATTCCAGTACCACTTTACTTATGCCAAAATCTTGGCGCTAACGTAAGTAGTTAAAAAGCGATAAATTCTGAACCTTACTAAAGATTTGTTGCGCCATCTGCAAGGCTGTTTGATTTCGAGTAAACTCTGAAATCCCTGCAACAACATCCTGGTCTTCAAGGTTTGATTTTCTCTCCGCCAAAGCAAGTTTAAAGTTCTCACCCGCTTCATATTGATTTTCAATTCGGTTTTGACGCCCACCTATTTCGGCTCTAACTTGCGATAAGTGAGTGATACTGCCGGTAATATCTTCAATCACTTCTAGTGAAACCGGCACTCCTGCATCAAGCTGCTTTTTCATTTCCACCAAAACATTCAAGATATTGCTGTCAGGCGGATTACCTGCTCCATCATCGTATTTTACTAGAGAGGTTGCGCCACCAGGAATATTGAATACATCCGAACCATTATCACTAACTCGAACTCGTGCAGCATCACCGCTGTCATCTGAAGCAAGTTTATTATCAGAATCAAAACCTATCTGCAAAAAACGCGAGCCAAAATTAGCGGTAGGGGAATAATCAGGATCCGCTACAGGTAAATTACCTATATAAGAATAAAAACCATTTTCGACTTCGACCGGTACCGTGGTGGTATCATCATAAGTTCCCCCATCTACTACGTAGGGCTGTTTATCAACATCATTACCTGCAAACAGAGATTCTCCTTCTGAAGTAGAGTAATTCATCATACTACGCACTTGATTGATAATTTGTCCGATCTCTTGCGCTGTCGCCATACGATTGCTCGGATTATAGGTGCCATTAATCATCTGAATACCCAATTCACGGGCTCTCTGTAGCGAATTAGTGGTGTCATCAATCGCCGTCTCTTCTAGGACCAACTGGGTTTTAGCAAACTCGCCATTACGTGCGTATTGATCGATGGTATTCATAGTACGGTTCATAGAGTGAATTTGGCCTGCAGCCACAGGATCATCACTGGCTTTATTAACACGTTTACCAGTACTCAATTTAACCTGCATGTCTAACAAGTTCTCTTGATGTCTTTGAATCGAATTGATACCCTGACTATGAAATTGATTTGTAGAAATCCTCATCTAATTACCCTCTCACTGCGCTAAGCAATGTATCAAAAATTGACTTTGATGTTGAAATAACTTGTGCAGCAGCTTCATAAGCCTGCTGAAAACGGACCAAATTAGCAGCCTCTTCATCCAGGCTCACCCCTGAATATGATTCTCTTCTATCGAGAACATTTTCATATACGGCTGTTTGTGCTTGCAACTTAATATCAGAACTTTGTACATACATCCCAATACCCGTTGCCATAATTGAATAACCGCCCAATATAGTTTCGGTCGGTTGATTCAAGGCATCCGAATAAAGAATTTTTTTGGAACCAAGGTTTGCCAGGTTGGCCGCATTGACGTTATCCCCTTGAGCCCCTGCTGTTGGCACCTCATCTAAGATTGAACCATCAGCGTTGGTATCCGCTGGAGACTGGCCTCTAGCCGCAATTTTATCAGGGTCATCTAATCTGACTTCAAACTGTTTTAAGATCGCTTGGTGAGGCTTAATTACAAAACTATCCCCTGCCTGATAGATCGCTGCAGGTGGAATTGGTACTGAAAACTCTAAACCATCAATTTCAACTGGCGTACCAGGAATCACAGTGCCCAATAAGGCATTGGTTTCTCGATTTGTGACCAAAAAGTTAGCACCATCATGGGTCATAATGTATTCACTGGCCTTCATATTCCCCATACTGTCATAAGCATTAGCAAGATAAGCTTCCTTATCACCGTAAGTTAAAGGTTGTAATCCAGCAGGATTATAAGGCGGTGCATTTGGGGCGCCTGCTGGAGCAGTGGGATTAAACTGAACTAGAATTGCGGAACCATCGTTACTGCCTGTGGCATTATTAATACTTTTTGTTCCCGACACTGCCAAAGGAGTGAAGATTTCTTCACCTGCATCACCATTCACATCATAACCTTGGTAGTTCTGCCAATTAGTGCTTGCCACCAGGCCATTTAACATGACACCTAATTCATTTTTAGCCGGATCTAACATCTCACTTCGAAAGTCTAAAATCCCACCTAAACGCCCCCCCGTAATAAACTCACCAACATCACGACTCTGACCAGAAATTGTCATATAAACTTCTTTTCTGTTTTCATTCGAAAACTCACTCAACTTCGAGTCAAGTCGAGTCACAGTACCATCACTGACCAATGGGAATTTACCACTTGCGGTATAAACATCAATACCGCCATTTTCAGTTTGATGCGTTTTGATATCCAGAAACTTACTCAACTCTAAAATAGCTTGATCTCTTTGATCAAGTAAATCATTCGGTAATTGGCCACCATTGTTTAATGTGTTACCAACCTCAGCATTAACACGCGCAACGAGATCTACTCGCGCATTAATTTCTAAAATCATATTGTCAATTTGGTTGTTAACGTCATCTTCATTACTGACTAAAACAGAGGTTAAGTTCACGATATGACTCTCTAGTTTTGAAGCTTCATGAATAACTAACTGTCTATTTACGTTTGATGTCGGATTGCTTGCTAAGTTCTGCATCGAATCAAAGAACTGCTGAACCACCTGCTGAACACCCTCATCATTCCCTGCAATGAGACCTTCGATCTGTTTTGACTGTTGAAGACTTTCTTCATAACGAGACTTAGTAGAACTCGAATTAACCAATTGTGACTGAATATAATCCGCTTGAATACGCATGACATTGTCAACTCGCACGCCACCACCTTTCTGAATCGCTCCAACAATCTGAGCAGAGTTATTCACAAATTCAGCACGTTGACGACTGTAACCTTCCGTCGCAATGTTGGCGACGTTATGCCCAGTGACCTCAAGTGCCTTTCTGAAAGCACTCGTGGCTGTTGAGCCGATCATTAACATGTCACTCATAATGGTTTCCTTTTTTCAGTCTTTAACAAACACTCGTAGAACATTACTTATTCAATTTTCTAAAGGCTATTGCTTGCTCGGTTGACAAGGGGCTTACAGCATTGTCCAGCGGTTTTTTAGGGTCTGGATGAACCGACTCTTGTTTTAATTGTGCCGCTTTAGGCAGGTTCGGAGCAAGTTGTTCAACTATACTATCGGCAAACCCAAGCGTTCCTTTAGAAGATAAGTTTAATGACAACTGTTTATCTGACCAGTCTTTATAAAAATCGCCCTGCCCGCCATCTAGCCAACCTTCATCAAAACTGACTTTTCTGGACTCTTTCAATATCTGCTGAACAAAGAGCGCTTCAAATTGCTCTGCAACTGGTCTCAATGCAGACTCCTGGTCATCACGCGCCTGCTTTTTCAAACCGCTTAACGCATTCACATCAGTATAGTTATGATACGTTTGAACGTTTGAACTTTGATTAGGCTGCATTGTACTCAATTTTGGAACTTCCATAAATTTCTCCAAGCTTTCCGCTAAATAATCATCAAGTCAGCTTTTAAAGCGCCTGACTGTTTAAGCGCTTCAAGAATGGCAACTAAATCTCCTGGCGCAGCACCGACTTTATTTACCGCCTGCACGATATCATCCAGAGAAACCCCTTTCGGAAATTTGAACATATGACCACTGCCACTGGCTTCGATATCCACCACAGAATCAGGCGTGACTGCTGTGGTGCCACCCGCAAAAGCGTTGGGCTGAGAAACATCCATGGATTCAGTGATTTTTACGGTAAGCCCACCATGCGTTACCGCAGCAGGACTCACTCGCACATTTTGACCAATCACGACCGTTCCAGTTCTGGAATTAACAATAATTCTGGCGGACTCTTCACCAGGAACCACTTCAATATTTTCTAGAATGGATAGAAAACTTACTCGCTGATCAACGATTCTAGGTGCCATCACTTCGACAGTATCTGCATCTAACGCACTGGCGGTGCCCGCTCCTAGCATGTCATTAATCGCTGTGACAAGGTTGGTTGCTGTTGTAAAGTCAGCCGTTTTTAAGTTTAAGCTAATGGTATTACCTAGTTCAAATCCGGTATTAACGCTTCTTTCAACCATCGCTCCATCAGGTATACGACCGACACTCGGTACATTAATAGTAATTCGAGAACCATCTGCACCACTGGCATCTAAGCCACCCACGACCAAGTTACCTTGACCTAAGGCGTAGACATTACCATCGACACCTTTTAAAGGCGTCAACAACAAAGTTCCGCCACGTAAACTTTTAGCATTACCTAACGAGGAGACTGTAATGTCAATTTTCTGCCCAGGTTTTGCAAAAGCAGGTAACTCGGCATGCACCGCTACTGCTGCAATATTTTTGGCATTGGTTTTTACCCCGGAAGGCATATGAATCCCAAACTTATTCAACATACTCAATAAACTTTGTTCTGCAAAGGGCGTTTTATCCCCTGAACCGGTTAAACCAACCACCAAGCCATAACCAATTAAATGGTTGGCACGTACGCCCCCGACATTAGCGATGTCTTTAACACGCTCTGCATAACTATAATTACTCCAAACTATCAATAGTGTCAAAATCATGACGAGCTTTCGTGTGATCATTGGAATCCCCTTGGAATCGTTTTTTCTGGTAAGTCTTTGTTTATTATATTTTTTATTATATACGCTATTCAGCGTCAACAGTGATTAAGCATTTGATGTGCCAAAGAATGGAAAGAAGACTAAAGAATTGGTTGAATCTGCCGTTATAGGCTTGAATTTAGAAAAAAGAATAAAAAAATGGGGCGCACAGCACCCCCAAAGACCAGAAAAAACTGTAAAAAAAGTGCTTTTAAAAGCTACCAGGCCTGGTAACTTCCAAAATACTGAAATGAGCCTCTATCTATAGAAAGACGCTCTTGAATGAAAAAACTGACTAACAAAAATTTGCTTGTAAAAGAAGCCAATAGAAACTTTGGGGTTAAGATCCATTGTATAGACTGATTGCTTTTCGAAAAATTGGAATATTGTTTGAACACAACAGCACTTACTACGCACTAGTCAGCCTAAACAAAATAACCCTATACATCAATGACTTACAAAGGCCAATACTTACTTAACCACTGTGTACCAATACCTGATCTTGCAGTATCACCCGACATACCCACATCTTTATAAACTAAGCGGACGTCTGCGACCTTAACGGATGAAATCGTATTATCTGGCTGAATATCTTCAGGTCGAATAATCCCTGCAAACTGCACCACTTCATCGCCATCGTGAATCGTAATCCACTTTTCACCTCTCACCACCAGATTGCCATTCGAGATAACCTCAACAACCGTGACAGCAATGGAACCTTCTAAACTTGAATTCTGCTTAACATTGCTTTTACCAGAAAACGAACCTTCAGAGCCGTAGCCAACCGATAAACCCTGCAAAGGAGCGGTTACCCCATTAATGAAATTTCCGACGACATTGTTCGGTGTTGTAATACCAAAGGGGGTTGTTACACCATAATCTTGGCTATTTGATTTATCGTATTTGGCTTCATCTTTCTTATTTGCTGACATGCTTTCTGAAAGATCAATGGTAATAATATCGCCGATTCTATGCGCTCTAGAATCATCAAACAGCGTCATGCCACCCACCTGATACAAAGAACCATTTTTAGGCTGCTCTGGTTGCGGAATATTCATGGGATAACTGGGCGCATAACTCATACTCTGCATGCGCTCTGGCGCACTACTACACCCCGTTAACACAAGTGCTGACAGCGTGATTGCGCTACTCAATTTAAGCATTTTTTTCAAATTAGTCTTCATTTTCCAACCCCTGTATCGTGCTCTACACGGTATTTTTCTGGATATTATGTTTTTTAAGTATTGTTATTTAAGTACTGCATCATGCCATCAGCTGCTGAGATCGCTTTAGAGTTCATCTCATAAGTTCGCTGTGCTTCAATCATTCCAATCAATTCTTCAACCGTATTTACGTTAGAAGACTCAAGCGCTCCCTGGGTTAAAGAACCCGCTTCTGCGGTTTCCGGATTATTGACATTAGCAACACCACTGGCCGTCGTCTCGAGATAGAAGTTATGTCCTATCGACTCCAATCCGGCCGGATTAATGAAGGTTGTTAACTCAATCTGACCCACTTGATTTTGCGCAACCTGACCAGGCTGAGATACAAACACCGCACCATCTCGGGTAATCGAAATATTCGTCGAATCTTGCGGAATGTTAATATTGGGTTCCAGTAAATAGCCCGAGGAAGTTACGACATCTCCGTTTTGATTCACCTGAAAAGAACCATCACGGGTATACATTAAATTCCCTTCCTGATCCAAGGTTTGAAAAAAACCTTTCCCCTCAATCGCGATATCCAACTGATTGTCGGTCACCATCAAGTTACCTTGGGTATGGATTTTCTGTACACCAATGGCCTTAACACCCGTTCCGAGCTGCAAGCCAGAAGGTAGTGTATTCGATTCATCTTGCGTCGCTTGAGCGCCCGGCTGACGAACATTTTGGTAGAGTAAGTCATCAAATTCCGCACGCCCTGTTTTATAGGCATAGGTATTGGCATTGGCTAAGTTGTTAGAAATCGCAGCTAAACGAAACTGCTGAGCTTCTAAACCTGTTTTAGCAATATAAAGTGCTCTATTCATCTTTCTATCTCCTTAGCCTATCTTAACGACAACAGTGAATCTGATTTCTGTGCATGAGCTTTGGTGGTCGACATCATCTTGACTTGCATCTCATATTTACGAGACAACTCAATCATATTGACCAAAGCCGTAGCGGTATTAACATTACTGCTTTCCAAAGCGCCACTCACGACCATGACGTTCTCCTGCACCACAGGATTCCCACCCTCTTTCAAGCGGGTAAAGCCATCAAGGCCTTTTTCTAAATCTTGTATATTCGGTTTAACCAACCGTAAACGATCCAAAACCACCAATTGATTACTAGGCGATTCTGCAGGCACAATTGAAATCGTGCCATCATCACCAATCGTAATGCTTTTCGAAGGCGGGACATTAATCTGGACACCCGTCTCGTTTAAGACCGGATTACCTTTAACGTCGACTAAATTCCCGTTTTCCAAAACCTGTAAACTGGCGCTACGAACAAAGGCCTCATCGCCATTAGGGGCTTGAATACCTAAGAAACCATCTTCCTTGGTGACGACATCTAAACCACGACCTGTTACCTTTATCGCGCCCGCTGAAAAATCAGTCGCGGGGCGTTCATCCATGGAGTAAGCACGAGACTCCCAGCCAGGACCTTGCATATGCTGTGCTCTAAAAACATTGAAATCTTGCTTAAAGCCATCGGTACTTGCGTTCGCCAAATTATTAGAGTTATTTGCCTGTGAAAGCATGACCTCTTTGGCACCACTCATTGCAATATACAGCATACGATCCATGATCAGTTACTCCGCTAATTCAATCTATGTCTAGTCAAAAAAAAATGGGAAAGCGTTAAACGTTACTAACGCGCCCCCAGGTTCGAAACTCTTTATTTGATTGGGTCTAATGCCCGAATGAGTTTCCCTTGTGTGTTAGCATTTTGACATGCCTTTTATTTTCAATGAAGATACAGCAGAGAGCATGCCAACTTAATAAACATTTTTAATTAAAGATTTCAGAAAGCAGCCGATAAACTTATACAGGAGGGGTTTGCCAGGTGGCAAAAAAGCCGGCAACGAAATTGCCGGCAAGACCAGAAAAACTAATTGTGAAATTAAAAGCGTAAGTTAAAGCTGTAAAATGGTTTGCGTTAACTGCTGTGAAGTTGAAATAACTTGAGCACTCGCCTGGTAAGTACGCTGGGTCTGAATCATATTCACCAACTCACCCGCAACATCCACATTGGAATACTCTAAAGAGCCCGCTAATATTGCCCCCATACCATTTTCACTGGGTCTACCGATTTGCGCAGTACCTGACTCAAATGACTCCGCATAAGTTTGCCCACCTAACTTTTGCATTTTGTCTTTGTCATTAAAATTAGCCATCGCCAACTGAGCAATTTCAACTGAACGTCCGTTGGAATAGCGAGCTTCTATAATCCCATTCTTAGAGGTTGTTAAACCGACCAAATCCCCGATACTAAAACCATTTTGCGAAACGCCTCGAATATCATAAGAGCCGGCAAAACTTGTCATAGGCGCAAAATCAATATCGATAGAAACCGGATCAGCCGCGCCGGTCAATGGATCTGTTACCGTCCAATCCATATTAGGCTGAGTCGTTCCTGTACTAACCCAAGCACCTGTCACACTCAACGATTGACCTATATCCGCACTGGTTGGCTGATTGGCACTGGCTGGCTCATACACGCCTGCTAAATTACCATCCGTATCGAAACGTAACTCATAGAGTTTAGCAGAAGCATCACCCACCTCTGGATCAGAAGGGCTTACTGCTGGACTCGCCGTATTACTATCATAGAAACCACTTGGAATCCAAGCATTAGTCTTGTCATCGAAGTCTTCCATGGTGTACTGCGCAAGCCAACTGGTATATTTCTCTCCAGCATTAAAGGCAGGATCGATCCCTTCCGCTACCACGGTTCGTTTATAGAAGCTACCTGTTAAGCGGTGTTCACCGCCTAAAGAATCAAAGACGATCTTATTGGTCGAGAAGTCAGGAAATCCCGTGTAAGGTGTATCATCCGTTGGAGTATCTCCAACCGAAGGAATTCCCGTGGCCAAACCAGTATCGGTTCCAGCTGGATGCGCTAATTTCAACATATTATTATTATCGGCGTCCGCCAAGCTTAAAAGACCTGTGGAGTTCAAACCAACAGAAACATTATCCAAATTGATATTGTTATCTTCTTGACCATCGACATTGAGGTCAAAGTTCATCTCTGTCGTCGCCCGCGGATCCTTATTGGCATCATCCAAATCAATCGAACTCAGAGTCGTTTCAAAGATTGGATCAGTAATACTCGGATCCGCTAAATGCGCCGCCTCATTACGCAAGTAACCTTGTACAGGAAAACCACTCTGATTCACCAGCATGCCATCTTTGTCTAATTTAAATGAGCCGTTACGGGTATATAATGCAGGGTATTTACCAGTTGGATCCTCTAAAACGAATAGACCCTCACCATCAATAGCCATATCCAACTCTCGACCTGTTCCAGTGAGGGTTCCTTGGGTAAAATCTTGAGTGATATTCTCAACCCTTACCCCATTACCTGGCGATGATTGCGCCCCAGAAAACATATCGGCAAACTCTGCACGAGAGCTTTTAAAGCCTGTCGATTGTGCGTTAGCCAAGTTATTGGAAATAACGGCCAGGCCGCTTGAAGCTGCATTAATACCACTTAATGCATTTAAATCGAAAGGTGCACCCATGATGACTCTCCTTAGTGAATTCTCATGAAAACCTCAAAAAAAGAGGTTTTTAATTTGTTCTATTCAATGTTCTGTTGTAAGAAAATGGACTGACGTAAACCGCCGAAGCCACTGCAATTAACCACTAATTTCTCGTACTGTATCCATCGCTACGCGCTCACCTGTTGCTAACGTTAAAGTCATATTTCCATCACTACCAATACCGACCGAATTAACGCGAGCCGCGACCACTGTATCAATTGACTTGAGATCACCGTCGCTATTCGTACCGTAGGCCGTCAGTGAGTAAACCCCACTAGCGCGATCAGCACCCACATCATCCAAACCATCCCAATCGAAGACCTTCTCTCCTGACTGCAAACTGGCCATGCTAAGTTCTTTTACGATACCATTTTGATCACTGATAATGACTTTCACGTCAGTCATAGGCACTTCAGAATTGAGCCGAAACTGTGAAGTTTGACCCTGGCTATGCGAAAAGTCCTCACCCGTTACCTGGACATTTTTACCAATCAAAGAAGCACCCTGCATGGTTTGCATATTTTGAAAGCTGGTTGCCATCGCGACAATCGAACTATTCATTTTAGTGGTCGCCTCCAACTGACTCATTTGCGTCAAATCGGTTACAAAACTAGTGGGATCCATCGGTTTTGACGGATCTTGGTTTTGCAACTGCGTGGTTAACAACATCAAAAAGTCAGTTTGATCCATCACATTATCTGAATTAGAAGTCGATGAACTCACATTCTGCTGTAGCGCAGTTAAATAATCCTTATTACCGGTTGTAATGTTAGGTAAAAAATCTGCCATAACGATTCTCCTTACTTACCAAGTTGAATGGTTCTTAAAAGTAGCTGCTTTGAAGTGTTCATCACTTCGATGTTCGTTTCATAAGATCGAGAAGCTGACATCATATTGGCCATCTCTTCAACCACATTGACATTAGGTCTAAAAATATAGCCCTCTTTATTTGCCATAGGATGATTTGGGTTATATTCCATTTTAAGAGGCTCTTGACTCTCAACAATCTCCTTAACGCGAACCCCGCCTCTTGGCTCCATTTTATTACCTTCCAAAATCGTCTGAAAAACGGGTTGTTTTGAACGGTAAGTATCTGCAGCATTGGAGCTGATACTATCAACGTTAGCCATATTGGATGCGATGGTATTTAAACGCACTGTCTGTGCATGCATACCAGTCGCCGAGATATCTAAAATATTGAACATTGACATACTTATTCTCCTAACTCGCTAACCTATTCACCTCGAAGAGCTTCGCGAAGTCCCGTAATTTTGCCATTGATAAACTCAAGCGTTGCAGTTTGCTGCATACCGTTTTCCATAAACTGGGCTTTTTCAATATGTGTTTCAACCGTATTGCCATCCAAAGAAGGCTGCGTTGGTTGACGATACATTAGGTAGCTTGAAGTACTCGAGAAAACCTCACCATCAATATGACGGGCATTGGTTTTAGTCATAGAAGCGGTTTCCGAACTACGAGTACCACTATGCGCATCTTGTAAAGCCGTCCTAAAGTCCAAATCCCTGGCTTTATAATTCGGTGTATCTGCATTGGCCAAGTTATTTGCTAACAACTCTGCTCGATGCTCTCGTATTTTTAAGGCGCTTTCATGAATGCCAAATATTGATTCAGCCATAACAATTCCTTTCTGGTCTCTTTGTCTGGATGCTGATTCCGGTATACATTCCGCTAGCACCTCATTTTTAAAGATATACCTAGCAACACAAATGCCAACCCTTGTATTTTTTGTGTTTTTTTAACGAATAAGACCTAAAGAAATGAAAAACAGAGAGTATTCGGCAGATTATTCAAAAACTTTAGCGGAATTTGAAAATAAAGTTACCTAGCCATAGACAGCAAAAACCTCATTAGACACACTGAAATAGGAATGAATTAATTTCAGAAAAACAAACTGACCAGGCCTGGTCAGTTTTTTGACAGCTTATTTTTTTGACCCAGCACGACTCACTAATTAAGAATACCTGAGACGCATAATTAACTAGAAAACTATTCAGTGCGTAAACAGTAGAAACAAAAAAGCCAACCTGATGAAGGGCTGGCTTTTTAAAGGGAGGCTATAAAAGAGCTTGCCACCATAAAGTTTAGGATAAAGGAATCACCAAGCTTTAACTAAATCTCCAACCTGAACAATGCCTTTTTTAGCAGTCACTTCAGCAATCGCAAACTTAGGTAAAATGCGCTTAATCTTCAAAAAAGCACCCGGCACTTCATCTGAACCCAGCTCTATCCCATTAATACGTATTGGTCGCCCTGTCTTATGATAAACCGCTAAGTCATCCCCCACCTTAGCACCAGATTCAGAATTGAGATAGACAATATACTCATTGTTGCGCACATCGATAATTTGACTTTCAAACGGCTTGCAATGTAAAAAATCCAGAACATCTGTAGTCTGCTTTTCCAACAATGCATGAAATGCCATTCCGGTGTCTGTGGCAAAAAATGCATTGCTGCCAAACGGCCTATCGCGTCCAACAGTCACATCCCCCTTAACATCGAAACCTTCTCTTTTTTGATGAACCGTTCTGTTCTTCATTAAATCGACCACATACCAGTCGACCTCTAAATGGCGGCTATCGGGCTTAACTTCTAAATTATAAAAGCGCTTGGCGCCATTCAGGTAACCATCATTTTGATGTGTCGAGATTGAACGTATCACCGTTAACAACAGATACTGAGCACCAGTCCTATCCCGAATTCCAGCTAATGACTCTGGATCTAAGTTGGGTGCCACAATTAAATTAGGCTGTAAATCTACCGACTCTAACATCAGACTGAAGTTACGATAACCCTGATTTTTGATACGACGCTCTAATTCTTGCTGATAGCCCATCAAGAGATTAGAAACATCATTTGCTTGATTGGCATGGGCGATAACGACTGGCGCCACTGCTAGACGAGTTTGATACTGGTTGCCAGTCAAATCCGTACAAACGCCACGATCTTCCGTCAGACAAACATTCAAAGTCACTTCATAGTTAAGTGGTCCTTTTTTAGGCTGCCCATACATATCATCAGACTCTTCCAGACCTTCTTTTAAAACCGTAAAGCTCTTAACCTTACTGTTTGATGTAAAGCGCGAACTGTCCAAGGTGAGCTGGTATTGCTCGACCGACTGATCTATTTTGACACTAACATTACTTCTAATGCTAGCCATTTTCAAAGCATCCCTAATCGCCATTTTACGAGCAAAGGCCTCATCAACACCGTCTGTGCTGGCAACCCCCTTAACATCCACACATATATTTTCTTCTGGCGTAGAAACCGCTGATAGCGATTTTATAGGCGAAGCAGAGACTGCTGCGTCAGCCGGCTCAGCCACGCAACTAGCATTATCCTGTAGACAGAAAAAATCAGTTAAACCCGCTTGGCTATTTAAACTAAACAGCATCACCAGTAAACCGATTATTTGTTGAAAACCTGACATCAAGGCAGTTCCTATTATTTATTCAAAAAATCACAGAAGAATTTGTGAAATAGATTATGCGACCGTTCCACTCTCTATGGCTTCAATCCTGGCGACAATGGTTTCTGCTAATTCATCAGAGTGCCATTTTGATAAAAACACATTAGCCCCCACCTTTTCAGTCAAGCTATCATTAAACCCACCACTCAATGAAGAGTTTAAAATCACATACAAATCCTTAAGTCGATCATCCTTACGAATACTGGTCGTTAAGGTATAACCATCCATTTCTGGCATTTCGATATCAGAAATCACCATCAAAACACGATTACTTACCTTCTCTGAAATCCCCTTATCAGCGTCGTCTGCCCATTTTTTTAGGAAATCTAAAGCCAACTTACCATTGTTTACAATTTTATTGGCGATGCCCATTTTATCTAACACGCCCTTAAGCTGATTTCTGGCGACGACAGAATCATCCGCACCCAAAACAAAATAATCATGGCCATTTGTAATCGATTGATGCTCTAAAATATAATCTTCAGACATCTCAAGAGAAGTACCTGAAACCTCGACCAATACTTTTTCGACATCTACGATTTCGACAATTTGATTTTGCGCACGCGTAATCCCCGTCAAATAATTAACACCCTGCAAAGAAGCCGGTGGCGCTAAAATATCTTCCCAACGCAAATGAACAATCCGATCAACATCCTCCACCAAGAAACCTTGAACTGAACTATTAAACTCTGTCACAATCGTTAAACTTTTCGAATGGTTCTCAGGCGCGATCGCCTCCAAATCCAATGCCATCGCTAAATCAATCAGAGGCATAGTCTGACCACGTATATCCGCGACACCCACTATTCGAGCGTCTGACTTAGGCACAGGTGAAATTGGTGGTGTACGAATTACTTCCCGTACCTTAAACACGTTAATCCCAAATAATTGCTTACCTTTAATAGTAAACAATAGCAACTCCATGCGATTCATTCCTGCTAAGGAAGTTCTTTGGTCAACCCCTTTTAAAAAGCTAGACATCTTAACGCCACCCTACTCATTATTTGTTTAGTCGTATGCTAAATTTTTGAAACCGTTCTATCGATTCAAGATTCTGCCACTAGAATGCCATCATAATAGATCAATAAACAGTATTAATAAACCAACTTAAGTTAAAGCGACCTTTAAAAGCCATTTAAACTCATGTTAGTATTGCCCCATGAAGAAACCAATTTCAAAACTTTTCACTTTACTGATGAGCACTTGCTTAGCTTTGAGCATTCAAGCCCAAGAAACAGCGCTAGCCAATACGCATCAATCACTGGATGAGATTCATCAACTTGTGACTGAACACATAAAGCAAAAAATTGACCAACAAATTTTTGAGCCCTCAATTCAACTTAGAAAATTAAGTCCAACCTTAAAGCTACCCAAGTGCAAACAACCTCTAGAACTGAAAGATAGAAACCCAAGCGAGGGCATCGGACGAATGACCATTAGCGTCAGTTGTCAGCAGCCAAACTGGCGTGTTTTTATACCTGCTGTGGTAAACGGTAAGCAGGCGGTCGTAATTACCACTCAAGGAATCCTTAAAAAGGCCGTTATAAAAGATACGGATGTGAAAATGGCCCTAGTTCCTTATAAAAAAATCCCGCAAGGAAGTATGATTAAATTACAGGCCGCAATCGGCATGAGAACCAAAAAATCGATTGGCGCCAACCGCATTCTTAAAATAAAAGATTTACAGTTACCTTATTGGGTTCTAAAAAAACAACAAGTAACCTTGATTAGCCGAATCGGTAGCATTCAAGTAAGAACTAAAGGCATTGCCTTACAGAGTGGCGTTGAGCAAGAACGAATTGCTGTCAAAAACTCGTCTTCAAGCAAGATTATAAAAGGCATAGTTATTGCTCCTAATACGGTATTAATACCTTAAAAGGCTTTTTACAGCTTTCGTCTAACGGCAAAATCAGAATTCGGTTTCCTATGGATTGATCTTGCACCTTAGACAACTAATATTTTTGTATAAAAAATCAATATTTTTACTAAAGCTTTCTAGACTCTGCCGATATTAAAAGTAGAAACTAAAAGAAATGCTGTTAAAATGACAGAAAATAGGTGTGAGGCCAAAAAATGGATATTAAAAATTTAAACAACAATATGGTGCAGAGTCGCTCTCCCGATTCGGTCAAAGCACCGAATAAAGATGCAAGCGAAAATAGTTCAACTACAGCATCTCAATCAAGCAGCGACAAAGTTACCCTTACCCAAGTATTTTCTCAGGTGAGTAATCTTGAACAAAAAGCACGCAGTGTTGATATTGATAACTCTGTACGCATTGCTGAGCTTAAAAGTGCGATTCAGGATGGTTCATATCAAGTAGATGCTGAACGTGTTGCAGATAAATTAATGCAAGCTGAAGCCTTATTTGCAAGGTTTTAAAGTTTAAAACCGACTGCAATTAAAGCCGCCATTTATGACAGAAACTCAAGCTATTCAAAACAATCAGCAACTAACCTCACTAGTTGCTGATTTAACGCATCTGCTTGAAAGTTTTTTCGAATCTCTGGAGGCAGAATCAAAAGCCTTAAAGAAATATGATCCGGAACAACTTACCCTAACTTCAAGCATAAAACAGTCTAAATCCGAAGAGGTTGCAACGGTTACAAGCCTATTAGAGTCAAATCTTAACGCGAGCCAACTTACACTCTCCAATTTATTCGACTCAGACCTCTCGACAAAACTACCTAAAGCTCTCCAGCAAGATATTAAAAGATTAGCGCTGCTTTCTGACCGTTGCCAAGCTCTAAATCAAGCGAACGGCATGGCCATTCTAATGTTAAGCAACATTAACGAACACGCTCTTGATTTGATTTCTGGTAAAGAATCGCCTAATGTGAAGCTATATGGCGCTAGCGGTGTCAGCACTACCTCATCTAAGACTAAAAAATCTCTCGGAAAAGCCTAATAAACAGACTGGCTCGCCCGCTTTACTATAGATTTCATACTCGCCCCTTCTTTCAGGCTTTTATTCTGCATTCAGGATATTTGGCGCATTTTCTGCTTAATAATTTGCTTGACCTATAATCAAAAATAATTGAAGAGTTTTTTATACGCTTTGGCGTTTTATACTAAACTAAAGCGCAAGTCTTTTGGGTTAAAACGATAACCTTAAAACACACAAAATCTATCTAGAGAGAAGCCCAATGCGAAAAGATCAACGTTCCTTTTACAGAATTGATGTCATGATGCCGTGTAGTTACCGCATCCTGTCACAGCAAGAAGCCGAAGAAACAGCACTTCCTATGGCGGCGGATGCCAAATACATTGAAGAGTATTTCATGGAAAACCTTGCTCAACTTGATCAGCAAATTAATGAAGTTATTGCTCAAATCAACCAAAAAAGCTCTCTACTCGCAACAGCTCTCACCGCAATGAATAGCAAGATTAATTTTGTCCTACAAACCATTGATGAAAAACAACTCATCAGAGCAATTCCACAAAGATTGGTCAATTTAAGTGGCGGAGGCATTGCCATTGATATTGAAGAAGCAGTTCAGATATCAGATAAAATTGATCTATTGATCAAACCTCTGGTCAATGAGTCACCGATTTTAGTGCGCTGTGATATTGTTAAGATCAAGCCCTTAAACGATAACTCTGAAGGCTCAACGGTTGCACTTGCTTATCAGACGTTAACCGAAGATGATCGCCGTAAACTAGTCTACTTTATTCAGGCGAAAGAAATTGAATTCTCCCAAAAAGAACGTAACGAAAAAAATAGACCCTGATCCTATTAATAAATTCGCTTCTGGGCAACAAACCCTTCAAACAAAAAGCCCGGCAAATGCCGGGCTTTTTGTTTGAATAAATCAAAGTCTAATCAAGATAGGGAAATCAAAACGACATCTTAAGGAAAAGCATAACGCTTGTCAGCTAAGCCAATTTTCTCATCTGCTTTCGCCCCTTTCAATAGTTTATCCACTTTTTTTTCAAGTACTTTCACTTGAGCCAAACTTTTGTCAATTTTTGCATCTTGTGCTTGGCGTAAATTTTCTGACCGTTTGATTATTCTATCTTGCTTAGCAACCTTACTTTCAATAATGCGGACACGAGTACTAATACTCGCGGCATCCGCAATACCTTGCCAAACAAACAGGGCTAAAAAGAGTGGTACTAATACCTGATAATTAACCATATAAAACCTCCTCGCATCTCTGTTGGTTTTTAAACCTACACCAAAGGCCCGAATTAACAATTAATAAGAAGTAACCGTGTAGGCTGACTCTGGATCTACCGCCCTGCCTTTATTGGACGTATAAACAAAGGTTTCTTCAAAAAATCGTTTATCGACATAGACTTCTAGCACGGTCTCATAGTTTTGATCCGCCATTGGTGTCACACTGACCATTCTTGCTCCACGTACAACGGCATTAACACGCGCTCTAAAACTATCATTTTTAGCCGTCATCGTAGAGACAGAGGTATTACTATCAATTTTAATACCGTACAGTTGCTCTGCAAGTGCACGATAGGCATCTAGCTTCGATGAACGAATCGCCATTAAACGACGTTGGCCTGGCGTGTAAGCACCAAAGGTACTTTCTGCACCATAACCAATTCCTGAAATCTTCATCAACTCTGGCTTTGCCTCAACCCTTGCCACTGCCGGCGCTTCATGCATAACGACGGCAGGCGTCTGAACAATGGCTGGTGCCTGAACAGCTGCTTTGGTTTCTGTACAGCAAGGCTTACTTTGAGCACACCCCCCTAAGGTAAGTGTTGTCGCTAAACTTGCAATTAGAACAGTTTGCTTTTTCATTGCCCTATACTCCATTATTTACTTTATTATTTATTCAAAACTTTTTCTTAGAATGACTTAATCACACTTGTAACTACACTTAATAAGTACAACGCTTTACATGATCATCACAACGAAGATCCTTCACGTAATAGGTTTTATCAATCTGATGAGACTTATCCAATTGTTTAGTTGAATAGTAATCTGGCACTTGATACACAGTGCCGCCAAACTCCAACCAATTACCTACTTTTTCAGTCTCTCGTGTCACAGACTCAACGGGTTGAAACGAACCGCAACCAGTCAGGAGCGAAAAACCTAAAACCATCATTAAATATTTACCAACCACGATGCCACCCTTATTCTATGGATAAGAATCCTTCACTGACTGATCATAGAACATGCCATCCGGCGAAGTGTATTGATAACGATTAGAGTCTGATGTTGCTTTATCTTTCTCAGCTTTTTCTGCCTTTTCAAGCTGCTCCATTATGACTTGTTTTTCAACCGTTTTCACACTCTGTAACAGAGCCTGATATTGCGTTTGAATACTTTTAACTCGGCTATTCACTTCATCAATCCGACGCTGTGCTTTAATCATTTTGCTGTTAACAGTTGTAATCTTTTGTAATATTGCCGGATCAGTAACAGCCAAGCTTGCAGGCAACGCTGGCGCATGACGCACCTCAACGGGCGGCACAGGAGTTGAAGCAGCATGACCACCAACAACTGGACCGTGACCCTTATCCACCACGCCAGGGACTCCAAGCCCTAAGGGATCAATAATTTCATGCTTAGGCTGCTCTGCTTTGGCCACCGACGCAGCCGCTAAATCAGCTGCCAATTGCTCTAATTGAAAATTAATAGCATCTAACTTTTTCTCAACCGATTGAACAGATTTATTCGTGGTAGAAAGCGTATTTGCACCCAGCTCCGAATTCACTTGAATCGACTCAATCATCGTTATTGTTTCTTCATCAATCCCCGCAGAGGAAGCTGCCAATGCGCTCCAAACCCCAATCCCAATTCCTGTCAACGCCAGTACGATCAGGGTTGAGCTGAAAATAATTATCAGTTTTTTTATAGAATCCATATCACCTGCCGCCAATTGAGATTTTTGATTTGATTGTGCCGCAGCACGTTTAGAAACAAAGCCATCAGTGTCATCAACAACATCAGCCTTAGCTCGCCCAGACAATGGAGGAGAAACAGCGACCACCTCTGGCTCATACCGTTGTGCTTGTACTGGAACATCTTGCGGAATAGGTACGCTGGCCGAACCAGCAACATCATCCAATTCATCTAATAAACCATCTGTATCGTCAACCTCTGTTCCTGCTGGTTGCTCAGGCTCATCATCAACAGACACGGCTGCCTCAGAACTATCTTCTGGGGCATCGATGACAGCATCTAGCTCCGCTTCATCAAGCAACGCATCTATGCTGTCTAAGTCATTGGGGTCAAATGTATCGTCGGAGGTCGCCACGCTTTATTTCCTTAAAATATGCCACAACTAGTCTTTAAAAGTCTCAGACCACTTTGAATGTTATTTGTGTACAAGAGGTAAAGTTAAATGACAGTAATGACTATTTAGCTAATTCTTCTGAAAACTCAGTCACTCTGTCAAAAACACCTTGATCTACCCAGTAAACAACCGGCAACAAGTGAAACTGCCCTACCATATTGGAAACAATCGCTCCAAATTCGGTATCTACATGCAAATTCAAGCCATCAGAAATGGCAGGATTTTTGACAATTTCAACTGCTACCTGCCCTAAAGCATAAAACAGGCCATTATCATCCTCTAGGTTAGCGCTTAAATCATTTGAATTAGATTCAGAGTTAATATAAGTAGGCAAAACCGCATAAGTTTGCTGCCAAGAGGAGAGATACTTTTTTAAAGCATTTCGATTAGGTGCTTGGCTAGGGTACCAAACATGTGTGACGCTTGTTAACTGATGAAAATCCAATATAGGGCCGACTTGAATCGCTTTATTTTGCGGTACCAAGCTGATAACAACTTCAAAATCCTGCCTGGCCCTTGGCGTAAACTCTAGTGTCGTATCAGCCATTTTACGTAACCACAAGTAACGGGCTTTTGAACGCTGGACATTCATCGCATTTTCAATCGCTTGACTCACCGTTTTTTCTATAGACTGATGTTGATATTGCCCTTGCCCTTGTGAATTAGCAGATGACCAGGCCTGGTAGAATTCTGACTCTAGCTTTTTTGACGATTCACTGGAATCTGTTAACACCAGAATATTTTGAAATTGACTGTAGTTCAAAATGGACAGAACTTGCTCTAATCCCTTTGACTTACTTAACGATAAGGCACGCTCATGACCAAAAAGACGATCCATTGAATTAAAATAAAGTGTCGGGATTCCAGTATTAAGCGCTTGCCATTGTTGAGCCGTCTGTTTCTGCAATGGCCCAAAAATAAAATCTGGATCATAGTATTTAACCATCTCCCACAACTGAAACATACTTTCATAGAGCGCTGTATCAAATACCGCTAAAGTCCCCTTGAAAGAAATCTCTTCCAAGGATTTGGTCAAACCAGCAAGCACTCGATTCCCCACCTCTTCATAAGGGCCGGTTAAGGGTAACAAAACCACCACAATTGATTTATCACTCGCATCTGGAAACTGTAGCGGCTCTAAACCACCCACAAACAGATAAGAGTCCAACACTTGATGTGATGCCTTAGGGGACATTAGATAAAGCCTTAAGGACGCTAAACGCTGCTGAAAAATCGGCAGCAAAACGGTACGACTAAGCTCATTAACATAGTTGCGAACCTGATCCAGATCATCATTCTTTCGTGCCAACTCTGCTCTAAGAAGCATGATTTCTTGATCAATGCGCTGAACTTGACTCTCTAAGCGGTACTCTGGATTGGATTTTGACAAGACCTTAGGTAAAGGCCTCTTGGCCGTAGGCTTTTTTTCAATGAATTGCTCGGACTGAATGGACATTAAATCTTGCCATTCCGCCCCTTCATAGGCAAGGGTTGCCATAGGCAAGATGGAGCCCATGACCACCACAAAAATCTTTAACCATCGCATCACCTTAACAACCTGATGGCATTGACAACATACCTCTCACAACCTTTATCATCATTCACTTAATCATTAACCACATAACTAGCTTAAGGACTTAGAGACGATTTCATAAACATCTTTAGATAATCCAGCAGTTTCTAAAATTTGCTTGAGCGCCAACTGCATCTGTTGTTTTCTAAAAGAATCATAGCGTTGCCAATGCGTAAATGGTGCCACAATTCTAGCGGCAACTTGTGGATTTATCTTATCTAACTGAATGACTTGCTCTGCTAAAAACTGATAACCTAAACCATCTTTCCGATGGAAGCCCAATAAATTCACTCGGCCAAATACGCCTAAAACACTTCTTACTCTATTCGGATTAGAATAGGTAAAATCTGTATGTTTAACTAATGCTTGGACATGCTCAAAGGCGTGAATATGATGCGAAGCCGCTTGCAAAGTAAACCATTTATCCAACACTAAGCCATCGTCTTTCCAAGCATTATAGAAATGATCTAAGCAAGACTCCCTGTCATCATGATTTGAGTGAGATATCGTTTCTAATGCAGCTAATACATCGGTCATATTAGCCTGTTGATAATATTGTTGCTTACCTAGCTCAAACTGATGCGGCAATAACATCAAATAACGTAAACAAGCATTTTTTAACTTACGCGATTCTATGTCATCTTTATCATATCGATAAACTTTTCCGCTTTGATCCTGGTTTTGATAAATTTTCAGTAAATCGTCTTCAAAAAGCTCTGCTAAAGCAGCTCTTAGCCATTGATGAGTGTGGTAAATCGCATCCACATTAATGACCTCAAACTGCTCTCCAATGTAGGTTAAGTCAGGTAAAGTAATCGCTAAGGCCATGAGTCCTGCATCTGCAGACTCATTTAATAGAATACCTGAAAATGCTTGTTGCATGGCTGACGACAGAACAAAGTTATGGTTCGCTTCATAGCGCAAAACATTAGCTTTAATTTCATTCAAAGCCAGAATCTGGAAAGACTCCCAGCGTACAAAACTATCAGAGTCTGTTGAAACCAACAAGCTGAGCTCTGCATCGCTATAGTCGTATTCAAGATGCACTGGTGCGGAAAAACCTCTTAACAGTGAAGGAACAGGTTTCGATGGAACGGAGGTAAAAGTAAATATTTCTACCTGCTTTGTGCAACGCAATGTCACTTCTTTGCCATGCCCCATCACTTTAGTTGAGGTCTCTAAATCAGGATGCAAATCCAACAAGCTCCCTTGATCAGAAAGAAGGGCCACTTTAATAGGGAGTAGTAAGGGTTCAAACAGCTCAACGCCACTCTGTAGCGTTTGTCTACAGGTTACCTGATAAATTTGTAATTCAGCATCATAATGCGTTTCAACCTTAAGGCTCGGCGTCCCCGCTTGAATATACCAAGCATGCATTTGTGAAAGGTCAATTCCATTGGCATCCGCCATCGCATTTCTAAAATCAACAACAGTGACCGCTTGGCCATCATGCCTTTCAAAATACAAATCCATACCTTTTCTAAATCCAGATTCACCCAACAAGGTATGATATAAACGAACTATCTCAGCACCCTTTTCGTAGACAGTCATGGTGTAGAAATTATTCATCTCGATATAAGATTGGGGTTGAATCGGATGGGCCATTGGACCGGCATCTTCAGGAAACTGATTACTCCTTAAGCGCTTTACGTCTTCGATACGTTTCACCGATGGTGATAACATATCGGCTGTAAACTCTTGATCCCTAAAGACCGTTAAGCCCTCCTTAAGCGTCAACTGAAACCAGTCACGACAAGTCACCCGGTTCCCCGTCCAGTTATGGAAGTACTCATGCCCAATGACTGCCTCAATCCCTTCATAATCAACATCAGTGGCTGTATCCGGCTTGGCTAATACAAACTTAGAGTTAAAGACATTCAAACCTTTGTTTTCCATCGCGCCCATATTAAAGTCATCAACTGCAACAATCATATAAATATCTAAATCGTAACTTAAGCCAAAACGAGTCTCATCCCACAACATCGATTTTTTGAGCGATTCCATGGCATGCGCACATTTATCTAGGTTTCTTGCCTCAACATAAATTTTTAGTGCAACCGTGCGTTTTTCGGCGGTAATGAATTGATCTTCAACGCACTCTAAATTTCCGGCAACTAGCGCAAATAAGTAACAGGGTTTTTTATAAGGATCCTGCCAGATGGCATAATGACGATTATCGCCCGACTCGCCTGATTCGATTAGATTCCCATTGGATAACAACATGGCATTATCGGATTTATCCGCAATAATTTTGGTGGTAAACAGCGTTAAGATATCAGGACGATCCAGAAAATAAGTGATTTTTCTAAAACCCTCAGCTTCACACTGCGTGCAGTAGTTTCCACTGGTGCGGTATAAGCCTTCCAAAGCCGTATTCTTTTCAGGCGAAACAATCGTCTTAATGACCAACTCGAACGTTTGTAAATCCGTCGTTATAGTAAGACTTTCAGCATCACAAGGACATTGATCAATGACCTCTTCGCCATTCAGTAGTACCGACTGAAGCTGAAGCTCCTCACCCGTTAAAACCAAAGGGACTTCAGCTACCAGACGCTGAATCTGCATAATACTGGTAACAAGAGTTGCTGTCGGATGCAAATCAAACTCAAGAAAAACAGAACTAATTTCGAACTGAGGTGCTTGATAGTCTTTTAAATAATGAACAACTGGCGCTTGAGAGGTCATGAAAGGTCTTCTTTTATCAATTTAATAAACAAAAAAGCCTTTCTATCCCACAAAGGATAGAAAGGCTTTATAAATATAGCTGGAATACAGAGGGTTTCAATTAATAAGAAAACTCAGCACGACGATTTTTTGCCCACGCAGCAACATTATGTGCTTCATCAACCGGACTATCTTCACCATAACTAACAACGGTAATACGACTTGAACTGACACCTTCAGCAATCAAAGCATTTTTCACAGCATTCGCACGACGCTCACCTAAAGCAAGGTTATACTCTCGCGTTCCGCGCTCATCGCAATGACCTTTAACCGTCACGGATTTAGACATATTCAAAGACATATAATCTGCATTTCCTTTGATAATAGCGTAATCATCTGATTTAACATCAGATCGATCAAAGTCGAAGCTAATTACTTTACCTTGAATACTGGCTAACAATTCCGCTTCTTGAGCAGCCAAAGCCTGTGCAGCTGCTAGCTTCATTGCTGCAACATCCTGTTCAACTTGTTCTGTTACGACTTGCTTACCATCAGACTCATCCATATCCGTTTTAGGGGCAGAACTACAACCCACTAAAGCAAAGCCTAAAAAACCGACCAAAAATAATTGTTTAATGTTTTGAATAGACATGCTTAATACTCCATTTTTAAAAAAATTAATAGTGTGGACAATATACCTGAAATAATGCAAAAAAACACGGATTTTAACCATTGAAGGTCTATTTATGGATTTGAGGGTAACGAGATTAATAAATTTGATTGGTTGGCGTAACTTAAGTTTATAAACGGGAGATAAAAAGGCCCCGATTACTGAATAATCGGGTAAATGGGCTACATTGTGAAAACATTGAGTCAACAACGAAATCACGTATTAATTTAACCACACCTAGAACAGAACAAAATTGATTGAAATCAATTCCTCTAACGAGTCACCAATTAAGACATGAGTTAACGTAAAGAAGAATGACTTTTTACCCGCAAAGAATTAACAGCCTTACGCAGACGTATTCAGGTGTGCTAAATGCTGCAATGCGATTGCATTATGGATTTTCACTTCCTTCTTTTTCCAGGTAACCACTTTGTCAGCATGAAATTTAGCAAGGATGCGTGAAACCGTTTCTGGTGTAAGCCCTAGGTAGAGGGCAACATCCCTATGTAAAATGCTTAACCTAAACTCATCAGAAGCATAACCTCTACTTTGGTAGCGCTCTGCCATATGCCAAATAAACTGTGCTACTCTTTGATCAGCATTGCGTTTAGTTAGCAGCTCAGAATGTAATCGCCCTTCATTAACTTCTTTACTCATTACTGTAAATATTTGCTGATTAAGATTAGGAATTTGAATTGCCAGATCGGTTAACTGATCAAAAGGTAAATTACAAATACTTGAACTATCAATTGCAACCGCATTATAGTGGTGCTTCTTGTCTGCAAGAGCATCAATACCTAAGACATCTCCAGGTAGATAAAACCCATGGATCATCTCCTCTCCAGAGTCAGAGAAAGAATAGACTTTGATAATACCTGCTCTAATTGCATATAAAGCACTAAAACTATCACCGGTATTAAAAAGGTGCTGATTCTTCTTTAAAGGTAATTTCCGTTCAACGATATCATCTAGTCGGTCAATCTCTGACTTAAGCAACCCCGTTGGAAAACACACTTTTTGCAGACCGCAACTTTGACAACTCGAACTGAACCCTGTTTTAAACTCGCTCATAATTCATCCTGTAACCCACAGTAATTATTATTTTTTATTTTTTATTTTTTATTTTTGTTAGCAGAACAGATTGTAGCGCACTTACCAATTTTGACCTCTTTATATAATCATTTTATTCACTCTTTACTTAATAAGGAAATAAAATTTCTAAGATACCTGTTTGATAATTCGATTTTACTAAAAACCCTCCTCAAAACCTATTTGATTAATTTTTAAGCAATTTAATATTTATTGGCTATTTTAAAGAACTTAAGTACCTTCTTATCTATTTACACACAAAGTTATCCACAGCTTTTGTGGAAAAGAGATTGATTAACTCTTATAGGATCATAAGTTAATCTATAGATAGACTAATAATTAAATTACAACAAGTTACGCTCGTTACATAAAGCTAATAATAGATTTAAAATTTAAACCGCTCTAAACACCTGTCAAGTCTTTTTTCTATTTTATTCACTTTTTATTTAAGATGAGCCAAATTCATAACAACTGACTACCTATGATAAAATTATCACCTATTTAAGATATTACTCAACAAGCATATTAAATTAACATCTGAGCATTTACAAAAGGTTCCACATGGCAAAAATTTTAGGTATCGGTAATGCCGTTTTAGACATTATTTTCACCGTTCCTCATTACCCACATGACGACGAGGAAATTCGTGCAATCAAAAAATCCATCGCTCTGGGAGGTAATGTCAACAACACCTTATATGTACTGGGTCAACTTGGTCACAATACTGCGATTTGCACGACGGTTGCTGCAGACAATGAAGCCAAGCTACTACTCACTGGGCTAAAAGAACGCAATATAAACCCTGAACACGTTCAAAAGTTTATTCAAGGCCGCACTCCTAGCTCATTCGTCACTCTGAACGCTGAAAACGGCCATCGAAGCATTATTCATTATCGAGACTTACCAGAAGTTACCTTTGATTATTTTGCCAAAATAGAGATTGAGAAATATGACTGGTTACACTTTGAGGGGCGTAATTTAGACAACCTGCCGGGCATGTTGAATATCGCTAAAACCTTCTTGACCAACCAGCCCATCTCTTTGGAAATAGAAAAACCAAGACACAACATTGAAGCTTTGATTTCACAAGCTAACCTAGTGATATTTTCACACCACTATGCCCAGGCCAAGGGGTTTAAAGACGGAGAAGCACTGCTAGCCGACATTCAAAAAACAAACCCAAACTCAAATTTGGTTTGCACTTGGGGCAATCAAGGGGTCTGGCACGCTTCTCCCAATAGTGAAGTCCAACACACACCCGCTGAAGCGATTAATCCCGTAGTAGACACATTGGGCGCCGGAGATACCTTTAATGCCGGATTGATTCACCACCTTATAGAAGGCAATTCTTTGACAGAAGCCGTTAACCAGGCCAATAAACTTGCAGCACAGAAATGCCGACAGTTTGGTTTGGATAAACTCTTAGAAATTAAGCACGCTGACAAGCCACTAGCCAATATTAAGCAATTAAGCAATGCAAAGACGCTGATTGTCAATTCAGGCACAAAGTCGGTTGTCCTGATTAAGTATGACGAATCTGTAAAAGCTTATCTTAATAATTGCCCACATCAAAACGTACCGCTTAATGAAGCGTATAAGATTGATGTGAATCCTTTCGAAAAAACGATGAAATGTTCAGTGCATGATGCCTTCTTCAACATTGAAGATGGTCTCTGTATTGAAGGACCTTGCTGGAATGAAGCATTGGAAACCGTTGACATTCGAATTGATGACAAGGGGGATATCTTTCTTGGGAGTTGATTTCGAGAAGTTGAATTGGATAGGGATAATAATAATTGATAAACATAAACTGACCAGGCCTGGTCAGTTTATAAAATATGCTTCTTAAGAATTAACAGAACCTTCAAAAAAAACAACAAATAACCATTGGTTACTTATTTTGCAACCTTACTTGCAATGTGGCGCTGTCTGTAAGCTTCGTAAACGGTTACGCCAGTGGCAACCGATACATTCAAACTTTCCACAACACCGACCATTGGAATCGCTGCTAGGTAATCACAAGACTCTTTAGTCAGACGTCTTAAGCCTGTGCCTTCTGTGCCCATAACGATTCCAATCGAGCCCGTTAAATCTTGATCATAAATGGTCTGCTCTGTATCACCATCTAATCCAATCATCCACACACCAGCTTGCTGCATCTCTTTAATTGTGCGCGTCAAATTAGACACTACAATCAATTTGACGTTGTCAGCAGCACCTGAAGCCACTTTACGCACTGTCGGATTCATACCCACCGAGTTATGCTTAGGAATAATAACGGCATCTACGCCGACAGCATCCGCTGTACGTAAGATCGCACCTAAATTGTGTGGATCTTGCACTTCATCTAAAAAGATAAATAGTGGATTGGTGGTCTTCTCAATAAGCGTGACTAAGTCCGCTTCATTTAGATCAGGCTGCTTAGCAACTAAGGCCATGACGCCCTGATGATTACCATCGATCTTATTGAAAGCAGATTTGGTCACATATTCTGGTGACAGACCTAAACTAATTGCATAATCATATAAAGATTGCTGACGATTATTCAGACGACCCTTAATGAAAGACAAGGTATAAACCAACTGCGGAGCCTGTTTAACAAACTTTTCGACCGCATGTAATCCGTAAATAACTTCTTGCTTCACAATTATTCTTGCCCTTTAGCAGCAGGCTTCTTACCTTTACGGTAATAACGCTTTTTGCGCGGACGTTTAGCCTGATCATCACCAGCTTCAACAGAAGCATCGCTTTCATCAACACTTGAATCATCTTGCGCCACTTGATCTGCATTCAACTCAGTAGAACCGCCAGAGATAAAACGTAAATCAACCTTACGATCATCTAACTTAACTTGCGCTACCTGAACTCGGATTCGATCGCCTAAGCGATACACTTTGCCAGTACGCTCACCTTTTAGACAATGGCGTGCATTGTCATAATGGAAGTAGTCTTCACCCAGCTCAGTAATATGAACCAAGCCTTCAACGTATAACGGCTCTAACTCAACAAACAGACCAAAATTCGTAGCGGCTGTCACAACGGCATCATACTCTTCACCCAAACGGTGTGATAAGAACTCGCACTTCAGGAAGGTAACGGCATCACGAGTAGCTTCATCAGCTCTTCTTTCGGTATCAGAACAGTGTTGACCTAATTCAACCATTTTCGCTTCATCATAACCAAAGCCTTCCGCACCGGTTTTCTTCCACGCATGCTGAATCGCACGATGAACTAATAGATCAGGATAACGACGGATAGGTGATGTAAAGTGCGTGTAGTGCTCATAATTCAGACCAAAGTGACCTTTGTTATCTGGATGATAGACAGCCTGGTTCATACTTCTTAGCATGACCGTCTGCACTAAATGCTCATGTGGCTCACCGGCAACCTTAGCCATTACCGCAGCATAATCATGTGCCGTTGGCTCATCACCACCTTCAAGCGTCAAACTAAAATCACCTAAGAAGGTTCTTACGTTCTTTAAACGTTCTTCCAGAGGCTTTTCATGAACACGATACACAATCGGAATCTTATGCCACTTCAGGTAACGGGCGGTTGCCACGTTTGCCATCAACATACACTCTTCAATCAGCTTATGCGCGTCATTACGAGTAACCGGAACAATTTCTTTAATCTTACGATCATCATCAAACACGATACGCGTTTCAGTCGTATTAAACTCTAAAGCGCCACGCTCTTCACGTGCTTTCTGTAGAACATTATAAAGCTCATACAAATCTTCTAAGTTAGTTAACTGCTCAGAGAATTCTTCGCGATACTCACTGTTTTTATCAGTCAAGATATTGTTAACTTGGTCATAAGTTAATCGTGCTTTAGAATTCATAACGGCTTCATAATACTGGCTACGCTCTAGCTTACCGTCTTCAGTTATCGCTAAATCTGCCACCATACATAAACGATCGACATGTGGGTTTAATGAACACAGGCCATCTGATAATTTTGAAGGCAACATCGGCACAACACGTTGTGGGAAGTAAACGGAGTTACCACGTTTAATCGCTTCTTTGTCTAATTCTGTGCCAGGCTTTACATAATGCGAAACATCTGCAATCGCAACCACTAAACGCCAACCATTCTTGCGACGTTTAGCAAATACCGCATCATCGAAATCTTTCGTGTCTGCGCCATCAATCGTCACCAGCTGCATACCACGAAGATCTTTACGACCTTCCATATCAGCTTCAGTCACTTCATCCGGAATATTCGCTAGCTCAGCAAGCAGCTCTTCAGACCACTCATTCGGAATACCGTAGGCATGAATCGCAGATTCAATTTCCATACCGGCCGCCATATAGTCGCCGACCACTTCAATAATCTTACCAATCGGTCCAGAGCGAGCCGTAGGCTGATGCAGAATCTCGACTAAAACGACCTGCTCTTCATTCGCTTCCAGCAAACCATCTTTAGGAATAAAGATGTCTTGTGTTAAACGGTTATTATTTGGGCGTACCCAAGACAGGCCATTCTCATGATTCAGACGCCCTAAAACCTGCTGAGTATTGTGTTCAACAATTTCAATAACGGCGCCTTCTTGGCGACCGCGTCTATCTTCACCGATAACCGATGCGATAACGACGTCACCATGTAGGACTTTTTGCATCTCTTTTTCAGATAAGAAAAGATCCTTACCAGCTTCTTCTGGCACTAAAAAACCATAACCATCAGGATGCCCTAAAACACGGCCTTTAATTAGGTCCATTTTTTCTAGCAATCCAAATGCGCCGCGGCGGTTACGAATCAATTGACCATCGCGTACCATCGCCTTTAGGCGTCTTGACATAGCTTCATAACGTTCTTCATCGTCTTCATCAATTTCTAGCGCTTTTGCTACTTGATAAAGTCTTAGAGGCTTTTGTGCTTCTTCTAGCGCCTCAATAATAAATTCACGACTTGGGATTGGATTATCATATTTGTCAGCTTCACGCTGAGCATGTGGGTCTTGTTGACCGGGTGTGTTTTCTGTAGTCACTCTATTCCATCTAACATTGAAAACGCCCTCTACGTTTATCACTCATCTCTATTCCATAGGGTGATAATTAGGGCGTTATATTAAAAACAGCGCGTATTATAACAAATTGTTAGCGAACTTACGGCATTACTGTCAACTCTGAAGAAATACCTCTTTCTTCTTCTGAATACAGCGCCTTAAATAGCAGATTAATTGTCGACTGGATCGCCTCTTCTAAGACAGGATGGTAGAAGGGCATCTTTACTAAGTCTAGCACAGTCATCTCGTTCTCAACAGCCCAGGCTAACAGGTGTGTAAAATGCTCTGCATGCGGCATCATTAATTCACCACCAATCAATTTTTTAGTCTGTTTATCAGCATACAAGCTAATCACACCGTGATCTTCAGCCATCACAATTGCACGGCCATTATTTTTATGTAAATTAAATGAAACCACCTCCGCCTTAGAGAGTTCTAGATCTTTGTAATTAACGCCAAAAAATCCAATCTCCGGATCTGAAAAAGCAATCCCTAACGGGGTTTTACGTCGATAAGCTTGAACCTCTGGAAAGGCTATAGCATTTAAAACAGCAATTTTACCTTCATAACCTGCTTCATGTAAAACAGGGCGATAACCATTCACATCCCCGGCGATAAAAATTGGCAAGTTTTGTATTTGCATGGTATTTACATCAAAAGCTGGCATTCCTCGTTCATTTAACTGAATACCCGCCGCCTCTAAATCCAAATACTCAACATTAGCACGCCTTCCTAATGATGCCAGCACAACATCGACTTCAAAACTGAGTCCACCAAGATTAACTTTGACACCTGACTCTGTATTTTCCAACTCGGCCATGGCGCCTAAATGAATCGGAAACTCATTCGAAATTAATTTAACTGCCTCTTCAATCACTGCAGGACAAGATAAACCGCCAATGGTTTCTTGCATTTCAAAACCAATCACTTCCACTCCGAGCCTTGATAACGCCTGACCTAATTCCAAGCCAATAATCCCCAAACCGATTACAGCAACGCGCTTTGGTAAAGTTTCCAACTCAAAGAGTTCATCACTTGTGAGCAATTTATGGCGCAATTCTTGCCATGAATCAGGTACAACAGGACGCGAACCAGTGGCGACAATAATGCGCTCTGCCTCAATAACTTCTCCATCAACTTCTAATTGATTAGGCCCAATAAATTTAGCGAAACCTTCAATTAGTTGATGTGGCTCTAAGGTATCTGTCGTGCCGGACTGCACGCCTTCAGTAAACCGATTTCGAAGCTGTCTAACTCGCGTTAAAATAGCCTCCTCATCAATAGACAAGGACTCGGCTCCTTTTAAGCCAAATTCAGAAAACAGCTTTCTCTTATGAAATTGGTTAGCAGATTGAATCATCGCCTTAGAGGGCATGCAACCGACTCTCGCGCAGGTGGTACCAAAATAGCCACCATTAATCATGACAAAGCTGTCCGTCTTTTTTCTAATCGCCGCTAAAGCCGTTAGACCTGAAGTTCCTGCACCAATAATGGCAAACTCTACCTTTCTCATCACAACCATCCCATGATTGAACATTAATCATTTTATTCTACCTTGCAAGCCCGATTAAGCAAGGGATCCTGCCACAGTAAAGGCAAACTAAAACTCGGTAAAATTTTCGGAACTTATCGGACAGACCACCTACGTAACGATACTCACTCGCTCTAAAGTCTTTTAACCCCATAGAAATTTTATATTTTGCTCACTGACAAACTCATCTAAAATAGAGTTTCTTTCAAAACCAAAAGAGATGTGCTTTTGCGTCCCATTACCGTCCTCAAGACATTATCAACACTATTCCTCTTTATAGGACTGTCCTTAGAAACTTCCCTGGCCAAAACAGAGACTTCTCTAAAAATCACTCCTACACAGGACTCCATCCAGGAAAGAATTAATGAGGCCTTTATCGGAGACCTGAAAGAGATTCGTGAACGTCGAATTTTACGCGTGCTTGTCAGCTACAATCGCACCAACTTTTTCAACACCCTTAAGGGCCAACGCGGCCTTGAACACGATTTAATTAAAGCCTACGAAAAACACCTAAATCGTGGCCCGCGCCAAGAACGCTACCAAACCCATGTGGTCTTTTTAGCCAAACCCTTTAATGAATTATTCTCCGAGTTAAGTGCGGGGCACGGTGACATTATTGCCGCTGGCTTGACAATAACGCCAGAAAGGCAAGCTTCTTTCGACTTTACTTCACCTTATATCAAGAATGTTCAAGAGATATTAATATCAAATAAAAACGCACCCAAAATAACTCGCTTAGAAGACCTCTCTGAAAAACAGATAATCGTCGTCGCTAATAGTAGTTATATCATTCATATTGAACGGGCTAACCAGGCTCTTGGGGCATTAGGACTACCTGGCATAGAAGTCATTCAAGCGGACCCTGCATTAGAAGCCGAAGATCTACTCGAAATGGTCAATGCAGGACTGTTTGACTATACGGTGGTAGACAATCATATTGCTGACATATACCAAACAAACTTTCTCGACATACAGGTACAAAAAAACTTTATTTTCCATTCCGGCGGAAAAATTGCCTGGGCCATCAACAAAAACCAACCTGAACTTAAAGCGTCTTTAAACGAATTTATTCTTAAGTATGCCAGGCCTGGTAAATTATTAGGCAACAGCACTTATAACAAGTATTTTAAAAGCACTTTTTGGATTGATAATCCACTCTCTTTAACGGCGTTAAACAAGATCCCTTGCTTACAGTACTATTTTGAAAAATATGCTAACTTCTATGATTTCGATTGGTTTTTAATTGCTTCTCAAGCTTACCAAGAATCTCGCTTTAGACAAAACCTAAAGAGCACCGCTGGCGCTTATGGCATTATGCAAATAAAGCACTCTACTGCGCGCTCAAAAGTAGTCAACATTCCACATATAGAAAAACTGGAAAATAATATTCACGCGGGCATTAAATATTTAGCCTTTATTAGAGACTACTATTTTTCAACCCCAGAATACTCTCTAGAAGATCGTATTAACTTTTCTTTAGCTGCATACAATGCGGGCCCCGGACGGATTCTAAAATTACAAAGAGATGCTGAAGCCCGTGGACTAGACCCCTACAAATGGTTTTACAATGTTGAAATAATGGCTCGTAAATCCATTGGACATGAAACGGTTAACTATGTGACGCAAATCCAGAAAACCATGATTGGAGTCAGATCATCTTTGGAACTTTCGAAGAACAAACAACGGATTAAAAAACAACACTTCAAAGAATTTAAAAGTGCGGAAAATAACAATATAATTGACGAAACCGCACTTGATTAAAAACGGTTTCGCCACTCACTTAAACTTTAGGACTCTCCTACAAACTAAGCACCTTACAGGAGAAAACATTAAGGTCGATAAACACGTACATTGTCAAAACCAGCATCTTTTAAATACTGAGCATGCAATTGACTCATCACCCCTTTATCACAATACAACACATAACTTTTAGACTGATCCAACCGCTTAAACTGACTATTCAGCTTATGAAATGGAATCAATTCAACACCTTCTAACGCTAAAGGCAAAGCCGCTTGTTCATCTTCACGACGAATATCAATGACGACCTCCCCTGGCTCAACTGTGTTTACAATTTCAATTGCCTCTGCCGCATTCACATCATCAATAATCGAATCTACCGGAATGGATTTAGCCTGCTCAATCGCCGCATCCAATACCGCATAATTAAAACGGGCCGCTTCTTTTTCCATTCTTTTAAAAGAGCCATTAATCACTGGATTCTTTGAAATTACACCACAATATTCAGGCATGCTTTCAGCAAAATGGCGTGTCCCAATTTGATTCGCAATCGCAACAATTTCAGGCTTATTCATCGTCGCCAACGGGCGTAAAACCAACTTAGTGGTCGCCTGATCGATCACCGCCAGGTTGCGTAAAGTCTGGCTACTTACCTGCGCGACACTTTCACCTGTGACCAGTGCATCAATCCCCATATCGTCGGCTATCTTTTCCGAAGCTTGCAACATTAAGCGTTTGAGAGTCACTCCCATATAGCTTTCATGGGTTGAACGGAAAATTTCTGCGACCACGTCCTCAAACGGTACGGTTACAAAAGTAACTCTATGTGAAGCGCCAAACTGCCCCCATAAATACAAAGCTACCTGCTTCACTCCAATTTCGTGTGCCGCACCGCCCAAATTAAAGAAAATGAAATGCGTTTTAATGCCGCGCTTCATCGTTAAATAACTAGCCACTGTAGAATCAAAGCCACCCGACATTAAAGAAAGCAGCTCGCCCTGTGTGCCCATCGGAAATCCACCCAAGCCTGGTTTACGCTGAGTAATGACGTTCAGTGTTTTTTGATGCAGCTCAAATTCAACTTTAACTTGTGGATTATGCAAATCCACTCCAGCAGGGTTGCCGTGTTCATACAGATAACTACCAACAAAACGCTCCATTTCAAAAGAAGAAACCGTATGTGTACCTGTACGCTTGCCGCGTACTACGAAAGTTTTGCCTTCAATACTAGCGAGCGCATGCTCTGCAACTTTTTCCGCAATAAGGACTAAATCCTCACCTGTTTCATACTGAACCACTTCCAAAAACTGCTCAACACCTGGTGTTTGACGGAGGATTTTTCTAACCGCATCATTCCAAACATCATCAGCTTGAACTTCAATCTTATCCCAGAAACGCTTAACCACTATTTGTTTATCAAAGCGATGCAATAAGGTGCGTAAATTATCATTAAGCTGGCTAATCATTTTCTTCTTAACCGGCGCACCTTTAATCATAATTTCAGGGAATAACTTAACGATAAATCTCATTTCATACTCTTTATTACTATTATCTATTTAGGGCTCACATAAGAACCCATTAAAAACTTAACGAACTAACACTACTTGAAGCTTAGTCCTTTAAACAACCATTCAGCAAGCGACATTCTAATCTCATCGACTACATTCATGTCTATCATGAATCCCGCAATCGCATTGCTCATCGTGGTTTTTAATTCATCAGCCATAAAGGTAGCAAAAACCACATTACTGATCAGACCACTTACTTACAGAATGATCACGACCATTACATAATGAACCGCTTAACGAGTGACCGCTCAGCAGATATAAATCAAAGAATTGATATTGTACACTGCTTACTCCAGGCTTAAAACCAAACTCCAATCATTACCAAACCTCATTCACAAACACCCCTTAGCAATGACTCTAAAAAGATTTGAATTGATAAAAACGCTTAGAGCATGTTAAAATTCGCAAATTCGTTTAACATTTATTTAAATTTAATACAGCAGAGAGACTCTCGATGAAAAGATTAGATCAAGTATTAGCAAGTGATGGCACTTCAGCAGAATTAGAGCTTGTTATCAAAGACGTTATGGTTGCATGTAAGGATATTGCATACAAACTAAGTCAAGGTGAATTAGCGGGTATCTTAGGTGCAACTGAAGATGAAAACATCCAAGGTGAAACTCAGAAGATGTTGGACGTTATCTCTAACGATCTTTTAAAAGACATCCTTTGCGCTAACCCATTTGTTAAGGGTGTTGGTTCAGAAGAAGAAGATTACACAATCTCAGGTCACGCTGATGGTAAGTTCCTAGTTACTTTTGATCCATTAGACGGTTCTTCAAACATCGACGTTAACCTTTCTGTTGGTACTATCTTCTCTATCTTAGAAGCGCCTGCTGACAACCGCACTGGTGCCGATCAAGAAGTGTTCTTACAAGAAGGTCGCAAGCAAGTTGCTGCGGGTTACGTTCTTTACGGACCATCTTCTTTGTTAGTCATGACAACTGGTAACGGTGTTAACTTATTCACTTTAGACACAAACATCGGTGAGTTCGTATTAACTAAGCCAATGTTACAGATTCCTGAAGATACTGCTGAATTCGCTATCAACATGTCTAACCAACGTTTCTGGGAACCAGAAATGAAGCAGTACATTGACGATTGCTTAAAAGGTGAAGAAGGTCCATTAGGCAAGCGTTATAATATGCGCTGGGTTGCTTCTATGGTAGCTGAAGTTCACCGTATCCTTATTCGTGGTGGTATCTTCATGTACCCTTATGATAGCCGCGACCCATCTAAAGCGGGTAAACTTCGCCTAATGTACGAAGGTAACCCTATGTCTATGATCGTTGAACAAGCCGGCGGCGCTTCTTCTACAGGTCGCATGGACATCATGGACGTTGAGCCTAAAGGTATTCACGACCGTGTTCCAGTTGTACTTGGTTCTAAAAACGAAGTTGCTAAAGTTGTTGCTTACCACGCAAAGTAAGCCCTTAGCTATCCTGAGTTAAAAAGCACCCGCTATTGCGGGTGTTTTGCTTTTAAACATAAATTATTAAAAAGGAATTAACCATGGGTTATTCTGCTGTTCCAGCTGGTAAAGACTTACCAAACGACATCAATGTTATTATTGAAATTTCCGCATTCGCAGCGCCAATTAAATATGAAGTCGACAAAGAGACTGATTTAGTATGGGTTGATCGCCTACAAGGCGCGACAATGTCTTACCCTGCTAACTACGGTTACATTAACGACACCTTATCAGATGATGGTGACCCGGTAGACGTTTTAGTTGTAACCCCACACCCTTTAATGGTTGGTTCGGTTATTCGTTGTCGCCCAATCGGTATCTTTAAGATGACTGATGACGGTGGAGAAGATGCAAAAGTAATCGCTGTTCCAGTTGATAAACTGACCCCGATCTACTCTAAAATAGAAAAAGTAGAAGACATACCGCTACTTAAAGAACAAGTAGAGCACTTCTTTAGCCACTACAAGGACATTGAACCTGGTAAATGGGTTAAAGTTGAAGGCTGGGGTGATATTGATGATGCCCGCCAAGAAATTTTAAATGGTGCCAAAGCCTACCAAGAAAGTAAGTAATTTATTTGGGCCAAAACTGAACCCTCAACCCAGGCCCACCTCTTTTATTTCAAGCCCCTTTCTGGGGCTTTTTCATACCAATCAAAACACAATTTTCTAAAAAATCTCACAGCCACCAGACTTCACAACTGATAAGAAATTTCTGATATAATGCTGGGTCTAATTTTCATATGATTCAGAGAGTAAAAATGGCTTCAGAAATTCGCGATAAGCAACTAAGAGCACGCGTTAAGTTACTAGGTAATGTTCTTGGAAAAGTAATTGAGTCTCAAGAAGGTACTGCCACTTATAACGCCGTAGAGAAACTGCGTAAGGGCTACCTAAAACTTCAAAAAGAAACGAACCCTGAACTCCAAGCCGAGCTAACCGATTTTATCGAAGCGCAATCGGCTGAAGAACTGTCGCCGATTATCAGAGCTTTCAATCTTTACTTTAGCCTTGTTAACCTTGCTGAAGAAGAACACCAATACCATGAAAGACAAGGCCAACTAAAGTCAGATGGTCCTTTATGGACAGGCTCTGTTCTTAACACCATTGGCGAATTTAAAGAACAAGGCATGGATGCACAACAGGTGCAAACTCTGTTAAATAAACTGCACTACATTCCAGTCTTCACCGCCCACCCGACTGAATCAAAACGTCGCTCAGTAATGGATAACTTAAGA
The DNA here is from genome assembly GCA_965603495.1 of uncultured Thiomicrorhabdus sp. Lineage (GTDB taxonomy): Bacteria > Pseudomonadota > Gammaproteobacteria > Thiomicrospirales > Thiomicrospiraceae > Thiomicrorhabdus. Next base: position 31,411 of record CBFDDF010000005.1, on the reverse strand, counting down.
AGAATCTTCTTAGACATCGGCGCTCTGAATGAAGCGGACTCTTACAACAATGAATATGTAAAAGAATCTATTTATCAACAACTTGAATCTCAGGTTCAAGTTCTTTGGCAAACCGATGAAGTTCGTCGCCAAAAGCCAACGGTTGAAGATGAAATTAGAAACGGTATCTACTACTTCCGTAAATCTTTATTTGATGCTGTGCCAGAAGTTTATCGCTATATGGAACGAGCGCTTGCTAAGCATTATCCTGATGACAAAATTGAAACGCCCGATTTCTTAACCTTTGGCTCTTGGATTGGTGGCGATCGTGATGGTAATCCATTCGTTACGCACGACACAACGGTTCATGCGCTATTACTACAATCGCGCGCAGTGATCTATGAATATCAAAAACGTGTTTTTGACTTAAGCTCAAAGCTAACCCACTCTCGTTTTATCAGTGATATTTCCCAGGAAGTCATCAACCGCTCAACAATCGTCGATACTGACTTAATTGATCAAGTATTCAGAAAACGACCAGAACGATTCAAAGATGAGCCTTACCGTCGTTTACTGTACCTGATGCATGGAAAACTACAGAAAAACATTAATTATTTAGAAGGTCGTATCAACGGTGAACATACAGTTAAAAGTCGTTTTGCCTATGATTGCGAAACTGACTTCCTGGAAGACCTGGAACTGATCTACAATTCGCTTTGCGGCCATGGAGATCAAAATGTTGCTAATGAAGAGCTACAGGATTTAATTCGTCTCGTTAAAACCTTTGGCTTCTACTTAATGCGTTTGGATATCCGTCAGGAATCTAATGTGCATTCGGATGCGGTTGCTGATCTACTTTCCCACTTAGGCGTTGACTACAACAGCCTAAGTGAAAAAGAAAAACTAGATTTACTCGCTAGCCATGTTGCCTCTGCGACCATTATTGATATTCAACACCTTGACTTGCACAAGATGACGAAAGAAGTGCTCGCCGTCTTTAATGTCGTGCGTGAAATGCGCATAGAGATCAGCGCAAAAGCCTTTAACAACTACGTCATCTCAATGACCCATGAAGCAAGCCACATCATGGAAGTGTTATTCCTTGCACATCAAGCAGGCCTTGCAGGCTTTAACGCTGGCAAACCTTACTGTGAAATTAAAATTGCACCATTGTTTGAAACGATTGAAGATTTAGAGCACATCGTTCCAGTCACGCAAGCGCTGTTTGAAAACTCGATATACAAAACCCTGCTTGAAGCATCCGGGAACCAACAAGAAATAATGCTCGGTTATTCCGATTCTGCCAAAGATGGTGGAAACCTTTCCTCAGCATGGAGTCTCTATCAAGCCCAACAACAGATTATGGCTTTAGCGGATGCGCATCAAGTTGATTGCCGCTTATTCCACGGTCGTGGTGGAACAGTTGGCCGTGGTGGAGGACCGACTCACTTCGCTATCCTGTCGCAACCAACCGGCACTGTGCGTGGATCAATCAAGTTTACAGAGCAAGGTGAAGTACTATCCTATAAATATAGCAATTCAGAAACCGCAATGTATGAGTTGTCTTTAGGGGTTACTGGGCTTATGAAAGCCAGTACAGGATTGGTCCAAACCCATAAAAAAGACAACCCGGCCTATCTAACAACCATGCAAACTTTAGCAAAAGATGGCGAAGCTTGCTTTAGAGAATTAACGGACGATACCGAAGGTTTCTTTAACTTTTTCTACGAAGCGACACCTGTTACCGAGATTGGTTTATTAAACATTGGCTCTCGCCCATCTCACCGTAAAAAAGGCAACCTATCTAAGTCTTCAATCCGTGCCATTCCATGGGTTTTTGGCTGGGCACAAGCCCGTTTAACTTTCCCTGCTTGGCAAGGAACGGGTTATGCTTTAGATAACTGGATTAAACAGCATGGCGATGCACAATTAAAAGAGATGTATCAAAACTGGCCTTTCTTTAGATCGTTAATGAGTAACATCCAGATGGCTTTATTCAAATCTGATTTGAAAATTGGTGCTCAATACAGTCTATTAGGGCAAGATCAAAAGATTGCACAAACCGTTTATAAATTAATCTCAGATGAATACATGCGCTCTGAACAACGCATTTTAGAAATCAGTGGCAATCCAAGCTTAATGGCCGATACCCCGGTGATTGCACTGTCTTTAAAACGTCGCAATCCTTATTTGGTGCCCTTGAACAACATTCAAATTGCGCTTTTGAGACGCTATAAGTCAGATAAGGTATCTGATGAAGAGAAAGAAATTTGGTTACCTGAACTATTGAATAGCATAAATGCCATTGCAGCAGGAATGCGTAACACAGGCTAAACAAGTATTATTCTTGTACAAACTTAAACCCGCTTCATCGCGGGTTTTTTTATATTCTAATCACAATTTTTTTCATATCATTCGACCTCAAAGCTACCAGGCCTGGTAGCTTTGAGGGTTTTCAAAATAAAACACCCAACTATTTAAGCTTCCTACAGCAATCGCCTGGAAGATTTTAAATACACATCTTTAGACAATTCTTCTTCAAATTAGATATTTTATAAAATACCAGTATAATACGCAGCTAACTTAGAACTTCGTAGTTGAGGTATGGTGATAACAGCCTTTCAACACTGTAATGGTGACCCCCATTCGGACGAACCCAAGAGAATATTATGCAAGTAACGCTATTAAAATCAAAACTACATCGTGTTACCACGACTCATGCTGAATTGGATTATGAAGGTTCATGCGCCATAGATGGCCACCTTCTTGATGTCGCCGGCATTCGTGAATATGAACAGATTCAAATCTATAACATCACGAACGGTGAACGCTTTACGACCTATGCGATTCGCGCAGAGGACAACAGCGGAATCATTTCAGTGAATGGTGCGGCAGCGCATAAAGCCAATCCTCAAGACTTGCTGATTATTGCAACTTTTGCATCTATGAATGAAGCTGAAGCAGATATTTTTAAACCTAAATTAGTCTACTTTGATGCAGAAAACCGTATTACACACACTTGTAATACAATCCCCGTACAGATGAAAGAAGCGAGTTAATCGCAGACTATATGTGCATTAATGCTCCCTGAGCGTTAATGCACTACACTACCTCTTTCAAAACAAACCCGTCAATACTTAAAACCTTCGGGTGAAATCAGCACCTCAACCCGTCTATTCTTGGCAAAATCCACTGGCGAGTTGCCGGTTGATACTGGCTGGCTATCAGCAACCCCAATAGCCTGCGCCTGATCAGGCCAAATACTGCCTGAAGCGACCAACTCCACCACAACACTCGCAGCTCGAGCACTTGATAGCTCCCAGTTTGAATGAAACCGTCCGCCAACAATCGGCCGCTTATCTGTATGGCCAATCACCTTTATTAATACCGACTCATCTTTCAACTCATATGAATCTTTTAGCAACTTGGCAAAACGGGGTTTTAATTCAGCCCTACCGGGATCAAAAGCAATCTGCTCAGGAAACACCACTTTAATCTGATTGAGTGAGGTATCATATTCAATGTTAACCTCTCTGGAATCTTTGTTTTTGGAAAAAGTCTCAAGCAAACTTTCATAAAGAGGGGTTAAATTCTCAACGAAGGTTTCTTCCACTTTATTCGATTCAGGTGAAACACCTCCAGAAATTGAGGATTGGACGTCTTTAGCTTCAATCTTACTTTTAATCGATTCAATATAAATAATCTGTTCAGAAGAAAACCCACCCTTCCCGACTAATGCCTCCGTTAGCGACTCCACGGCCTCCACATACTTAGCCTCATCAGTGCTCGACATTGCATACAGTAAAACAAACATTGCCATCAATAACGACATTAGATCGGCAAAGGTAGCTAACCAAGCAGGGCAAAATTTAACCTTTCGAGCCATCCTCACCCACCTTTTTAGTCCCATGCAAATAGGGTGCTAATAAGTCTCGCATAACCGCTGGATTATGGCCCGCACCAATACTTTCAATTGCTTCAATAATCAACATCTGCCGATAAGACTCCACTTGAGCCCAGGATTCTATTTTGTCCGCCATTGGTAAGGCATAAAGATTGGCAATCATTGCACCGTACAAGGTAGTTAGCATTGCAACCGCCATTGAAGGCCCAATGGACGAAGGATCACTTAAGTTGGACAACATCTGAATCAAACCCACCAAGGTTCCAATCATTCCAAAAGCGGGAGCCGCTTCACCGACAGCTCTAAAAACACCCGCACTGGTTGCCGCCCTTTCAATCAGAAGCTTATTCTTCTCTCTCAGTGTCTGCTTAACGAGGGGTAAGGAATAACCATCAACCAACATTCTTACGCCATTGGCAAAAAAGGCATGATTAATCTCAAAGGACTCCATCGCCAAAACCCCTTTACTGCGCACCAAACGCAATAAGGATTCAGTAACATCAACTAACTCATTGACATCTTTAATTTCAGAGTCTACTTTCATGACACTGAACGACATGCCAATTGCACTAAAAGATTCTTTCATCGAAAAGCGAATCATGGTGGCAGCAACGGTACCACCAAAGACAATCATGATGGAGGGAATATTGAAGAACAGACCTAAAGAGGGCCCCATTGCCATCGCAATCAAGACAATACTGATCCCTGAAAACAAACCGATTAACGTAAAAAAACTCATAATAAAATAATTTCTTTTTTAACAGCCCAAGCAGCGTTACTTGAAACCAAGGAGCTAAAACTAAACCTTAAACCATAAAGTCGAGCCGACAAATGATCGAATGGCGCAGATATGCATAATAAGGTGGCCATTTGATTGGCCAGAAACTAACTCAGCAAAATATTATCCAACAGACGGGTACTCCCTAGGGACGCGACCGCCAAAATAATAAATTGTGATTGATTGGGAGAGGCATCCAACAAGGTTTGCGGATCACAGATCTTGACATAATCTACCGAATCAAACCCTGCCAATAAAAGACTATGAGTCGCAACCTTGGTTAAGGCTTCAAAGTTTCGATTACCCGACGTTAACGCCTGAGCAATATCTAATAATAGGGTATTTAACATTGGTGCGATGGCGCGTTGCTCAACACTCAGATATTGATTACGAGAACTTAATGCTAAGCCATCCGAGGCTCTAGAGATGGGAGCGGCCACAATGGTAACAGGGATTGCCAACTCAGCAACCATCGTCTGAATGACACGAAGTTGCTGATAGTCCTTTTGACCCAAAGCCGCCAAATCCGGTTGCACCATATTAAATAACTTAGCAACCACCGTGGAAACGCCATCAAAATGACCTGGACGACTTGCGCCTTCCAATAAGCCAGTAAGACTATGAGGAACGGATACGACTGTTTGTAAAACCCCATGCGGATACATTTCCTCGACGGAAGGTAGAAATAGAGCATCGGCATTTACGGAGGTTAATTGTTGCTGGTCGGCCAGGAAAGTACGCGGGTAGCGATCAAAATCTTCATTCGGACCGAACTGCATAGGATTCACAAAAATGCTAACAATAACCTTATCGCACTGCGTTTGTAATAAGGAAACTAAACTTAAATGTCCTGTATGCAGATTCCCCATCGTTGGCACAAAACCAACCTTAAGACCTTGCATTTTCCAGTTTAAAACTTGCTCTCTCAGGTCGGCGATGCTTTCAAAAATCTGCATGTTAAATCAGCCTACTTCATGACAAGGCGCAGGGAAATGCCCTGACTTAACTTCTGCAACATAACTTTGTAAGGCGCTTTGTATGGAGTCTGACTGTGCTAAAAAGTTTTTTGAAAATTTCGGCGCCTTACCGACCGTTACACCTAACATATCATGTAAAACTAAAACCTGGCCACTGGTGCCTGAACCTGACCCTATACCGATAACGGGGATAGAAAGTTTTTGCGTAATCTTTTTTGCCAACGCCGAAGGCACGCACTCTAATACCAGCATTTCAGCACCTGCGGCTTGTAATGCCAAAGCATCTGCCAGTAAAACAGTCGCAGACTCCTCATCACGCCCCTGAACCTTGTAACCAAGCTTTTCAACGGACTGTGGTAACAAACCTAAATGACCGCAGACCGGAATACCAAGTTGAGATAAGGCCGACACTACTGGGATGATCCGTTGCCCACCTTCTAATTTGACCATATTCGCACCCCCCTCTTTCATCAGGCGTGCAGCGGTTTCTAGCGCTTTTTCAAGTGTTGAATCGGACATGAAGGGCATATCAGCAATACACCAGGCCTGGTCATTGCCTCTTTGTACCATTTGTGTGTGATAAACCACATCATCCACAGTCACTGGTAATGTCGTCGTGTGGCCTTGTACCACCATACCTAAAGAATCACCTACCAAAATCATATCGACACCCGCTTGCCCGATCCAGTAAGCATAGGCGGCATCATAAGCGGTTAAACAAGTAATGGCATCACCGGCTTGAACCATTTTCTTTATTTGTGAGAGTGATTTACGCATGGATAACTACCTATTAATATATAAAACAATATACATAACATATACATAATGTACTGTTCCGATGAATAAACATGGACAGTTTATTGAAGTCTTAGAGGTGATTTAAAGACTTAAAGTAAGCGGCTTTAAATAAGAAGTTTCTAAGTTTGAAATTAATGTTTCGACACGGCCTAAATGGGGGATGACCAGGCCTGGTGCGATTTCAGCCAAAGGAATCAACACAAAATCTCGCAAAGCGATTTCGGAATGTGGCACGGTTAATTCGGCTGTTTTAATGATTTGATCAGCATACAAAAGAATATCCAAATCAATCAATCGCTCACCCCAATGACGTTTTTTAATTCGACCCTGATCAATTTCAATCTGCTGCAAAGCCGAAAGTAAGGCCTGAGGTGTCAATTGAGTCTCAAGCTGACAAACGGCATTAACAAAATCTGGTTGATCATCAGGCCCCAAGGGTTTGGAGCCATAAAACTGAGAACAGCCTACTAAAACTGTTGCTGGCAATGCCTGTAAATACTGTACTGCAATCTGCAATTGAGAAAGTGGATTTTCAAGGTTGCTTCCCAAACCGATATAGACGTTGGCCATTTAATTCAGTTCACTTATTATTCTGATGATTTACTACGTTTACGGTAAAAGTTACGATTTTTGCGTGGCTTTTTTGAACGTTCAGGTCTTTCAACCGCATTTGCAAAAGCAACCTGCTCAACAGCGTCTTTCTCTTGATACTCGGTCCACCAATCAAATATTTCTTGTAACTCGGTCTCACCCGCTGCAGCACGAATCCCCATAAAATCATATGCAGCTCTAAAACGGGGATGCTCTCTTAATTTCTGAGCGCGGTCACCTTGACGATTTGGCAAACGATATTGGTAACTCCAAATCTCTCTAATTTGTGCCGTAAAACGTTTAGGAATAGCGGTACATTTAATCTGTTGCTCAATAACATCATTCGCCGCCGCGAATAGTGCATCCTGATGATGCATTCCAGAGTCTAAATTCTCGTTCTTACGTTGTAACATTGGCTCCCAAAGAAGCGCTGCAAACAAGAATGATGGGTTAACCGTTTTACCTTGACGAATGCGACTATCGGTACTCTTTAGCGCCTCGATGACTAACATTCTCGGAAAACCGTCTTGCTCTTCACGTAATATTTGATCTGTTAATGGAAACAGATGTTCAAACATATGATAGTGACGAAGCTTTTCAAAAACCTGAACCGCAACACCGCTGTGAAACAGCTTTAAGACCTCTTCAAACATTCTGGCGTGGGAGACATCACGTAATAAAGGCGCCATTTCAATCATCGGCGCTTCAGTATGTTTTTCAATTTTAAAACCAAGCTTCGCGGCAAATCGAACGGCTCGAATCATTCTTACAGGATCTTCGCGGTAACGGGTTTCAGGATCACCAATAAGACGCATCTGACCTGCATCGATATCATCCAAGCCACCGGTGTAATCAACAATCGTAAAATCTTTAATATTGTAATACAGTGCATTGACAGTGAAATCGCGACGCCAAGCATCTTCTTCCATCGTGCCATAAACGTTATCACGCACTAAGCGCCCAGCATCATCCACTTCGCGTGCGGCACCCGAAAACTTACCATTACGTCCAAAGCGATCTTTTCGTTCGGTACTGCCTTTACCTTCACCTTGTCCGCGGAAAGTTGCAACTTCGATCACCAATCGTCCAAAACGGACATGCGCCAATCTAAAACGACGACCAATCAACTGACAACGTTGTTTAAAAACCTGCTTAACTTCATCAGGCTCCGCATCCGTTACAATATCGAAATCCTTGGGCTCAAGACCCAACAATAAATCACGGACACAACCGCCGACCAAGTGCGCGTCATAACCTGAGCGTTTAAAACCATATAAAACATCTAAAGCGGCTTTATCCAGATCACTTCTGGAAATATTGTGTTCATCGCGGGTTAAAATTAAAGGATCATCACCATAAACAGGTACGGTTGGCTTGTTAGGAGAAATGAAATAGGAGGTGATTTTACGAATTATTCGTCGCATAAAGTAAGTTCAGTTTTTGTCTCATGAATTAACCTCCCATTTTAGCGATTTTTACTCAGAGTTCAACGCATTACCTAAGTTTTACACCGATTGTTAGCCACTCATAACAATAAGCATCCAATACCATCCTAATTGACCCACAAAACACACTAAAGTTTCGTTAAAATTGAAATGACTGGATACCCTAAAATTAAATATTCTAACGCTAGAAATTCAATAAAATCCTTACGCACACTCATCATTACAACATTAAATAGGTTGACGACTTTGTCTCAAAAAACCCAATTCAAACACCCGTTACTCTCCTTCTCACTGGTAACGCTACAATTCTCTTTGATTGCACTGTTAATGTGGGTTCTGCCATGGAGTATCGTTTGGCAAATAATACCCCTCCAACTTCTGGCTATTTTCATTGGACTCTGGGCCCTGAAAACCATGCCTATTGGTCATTTCAATATCGTGCCTGATCCGATGTTGGGAATAAACTTGGTTACAACGGGTCCGTATAGATATATTCGCCACCCGATGTATTTGTCCATACTGCTATTTTTCACTCCCTGGGTCATGCTCCACATCACTATTATTAGCCTACTTGCGTTAGGATTACTAATATCAACTCTGCTTTTCAAACTGCACTATGAGGAAAGTTTATTAGCGGAACGTTTGACGGACTATGCGAAATATCAGAGCCAAACCAAAAAACTCATTCCATTTATCTTCTAATGCCTCGTGATTGGCGCTCACGAACCTTAAGCGCCATGACATACCTCGCTTATAGCGCTTCTCTCTAGTTATTCCCGACAGAAAGTGCGAAAATAGCGCCCATCTTAAATACATCAAAAAAAGAATTCACTATGAGCAACTTTAAACCTACGTTATTCAGTGGCATCCAACCATCTGGCGATCTTATGCTTGGCAACTACATCGGTTCAATCAAAAACTGGGTGACCATGCAGGATGACTACAACTGCCTTTTCTCTTTGGTCAATATGCACGCCATCACGGTTGAGCAAGATCCGAAAGATTTAATGAGACGTAGCTTAGATTTTGTCGCACTTTATTTAGCCGCTGGTATTGACCCAAACAAGAGTACGGTCTTCATTCAATCGCACGTCCCAGAACATTCCGAACTGGCGTGGATTTTAAACTGTTCAACCTATATGGGCGAACTGAACCGCATGACCCAGTTTAAAGACAAATCTCAAAAGTATTCACAGAACATCAATGTGGGCTTGTATGACTACCCGGTACTAATGGCAGCAGACATTCTGCTTTATCAAACAGAAATGGTGCCTGTCGGTGCAGATCAAAAACAGCATCTAGAACTGACGCGTGATTTGGCGACCCGTTATAACAACCGTTTTGAAAAAGAACTCTTTAAAGTCCCTGAGCCATTTATTGCACCTGCCACTTCTGGTGGCCGCATTATGAGCTTACAAGACCCTCTTTCTAAGATGTCAAAGTCAGATGAAAATAAAGGCAATTTTATCGGTCTGTTAGATGATCCAAAAACCATTCTAAAAAAATTCAAGAAAGCGACCACCGATTCAGGCTCTGAGATTCATTACGATTTAGAAAATAAACCAGGTGTCTCTAACTTATTGACGATTTATTCGGTGATTAGTGGTTTATCGATTGATGAGGTCGTGAAACACTTTGAAGGCAAGATGTATGGTCACCTTAAGGTCGAGTTAGGTGAACTGGTAGTGGATTACCTATCGCCGATGCAAGCGCGCTATCATGAAATTCGTCAGGATGAAACCGCGCTCAAAGCGATTCTAAAACAAGGTGCGGCGACCGCACGCCAACAAGCCCAGAAAACCTTAAAATCCGTCCATGAAAGCATTGGATTTGTACTGCCATAACAAGCTTGTCCATATAGAAACAAACAAAGCCCGATAACCTATGTTATTCGGGCTTTTTTTATGGATTGCATCATCAATTGTAAACTTACCAGGCCTGGTAGCTTATTCGGCTGCTTGCACATCAACCTTTGCCGCTTCAGCAAAGAACAACCGATAGGCATTATCATACGCCAGCTTGCGCGCGACCGTCTCTGGCAGCTGTGACAACCACCGACGGATTTGCTGAGTAACCTCCGCAAAGGTATTCCAACGATTAACACTAAAAGTATCCACCCCCACCGTAAAACGGTCTTGGTAATCAATAAACAACTGGCGCCATTCACTAGACAATTGGCCATGATCCCCAAGCAACTGTCGATCCCTGACCGTGGTATCAACATACAAATTCTGAGGATGACGTTCTAACACCTGACGCAGATAATCCGCTTCTGGGCGCGCTCCCAGGTGCGCCCACAACACAGTGACATTCGGCGCAATCTGGAATATCTCATCTAATATCTCTGCGTCGCCATGCACCTGTAACATCAAACCTTTTGAACTGGCGATAGATACAATCTCTTTCAACACCGGGCTTTTGCGATCTTTCGCAAAGATATGCAGCTCACCGATCCCTCGGTAAATCCCCAGTGCTAAGGCTTCTTTAACGCGCGGCACCACGCTTTCATCCCACATCCAATCGCGCTTATCTTCCAATGTTTGATACAAGCCTAAAAAAGGGATAATGCGCTTTGGCGCTTTACGATACAGCTTTTCCGTACCATCGTTCGGCGTACTCGACACTAAAGCATAGGCAATATTGTTATCATCAAAAATATCAATAATCTGAGCGGGTGAAAAATTCGCGACATCCTCACCACCATAATGCAGATGGCTGTCAAAAATAGGCAATCCCGATTGTGCAGTCAAAGGCATGAGCAGCAAACACCAAGTCAAACTTAACTTCCTCACAAACCTGCAACGAGACATATATCCTTTCCCTGTAATTAAACAACCATAAAACAAATATACAGGCAATTTAATCAACTGACCAGGCCTGGTCAAATGTAAATAAAGGCAAGCCTTACAGCTAAAGCGGTGAACAATTTTAGGCAATAAAAAACCCCCTGCAATCCGAAGACTGAGGAGGTTTTGAATATGGTGCGCCCGAAGGGAGTCGAACCCCTAACCGCTCGGTTCGTAGCCGAGTACTCTATCCAGTTGAGCTACGGGCGCTTTGTGTGGCGTATTATAGAGCCTTTGAAGTAAGATTGTAGGTTAAATATCAAATTTAACTTAAATACATTTTTATGAATTTTTACTTTAAATCAGGCAATAAAAAACCCTGTTTAATCTTTGATTAAACAGGGTTTAGAATATGGTGCGCCCGAAGGGAGTCGAACCCCTAACCGCTCGGTTCGTAGCCGAGTACTCTATCCAATTGAGCTACGGGCGCATTATAGTGTGGCGTATTATATAGACCCTTAAAGGATTGTCAATAATATTTAAACACGATAAAAAATCTAACTAATGGTGGAGACGGAGAGATTCGAACTCTCGATAGGATTTAAAGCCTATACTCCCTTAGCAGGGGAGCGCCTTCAGCCGCTCGGCCACGTCTCCTAAGTTAGGCGCGTATAATACAAGTTATAGACCAGGTTGTAAACCGCCACGACAGACTTTTTATCAAATTAAATGAATGTTTTTGTAAACCCATTCACTCAAGTGTTTTTTTACTCAATAAGCCGACTTTATAGTCGCTTGCTTCTCTGACCGTCCATGCACTTTCCAACTTATGATCGCTTTGATGTCATTACTGTTTTTAATGTGCCTTCTCTCGATGACTGACTGCCAGCCAACAACTCTTCTCTATGGACAGAGACCTCTCTTGGTGCTTCGATGCCAACTCTAACCTGACCACCTTTAATCGACAAAATCGTTAATTTAACATTACCGCCAATGACAAGTGACTCATCTTCTTTTCTTGTTAGGACTAACATAAAAACTTTCTCCAATACAATGTATTCAGCATAAGAGATATTTAACCACAATTAATGTAATGTTTTTATAATCAATCACAACAAAATTCTTGCATCACGACTGGCGACACAATAATCCACTTAATTTACGACAAAAAAAACCCCGCTGAGCGGGGTTTTGCAAACTAAACTTCAATCAAAATATTCTATCTACTTTATTAACGCCAAACCACCTGCGCCATCTGCGACATAGACACGACCGTTGACGACTGTCACATCATGTGCATAGCCAACCGTATTGATGTGCTCTTTCAAGTCTGGATTTTTTGGATCAGTCCAATCGATTTTAATCACACCGGCATCACCATAAGCCACATAGAACAGATTTTTGCCGTCAACTTGGACAATATCGAGACCCGTTGAACCGCCACTCCAGCCAGCCAGCTCTTCCCTACCGTACATAGCCGGATCTTGCAGTTTGAAACGCGCTAAGAATTCTGGTCGCTGGTCTTCGCCATTCGGTGTCCAGATTTTGGTTGGATCAGTCCCCTCAAGCAGTGGAGAAATCAAATCAGCGGTGCTATAAGCTACGATACCGAAACTGTCATAAGTGAAGTAGGCGTTATTACCCAGCACTCTGACGGCAACACTTCGTCCATCAGCCTTACCAACGTGATCATCTTCCATTTTGATAGGTTCGAACACTTTGACCAAAACCATATTGACAGGATCGGTAACATCTACAACGCCAACGCCGGCATGGCCTGCGGCAACAAATGCATAGGTTTTACCTGTATCGCCATTCTCCCACAATGCTACACCTGTAGCATGACCAAGGTCTGGCTTAGAGTTGGTGTCACCACCGATATTGCTGACGATATAACCACTTGTCGGATTAGTCGGGTCTTTGCTCAAGTCATAGACCGTCAAACCGTTACTACCATCGGCAGTAAAGGCCAGAGATCCCTTCAAAGCAGTCCCATAAGTGTGATCTTGCATCTTCAGGAAATTAACCACATTACCATCATCGTTATTATGCTCGAAAATATCCGTGTTTTTCGGATAAAGCAACATAGGAACCCCTACGGCTCCGTCTTCCGAAACATTGATACGGCGCAGACCGCGACTTTGAGACATAACCAGAGCCGATTGATTGGCAACATCCAACACGACATCATAGGCATGTGGCGCAGGATTAATCACCGTACCATCGGTTGTTGTCACTGGATACTCACTTTGCAGGGTATTCGCGACCAGATGGACATCATCTGTTGGAATGCAGTTCTCATCGGCGATTTTCCAGACAGACATACCGTGTGGTCCGTCCCCTAGGAACAATGCACTACCATAAGAAGCTACGCCTTCGGCATGCCCGATATTGATCTCCTGAGTTGCCGAGCCATCTGATGCAGCACCTATCTCAGTGGTGGTCGCGAAATGCACAGGCACAGTAAACTTAGGATCCGCTGCCATATTGACATCGACAAAGTTAAGACCGCCCGCACCGGAGGCAAAGACGACATCAACCGTGTCAGGTGTAGCTGGATTAAAACTTTCACTATCAGTAAAAGCTAAAACATTACCATGACCATTGACCTCTCCCGTTGCTAGGATTATAGGCTCTTCAAAGATAAACGCAGGCACCTCTTCCTCTGAAGGAGGTACTAGAGTCGGTGTCATATCGTATGACGTCACGAACTCATAATCCGGCCAATGCAAATCATCTGGCATCGTATCATTGTTATAAGGAGCATTAGCACCATGCCATTTCGACTGATCGTCAGCAGAATCCAGCACCATCAGACCGGTGAAATGATCGGTATAATAGACCTTCTTGTTGACGGTATCGACTTTGACATCCACCACGCCGGCTTCCTTGAGCATACCTACCCCAAAATATGGAAACAGGCTTTGCGACTGCTCGCCCGTCGGTGCATCCGGTCCATGTGCCGGTGCCGCCGGCACATAGCCAAGGTATCCTGCTTCAAGGAAATCTGTCTCTCCTTCACCAGGAGCAATCGGATCACAAGTCACTGGCTCACGCGCAATCGCGGTATCGTAACCAGTGACATCCACGGCAATCATCCCACCCAATCCAGAGGCGATATAGGCCATAGTAGTCTCGCCGAAAGTAGCGACATCTATCTTACGAGCACCGTAATAGTGCTTGCCGTAGCGATCGAAATCAGCCCATGGTACTGGTGCGTCAGTATCTCCGTGCCAAACCTCTTTAATCTCAAAATTAGCCTGATTGTAGTCCGGCATACCGGTACAAGAATCCAGAAAACCAGTTTGAACCTGCTCACTGACCTTCATATCAAGGAACCAGTCTTCTCCACCGTTAGCACCAGTTTCATCGGTATAAAGATTGTAACGACCGACCTGTTCTAGCGTCACGGGGTCAAAAATCCCCATCCCCAAGAAACCTTGTGCAACAAACAGTCTGGCACTTTTCCCTTCTTCGGCATACAACGTTAGACTCTGCGGACCACCCCATGGGTTTTCACCTGCGTATTGCAAAGTGTAAACTTCGTGATCAATCTTCAACGTAGTACCGTCTTCGTCGAGAATACCATCCAGCAGGTTGCTTAGCGCTGTCTTGTGCAGGCCATAACCTTCGTCACCGATGATTAGCTGCTGCACTTCTGTAGCAACCTCATCAACCATAACGGTTTCTGTATATACAGCAAGCGAACTGATAGGCGCGCGGTCAGATTCGATGATGTTATCCGGAACGATATCTCCGCCCCCTTCTGCCCAGAATATGCCTTCTTGATAGTAATTGACCTTGGCGTTAGCGGCAATCGCCATACTGGCAGGCGTGGTGACGTCCACGGCGGTAATGCCATCTGTTCCCATCGCCAATAGTGCATATTGCTTATTACCTACTGTAACGATTTCAATACTATGGATATAACCCTCGACTTCCAACTTGAAATCGACACCCTTAGTCAATCCGACTGGCGTGGCATGCAGTTCGTTGGCAATATTAAATAGTGACCACTCACTGCCATCACTGCTATAGAGCGCCACGGAAGTTGTCGCTCCCCCAATTCGCTCTAGCGAACTTAAAGAAGCTTCCAGGGGGACATTACACAAGCTACTATCACCAACACCTATCCCTGAACCAGTAGTACAACCGGAATTGTATAAAAGACTCGCGGCCACTATTCCACCACTGACCGCTGTCAGTATCTTTACTGGCTTGCTAAAAATTTTCTTCTTCATCTGATCTCTCCAAAGTAGGCATTACATGAAATGAAACTACGCTAACTCGCTCTATATTGATAGTAAGATTATCACAGCCACTTCTCTTTACAAGGCAAACACATCTGACTAAAACACTTATTTGAATCATTATTGATTCAAAACAACAATCAAAAAAGAATTCGTCTTTATTTCATTATTTTCAATATGATACCAATCTAACAACGGCAACCGGTCAATCCGATTCTATCTTCATCTGTTAGTGACTGGTAATAGTTAATTTATACCGCAAGCACTTATAAAAAACTATCACCCATAAGGATGAGTTTCATTACCTAAGACCCAAATCACACGCTTATATTTAACGATTCAACAGACATAAAAAAACCCGCAATCGCGGGTTTTTAGAAGCCTGAAAAAAGGCTAATGCCTCATGATGGACTTATTTATCTAAATCAAATGCTTCATGTAACGACTGAACTGCAACTTCCAGATAAGCCTCATCAATAACCACTGAGATTTTAATTTCTGTGGTACCAATCATCTGGATATTGATTTCATTATCCGCTAAGGTCTTGAACATGGTACTGGCAATGCCTGCATGAGATTTCATACCAACACCGACCATAGAAATTTTAACAATAGAATCATCCATCGTCACTTCACGAGCCCCTAAATGGTTTGCCGTTTTTTGTAAAATCTCTAGTGCAGCATCCGCATCAAGGCGACTCATAGTGAAGGTAAAGTCGGTGGTACCGTCTCTTCCCTGGTTTTGAATAATCATATCGATTTCGATATTGGCATCCGCAATCGGCCCCAAAATTTGATAAGCCACGCCCGGCTTATCTGGCACACCTAAAATCATTAATTTAGCTTCATCGCGACTAAACGCAATCCCTGAGATTAATGGTTGTTCCATCTCGGTATCCTTAAAATTTTCTTCAGAGGTAATCAATGTTCCACCGCCATCTTTTAATGATGATAAAACACGTAACGGTACTTTATATTTACTGGCAAACTCAACTGAACGAATCTGCAACACTTTGGCGCCCAGACTGGCCAACTCAAGCATTTCATCATAAGTGATCTTATCGAGACGCTTAGCTTCCGGCACGACACGAGGATCAGTGGTATAAACGCCATCCACATCAGTGTAAATCTGACACTCATCAGCATTTAAGGCCGCCGCTAAAGCCACAGCTGTGGTATCAGAACCACCGCGTCCTAGGGTAGTGATATCGCCATCAATCGTAACGCCCTGAAAACCAGCGACCACAACGACTTTACCCAACGCCAATTGCTCAAGCATTTTTTTACCGTCAATCTTATCAATACGTGCCTTGGAATGAGACTCATCGGTAACGATTGGAACTTGCCACCCTGTATAAGAGACTGCGGGATAGCCCTTCTGCTGCAATGCCATACTTAGCAAAGCGATCGTAACCTGCTCTCCAGTGGTTAGCAGAACATCCATTTCACGCTTACAAGGACGCGTTTGCATCTCTTTTGCCATCATCGTCAGACGATTCGTCTCACCACTCATTGCAGACAAAACCACTACGACCTGATGACCATCATCGACAAACTGTGCAACCTTCTTGGCTACATTTTGGATACGCTCAACATTACCGACTGAGGTACCACCATATTTTTGAACTATTAATGCCATTCGCGTATTACTTTTCTTAAAATTAATTTACAGCGTGTCTGCTTGTTTATTCTATAAGACGATACTGGTTACTTCGACTCAACCCAAGCCTGAACAGATGCTAATGCCTCTGCTAACTGACTTGGATTATTTCCACCAGCTTGCGCTAAATCAGGACGACCACCACCCTTACCCCCCACTTGCTGAGCAACATGATTCACCAATTCACCGGCTTTATACTGTTTGGTTAGTGATTTACTCACCCCCGCCACAATACTCACCTTGTCACCATCCACGGCAGACAATACGATAATAGCCGGGTCTAACTTGTCTTTTAGGCTATCCATGGTGTCGCGTAACACAGTGCTATCAGCACCTTCCATCTTCGCAGCCAATACATTGATATCACCAAATTTGACGACTTGACTGGCAATATCATCTCCCTGAGAAGCGGCCAGTTTTGACTGTAGATGCTTAAGCTCTTTCTCTAAAGCCTTATAGTCGCTCATCACTTGCGTAATTTTCGTTTCGACTTGGTTTTTATCCGCTTTAATGGCTTCCGCAACAAATGCTAAGCTATCTTCTTCTGCATAGATTGCATGCCAAGCAGCATCACCGGTAATGGCTTCAATACGGCGCACCCCAGAAGCAATACCATTTTCAGAAACGATCCGGAAAGGTCCAATATCACCGGCTGAATTGACATGCGTTCCACCACAAAGCTCCACTGAGAAATCGCCCATATCAACCACACGAACCACATCACCGTACTTTTCACCAAATAGCGCCATGGCACCTTTGGATCTAGCCGATTCGATGTCCATTTCATTCATGCCGACGGTCGCGTTCCCCATAACATTCTGGTTAACGAGTTTTTCAACTTGGCGTAGTTGCTCGGCTGAGATCGGTTCAAAATGCGAGAAATCGAAACGTAGACGATCCGCTGTAACCTGAGAACCTTTTTGCCCGACATGCGACCCTAAAATAGAACGCAAAGCAGCATGCAACAAATGCGTTGCTGAGTGATTACGCTCACAAGCACGACGATCTTCAATATTAATTTTAGCGTTAATCACTTGATCAACCGTCATAGTCCCAGCAGAAACAACACCGACATGCAGGAATAACTTACCTTGCTTCTGTGTATCATTGACATGGAAACTGTTCATGCCTTCCGTCAAGCTACCACTGTCGCCAGCCTGTCCACCGGACTCAGCATAGAAAGGTGTACGGCCTAACAGAACAATCGCTTCCGTACCTTCGGCAACCGACTGTACTGATTCGCCATCGACAAAAATGCCCAGAATCTTAGCTTCCGCTTCATCTGAGGCATAACCAATAAATTGGGTTTCTCCATCAAACTGAATACGTGCAGCACTGGCTGCACCAAAACTACTAGCAGAACGCGCACGCTCTCTTTGTGCTTCCATTGCGACTGCAAAACCAGTCTCATCCACCGTTAGGTCTTTTTCACGTGCTACATCAGCCGTTAAATCGAATGGGAAACCGTAAGTATCATAAAGCTTAAACGCCACATCGCCTGCGATGACGCTACCGTCCATCTGCGCGATATGATCTTCAAGCAGCTTCATACCGTTTTCTAGTGTTTCAGCAAAACGTTCTTCTTCTAGTTTAAGCACACGCTCAACATTACTTTGTTCAGCTTTCAGTTCCGGATAGGCTTCACCCATCTGTTCGACCAAGGTTTTCACCAACGCGTAGAAAAATGGCTGAGTCTGACCCAATTTATAACCATGACGAATTGCACGACGAATAATACGACGTAAGACATATCCTCGACCTTCATTTGAAGGCATTACACCATCTGTAATGGTAAAAGCACATGAACGAATATGATCAGAAATGACGCGTAAAGAGTTATTAGACAGATCTCTTTCACCAGTCAATTTTGCTGCGCGCTTCACTAACGCTTGAAATAGATCGATATCGTAGTTGTTATGCACACCTTGCATGACGGCTGCTAAACGCTCAAGCCCCATACCGGTATCAACCGAAGGTTTTGGTAGAGGTGTTAATGTACCGTCCGCAGAACGGTCGAACTGCATAAACACTAAGTTCCAAATTTCAATATAACGATCGCCATCTTCATCTGGAGAACCAGGCGGCCCACCGGCCACATTATGACCGTGATCAAAGAAAATCTCGGTACAAGGCCCACAAGGCCCAGTATCACCCATTGACCAGAAGTTATCTTTGGCACCACAACGCGAGAAACGTTCCGGGCTAATCCCCATTTCGTTTAACCAGATATCTGCCGTTTCATCATCCTCATCAAAGACTGTTACCCAAAGTTTTTCTTCAGGCAGATTCAATTCTTGGGTTAAAAATTCCCAAGCATATTGAATCGCTTCTTTTTTGAAGTAATCTCCAAAACTGAAGTTACCCAGCATTTCAAAGAAGGTATGGTGACGAGCGGTATAACCGACATTTTCTAAGTCGTTATGTTTACCACCGGCACGAATACAACGCTGCACACTGGTTGCACGTGTATATTCACGGGTTTCCTGACCTAGGAAAGTCTCTTTAAACTGAACCATCCCGGCGTTGGTAAACAACAAGGTTGGATCGTTTGCAGGCACCACTGGACTGGAATGAACGGCGGTATGATGGCGCTTAACATAAAAATCTAGAAAAGCTTTTCTGAGTTCTGAACTCGTCATAATGAAACAACCTTAAAAACGTTAATCTATTCTGTTTAAACAGCCAACTCATGCTAATTAAGCAGAACTGACAATGCTATCTATTGGTTGATTGGCGAAAAACTTTCACTAACAATGGTTAACGAAAAGCCTGCCAAATCACGTGGGGCGCAAACCCTCTACTTTGTAGAAAGCGCATCCGTTTTGCTTGTTCGTTACGTGCTTCTGGCTTACACGTATCACCATATTTCTTAATCAGGACATCTTTGGCTAATTCAAGCCATTCAGACTCATCCCAATCTAAATACATTGTAATCAAATCGTCTCGATAAGATGCTTGCTGTAATTTCTGGCGTATCTTCACAGGGCCACTGCCTTTGGCCGCCCAGTTACGCACCGCTTGTTCAATATAACGCTCATCACTCTGCCAATGATTATCTTGGCATTTCTTTAAAACGTCATCTATCAAGCTTTTAACCAGGCCTGGTAACTCTTTACAAGCGGCTAACAGCTCAGGCGTTTCAGGAAACTTTGTGACCAATTTAGTCTTAAGTTCCTTAGCCCCATGTTCACGCATCGCCAGTAAGTAAACGGCTCGCGATTCAATTTGTTGGGACAGAGCCTGAACTTCTGCAAAGCCATCATCTACCAGTAACTTACTTGATGTCGGAGGTTCAACTCCCAATTTCTGCAAGAAATCTTCTGCTGTTTTCACAACGAGTCCAGATCCTATTCAGTTTCTAAAAGCTTATTCGGCTTCTATAACTTCTTCAATCGCTGCACCCTTTTTAGGCATCAATACCGCTTTGATTTTATCCATCACTTCTGCTGCAACTTCCGGATTATCAATCAGGTATTGGCGTACATTATCCTTACCTTGACCAATTTTTTTACCGCCATAAGCATACCAAGAACCAGATTTTTCAATAAAGCCTTCTTGCACACCTAGGTCAATAATCTCACCTTCACGGGAAATTCCTTGGCCATATAAAATATCAAACTGTACCTGCTTGAAGGGAGGTGCTACTTTGTTTTTAACAACCTTAACGCGGGTTTCGTTTCCAAGGATTTCGTCACCCTTTTTAATCGCGCCAATACGGCGAATATCTAAACGCACCGAAGCGTAGAACTTAAGCGCATTACCACCGGTCGTAGTTTCAGGATTACCAAACATCACACCGATTTTCATACGTAGCTGATTGATAAAGATAACCAAAGTATTGGTACGCTTAATATTTGAAGTCAGCTTACGTAGTGCTTGAGACATCAAACGGGCTTGTAGACCCATATGAGAATCCCCCATATCGCCTTCAATCTCTGCTTTAGGCGTTAAGGCCGCAACCGAATCAACTACCACAACATCTACCGCACCTGAACGCACCAATGAATCGGTAATTTCTAGAGCTTGCTCACCGTTATCAGGCTGAGAAACCAAAAGATTATCAATATCCACACCCAATTTTTCAGCGTAGCTTGGATCTAATGCATGCTCGGCATCGATAAAGGCAGCAGTACCGCCCAACTTTTGCATTTCAGCAATGACATGTAATGTTAAGGTCGTTTTACCAGAAGATTCAGGACCGTAAATCTCAACAACACGCCCTTTTGGTAAGCCGCCTATGCCCAACGCTAAATCCAAGCCTAAAGAACCCGTTGAAACCGCTTCAATATCACGAGAGACAGAACTGTCACCCATGCGCATAATCGAACCCTTACCAAATTGCTTCTCAATTTGACCTAAAGCAGCTGTTAAAGCCTTTTGCTTATTATCATCCATTTATGCGTTTCCTTTTGTTTCTACAAGTTCCAAAGCGACTGTCGCATTTGGAGGTAACTGTCTTTTTATACTGACTACAATTAAAGCCAACTCTTAATACTCGAGACGAAAAAATATTCTCAGTCCATTGAATCTATTTACAAATTGAGTGAACGATACTCCAGCCAATTTAGGCCAGGTTTTGCAATTTATTTTAAAAGGGCTATAAAACTTAATCGCCACTCAATAAAAAACCCTTGTTTCATCGGCAGCCATAGCGTCTTTAAATTCTCCAAAACGCTCTAAATTACCGATTAAAACAAAGGTTTATCTAATTTTTTCTAATTTAGAATCAGAAGCGAAATTATCCCATAATTTCCTTTTAAATCCTAGAGACTCTGTGAATAATTAATCCCATTAACAATCACGCCATACCAGCCTTTGACAATGACGATTAATTATTCGGCTATTGCGACAATAATTTCATCACGCCCATTAAAGCCGCTTCAGTAGTTTTTTCACGCACCGTCTGTCGATCACCCTCAAATAAAAACCGCTGTGAAACCACATCCTCTTGGCCTTGTACCGCCCAAGCTAACCATACGGTACCAACTGGCTTACCTGGAGAACCGCCACCAGGCCCTGCAATACCACTGCAAGCGACACTGACCTTGGCGTGTGACTGCTGCAAGGCCCCTAAAGCCATCTCTTCAACACACTCCTGGCTGACAGCACCTTTGTTTTGAATGGTGATTTCACGCACCCCCAACATTTCTTTTTTCGACTCATAACTATAAGTAATATAAGCACGATCAAACCAAGCTGTACTGCCGGCAACTTCAGTCAAGGCTTCAGCAATCATGCCACCAGTGCACGATTCCGCCGTAACAATCATCGAATCATTGTCCACCAAGGCTTTACCTACTTGTGAGACCAGGGTTGCAAACGACATAAAAACCACTCCTTTTATCGCGCTAAAAAACACAAACTGCCGTGTTTTTAATCGTGCATTATTTGATATAAAGACCAAGATGCCCTAGCATACTACTTTTCAAATCCAAAGCAAAAACATTCAGAACCCCATGGCAACTAAAACCCCTAAAAACAACTCTCCCCATACCCCAATGATGCAACAATATCTGGCCATTAAAGCAGAGCATCCAAACCATCTGCTGTTTTACCGCATGGGTGATTTTTATGAATTGTTTCATGACGATGCCCGTTTGGCTTCTGAGCTTCTAGAAATCACCCTGACCGCACGTGGAAAAACGGGGGGCAATGCGATTCCAATGGCTGGTATTCCACATCATTCAGCGGATGGCTATTTAGCCAAATTAGTGAAATTGGGGGTATCGGTTGCGATTTGCGAGCAAGTCGGTGACCCGGCAACGAGCAAAGGCCCGGTAGAACGTAAAGTCGTCCGCGTCATTACCCCAGGGACTTTGGTAGAAGAGGCTTTATTAGAAGACAAGTCTGAGAACCTATTAGCCGCGATCTCGCAACAAGGTGAGCATTACGGATTGGCTTACTTAGATGTCGCCAGCGGCCGATTTGAAACTGCTGAACTCGACTCCTTGACGCATTTAACGGCAGAAATTGAACGAGTCAAACCTTCTGAGCTACTTTTACCGGATGATGATCTATTAAGACAATCCTTACCTGAGTCTATTTTAAAACGACCAGGCCTGGTCAGATACCCCAGCTGGCATTTTGAAACAATCAGCTGTAAAAAACGTCTAACCGATCATTTTGCGACCAAGGATTTAGTGGCATTTGGCTGTAACAGTAAACCTGCCGCCATCAGTGCCGCCGGCAGCATTTTGCACTACGCACAGGCCATGTTACAAAGCACTTTGCAACATATCCACAGCTTACACACCTACTCAACCGATGACAGTTTAGTGCTTGATGCCATCAGTCGACGTAACTTGGAAATTGATACTAACTTAAGTGGTGGCACCAGCAATACGCTGGCCGCCATTCTGGATCATACCGCGACCGCCATGGGCGGACGTCTACTTAAGCGCTGGTTAAATCAGCCATTACGTAACCAAGACATTATCAACGGTCGTTTAGACGCCATCGAAATGATTATCCAACAACAATCAGATGACTCGTTTCGCCAGGAACTCAAACAAATAGGCGATTTGGAACGTATCTTAAGTCGCATCGCGTTAATGTCTGCCCGTCCTCGTGATTTACTCCATCTAGGTCGCTCTTTAAACACATTGCCACAACTGCAAACTTTATTAGCTTTGCACCCTGTAGCGAAGTTGTCAGAACTTGCAACAAAGATGAGTACCTTCCCTGAACTGGCGGAACTGCTGAATCGAGCGATTATCGATAACCCGCCGATGTTGATGCGCGATGGCGGCGTCATTGCCGAAGGGTATGATGCCGATTTAGATGAACTGCGTAATCTCAAAAATGAGGCCGGCGGTTATCTATTAGATTTAGAACAGCGTGAACGTGAACGAACCGGCATCAATACCCTTAAAGTCGGTTACAACCGTGTGCATGGTTACTATATAGAGATCAGTAAATTACACATTAACCAAGTGCCAGCGGAATACATCCGTCGCCAAACCCTAAAAGGCCAGGAGCGTTATATCATTCCTGAACTGAAAACTTTTGAAGATAAGGTTTTGAGTGCCGGCGAAAAATCTCTGTCACGTGAAAAGTGGTTGTATCAGCAATTATTGGAAACCCTCAATAAGCCATTACAAGCTTTACAAAGCTGCGCCTCAGCTTTATCAGAATTGGACGTATTGGTGAATTTAGCCCAACAAGCCACCGCTCTAAACCTGACTCGTCCTGTTTTAACTAACCAACCAGGCCTGGTCATTATCCAAGGTCGCCATTTGACGGTTGAAGCGGTCTCTTCAGAACCGTTTATTCCCAATGACACTATTTTTCAAGCCGACCGTCAGTTACAGATTATTACCGGGCCGAATATGGGCGGTAAATCGACCTATATGCGTCAAACTGCATTAATCACGCTTATGGCCTTTATGGGCAGCTTTGTCCCTGCTGAATCTGCTGAGATCGGCCCAATTGATCGCATCTTTACCCGGATTGGCGCTTCAGATGACTTAACTTCCGGGCGTTCTACCTTTATGGTGGAAATGACTGAAACCGCGAATATATTGCATCATGCGACAGAACAATCCCTGATTTTAATGGATGAAGTCGGCCGTGGCACATCGACCTTTGATGGTCTGGCGCTGGCTTGGGCGATTGCCGAACACATGGCACTAAAAACCAAAGGGCTATGTCTGTTTGCTACTCATTACTTTGAATTGACGACCTTAGCCGATCAATTCGCTAATACGGTGAATGTGCACTTAGATGCTATTGAACATCAAGACAGCATTGTGTTTTTACATCAAGTCCAGGAAGGTCCTGCTTCACAGAGTTATGGTTTACAGGTGGCGGCACTAGCAGGCGTGCCACAAGCGGTGATTCAAAAGGCCAAGGAAGTCTTATATACCCTTGAGAATCAGAGCGTACAAAATCCAAATCTATCGACCAACCCCTCTCATGATGTGGCCCGAACTGCAGAGCCGATCCAACAGTTTGATATGTTTGCCAGCGTAGACCCTAAAACAGAAAAAATACAAAGCTTGCTGAATGAGATAGATCCAAATGAACTAACACCGCGTATGGCGTTAGATGCGATCTATCAACTTAAAGCACTGCAAAAATAGATTCCATAGCGGTAAACCGCTTAACTTAAAAAGAGATTCAACCTATGTCACAACCCATGATCGTTGATGTCACCGTTAATAATGTTCAAGAAATGGTCATTCAAAATTCGAGCCGTCTACCGGTTTTGATTAACTTTTGGTCGCACTCTAATGAGCAAAGTAAGCTGGCGAATACCATCTTAGAAAAACTCGCTACCGAGATGGCGGGTAAATTCATTCTAGCCAAAATCAACTTTGATAAAGAAAAAGTCATTATCGAAAAGTTTGGCGTCACCTCTATGCCCTTCTACAAGGTCGTCAAAAATGGTGAAATCGCAACCGAAGGCCCTGGCTTATTAACAGAAGCCGCCTACCGCTCATTGTTAAATGCCAATATCACGGAAGAACCTTCGGAAGTGTTACGCAAGCAAGCTGCACAAGCCTTTGCAGAAGGACAATATGATGAAGCAGTAAGACTATTGGGCGAAGCGGCTAAAACCAATCCTAATAACTTTAAAATCCACTTGGATTTAGTGCAACTCTATCTACATACTGACCAACTGGAACAAGCTAAAGAACTCTTTTCAAAGCTGCCTGAGGATGCGCAAAAAGACAAACAGGGACAGTATATAAATGGCATTTTATATTTCACTGAAATCATATTAGCCGCGCCCGAAGTCCCTGTTATCCAGGCTAATTTGGCAGAAAACCCAGCCAACTGTGACGCGTTATTCCATCTTGCAGGTTATCTAGTGCTCAATGGTAAATACGAGAATGCCTTGCAAACGCTGTTTAAACTCTTTAATACCGACAGAAGTTATCAAGCAGGTACACCGCAAAAAGCGATTATTAAAGTCTTTGATATGCTCTCAGGTTCACAGCCAGAATTAGTTACAATATATCGTAGAAAATTTCAGAGTTTGTTGTATTAACCTGATTCAATAACATACTCTCCACATGACTTAATGAAATTAACACCATAGGACTCCACCATGTCACTTAAAAACTCTGAACTGAATTACGGCATTGTTTCACGCGCTAACCATTGGTTATCCGCCTTTATTTTTATCGGTTTGATTGCCATCGGTTTAGTCATGCATGACATGGAAGATGGCAGCCAAAAGTGGGAGTTGTATGCTTTGCACAAGTCTATGGGTATTGCTATCTTTGGACTGATGTTGCTGCGCTTGGTCTGGCTTAAAATCAGCCCGAATCCAGAGCAATTTTCCAAGAACAAATTCGAGCATATTCTTGGCCATGCGGTAAAAGGTATTCTGTATTTAGCCATGTTAGGCATGCCTATTTCAGGCTGGATTATGTCTAACTCAGGTGGACACGAAGTGGCTTTCTTTAATATGTTTGTCTTACCAAACATCATTGGTGAACATGAGATGATTCATGAGATTTCAGAATTCATACACGGTACGTTTGGCTATCTGTTAATTGTCATTGTCCTACTGCATATTGCTGGCGCATTAAAACATCACCTTGTTTATAAAGATGTGACGTTGCTACGTATGGTTGGTAAAAACAAAGCCACAGCTGTGACAGAAAACAATACAGAAGAGAAATAATGACGTTAAGCCCAGGATCCATTGCTGATTTAAAAAATGTACTTTGTTTAGGGGTCGCGGGCAACTTTGCCGGCCACCTGGAGCAAGCAGGAGAAACCCCTGATTTTGTCAATGTAAAAACGACAGAGGCTAAGGCACCTAAAGGTCTATTTCCTTATTACATTCCAAATCAACCAGGGCTTATAGGCGGCTTCCCTCTCTCTTCAACTGAAATTCACTATCCCAAAATCTTAGATGAAAATGCCCACCTGCAAGCGGAACCTGAAATCTGCATTCTGTTTGATGTGGCTTACCAAGACGGGCTGGTGACCGATTTACAGCCTAAAGCCTTTGCGGTCTTTAATGATTGCTCCATACGTAAACCCGGTGCTAAAAAAATCAGTGAAAAGAAAAACTGGGGGCCGGCAACCAAGGGAATTTCTGACAAATTCCTGCCGTTGACGGGCTTTGAAATGGGCTGTGAATTAGATACCTTTCATATCGCTTCCTTTCTAAAACGCGACGGTCAAATTTACGCCTATGGCAAAGACAGCTCGGTACTCACCTACTCTTATTTTCATAACCAATTAAAAAGCTGGATGATTGAGCAACTCAATTTTCAAGCCGACTTTGGCCCTTTAGAAAATTTGAAGCAGATTATTCAAGACTGCGATTATCCCGCACAAATCATGGTGAGTCTGGGCGCAACGGCCTATACCGAATTTGGTGAAAGTACCTTTTTAGAAGTCGGTGATGAACTGTTCTTCTATGCCTACGATGCTTCATTAAACAGTGCTGACGATGTTTATCAGCATATAACGGGTGAAACTAAACGCTTAATAAATAGCTCGATTCTGTATCAAAAAATAACCTGATTCACAGTCCAATCGCCCATCCAAAAACTAACCGAGTAGATCGTTATGTCGAGCAATGCACAAATTCTGAATGAAGTGAATCAATGGTTAGACAAAGTGGTGATTGGTTTAAACCTCTGCCCTTTTGCATCACGTCCATACGAACAAAAGCAAATTCGATTTGCCATTTCGCAATGCGATACGGATGCCTGCTTACTTGAAGAACTGCAGAATGAATTAAAATTACTGGCCGAAACCAAAGCAGAAAAAACAGAAACTACCCTGCTGATCGTGCCCAATATGCTGCAAGACTTTTACGACTATAACGACTTTTTAGACTATGTTGATGGACTGATTGAAGACAATCAATGGGAAGGTATATTCCAAGTAGCCACCTTTCATCCAAACTATCAGTTTGGCGGCACACAGCCAGAAGATGCAGAAAACCTAACCAACCGTGCACCCTATCCGATTTTGCATCTGTTACGAGAAGCCAGCCTAGAAAAAGCGATTGAACACTACCCTAATCCTGAGCTGATTCCAGAACATAATATTGAAACGGTGAGTAATCTGACTTTAGAACAGAAAGTGAGTTTGTTTCCGCATCTATTTAAATGACCAGGCCTGGTCAATTCTAAAAATGGCTGAGAATCATTTAAATCAATGCCTCAAAATGAGGAGTTGAATACCCACAGCAAGTCTTCTAGTCCCTGCCCAGCACGACTGTCACTCTGTTACCGGACGGGTAATTAAATACCCGCCGAACACAATCGGCAACACCGCCAATAACTGCCAAAAACTCGGCACTTCATTTAATAACCAATAAGCCAAACCCAAGGTCAGCAAGGGTGAGACGGCATACAAAGCATTCACCTTGGCAATCGATAGCCGGTGTAAAGATTCCATCCATAAAATTTTTGCCACGACAAAAATCATCACACCCGTAAACAGTAACCAAGGCCATTGTGACTGTATCATTTGCCAGCTCGGCTCCGCTTCAAAAATAGTGGCCATCCAATACACCAAGGGAATGCCGATCAAGCTACGTGACAATAGAATGTTAGTACTGGCCACTTTCCGCCGGGCCTGTTTTTGATAAAAATTGCCCAGCGGCGCTATCATCGCCGCCAACAAGACCAAGCCATCTCCCAGGTTTATCTGCCAGACTTCTCCCATCGGAAATAGGATAAGAATGGCACCCAACCCCATTAGAATCGCACCCAATAAATGTTGGCGATTAAGCCGTTCTTCCGCTGATCGCTGAAAATAGAGATAGGCAAATAACAATTGTAAAAAAATAATCAATGCCACATGGCTGGCAGTCGTATATTGCGCTCCCACAAATATCAACATAAACAGGGTCGACATCAAAAGACTGGTTTTGAGCAATGCGGGATAAGCGGAAGTGTCGGCAAACTGTTTATATTTACCGCTCCATGCGGCGTGAAGCGCTAGCAGGGTACCGGCAATCACTAAACTATAGAATAGACCATGAATGCCGCCTAAACTATGGGCTATATAAAAAATGGCTATCGGAAACCAGGCTTCAATAAAGGAAGCGGACAAGACATATAACTCCCCTTGTGTTTGCCGACTTAATCCAAACATATTCACAGCTGCGCTTCTCTTTTTATAAATGCTATTTCGTTAATCGTCGTTATAGGCTAGTTTGTTATGATAAGGTGTCTTGCATCGATTGCCAGCGGCAACACCCCTTCAAGGAGAAGCAAATGAAAATCATAACATTGTTTACTTTTAGTCTCGCCTGCCTAATGAGCTTTGCCAGTAATGCGGAATCAACCGGCGTTTACCAAGATCCGTTACCGATTGCCACAAATCTGCAAACCTTTGGTCAGCAAGCGCTCAAACAGAACATCCCCATTGCTATATTATTTAGTGCTAAAGGTTTAAAGTCGACAGAAAAAATCAAAGATTTGGCACTCTATCCTGCACTGCTGTCAGGCGAGCTAGACGGGCATGTTTTATTTACCGAGGTTGAGGTCAATATTGATTCAGAAACCGTCGATTTTTATGGTGAACCCATGGCGAACAAAGAGTATAAAGCACTCTATAACTTAAGTAGTCTACCGGTGGTTATTTTTGTCGATGGTGAAGGCGAAGTGATTACAGAACAGCTACTTTCCGGGGCTTATGACTACTATTACTTTTATCTAAAACAATCCATTAACAATGCGCTTAAGGCGTTAAACAACCCAAACCTTATTCCTGAATGACTTACAGACTGATAATGTCGTTTAAGTCCTGCCTATGGTTCGCTATGGGCTTTTATTTGCCTAAAAAACCGTGCCATTGAAAGCCACCAGGCCTGGTGACTTCTTAATCCTGCATATCCTGTAAAAATGGAAACCGTTTACGAACCTGTTGGACTTGCAAAGTCTCAATTTCGGTAATAACAACCTCATCTGCCGCTTTACCATAAGAAAGCACTTCACCTAGTGGGTTAATCACCATAGAACCACCAATATAATTTAAATCATTGCCATCTCTCCCCACACGATTCACACCGACTATAAAACATTGATTTTCAATAGCACGGGCTTTAAGTAAGGTTTCCCAGTGAGACTGACGTGATTCAGGCCAGTTAGCAATCACAAAAATGACTTCCACTTCTCTAGCGACTTTGCGGAATAGCTCTGGAAAACGTAAGTCATAACAGATAAATAGGCTACAAGTTACCCCATTAACGTCAAAGACGGATGATTGGTCTCCTGGTTCATAAATAGCTTGCTCATCCGCATAAGAAAACGGCATTTGCTTGATATAACGTGCGCTTCGCTGTCCGGAAGGGTTGAACACCCAAGCCGAATTTCTGAAGATAATATCTTCTCCATCCACCTCCGCCTCAGCGACACCAGCAATGATATAAATGCCAAACTGACCTGCCAACTTAGCTAAGCCCGTTAGTAAGTCACCAGCGGTAGGCGTAAACAGCTCAGGGTGCATCGAGAAACCACTGTGAAATAGTTCAGGCAACACCACCACTTCAACTTTTGGCCCCTTTTGAGCCATGATTTCACTTAACTGAGTATTCAAGAACACAATATTGGAACTGCTATCCTCCCAAACACCACTCCACTGTAAACTGGCAATTTTCACATGATCTTCCTTATTTAAGCTCACATCTTTATTTTACGACTAACCAGGCCTGGTAACTTTTTTTTCGGATGATAGCAACACAATCAGATGCTATGAAAATGAATACACCACTATTTCAAAGCATCTAACCCCTCCCTACACAAAAGCCCCACAACTATAACGCCTAAAAAACACCTCGAAATAAAATATTTCTTTGTAAATAATGTTGACATGTAAAACAATTACATTTATAGTGATCTCCAACAAGATATGTAACCTTATGACATTTACCTAATCCTTAAATTGGTTTTAAAGGTTCTATCTGATTAAGCGTGATGCATAACTCGAGCATTAAAATAATGACCCTGAGTAGAATCACATTTCTTTTAACTATTAATAACTTAATGATTTATCAAAAAAGCAATTAACAAGGAAAGAACATGAAAAAGATTATTTTTGCAGCACTATTAACATTTGGATTCGCAGCTACGGCTTCGGCTCACCACTTTTCGGCAAACGATGATGCTGGTATCAACATCCCTGATCAGTCTGCCCACTTGACGATGGAATTTTAATCTCCGGTACAAAATAACTGGATTGATGTAAATAATACACGTAAGGAAATGAACATGAAAAAGATTATTTTTGCAGCACTATTAACATTTGGATTCGCAGCTACG
>CBFDDF010000004.1:0-203074 GCA_965603495.1 uncultured Thiomicrorhabdus sp. | reverse complement strand
AACACCGCAATAAATGCGGTGTTTTAGGTTACTTTATAAACTGACCAGGCCTGGTGACTTTGCCAGCCATGAATTTATTGAATATCGAGAACACTGTCTTGCCGCAGCACACCAGGTACATCTACCTCCGACTTAGCCTTGACCTCAGTAACCTTTGGATTTAACCACGGCCCCGTGATTTCATACTTATAAGTAATTAAATTCTCGTTAATCCCTGGAATAATTTTCATTAAGCTATAAACAGCCAATGCAGCCAATGGATTTGCTCCTCCTACAATGGCCGCAACAGTAGGAATAGAAGACCCTATTTCTGGGGTAACACTCGCCCTTAAATTAAACTGCTCTTGTAGTAAGTCTACTTTACCGAACAACTTCGCTGTTGCAGCAGGTGCTTTTAACCTGAATGACTCCAATTGCAAACTGCCTTTTGATAGAATTGCTTTACCGTTAATGGAGTCATAAACCATGCCTTTATTGGTTACATCTTTCATATCTAGTTTGAGACGACGTGCTAATGACTCTACACTTAGCAAGCCAATCAACCTTGCAAAACCCGGTTCAATATCTTCAATAGAGCCTTCCTTCAGTTCAAAATCCACAGAACCTTTAGCCTGTTTTTTTGAAAAGCAAGTAATACCTCCAGCCCAATCTAACTCAACACCCACCCTTGCCTGTTTGCCTGAGAAACCCTTTTTAAGTTTCAAAAAATCCGTTACGGCGGCAACGTTCTTAGAATGTATTTGCAATTCAAACTTACTGATCAAAGCCGACTTGTCAAACAAATAATTACCCATTAGACTACCCGACTTATTACCAAACGACCCTCTAAGACCAGATAAAACCAATTGATTATTAGAGTCCTTAATATCAAAACTCAATGAGTCTATTTTTCGATCATCAATATAGATATTTTTGCCTGTGAATAGAACCTCTGGAAACAATCCTTGAGCTTGTTTTTTATCTTCACAAATCTTAGAGTCACTTGGCACATCAATAAGGCTTGTTTTATCGGAATCCATCGTGTAAATTTTTAAGTGCTTGACGTCCAACTTCCAAACACCATTTTGATCTGTTTTCAACTTAGCATCCACACTTGGGCTTTTGATATTCAGCGCTACAGAATCTTCACTGACAGTTTTCCACCCTATATGTAGATCATGATAATCCTTAGCCCATAGCAATACGCTTGCAACTTCCAAATTAGATGCCTGCCAGTTTACATGCGTTTTTTCTTCTTTGAATGATTTTTCTATGGGCGCCTCTTTATAGAGTGCAATCCAACCATCAAGATCTACCGAGTCAAGCTTTCCAGTAACGGATGATACCTTGGATACAAGAGGAAGACTCTGCCTCCCCTTCTCTCCCAAAACCACCTGCAACTTCTCAAATTTGAATTTATTCTGATCTTTTATCCAACGCCCATTCAAATCAATCAGGCCTGGCAACTCTCCTTTGATAGATAATGAATTCTCTAAAATCGACGCTTGTACGGTTATTTTTTTTCCTGACAGCGCCTGCTTATCAAAAGGCGCAGGCAGCAAACTCTTGGCTACAGAGACATCTGCAATAAATTTTGCGCTAACCCCTTTTACTGGGCTATTTTGAAATGGCACTTGAATTGCAGCATTCCACGGCAATGGTTTTTCGAAATAATGTGAATTCTCCTCCTGACTCACGCCTCTTCCGTTGATTTCAACAACTTTAGTCTTAGAGTTTGTTCCAACCTTGAAAACACCATTACCACCCAGCAATCCCGCCTCTATTTTCTTGGAGGCCACCTGTTTTTCAGTGAAAGCCAAAGTACCTTGAATATTTTTAAGTGTTAACTGATCCTGTAAAGTCAATGCCGCCCTTTTAAATTCAAGCGTTCCTTTAACTCTTTCTGGCTCCGCTTCATAACCAGAAATAGGCACCCAAATATTTTCAAGCATAATACTGACATCGCCACTGAGTCGTGCGTTATCTTGTAAAAAAGACTTTAACCCTAGCTTGGAGGCAAGTGGCGACAACATGAGGTAATGGATAGCATGATTCAATTTGGCATCGGCTTTCCCCTGAATATTGAGTGCAATATCATGCTTATCCAAGTCTGGAATAATTACTTGAACATCTCTAACTCTAACACCTGCACCAACATCAATATCATCTGCCGTAATCTTCAATTGAAATGGTGTGAATTCAATACGCGCTGCGAAATCTTGCAACATCGGCCAATCTTTATTAAATTTCAACCTGGCGTTTTCTACACTGGCAACGGCCTTAAAAACACCTTCCCCATTTTCAAATGGAAAATCCGCTAAATTGCCTTTAAGCATTACATCCACAGCAATCTTCTCACCCCCCACTAATGAGGCTTGAAGCCAACTCTGTAAATCCTTAGCCATAAAGCTATATGGCAAATAAGATTTTAAAAGCACCATACTCTTCACGTTAATATTTAATGTGGCATCAACATCCCCTTTAGCATCCCCACTGACTGAAAATTTAATTGGGATATCATCTACTTTAGCCTGCAAGTTAGACAGCACCCAGTGCTCCGATCCAGAATCATAGCCAATCATCACCTTGCTTGGCAGGTCGAATCGCATCGGGTTTTCATGAATATCTGGTTGCATTATCCAAACCGGTTTATTGGTTTGCAGTGAAACGAACTCGGTCTGTTTAAGAATAGTAAGATTTTGAATAGCTAACCCAGGGTAGTCCGTAACTGGAATCGATAACTTATCAAGCTTAACTTGTAATAAAGGCACCTCTAAAGTTTGCCAATTAAGCTGTCCTTTCACATCTGAAATCGTCAATTGGGCAGCATTGTCAAATAGTGCTGCGACATGCTTATTCAGCACCAGAGATTTGAGAATGACTTTAAAAGGTTCGATATCAAAATAACTAGAGGAGAAGTTCAACATTTGGTTAGCTTCGAAATACAACTCTATTGGGGAAACTGTTTCGATATATCGATTATCAAGTTGCAGCTTAGAGAGTTTAAAGTGCCAATCACTGAATTGAGTTCTAATATTCTGATGTTCTGATGCCCAAACCAACTCCAGCCCCATACTTTTAGGCAACGTCGAATGTGCTTGCTGCCACTGCAATGACTGCCCATTTAAGTTTAGAATCAGTTTGGCTAGCTTTGACTGGGCGATTTGAACTTTTAGGTCTAAAATCAATTCGCCCTTCGGCAAAATTGTGTGCCAAATTTCAGGCAGTAGCAAGGCCATGCGTTCGGCACGTAACGGCTGAAAAGAGGATAGGCTAAAGTCACCATGTTCAATACCTCCCCATACATTAGGATTTAAAGTTGCTTTAAAACTAAACTTTTCATAGTTTAAGCTACCTTTATAAGCTAGCCCAAATTCAGAAGCCATGCTCAGTTGGGCGCCTTTTAAAGACTGGAAATCATGAATCTGAACAGAGAGTCCAGGCCTTACGATTTCACTTAAGATAAAATCTTTTACCTTGACGCGTTGCCATAATCGGCTAATGTCGACATCAAGCTTAGTCAACTCTTTAAAGTTAAGCTGTAAGACGTCTGGCTGCTCTTTAAGTTCAGTTGCTTGAACGTTTTTGAACTGAAGAGCCCCTTCCTCTATTTGTAGGTAAGCACCATAATCTAACGATGGCACTAGTGGTGAAAATACATTTACGTCTACATCCAGAAACTGAGCCTGAAACTCATAATCCGCATCTTGAATATTTATTTCTTCTACTTGAAGCTGAAAACCTAGCCAATTTTGTTCTATCTCTATGCGCTTGAAAGAAATTTCACTGTCAAGCATCCACTCAGCCACAGACACAACTTGCTCTGGCGCCATTTGCACCCAACTAATAAGCAATCTCGTTACTAATAAGTAAGCAACAAAGAGCGCAAAGATTAACTGTAATGTGTGATGTGTTTTTTTAACAACCATGCGCTTATACCAAACCTACTCTTTACATCATAACAACATCAAATTGCTCTGTTGCATAGGTACTTTCCGCTTGAAATCGAATACTCTTACTGAGGAAGCTTTCTAACTCAGCAACACTACTCGACTCCTCATCCATAATTCTGGAAACAACCGCTTCGGAAGCAATTACTCGATACTTATCCGCATCAAAGGAACGCGCCATACGGGTAATCTCTCTAAAGATTTCAAATGCGACGGTCTCAGCAGTTTTAACCGTTCCACGTCCACTACAAACAGGACAAGGCTCACATAAAGTTCTCTCTAAGCTTTCACGGGTACGCTTGCGCGTCATCTCCACTAAGCCTAAATTGGAAATACTACTGATTGAGGTTTTAACGCGATCTTTAGAAAGCTCCTTCTCCAAGGCAGCCAAGACATTACGTTGGTGCTCTTTGACTTCCATATCGATAAAATCAAGAATAATAATGCCCCCCAAGTTTCTCAACCTTAACTGGCGTGCTATGGCTTGAGTGGCTTCCATATTAGTTCGGTAAATCGTCTCTTCCAAATTTTTATGACCGACAAACGCACCCGTATTAACGTCAATGGTTGTCAAGGCCTCAGTTTGATCAATAATCAAATATCCACCCGATTTCAGGTTCACCCTCTTATGTAATGCTGTTTGTATCTCTTCTTCAATATTATAGAGATCAAAAATCGGACGTTCACCTTGGTACAGAGCCAATCGATCTGCCAACTCCATGACATACATTTCAAGAAAGTCCTGCATCTTTTTAAGCGTTTCAGTCGAATCTACCCGAATCTTCTCAATTCTGTCGATGGGAATATCGCGCATAATTCTTAAATACAGCGGTAAATCCTCATAAATCACAGCGGGTTTGGTAGCACTTCTTGATCGCTCTTGAACACTTTTCCATAGTCTCTGCAAGTAAACCATATCGGCACGCATTTCATGAAAATCGACCCCTTCGGCCACAGTTCTGACAATAAAACCACCCTCAGAATCTTTATGCTCTGGAATGGTTTTTATCATGTCGCGTAAACGGTCACGCTCCTCCGTGCTATCAATTTTCTGTGAAACCCCCAAAGCCTTCTCGACGGGCATATACACCAACATACGCGAAGGAATAGTCACCTGCATGGTAATCCGTGCGCCCTTAGAACCCAATGGATCTTTGACGACTTGCACCATGATTTTTTGACCCTGATGCAGAAGTTTGGCAATATCATCGCACTCAACATCCGCAGAGCAGCCAATGCTTTTATGACAGACATCAGATACATGTAAAAAGGCAGCTTTTTCTAGCCCTATATTAATAAACGCCGCCTGCATGCCGGGTAAAACCCGGTCGACTTTTCCCATATAGATATTACCGACCAAGCCTCTTTTATTGGCGCGCTCTACCCAGACTTCTTGCAAGACCCCATTTTCAACCCATGCAACACGGGTTTCATTAGGGGTTACGTTGACTAAGACTTTTTCTTCATTATGCATTTAACATGCCTTTTAGCTTTTTAAATTTGGTTATGTTTATTGAGTGCTCTGTTCTTGCATCATTCCATTCGCGTTGAATGATAACCTGAAGCCTCTAACAACTGATTGAGTTCAAATAACGGCATTCCCATGACGGCTGAATAACTGCCATGAATTCGCTTGATAAACTTGGCGCCCAAGCCTTGAATGGCGTAACTTCCTGCCTTACCGAAAGGTTCATCCGTGGTTATATAGTCCATAATTTCAGATTCAGACAACGCTTTAAAGGTGACTGAGGTTTTGTTCAAAGCGGAAAACACCTCACCATCAAAGACGATGGCCACTGCCGATAAGATCTCGTGTGTTTGTCCGGATAACTTCGAGAGCATTCTAAAAGCATCCACTTCATTCTTTGGCTTACCAAAGACGCGTCCATTTAACAAAACTGCTGTATCGCCGCCCACGACCCAAATCGCTTTGCCCGCCACCTTATTAAATCCAGAAAGTGCTTTTTCTATTGCAATGCGCAACACATAGGATTCAGGCGGTTCATTCGGCAATGCAACCTCTTCGACTGGCGCATTAACGACCTCAAACTGCAAGCCTAACTGTTGCAATAACTCTTTTCTTCGCGGGGATTCTGACGCTAAAAATATGGGGCCCTTCTCAGAGACATTCTGTTGTGGTGTAGTCATCATGTAAATCTGCTATTATTTGCTTTTAATTGTGATCAATTTTACACCTAAATCTATCAATGTATTTAGCTAGACATTCTACCGTGGAATGCCTTTTTTATGTCAAAACCAACAAAGAGCCTGTTATGGACAATCTCATTACTAAACATACCCCAGCCCTATTAGAAAAGACATTTGATAGTGTCTATCTGTTTGAGCATCCATTGTATTCGTTACTGGCCGAAAAAACCGAACTGCCTTGGTTATTAGTGATTCCAAAGCAGGCTTTAAGCGAGCGTTTTTATATAGAACAGCTCTACGGGGAAATTTACCAGATGATTGATCTGCTCCAAAAGGCAGGCTTTGGACCCCATTATAATATTGCCAAAATCGGCAACAAAAGCCCTAATTTGCATCTGCATGTTATTTTTAGAGAGGAAGGAGATGAAGTCTGGCCGGATGCAGTCTGGTGCCATGAACCGCTTAAAGCCTCAGAAGAGATGCCAGAGCGTTTTAGACAAGCTTTGCAGGGGCATTTTAGCGAAGCTTTGTAAGCTTTTTGCACTTAAATGAAAGTGGACTAAAGCCGATCGCCTGAAATATTGAACTTGTTCGGTATTAACTCAGGACTCGGTCAAAAACCTGGGCAATATGTAAGGCTGATTGATGCCCTAAATCTTCAATTTGATGACGACAACTAGTACCCGTTGCCACAATCAAGTCATCCTCTACCGCTACAGCCAATCGCGGCAGCAAAACTTGCTCGGCAATTTTTTTAGAGACATCATAATGTTTGTAGCCAAACTCACCAGACATACCGCAACAGCCTGTAGGCAACATCTCTACAGTGATTCCTGGAATCAACTCTAACGCCTTCTGAGAATCCATTGGTGTCGCTATGGATTTTTGATGACAATGGACATGCAATAGCACTTTTCGATCTTCGATTAAATCTTGATTTAATCCAGCCAACACAGGTAACTTATCCTGATTACTTAAGGTCAAAATCAATTCTTCAAATGATAAAACTGGCTGCTTTTGATTTAACCAGGCCTGGTCAGCTTTATGGATTGACGTTTTTAATAATGCATTCGCCTCGTCCCGCCACACCAAGAGTTCTGAGGGCTCAATACCCACGACTAAATCATCTTCTTTAACGGATTGTAACTGAGCCAATATCTCCACTAAGGCTTTCTGCGCATCAGCCAGAAGACCCTTACTGATTAAAGCACGCGGGGACGATTGCATAAACAGCGGTCGCACATCCAACCCTAGCTTTTGTAAACAGCTTAAAGTCGCTTGCCCCACTTTAGGTTCTTGGTACTGACAGTACAAATCACACAATACCCAAACCGTTTGCTTCACTTTTACAGGACTAGATGCATTACTAGAATTGGCACGTAGCTGATCTTGCCACCAGCTCTGCAGATTAAACGCATGTGCCAACGGCAAGGCTCGGCGTTGGTCGATCCCGAAAGCAAATTTAACCAAACTTAAAGATTGTAGCCAGTTAAACAATTTTGGAGTTTTTTGCCCTATATTTAACAAAGATCCGTAATGCTTAAGCGCAAAATCACTTAAGTTATAACGCCCTTTTCTGGTTTGATATAACACTTCCGATTTCAAACGCGCCATATCAACATTGGCAGGACACTCGGTCTTACAGGCTTTGCAGCCTAAACACATTTCCAACGCTTGTTGCAGTTCTGCCTGATTAAGCGCTTTTCTAGGATTCGGTTCAGTCAAGGCAAAGCGTAATAAATTTGAACGCCCCCGCGTAGAGTAATTCTCTTCGCGCGTTGCCTGATACGAAGGACACATCACACCATTTCCAGCAGACTTGCGACAAGCCCCAGCACCATTGCATTTTTCAACTGCATCCATCAGAGATAAATCTTTTGACCAATCAAAAGCCGTGGTTAATAACTGTTTAGGTTGTCGGTCCGCGCGTAGATTTGAAGTAATCGGCATATCACCAATAATGACGCCTGGATTCAGCAGATTAAAAGGATCAAACGCACGTTTGAGCTCGAGTAAATAAGCATAAACCTGTTCACCCACCTGTTCTTTTATATAAGGCGCGCGAAGTCGACCATCACCATGCTCACCTGACAAAGCCCCTCGATACTTTTTAACGAGTTTCGAATTACGTTCCGCAATGGTTTGGAATAGTCGCTTACCGTCTGCCGTCGCCAGATCGATTTCTGGGCGAATATGAATTAAACCCACCGATGCATGACCATAATAGACACAATCTACATGCAACTCTGCCATCAAGGCTTGCACATCCTGATAGTAATCAAACAATGAGTGCACGGGCACAGCGGCATCCTCAATCACAGCAACAGCTTTTTTGCGTGTCACTTTGCCCATCAACATGCCCAAACCAGCTTTGCGAACTTCCCATACTTTTGCGGAGTCTTGTGTTGCAATAATGGGTGCCGAGTACGCCTGATGCTCAAGTAACCAGGCCTGGTGGTTTTGCAAACGTGTTTTTAAAGACTCAGACTCTTCATCAAACAGTTCAATAACCAAGACGGCTAAAGGATCGCCCTCAATCCAAAAGCGGTTTTGCTGCTGTTGGCGATTGGCCTTTGCCCCATCTAAAGTGGCTTTATCAATCAATTCAATCGCCGCAGGTTCAAACTCCAACAAACTAGGCACGACTTTTAACGCCATTTCAACCGAATCGAAATGTGCACAAATCAACTGACGGTGTTTAGGCAAACTCACTAAGTTTAAAGTCGCTTGCTTAATCACCGCCAGAGTGCCTTCGCTACCGCAAATTAAAGGGGCTAAATTGAAGGGTTTACCTTGGGGATTAAAGGGTTGGTGATGACGATAAAGTTCATCTAAAGCATAACCTGTATTACGGCGTTTGATCGAGGGATGCGGAAAATTCTCGAGAATTTGTTTACCGTGACGTTCTAGTAAATTAAATACCGTACGGTAGAGATTGCCTTCAAAAGTCTGCAAGGCGAGTTTAGTTTGTAACTCATAAGCAGACAAAGCATCAAAAGTGGTTTCCGAACCGTCCGCTAAAATAACGTCCACAGACTTAACGTGTTCACGCGTCGTGCCATAATAAACCGAATAAGAGCCACAAGAATTATTACCAATCATGCCGCCAATCATGGCGCGATTCGAGGTAGACGTGTCTGGCGCAAAGCGTAGCCCATCAGCTTGAACATAGTTGTTCAGATCATCCTGGATCACCCCCGGTTCAACATCAATTTCTCTCTCTTCAGGCCGGTAATCAAGGATATTGGTCAAATGCTTGGAAACATCAATCACACAGCCAGAACCGATGGATTGTCCACCTAAAGAGGTTCCCCCTGCACGCATAGTGATAGACACATGGTTAATTAGTTGCTCACTAACCACCACATGCAATTCTCGGGATGTCAATGGCGTCAATACATTTATTGGATGGAGTTCATATACTGATGCGTCATTTCTAATCATATAGTTAACTTTGGAGCTTATAACGCGAATTCAAGACAGGAGAGAGTACAGACGGATTTACATTAAAAAACCAACGTCAAAAACATTAAATTAACGACACGCTTCATACTCAATAAACACCTTATCCGCTTATAAACTTAACATCCACTCCAATTTTTTTTAAGAAAACAATTAACTCTGAAAAAGCGCCCCTACAAATACTTGACTCAACATACAATCCAGGGTGTTGTAACTTTGCATCCATTAAAACAGTAGAAATATCCCCTGAAAGCTTATCTTCAACCGTCATGCCAAGCAAAAGTATTTCAAATGGAATTCCCGAAGGAATGATATTAAGTCTTGAAGATAGTTCCTTTAACATTAATGGGTCCTCAGTCAATTCCCGAGGATGATATTTAACCCATATGTCCGATTCTTCGCTTTCCCAGCTTAATATTTTTTCTTTGGCTTGCTGAGAATAACCCGGACAATGTTTTTCAAGCATATTGATTCTTGACAGAACCAATACATTTTTTTTATTTTTCCAACTACCGAGATCAAATCCAATACGGTAAAGAAGTGTCTTTGCAAGTTGTTCTAATGCATCACTATTGAAGAACGACTCATCAAGTTCAATCAGTTCAACGAGTTGCAAATGTGAGTTGGCATATTTAGAAGAAAATACATAACCGCGATTAACCCAAGGGGTCTCTCCCAGAAGGTAAGGCTTTTTATACCACCACCCATAATGAAGCTTACGCTGTATATACTTTAAATAAGGAGTCTTAAAATTACTTTGTTCGTAATAACTTAAGGTTCCATCATCCATATAGGAACAGTGTATCTCTTCCGATTCAGAAGCAAGATGTAGTAAATATTGTACATTCCACGCGCCAACATTACTGGCATAAACATGTGCTAAGTTATATTTCTTCAATAATAAACGAAGCTCTTTATAGCGCCTCTGCTTTTCTCTCTTCTTCAACCACTCTTTTTGTATCCTTGACTCAACTTGTTGCCAATTATTTTTACCAAATAATAGAACCACCTCTTCAAACGGTGAATCATCCCAATCCTGAGTCACTTTTGCAAAAAGAGCCGCCTCCTGAAAGCCATTCTCAATAAGCAGCACACATGCCGACTGATTTTTGAATGCGATAGCACATGCTATCCACCACTGTCGAGGGGTATTAACAATAAAAACTTCTACTGAATGGCGCATCACTTATCAACCTGATCGAAATTCAACGCAGTGCCCCGAATCACATCACATCTAACCTTAAGTCCCACTATCTGCTCTAAATACTTTGGTGATGCCCCATAACCAGGTCGAATACTTTTCACATGCTCTGCTGTGATCACTTCACCTGCTTTGATGTCTTTAACAAAATATAAGGAGCGTCTAAACTTTACATTACCTTCTTCACTGGATTTTCTGCCGTAATCTACTTTACCTAATGCTTGCCAGGCAGTTTTTGCGCCAGTGCAAAGAGCTATTAGTTCTTTTTCCTCAAGCGAAAAACTATCATCTGGCCCACCACCACTGCGGTCAAGGGTGACGTGTTTTTCGATAATACACGCACCTAACGCAACACTTGTTATTGCTGTAGTGTTATCTAAGGTGTGGTCGGACAATCCAATTGGCAGACCAAACCTTTGCTGCATATCCGTAACAGTTCTTAAATTATAGTCCTCTGCAGGTGCCGGATAACCACTTACACAATGCAAAATCGCTAATTCCTTACAGCCACCTTCGCGTGCGGCATTAATCGCTTCTTGAATTTCTTCGGAATCCGCCATGCCTGTTGAGATAATC
The DNA here is from genome assembly GCA_965603495.1 of uncultured Thiomicrorhabdus sp. Taxonomy (GTDB): domain Bacteria; phylum Pseudomonadota; class Gammaproteobacteria; order Thiomicrospirales; family Thiomicrospiraceae; genus Thiomicrorhabdus. The sequence continues at coordinate 191,758 of CBFDDF010000004.1, read as the reverse complement.
ATCGGCTTGCCTGTTTGCGCGACATATTTGATTAATGGCAGGTCTACCGCTTCAAAAGAGGCGATTTTATAGGCGGGTGCATTTAAGTCTTCGAGTAAATCAACCGCCGTATTATCAAACGGAGAGCTAAAAATGGTTATGCCCACTTTTTTAGCGTAATCAAATAACGGTTTATGCCAGTCCCACGGCATATAAGCACTCTCATAAAGTTCATAAAGGCTTTGACCATCCCATAATCCACCCTCGATCATAAACTCCGGCGTTTTCATATCCATGGTAATGGTATCAGGTCGATAGGTTTGTAGCTTGACCGCATCTGCTCCTGAATTTTTTGCCATATCAATAATTCTGTAGGCATTATTAATATCACCATTATGATTGGCTGACATTTCTGCAATAACATATGGAGGAAAATCTATTCCAATCTTTCTACCCGCTATTGCAAACTCTTTACTGTTTTTCACTCTAATTTCCTTTTGGAAGGCTTTGGCTATTCATTTCCTGCCATTCGGATTTCAGCAACCCAAAGCAGTGCACATCATTATATTGTTTGTTTAGAAAATGGTGCTGCCTAAGTAAACCTTCTTGATAAAACCCCAGCTTTTGATGAAGTTTGATGGAGGGGATATTAAATGACAATACCTCTGCATAAGCTTTGGCGCCGCTCATTTCTATAAATATTTTGTTCAGGGCTAATCTTGCCATCTTAGTGCCAGTGCCTCTTACAGCATCTGGGCTAATGTAAAACCCCCATTCATAAACATCACTTTCCTGAGATTTTTTTTGCAGTTGCAAAAAGCCTTTAATTTCGCCATTTTCCTCGTAAACACTTAAAGTTCTTAGCAAACTTATATGACTCGCTTCAAACCATGCGTAATGCTCATCCTCTGTAATTTCATGTTGCGAGAACATATAGTGATTGATGTCAGGGTGATTACGCCAGTTCCTAATGCTCGGAAGATCCGTTAACTCCACTCCTCTCAAAACTCCACTCATTGGCTTAATTCCTGGATCAACTTAATCACTCTATCAGCACCCTGGCCATCCACCAGATTCGAAGCTTTTTGAGATAAGGTGATTAGAGATTTGTCTGTAAGTGACTCTAATGCTTTGATACTCGTTTTCAGGTTTGCTTTATCTATTGCTAGCGTGACATTTAATTCCGCGAGAATCTTGGCGATGTCATTTTGATTCTCAGCGAGAACCACTGTTGCCGAAGGCAACCCCAAACAACATCTTTCCCATGTGGTTGCGCCTGCCGCACCAATCGCAAAATCGGCATTTGCCATGATTTCTGCTATATTATTTATGTTGACTTTGACTTGCGTTTTATAAGGCATGACCTGAGCCTGAGCTTTGACTGCGCTAAGGTGTGGCGCCGTTGCTCCCATCACGACTGTAATTGCTAGCGCTTTAGGTAAATCACAAGTGGCCAACACCTGCAGCACTTGACCCGTAACATTGTCTGAATCCACTCCTCCCATAGTAATCAACAGGTTTTTGAGCTGTGGCTGTGCCCGGCGTTTTAAACTATATTCACGCCACTTGATAAATTCAGGCCTGAGTAAAGCGTATTGGGTGCCAAGTAACATTTGACAGTGTTCAGGGACTAAAGCTTGATAATCTTTAGGTTGGCGACCGTAGGTCTGATCCAACAGTAAATCACACTGATGATGGCGGTCCGACAGGTCATCAATCACCATCAATTTTCGATAAGTGTCTTTAAGTGGCTTTTGCCAGGCCTGGTCAATCGCATAATGATCTACTATCAGCCAGTCGGGCTGTATGTCTTCTAACACTGGACGACACAGACCTAAGTCTTCAACTTGGGTTTCGCCTAACCATTTAGAGTGTTGTAGATTTCCGTATACAAAATCACTGTGTTTAGCTGTATACGGAAGCGCATAAACCAAAAAACCTTGGTTTTGAATAGGATCTATTAAATGCCCTACATGCTCCCTACAAATAAACGCCACACTCGCCCCTTTTTCCCTTAAGGCCACTGCTAGGGTCAGGCAACGCATGACATGCCCTGTACCTATTTGGAGCGATGCATCAACACGGATGACAATCTTCATGTGAAGGTTCCTGATTGTCTGAGCACCTGATACATAAGCTCTGCTCTTATCCAGTCCTCAGCGGTGTCAATGTCTTGTACTAAATACCTTGGCAAAACATAAGGGCTTGCCGATTGAGAAAACACTGGCTTCATTTGCTTGAAGGCTTCAGCTGATCCCCAATAAAATTGTCCGGCATCGTGATAGGCTTCTTCTAAATCTTGCGAGCGAGTATCGAAGTATTCTGGATAGAACATTTCAACTCTTTGTTGCTGTGTAATTTTGATGGCGCGCTGAATAGGAAAAGCGAAACTCGTCACGCTAAAACAATAATCGGCTTGAGTCGCTAATAATTGTTGATAGGCTTTCTGTATTGCTTTTGCTTGCACAAAAGGTGCGGTGGCATAAAGGCAGCATATATGACCAGGCCTGGTTGAATGCTTTTCAAACCATTCAGCGGCATGTTTTATAACCGCTAAGGTGCCTGCATAATCATTCGATAGCTCCGCTGGACGCATAAAAGGGACTTCAGCACCATAAGCCTTTGCAATTTTGGCAATTTCCTCATCATCCGTTGAGACAATCACTTTATCAAAACAGTCACTCTGCAAAGCTGCTTCAATGGAATAAGCAATCATTGGTTTTCCAGCGAACTCTTTGATATTTTTGCGGGGAATACGCTTACTGCCACCCCTTGCCGGAATCACACAAAGCTTCATTTCAACACCTTTTTGAGCGTGTCTACTACCTCATCCTGTTGTGCGAACGTCATGCCATGGAACAAAGGAATACTGATGGCTCTATTGTAGTAAAGTTCAGCATTGGGAAAGTCACCTTCTTTAAATCCCATTTTTTGATAGTAAGGCTGCATGTGCACGGGAATATAGTGCAAATTAACCCCAATACCATTTTGTCTTAATTCGTCGAATACTTGAGCATGAGGCTTATCGATTTTTTGCAATTCCAGCTGAATAGGATATAGATGTAGTGCAGAGTAACTGTCTGCAAACTGCGTTGGTGTTATCACAGGCAACTCTTTTAACGATTCAGTGTACCTTGCAAGGAGCGCATGGCGTTTTATGACAAACTCATCCAAACGCTGCATTTGACTAACGCCTAAAGCTGCCTGAATTTCTGTCATGCGGTAGTTAAAGCCTAAATCAACCTGTTGATAATACCAACCGCCTTCAGAATCCTTAGTCATCAATTTTCGATCACGTGTAACTCCATGACTTCGCAACAACTGCATTCTCTGTGCTAGATCTGATCGGTTAGTGGTTGCCAAGCCGCCTTCTGCCGTGGTTATTATTTTAACGGGATGAAAGCTAAAAACCGTAATGTCACTATACTGACAACCGCCAACCGGACGACATAAATATTGACCGCCTATGGCATGAGAAGCATCTTCTATAATTTTAAAACCGAACTCTTGTCCGAGCTGATGAATACGCATCATGTCACACGACTGCCCTGCAAAATGCACGGGGATAACAATCTTAGGAAGCTTATTCTCTTGCTTAGCTAAAATCAGTTTTTGCTCAAGGGCAAGCGTACACATATTGTAAGTTAGAGGATCTATGTCAACAAAATCAACTTGCGCACCACAATACAAGCCACAGTTAGCTGAAGCGACAAAAGTGTTGGGGCTAGTCCATAGCCAATCTTTCTCACCTAGCCCCAATGCTAAGCAGGCGATATGCAAAGCTGAGGTTGCACTATTGACCGCTACGCCATATTCAACACCACAATAATCTGTAATCGTTTTTTCAAATAACGGTATTTGGGGACCTTGTGTCAGAAAGTCTGACTGCAAAACCTGAACAACTGCATTAATATCAGATTGGTTAATATCTTGTTTACCGTATGGAATCATATACTTGCTCACATAGGGTCAACGCCATTTGCGTGTATTTTTTACTGAAGGAACCTGTTCCACCCGTGATTAAAATCGTTTTATTATTAAACATATTATTCTTTTATCTTATTTTTTTGTTCTTTTTGAATCAGGTAAAAACACATAATTAACACTATTAAATAAACGTATATCAGCCGTTTTTGAGACCATGAGGTATCAAATAAATTTGTAACCTCAATGAACATTAAAGTTCCTAAAAACGACAGAGCGAAAGTTGATTTAGAAACCTCTTTAAAGCCTCCGACTGTTTTGGCCAATAAAGTCCACATAGCAATAAACATAAAGACTAAAGCTGAAAAACCTAATAAGCCCAAACTAAACAACATATGTAGATATTCATTGTGCGGCGAGCCAAAATCTGCAGGTAGTTGAGTCAAGCCTTGACTCTTCAAATACACAATATAATCATTAAAACTATCTAGCCCTGAGCCAATCCATGGATTTTCGTTAAAGCCCATTAATGCAAGCCTCCACATCTCCAATCGATATCCCCAAGAGGAGTGAATTTTACCATCAAAATACTGCTGAATACCAATAAAGCCTGAGTCAAGCTTCTGAAAAATCGGACTCCAAAAAACAACAATCAGCAGTAATAGTGTAATCATCACACCAAATATCAGTCTTTTTTGATTCCACGACATATGCTTCACAAACAAAACCAATAGTAAGACCAACACCACGGGTAAGGCTATCCATGCCGCACGTGTTTCAGAAATAAAAAGCGCAAACAACAAAATCAACACCATGACAACATCGAACACGAATTGACGAATAGATTGGTATTTGTAGGATATTAATTTGATAATAAAAATAAGGTTAAGTAAGGCTGTAATTTTTCCATAAGTATTAATACTGTCGACTAGCAGGCCCGCCCGAGGAATATTGTTCAAATAGGCAGTCAGAGCGATCGCAAAGATAATCAATGAAAATAAAGATAGTAAGTGCCAAAAAGAACGTTCATCAAAATCTATCAACTCCAAAACTTTGAACACCACCAACAGTAAAAGTGCATGTGAATAAATCTCAATTCTGAAACTAAACAGTATTTTCCAATCATTTATCACTGCAGCAAAAATGATTAAGCCCAATGAAAACAACAAAATCTTAACAAAATAAGCTTCATGCTTTGACAATGGCTTGCATTCAAATAAATAACAACCGGCAACAGCAAAGAAAAACATAAATTCAATCAAAACGTCTAATACATTGACATCTGAAAAGTAACTGTAATTAACAACGGATATGGCAAACGTCATTATGATTAAAAGTAAAAATGCCTGTTTAAACAAAATTAACTGGCTTTTTTTATCTAATGATTTCATGTAGTGCCTATTTTAATTGTGATTTAATCGCTCTGAAACACCGACTAAAGTGCAATGGATTATGGATGTTTTTGTAGATTCATAGCAATGCACTTGCTCCAATAATCGCTAACATCATCACGATTAGGTACGACATTACCGTAAATAAAAAATTAACATTGCTTAGAGATTAATTCAGTTACTGCAATAAAAGCTCTCGTTAGATTTCTTTCTAACCACAAAATATTATCATTTCTTCCATCAGGTTATCTCATGCACTTAACTGTCTAAACTGATCTGTAACATCAGCTTCAGGATTGAATGGTATGCTTTTCAATAACCAAACCAGGTGGTTTCAATAAAAAGAATACCACTATTAATTGAATTAAGAAGGTAGGCAAACCAATCAAGTCGCGAATCCATTCGTACTCACCATGCATTTCGTTTGTGAAAGGATAAACTAAACCCGCCATCAAAGCGAACCATCCCCCCAAAAGGAGAATTGAATAAAAGGCTTTTAGGTTTGGCGTGTTCTTCTGAAACTCATTGAAACTCCAAATAGCAAAAAGCGAAAAATAGGTTAGGTAAAACTGTTGCTGCCCGGCCTTATAAAATATCAACAGCATCGCAAATCCAGCCAAGAAAGCGGTAGTCTGGTCAATCTTTCCATCTTTAAATACCTTAAAGACATAGCCAACCCCTAATAATATAAACAGATTCGTTAAAGCTATAATAATTTCGGACAGCATTTCAAATGGGAAATAAGCACCATCAACAAAACGCATAATGGAAAAAAGAGTTGGATCTCGCCCATTAGCTTTACCTAAGGCATTAACAAATGATCCACCCCAAACCCAATAAGTAAGTAAATAGCCCGTTCCCAGTAAAAGAATGAACATAAGGGCGTATTTGAGTATCAGTTTTTTATTGAATGATACAAATGGTAGTAAAAACACAGGGTATAGCTTGGTTAAAATACCCAGCGTGATTACCACAACCCCCCATTCATTTCTCTTAAATTGTACAATTAACAACAATCCTATAAAGACAAATAATGCGACAAGATTATCATTAAACCCATAAACAACTGTGCTTAAAATGAAAAATGGATTACAAAACCAGAACAATAAATAAAACAATTTTTGTGTTGGCGTGGGCTTGGCAAGCTTCCAAAATCTATTAACGGAATAGATAGCAATAAAAAGCCAACTCGCTACAAAAACCAACTTTGGTATTTGTTTGTCCAAAGCATACAACCATGCAAATAGGTTATGAATAGGACCATAAGCATTAGCCGCAACCATTTTTTGCCAAGGATCTCCGCCAGCAAGGACTAAATCCCAATGCTTAAAATAACGGGCATAATCATGCATCGGCGGCAAATTGTAAGCGACTATAAGAGCAATTATGGAATAAGTCACAAAGAAAAAAAGTAGTTTCGTATTTGACGTGTCAGGGTTATTGAAGAACAATTTATTGCACTCCCTTACGAGACTGGGTCGAGTTGAACGAATACCACTCCACAAACTTCTGGATCCCAGCCTCTATTTCAGTCGCTGGTTTAAAATCGATATCAGCCATCAACTCACTGACATCCGCGTAGGTTCTTGGCACGTCGCCAGCTTGCATGGGTAGGTTATTACGAACGGCTTTTTTACCTACCGCATTTTCGATGGCATTAATAAAACGTTCTAAGGTAATCGGTTGATTGTTACCAATGTTGTAGATTTTATAAGGCGCTTCCGCGTTTGAATACTCACTGGCCTGAGTCTTTGGAATTTTATCCATCACTCGAACAATGCCTTCGACAATGTCATCAATATAAGTGAAGTCTCGTTCCATCAGTCCATGATTAAACACATCAATTGTTTCACCCTTCATAATCTTTTGGGTAAAAGAAAAATATGCCATATCTGGACGCCCCCACGGACCGTATACTGTAAAGAAACGCAGTCCAGTGGTTGGAATGTTATATAGATGGCTATAAGTGTGCGCCATTAATTCATTCGATTTTTTGGTTGCCGCATACAATGAAATCGGATAATCCACTCGATCATCAGTTGAGAATGGAATTTTGCTGTTCATGCCGTAAACTGAGCTTGAAGAGGCATAGACAAGGTGTGCCGCTTGCTGTTGACGACAGCCTTCTAATACATTTACAAAACCAATTAAGTTTGAATCAACATATGCATTGGGATTTTGAATAGAATATCGAACCCCTGCTTGAGCTGCTAAGTGAATCACTCTATCAAATTGATTTTCAGAAAAGAGTGAGTGCATGGCTTCTCTATCCGCAATATCCATTTCGATAAATTGATATTGGCTTCGAAAATGATTGTCTTCACAAAACTGATTCAAGAAATCCAAACGAGCGTGTTTTAATGAGACATCGTAATAATCATTTAGGTTGTCAATACCTATAACGGCGTGCCCTTGCTTTAATAATGCTTGGGTGACAAAAAAACCGATAAATCCTGCTGAACCAGTTACTAAAATATTCATCAATCCTTCCCAAATAAATCGCGAGTATAAACTTTGCCTGCTACATCTTCTAATTCTTCAATCATACGATTTGCAATAATGACATCACTCTGCTGCTTAAAACCATGTAAATCTATAATTACTTTAGAATGGAAAAATTCTGTTTCATTTAAAACCGGTTCATAAATAATGACTTCAATACCTTTGGCTTTGATGCGTTTCATAATTCCTTGAATCGCAGAAGCTCTAAAGTTATCTGAACCCTGCTTCATAACCAAACGATATATACCAACGACCTTTGGATTACGTTTAATGATTTGCTCAGCAATAAAATCTTTTCGGGTGGTATTTGAATCCACAATTGCGCGAATAATATTATTTGGCACATTTTGAAAATTGGCCAACAGTTGCTTGGTGTCTTTTGGTAAGCAGTAACCACCGTAACCAAAACTTGGATTATTGTAGTGATTACCAATACGTGGATCTAATCCCACGCCTTCGATAACTTGCTTACTACTTAAACCGTGGCTTTCACAATAGGTGTCTAGTTCGTTAAAGTAAGAAATTCGCATTGCGAGATAGGTGTTAGAAAAGAGTTTGACCGCTTCAGCTTCTGTGTTGTCAGTGAATAGAACCGGAATTTCTTCTTTAGATTTTTTGGCTCCTTCCACTAACAGCCCTGCAAAAATTTTGGCCGCTTCTGAGTGTGCACCCACAATAACGCGCGAAGGGTAAAGATTATCGTATAGCGCTTTACCTTCTCTTAGGAACTCAGGGGAGAAGATAATATTATCGCAATTGAATTTAGCTTTTACTTGATCGCTGTAACCCACTGGAATGGTGGATTTAATAATCATAGTGGTCTTGCGGTTGATTGCTAAGACATCGGCAATGACCGATTCGACCGAACGAGTGTTAAAGGTATTGGTTACAGTGTCGTAGTCAGTTGGCGTGGCGATAACGACAAAATCAGCATCTTTATAAGCCAATTCTTTATCTAGGGTCGCGGTAAAGTTTAGGGGTTTGTTCTCTAGAAAATCGGTAATTTCAGTGTCGACAATGGGCGATTTTTTATTGTTAAGCAAATCAATCTTTTCAGGAACAATATCTAAAGCAATAACTTCATGGTTTTGAGCCAACAGCATCGAAATAGAAAGCCCAACATAACCTGTTCCGGCGACTGCAATTTTCATAAACACCCTTTCCTATATTTGCTATGTAAAACTCCCAAGATGGCGCATTTTACTACATCCCACATCATGAAAATAAGATTTTACAGGCGTCTTTAATCACTGACGATTGCTATAGTTTGAAATAATATCAATATTCATCGCTTGCGTTAACGCGATAAATCGCTTTTGAAAGCATTCTTCTTTATCTAAAACCGCTTGCACTTCAATCTCTGGACGTAACCATTTAGTCGTTAGAAGCGCGGTACCAATATCACCCAAAACAATACAATCCTTAGAAAGCATTGGTAAACAAAATTCAAACGCCATCTGTGCTGGCACAATGTCATAAACGCCTATCGACTTCAAATCAAGCACATCATCGGCAGGCATTCGAGGATGATATTTCACGCCCACTTTTTTACCCGAAGCGATTTCTTGAATAATTCGTTGCTTTAAACGTGCTGCATAATTAGGAATTTTTTTAATGTTATTCGGGTGAGGAATCAAAACCAACAAATCCACCTCACCAATTTTTTCAGTATTCACCCCCAGAACACTTGCCAATGAATGACTCAAATTCAAAAGTTCGTTTGATTTAAACCAATCAACATTAATCGTCATTAGTAATTTCTTCTGTAAAGGTTCAAAAGCTAAAGACGGTTGAAACAACCAGGCCTGTTTAATTAGGCTTGAAGCGCCTACCGTTTTTGGTTCCTCCCACCAGAGTCCATAGCTCAACTTTTTGAGTAAAGCATTAAAACCATCTTTGAACGGATGCGCTTCTCTTCCTGCATAGGAGTAAAGTCCATCATCCAAGTAAACACCATCAACTGGTTCTTGCATCTCTTTCAAATAATGCATTGCATATTGAAACTCAATACGACGATCACTTCCAACCATTATTTGATTAGGCCTAAATTGCTCTAAGCCACCACGAAGCGTAGTAAAATTTCGCCGTCTTTCTTTAAGTTTTTGCAAGCCTTTGGCCTGCCCAGGTAAAATTTTTACTTGTTTAAAGGGTGACTGCTTCCAATCTAGTAACGCCTTAAAATATGGATTGTTATCCATTTTGCGTTGATCAATCAGCCAAAGCTCCATGACTGCTTGAGAATCTTGTTGCAAAGCAAAAGCGGCACTTAACAGAACATTTAAGGGCGTCGAAGGTAAAAAAAGCAACCTTTCCAAATTCATTCCGCCTTGATTTTCTGTTTAAGTTCATCAATCGACATTGACTTAATCTCTAAAGCCTCACACAAACGACTCAGTTCAAGTGGTACATGTTGATCAGCATGAACTATCGACCACACACTCATTTTCGGACTGAGCAATCGACTCGTTATTAACGTAGAAGAAAACTCCGCAATCAGCGTGGCTTTTGATAATAAAGGCAACAATACTTCAAATGGCAAGCCTGAAGGCAAAATCGACACCTGTTCAGAAAGGACTTCTAACCCTAATAAATCTTGCTGATTGGCATTCGGATGATACTTCACCGCAACCCTGTATCCTTGAGCAACCAACGCCGTCACTAAATCTTTGATTGATTCTTCATAGCTAGGAAACTTGGCAAAGTTTTTTTCATCGGTAATGGTAAGGATAAAATCCACTTTATGTAGATTAGAAGGCAAATTAAACAAGCCTCCCCAACACATAATAAAATCTTTAAATGCTGCTGACTCAAAACCTTCTATAGGTAATTGGGCTCTCACTTTGGACTGTAAAATTGAGCAGGCCTGGTCAGGGTAGGCTAACCAAACTTCATCAATATAATCAGAAGCGCCAATCGTTTTCGGCGTTTGCCACCAAGCACCATATACAAGTCGTTTAAGCGTTTGGTCGACGACTCGCTCGGCAAACGCTCCCGAAGCTTTTCGTCCAATGTAACTGTATAAACCCTCGTCCAAATAAATAGAACGTAAACTTGGAATTTCTTTTTTTAGAAAGTGCGCTAAAAATTGAAATTCAACATGACGATCATTGCCGACAAAAATTTGCGAGATATGACAATCTTTTGCAAAATTTAACAAAATTCCTGCATTCTTCTTCCTCTGTTTTACGGAAGTTGTCGAGTCATCTAAATAGAGAATCTGACCCACTGATCCCACCAGGCTCAGTAAGCAAGGCTGCAAGGCTTGAAAACGCTTTTGCGTAAAACGTGTAAAAACCCAGTAAGTTTTATTATTTGGTCTTGATGCTGCAACCGCAGCCGCAATTAACAAATGAAAAACCGATGAAATAATATACAGATCTTTAGTCATTCTGCTGCAAGATACCTTGGATAATCTCTTTGGCACGCGTGTCTTTAACAATCACACCATACTTTTGCAACACGCTAACCGCATTATTATCCAGTACAAGGCGTTGCCATTCTTGGTCAATCACACCATCAGCAGCCATTCTGACCCAACGGCGATAATGGTCGCCCATTTTGGATACGCCTTTTGCTAATAAGGTTTGTCTATTTTCAATATGACTTAAGAAATGCGCCTTTGAACCGATACCATAATGATAAACCAATGCTTTATCTGAAGTAGTTGAATTCAACCAAGACCACCAATGCCATGCACGATGATTTCCGCCCTTAATACGCATTAAACCATGCAAATTAACCATCACTTTGCCATGGATTTTGCCCAACTGAATCGACATATCATCTTCTTTCAGTTGATTCTTTTTAGGATAAAGAATGGGGTGTTTAGCTCGGTAGATACGCTCATAAAACGGCTTTGATTCAGACTCCGTGTCCAATTGTACATTCGAACGTTCAAACTCGATGATCGACCCCCACTTAGACAACCCCTCTTTTAATGAATCACCCTGCGGCATCCAAAACTCGTCTGCATCATTCGAGATTACCCAATCCGCACCCATCACATCACGTGCAATCAGCGCCATCTCAGTTCGCCAGTCACTTTGTCTGTAATCAACAACCGGACGGTCAATCAAATGTAACTCAAACTCCTGAGCTAGTTGCTTTAATACTTCAAGCGTTCCATCGGTCGAACCGTTATCAATGACCACAAAGCAATCAACCCCTAACGCTGAGTGGACTCTAATATTCGCTTCAATCAGATCAATTTCATTCTTTACCATCAAGCTCATAGCCAACTTGACCGGCTGACGACTAAACTGTCTAAAACTAAATAACTTAAATAAACTTAACACTCTATTTGTTCCTCAAGACCCATTACTGAGCTTCACTGATTTTATAAGTTCAGCCCATACGATTTGTACTTCAATGCCTTCTAATGATTGCAAAGCTTGCGCAGAATCCTTAAATTCTTTGATATAGCCCGATGCGCAAGGCGACTCCAATCGTGTTACTTGACGACCATCAGCACCAACCAACTTAGGGTCGGTGACGCGGTACAGCACGACCATTGGCACCTCTAAAGCGGCTGCGACATGAGATAATCCAGTATCGACTGAGACCACGGCGCTTGCGTTTTTAAGCAAACGTGCCATATCATTCAGACTCAACATCGCTTCTGGCACCCAGGCCTGGTTGTTTTCTGTAGAGCTTGCAATATGCAGTGCACGTTCATGCTCTTCTTGATTACCCCAAGGCAAAATGACTTTAACGCCCGAAGCATTAGCTTTTTGTAAAAGCTCAATCCAGTAGGCTTCTGGCCAATACTTGGTTTCCCAAGTTGTGCCATGCAGAAATACCCAGTAATCATCATGCCTAATATTTTCGATAAGGATTTCTGGTTTTGACCAGGCCTGGGTATTTAAGCCATAAACAATTGGTGCATTTTCAGTAAGCGGATAATCTAATGCTTTAGCGAAGAGTTGGCGCAGTCGTAAGATGGCATGCTGGTCTTTAGCAACCCGATACTTATTTTTATAAAACAGACTCGATAAGGGTTCGCGAGCACTCTCAAAATCAAAACCGCTAATCGGAGCATTCACTCGTCTCGCTACCCAAAGACTTTTGTAAAGCCCTTGCGCATCAAGGATTAAATCATATTTAGTTTGATTAATTGTCTCAAAAAACGCTTTAATTTCCTGTCGGGTCTTTTTTGAAAAAAGACTTTTGCGCCATTTGCGCAGTTCAATTGGATAGACCTTATCAACGACTGGATGCCATTGCGGAATTTCTGCAAACGACTTTTCGACGACCCAATCTATTTGCAAATCAGGCATCGCCTTTAAAGCATCCGATAACGCAGGGAAAGTATGAAACACATCCCCCATCGAGGACATTTTAATGAGTAATATGCGCAAAATAATTCTCTATCGACTCGTTAACCAATCTAAATACGCGGTGACACCCTGTTCGACCGTTTTAAAGTCGGCTACATAACCCGCTTCTCGCAATAAGCTATTATCAGCCTGAGTGTGGCTCTGGTATCGACCTTTTAAATGCTCGGGAAAATCAATATATTCAATTTCACCCTTGGCATGATAATCAATCACCGCTTGCGCGACATCTTTAAAAGGTTGCGCTTTGGCTGGACCTAAATTAAAGATACCCGACTTCTCTGGATGCTCGGCAAACCATAAGTTAACCGCAACCACGTCATCGACATAAACAAAGTCACGCGTTTGCATACCTGGCCCGTAACCATCATATTCACCGAATAATTTGACGTTTTCGCCCGCGAGGACTTGATGATGTAATTTAAACGCGACACTGGCCATATCGCCTTTGTGCTGTTCGCGCGGACCATACACATTAAAGTAGCGAAAGCCGACCACTTGGCTTTTCGCCCGTGGCAAAATATTGCGCACATATTGATCAAACTGAAATTTAGAATAGCCGTAAACGTTCAGAGGCTTTTCATATTGACGTTGTTCAATAAAATCAGGGCCATCGCCATAGACTGAAGCGGATGAAGCGTATAAAAATGGAATTCTATTTTCTAAACAATAATTCAAAACATCTTTTGAGTATTCGTAATTATTGTCCATCATGAACTTGCCATCCCACTCCGTGGTCGACGAACAGGCGCCTTCATGGAAAACGACTTCGATCTCTGGCAGACCTTGATCGGCAAAGATACGTTGCTGAAAATCTTCTTTGTCCAAATAATCCGCAATATCACAATCGGCTAAGTTTACAAATTTAGTACCGTCTTTGAGATCATCCACCACCAGAATATCGGTACGTCCCTGTTCATTCAAAGCTTTAACAATATTGCTACCGATAAAACCTGCTCCACCTGTGACTACGATCATAATTCTTTAACTCGTTAATTTTGTAACAATAAAACCACCCCAAATCAGGGTAGCTACTAAAAAGGACAATAAGACAGCCGCCGAAGCTTGATCTTTGGCTCGCCCAGATAACTTATGGTATTCATGTCCAGTTCGATCAACCACTGACTCTATCGCGGAGTTCAACAACTCAACAATCAGCACAAACAGTAAAGTCGCGATTAAAAAAATCACTTCAATACTATTATCCCCTAACCAAAAGGCTAAAGGGATCAAAAAAACAAACAGGATGAGTTCTTGGCGAAAGGCTGCTTCATGCTTCCAAGTGGATCTAAAACCTTTCCATGAATAACCAATCGCGTGCCAAACCCTTTTAATACCGACATGAGGAGATTTCATTGCATTCCCTTATCATAATCTTTGCCATAAATAATGCGTGGTTTGGCTTGGTAGTTTGGCGAACACAGCGAACGCAAAGGATTTAATAAATCACTTTGCACTTGAGCAGTACATAAGCCGAAATGGAAGAAGTCATCTAACATCATGGATTCATGCTGACGACTTTGCAACAGCGTATCAACTACTTCAAATTCTGTTCGATAGGCTTGATTTCGCCAAAAGATAAAAGGAATTTCTAGCATGTCATGCGTCACACCATCAGGGCCATGCCCCTTAAAATCTTTGCTATCAAAGACCTCTTCACCATGATCCGCAAAAAAGCTCAAAGCTGCAATTTGCTTTGTTTCCTGTAAAGCTAACAAAATCTGACCCACCACATGATCCGTATAATGTACCGAGTCATCATAAGCATTGATAAAATCAAGCTGTGAATCAGAAGGCTCCTCGATAAAGGCCTGCAAGCCTTTATGACCTTCGAACACTGCATAATCTTCAGGGTAACGATTACGATACTGTAGATGACTACCCATAAGGTGTACGAAAACCACCTTGTGGGAAGCTTTATCTTCAAGTGCTTTATTCACAGCCGGTAACAAATAGCCATCATAACGATGTGACTCTACGCCATGAAAGTCATGGCTAATAAAATGTTCAACATCTGCCAATGCAGCCATCGCTGTCGTCGGCTTTCTTAATGGCTGTTGATTGGAAATCCACCAGGTTTTAAAGCCCGCTTTTTTCATGGCGCCCAACAAACTAATCGCCTGCGTTTCTTTTAAACCATTAACCGTATCTGCTTCCGTGAGGCTGACACTTAAAGAAGGACTGGTTTGAGCAAACGCTGACACGACATTATCAAATTTAATAAATTCAGAACTCAGTCGATTCAAGTTCGGCGTCGTATCACGAACATAGCCATATAAAGACATATGGTTACGATTTAAAGATTCTCCCACCACAATGACATAAGTTTGCGGTTTAGCACTGAGCATTTGCGCATTAAAATCTTTCGTTTGGTAAAGCTTCTTTCTGGCAGCAATGACTGAGTCCATGCCTTCTTGATTAGAAACGTAATCAATCGCCACCCCTGTAAAACCCGGGATAGTATCAAACGTTCGGCCACGCTGATCCATTTGCTGAATCGCAACCAACAACATTAAAACACCCAAAGCGGCCCATACTTTTTGTCGTGTATAAACAGGGGCTTTGAACAAAATTCGACTCAACAAAAAATAGGCCACAATCACATAGAAAGCGATTAATAAAACATTTTCAAGCGAAGCGTAGGCGAACAAAAACTCAATGCTTTCATGAGCATCAGTGGCTGCCATCGCTTCAAATGACGCACTGGTAAACACACCCCCAAAGGTCACGGCATACAGAATATCTAAACTGCCCGAAAGCACTAATAAAAACAGTACACCCAACAGTAACTTCTGTAAGACTGTGTATCTAAAAAGATAGGCCAAACCGCCAATCATCAACAGCCATCCCAAACGCGCATTTAACTCAGAGCTACGAATGAAATCGGAGTAGGCATACATAATTAAAAGCGGAAAAAAAAGGACGAATAGAGTCGACCACCAATGGGATTGGATTACCTTCGACACAGACACCTCAAACATGCAATAAATTGAAAACGCAATTCTATCATTTAGAACCGTTAAAAGGGTAAAATACCCCCTATTTACTCGGCATTAAAAGACATTTTATGGCACATCTTCAAAGCAAATGGGGCAGATTTAAAGCTCATCTAGAGGCGTGGTTTATCGATCATGAGATTTTACGCATAATCTATCGCAACTTTTACGCCATTTCTCTAAAGGCTTACCGTAGCAATCACCCATCTCCCGCTTTCATTAAACAACTTGCAAGAAAGCAAGGTGTTAAAACTATTATCAGCATGCGCCGTGCAGATAAAACAGGACAGTATCTCTTAGAGAAAGAAGCTTGTGAACGGTTTGGCATCACCCTAATCAATCATGCAATGTCTTCCAGAAGCCTACCGGATGTTGACAACATACTCAAAGCGAAAACCATTCTTGAAAACGCAGAGTACCCCATTTTAATCCACTGTAAATCAGGTGCAGATCGAGCGGGTTTAATGAGTGTTTTTTACGAACACTTTATTGAGCATAAATCGATTGAAGAATCTCTCAAGCAACTCAGCATGAAATATGGTCACTTTCGTTGGGCGGAAACTGGAAAATTGGATTATTTCTTCGATAGTTTCCTTGAATTTCAAAAAACGCATCCTGAAATTTCATTCTTGGTATGGGTCACTGAACATTACGACAAGCCCGCTTTAAACGCGACTTTCCACAGCTCTGGCTGGGCCAATATTGTGGTTAATAAAATCCTAAGAAGAGAGTAATTAATGCTCGATCGTGCAACACTGTCACTATACCGCCGGTTATTAACCTACATCACGCCCTACAAGGGCATGATTGCCATTACACTATTTGCCATCATTATCATTGCGGCTATGGAACCGGCAACTGCGATGGTCTTGAAAGAACTGGTCGATGAAAGCTTAATTGCTAAAAACCCCGATTCTTTTGTATGGATACCTCTACTGTTGGCTGGCGTCTTTATTATTAAGGGGATTGCCGAATATTTCAGTAAAGTATTCAGCCAATGGATAGCCCAAAAAGCCATTCTTGCGATTCGTAAAGACATGTACCGCAAAATGCAGCATCTGCCTTTTGATGTTTTTCAGAGCTATAGCACAGGAAAGCTCATGTCTAAAATCACCTATGACGTACCGCAAGCCAGTAATGCGCTCTCTACTGCTTGGGTAACTTTAATTCGTGATACTTTGACTGTTTTTGCTCTGCTTGCTTATTTACTCTATATCTCCTGGCAACTAACGCTTATTTTATTTTTGATTGGACCGATAGTGGCCTGGATTATCGATAAAGCCAGTAAGCTGATGCGTCATTCCAGTAAAGCCATGCAATCAAATATGGGACAACTTACTCAGCGCTTGGAAGAGAGCCTCACGGCCCATCAAGATATAAAAGTCTATGGAGCTGAACAATATGAGCAGAATCGCTTTCAGTACAGTGCTACAGAGCTGCTTAATAACACCATGAGAGTCACTAAGGTGTCTGCGCTTAATGTTCCTTTGGTACAAGTTTTAGCCGCTATCGCCTTAGCGGGCATTGTTTATATTGCGCTGCAAATGTCAGCCGATGACCAATTTACAACCGGTGAATTACTCGCCTACATCACGGCAATGGCACTGGTGTTTGAACCGATTCGCCGTCTGACCAGCGTTAATGAAGTCATCCAGAAAGGCATGGCCGCGTCTGAAAGTATCTTTGAACTGCTTGATCAACCTGACGAACCGAATAACGGTCAAAAAGTCTTAACTGAATTACGCGGTGAATTAGAGTTTGAAAATGTGGATTTTCGTTATCCAAACAGTCAAGATCCAGCACTCATGAATCTAAACATTAAAATCCCTGCTGGCCAGACGACGGCTTTAGTCGGGCAATCAGGCAGTGGCAAATCCACCCTGGTAAACTTGATTGCTCGATTTTATGACCCTACCTTAGGTCAAATCAGACTTGATGGCGAAAACATCCAAACCCTAGATCGAGTTTTCTTAAGACAACAAATTGCACTGGTCAGTCAAAAAGTTACCTTGTTCGATGACACGGTGGCCGCCAATATCGCTTATGGGCTAGACAACGTGCATCATGAAGAGATTATTGCTGCCGCTAAAGCCGCTTACGCTTGGGAGTTCATTGAAAAATTACCCTTAGGGCTCGACACGAACATTGGTGAAAACGGCAATCAACTTTCGGGCGGGCAACGTCAACGTTTAGCGATCGCGCGCGCTTTCTTGAAAAACGCCCCCATTTTAATCTTTGATGAAGCCACTTCTGCTCTGGACAACCAAAGTGAGAAAATGATTCAGAAAGCCATGGATAACCTAAGACAAAATAGAACCGTTATTATCATTGCACACCGTCTAAGCACCATCGAAAATGCAGATCAAATTGCCGTATTAGATCATGGAAAACTGGTTGAGCTTGGTTCTCACCAAACACTTATCGAGAGCCAAGGCTTCTATGCCAAACTATATCAATTAGGACATGATATCGATGCCTAAAACTGCGTCAAATTCTCCAAAACCTAACTTTATACACCCTAAATATTGGGGGATTTGGCTAGGAATAGGCTTGCTCAAACTACTCAGCCACCTGCCTTACCACTGGAAGTTCCCTGTCGGAAAATTCCTCGGCCGTATTCTATATAGACTTTCCACTAAACGTCGACGCTTAGCCCTTGCAAATATTAAACTCTGTTTTCCTGATAAAACCGCGATGGAGCAACAAGCTATTCTTAAATCGCATTTTGAATCATTGGGTATCAGTCTAATGGAAATGACGATTGTTTGGTGGGGAGACCATAAGAAAAACCATGCAAACGCGCTTGAAAGAGAGATGGTTAGCTTTATCGGTGAAGAAAACCTACAGCAAGCCCAGCAACAAGGTAAAGGTGTACTAATTCTTGCACCACACTTCACCACCTTGGAATTAACTGGCCTGTTCGTCTCTTTTTTGACTAATTACCATGCGGTTTATCGTCCACATGACAATCCTTTAATGGATTACTTGATTGCCAAAGGCCGCTCTATAGAATTTAGCGATGGTCAAAAGGTCGAACCGGTTTCCAATGCCAATACGCGTTTGATGTTAAAAGTTTTACGTGCGGGTAAAAGCATGACGTTTTTGCCCGATCAACGCTATCGCGCCAAAGGCCATGTTGAAGTGGATTTTTTTGGACATGCTACCAAAAGCAATCCGGCGACCTCAAAGATAGCCAAGCTAACCGGCTGCGCGGTGGTGCCGACCTTTACCCGCCGCTTGCCTAACAATCAATATGAAGTCGAGTTCTTACCCGCTTTAGAAAACTTTCCGTCTGGAGATGATGCTGCCGATACCTTACGTTTACACCATTTATATGAAGCGGAGATTCGTCACAATCCAAGCCAATATCTATGGGTGCATAACCGTTGGAATTTAAACAAATATTAACGCCAAACTGCTCAATTTTGTCCTGAATGAACTTTTCAAGCGTCCAATAAAAAAGCCACTTTAAACGCATTTAAAGTGGCTTTTTTATTGTCTGATCTTAATTCTAAAGCCTTCTAAAAATTAAACTTACCAGGCATGGTCAGTTTAAAATCAGTGTCCAGATTGAGTTGGATCAAAGTCTTTTAAGGTATATTCCGCGCCACAATATGGGCACTTTGCTTTACCGGTTTGTTCAATCGGTAAAAATACTTTTGGATGAGAGTTCCATTGACTCATATCCTGCGTAGGACAATGCAAAGGTAGATCTGCATAAGTCACTTCATAATGTGTTTTTGAATTCGTTGAATTTTCGCTCATAGCAATTCCCTTCTTTCTTTGAAACTTATTTAAGCGATGGGTTTAAGCGACAGTAGTCAACCAATCCATATGCGCTGGCGAACGACCATGTACGATATCAAAATACATCGTTTGTAGCTTTTCAGTAATAGGACCACGTGAACCAATACCAATCGGACGATTATCCAATTCGCGGATCGGAGTCACTTCAGCGGCTGTCCCGGTAAAGAAAGCTTCATCAGCGATATAGACTTCATCACGAGTAATTTTCTTCTCAACGACTTCAAGACCAATCTCTTTTGCCAACGTCATAATTGTTTTACGAGTAATCCCATCTAAACAACAGGTTAGCTCAGGCGTATAAAGCACACCATCCGTGACCATAAAGAAGTTTTCGCCAGAACCTTCGGCAACGTAACCATCCACATCCAACAATAAGGCTTCATCACAACCGTGGCTAATCGCTTCTTGCAAGGCCAACATTGAATTCATGTAAGAACCGTTAGACTTTGCCTTGGTCATGGTGATATTCACGTGATGACGCGTATAAGAAGAAGTTGCAATTTTAATGCCGCGCGTTAAATTCTCTTCACCCATGTATGCGCCCCATTCCCAAGCAGCAACCATCACGTGTGTTTTTAGGTTATCTGCACGTAACCCCATACCTTCCGAGCCATAAAAAGCCATCGGACGAATGTAAGCAGATTTTAGATTATTTTCACGAACCACCGCACACTGTGCAGCATCTAAAGTTGCTTTGTCATAAGGCATGGGCATATTCATGATTTTTGCAGAGTTAGTCAGACGTTTGGTATGCGCGTCTAAACGGAAAATGGCAGTACCTTGCTCAGCTTCATAAGCGCGAACACCTTCAAACACACCCATTCCGTAATGCAGCGTATGGGTTAACACGTGCACTTTCGCTTCGCGCCAAGGAACCATCTCGCCATCTAACCAGATTACGCCATCTCTATCACCCATCGTACGCATTAAACTACTCCACAAATCTATTCATAAATATAAGGGCGATATTTTATCCTAAACCCCACCCTTTAATCCAAAATTTAATCATCTTAAAAGCCATTAAGACCCCATTATTCGTCAAATCAACCTAAAAACTACACTAAAACCCATTACACCCAGACTCTAAATAAGGAAAATTGCTTGATATTTTCTGCTGTTTCGCTAAAATCACTTCTTTGGATCTCTTGTATTCAAAAAAGCAACTGCACTGGGTGGCATTTTTAAGTCTTACTTATTGATTTACAAAGTAAGATGATTTAAAAATACTCAACTCATCGGTTGCTTTTTTCGTTTATAAGCATTGTGTTAGTTTTTTGCGCCACAGGCGTGATAGGAAAGAATGAGTATGTCAAACCACATTATGAATACCTATGCTAGATTGCCAGTTACCTTTGAAAAAGGCGATGGCTCGACTTTGCAAGATACTGAAGGTAAAACTTATTTAGATGCCATCAGTGGTATTGCAGTGACCAGTTTAGGACATGCTCACCCGTTTATTTCAGAAGCCATCTGTAAACAGAGTCATCAGCTGATTCACACCTCCAACTTGTATCAAATTAAGAATCAGCAGTTGTTAGCTGACCAACTGATTGAACTCTCAGGCATGGAACAGGTGTTTTTCTGTAATTCCGGAGCAGAAGCCAACGAAGCCGCCATAAAAATTGCTAAAAAATTCGGCAATCAGCAAAACATAGCAAATCCGACCATCATCGTGATGGAAAACAGCTTTCATGGCCGAACCATGGCCACGCTTTCTGCCACAGGTAACTCGAAAGTGCACGAAGGCTTTCAACCTTTAGTCGGTGGATTCGCTCGCGTGCCGTTTGATAACGTGGCTGCTGTGGAAGCACTATCGAATAATACTGACATTGTGGCAATATTAGTTGAACCGATTCAAGGCGAAGGTGGTGTTCACGTGCCACAAAAAGGTTACTTAAATGCACTCAGACAAATCTGTGATGCCAATAACTGGTTACTGATGATTGATGAGATCCAAACCGGCATGGGTCGTACCGGTCAATGGTTTGCTTTTCAACATGAAAATATTACGCCTGATGTTTTAACACTCGCTAAAGCGCTTGGCAATGGCGTGCCGATTGGCGCATGCATTGCCAACAATAAAGCGACTGATGTTTTAGTCCCAGGCAATCACGGCACCACTTTTGGCGGCAATCCTTTAGCGTGTGCGGCAGGCCTAGCGGTGATTGAAGTGCTTAAAACACACAACTTTATCCCTGCGGTTGCCAAAAAAGGTGAATTACTGCTTAATCAATTCAAATCAGAGTTGGCACAACAACCGGGCATTGTAGACATTCGTGGCCAAGGCTATATGATCGGCATTCAACTTGACCGCCCTTGTGGTGAATTGGTTAAAATCGCCTTAGAAAAAGGCCTGTTAATTAATGTCACACGTGGCGATACAGTGCGTTTGTTACCGAGTTTTGTAATGAGCCAAGAACAAACAGACCAGCTCGTGTCCGAGCTCTCACAACTGATTATCGACTTTCTGAATCAATAATCGATTCAATCCATTAATTTTAATAGTGTAACGCTCGGTACCTCCAAGCGTTATGCAAACCAATAAAAGACCGAACCTATGACTGTTAGACACTTTTTAACATTAAATGACTTAACACCTGCTGAACTGCAACAAATCATGCAACGCGGTATTGAGTTAAAAAAGATGCAAAAAGCAGGCGAGATCTTTGAACCGCTTAGCAACCAAACCCTGGCGATGATTTTTGAAAAGTCTTCGACCCGTACTCGCATCTCATTCGAAACGGGTATGACACAATTGGGCGGGCATGCACTTTTCTTATCTTCCAATGACACCCAACTTGGACGTGGTGAGCCTATCGAAGATAGCGCACGTGTTATCTCCAGCATGGTTGACGGTATTATGATTCGAACCTTTGGCCATGACATAGTTGAGACTTTTGCCAAGTACTCTTCTGTGCCGGTCATCAACGCGCTCACCGATGACTTTCATCCTTGCCAGTTACTAGCAGACATGCAGACTTTCCAAGAACACCGCGGTAGCATTCAAGGCAAAACCGTGACTTGGGTCGGTGATGGCAACAATATGTGTAATTCCTATATCAATGCTGCAGCACAATACGACTTTAACTTACGGATTGCTTGTCCAGAAGGTTACGACCCTAATATGGATTTGGTGAATTTGCATAAAGGTCGTGTTGAAATCGTCCGTAATGCATTTGATGCCGCTGAAAACTCTGATTTGATTGCCACCGACGTGTGGGCGAGCATGGGCCAGGAGGAAGAGCAGAAACTACGCGAGAGAGCGTTCGCGGACTATCAAGTGACTGCGCAAGTGATGCAAAAGGCTAATCCAGACGCCCTCTTCATGCACTGCTTACCCGCTCACCGTGGTGAAGAAGTTGCTGCCGAAGTGATTGATGCTAAGGAGAGTGTCGTTTGGGATGAAGCGGAAAATAGACTGCATGCACAGAAAGCCTTGCTAGAGTTCTTAATGTCTAAAATATAGACTCCAGCACCTTTCTTTTTGCCATAAAAAACCCCGCAATTGCGGGGTTTTTTATGGCGTTTTTAATGGATTCTTTAATAAATTATGAATAACCTAGACCCGTATTCTTACCAGGCCTGGTCATTTATAAAAACCAAATACATTCATTTAAGATTCCATCACGTTACGTGCTAAAAAGGCTTGTGACAAAGTACCACTGTCTAAATACTCTAACTCGCCTCCCATTGGAATCCCTTGCGCTAAACGTGACACCTTAATACTATGGGCACGAGCCATCTGTTGAATATAGTGTGCTGTCGCCTCTCCTTCAACAGTTGGATTGGTTGCTAAAATCACTTCTTCAATCGATTCAGTTGCCAAGCGTTTTTCCAGTAAATCCAAGCCTAATTGCTCAGGACCGATTCCGTCAATTGGCGACAGATGTCCCATCAAAACGAAATACTTACCATTAAAAATACCTGACTGCTCTATGACAGAAATATCTGAAGGGTTTTCCACAATACACAATTCTGAAGCTCGTCGACTATTCGAAGCACAAATACTACAAGTTTCTTGCTCCGTCAGCGTCCGGCATAAAACGCAATTGCCGATTTCATCTACGGCTCTATGCAATACCGTCGCTAATTGCTGAGCGCCTTTTTTATTGCGCTCCAATAGATGGTAAGCCATACGCTGAGCCGACTTAGGCCCAACGCCAGGAAGCACTCGAAATGCAGTTATCAACTCTTCAATTAACGGACTTTTCACGAATCATTCGCCTGCATGGATTTAAGTTTAGGAGACAGCAATTAAAAAGGCATCTTCATGCCGGCAGGTAGATCCATACCTTCCGTTAAACCACCCATTTTATCTTTAGACATCTCATCAACACGACGCGCAGCACTATTAACAGCAGCTGCAACTAAGTCTTCAAGCATCTCTTTATCGTCCATCAGGCTCTCATCAATATCGACCTTGATCAACTCATGCTTACCTGTCATAACGACTTTGACCATGCCACCACCAGATTCTCCCGTGACTTCCATATTGGCAACTTCTTCTTGCGCAGCTTGCATATTCTTTTGCATCTCTTGCGCTTGCTTCATTAAATTACCAAGACCACCTTTACCACCAAACATAACTCTTCCCTTTGTCATAAAAGACGATTAATTTAATTATTCATGCGTTTGAATATAACGCAGCTTGTAAATTGAGTAAATACTAACTTAAATAGGTTGAATACTATCAGGAATAACCTGCATACCTAACTGTTGGCTAAATGCCTGCACAACCACATCTTGATCGATTGACTGTACTGCTTGAGCCTGTTTATCAGCCGTGAGCTGTTGCGCATGTTTAGCGGGCGTAAAATGCTCGTTGACCGTCACAAATTCCAAAACCATCGTTTGACCGAAACGCGTTTTAACGCCCTCCGCAAACTGAGACAGTGCGGCTTCTTGATTTGAATAATCTTGTGTCGGATCGATACTCACCGCCATATAGATTTCTGAAAACTCAACCAATACTGAATTGCGTGCAACTTCTGCAGCCATCCCCTTTAAAGACAATTGTTTAATAATCTCTAACCAGTTTTCAATGCTCGTATCGTAACGAATCTCACCAAAATCTTCACGAAGTTCGTTCGCCAAGACCTCAGGCGATATGGACTCTGACTCAACTTGACCTTCATCAGGTCCGACCCAGGCTTGCTGAGTATCCATTGCAGCACCTTGAGCATCCTCAACGAAAGACGACAGTGAAGCGCTTGTGTCAGTCGATGATTGCTGCATTGCCTGTAACTGATTCAATGCGGTCATGGCAGGCGAAAGTTTCTGGTTTGTCGAGGACAGGTCTTTAGCTGGTGAAACCGCCGACAAACCACTAGATTGAAGTAAATCATCTTGGAGAACCGACTGACTCGGAGCTCTCTCAGCAGACTGTGATTGCTCTAATCTCTGCTGATTTAATTGATCTTGAGTTTCAGCAACATTATCCTGGCTAAAACCGGCCTGGCTTGATGTTGCTTTATTTGGCTTTCCCAGCGGTTGTTTCAACCTCTCTTTAATTTTTGCGAGATGATCCGAACTTGAAATATGAGCACCACCACTAACACTATTAGACTGCGATGCCTGTTGAGGCATTTGAATCCCCTCCGGCTGAGCAATAGGCATCTGTTCAGAATACCCTGTACTCTGTGGAGCGAAGCCCTCGCCAAAAAAACCTTCAGGGTATTGTTCATCTGATTGACCAGAGGTTTCTTGGTTCCAAGGCGGTGCTGATTGTTCAGCAACGTCCTGTTGTTGTGTATGAACCTGTTCGAATGAACCTTCAACGGAACCTCCTGTTGACTCATCAACACTCTGAGCCATCATAGGCGAACCATCTACCGTCGCTTGAGATTGAGTCACTGCGGCAGAGACTTGTTCACTTTGAACAGATTCCTCTGCTGCATCCGACTCCGCATAGGGTGTGACTTGCTCTTCTTCCCTAATGAAGTCTGTCCGCGGAACGATTTTTTTACCGACTAAGGATCGCGCTGTTGCCAAGCCTGCTAAAGCATTTTCGGCTTCAGAATCGCTAGAGGTCTGTTGATTGATATCTCCTGGCGCCGTTGCCACCATTTGCGGACGAGCAGCAGACTGCTGAGAGTTACCATGGCCAACACTGTTTAATGGTGTTTCTTGATTCGCTGACGGTTCTGGTGCATAACCTTTACTAGCCGGTTGAAAAGCCAACATACGAATCAAAGCCATTTCAAACCCAATTCGAATATCCGGTGCAAGCTGCATGTCCTGTTTTGCCAGGAGCGCTATCTGATACAGCAACTGAACTCTTTCAGGAGAAATCTGTGCTGCAAGTGACATGAGAACATCATCAGGCACACTCATAGAGGATGCGTTATCACCAAACACTTGGTAATAAGACAGCGCATGTAAGGTTTCAATCAACTGCGATAATAACGCCTGGTAATCGACTCCCATACTGGCTAACTGTTGAACTGCTTGCTTAACCAATTCCGGATCATTCGCCGCTAGCGCCTGCAAAATTGCCAAACTATATTGTTGATCAACCAAACCCAACATGGTTTGCACCGGTTGAAACAGCACCTCACCTGCGCCATAAGCAATCGCTTGGTCTAACAGACTCAAGGCATCTCGAGCAGAACCATCCGCCCCCTTGGCAATTAAAGCAAGTGCATTGCTTTCAAACGGTAAGCCTTCTTGTTCCATAATGAATTCTAAATGGGTTTGAATTTGTAACTGAGTCAAACGCATCAAATTGAACTGCAAGCAACGTGACAATACCGTAATCGGTAACTTATGCGGATCGGTGGTCGCCAATAAAAACTTAACGTGCTCAGGTGGCTCTTCAAGCGTCTTTAACAAAGCGTTAAAACTGCTTTTAGACAACATATGCACTTCATCAATCAAATAGACTTTATAGCGCCCTTGTGTAGGGGCAAACTGGACGTTATCCAGAATCTCACGCGTATCATCGACCTTGGTCTTCGAAGCCGCATCGACCTCAATTAGATCGATAAAACGCCCTTCATCAATCGAACGACAGGTATCGCAAACACCACAAGGCGTTGAGGAGATACCCTCTTCACAATTTAAGGCTTTCGAGAAGATACGTGCAATGGTGGTTTTACCCACGCCACGCGTACCGGTAAACAAATAAGCATGATGAAGACGCTGCTGATCCAATGCGTTTGCTAAGGCCTGCATGACATGGGTTTGCCCGACTAATTCCGAAAACTTTTTAGGACGCCACTTACGGGCAAGAACGGTATAACTCATCAATAAAACCTTATTTAGGGCGCAATAGTTGCAGAACGTATCATTGAACATCGTTCAATAAAAGACGTATAAAAATTAGATTTATTTTAACTTGAAAAGCGTATGAATTGAGAACAATTTAGGCGGTTATCCGACTCATTGAGTACAGGACGTAATAGAAGAGGTTTAAACAAACAATGGATTTAAAGCATGCTGGAAAATTCGCAATTGAATTTAAACAGTTAAATAGAGGGTGGCAACCCTACCCGCCTTACCTCGGCGCACGCATCAGAAGGTACCGTTGCTTCCTTCCGGATCTGGCGGAGTTCCCAACTTAGCGTCGCGAGGGGACGAATAGAGTCACCATAATAGAAATCATTTTAAAACATATTGGTGGAGAGCGGGGGATTCGAACCCCCGATAGGTTTCCCTATACACGCTTTCCAAGCGTGCTCTTTCGGCCACTCAGACAGCTCTCCGAAATGATGGGCGGATTATACGTGCTAGAACTAAGCTTGTCTAGCAAAGTTCAAGATTATACGTCTTGCCAACCGCCCCAGAACATCCAGCCGGAATAGCGCATCTTTTGCACTTCGCAATCCAGTCCTTCATAAGCACGCTCCCAGTCTAGAAAAGGCCCGAAGAAAAACGCCAACATACGCTCGAAGAAGTTAAGGGTTACCGTACTGGTACGCTCGATATCCAGACAACTGTCATAACGAGTGGTGCCACTGTCATCATAAGATAAGCAGGCCGACGTGCTCAAACTACTGCTACCAGGGACACAGGTGCCCTGATAACCAACATAAACGCTATCACTTAAAACAACATCTCTTTTTGCCTTGGTGGTAGAACTAATACTACAGGTTGCAACAGAGAATGATATACAGCGGTAATCTCCTACTGCGGAAATAGGAGTAATATCTCGAGCTTCAAACACATTATTATTTTGCTCGTAAGCAAAAATTTCGCTACTGCCTCCGAATCCAAAAAAACCAGAACTACCAAAGGGATCAGTGCCATCAACCACCTCCAAAGGCTGATGATTGACTATTTTTTCCATAGCCGCACTGCTACTAGAGCCTGATGAGAAAAAACTAAAAAAACTAAATGATACATCTGGTGGACGCCCAACCCAAGCATCGCCAAATTTAACATGCGGATATTTGGTTTGAGATGAATTACTAACTATACTGTCGGTAAAGCCGAATTTACAATAATCTTTCCGGGCGTCAGAACCCTTCACCGCCACTAAAGCCGCTTCGGCCGCCGGCAACGCGGCTAAATCTGTGGTGGTTAAATCTATATCGACACAAGCGGCATAGCGATTTTTACAATAGCACCCTTGATCATTAATATCGGCCTGTGGCAAGCCGTAAATTGCCCGACCTTGGGGTGTGAAACCAAAAAAACTATCATTACTCCATAGCTGTACCGCTACCGCACTAAAGTCAGGCGGTGTGGCGGCGCCTTTTGGGTTACTGGCATCCGTTGCTAAAGGGACAAATTGACCTGCAGCATTGTAATTTCCAAAGGTAATGTTTTTTGTCAGATTGACGGCATTCGGCTGGTTCGCATCCGTATAGGTATACATCTTAACCGCCGTTAACAAATCATTCGTTACGATATCCGTTTGATCAGCCGTGATGGTGCCATCCACCAATGCCTGACTGGTAATGGCCATTTCCGAACGTAGCGCGACGCTGGCAACCGTTCGAGCATAATTATCTAATTCTCTATCCAATATTTTAGCCTGGCCAAGTTGCAAAGTTTGCTGAAAAGCAAACAGTGAAAGACCAATGGAAGCCGCGCCTAATATTGAAATTGCACCGCGCTGTTTTTTTACCCAATCGACTGTTCGCATCTTCATTGCACCAATGTTTTAACAAGTTTTAAATTATTCAACGCCTTAGCATTCAAGGCGTCTTTTTGTAATGCCAATTCAAAATAGTTTTGAGCTTCAGAATAGTTTTTTTGCAATAACGCACTAAATCCAAGATTATTCAGGCCACTGACCTGCTGTGCCAGCTGATCTGAACTCAACCAGGCCTGGTAGATGGCTTCTGCAAAAGCATACTCTTCTTGACTCAGAGCCAATCGCGCAAGTTCAGACTCATCATTAAGCGTCTTACCAGGGAGTTTACTCAGTTCTTTCATCGCGACCAATGCCAATCCAATTTTGTTCTGTGACTCATAAACCTGCGATAACAGTCGATAAATACGTGCATCCTGATTATTTAATTTTCTTAATTTATATAAAAGCATCTCTGCTCTTGAATAACGTTTTTCTTCAACAAGCAGACGTGCTAAATCTAGAGCAAACTCGTACTCACCCTCCCCTCCCAATTCAGTCGCCAAGGACGCAAATTCGTTAGAATGCTTTGCATAATCGACCTGGCTATTAGCCTGATTCGGAGCCAGACTACACCCCGTTACCAAAACAACCACCCCCATTAAGAATAGGAAGCTCAAAGCAACTTTCAAAATAGCTTTCATATTTTTTCTCATCAAAATGACCTTCCTATCATCACCATCTTTTCTCCTAACAATAGAATCAAATAAGGCACCATCAGAAAAGGCAAGATAACGATGGCCATTTTTGCAGAGGTCTTATTCGCCTTTTCTTCCATTTGTTGCTCACGATCTTGATACATTCTTCTCGAAAAATCATTCAATGATTCACCAATAGAACTGCCTAACTTTTCATTTTGAATCAACACCTGAATTAAACTTTGAATATCATTAGTCGAGTTTCTTTCTGCAAACTGCCGCAGAGCATCTACTCTTGGCACGCCAATTTGAATTTGATCTAAGAGATATTCAAACTCATAACAAATCTCTGGATGAACCTCTTTTAACTCTTTAGAAACCCTTTTAACAGCAACCAGATAACTTAATCCTGCATTCATACAAATATTGCACATATCCAAAAAATCAGGTAAATGCATACTGATTTTATTAAGGCGTTTTTGTCCCAAATAAATCAAATAACGCTCAGGTAATAATAAAAAAACAATTGGTAATGCAATCACCCAAACGGGAGAGATATGCATCCAGCTCCACAGGAAGGCTGAGATTAATCCTGAAGTTAAAATTAACATGTACTTGATGAAAAAATAGCTGCCAAGATCACTATCCCGCCTGTATCCAGCACTCACCAATTGACGTCGAATAATTGTTAGCTCTTTGTTACTTTTAGGACCTAAGGACTGGCCGATTGAGCACCACCAGCAACGGCGTCGCAAATCCAGGTGTTCAGCTCCATAGCGGCTAGCCAAACCTATGCGTGACTTCAGAAGCTCTGCACGCATTTGCTTGGCTTGCACATCAAAAAAACGCTTTACTAAAAGCCAGCTCGTTAAAAACGTCAGACTAGCAATCAGTAACAATAAAATCGGAAAAGATATAAAAGACATTTCAATTAAAACCTCATGCTTAACATCTGTTTTAAAATAAGCGTACCCGTTAAGATTAATCCGCTTGCAATTAAAAACAACTGAAGCCCTAAAGGATCATGCAAGAAAAAATGCATGGATTCGCTATCAAAAAAATATTTATAACCGATATAGACAATTGGTGCGCCGCCTATAAACCAAGCGGTAAAACGCGACTCTGCCGTTAATGCTTGCAATTTTGACTGGAAACTTTTACGACGACGCATCAATTTTGCAAGCTCAGCCAAGATTGTTGATAACTGACCCCCTGTCTCTCGCTGAATGATCAAGGTAACCACAAAAAACTGTGCTTCTGGCAAATCAACTCGACGCTGAAATTCACGCAGGATATCACGCATACTAATGCCCACTATCAACTGCTTATTAACCTGTGTTATTTCATCTGCCAAAGGACCTGTCATATCCTCTCCAACAGCCGCTATAGCCCCGTCTATTCCATAACCGGACTGTAAAGAGCGCACTATAGAATCCAACATCTCCGGAAATTTCTCACGCAATTCCGTTTGCCTTTGTTTAATTTTAATAAACAGATAGATTGTCGGCAATAAAGGCAACAGTATGCTGATAAAGATTAGTTTTTCGTTAAGCGTATTGAATTTAGTCGATAAGATAAAAGCGCTTATAAATAACATAAAGGCTTGAATGGCAGCCAATCTAATGATTTCATTTTTATGTGTTATGCCGGCCTTTTTGAATTTGCCACTCAACCACATAAACCAAGCCTTGTCTTTTTGCTGTAAAAGCTGATCTTGAATGGTTTTATGCTCAAGATTGCTCACGCCTACCCGCACTAGAAGCCTTTTTATTTCCGCTTGTCGATGCTGTTGACGTTTTAAAGACAGAGCAAATCCCACCAATATAAACGGCAATGAGATGGCTATAACGACAATCAAAAACCCAAAATCCATCGTTAGACCTCCTGGCTAAAATTAAACAATTCAGGGGGCAATTTATGGCCCACAGATTCGCATTTTTTACCGCACCCCGGACGTATGCCTGTCGATTTAAAAACACCGCGCATACTGCCCGTCACTGGATCAATCTTATTTTCAAACATAAAAATTTCTTGCAAAACGACATTTTCCTCTTCAATCCCCACGACCTCTGTAATAGATTCCACCCGGCGTTTGCCATCTTTACCGCGATTGACATAAATAATCAGGTCTATGGCGCTAGCGATCTGCTTGCGAATAGAAGCCGCGGGAATATCCACGCCACTAAGGTTAATCATTAATTCCAAACGGCCAATGCTGTCGCGAGGATTATTGGCGTGTAGCGTGGCTAAAGAACCATCATGCCCTGTATTCATCGCTTGCAACATATCTAACACTTCACCGCCACGCACTTCGCCTAGTACAATTCGATCAGGACGCATACGTAAGGCGTTTTTTAAAAGCTCACGTTGAGATACTTCTCCTACCCCCTCTGCATTTGGTGGGCGCGTTTCTAAGCGCACGACGTGCGCCTGCTGCATGCGCAATTCCGCACTATCCTCAATGGTCACAGTGCGTTCATTTTCAGGAATCAATCCTGACAGCATATTCAAGGTCGTTGTCTTACCCGACCCTGTCCCACCGCACACTAGAATATTCAGGCCTGACTTAACCGCGTAATCTAGAAAGATAAACATCTGCTCGGTCATAGAACCAAATGCGATTAAGTCCTTAGGGCGAAGATGCTGCTCTGGAAAGCGACGAATTGAAACACTGATACCATCCACAGCCAATGGTGGCACAATAATATTTATACGAGAACCGTCTGCTAAACGTGCATCGACTAAAGGAGAAGATTCATCAACTCGACGCCCTGTGGTATATAACATTCGGTCAACTTTATTACGTAGGTGCTCTTCACTGATAAAGCTCACATCCGTCAATTCAAGTTGACCTCTACGTTCAACATAAATTTTGTTATAACCATTAATTAAAATGTCTGAAACGGTGGGATCGGCTAGTAATGGCTCTATAGGGCCTAAGCCATAGATTTCGTCTAAAAGCTCAACGCCTAACTGGCGTACCTCAATATCAGATAATGGATAACCCATATCTGTCGCGATTTCCTTAACCAGAAATTCGAGTCGAGGCCTTAATTCCTGCCGAGTCTCTTTGCTGTCGGCTTGATAAAAAGCATCATCTTCAGCCGCTTTCTTTTGACATCTGCTTTTAATTTCAAGAAAAGATGAGTTCTGAATAAGGGATGACTCATTAACCCTTGAACTAGGCGTTATGTTTCGGTTTTTAACGGCTTCTTTTGAACTTTCATCCATAGTGACATTACGTTGCTGCTCAACTTGCTTAAGACGATCACGAATATTCATTTAAGACGCCAATATCGATTTTTCTAATGAAGCTTCTTCATTAATGGGAGGCGTTGGCTGATCTGCTGTTTTTTTACCAGGCCATAAACTGGATAAGAACTCCACAGCACTTTTTTTGGCGATTGTTTCCTGCTTAACATCCAATGGTAGGCTTCCGTTATGCAACATATTGGCGAGATTAAGTAATTGTTTATTCACTATCGACTCTGGCTTGAACTCTTTTAACAAACGCCCCTCCTTAAGAGAACCATTAAACCCGAAGTAGTCGTTTGCCACTCTGACGACCAAGTCCACATCTAATGCGTCAATCACCTCTTCTAACATTTCATCACCATGACTGGTATTTCGATTAACAACCAGCTTGATAGATTCTTTGACATACCCCAATTGTTGAGTCACTTTTAGAGCGGTATTTACCGCTCTAAAAGAAGATAAAGAAGGTTCTGATACCAAAACAATATTATCTGACTCATCTAAACAGCTTAAAGTCATATCAGAGAGGTCACTGGCGCAATCAATAATGACATGATCATAATAACGACGTAATGCCTGAATAATCGTCTTGGTAATGTCACCATTTAGATTATCCAGCTCACTCACCTCCGTTGGTAAGGATAGAAGATAAAGACCGGATTCATGCCGACTGAGTGATTTGTAAATCAGCTTTTCATCGAATCGATTCAGGTTATAGACAAAATCGGTCAGTGAATAGAGGCGCTCTCCCTCCATATTGAGGTATAAAGCGGTATCCCCTAAAGGCATATTTAAATCGACCAAAACCGTACGCCCCTCTGTTAACTCTGACAGATGAGAGGCAAGATTGGTCGCCAAAGCGGTGCAACCTACGCCGCCTTTAAGACTGAATAAAGAGGATACATTACCGTTTTTTCCCTGACGACGTCGGTCTTGCATATGCAGGATAGACAGAATATGAAAAACATCATTAGGGCATTCAATAAAACCTAAAACCCCCTGATGGCTCGCTTGAATAATGAAATCGGCATCCTTGTCTTTAAGCAGCACATAAATGGCAACCCCTTTCGCCAACGTTAAGATTTGATTGATTATGCTTAAAGCTTGCTCGGCATCCCCTTGGAATTCAATTAACACTAGGCTAATCTCTTCCGGCCAAACATGTGGCACCTGTGACATTGAATCCATACTGTATTTCGATAAAATCGAGACTCTAACAGCTTCGATTAAATCCTTATCACTGCCAAAATACAGTGCCTGCTTGAGTGCGAATGAGTTTGTAAGCGATGTCTGACTCATTATGGTGTCTCCAATCCTATCTTCACTGACAGTTCAGCCAGTGCACTCTGGCCTTCTGGCAATAATTCAGCGAGTTTGCCCATAAAGAAACCATCAGCAACACTTGGGCTGCCCATATTCTCCCCTGGAAGGGAGATTTTGCTGTCTTTGGAGATAGGTTCAACAAAAGTTGGCGTGACTAAAATAGCCAATTCAGATTGATCCTTTTCATAACTCGTTGATCTAAATAATGCGCCAAGGATTGGAATGTCGCCGAGTATCGGGACTTTTGAGATGGAAGACTTTAATAGATCCTGGGTTAACCCCCCAATTACAAAACTTTGACCAGCGGCCAGTGTAACCGTTGTCATCGCCTTTCTAGACCGAAAACCAGGCACCGTAATATATGCCGTTGTATGGCCTGAGTTTGCATCAATATTGCTTATTTCCGGCGCGACCGTCATTTGAATATCACCAGACTCAGTAATAATCGGGCTAAAACGCAAACGGATGCCAAACTCTTTATATTCCACCGTTACAACACCATCCTTTTGCGATACAGGAATCGGCACTTCACCACCAACCAGAAACTGCGCCGTCTCTCCTGACTGCACGATAAGTTCAGGCTTGGCGAGTACTCTTGCTAAATTATTGCTCTCTAATACGGTCAACAACCCTGATAAAGTTCCATGACTAGAGTTATCAGCTGCCGCTAATAACAAACCCGCAGCACCACTTAATTGATTTGGTAAAAACGCTGCAAAATCGAGGTCTCTTTTATCATCAGAAGTCTCAGCGCTAGCGCCGCTATTAAAAGGATTTCCCTTAACAACCTCGGCAACTCTTACTGAGAGTTTTATTTGCTGTGGGCCTGTCACTTTAATCATATTTACGACACTCAAACCCAAGGCTGAAATCACCGAATGAATGCGTTTTTTCTGTGCTTTATTCGGAACATCCCCACTTAATATAACCATATAATTACCAGCTAACGGCTGAATACTTAACTTTCCTGAGACAGTTTCACTTTGCAGCACGCCTTGGTCTTTACGTTTAGAAATTCTTACATCAGCATCGGCATCAATTTGGTTACCAATCCTATCGACCTCTCTTCTAATGGAACTTTCCGAGTTTACCCAAATATTTTTTAAAGCAAACTGCACCGAACCTTGAGGATTTAAGTCTTTTAGTAAACTCACTAAGGTTTCTTGTATCTCCTCACGACGCGATTGATCTGGCCCTACATTCAGCACAATCTGATGGTCAATCCTCGGGCTATCACGATAGGTCACAATCAACTGGGTGCGCCCTGCACTTTTACCGGTAATCAACAACTCTTTTTTATTTAACACTTTGACCGTTGCCAAGTCAGAGTTGGCAATCATGGCACGCTTTAAACCTTTATCGAACTTAATAATCTGGCTATCGCTTTCTGAAAAGTTATAGCGTTCCGCGACTCCTGCCTGTGCGCCTAAAGAGGCTAACATTAACCCCGTCACAATCGCTATCTGCGTAAATTGGTTTGGAATAAATCTCATTGCGTGAATACCTCTTGCACTCGGTCACCCTGCATAATTTGAATGACTTCTCTGTTTTGTTTAGGTTTATATTTCGGTGGTCTTTGCTTGCTACGTTCTATCACCTTGACATTTACACCATCCGTCTCTACCAACTCGACATCCGAAGGCCCTCTTAAAACTAAGTGAAAGGCGCCTATATTCATTGCTAAAGCCAATTGCTCAGCTTGTTGCGTATTGACATTCAAAGCCACCATTGAGGCCTTTACAAAGGCTTCACCTTCTTTGTTCGACTGAGACTCTTGCGCTTGTTCTTCATTCACCTTACCCATTCGATTGGTCTGACCAATCGATAAGACTTCAACGTTCTGCAAAATCGTACGGCTGATCATCCGCTTGCCATCAGCACTTTCAAATACACTAATCACATCGACATGGTCACTAGGATTGAGCATGCCTAACAAGCCACTCTCAGCAGAAACAGGAACCCTCATTGCTCGCATGCCTTTTTCAAGCAGTGCTTCAATGCTACTATCCGCCTCTTCCTGCAAACCGATCTTTTGATTAATCAACCATTCACCGGCATAGATGTGTTGCTTGGCAATATGCCCCACGACTTTAGAGGACTGAGTCATAACGCCAGCTAAAATCACTCCTTCAATGGGCACCATAAGCACTTTAATATCATCTATTTCGATTTTTTCACCGCGATATAAGTCTCGACTGGCGACGACTACAGAGCGAACTTCCGGCTTTTCGACAACGGTAACGGTCTTGACTTCTGTTTTACTTTCAGCTGCCGCCACCCGATTTTCTACATAACCATATACCAAAGCGATGGCGAGAATAGCAGACAATACGGCAACGCCATACAGTACAAAATCACTGCGTTGAAACTTCATAACACACTCATTAAATTAGGGGGTTTTGAACCTTCAAAAGATTCATAAAGAACAACTGTCTTTGATACTCACAATCGTATCGACATTGATGGGCAGAAAGACTTCGAGCATTTCTGGCAAAACTAAGGAGTTAGCAACCCCTGAAAAATTAATGACATAGACATCAAACCCTGATACCACACTTGGTGTAATGGTAGCGATGGCTGGATGACCACTCAAAAAAGCAATGCCTTTAGTGGCTAAGGTGGTCTCAACCAAATTTGCAATACTAGGATTGGATCCTGTATTTAACTTGACATTACTACCGTCACAGAAAGCATAAACAGGAGATATTGGAGCATCAGTATCAGAGTCAAAATTACTGACCGCTGAAACCTCCGTCAATATGGCGGTATGCACATCAGTCAGCACATCATTAGCCGCAAAACTGTTCATCGAAAAAGCAACCACTTCTACGACAAACAACAAGACCCCTACCATTACAGGCAGAACATAGGCCGTTTCTAACATCACGGCACCTTGCTGTCTATTAATATTCAAATAAACAACCTCACTCCAACTGCTCTACAGAGCGGCCATTGTAGTTGTTATAAAGGTTGTTATCCCGCTGGTAATTGCTCCAGTTGGAGCAAATACTGCTGTTGCAATTGCAGAAATACCACCAATAACCAATGCATATTCAATCATCGTCGCGCCTTTCTGCTTCTTAACTTGCTTAGCTGCAATCATTTTTTGTACTTGAATTTCATTCAACATGGGTCAATCCTCATTTATGTTTTTTTTGATTTTGTTGTGTATGCGCCATTCGGCTTAAATACATTTAAAACGATTGACCATTTAACTACAATATAATTTATGAGGTTTCATAAACAAAACTTTTGATTATGGGATAAGTAAAACTTCTACCCTTTTAAAACCCTTCAATTACACGCTTAACCACTTGTATTTATTAGTAATTATTTTACTTAACTGGGTATATACCAAACTTATATAAGCAAGTACTAATATTAACTATTGCTAATGTTAATCGACCCATAAGTACAAAAATATCGATTTATGAATCATTCACGCACAAAAAAACCAGCTAAAAAGCTGGTTTTTATTTATGCATCCTTTATCAAAACAAAGAATTTATTGCATCTCTAAGTCATCCAAAACGGATTCAACACCGGCAATGGCACATCCTTCATCAACCATGCCATCTGGTGCACCACTGACTCCAACGGCACCATACATTTTACCACCGGCTTGAATCGGGGTTGAGCCCGCCATAAAAGCAAGGCCTACACCCATTGTTTGCAATGGACTGTTGGCGCGCCCTTCCAATTGCGAACCTTTGGCATTAAACATCACTGCAGTATAGGCCTTTTTATGACTGATACCCAGTGAAACTGGAGGTGCTGTTGTATCGCGTAACTGGGCTTGGATAATTCCGTTTCGATCCACCACCGTAACACTGATTGGAATACCTTGCGCACGACAACTCTTAACTGCATTGATAGCAATGGTATTGGCGACATCCATTGTGATACGGGCGACATTAACGGTCAGTACCTCTTCAGCTGCAACAGGCGTTGTCAGCATGACTGCCATTCCGCATGAAAGTAAGATTTTCTGAATGGTTGTATTTTGCATTGTTTTATCCTTTTAATTTTGGCTAGTACAGTCTAGCCGAACCTGCTCAGTATAGCCTGTCACTCAAACCAATATCATTACATTTATTAATGCAATATAATCATTCGTAAACACATAATTCCAAACCTGATTTTGAGCATGATTCATTTAACCAGGCCTGGTCAACCCTTAAGAAAGCAAGTAAATAACAGGCATAAAAAAAGCCAGCTAAATGCTGGCTTTAGGTAACAAAGTATCGCTTAGAAAACTACTGCATTTCTAAATTCTCAATTACAGATTCCACTCCTGCGCTTGCACAAGCTTCATCATCCATTCCATCTGGTGCACCACTCACACCCACTGCACCATACAACTTTCCACCGGCGGAAATAGTGACAGAACCTGCCATAAACGCCAAGCCTTCACCTATGTTTTGTAAAGGAGTTTTGGCATAACTTGCTGACTTTGAACCGTTTAAATTAAACATTACCGCGGTATAGGCCTTTTTCTGACTCATACCCAATGTAACAGGTGGAGCCACTGTATCTCTTAACTGAACCTGAATAATGCCACTTCGATCTACTACTGTGACGCTAATAGGAATGCCTTTGTCGCGGCAGGCTTTAATCGCATTCATCGCAATAGTATTTGCGACCTCCATTGAAATACGCGACACATTTACCGTTAAAGGTTCTTGCGCCATTATCGGCGCAGAAATCATAACGGTCATACCAAGTACAATAAGTGCGCGTTTAATTTTATGTTGAAACATAATCATAATAAAGTCCTCTCTAATATTTAGTACGAAATTAAGAAACCACTTAAGCCTCCTTATTCCCATATACAAAGAAACAAAACCACTAACGAGTCTAAAAATCAAACTCACTAGCGTTTAACTCTACCAGAATTAGTCTAAAAAACAAAGACTTACCCATTAAACAAGTTCGACCTCAATACCAGGTCAGGTCAACATCACAAGATAAATCCTCTTTATTCCAGACATAAAAAAGCCAAGACAAAACTTGGCTTTTTAAAGATATTTAACAGATTATGAATTAAG
Organism: uncultured Thiomicrorhabdus sp.; assembly: GCA_965603495.1. Lineage (GTDB taxonomy): Bacteria > Pseudomonadota > Gammaproteobacteria > Thiomicrospirales > Thiomicrospiraceae > Thiomicrorhabdus. The sequence goes on along the minus strand of CBFDDF010000004.1, from coordinate 152,486 downwards.
CTTTAGCTAAAGCCGCTGCCAGTTCTTCTTGTTGCTTAACACCACCGTGCCAGCGCCAAATATAGTATAGAGCTGGGATAACCAGTAACGTTAGCACTGTAGAAGAGAGCGTTCCGAAGATAAGCGCTACTGCCAAACCACCAAATACTGGATCGGTGACCATAATCATTGAACCGAACATAATGGCTAAGGCGGTCAATAGAATCGGACGGAAACGTACCTTCCCTGCTTCGATAACAGACTCTTTCAGTGAGCGACCCTCTTTTTCATAATCCAAAATGAAGTCAATCAAGAGTAATGAGTTACGCACCACTATCCCCGCGAGGGCGATAACCCCAATCATTGAAGTCGCTGTAAAGGCTTGATCCGTTAGCCAGTGCCCAGGGAAAACCCCAATCATAGTCAAAGGAATCGCCCCCATTACAATGGTTGGGATCATGAATGACTTGTAATAACCCACCAAGATTAGGTAGATAAAAATTAACGCGACAATAAATGCACTACCCATATCACGGAAAACATCTAGCGTTAAACGCATTTCACCACCCCAAAGGATCGTGTAATCCATCACATCATCAGGCGTCGCCGCAACAAAGCCTAGATTTGCGGTATGGAATGTCACGCCTGTCTCAGGCAATGTCACGCCATCTAACATTTTGTCTAATGACAGCACGGCATAAACAGGACTTGATTTCAGTAATTCGCCACCAATCATGACCATCTTATGCTGATCTCTCGCAAGGATTGGTTTAGCATGCATCACCTTCTCAATATCAGCAACAGCTGAAAGGGGCACCGCTTCACCACTACGTGACTGCACTCGCAATGACAACAATTGCTCTGAAACCGTTCTAGCCGAACGCGGTAGACGCACAATGATATTCACGGGTTCACGCACATTGTTTAAGTGCATATAACCCAATTCATAGCCATTGATATAGTCACGCAACATCTTAGCGACCTGTGCGGGTGCAACCCCTAATAAGTTGGCTTGCACTCGATCGATATTGACTTCAAAGGTTTCAGTATCAGACGTTACAGAATCATCAACGTTAATCAAACCATAGACTTGATTAAAAGAGTCTCCCATTTCCAACGCCGCTTGACGTAACTTGTCATAATCAGGACCATATAATTCCGCCATAATTTGAGTTACTACGGGTGGGCCAGGAGGCGTCTCATACAGTTTAATATTCGCTGTTGGAAAGACCTTTTTAAGCTCTGCCAACTCGGCATCAAACTTCATAACAATGTCATGCGAAGTTTCACTACGATGATGTTTGTCGATTAAATTGACACGGATCTGGGCAAAGTTAGCGCCCTGCTTAATCAAATCACCACGCACAAGGCCAGCCAAATCAATCGGTGCATGCTCCCCTAAATAAACACTGTAATCCGTGATGTTTTTAGTCAAGGATAAACGCTCACCGATGTTACGAACCACGCGATCAGTTGCTTCTAACGCTGTACCCTCAGGCATATCAACCTGCACCAGGAAAGTACCGGTATTATCATAAGGCAACATTTTAACTTCAACACCTGCCGGGTGGAGAGGCCCGTTCATATCATCGCCACGCATAAACTGCAGTGCAGGTTGTAACATCGCACCAATGAGCGCAATCAAAACCACCGCTAAGAAGACGTTACGCTTGGTACGACTATCGATTAACGGTGTAATAGAAGTCTCATACAACTTTTGCATCCAATCTTCTTTTTCGACATGATGCGTTTGCAGACTTTCGGTTTCCTGCATTTTCTTAATCGCTTTTTCACCCAAAAAACGATAAGCCATATAAGGCACTAACATGTAAGCAACTAGCAACGAAGCAATCATAGCGACTGGTACGTTAAATGGAATCGGCGCCATAAATGGCCCCATCATCCCAGTTACAAACAACATCGGAATAAACGCTAAGATAACGGCAATAGTGGCAACGTTGGTCGGATTACCAATCTCGTTGGTGGCTTTAATAATGACTTCATCAAATTTTTCAGGGTCAAAGCCATTATGGATATGCCGGTGAATATTCTCTATGACAACAATGGAGGCATCCACCAACAGTCCCAACGATAAGATAAGTGCAAATAAAGTCATACGATTAAGAGTCTGGTCGACCAACATTCCGACAAACAACACGACAAACAGTATTAATGGGATCGTTAAGGTAACAATACCTGCTTCACGCCAACCTAAGAACAGCACCATAATCACAACCACCGAAGCGACGGCGATTCCTAAATGCTCCATCAATAAGTTCACCGCAGCGTTGGCTTTTTCGCCATCGTTACGCGTGACGACAACATCGATATTACTTGGCAAAACGCTTTTCTTTAGGGCTTCTAATTTATCAACAACCAGATTAGCCACATCCACAGCATTCGCTCCAGGTTGTTTCGCAAGCGTAATCGTGACGGCGGCCTGCTCACCTCTTGATGAAATCGTGGATGCGGGACCAAATCCGATACGTGTATAGACATCTGTTTCCTGAGGTCCATCGACAATTTCAGCGATATCTTTCAGGTAAATTGGACGGTCATTATCCAGACTAATGATAATATCACCGACGTCCTTGGCATTCCCTAAGAAGCCATTGACTCGAATCAGTTGATTTTGGTTATTATTGACCAAAGAACCAACCGGCGTTGAAACGTTACTGCCTAATAACATGTCACTAATATCGTCTAAAGACATACCGGTTAAAGAGATCTTTTGAGGGTCCAACCAAACATTTACCGCGCGTTTTTGACCACCAATAACATCAGTGAAAGAGACGCCTGGAATATTTCGTAGATTCTCAACTAACTTAAGCGAAATATCACGAAGGTCATAACCTGACATCTCCTTCGAAGTGACCGCCAAGGTCATAATGGGCACATCATCAACATTGATTGGCTTAACAATTGGCGGTTGAGTATCTGGCGGCATCTTATCCATATTCTGCATCAACTGGTTGTAAACCTTAACCAGACTATCTACCTGATTTTCACCAACTTCAAACTGAACCGTGACCACACCGAAATCATTTCCAGCATAACCAAAGGTGTGATCCACCCCTGGCAAAGCACTTAGAATGGTTTCTAATGGCTTGACCACCATGTTTTCAACTTCTGCTGGCGTCGCGCCGCCTTTATGCACAATGATATTGGCCGCTGGCACCACAATTTGCGGATTATATTCACGCGGAGTCACCAGGAACGCCATCATGCCCGCCAAGGTAATGGTAATGACAATCATCATGGTAATTTTAGAATGAATAAATGCGGTGGCAATCTTACCCGCAAGATTCATCTTAGGCTCAACCGCCTGATTTTCAGATTTTTTATTTTCAGACATCGCTACTCCCCTTTGACAGCCGTCTCAACTGCATCGCTAATGACTGCTTCTGGTTCAACTTGAGCTTCTTGACCGATAATTTCCACTCTATCACCGTTCAATATGCTTTGATTATTATCCACAACAATTTGCTCACCTAACGCTAAACCAGCTTGAATTTCGACCTTATCACCGATCTCAAGACCCGTACGCACCATATGGAAAAATGCTTTGCCATCTTTATTGACAAAAACACCGTCAATTCCCGCTCTATTTACGACCGCTGACTTTGGAACCATCATGGTGTGGCGGACACCACGCTTAAAACTAACCCGAGCAAACGTTCCACTATTCACATTACTAATCGCTGGCAAACTCAATTTAACCGTGTGCGTACGTGTTTTAGGGTTTGCTGAAGCCACTAAGGTATAGATGGTACCAACTAAAGGCCCTGGTTGACCATCGACTAAAACACTGGCTTCATCACCCATTTTAATCACCGCAAACAAATCACCTGCAACTTCCGTCTGCACAATTAAAGACGCTGTATTTTCAATCACTACAATGGGCTTGCCTGGAGAAGCTAAATCCCCTGCAACGGCCATTTTATCAACAATCACACCATCAAAAGGTGCCTTAACATTTGCATAATTAAGCTGCTCTTTTGCCTGATTTAAAGCAGACTTAGCCGCCGCGACGCTCTGTTGCGCAATACTGTATTGCAAGCGCATTTTGTCATATTGCTGTTTTGAAACTGATTTTTCTTTATAAAGCTGTGTAAAGCGATCGTAATCCAGCGTCGCATCATTTAAACCTGCAATCGCCTGCTGATAACCAGCATTTGCCTGAACGATTTGACTGTTAATATCTGCTGAATCGATACTAAACAATAATTGACCCCGCTTTACCGTTTGCCCGACCTTAACTTCCAAGCCTTTGATATAACCTATTAAACGTGAAGAAATTTGCGCCTTTTGCTCAGGTACAATTGCACCAGGCACAACAGCCATCAATTCAATCTCACCTAACTCGACGCTTTGCACATGCACTTTAAACACCTGAGCGGTACTCACTTCAGCTTGCTCCACCTCTTCTGCACAACCTGCTAAACCGAGTGTTGTAACCAGTAACGATGCGGTTAATATCTTAGACATCTGTCTCATAATAAGTCCCTTTTTTCTTTAAATTTGTTTTAAACATGCTTTAAAATTTATGCGCTACCGTAATCAAGGATTACAAGTTATTAATATTCATGGTGCCTGTGACTAAACGGATTTTGGCTTTAAATACATTGACATCGTATTTTGCAGCAACGAGCTCTGCTCTTGCCTTATCTAACTGAGTTTGAGTTGCTAAAACTTCGGTCATGGTAGAAACGCCCCCTTTGTAACGCTTCAGAATTAAGTTTTGTGCTTCACTTGCCTGCTCAACCGCTAACAAGTTGAAGTCAACCTGCTTATTAGCAACCCCCATTTTGCGCCATGCGGTTAAAACCTCTAACCGAGTTTTATTTTCTTCAGAACGTAAAGCGGATTTTTTCTCAAGTGCAGCTGCATTCGCCATATCAACTGAATTACTCGTTACACCAAAGTCGGTAATTTTCCAAGAAACAACACCCGCGACCGTATAAGAACCATTACTTAAACCTAAAGCCTCATCATTCCAATCTTGCCTTAACATGACATTGAAACTCGGGTAATAATCCGCTTTGGCCGCATCGATTGCAAACGTTGTAGAGGAAGCCTCTTTACGTTTTGCTTCTAACTGAGGGTTTGCAGCATTTGCCATCGAGAGTAAATCTTCAACCGAAACGGCAGGTAATTCCAGATCAGCACGTTCAGCAACATCAACAGCCATACTCGCGTCGACATTCATTAACATCTTCAAAGTATCTAAAGCGATTTGCTCTTGGCCTTGCGCTTTCAATAAAGCAACTTCAGCCGATGCTTGGTTCACTTTTGCACTCAAGAACTCAGATCGAACCACAATTCCTTGATCTACTAAATTTTTAGTGGTTCTAACAAACTCATCCGCTGTCAATTTTGCTTGCTCTGCAACATTAATATAAGAGCGTGCGGCGTGTACCGCTTCATAGGCTTGATAGACATTAAAGGTTAGATACTGCTGTACTGCGACATCACCCTGACGAGCAGCCTGAATCATGGCCGCTGCTTGATCCTCATAACTACCGATTCTGCCGCCATTCCAGACCGGAATAAGCATTTCTACACGGGTATTAAAATCCGTATGTGCTTCTGGATTGTTTAGTGGATCTGTAGACATTTCTACCCCAGTAAACATATCTCCAGAAACAACACTACGCTGCTGAAGTTTCATACCGAATACATTTAAAGGGTTATCCGAGTTTGAACCGGTCATTGATAAGGTAATTTGCGGCAAACGACTCGCTTCTGCTTTGCCTAAAGCCGATTCTGCTTGCTGAATACGTGCAGAACTCACATCCATTTCCGGGTTTTGATTTAAAGCACTCTCTACACACTTCTTAAAATTATAAGTATCAGCACAAGCTGCAAAAGATAAAGAAGAGGAGACCGCCAAAATCAATGCCGGTAACTTAAACTTGTGCGTTTTATTTTGTTTCATTTTCACTCCAAAGAACCTGACTCAAGCAAGCCGTAAACAAGGGGAGTAAAATCACACAAAAAAGGAGCTATTACACTCCTTTTATCTACGATAAAACCCCGCGAATAAGCTAACCTTATTATCAATCATAAACTTCAATAAGATTAGCCACAACCTTGCTAGAATACAAGCTTATTAGCATATAAGAATTTTCTAATATTGGCCATTATAAGTATTTGTAAGTAAATATCAATATAAGCAAAACTTATATCTTCTATTTTAATATCACAATTTTATTATTCTTCAAAAAACCTATTTAAGACGACACTTAACACCTTAATAGGCGAGCAGAATGATATTTTTCAGCCAGATTAATTCACCATGTAAAAAGTGGCTCGCCTCTGCCCGCCAATAAACATCTGGCTGCAACTCATCAGCCATTGCCCATTGCAAAATTTCAGGCGCTGAAACAACCTCGTCTTTACCTCCCTGAATTAACGACCAAGGCACTTTCACAGGATGAATTTCAGAAAAGTCATACAAACCAACCGGTGGTGCAACCGTACACAAAGCATCTACGCTAAGTACGTTATTAAATGTCTTATAGGCTTTTAATGCCACATAACTACCGAACGAAAATCCAGCCAAGGTTAAATGCGTGCTCTTAAAGCGCACTCTTGCCCACTCAACGACCTGAACTAAATCGTCTTGCTCGCCCATTCCATGATCATGTTCCCCCTCACTTTTGCCCACGCCTCTAAAATTGTAAGCTACCGTCACATACCCTAATGCATGAAAAGCACGCTCCATAGTGGTGACAACCTTATTACTCATCGTTCCACCATACAAGGGATGCGGATGACTCAGAACAACCAACTTGACTGGTTTATGACTACCCCCACTTTCAGATGGCAGCCCCTTATAACGCACCTCGATTAGTCCATTTTGGCTAGAAATTAACTCTGTGACTGATTTTGTATTCAAACAAATTCCTCTCTCTCTTAACGACAAGCGTTATTAAACTCACGACGGCCTGGACAAAATTTAACATAGCCGAGCTTTCTACATGACGCCTATTATATGTACTCAATAATCAGAACCCATACTATTTAACTATTTACAAAACAAAACTTGAACCGTATTGTAGGGAATTACTCAACAGTCTCTATAAAGATCCGCTCACAATGACAAAACAAAAAACAATCATCATCGATGATGCTATTCCCTACGCTAAAGCCATTTTCTCTCATCTTGGAGAGGTGGTGACACTGCCTGGTAAAGATATTGATGCAATATCCGTCAAACATGCAGATGCGTTAATTGTTCGCTCGAGAACACAAGTGAATGCCGAATTGCTTGAGGGCAGTTCCGTTCAATTCGTTGGCAGCACCGTGGTCGGACTAGACCATATTGACCAGACCTACTTAAAAAACAATGGAATTGAATTCTATTCCGCACAAGGCTGTAACGCCAACTCCGTGGCTGAATTTATAATCAGCGCTTTGTTTGATCTCGCAGAAACCAAACAGTTTGATTTGACTCAAAAAACTTTAGGCATTATCGGAGTCGGCCACGTCGGCAGTCTAGTTTATGAAAAAGCGACAATATTAGGCATTACATGTTTATTAAACGATCCACCAAGACAGCGCCAACATGCTATAGAAAACCAGCAAGACATTTTTGTAGATTTAGAAACCTGCCTTAAAGCGGACATCATCACATTTCATACGCCACTCACCCTGAGCGGACAAGATGCAACTCTAGACCTGCTCTCTGCTGAACGCTTAGCGAAAATCTTGCCGCATCAAATCATTATCAATGCAGCGCGGGGTGGCATTATCAACGAGGCCGCCTGGTGCAAAACCCCCACACTTGCCAATGTGATTGATTGTTGGGAAAATGAACCTAATATTTCAGAACCCCTGTATAAGACGGCCTACTTAGCAACGCCTCACATTGCAGGCCACTCATTAGAGGCTAAAGTGGCAGGCAGTGAAATGGTCTATCAAACGCTTTGTGAATTCTGGAAAGCTCCTGAACAGCAAGCCTGGAAAAAAGAACTGCCAAGCGCTCCGCCTGAAATCATTATTTCTGAACAGGGTTCAACACAAACTATTCTAAATGGGGTTTTTAAGAAAACCCACGATTCACACCAAGATGATGCAGCCATTCGTGCCGATTCCATGACTGAGGTTCATAATAAATATGAGTTTTATCGACGTAATTTTCCTATTTACCGAGAATGGCATTGTCACTCAGCACATGAAACGAACGACGACAATGTCAATAACCTCCTAAGAACACTGGGGTTTAGCGTCAATACGTAAAATTAATATTAGCGTATTAGCATTTCTTAATAAATAAATATTATTAACCACCAAAAAAAATCAAATTGCATTTCACCCCATAATCATTAATCTATGATGCGTAAACAAAGAAACACCTCATATTCAACGGAGAACAAAATGAAATTAGCAAACTTATTCAAAGCAGGTATTCTTGCTGCAGCAGTAACAACTCTTTCTGGTTGTGGAACAATCAACGCAATTGGTAACCTAAATGATGGTGCTGGTGAGACGTTCATGACTATCTGGGACAAGTGGGTTGAGTCAGAAGGCGATATCGCGGATGCTACTATGTGGGAAGTTAAAGTAGACGAAGGCGTTTCGCTTGAAGACGTTATGGATGCAATCAACTCTGTAGGTACTAACAACAACCTTAAGAACGTTGGTGAGTTACCACTTTCTGAAGAACTTATAGCACGTGGTATCGAATCTGACGTCATTCACGTTATGTCTTTCTGTAACCCAGAAACAGCACGTAAAATGACTGACTTCTCTCCTGCAATGGCTGGATTCCTTCCTTGTCGTGTAAACATCGTTGGTGAACCTGATGGTCTACATATCTATACAATGAACATGGATATGGCAATCAAAATGGGTAAGAAAATGCCTCCTGAATTGCTAGAAGCGACTATGCAAGTTCGTAACACTATGTGGGAAATGCTACAAAAAGGTAAAACTGGCGCATTCTAAGCCAGCTACTTTTTAAAGTTACCAGGCCTGGTCATTGAGTTGACCTAGCCTGGTGAAACTCAAAGCCGCGAGATGATCTAATCAGCTCGCGGCTTTTTTATTACATATTTTCGCTAACTTTGAAAAGTTCCACTCCCCTAATGACACTTATAGCTTCTTATAAATAAATTATATGGACACATATAAATTATAAAATATTCAGCGTACTAGAAGCTCTGATAAAAAAAAGTATTAACACATTGTATCGCCCGATAAAACAAACTAACTAAAAGCTTTGTTTTCAACAAGTTAGCCAAAACAAACCACCCATAGAAGATAGCTTGGCTTATGAGCCAATAAGTACGAATAATCACTAGCGCTATGTATCATTTTTTCTTATCCAGGATTTAATTTATTTGATTACCAAATTAGAATTTTCTAATGCATAGTAGTCCTCGAACTCAATGTAGATGGGAAGTCTGCAACCACATTCAAAGACCTTTGTTAAAAAATCAAAGGCTTTTTAAAATAAAGAGAGTAATAAATAAAATGAAAATGACTAAAGTAGCTCTAGCTGTTTCAGCAACCATCTTTGCTTCATCAGCAATGGCAACAAACGGAACAAACATGACTGGCGTTGGCGCACAGTCTTCTGCAATGGGTGGAACTGGCGTTGCAGCATTTTACGGTGCTGAAAACGTTGTTGTAAACCCAGGTATGATCGGTAAGATAAAAGGCACTGAATTCTCATTTGGTGGAACTTTATTCCTTCCTAACGTTAGCAATGATGGTGTAACCGATTCTTCACAAACTTTTTCCGATAGCACAGCAGATACTTTTGTTATTCCGTCAGTATCTCTGGCAAGTCGCATTAACGACACGCTAACATTCGGTATCGGCATGTATGGTACTTCAGGTATGGGCGTTGATTATTCTGCAAATGAAGTTGCTGTAGGCGTGGGAGCATATAATCAGTTTGAAGCGCAATCTAATCTGCAAATCATGCGTTTTGTACCGACCCTTGCTTATAATGAAGATAACTTCGGGATTGGCTTCTCTCCTATCATTCAGTATGGCGCTTTAGATATCAACTATAATGGTGCACCGCTTGGGGCTGGAAAGATTGGCAGTGGTGCAGCTTCTGACCTCGGAATGGGCTTCAGCCTAGGTGGTTATTTCGATATCGATAAAGACTTGACCGTTGCCGCCAGCTATACTTCTGCAATCAGCATGAAATATGACAACCAACTATCTGTCGCATCAACACCATTTGTAGGCTACATTCCTGCTGCATTCTCTGACAAGCTTGAACAACCTGCAGAGCTTAAAGCGGGTATTGCATACCAGATGGACAATATTACTCTAACGGCTGATTTTAAACAGATCAAATGGGCTGATGCTACTGGCTATGGCGACTTTGGTTGGGAAGATCAAAATGTCATCGCTGTTGGTGCTAAATACCAAGGCAACGGCTACTGGTTAGGTGCTGGTTATAACGCAGCAGATAACCCAATTAAAGAACAAGATGGCACTACTACAGCAGGGGCTACTTTGAACATGTTCAACAATATATTCTTCCCTGCAACGACTGAGCAGCATTTCTCATTCGGTGGCGGTTATAACTTAACTAAAACAGTTTCTATTGATGCGGCTGTGGTTATCGCACCAGAAGTTAAAACAACTGCTGATTTGACTGCTTTAGGCATGGGTAACACAACTACTAAGCACTCTCAAACTGCTTACACTGTTTCTGCAAGCTACAAGTTCTAATCTGTTAATAACATTTAGATCTATTTAGCTGAAAAGTGAACCGCGATTGGATTTATTCTCTCGCGGTTTTTTATTGCCCCTCATTTCTCCTCCTTTATCCAGCCTAACCCACCGCAAATAACTGATTCACTTTGGATTGCATCAAATTATTTGATTGTCAAAATCTATTTCAATAACGCATAGTAGTGCCCAAAATAAAACCAAATTAGTAATTGGTAATAATCTTATATAAAAAGCCTACAACCAGAAATTTTTTAGGCAAAAAACACCTAGCCTTTAGAAACCAAAATGAGACTCAAAATGAACAAAACAAGATTGGCGTTAGCTGTATCCACAACCATCTGTGCATCATCTGCATTGGCAACCAACGGTACAAACATGACAGGTGTTGGCGCACAGTCCTCTGCAATGGGTGGTACAGGTGTTGCTGCATACTATGGTGCTGAAAACCTTATCATTAACCCGGCAATGATTGGTAAAGCAAAAGGCTCTGAATTCTCATTTGGTGGAACTTTATTCCTGCCTAACGTTAGCAACGATGGTGTAACCGATTCTTCACAAACTTTTTCCGATAGCACAGCAGATACTTTTGTTATTCCGTCAGTATCTCTGGCAAGTCGCATTAACGACACGCTAACATTCGGTATCGGCATGTATGGTACTTCAGGTATGGGCGTTGATTATTCTGCAAATGAAGTTGCTGTAGGCGTGGGAGCATATAATCAGTTTGAAGCGCAATCTAATCTGCAAATCATGCGTTTTGTACCGACCCTTGCTTATAATGAAGATAACTTCGGGATTGGCTTCTCTCCTATCATTCAGTATGGCGCTTTAGATATCAACTATAATGGTGCACCGCTTGGGGCTGGAAAGATTGGCAGTGGTGCAGCTTCTGACCTCGGAATGGGCTTCAGCCTAGGTGGTTATTTCGATATCGATAAAGACTTGACCGTTGCCGCCAGCTATACTTCTGCAATCAGCATGAAATATGACAACCAACTATCTGTCGCATCAACACCATTTGTAGGCTACATTCCTGCTGCATTCTCTGACAAGCTTGAACAACCTGCAGAGCTTAAAGCGGGTATTGCATACCAGATGGACAATATTACTCTAACGGCTGATTTTAAACAGATCAAATGGGCTGATGCTACTGGCTATGGCGACTTTGGTTGGGAAGATCAAAATGTCATCGCTGTTGGTGCTAAATACCAAGGCAACGGCTACTGGTTAGGTGCTGGTTATAACGCAGCAGATAACCCAATTAAAGAACAAGATGGCACTACTACAGCAGGGGCTACTTTGAACATGTTCAACAATATATTCTTCCCTGCAACGACTGAGCAGCATTTCTCATTCGGTGGCGGTTATAACTTAACTAAAACAGTTTCTATTGATGCGGCTGTGGTTATCGCACCAGAAGTTAAAACAACTGCTGATTTGACTGCTTTAGGCATGGGTAACACAACTACTAAGCACTCTCAAACTGCTTACACAGTATCTGTCCGTTACAACTTCTAGCTCTTAAGTCATTTAAAAGAATTAGTTAGTAACACCAAAAAAAAAGAGCCGCGATTGGATTTATTCAATCGCGGTTTTTTATTGCCTAAAACTTAACTAAAATAGAACACTTCCTTAACCTAAATCCCTCTCGAGTCCTCTCACCCACCAAGAACTTCGCATTTTGTGGCGCAGTAATTCAAGCCTTATCTTTATCAGCACACAAATAAAAATAAACACTCACCCTTTAACCTACCAGGCCTGGTCAAACCCCTGACAAAATATTTCATTTTTAGACATTAATTTCGCTTTTTGATTTCGTCATTTTGATTTACTATGGGCAAAACAGGGAGAAATTGTTATGGCGAACATTTTGATTGCAGGCTGCGGGGATGTAGGCTGTTTATTGGGCACAGAACTGACTCAACAAGGACATAAAGTATTTGGCTTACGCCGAAACGTTGATGCCTTACCTGACTGCATCGTACCCATCGAAGCTAATTTAACCGGCACAATCAATAACCTTCCTAAGAAGATTGATTATGTTTTTTATATGGCCTCCGCAGGTAAATTCAAAGACTCTGCCTATTACCAAGCCTATGTTTCAGGCTTAAAAAATCTGTTACACACCTTGCAAGGCCAGGCAATCAAGCGACTGTTTTTCATCTCGAGCTCTTCGGTGTTTGGACAAAACGAGGGTGAATTGGTCAGTGAATCTAGCCCAACGCATGACACCAGCTTTTCAACTAAACGAATATTAGAAGGCGAAGCAATCGCTCTAGAGAGTGAATTTCCAGCGACCGTCGTTCGCTTTGGTGGAATTTACGGCCCTGGCCGGACGCATTTAATTGATTTAGTCCGCGCTGGTAAAGCACACTGTATGGAAGACGTTTGGAGTAATCGCATTCACTCGGCCGATTGCGCAGGCATGCTGACACACCTACTCAATCTAAATGAAAGTCATCCAGAAGATGTTGAATCACTTTATGTAGGGGTAGACAATCAACCGTCGCTGTCGTGCGAAGTATATGAATGGCTGGCCGAGGAACTCTGCATGCCAGAGGTAGAACACAATGAAGCATCCGAAAATGCCCGCATGATGCGTAGCAATAAACGTATCTCAAATGCCAAAATCAGAGCAACGGGCTATGAATTCAAATATCCAACTTACAAAGAGGGGTATATCGAGTTACTTTAGCGTAACTTAAAACGTTTAAACGATGAAGGCTGCGAGAGACTTACCGTTCAAACAGACCATTAGACCAGGCCTGGTCAAACGACTGGATTGAATGATGAATTGCTAGACAGACACCTTTAGCGATCAAATCGATAGGCTTAAATTCTCGAAACAGCTTTGCAACATTAAAGACGGTAACTGCGTCTCACCATACCCTGGTAACTCATGATTTTGAGTCTATTTTTTAGTTGAATCAGCAGCCGGTTCAATGACTTCGCCTTCAATAAAGTCGGTTTCGAGTCGGCGCGTAGTGCGTGCCGATGCCTCACTCCATTCACCCTCGTAATATTCATTGTGTTGGGCTTTCTGACGATAAGACCCTCTGCTTTGCATGCCATTCACACTCTGTTTAATTAAGAAGTGTCTGACAAATGGCATTAGAAACAGAAAACCGATGGCATCGGTTAGTAGCCCCGGAAAAAACAGAAAGATGCCACCCAGAAAGATAAACACGCCTTCCATCACTTCTGTTGTCGGCGGCTTGCCTGATGCCATCGACAACTGCGCCTTCTGCATAATCGCCAAACCCTGCATTCTCATCAAAGCGATGCCCACAACGGCGGTAAAAATGGTTAATAGAATCGTTGGTAAAGCGCCGATTTCCTCACCGACCTGTATCAAGAAATACAGCTCAACTAAAGGAATCACAAATAAAAGTAGAAATAAAATTCGCATAACAAGGTCTCTTGAATGTATAGGGGTTTTTAGCGTATGGATTATTTTCAACACTAAATGTAATCTTAATTATTGTTCAGTGTAGTACAAACCAGACCTGCTCAACTGTAAAAAGTATTATAGAATGACCTAATTATCAAACTATAACCCGGCTTTATACAATAAACACGGCGCTCTTTTATTTATGAGGTCGCTTACTTAAGCTTTCAAGGCAAACCTTACGAGAAGTTGAATATGTTTCAAAACACCCAGACACGTTACAAAATATTCTTAACATCATTGCTAATCAGCTTGCTGACACTTAGCTTGTTCAGTTCTCTGGCGCACGCCAATGACGACCTACTTGAAGTTGATGATGCCTTTAAACTTGAAGCGCCACTGATTGAAGATCAAAAAGTTATCCTGCAATGGAACATTGCCGAAGACTATCATCTTTATAAAGACAAACTCTCGGTAACTTCGGACTCCACATATCTGGAACCCCCTATTTACTCTAAAGCCAAACTGGTCGATGATCCGCTCTTTGGTAAAACTGACGTCTATGAACACTCAGTACACATAAGCCTGCCTTTTCAAAACCCTACAGACACTGCTGCAACTGCGACACTGACTGTCAAATACCAAGGATGTGCAGATAAAATTGGGGTTTGCTATCCACCGCAAACACGCAATTTCACAATTGAATTGCCTGCAAGCCAAGCAACCATTCAAACGACTGCAGCTGATACAGCAAACGGTTTTGGCTCTTTATCTGCTCTGAATAGCTTTTTTAAACAAGACAGCGATCAACCAGAATTATTGGATGCAGAAGAAGCCTTTCAGTTTTCTCACCAAATGAACGCTGCCGGCCAACTTGAACTGGTTTGGAACATTGCCCATGACTATCACCTCTACCAAGATAAGTTTAAAGTCAGTGTTTTAGATGGTGACGCTTCGATTGGTGAACTGCAACTGCCTAAAGCCGAACAAATTGATGATCCGTTGTTTGGTAAAACCATGGTTTATCATGGCATGATGACAGGAAGCTTACCAATCAATGCTCTGGAGTCTAACTCAACGATACAAGTAGAGTTTCAAGGTTGCTCTGCGGCTGTGGGCGTTTGCTATCCACCTATTAAAAAACAGATTTCATTAAATCCCGCTGATATTCAAACGGTTCAGAAAAGTGGTTCAATCCTAAGCACATCAACTGCAGCACCTTCCACGACAAGCCCTACCGTAGAGTCTGCTAGCGAAGCGCTTTCTGAGAGTGATCAAATCGCCGACACTTTGAAAAACAGCAGTGTTTGGATTGTGATTGCGACCTTTTTTATCTTTGGATTACTGCTCGCCTTTACACCGTGCGTATTCCCAATGATCCCCATCCTTTCCAGTATTATTGTTGGCCAGGGCGATAAACTCACCACGCAACGTGCCTTTATCATGTCATTGGTCTATGTATTAGCCATGTCGGTCACCTATACGGTCGCCGGTGTCCTGGCGGGCGTCTTCGGTGAGAACCTACAAGCCGCTTTCCAGAACCCATGGATTATTGGCTCATTCAGTTTGATTTTTGTACTGCTCTCACTATCTATGTTCGGTTTTTATGAACTGCAATTGCCGAGTAGACTACAAACCAAACTAACTGGCCTTTCTAATAAACAACAAGGCGGCACCTTAACGGGAGTTGCCATTATGGGCTTTTTATCGGCATTGATTGTTGGCCCTTGTGTCGCACCGCCTTTAGCGGGGGCCTTAATTTATATTGGTCAAACTGGTGATGCGATCTTAGGTGGCGTTGCATTGTTTGCGATGAGCATAGGGATGGGACTTCCCCTATTACTGCTAGGTACTTCAGCCGGCAAACTACTACCTCGTGCTGGCGCTTGGATGGACAATGTCAAAGCCGTCTTTGGGGTAATGCTGATCGGTATTGCCATCTGGATGTTGGAACGTATTATTCCGTCAGAAGTTGCAATGCTGAGTTGGGCAATGCTGTTTATCATCTCTGCCGTCTATATGGGCGCATTTGAATCGACCCTATCTCAATCTGGCTGGTTGAAACTGGTTAAAGGCCTTGCATTAGTTTTATTCCTTTACGGCACAATGATTCTGATTGGCTTAATGGGTGGCAGCCAAGACATGTTTCAGCCTTTAAAGACTTTTAAAGGCGGTGTCAGCAGCTCACAAGTACAATCTGAACACCTAAACTTCAAAGCCATTAAAAGCATTGAAGATTTAGAAGCTGAACTCGCGAAGGGCCAGCCCGTTATGCTCGATTTTTATGCTGACTGGTGCATAAGTTGTAAGGAGATGGAAAAACTGACCTTTACCCGACCACAGGTTCATCAAGCGTTGTCTGGCATCACCTTGTTACAAGCGGATGTCACAGCGAATGATGGGATTGATAAAGCCCTTATGAAGAAATTTGGATTAATCGGTCCGCCAGCAATTTTGTTTTTTAACGCTTCAGGGGTAGAGCAAAAAGCACAGCGCGTGGTTGGTTTTAAACCCAGCGAAGTATTTATCACACATATTAACCGGGCATATAAATAACAATTGAACCTGTCATAACATTTGATTCTATTTCTCAACTTGCCTTCATTAAAACGCCCTGTACAGACAAACTCTGACAGGGCGTTTTTTATCACCTTTATAGGTACAGGTTTTAAGCACTTCCTTTTAGACTCGGCAAAGAAAAACATACCTTAATCATTCACCAGCCAACTTCACTCAAGCCCAAAAACTTTAACTTTATTACTTTTCAATACAGAACAGCTCATTTCGTGCAGAAATTACCCTCCATTTATCGGTTTTACATAGCAGTCACCTACACTTTCAGTTATAATTTTTGCAATTCGATTTACAGGGATAAGCTTCATGCCAACACTTTTAGTGATTAACGGTCCAAACTTAAACATGCTTGGTCGTCGTGAACCTGAAATTTACGGTCACCAAACGCTCGCGGATATCATCGAGTCATTGGAAACCCTGGCAGATACTCACAATATTCGTCTATTCGACTTTCAGAGCAATGCCGAACATGAGATTGTAGAACGTATCCACCAAGCGATGGATGACGGCACTAAGTACATTATTATCAATCCCGCTGCATTTACCCACACCAGCGTGGCAATTCGTGATGCCTTAGCAACTGTAAGCATCCCTTTTATAGAAGTGCACCTCTCCAATATCCACAAACGTGAAGCGTTTAGAGCACACTCCTATTTTTCTGATTTAGCCGATGGTGTGATTGCCGGACTGGGCACACAAGGTTATGAACTCGCATTTCTAGCCGCATCAGCAAAAATTAGTAACGGCTGCTAGTCAGTCATATAAAAAACCAAACAATCGAACAATCAAACAGTTTAAATAAAAAAATCAAAGCAGAGGATTTACCACATGGATATTCGTTCAATTCGTAAGTTAATTGAAATCGTCGAGCAGTCAGACATTGCTGAAATCGAAATTAAAGAAGGTGAGCATAATATTCGCATCACTCGTAGCAAAGAACCTGTCTACATTTCTGCCCCTGCTGCTACTGCGCCTATTGCTTCAGCGCCTGTTGCCACTCAGGCTGCACCTGTTGCTACCGTACCTGTTGCAGCAGCTCCGGCAGAAATCAGTGGTCATGCAGTGATTTCACCAATGGTTGGAACCTTCTACGGCTCTCCTTCTCCTGAAGCCGGCGCTTTTGTACAAGTCGGTGATCAGGTTGCTGTAGGCGATACGCTGTGTATTATCGAAGCGATGAAAATCATGAACCCTATCGAGTCTGATGCCTCTGGTACCGTCAAGAAAATCATGGGCGTTAACGGTGATGCTGTTGAATACGGTCAACCGCTATTCATAATCGAATAAGGAAGATTTTAAATGATTGAAAAAATCCTCATTGCCAACCGTGGCGAGATTGCACTGCGTGTTTTACGCGCCTGTAAAGAATTAGGCATTAAAACTGTCGCTGTGCACTCAACGGCTGATGCAACCCTAAAACATGTCCTATTGGCCGATGAATCGGTCTGTATTGGACCCCCTGCTTCA
Organism: uncultured Thiomicrorhabdus sp.; assembly: GCA_965603495.1. Lineage (GTDB taxonomy): Bacteria > Pseudomonadota > Gammaproteobacteria > Thiomicrospirales > Thiomicrospiraceae > Thiomicrorhabdus. The sequence continues at coordinate 134,374 of CBFDDF010000004.1, read as the reverse complement.
ACCGACAGTTATTTGAATGTTCCGGCAATCATTGCAGCGGCAGAAGTCACTGATGCGGGCGCGATTCACCCAGGTTACGGCTTCTTATCTGAAAATGCTGACTTTGCAGAGCGCGTTGAAGAGAGTGGTTTTGCCTTTATTGGTCCTAAAGCGGAAACTATTCGCATTATGGGTGATAAGGTTATGGCCATCCGCGCTATGAAAGCGGCCGGTGTACCAACCGTACCAGGTTCTGGTGGCCCCTTAGGTGAAGACGATGCCGAAAACCATCGTATTGCGAAAGAAATTGGTTACCCAATCATCATCAAAGCTTCTGGTGGCGGTGGTGGTCGCGGTATGCGTGTTGTGCATACTGAAGCCAGCCTTCTAAAGTCGATTCAGCTTACAAAATCTGAAGCGGGTAGTTTCTTTGGTAATCCAGAAGTTTACATGGAAAAATTCCTGGAAAACCCACGTCATGTCGAGATTCAAATCTTAGCGGACGGTCAAGGTAATGCGATTCACTTAGGTGAACGTGATTGCTCTATGCAACGCCGTCATCAAAAGGTCGTTGAAGAAGCTCCGGCTCCAGGTGTGACTGAAGAGCAACGTGCTCGTATTGGTGCGGCTTGTGTCAATGCCTGTATCGAAATCAACTACCGTGGCGCAGGCACTTTCGAATTCTTATATGAAAACGGCGAGTTCTTCTTTATTGAAATGAACACCCGCTTACAAGTTGAGCATTGCGTGACTGAAATGGTTACGGGTATTGATTTAGTGAAAGCTCAAATTGAGATTGCGATGGGCAAACCGCTTAGTCTGAAACAAGAAGACATCAAAATCACTGGCCATGCCATTGAGTGTCGTGTGAATGCGGAAAACCCTGCTAAAAACTTCATGCCTTCTCCAGGTACCATTGAGCGTTTACACTTACCTGGTGGTTTAGGTGTTCGTTGGGATTCGCATATCTATACTGGCTATTCGGTTCCGCCACATTATGATTCTATGATTGGTAAGTTGATCTGCTTTGGCAGTGACCGTACCACAGCGATTCGTCGTATGGACAGCGCTTTAAGCGAGATGGTCATTAAGGGAATCGAAACCAATATCCATCTACAACGCGAAATCATGAACGATGGTGGATTCTGTGACGGTGGGCGTAACATCCACTATTTAGAAGAACGTTTAGAACATTTAGTTTAACTTTCCACGTTAAGACTAAAAATATTTAACCACTAAGGCACGAAGACTTGAAGTTACTCAACTTTGGTCTTCGTGCTTTTGTGTTTTAAAAAAGGATATAAAACGATGGCTTGGATTCAAATAAACACAGTGGTCTCAGAAGCGATTGCAGAACCTCTCTCAGATGCTTTTATGGAGGTGAATGCCGCTTCAGTCACTTTCGAGGATGCTCAAGACCAACCTATTTTTGAGCCTGAACTGGGTACCACCCCTATTTGGGACAAAACCAAAGTGGTTGGGTTGTTTGATGCCGAAGTCGATCCTCAAGCCGTCATTCAACAACTGACTCAACTGATGCCTGATGTCCCTGCCGCGGATTATAAAACTGAGCAACTTGAAGACAAAGATTGGATTCGAGCCTGGATGGATTTATTCAAGCCCATGCAATTCGGAGACAATCTGTGGATTGTGCCTAGCTGGCTAGAAGCGCCGCAACCAGAAGCCGTGAATTTAATGCTCGATCCTGGCATGGCATTTGGAACCGGAACGCATCCGACAACCTCGCTCTGTTTAACTTGGCTAGATCAACATGCCCCAAAAAATCTCAGCGTCATTGATTACGGTTGTGGTTCAGGCATTCTGGCCCTGGCTGCCCAAAAATTAGGCGCGGCCTCTGTGGCTGGCACCGACATTGACCCGCAGGCGATTACCGCCAGCCGACAAAACGCTGAACGTAATCATGAAAGCATCCCCTTTGAACTGGTCAAAGACTTTGACTCTCAGCCTGTCGACTTGTTAGTCGCTAATATTCTGGCGGGACCCGTTAAAGAATTAGCAGGCGAGTTTATCCGCCTACTGAAGCCGGGAGGTACTTTGGTATTATCTGGTTTATTGGCGAATCAAGCAGAGGGTTTGATAAACCATTACCGCGACCTAGGCGTTGAACTCGACACCTTTGAGAAACAGGAAGAATGGGGACTTTTAGCGGGTATTAGGACTTAATATGCTTAACAGAAAAACGCTCAAACTACTTTTAAACGCTTCTAAATTAAACTTACCAGGCCTGGTAAGTTTAAAGACTCGTGTTTAAAACATGTTGCAGATTGGCTCCCACATTTTTGAACACAATATCGTGCTTGCCCCAATGGCTGGCATTACCGATTCTGTTTTCAGAGAAATTTGTCGACAAAATGGCGCCTGTTACACACTGGCAGAAATGGTGGCGTCTAAAAAACAGTTATGGGAATCTAAAAAATCTTCCACCCGCCAGGCTAATCTAAGCGACCCAGAACCTCGTGCCATTCAATTAATTGGTACAGATCCGGATGAACTCGCAGAAGCCGCTGCTTGGCAGGTCTCGCTAGGCGCACAAATAATCGATTTAAATATGGGCTGTCCCGCTAAGAAAGTCTGTAGTGTGGCAGCAGGTTCTGCCTTAATGGCTGATCCTGGTCGTGTGACAGACATTTTTGCAGCGGTTGTCTCCGCCGTTAATGTCCCCGTTACCGTCAAAACCCGTACAGGCACCGATGCTGAGAACCGCAACGCCTTACAAATCGCACAAATTGCTCAACAACAAGGCCTGCAAGCCATCACCATTCACGGCAGAACTCGAGAAGACAAGTTTAGTGGTTTAGCAGAATATGACACCATCAAAGCCGTTAAACAGGCAATCAACATCCCTGTGATTGCAAATGGTGATATTTGCACCCCCGAACAAGCCGAATTTGTATTAAAATATACGGCCGTTGATGGCATTATGATTGGCAGAGCCTCCCAAGGCTACCCTTGGATCTTTCGTGAGATAAATCATTACCTTAAAACCGGTAGTAAATTTGCTGAGCCAACGTTTGACGAGTTTTATCAGACCATCATTCAACACGTTTCGGCTCTACATGGCTTATATGGCGAGTTGCTCGGTGTAAGAATAGCCCGTAAGCACATTGGCTGGTATGGACAACACCTACCAGATGGCCAGAACTTACGTAAACAGTTCAACCAACTGCAAACACCAGAAGCGCAGATTGCAGTAATTGAACGTTTTTTTGAGCCATTGCTAAGCAAACCTTAATGACTTTCAGAGTCACAACTTTGTTAGACACTGTCTAATATTAAAAATTAACTAAATAAATAGATTGAATTGATTATTTTATGAGCAAACCTGTTGTCGAAAAAACATCACTCTCACTGAGCACACAAGTCACCCAAACCCTTCAGGTTTATTTTGACACGCTTCAGGAACAGACCACCAGTGATCTATACGAAATGGTCATACAGCAGGTTGAAAAACCGATGCTCGAGTTTGTTTTAGCTAAAACAGAAAATAATCAAACTCAAACCGCGCTCATCTTAGGCATCAACCGCAATACCCTAAGAAAAAAGATGCAAAAATATCAGTTAATTTAGTCCAAATAACACCCCCTATTTTAACTAGTGGCTTACTAAAGCGATTAGAATCCTTTTTATAGATTTAATTTTTTGGAGATAGTTTCATGAAACCAGTACGTCGCGCATTGATTAGCGTTTCAGACAAAACCGGCATTTTAGAGTTTGCTGAATCATTAATTGCAATGAATGTTGCCATTCTTTCAACAGGTGGTACTTATAAAGTACTGTCAGAAGCAGGCCTGGCTGTGACAGAAGTATCTGAATACACTGGTTTCCCTGAAATGATGGATGGTCGTGTTAAAACGCTACATCCTAAAATTCATGGTGGTCTTTTAGGTCGTCGTGGAACAGATGATGCAATTATGGCTGAACACGGTATCGATGCAATCGATATGGTCGTGGTCAACCTTTATCCATTTGAGGCGACTGTCGCAAAAGCGGACTGTTCTTTAGAAGATGCGGTAGAAAATATCGATATCGGCGGACCAACTATGTTGCGTTCGGCAGCTAAGAACCATAAAGACGTTGCTGTGCTAACAGACCCGATGGACTACGCACGGATCTTGGCTGAAATGACTGACAATAATGGTCAGCTTTCACACGCCACGCGTTTTGATCTGTCGATTAAGACTTTTGAACAGACCGCACGTTATGATGGCGCCATCGCCAACTATTTCGGCACCATGTTTAGCACCGAAGAAAATGATGCTTTCCCACGTACCTACAGCACACAGTTTGTTAAAAAGCAGTCTATGCGCTATGGTGAAAACCCACATCAAAAAGCTGCTTTCTATACAGAGCGTGATCAGAATGAAGCCTCTATTTCGACGGCAACACAGCTTCAAGGTAAAGCCCTATCTTTTAACAACATCGCGGATACCGATGCTGCACTTGAGTTGGTTAAGACCTTTGATGAAATTGCTTGTGTCATCGTTAAACACGCTAACCCTTGTGGTGTTTCGATTGGCTCAAGTCTGTTCGAAGCTTATGATCGCGCATACAAAACAGACCCTACCTCTGCATTTGGTGGCATTATTGCGTTCAACCGCGAGTTAGATGCTGCAACGGCTCAAGCGATTGTTGATCGTCAGTTTGTTGAAGTGATTATTGCCCCGTCTGTGACCGCAGAAGCGCAAGCGATTATTGAAGCCAAGAAAAACCTACGCTTACTCGCCTGTGGCGAGCTAGCGGGTCAACAACCTGCTTATGACTACAAGCGTGTCACGGGTGGTTTATTAGTGCAAGACCGTGACTTAGGTTCGGTCACGGCTGATGACTTAACCGTTGTGACGAAACTTGCTCCGACAGATAAGCAGATGGCTGATTTGTTATTTGCCTGGAAAGTTGCTAAATATGTTAAATCCAATGCAATTGTTTACGTTAAAGATGGCATGACGATTGGGGTAGGCGCAGGTCAAATGAGCCGAGTTTACTCCGCGAAGATTGCCGGCATTAAAGCGGCTGACGAAGGATTAGAAGTGCCTGGTTCTGTCATGGCTTCTGATGCATTCTTTCCATTCCGTGATGGCATTGACGCTGCAGCAGAAGCAGGCATTACAGCGGTGATTCATCCAGGGGGTTCCATGCGTGATCAAGAAGTCATTGACGCTGCAAATGAACACGGTATAGCAATGGTGTTTACAGGTATGAGACACTTCAAGCACTAAGCCTTTCCGGAAGGGCTTATTTACTCAATTTCAGCGTTGGGTAAAAGCTTCCGATGCTCACGTACTTAATGTACGCTCCGCGTCGGTTCTTTTACCCGCCTTGAAATTGAGCAAAACGCTCCTTCCTAGTTTTTTGTATTTGTTATTGAATAGATCAGATTTAATACACTAATTTTAATAATGCTTTAGGTTATTTATAAATTCGTTTAGGCAAGGCAAAAAATGTGAACTTACAAGTGTAAGTGACCATTTTTGAACGCAGGCTAGGCGGATTTAGAAATAAGCTAAAGTGTTATCCCAATATAGAAAGAGAAATTTACCATGAAAGTATTAATTATTGGTGGTGGCGGTCGTGAGCATGCCTTGGCTTGGAAAACAGCTCAGTCTGACGACGTTTCACAAGTATTTGTAGCCCCAGGCAATGCCGGTACGGCACTTGAAGCTAACTTAACTAACGTCGATATTGCGGCTGATGACCTACCAGGCCTGGTCGCTTTTGCAACTGAGAACAATATCGACTTAACGATTGTTGGCCCAGAAGTTCCTTTAGTGCTGGGCGTGGTCAATGACTTTAGAGCCGCAGGCTTAAAGTGTTTTGGCCCTGATAAAGATGCCGCACAACTTGAAGGATCCAAAGCGTTCTCTAAAGACTTTTTAGCCAAGCACAACATTCCAACAGCGGCTTATGATGTCTTCACTGAAATCGCTCCGGCACACGCTTATTTAGATAAAGTTGGCGTACCGATTGTGATTAAAGCGGATGGCTTAGCGGCTGGTAAAGGCGTTATTCTTGCAGATACCATGCAAGAAGCTAAAGACGCTGTGACTGACATGTTAGCCGGCAATAAGTTTGGAGATGCCGGTTCACGTGTGGTTATCGAAGAATTTTTAGTTGGTGAAGAAGCCAGTTTTATCGTGATGGCAGATGGTAAAAACATTCTGCCTATGGCAACCTCGCAAGATCATAAAGCACGTAATAATGGCGACACTGGACCTAACACGGGTGGCATGGGTGCTTATACACCTGCGCCAGTCGTCACGCGTGAAATTCATAATCGCATTATGAAAGAAGTCATCGTACCAACCATTGAAGGCATGGCGAAAGATGGTCTACCTTATACTGGTTTTCTATATGCCGGTGTCATGATTGACCATAATGGCATCCCAAAAGTGCTTGAATTTAACTGTCGTTTCGGTGACCCTGAAACTCAACCCATTATGATGCGTTTACAATCTGATTTAGCGATGCTTTGTTTAGCCGCGATTGACGGTAAATTAGATACCGTTACAGCAAAATGGGATACTCGAGCGGCTTTAGGCGTGGTGATGGCTGCGGGTGGTTATCCTGACGAATATCGTAAAGGAGATGTTATCTCAGGCTTAGATAAAGCTGATGCGCCGGATTTAAAAGTATTCCATGCCGGCACCAGTCTGAATGACAAAGGGGAAGTCATTACCACGGGCGGTCGTGTACTCTGCGTCACCGCTTTAGGTGAGAATGTCACTGCTGCTCAAAAACGTGCCTACGAAGGTCTTGCCCTGGTAACTTGGGAACAAGCATATTTCCGTGATGATATTGGACATCGCGCCGTTTCAAGAGAGAAGTAATTCTTTAAACCCTTGAGGTTTCACAAGTGTCTTAGAGCACTTAAAAAAGCACCTATAAAACACCCTGCGGTTAAGCCGTTTGGGTGTTTTTTTTTGTCTCTTTTTTTATCGAACAATCTGCGGTATAGTAAGACTTTAAATTAAGTCTACTTACGTATTGGAGCAACTATGTCGATGGATACTGTGCACAACTATTATGAACGATTGGTTTTTAATGAAATTAAAGAAAACTATGCAGACATAGTTGATGACGAAAATACTTTAGCAGATATGGCTTGTATCGCTTTAAACCGTATTGCTCCTAGATATATTCGCTACGATATTGATATGTCATTCTACATGTCTACCGAGGAGCATATTGAAGTTGAACGACGCGTTTCTAAAGCCGTGAAAAAGGCTTATAAAAAAATCAGGAAAGTTGAGACTATAGACGAATAATTTACCGCTTGCCTATTCTAGTTTATCTACATCAATCCAATTGCATTGGTAACCACAGATACAAAAAAGCCCCTCTAATGCTTATATTAAAGGGGCTTTGAATTTGCCAAGTTAGTTAACCTAAGTTAATTAACTATGCCAAATGTCTGTCGTTATACTCTTATACCAACCACGCGCATAGTCTGCTTCCATTTTTCGATAAGCTGCATCAGCATCACTTGGACTCAAACCACCAGAACCTTCCACACTACCAATCACACCATCTTGCATCTCGTAAACTGCTACAACACTAATGCCGTAGTCTGCAGCAACTAAGCTGTAGCAAGTATTGGTATTTTTAGGACGAGGCATTGCCCAGTTATGAACCTGAGAAACGATTGCGGCTGCACACATCTTACCTTGACTAGCAGCAGAATGACCCGACTTAGGCATTTTACCTGCAATCGACGCATCTCCAATAACATGAATACCACGGTGAATCATAGATTCAAATGTCTCTTGGTTTACAGGACACCAACCAGACTCATCTGTAAGCCCTAAGGTAAAGGCCAACTTACCGGCTTTTTGAGCAGGAATCAGGTTAATAACATCCGCTTTAATGGTTCCATATTCTGAATAGACCGTTTTACTCGCGATATCAACCTTAGTAACAACCCCACCATCAATTGCAGGAATCCATTCAATCATGTTGCCATAATTTTGCTTCCAGCCCTGCGTGAATAAGCCTTGCTTAGAAAAACTGTCCTTAGAATCCATAACCATGATCTTAGCCGTAGGGTTATGCTTTTTGAAATACTCAGCCACCATACTCACACGCTCGTATGGCCCTGGAGGACAACGGAATGGGTTTGGTGGTGGTGCGATAACGAAAGTACCCCCTTGCTTCATTTCACGAATCTGCTTATATAAAATCTCTGTCTGCGGGCCCGCTTGATATGCGTGAGGAACCTGATCAATCACATCAGCAGAATAACCTTCAATCATTTCATATTTAAAATCAATCCCTGGAGAAACCACTAACCGGTCATATCCTAGTATTGAGCCATTCGCCAGTGTAACGGTTTTAGCCTTAGTATCAACACCTGTAACCATATCATGTATAACGTCGACGCCATGCTTCTCTGTTAAAAATTTATAATCATGCGTAATGCTTTTTGCATCCGTTAAACCGGCTAAATACCAATTACTACCAGGACAAGTCATGTAAGTTTCTTTTGGTTCAACCAAAGTAACCGCGATGTTTGCATCAAAACGTTTTAAGTACTTAGCAGTTGCTGCACCACCAAAACCGCCCCCAACGACAACAACACGTGTTTGACCATCTGCTGGGTTAGCTTGTAACTTAGCTTCACTTCCTCCACACCCCGTTAATGAAGAGATGAAAGGAACAGTAACACCTATGGCCGCTGCAGCTTTGAGAACTGCTCTACGATTTATTTTATTCATATTTATTCTCCAAGGCTTCAATTATGGTTTCAATGTATCGAAATATTTAGCTATTTCTTCGATTTCAGTATCTGAATAACCTTTCATATGACGTTGCATCAGTGTTGATTTACGTGTACCGTTTTTAAACGCTTTAAGCTGCTGAACCATGACTGATTCAGAATAACCTGCCAATGGAGGAATTGTGCCACCAACATTTTTTCCTTCAGGACCATGACACATAAAGCAGGTTGTCGCTGACAGTTCAGCATTGCTGATACCGACTGAATAGGAAACTGATGGTAGTGTAATTAATGCACCCACAATAATTAATTTTTTAAACTTCTGCATTTAAACACCCTCGTTTGTTGAAGATATAATTAGTTAATTTATCGAATTCGTTAATATTTATGTATTAATATGAAAATTTTCTCAATCACTCTGCGGTGAGTGAGGGGTAGGTCTGAACCTTTAAAACCCAACGAAATCGAGATTAAATTCAACTTCAGTGACAATTATTACGTTTTTACGACCTCACATCCAATCAGTATAATTATGTATCTATAGAGTTTGTTTTTATTAGAAAATAGTAATACGCTATTATATTTACTGGAATACATGCTTAACAACATCAACTAATTATTTTTACCTAGAGAATTGTTTTACCCCCTTATCAGCCTCTTATGACTGGCCATAAAGCTCACTCAATTCATTTAAAAAACATTATGGTCACGTGCAGAGATCTCATAATAAAATTTAAAATCTTCAATCGCTCTTTTTAAGAGAGATATTTTCTATTCTTTAAAGCCACCTTTATCCGTAAAATCACCATACAACAACAGCCGCTGTATGCATTCGTTACAAAAAAGCCACCGATTCCTCTTGGAATCGGTGGCTTTAAAATGGATCTTTTAAAAATGAGAGCCTTTTCTAATCTCGCACAAAGGTAAAGATCTATACCAGTAATCAGATGACAGTACTCACATTAAGCAAAACTAAACAAATTAAGCGAAGTGAATTTCATCATTCAGCATGCTGACATGAACCGTTGAACCAGATGGATATTCGCCCTTCAATATTTTCTGCGCTAATGGATTTTCAACACGTTGTTGAATAACGCGCTTTAAAGGTCTTGCACCAAATACTGGATCAAAGCCTGCTTCGCCCAACACATCTAAAACAGCCTTATCCAATTCCAAGCTAATATCAGAATCTATTAAACGACTTCTTAAGCTTTGCAACTGAATCCCAGTAATGGCGCGGATTTGGGCTTTATCTAACGGATGGAAAACGACAATATCATCAATACGGTTAATGAACTCAGGTCTAAAATGTCCGCCAACCACTTCCATTACATCGGCTTTCATCTCTTCATAAGAAGCTTTACCGGTTTTCTCTTGGATGATTTGCGAACCTAAATTAGAGGTCATGACAATCACTGTATTCTTAAAATCTACTGTTCTACCCTGACCATCTGTTAGACGACCATCATCCAACACCTGTAATAGAATATTGAAAACATCAGGATGCGCCTTCTCGACCTCATCTAATAAAATAACTGAATAAGGCTTACGACGAACCGCTTCGGTTAAATAACCACCTTGCTCATAGCCCACATAACCTGGAGGCGCACCGACCAAACGGGACACAGAATGTTTTTCCATAAATTCTGACATATCCAGTCTGACAATAGAATCCGTCGTATCAAACAAGAAATCAGCCAATGCTTTGGTCAGCTCTGTTTTACCAACGCCTGTAGGCCCTAAAAAGAGGAAAGAGCCATTCGGTCGTCCAGGTTCAGACAAACCGGCACGAGAACGACGAATCGCATCTGACACAGCCTTAACGGCTTCACCCTGACCAATAACTTGTTTACCTAAAGCCTCTTCCATTTTAAGTAGCTTCTCACGCTCACCTTCCAGCATACGTGACACAGGAATCCCCGTCCAACGTGCAACCACTTCGGCGATCTCATCCTCTGTCACTTTGTTTTTTAACAGATGCATCTCACCATCAGATTCCGCTTCACTCTCAGCCACTTCAGCGGCTTTGATTTTGGCTTCAAGATCAGGGATTTTGCCATATTGTATTTCCGACATTTTTGCCAGATCACCCGCTCTTCTAGCCGATTCTAATTCAATCTTGGCGGCTTCTAAGGCTTCTTTAAACTTTTGTGCGCCTTGCAATGCTGCTTTATCACGCTTCCAGATTTCTTCTAAATCTGAATACTCTTTTTCAAGAGATTTGATTTCATCTTGAAGAATGGTCAAACGCTTCTTGGAAGCTTCATCCTTCTCTTTCTTCAACGCAACCTGTTCAATTTTTCGCTGAATTAAACGACGATCCAGTTTATCCATGACCTCTGGTTTCGAGTCAATCTCCATACGGATACGTGAACCGGCTTCATCAATCAGATCAATCGCCTTATCAGGCAGTTGACGGTCGGTAATATAGCGTTGTGATAAATGTGCGGCAGCGATAATCGCGGCATCAGTAATATCGACCCCGTGATGAATCTCATAACGCTCTTTTAGACCACGTAGAATCGCAATGGTATCTTCTTCCGTCGGCTCATCGACAATGACCTTCTGGAAACGTCTTTCTAAGGCGGCATCTTTTTCGATATCCTGACGATATTCATCTAAAGTCGTCGCACCAATACAGTGTAATTGACCACGTGCCAATGCCGGCTTCAGCATATTCCCGGCATCCATTGAACCTTCGGTTTTACCCGCGCCGACCATAGTGTGAATTTCATCGATAAAGAGGATGACCTTGCCTTCTTCCTTCTCTAAATCCTTCAGAAGTGCTTTTAGACGCTCTTCAAATTCACCACGGTATTTTGCACCCGCCAAAAGTGCCGCTAAATCTAATGATAAGACGCGTTTGTTCTTAATGCCTTCTGGCACCTCACCATTAACAATACGTTGTGCCAAACCTTCGACAATCGCTGTTTTACCCACACCTGGCTCACCGATGAGCACAGGGTTGTTTTTGGTGCGGCGTTGCAACACTTGGATGGCACGACGAATTTCATCATCACGCCCAATCACAGGGTCTAATTTACCGGATTCCGCAAGAGCGGTTAAATCGACGGTATATTTCTCTAATGCCTGACGGTTCTCTTCTGCATTTTGATCGTTCACTTTTTCGCCTCCACGGACTTGTTCGATTGCGTTATTAATTTGTTCGGCATTGGCACCGGCTTTTTTAAACAACTGAGCAGCAATATCGCTGGAGTCTAATAGCGCGACAAAAAACAACTCACTAGCAATATAAGCATCACCGCGCTGTTGCGCCTGTTTTTCCATGGCATTCAATAAGCCTGCCGACTGTTGTGACAGTTGCACATTACCCTGGCCACCTGAAACTTTCGGCAAACTAGAGACTTTTTCAGCCAGCGATTGGCTCAGTAGTGGCACATTCACTTGCGCTAACTGCAATAGATGACTCTGCTCGCCCACTAATACTGACAATATATGAACAGGATCAATAAATTGATTATCATGGCTTATCGCTAATGTTTGCGCCTCACCGAGTACAGTCTGAAACTGCGTGGTAAATTTATCCATCATTACTGGCAAACTCCTTAACTAAATCTTCTTAACTAGATAAAACATAAGGACAATATATCTAGTTTCAAGGAGAATACTGTATTTTCATTCTATCTATCGTATGTAAAACCGCTAAACTTACCTCAAATCAAATAACGTTACTCCAGGATAAACCCCATGTTAAATTTCGATGATCTGTTTTTTCTACTATCTAAAATTGCCTGGGCTTTTCTAAGCCCAGGCAACCTTATCATCTTTGCATTATCACTTGGGGGGTTGCTGCTGGCATTCAATAAAGTACGTGCCGCCAAAAAAATCCTGATTCCGAGCGCCCTCGTCAGTTTTATCGTCATGGCCTACCCTGTCAGCGACTATTTGATGGCGCCTTTAGAAGCACGCTTCGCCATTCCTGAAAAGTTTCCTGAGCATATTGATGGCATTATTATGCTCGGCGGTGGCGAAGATTTAAAGCGTTCGCTTAGCTGGCAAGTAGCCGAACTAGGGATTGGCGGTGATCGTTATATTGGCGCGGCTGATTTGGCTAAAAACTATCCAAAAGCGCCTGTGATATTTACCGGCGGTAGCGGCTTCATAAGCCTACAAAACACGAGCGGTGAAGGCGCCCTTGCCAGAAAGATTCTGACCACCATCGGCATCGATGCTGAACGCTTAATCATCGAATCCAAATCTCGCAACACCTATGAGAACTTTAAACATACTAAACCACTACTGCCTAAATTCTCCAAGGGAGAGGCAAAAGGAACTTACTTTTTGGTCACCTCGGCGTTTCATATGCCTCGCGCAGTCGGCATTGCCAGACAACAAAACATCAATGTGATTCCTTACCCAGTCGATTACCACTCTAATCATGAAACCTTAAGACAATGGGATTTTGATTTATATGACCACCTTAAATCACTTGAACCAGCCTGGCGAGAATGGATTGGACTGACGGTTTATTACTACACGGGCAAAACGGCTGACTGGTTTCCAAAACCCAATTAGACCCAACAAAGTCATATAAAACCTAATTAACTCTCAGGCTAAACAACTCGTTTAACCAGGCCTGGTCAAATCTTAGCCATGAATTTTAGCGCTAAAAAAACCGAGCTTAGTCTCGGTTTCTTTGCACTTTTTTCATCTAATCAGAGCATTTTCATTAAATTACTTTTGAAAATCTATTTTCAGCGCCAGGCTTTAGATAAGCATCAAATACCATGCAGATATTACGAATCAATAAACGGCCTTTGGCAGTGACATATATATCTTCATCGGTCAGCGTTATCAAACCATCTTCAACCATCGGTCGTAAAGACACTAACTCTTTGGCAAAATATTCATTAAAACGAATCTTCCATAGATGGTCTATTTTGGCAAAATTCAGGTGGAAATGACTGATTAAACGCGTAATCACATCACGACGTAACTCATCATCTTCCGTCAATTCAACACCTCTAAAGACCGCTAACTCTCCCGCATCAATCGCCGCATAATATTCATTTAAACCTTTGCTATTTTGAGCATAGGTGTTATTCACCAGAGAAATTGAGGTCGCCCCCATACCGACTAAATCACATTCAGCATGCGTTGAATATCCCTGAAAGTTGCGATACAAGGTTTCGTTACGCTGTGCAATCGCTAACTCATCGTCCGGTTTAGCAAAATGATCCATCCCGATATACACATAACCGGCTTCTAACAAGCGCTCAGTACTGGCATGTAAAATCGCCAACTTCTCATCCGATGAAGGCATATCGGCTTCATTCATCTTCTTCTGAGTCGGAAACATACTCGGCATATGGGCATAATTGAAGATAGAAAAACGATCCGGTTCTGCTTCCAAGACTCTATCCAGCGTGTTGATAAAACCTTTTTCAGTCTGTAGCGGCAGACCATAAATCAAATCAACATTGACTGACATAAAACCAGCTTCACGTGCGCCTTCTAATACTTCAAAAGTTTCCGCTTGAGTTTGGATACGATTGACCGCTTTCTGCACCTTAGGGTCAAAATCTTGCACCCCTAAGCTCATGCGATTAAAACCGAGCTGACGCAACAACTTAACCGATTCACGGTCTGCTTCACGTGGATCAATTTCAATGGAGTATTCACCCGAATCATCATCGTATAAATTGAAGTGTTGACGCGTTTTATCCATCAACTGTTTCATTTCATCATTATTAATAAAGGTCGGTGTGCCGCCGCCCCAATGCAGCTGTTCAACCTTTCGTTTTGGGTCAAACAATTTTGATTGCATCTCTATTTCTTTGAAAAGACGTTGTAGATAAGGCGCCGCTTTAGATCGATCACGTGTCCACACCTTATTACAGGCACAAAAGAAACAGACGGTATCGCAAAAAGGGATGTGAAAATACAGCGACAAACCACGGCCAGAGTCATTACTGCGCTGTGCAGCCGCTTTATAGTCTGCTAAACCAAAACCTTCATCAAACTGTACTGCTGTTGGATAAGAGGTGTATCGAGGTCCTGATTGGTTGTAGCGTTTAATTAACGCTTCATCAAACTGTATTTTTTGTTCCATTTTAAAAGTTCCAATATGCTTTGAAACGTAAGGATAAGCCATAATGGATTTTAAAGAGTTAATCTGCCTCAAGAGTTAAGTCAGAAGTTTGTAATTGCATACCGCTAAGCCAGTTGCTGTGATTTTAAGCTTGATAAATGACAAGATTAAAACAAAAAAACCTTCTATTTCGACCAATATGATTGACGAAATAGAAGGCTTCTTATCTAGCTTAACTGAGCTGACAACTTAAGCTTTGGTTAATACCCAGGCCTGGTGGATTTTAGTATTGCGTTCAAAATCCCTTGGCATGGTTTGCTTGGTAATATTTTCAACTGCAACGCCTTCGAGGCTGGCTTCATCTAACTTAAACTTGCGGAAGTTGTTTGAGAAAATTAACTGCCCTCCTGGATTTAACAACTTCATGGCTTTCTGAATCAGATCGACATGGTCACGCTGGATATCCAAGGTGCCTTCCATTCTTTTCGAGGTAGAAAAGGAAGGAGGATCTAAGAAAATGACATCAAACCCTTGGCTGGTCGCTTGACTCTCCATATCCAACCAATCAATAACATCAACCTGCTTTAAGAGATGTTGTGACTCATCACAACCATTGAGGATTAAGTTCTGTCTAGCCCAAGCTAAATAGGTTTTAGACATATCCAAACTTAAGCTGCTTTTGGCGCCTTGATTTGCGGCTTGTGCCGTAACCGTAGCGGTATAACAGAATAGGTTTAATAAACTTTTACGTTGTGCTTTTTGCGCCACAAACGCACGTACATCACGATGATCTAGAAAAATCCCCGTGTCTAAGTAATCCGTGAAATTGACACGCAATTTAGTGCCATTTTCAATAATGGTATAGAATTCTTTGTTCTCTTCAAGCTTCTCATACTGAGCTGTGCCGCTCTGTTTTTCACGGACTTTAAAGTTAATGCGCTCTACTGGTAGTTCAAATACACTTGGTAAAACCGACAAGGCTTCATACAGGCGTTTTTTAGCCTTAGATTTATCAATCGTTTTAGGGGCTGCATATTCATTCACCACCAACCAATCGCCGCCATCTTCGGTATGATAAAAATCAATCGATAACGAATATTCAGGCATATCGGCATCATAAACACGGTAGGCATTAATTTCGTGCTTTTTGGCCCATTTGCGTAACGGCTTCAAATTTTTCTTTAAACGGTTAGCAAACATGATTGCGCCTTCCGACTCTGCCAAATCCGGATAAGCGTTTTGGACACCTTCCGCTAAATCTGCGCCGCCTTTAATCGCTGGTTCACGATGAAACTCTTCAGTCACCTCAAAACGGAATAACTTACACTCCATCGGTCCGTTAAAGAAGTTATGACTACGTTTGGCTTTAAGGCCTAAATACATGCCCAATTCTGGATTACAGGTTAAGACCGCGGCTTGCCAGCCATCAAACTCATTTTTAAGGAATCGTCCCAGCGCCGTATACAGGACTTTAACCTCGTCTACTTCCCCTAAACGCTCACCATAAGGCGGGTTAGTAATGACCAGACCTGGTTGCCAATCGCCCCAACGACGACCTTGTTCTGCAGTCATCTGTTTTACTTCGATGTAGTCTGCAAAACCGGCATTCAAAATGGCTTCTTCAGCAATATCTAAAGAGCGATGTGAGGCATCAGAACCGACAATCTTTGGTAAGTTATTCAAACCGAGCAATTGACGGTTTTTGGCTTCAGCCACCAAATCTTTCCATAAATCTGCATCATGACCTTTCCAGGCGTTTAGAATCATACGGTCATGTTTATGTAAACCTGGCGCACCGTCAGAAGCCATCAAGGCCGCTTCTACTAAAAAGGTACCTGAACCACACATAGGATCGTACAGCGTGCCGCCTTCTTTAGCGATAGCTGGCCAACCCGCACGCATTAACAGTGCCGCTGCCACATTCTCCTTTAAAGGGGCTTTAACCTGTTGACCTTCACGATAGCCACGTTGATGTAAGCTATAACCGATTAAATCGATACTTAAGGTCAGTTGGTTACGGTTTAAGTGACCGTGGACTCGAAGATTTGGATTCTCAGTGTTGACTGATGGACGCTCATCATTCTTGTCCATAAAGTAATCGACGATGCCGTCTTTGATTTTAAGCGCACCGAAGTTGGTATGTTCAATCCCCATGCCTTTTCCGGAAAAAGACACTGAAAAAGTACCATAGGAGTCCATATGATCACTCCACTCAATCTGAGCGACTTCAGTGGTCAGCTCTTCTTGATCCTCTAATTCCGCTTCCAATACCGTGAGAAAGATTCGGTTTGCCAAACGTGACCATAGACAAGCCCGGTAGGCCGTTTCCAAATCGGCTTCAAAAGTCACCCCTCTAGGTTGTGCCTTGACATTTTCAGCACCCAAAGACATAAGTTCTTCACGTAACAATTCACTTAATCCACCAGCGGAGGTGGCAAAACATTTCAACATAGGTCATCCAATTTTTAGCGGTGCGGGCATTTTATGATTATGAGTAATTTTAAACTGTTTTATCGCCTTCTTTTAGTTAGTTTATGTAGAATATAGTAATCCAGTAAAGAAACATTAGCGGTTTACCGCCATTTTTGACGTTCCCTTAGAAAAGACCTATTAAAATGAACAACATCCTCGCACTATGCCTCCTGAGTTTTTCAGTGTTCACGTCCCTAGCTGTTCATGCACAAGCTGCAGAACAAGTGCCCGTGATGGAGACCGAACAAGACTTTCAACACTGGCTAGTTGATTTCAAAACCCAAGCGATTCAAGCAGGTATTTCTAATCAAACTTTAAACCAAGCTTTTGCAGACGTGCATTTGAATCAAAAAGTGCTGGAATTAGACCGCCGCCAACCGGAGTTTACTAGCACCTTTTTTGAATATTTCAATCGTGCCGTCTCTGAACAACGTATTGAAAGAGGTATTAAAAGCCTGAAAAAAAATCGTCGACTGCTCGCTGAAGTTACTAAGAAATATGGCGTTCCTGAACGGATTTTAGTGGCCTTCTGGGGCATGGAAACCAACTATGGCCGATATACTGGCAATATCCCCATTATTGAATCGCTCGCAACCCTTTCTTATGATCCCCGTCGTAGTAACTTTTTCACTAAACAGCTCATCAGTGCCCTTCAAATCATCGATTTAGGGCACGTTTCTCCGCAACAGATGAAAGGTTCTTGGGCGGGTGCGATGGGACAATGCCAATTTATGCCCTCTAACTATCTAAAGTATGCCGTTGATGGCGATGGCGATGGCAAAATAAATTTATGGGATAGCCTGCCTGATGCGCTTCATTCTGCTGGTAACTTCTTAGAGCAACTTGGCTGGCAGAGAGAGCAAAGCTGGGGACGTGAAGTACATTTACCCAATGGTTTTGACTATGCTTTAGCAGATGGTAAAATGGTACGTAGCTTAAAAGAATGGCAAGCACTGGGTATCAAGCAAGCCAATGGCCGTTCTTTATCAACACATATAGAGATGCCCGCCAAACTGTTACTTGCCAGTGATTTCCGCGGCCCGGCTTTCTTAGTTTATGATAATTTCAAAGTCATCAAACGCTGGAATAACTCTGACAAATATGCCATTGGTGTTGGTCACTTGGCAGATCGAATTGTCGACAAACCGCTTTTAACCAAAAGCCAACCCGAAGATGATAAGGGTTTGAGCACTGCAGAGATGCAACAAATCCAAACTCACCTTAATGCCCTTGGATATGAAGTTGGCGAAGCTGATGGCATTGCAGGGAGCAGAACCAAAAATGCATTGCGTAGGTTTCAAGTGAAAAGTCAGCTCGCAGCAGACGGCTACCCCTCCCTTAGAATGTTAAAACTATTGCAACAATCGGCTACTATTCAAAAGTAACCCAATAACAGATAGTCCTGAGAGGATTAAACAGGAGGCTTGCATGAAAAACAATCAGGAATCTCAGCATGAAACTCCCCAACATAATCGTGTACCCTCTTATCTAAAATTCAGCGACCGCCAATTCACAGAACATAAAACAACCTGTGATATGCCTGGTTACTTGTTTTGGAAAATCCAAAGCCACCTAACTAAATTAGCGAATCAGTTAAGACGCCAGAAACTCAAAACGACACCCGCCCCCAAAATCGATTCGACGGCAACGGCGCATAAAGATTAATTCAACTCAAAACAACTGCTCGCTAACAACTTCCGACCGACTGGACTGAAGCACTTCCACCATCTATTTAAAAAAAATGCTTCATTATATTTGGTAATACAAATATAATGGCGATAACCTCTTAAATAAGACACCGTTATGTTTGAACAACTGGGCAACTATGCCGCCTTTAATTTGCTTGGACTTGACCCGCAATCGTCGTTAGGTGCAGCCGTACAATTTTTTGTAATGGATGTCGTCAAAATCCTAGTGCTATTGATTACCATCATTTATTTGATGGGATTGCTCCGTGCTTATGTGTCACCAGAACGCATTCGTAAAGTCATTCAAGGCAAACCTAAATGGTTCGCTCGACTCATGGCCATCTTATTAGGCAGCGTGACCCCCTTTTGCTCTTGTTCATCCGTGCCGTTATTTATTGGTTTTGTCGAAGCCGGTATTCCAATGGGTGTGACTTTCTCATTTCTGATTGCCAGCCCGATGATTAATGAAATTGCCGTGGTCATGCTCGCATCCATTTTAGGCTGGGAGATTGCCTTGATGTATGTCGGCGCAGGCCTAGTGGTTGCTTATGTCGGCGGCATGATTATGGAACGTTTCAAAACCGAACGCTGGGTAGAGTCTTATGTCTGGAAAATACAGATGGGTGAAATCGAATCCACGCCCCAAAAACAGACCCTTACTCAACGCCATGAATTTGCCTTAAATGAAGTAAAGACGATTGTCTTAAGAATTTGGAAGTGGATCTTTATTGGTATCGCAATCGGCGCCGCATTGCATGGCTATGTGCCACAACAATGGGTAACCGACCACCTGTCTACGTCCGGTAATTGGTGGACGGTTCCGTTGGCCGTGATAATCGGCGTACCACTCTATTCAGATACTGTTGGCGTTATCCCAATTTTAGAAGCAATGTTAGGTAAAGGCGTGCCTTTAGGTACCAGCTTGGCTTTTATGATGAGCATTGCAGCCCTATCACTGCCAGAACTACTCATTTTAAGAAAAGTCATTCAGTGGCCTGCCCTAGCTCTATTTATAGGCGTTTTAACCAGTGCTTTTATCCTAGTCGGTTGGACTTTCAATTTTATTCAAAACATTTATCTTTAATTTTTTTCACCCTCGGAGAGCACCATGAAAGGCAATATGATGATGCGTTTAATCGCACTGATGATTTTAGTTCCAGTAATTTTAGCCCATTTTCTAGGACAGGTTGATTTAACCCAACCGACTTGGTTATGGCTTACGCTGTTAGCAGGTTTATTTGCATTACAATCTACTTTTACAGGCTGGTGCCCTGCGACAAACGTCTTTGGCAAAGATAAAAATACGGGGCAATGTTGTGCTTCAGACACCACGGGCACATGTTGTGAACCCATCGTTGATACCAGCGCAGAAAAATCGTCAGACGGGTGCTGTTCAACTAATGAAGAAAAAAACGCACCCTGTTGTGATAGTAAACAAATGCAAGCGTCCTCTTCAGCTTCTGAGGCAATTTCAGCTACAACTTGTTGTGAGAACGCTGCCAATTGTTTAGAGATTAAAGTCTTAGGGACAGGTTGCCAGAACTGCACGACGACGATGAACTTAATTGAATCGACAGCGGCAGAACTCAAGGTTGAATGCTGTGTGACTAAAGTGGAAGACATTGTTGAAATTGCTGGATTCGGCGTCATGGCTACACCAGGCGTGGTCATCAATGGCAAAGTTGTGCATAGCGGGAGTATTCCGACTAAAGCACAAGTCACCGAATGGTTATCCACTACAAGCACAGGTTGCTGCAGTTAAAACGGGTTTACTCTTAACCGTCTGAAAACAAAAAGCCCGAATGACCAGGCCTGGTCATTCGGGCTTTTTTATTGGAAATTGAAAAGAGGACTATGATTGAGATCTAGACTCAGAACTCGCCTCATTAACCAACAACTGACTCGATAAAATAGACAGCAAACAATAGCCTAAAAAGTAATAGAAACCGTTTTCAAGTTGAATATTTGTTTGCAATAGGCTGAAAGTATTTGCACTGGCTTTGATGGCTAAAAAAGAGATAATCAATGCCATAACAAAAACATCTGCCATCGACCACTTGCTCAACAAACCGCTCCACTTAGCATAACGACCACTCCACGCAAATCTTTGCATCGTATAGGAAAGCCCTAACAAACCTAGCTTTAAAGCAGGGATAAACACGCTGAAAAACACAATTAAAAAAGCCACGAGCAAATTTCCATCCAGCCATAAACCTTCAGCGGTGCCTAAAATACTTTTAGCGGTATCTTGAATCACGACCGACCCACTGACTTGTATCTGATTGAAAACCTCCAACGTCATAGGCATCAAGAAATTAGGAATGCTACCACTGGTTAGAATCGCTTCCTTACCCAAGACAGTAAGTTCGCCTTTATCTAGGGTGGTGGTGATATGCAATACCGGTTCGGTCAATCCCGGAATCAATAAAAAATACGCTCCTATTAAAAGCGCTAACCCTAATACTTGTCGAAACAGCATCTCAATCCTACCCTAAAAACTTAACCTTTAAATTATACGCTTCTTTTATGGCAATGTGATTAACCTCTGTTTTTAGCAAGTTCACGCTACTCCGTCTGGTTAATCTAAAAAATAGTGATAAGATTCCCATTATTCTTTTCTATCTGAGTGTGGTCGTGTTCAAGCTTCTCATTACAATACTGACTTCCAGTATATTTCTATCAGGTTGCTCTACTTTTGGAGCGATTAACAACTCTAAAAAACCTACTGAACCGACTTTATCCGGCTATTCAATTCAATCCGTCATCAGTAGCAAACCACAGGGAAATGTTACCTTGTTGCTGTCTTTTTCAGGCGGGGGTTCTCGTGCCGCCGCCCTTGCTTATGGCGTGCTAAAAGAACTTAGGGATACTCATATTCAACGCAATGGCCACTCGTATCGACTTTTAGATGAAGTGGATGTGATTAGCTCAGTTTCAGGTGGCAGCTTTACTGCGGCCTACTATGGACTGCATGGCGACAAAACCTTCAAAAAATTTGAAAAGGTCTTTCTACGTCAAGATATCTCCACAATACTCATAGATGATTTATTTGACCCAACGCTTTGGTTCTCAACGAAAGGGCGTACCGATCGTACAATCGAATTCTATCAAACCTCTGTCTTTAAAAATGCAACTTTTGCTGATTTACAAAAAAATAACGGGCCACTCATTGTGATTAATGCCTCAGATTTAGGCAATGGCATCCGCTTTTCGTTTACTCAAGAATATTTTGATTTACTGTGTTCCAATATCAATGATTTTCCGATCGCGAGTGCCGTCGCAGCCTCCTCTTCGGTGCCGTTTCTTTTTGACCCCGTTATTGTTGAAAATTACCAAGACTGCAACAATAAACAAAATGGAATGTTACTCGATTCTAAACAGACATTACACTCCAGCCAGGAAGTGAAAGCGATACAACAAGATCTCCACAAATACCTACAAACCGGCGAAAACTTAAAATATATTCATCTAGTGGATGGCGGTATTACAGATAACCTAGGGCTGCGTGCAATCTATGAAGTGATGGAACTTTCAGGTGGTGCTCAACAAATTCTTAAAAAGTTCAACCGAAAGCCGGTGAGTCACTTTGCCGTTATTGCCGTCAACGCCTCCACTCACTCCAGCCAAGACATTGGCAAAACCAATCAAGTTCCAAGCATAAAAAGCACTATTAATGCCGTCTCCGAAATCCAACTACACCGTTATAATGCCACTACGATTGAACTGTTTCAAAAAGGTATGCTACGTTGGAGCCAAGAACTCTCTACGCCAGAAAAAAAGGTAACGGATTACTTTATCGAAGTAGGCTTTGACGGCATAAAAGAACCGGTGCAGAGTAACTTCTTTAATGCCATTACCAGCTCTTTTACTTTGACAGAAGAAGAAGTGGACAAACTGATTGAAGCGGGAAGAACCCTGCTAAGAAACCATCCAGTTTATAAAACCTTAGTTCATAACCTGAACAGCCCTGTTGATTAAATATCAATTAATCTAAGCTCATTCGTTTGATTTAAAAGATTGGATAAAGAGTGGTGTTATTTTTTTAATACTGACCAGACCTGGTCATTATTAACTTGTTATTTGACTTGTTCAGTCTGCTTTTCCTGCTTTTCCTGCTTTTCTTTTTCGGGTTTGCAACAAAAAACCTC
This sequence comes from uncultured Thiomicrorhabdus sp., assembly GCA_965603495.1. Classification (GTDB taxonomy): domain Bacteria; phylum Pseudomonadota; class Gammaproteobacteria; order Thiomicrospirales; family Thiomicrospiraceae; genus Thiomicrorhabdus. The sequence continues at coordinate 111,304 of CBFDDF010000004.1, read as the reverse complement.
AGAATAAATCAATAAGCATGCCCCGACGGTAATCGCGACATCCGCAATATTAAAAGTTGCATAATGCCAGGAGCCAATATAAAAATCTATAAAATCAGTGACGCGTCCTGCTAAAAAACGATCAATGACATTACCGATTGCCCCGCCTAGAACTAGATTAACCCCCCAGACTTCAACCGTTAACTTTGGTGGAAGTTTCGCTAACCAGGCCAATAAAATCACACTAACCCCTATGGCTAATGCTGAAAAAAACCAGCGTTGCCAACCAGCCATATCCGCTAAAAAGCTAAAGGCTGCGCCATAATTATAGGTGAGTGTCCAATTCAAATAGGGCATGACCGCAACCGGTTCTAAAAAGGTCAAGTTAGATAATGCCAAAACCTTGGTCAACTGATCTAACGCAATTACTATTAAGGTTAACCACAGCGTTTTAAGTGCCGTAGAAGTTATTTTATTTCCGAACATAGTTTTTCCATTTTCAATAACGTACAAACAAAAAAGTACGAATCACGCGGGTTTGAGAAATCTCCTAAACCTCGTGCTCTCCGTACTTTCATGGCTAACAGACTCTCGAATTAAGCGAAGTGTCGCACTTCACCATCCCCATCGACGTTTTCTACACAACGTGTACAGAGTTCAGGATGTGCGGCTGTTTGGCCGACATCTTCACGATGATGCCAACAACGTGCACATTTCGGAGCATCTGCCGCGCCCGCTTCAATCCAAAGACCCGGCATTTCTGACTCAAAAGCAGAATTTGATTTTTCCGATAGTGGCTTCAATGTCGCTGCAGAAGTAATCAATACAAAACGTAATTCGTCTTCTAATTGAGAAAGTTTAGCGAATAAATCGTCTTCACAATACAACGTGACTTCCGCGGTTAACGAACCTTTAATGACTTTATCAGCACGTAACTGCTCTAGCTGTTTAGCAACCGCAGAACGTACTGCAATCATCTCATTCCAGTAGTCAGAATTCAGAGTCGTTGACTCATCTAATTCTGTCAAACCTTCATACCAAGTTGCGACAAAAACAGTCGACGAACGTTCACCTGGCAGAGCTTCCCATAACTCTTCAGCGGTAAAGCTCAAGATAGGCGCTATCCAACGAGTCAGGGCTTCAATAATATGATACAAAGCCGTTTGTGCAGAACGACGCGCTAGGCCATCTGTTTTACAGGTGTACTGGCGATCTTTAATCACATCTAAATAGAACGCTCCCAACTCAATTGAACAGAAGTGCGTGACATTTTGATAAATATTATGGAAATTATAAGTGTCGTAAGACTCAATTATCTCTTTCTGAAGCTTCGCTGTATGACCAATCACCCACTTATCCAGCGGCAACAGATCATCATAAGCAACCATATCGGTCGCAGGATTAAAGCCATTGATATTCGCCAGTAAGAAACGTGCGGTATTACGAATACGACGATAAGCATCTGCAGTACGACTAATGATTTCATCGGAAACGGTCATCTCATAACGATAATCCGCAGCCGAAATCCACAGGCGTAAAATATCGGCACCCAATGTATTAGAAATTTTCTGAGGTGCAACGACATTACCTTTAGACTTAGACATTTTCTTACCGTCTTTATCGACGGTAAAACCATGCGTTAACACTTGTTTATAAGGTGCTTTGCCGTCTAATGCTAATGATGATAACAGTGACGATTGGAACCAACCACGATGTTGATCAGAGCCTTCTAAATACAGATCTGCTGGCGTCGATAACTCTTCACGCTGCTTTAGAACCGTATAGTGTGAAATACCTGAATCGAACCATACATCTAAGATATCAGTGACTTGCTCATAGTCGTCGGCTTCCGCCCCCAACATAGCAGCCATATCCAAATCATACCAAGCATCAATCGAACTGACTTCAACGAGCTTGGCAACTTCTTCCATCAATTCAACGGTGCGCGGATGCATTTCACCCGTGACTTTATGAACGAAGATGGCGATTGGCACACCCCAGAAACGCTGGCGTGAAATACACCAGTCTGGACGACCTTCAATCATGCCCTCAATACGGTTTTGACCCCATTCAGGAATCCACTGAACTTTCTTGATTTCAGCCAAAGCAAGGTCACTCAATCCGCCTTCACTCATACTGATAAACCACTGAGGTGTTGTACGGAAAATCAATGGCGTTTTAGTACGCCAGCAATGTGGGTAACTGTGCTCGATGATTTCGATGTGCAATAACGCTTTGTGCTCTTTCAAGACTTCAATAACGTGATCATCCACTTTAAGCACGTTCTCACCTTCAAACAAAGGCGTGCCGGCGACAAAGTTACCTGAACCATCTACTGGACAATCGACTTCTAGATCATATTTCAGACCCACCGCGAAATCTTCTTGACCGTGACCTGGTGCAGTATGCACACAACCGGTACCGGCTTCTGTGGTGACATGATCACCTAAAATCAATGGCACAATACGATCATAGAATGGGTGCTGTAAACGGATTAAATCAAACTGTGACCCTGGACCGTATGCAATCACTCGGTATTTATCAAAGCCCCATTTGTCCATAGAGTCTTTAATCATCGCTTCGGCGATAAACAGACGCTCAGGACCATGTTCGCCTTCCACTTGTATGACGGCATACTCTAATTCAGGATTGATAGAAACCGCTTGGTTAGCCGGTAAAGTCCAAGGTGTCGTTGTCCAAATAACCACAGACAAAGGACCTTCACCCAAATGGTCTTCTACATGATGACAACGTTTAAAGAACGCTTCGTCATCCACCACATGAAAACGCACATCAATCGATTTAGAACGTTTATTCTCGTATTCAACTTCCGCTTCTGCCAACGCAGTATGCGCACCGACACTCCAGTAAACAGGTTTAGTCCCTTTAACCAAGTGTCCGTTCGCAACGATTTTAGACAAGGCACGAATTTCATTGGCTTCAAACGCAAAATCTTTCGTTAAATATGGATTTTCCCAATCCGCCAAAATTCCGAGACGCTGGAAATCCGCCATCTGACCATCGACCTGCTTCTGTGCGTAAATGCGGCACTCTTCACGGAACTCAGTCGCGCCAATTTTTTGGCCTACTTTGCCTTTTTTCTTTTCAACATTCAGTTCAATCGGCAGACCATGACAATCCCAACCCGGCACCAACGGCGCATCAAAACCACTGAGACCTTTTGACTTTACAATCATGTCTTTTAGCACTTTATTGACTGCGTGACCGATATGAATATCACCGTTTGCATACGGAGGTCCGTCATGCAAAATAAACTTTGGACGGCCTTTCATGTGTTCACGAACCGTTTTATATAACGATTCTGATTGCCATTTGGCAACTTGAGCAGGCTCACGGTTTGGCAGGCTTCCACGCATTGGGAAATCTGTTTCAGGCAAGTTTAAGGTTGGTTTATAGTCTGTCATGTGATTTTCACTATGTTGAATGTGCATAAAGCACGATTTAAATTTTAAAAAACTGTTTGGCTAACTCAGCATCCAGGCCAATCTGATGCTTTAATGCCTCGATACTATCAAATTTCATTTCTGGACGAATAAAGTGTTCCAAAGTGACGTCTACGTGTTTACCGTAAAGGTCTTTGTCCCAGTTAAACAAATGCACTTCAATTGAAGGTCTTACACCGTCTACCGTTGGGCGTAAGCCCAAATTAGCAACACCCGGCCAGGGTTTATCCGCAATGCCATCCACCGTTACGGCAAAGACGCCCTGCACTGGCATATGAAAACGCTTTGGATTGAGATTTAACGTTCTAAAACCAATGGTTCGGCCTAACTTTTGACCATGAATAACCCGACCATTAAACTTAAAGGCTTTACCTAATAAGGCTTTGGCTTCAGTCAAATCGTGTGAGCTGAGTGCGGCTCTGACACGCGTACTGCTCACTCTCTCTTTAGCCAAACCAAAGGTCGGCATATCCGTGACGCTAAAACCCTTCACAGCACCCGAGGCCTGCAAATAAGCGTAATTCCCTTGGCGTTGTTTGCCAAAACGAAAGTCATCTCCGACCACCAGGTGTTTGACATTCAGGCCATCCAATAAGATTTTCTGCACGAAATCTTCAGCACTCAACTCGGCAAAAGACGCGTTAAAACGCACGCACAAAACATAATCTATTTCGGTGGACTGAAGCGCTTGAACTTTCTCACGAAAATTCATTAAACGCACAGGCGCTTTCTCAGGTGCAAAGTACTCAATCGGCAAGGGTTCAAAAATCATCACCACGCTTGGCAGACACATTTCTTTGGCCTGTTCGGCAACCGCTTGCACGACTTGCTGATGGCCCAAATGCAAGCCGTCAAAATTACCAATAGTCAGTACACAGCCTTGCTTAAGTTGCGACTTAAATTGTTGGAGATTGTGTAAGCCACGAATTAACTGCATTAACGCCATTACTAACTAAAAAATAAGCCGTAAATTATAGCCGATTCAAAGCCTTAAGAGGCTGATAATCTTTTAAAGAGCATTAAATAACGGTTAAAAACCGTCAAAACGAACGTCAATTTAAACTTACCAGGCCTGATCATCTTAGAAATTGAGTTTGAACTCTATTCAAAAAATGGCTTATTAAACCCATCAGACTTCGCTTTTTAACAACCGTTTAGGGTTTAAACCAACAAGCATTAAGGTGGCAAAATAGACCACCATCACACTAAACACCAGCCCCAATAACCAGGCCATTCGTTCCCAGCCAGTAAAACTCAACCAATGCTCCAAATCTGGATTAATGAGTAGAATAGCGGCCACTAAAACGACATTAGCGAGTAGCACCTGAGTAATCAACTTACCCCAACCCGCTAAAGGACTAAAAACATTTTGTTTTGTCAGATACCAATACAATAATCCAGCATTAATAAAAGCAGAGATACTGGTCGCGGCCGCTAAACCGACATGAGCAAAGGGGCCGATTAAAATCAGGTTCATAATCATATTGGTTGTCAGCGCAATAATAGCGACTTTAACAGGGGTTTTCATATCTTTACGGGCATAAAATGCGGGCGCGAGAATCTTAACCAAGATAAAACCGAGTAGACCGAATGAGTATGCCATGAGACTCGCGCCTGACATACTGACATCGAATGCCGTGAACTCACCATAAAAGAATAAAGTAATGATGAGCGGTTCTGCTAACAACAACAAGCCTAAGGTGGCTGGCACCCCAATAATCAAAACTAAACGCAAAGCCGAATCGATATCTTTTTGAAATCCATCCCAATTTTCATTGGCCGCTTTTTTGGACAGACCTGGTAACACTACCGTCGCTAAAGCCACACCAAACACACCTAAAGGAAACTCCATTAAACGATCTGAATAATATAACCAAGAGACCGAACCTGTAATCAAAAACGACGCCAGAATCGTATCGACCAACAGGTTAATCTGTGCAACGGATACACCAAATAAGGCCGGAATCATCAAACGCTTAACCTCACCGACACCAGGATCCGCTTGACGAGTAGGATGTGGCAACAACCCTAAACGGTATAAGTACGGTAGATGAAACAACAGTTGCACCACCCCAGCAGCTAGAACACCCCAAGCCAACGCCATGACAGGGACGTCCAATAAAGGCGAGACCCACACTGCAAAGCTGATGAGCACTAAATTTAAAAATACCGGTGTAAAGGCAGGTACCGCAAATTGATTATAGGTATTCATAATGGCTGAGGAAAACGCCACCAAGGAAATCAGTAATAAATAAGGAAAAGTAATAGACAACATATCGGCGGCGAGATTGAATTTCTCAGGCTCATCCATAAAACCAGGCGCAAACACCATCATCCACAGTGAAGAACCAAATACACCGGTTGCCGTCACTAACAATAAGATGCCGCCTAGGCGATAACTCAAGGCATCAATTAAATGCTTAACCGCTGCTTTGCCCTGCTTCTCTTTGACTTCAGAGAGTATCGGTACAAACGCCTGCGAAAAGGCACCTTCTGCAAACAATCGGCGGAAAAAGTTGGGTATTTTGAAGGCCACCAAAAAAGCATCCGCACCTGCTGTCGCACCAAAATAGCGGGCAATAATCATGTCGCGGACAAATCCCAAAATACGCGAGATCATGGTCATTCCACCGACAGTGGCCGTTGCTTTAATGATACGTTTCAAATGGAAATCTCACTCAGGTTGGTTATTGACTTGCCGGATAGACTTAATCTGCTGAAATTGTACCAGACCCATCACAAGGGCGGTTGCGATTGTATCAACTTATCCCATATCCTCTTAAACAATCAACTTAAACCACACTCTGAATTTAAGCCTGACTATTTAAAGCCGCCGTCTGAATCGGAGAATTCTTTAAGACCTTGGCTTTATAGACAAATGTACCAAAAGGCACCAACGAGGCTAGCAAGCCAATAAAGCCCAGCACCTCAGTGACTCGACCTTTAAAGACGTTATAAAACAGCACAATATTAAAGACAACAAATAGACCGCCGTGTAAACGCCCCACCAAACTCACCACTTCCGGCATTCCGAATTGATATTTAAGAGGCATCGCCACAAACAATAAAAGCAATAACGAACTGCCTTCCAGTAAGGCCATTAAACGTAAAAATGTCATTTGAACTCCTTTTTATTCAATCCATAAAATTCAGATACAAAAAAACCGGGTTTATCCCGGTTTTTTTATTTTACTTAGTTAAAAACTAAATAAAATTAAGCCATCGCTTTAATACGAGCGTTGATACGGCTCTTAGAACGTCCAGCTTTGTTCTTAGCAATAATGCCTTTACGCGCCATACCGTCTAACTTAGACTGAGCGGCACGGAAAGCAGTATTTGCAGCAGCTTTGTCACCAGCAGCGATTGCCGCTAATACTTTTTTCACTGCAGTACGCATGTCTGAACGTTGTGCAACGTTAAGGATACGAGTTTTTTCTGCAATACGTGCGCGTTTAGTTGCTTGAACTGAATTAGCCATTTTTAAATCTCCAATAATTAGGTTTTACGCATTAACCGATCCGTAGACCTCTATTAACACAACTCTCGATGTCTCCACGTAGATTCTCTACGAAGATAACAAAACCGCAAACGGCTTGAAAGCAATCGAAAGATTATCCACATCTATCCCAGCCATGTCAAATAAATTAGCGTCATTTAACTAAAAAAGCTTTAAAAACCAAGTCGTTAATTTTTATCCCAATAGACATTATCTTTAAAGTAGTCGACTAAGAAATCAATCAACACCCTAGACTTCTTGGGTAGAAAACGGTTTTGTGGATAAACCGCATATGCCGCTATGCTGGTAATTTGATATTCAGGTAAGACTTTCACTAACGTGCCTGACTGCAATGCTTGCCAAGCGATAAAAGTTGGCAGCATTACCAGACCATGTCCATTAATCGCCATTTGGCATAAAAAATCGCCATTGTTTGCACTCATTTGCCCCGACAAATGAATGCTAACCTTGCGACCTTCTGGATCCACTAAGCGCCAACGATCCTCATGTCCCGTGCCATAACGTAACTGTAGATGGTTTTGCAAATCATCATGGTGTTTAGGGAAACCATATTGCTTAAGGTATTCAGGACTTGCCAGCAAGGCAAACTCTATAGGCACTATTTTTCGCGCCTGCATTGTGGAGTCTTGTAATTCGGAAATACGGAATGCTAAGTCCAGCCCTTCTGCAATCATATCTGCCTGACGATCCGAAAAATCAATTTGCAGATGGAGTTTAGGATGCAGAGAAGCAAACGCTTCCAAAGCAGGTGATAGATGACTTAATCCGAAAGACATCGGCACAGACAATCGCAATACTCCCTCAATTTCACCTCCCTCCATTTCCGATAGACCATTCATCTCATCAACGGCATCCAATACCTTAATTGCACGCTCATAATAAAACTTTCCCGCCTCCGTTAGGTTTAAACGACGTGTTGTCCGCTGCAGCAACTGGGCACCTAACTTAGATTCAAGCTCAGCCAGTCTCCGACTGACTGCGGATTTCGCTAAATCCATCTGCTCTGCAGCCTTGCCGATGCCACCCGCTTCCACAATGCGGATGAATATCTGTATGTTTTCTAACTGTCCCATAACACGCCCTTCACAAACCGTTCTCTATTAAGCAACAATGTTTTACCATTTTGCTGGTTTTTCATTTCCTCTACAAGCGTTAATCTGACCGTAAGTCATAAAAATACTTAATTTAATAAAGTATTCAGGAGAAAGACATGAACCATTTAATCGCATTGAGCGCCCCCATAGGTCGCTTACTCCTCGCCGGCATTTTTCTAATGGCCGGGATGAACAAAATCTTCAGTTATCTTGATACGGTGAGCTATATGGAGGCCATGGGGGTTTCAGGCAGCTTACTCCCTCTGGTCATATTGACTGAAGTGATAGGCGCCATCGCCATTATTTTAGGTTGGCATACTCGTCTTGCAGCCTTGACTTTGGCCGGCTTTAGTTTTTTAGCCGCACTGCTGTTTCACTTTGATTTTGCAGACCAAATTCAGATGATTATGTTTATGAAAAATATGGCCATCACGGGTGCCTTTTTATTATTGATTCATCATGGACCCGGCGCCTTTTCAATCGACCAATGCAAAGACAGGAACCAGGAATCATGATTAAAGAAATACAACTGATTAGCCGAGGTAGACCTACTTCGGATGGTGCGGGAGTCAAAATGACCCGACTCATTGGTACCTCAGAAATCGACTTACTAGATCCTTTTTTGATGCTGGATTTTTTTGGTACTGACAACCCGGATGATTACATTGCTGGATTTCCAGCGCACCCACATCGCGGCTTTGAAACCATGACCTATATGATTGCCGGTCATATGCGCCACGAAGATAATCATGGTAACAGCGGTCTTCTCAAACCTGGTGGCATTCAGTGGATGACCGCAGGTAAAGGCATCGTCCATTCTGAAATGCCTGAACAAGTCTCTGGCGAGATGCGCGGCTTCCAACTTTGGATAAACCTACCCAGCTACGCCAAAATGACGCCTGCGGCTTATCAAGATTATGAGCCTGATGCCGTTCCCGTTGAAACCTATGCCGACGGCAGCCAAACAAAAGTCATTGTCGGTAAAACAGACAAAGGCACAATTGGACCCGTGATCAATAACTTTGTGCATCCACTTTTTATGGACGTTAACCTTAATCCAGGGCATACCTGGTCGCAAACGGTTAATGCGGCAGACAATAGTTTTATTTACGTCATTAGTGGGAAATTGATTGTCGGTGAACAAAAACAAACCCTCAGCCAAGGTTGTTTAGCGATTTTGACAAAGGGAGAGACCATAAGCCTCCAAGCAGGTAATGAATTGAGCCGATTTATTGTCGCCTCAGCTCAGCCGATTAATGAACCGATTGCACGCCACGGGCCCTTTGTAATGAATACGCAAGCTGAGATAAAACAAGCCTTCGAAGACTTTAGACAAGGTCGCTTTTAGTTTTTTACAAACCTACCAGGCCTGGTGAAATATTCAGTGGCTTTAGAAGTTTGTTCGATAAGCCCTAATACAGACTCTCAATGAGAAAAATAGATCTAAAAGGAAAATAACATGGGATTTTTAGTCAATGGCAAGTGGGAACCCGTTTGGTATGACACTGAAGTCACCCAGGGTGAATTCAAGCGAATGGAATCTGTTTTCAGAAACTGGATTACGGTTGACGGTCAAGCAGGCCCTACAGGCAGTGGTGGTTTTAAAGCCGAAGCCAATCGCTATCATCTGTATGTATCGCTAGCCTGCCCTTGGGCGCACCGCGCGTTGATGATGCGCCAGCTAAAAGGACTGGAAGAATTTATTTCTGTTTCAGTCGTCAATGCCCATATGAATGACGAAGAAGGTTGGACTTTCCATGCGGGTCCAGGCGTCGTAGAAGATAACGTCAATCACAAAACCCTGCTCCATGAAATATACACCCTGGCAAAACCCGACTTCACCGGTGTTGTCAGTGTGCCGTTACTTTGGGATAAAAAACTGCAAACGGCCGTCAACAATGAGTCCTCTGAAATCATTCGCATGTTCAACTCGGCGTTTGACCATCTGGGCGCCAAAGCCGGAGACTACTATCCCACAGCGCAGCAAGCCGCAATTGATGAGATAAATGAATTCATCTACCACAACATTAATAACGGCGTCTATCGCGCAGGATTTGCAACCAAGCAAATCCCCTATGAGCGAGCGGTCACTAAATTATTCAAAGCCTTAGATCTCTGCGAAGAACGCCTATCAAACCAGCGTTATCTGGTCGGTAACCAATTGACGGAAGCTGACATTCGGCTATTTACCACTTTAATTCGATTTGACGCCGTCTATTACGGACACTTTAAGTGCAATCTCAAGCGTTTAATCGACTACCCGAACCTTTTTAACTATGTACTCGACATCTATCAACATGAAGGTATCGCTGAAACCGTCGATCTGGATTACACCAAAGTCCACTACTACGGTAGCCACGACACCATCAACCCAACTGGCATTATTCCTTTAGGACCCATTCAAGACTTCAAGCAAGTTCATAATAGAAACCGATTCGACTAGAACGTTTAATAAACCTAGTAAACCAGGCGTAAGCTTTGTGAATTTACATAATGACCAGGCCTGGTCAGATTTAAGAAGGGTTTGGATTGTCTAAGTTAAAGATAAAGAAAAAACCAAAAAGCCATTTGAAAAAGGAGGGTTTTTTATTTAGGTCAAGGCAAGGTCTGGCAGCCAATTGAAAAAACGAGCGTTTTGCTTAAGGTCAAGGCACTCAACCACGAAGTGTACGATGAGTACATGAGCGGTTGAGTAACGCAGAGATTAAGCAAACAAGCCGTTTTTATTCGCGGTGGTAGGGGTGGTTGTTTATAACTGACCACGCTCTATAGATCTGTTCAGCCACCAAAATCCGCACCATAGGATGTGGCATCGTCAGGTTAGACAAACCCCACTTCCATTGTGCTTGTTGAATTAGACTGTCTTCAAGCCCATCAGGCCCACCGACAATCAAAGCCACATCTTGTCCGCCACCGAGCCACTCTTCGAGTTTATCGGCAAGGCCTTTGGTGGTGACTTGCTGACCATGTTCATCCAAGATAATCAAACGGGCACCTTTCGGAATCGCCGCTAAAATACGTTTGGCTTCTTCAGCTTTATAGACATCCGCAGAACCGGTTTTGCCGCGTTGCGCCATCGGTAGTTCAACCAATTTAAGCGTGCAAGCTTTCGGCAGCCGTTTGGCATATTCGACGTAGCCGTCTTGTACCCATTTGGGCATTTTCTGGCCAACCGTTATAAAGTGAATTACCATCTAGCTTAAGACCTTTTCTGCTGCAATTTTGCTACTTTATATTTACTAACTTATAGAGACTTATTCAGCAGCATCATGAGAAGGCTTAACTTCCCATAGTTTTTCTAAAGCGTAATGTGCACGCGCACTTTCTGTCATGACGTGAATGATCACATCGCCTAAATCGATTAGTACCCAGTCAGGTTGTGGCCCTGCTTCGACACCTAATGCAGGAAAACCAGCATCTTTAAAGGCTAAAGCGACATTGTTACCCACCCCTTTAACGTGTGCCGTAGAGGTACCTGTTGCGATAATCATTCTGTCGGCGAAATCGCTGATTTCTGAGATATCGATGATTTGAATATCACGTGCCTTAAAATCTTCTAGTGTTTTAACCGCTAACTCTTCTATTGCTTGTACATCCATAGTCATAATTTTTTCTCTTTTAGTATCTTTTTAATATGTATCTAGCTTATTGATATAAGCCGTGTTTTTGAATAAACGCCATTACGCATGGCGGTAATAAATAATCTGCTGAATTTCCGTCTTTAATCTGTTCTCGCACCATCGTCGAACTGATATCCAGCTGGGTGACGGCAACGTCCACAATCTGCCCAGACGCCTCCGTTAACCGAGTCGCTTGATGGCTTTGATAAATTTTGCCGACTTCCCCATCGGTCGGCATGATCTCACCTGGGCGGTGCATAATGACCAGGTTGGCGAGTTGTAAAATACCTTGCCAGTTTTGCCACGTATGAAATTGTGCAAACGCATCGGTGCCCATCATCAACACTAAACTGGCATCGGGCATTCTTTGTTTCAAGCTGGCCAATGTATCCACCATATAGGATGGACCGCCTCGTTCAATCTCAATTTTTTCTAAGGTAAACCTTGGCTGATTTTCAATCGCCAACTCTATCATGGCACAGCGTTGTTCTGCAGGCACCTGTGGCAACGCTCTATGCACGGGTTGATAACAAGGTACAAACAAAACCTGATCTAATTCAAGTTGCTGTTGCACTTCCAAAGCGGGCCTTAAATGCCCGTAATGGATGGGGTCAAAAGTACCGCCATTAATACCAATCAGTTTCACAGGTTTACTCTCTTAAGTTCGTTTAGCAAAGTTGTCCTTGAGACGCTTTAACTTACTTACGAATATTGCCATCACCTAAAACGATGTATTTCTGTGAGGTTAAACCTTCCAAACCCACTGGCCCACGCGCATGAAATTTATCGGTGCTAATGCCGATTTCTGCGCCTAAACCATATTCAAAGCCATCCGCAAAACGGGTCGAGACATTGACCATCACCGAACTTGAATCGACTTCCGCTAAAAAGCGTCGGGAAATAGTGAAGTTTTCCGTAATAATCGACTCGGTATGCCCTGAACTATACTGCGCAATATGATCCATCGCCATATCCACATCCTTCACCACCCGTATCGATAAGATCGGGGCTAAATACTCGGTTGCCCAGTCTTCTTCAGTGGCGGCATTCGCCTTAATAATCGCGCAGGTTTTTTTGCAACCGCGTAATTCTACGCCCTTATCACCGAACTGTTTTGCCAGTTCAGGTAACACTCTGGCGGCCTGCGACTCTGCGATCAATAAAGTCTCCATGGCATTACACACCCCATAACGATGGGTTTTTGCATTCACCGCGACACGAATCGCTTTGTTATAGTCTGCCGAATCGTCAATATACACATGGCAAATGCCATCCAGATGCTTAATCACTGGCACACGCGCATCCTGACTAATACGTTCAATCAAGCCTTTGCCGCCACGTGGAATAATCACATCGACAAACTCCGGCATGGTAATCAATTCACCAACCGCTTCACGATCTGTGGTTTCAACGACTTGCACAGCGGTTTCTGGCAAACCTGCCGCCGCCAACCCTTGCTGAATACATTTCGCTAAGGCCTGGTTAGAATAAGTTGCTTCAGAACCACCGCGTAAAATCGCCGCATTACCCGACTTTAAACACAAAGCCGCGGCATCTATCGTTACGTTAGGGCGCGATTCATAAATAATACCCACCACACCTAATGGCACGCGCATTTTACCGATTTGAATCCCAGATGGGCGAAAGCTCATATCCGAGATTTCACCAATCGGGTCTTGCAGTGCTGCGACTTGTTTTAAACCTTCAATCATGCCAGCAATGCCTGCATCGGTAATGGCTAAACGATCCAACATCGCGGCATCTAAGCCGTTGTTCTTACCATTTTCTAAATCCTTAGCATTCTCTGCCTTTAAAAATTCAGCTGAACTTTGCAACGCATCTGCCATCGCCAATAATGCACGATTCTTATCTTTGGTGGTGGCTCTCACTAAAGCGCGTGAAGCGGCTCTGGCTTGCCCACCTAATTTTTGCATATACTCTTTTACATTCATGTGGATACTCACCCTGTTCTTTTTGTTCTTTTCTGATGTTTCTTAGAGTGAAAACGTTTCTTGAATTCACCTGTTAAATAACAGTCTACGCACGCGCCATTTTAGAAACCAGTTCCGACAAACCTAACCAAACCTCATCAGGACTCATGGTCGGCTGAATACCTTTGATCATTAAATCGACTTTTAAAGCGGACTTTAATAACGCCTGCCAAGACATCAACCCCTGACGGTTCAGCGCATTACTGTACTCTGACTGTTTCGACTGCCAAATACCACATTGCTTAAAAGCTTGCCCCATAGAAATCTGCTGTGAGAGCTGTGCCAACGTTATGAGCTGACGTAACTCTTTCGACAGTAGCCAAAGTATAACCGGAGCTTCAATGCCTTCTTGGCGCAAACGCATCAACATCTGCAAACTATAGGCAACCTGGCCATTCAACACGGCGGATGACAAAGCAAACAGTTGATAATGCGCTTGATCGACAACATTCTCTAATATGGTCAAAGCATTAATACTGCTACCAGCTGGCAATAACAGGGACAACTTTAGCAATTCTTGATCGGCCGCTAATAAGTTCCCCTCGACCCGTTCCGCTAACAAGTTGGCAGCCTCAGGTTCCAAGGTTAAATCCAGACTTTGGGCTTTTTGTTGACACCAATTAGGCAAAGCATTTATCGGCACTGGTTTGGCCTGTACCACCAGGCCTGCTGACTCTATTGCGACAACCCATTTTGACTTAAGCTGTCGGCTATCCAATCGTTCACATAAAAAAACAATGACTATTTCAGGCGGTAATGTCTGCACAAACTGACACCAATCCTGAATAAACTTACCCCCATCTCGACCTGGCGAACCTTTGGGCATATTCACCAAAATCATCCGCATATCAGAAAATAGCGAACCCGCCTGGGTTTCCATTTGCAGAGACTGCCAATCAAAATTGGCGTCGACATCGTAAACATCCCCGCTTAAATAACCCTGACCTTGCAGTGTTTTACGCAAGCCATCATAACAGTCACGCAAAAACAGCGGCTCCTCACCATACAACAGATAAATCGGTTGTACTGCAAAAGAAGCTGCTTTCAGTTGGTTTAGAAACGCGCTCGCTACAATCAAAACAGTGCCTTAATGCGTTGGTACAATGGTTGGTGTAGCGTTTTCTACTGGCACAACCGTCGAGCTATCCGCGGCCTTTAACATCGCGCGATTGATTCTATCCATCATTTTCCTGGCCAAATCTTCTGCCATTTCTCGCTGAATACTCGACAACTCACGATTGGCGGCTAACAAGGCACCAGTATCAATCTGCCGATCACGATAGGTTTGTACACTGCTCGTAACCACCATTTGCTCGGTGGCCACCAAGGTCGCTGCAAAGCCTTGTTCCATTCTCAAAAACTCTGCCGTGGTATCTCCCAAGCCAGAATAAGCCGTTCGACTCGCCTTATAAACCGTCGGATGTAAAACAATCTGTAACTCTGCCGCCGCCAAGGAGTCAACCAACTTAACGCCCGACTGAGCCAATTGCGAACGAATCGCTTGGAGCACCTCAGGACGCACTCCAGTAGTGCTTTGCAATTTAACCGTTTTAAATTGCGTATCACCCACACTGTCTAAACCACGCAAATGAAAACCACAGCCACTTAATCCAGCCGTCATCATTATCAATAGACTCACCATCAATGTCATGGACATAAATTGCCAAGCACTCACTGACCAGGCCTGGTAGCTCTCAACCAAACCTGCTTGATCTGTTTGATGGCGGCTCGCCTTTAAGTCTTTTAAAGGCATATTGCATGTTTTAAGCGTTTGTAGCATAGGGTTCACTTTTGGATTGTTTATTCGAGTAACTTTTTTAACCTTTAACGACTAAGTTAACCAATCGACCTGGTACGACGATTTCTTTGAGGATCTCTTTACCGTCAATAAATTTCAATACAGTTTCATCGCTTTTAGCCATCGCTAAAATAGTCTCTTTATCCGTGTCCACAGACACTTCAATTTTACCGCGTAACTTACCGTTGACCTGAACCATCAATTCAATCTCAGATTTAACCAGCGCCGACTCATCGACCACCGGCCAAGTTGCATCCACGACTAAACCGTCTTTGCCTAAAGCGATCCACAAATTCTGTGATAGATGCGGTGTCATTGGCGATAACATCAACACTAAGATTTCTAAGGCTTCTTGCATCACGCCACGACTTGATTCAGTTGTGTCTTCAAATTTAGACAATTCGTTCATCAGTTCCATACAAGCCGCAATTGCGGTATTGAAGGTTTGACGACGACCGATATCATCTGTGACTTTCTGCAAGGTTTCATGCAATTTCAAACGCAATGCTTTCGCGTCTTTATTCAGGCCTTCAGATGAAGTCGCTGCAGTGACCAGGCCTGCTTCAATGTGGCTTTGCACTTGACGCCAAACGCGGTTAAGGAAGCGGAAGCCGCCCTCAACGCCTTTATCAGACCATTCCAAACTCTGCTCTGGCGGCGCCGCGAACATAATGAATAGACGTACCGTATCAGCGCCAAACTTTGCAATCAGACCTTGCGGATCGACCGTATTGCCTTTCGACTTCGACATTTTAGTGCCGTCTAATAACACCATACCTTGGGTCAATAACTTCTTAAACGGTTCGTCAGAGTTGACCAGTCCTTGATCACGCATCAGCTTGTGGAAGAAGCGTGCATACAAAAGATGCAAGATAGCGTGTTCAATACCCCCGATGTATTGATCAACAGGCGCCCAGTAATCAGCACGTTCATCCAACATTGCTTCTGAATTGTCTTTAGAGGTGTAACGAGCGTGATACCAAGACGACTCAAAGAAGGTATCAAAGGTATCCGTTTCACGCTGAGCTGGACCACCACACTGAGGGCAGTCACAGTTTTTAAAACTGTCTAGCTTAGCCAATGGTGAGCCTGAACCATCCGGCACAACATCTTCTGGCAATTTAACGGGTAACTGATCTTCTGGCACAGGTAAAGCACCACACGCAGGGCAATAGATAACCGGAATCGGGCAACCCCAATAACGCTGACGAGAAATTCCCCAGTCACGTAAACGGTAGTTGGTCTGTTTTTCACCCAGACTTTTCTCACCTATTTTTTTCTCACCCAGGACTTTCGCCATTTCGTGTAATGCTTGCTTAGATTTAAGACCATCAAACTGACCAGAATTAACCAAGATGCCCTTTTCAGTAAAGGCAGTTTTCGACACGTCTGCCATTTCATCGGCACTCGGGGCAATGACCGCTTTGATCTCTAAACCATAGGCTTTAGCAAATTCATAATCACGTTGATCATGCGCGGGTACAGACATCACCGCACCGGTACCGTAATTCATTAAGACAAAGTTCGCTGCCCAAACAGGAACGATTTCACCGGTAATCGGATGGGTCACACGAATCCCGGTATCCACGCCTTTCTTCTGCATGGTCTCCATATCTGCTTCCGCAGTTGAGACATGAGAGCACTCTTCAATGAAACGTTCCAACGGCTCATTATTGATAGAGGCTTTAACCGACAACGGGTGATCCGAGGCAATCGCTAAATAAGTCACGCCCATCAAGGTATCTGGACGGGTGGTGTAAACATCTAAAGTCGCATCTTGCCCTTCTGCTTGCCCTTGGATCGGAAAAGAAATCTGTAAGCCAGTTGATTTACCAATCCAGTTGCGCTGCATGGTTTTAACCTGCTCAGGCCAACCATCCAATTTATCTAAACCTTCTAACAACTCTTCAGCGTAATCGGTGATACGCAGGAACCACTGAGCAATCTCTTTACGCTCAACTGGTGCACCAGAACGCCAACCTTTACCATCAATAACCTGTTCATTCGCCAAGACGGTCATATCAACCGGATCCCAGTTAACGACTGATAATTTACGATAGACCAAACCTTCTTGCATAAGGCGCGTGAATAACCACTGCTCCCAACGGTAATATTCAGGGTGACAAGTCGCTATTTCGCGCGTCCAGTCATAACCAAGCCCTAAAGACTTCAGCTGAGTACGCATGTAATCGATATTTTCATAAGTCCACTTAGCTGGCGCAACATTGTTGGCCATAGCGGCATTTTCCGCAGGCAAACCAAACGCATCCCAACCCATTGGCTGCAGCACGTTTTTACCTTGCATACGCTGGTAACGTGAAATCACATCACCAATGGTGTAGTTACGCACATGCCCCATGTGCAGTTTTCCACTTGGATACGGGAACATAGACAGGCAATAATACTTCTCTTTGCTGTCATCTTCATTGACCACAAAGGTCTCGTTATCGTCCCAATATTTTTGGATTTCTGCTTCAATTTGCTGAGGATTGTATTGAACTTCTGACATGGCTTTTACTTCTACTTCCAAACGGTTAGCGTGCATCTAAGAAAATCGAGCTTTTTCGACTTGCTTATTAAATTAAATAAGTTCAATATTATAGTTGAAACAGACCATTAACAGGAGAAAATAATGAATGGCAACAAAATGCTCGAAGCGTATAGAACCTTACTGAATCATGCTAAGGAATCTTTAATTTCTACTGAGCAAAAAACCTGGCAACTATTGGGACATGCGATTGAGAAAGCTGAGCAAGCAGACCATGAGCTTGCGGAGTTAACCAGCAAAGAGTTTGAACAAGTTCAACAAGATTTGCATGCCGATGTTATGCAAGCAGCGGAATATTTATCCGAAGCTGAAAAAGGTGTGGATGAGTTCATCAGCATGGATTTGCCGCTACTGGAAACAATATTGATTGATAAGGCGCTGACTTTGGCTGATCCGACGGATATTACGTTATTAAGACTACGCTTAGCGGCTGCGATGGACGAAAACCATCCGATGTTTGACCATCCTAAATAAGCCATTCGAACTCTACAATGAACCGGGCGACTATAGACGTCCGGTTAAGAAATAGCGTTTTGCCAGCATAAAACCAAATAAGTTAAATAGCAAAAACAGTACTGGCAGCTTGCCCCACTCCGCATAGAAAGTCATGCCTTCATAAGGCTGTATCAGCCCTCTTAAAACACCCGTTTCATAAGCTGGAATCTGCTGTTTAATATTGCCTTGTATATCAATAATCGCGCTAAAACCAGTATTGGTACTGCGGGCTATTTCACGCCCTAGCTCTAGTGCTCGCATCCGAACTTCCTGCAGCTGCTGCGCTGGTTCAAAAGTGTGCGCAAACCAGGCGTCATTACTCACGGTAATAAAGTATTTTGCATCCGGCAACTGCATCGCCATTTCTTCGCCAAAAGCGGTTTCATAACAGATGCTCAATCCAGCCAACTGCCCCCCCAACATAAGGGGCGCTTGATCTTCTTGACCTGCCGTAAAAGTGGCATACGGAATATCAAACAGCGAACTGACAAAAGCAAACAAATCATTGAGCGGAAAGAACTCACTGAAAGGCACCAGGTGGTGCTTGTAATACCGGTCTTCGGGACGATGTAGATTAATAAGGGCGTTGTAATAGTTTTCTGAACCGCGATCGCCCGCAATCGTGCCCGCGAGAATATCAGTACTTAACAGTTGAGCATCTTTGATAAATGAGTTTAAAGCACCGCGCTCCACCACATCATAATAAGCAGGAATCGCCGTCTCCGGCCAGACAATCACATCCGCATCCATATTACTTTTAGTCAGTGAAACATAAGTCTTCAAGGTGGGCATAAATTCAGACTGGAGCCACTTCTTTTCCTGAGGAACATTACCCTGTAACAAGGCAATATCAATCGGTTTATCAAGCGGCTTGACCCACTCAATATCCTGCAATAATCCGCCAATCGACCACAGCAGGCACAGCGTCAAACTCGCAACAACCCAAGAACGGCTTTTAAACAACCACAACAACAAACCCGCGGACATGGCAATCGCCCAAGAGACACCCCAAACCCCCAAAACGGGTGCATAACCCGCCAGCCAAGTCATTAGATGCGTATTACCGACTAACAACAAAGGATAGCCGCCAAATAGAGAAGAACGTAGTAGTTCCCCACCAACCCAGACCGCAGGAAACAACACGGTTAATACCAGGCCTGGTCGTTTACTATTTTTAAAATACTGCGTTATCCAGCCACTGAATGCGACAAATAGTGCAAGGAACAGAACGAAGATTAAGGTCATTAAAATGGCTAACGGTAGCAAAACGCCAGAATAGATGTAGATACTAGAGAATAGCCAACTCACCCCTAGACCAAAGAAGCCGAGACCAAACCATAAACCAATTTTAAACCCTTCAAAACGGCTTTCCGCCTCTAACCATAATAAAAACAGACCCGCTAGAGAACCAATTATAACGGGAGAAAAGTCGAATGGCGCAAAGGAAAAAACGCCCAACACCCCTAATACAAAGGCAATCGCGTGCGCTTTCTTAGGTAAGAACAGAGTGATGAGCCCATTTAAAAATGGTCTTTTGGCGGCTTTCAAAACTAGAATCCTTTGAACTTTACTAAGGGTTGAGCGCAATTATACGATGGTTATTCCGCGTTGGTAAGACGGTCGATATTTGCTTTAGCCTGCTCGCTAATCTTGTCGTCCAAAGGCTTAACCTCAAACAGTTCAGCACGACGATTATTACCTTTGAGCACGGTAAAACAAAAACCTTGGGTTGTTAAGACTTCTTCTTGCAAAGGTACATGACCAAACTCAGTGGCCAAAAACCCTCCAATGGTCTCACTATTACCATCTTGTATAGAGACACCGAAGAATTCATTGAACTTTTCTATTGGCGTAAAAGCATTAACAGAATAGGATCCTGCAACACGCTTTTGAATATGATCCTGCTCTTCAATATCATGTTCATCTTCAATATCACCCACAATCTGCTCTAGCACGTCTTCAATCGTCACCAGGCCTGCTAATTCGGCATATTCATCGACCACTAAGGCCAAATGATTGCGGCTTGATTTAAAGTCACGCAATAAAACATTTAAACGTTTGCTTTCAGGCACAAAAATGGGCACACGGTAAATGGCTTGCAAATCTTCTTTGGTCGTTAATTCACCTTTTACCACGGCTCTAAAAACATCTTTCGCGAGCAAGACCCCAACAATCTGATTGCCAGATATCACTGGGTAACGCGAATGTGAACTTTCGAGCATGGTTTCTAAAATTGATTCCAAAGGTTCCGAGGCATCAATCAATTCAATCTGTAAACGTGGAATCATAATGTCACGCACGCGCGCTTCTGACACATTCAAAACGCCATTGATCATTAATAATGCGTCCGCATCAATCAACCCTTGGCTTTGCGCGTCACTTAAGACATTGATAAGTTCTTCTCGACTCTCCGGCTCATCTGAAAAAATCTTTCCTAGACGTTCCAGCCATGAAGAGCCGCTAATACTGTCACTCATTTACAATTTAAACCTCTTTATAAAAACCCTCTAACCTGAAAAGCAGGTTAGATAAGCTTTGGTAATAAACTTCGATCTTTTAAATCATCAGGAAGTCGTTTCGTAGGGGTTAGCAAAACCTAATCCCTGCATAATTTTGATTTCCAAGCCTTCCATTATCTCGGCTTCATCATCTTCTATATGGTCATAGCCTTGCAAATGCAAGGTGCCGTGCACAATCATGTGCGCCCAGTGAGATTCTAATGCTTTATGCTGGACTAAAGCTTCTTGCGCGACGACCTCTGCACAAATAGCCAGGTCCCCCAAATAGGGTAAGGCTTCGCCTAAATCGACCAGGCCTGGTGGTTGTTCGAATTCAAAAGAGAGCACATTAGTGGGTTTGTTTTTTTCACGGTAATCACGGTTCAATTGCTGACTTTCTGCCAGGTCAACAATACGAATCGTCATTTCAACAGCTTGACTTGCTCGGCCACCAACCAAGGCTGCCGCTACCCACATTTCGCACTGCGCTAACGTGGGTGCAGGTAATTCGTCAATCCCCCACTGTAATTCAATATCAAGCATACTCTGACTTTCCATTCTAAGAACTCGACTTCATGTTTTTATGCGAAGCTTGACTGGCTATCTGGTCAGAACGTTGATTCGAACGTTCGTCGTCTTGAGTATGCTGACGTTCGTAGCGGTCATAGGCGTGGACGATTTTTTGCACCATCGGATGACGCACCACATCTTGCGTTTGGTAGAAAGTAAAACCAATATCTTCGACGCCGTCTAGCACCTCGATGACATGGCGTAAACCGGACTTTTGATGACGCGGTAAATCGCACTGAGTAATATCACCGGTAATCACCGCGGTAGAACCAAAGCCAATTCGTGTTAGAAACATTTTCATCTGCTCGGTACTGGTATTTTGCGCTTCATCGAGGATGATAAACGCTTCATTCAAGGTTCGACCGCGCATAAATGCCAAAGGTGCGATTTCAATGACATTCTTTTCAATCAGCCGCTCAACCGTTTCGAAGCCGAGCATTTCAAACAATGCATCAAACAACGGGCGTAAATAAGGATCGACTTTTTGACTTAAATCACCCGGTAAAAACCCCAACTTTTCGCCCGCCTCAACCGCTGGGCGGGTCAAAATAATACGACGAACCTGTTCATTTTCCAACGCTTCGACCGCACAGGCAACCGCTAGATACGTTTTACCCGTGCCAGCCGGACCAATCCCGAAATTCACATCATGGCTTTTAATCGTTTGAATATAATTGGCTTGATTAGGATTGCGCGTTTTAATCGTTTTACGGCGCGTTTTAATCAAGGTTTGCTCGACCGTTAAAGGCTGAGCCTTGTCATAACCCAATTCATGCAACACTAAATGTACACGCTCAGGGGTTAAGGTCTCATGACCCGTCTCTTCATACAAATCAAGTATGACCTGCTCGGCGTGAATCACCCGATCCGCTAATCCCGTAATAGAAAGCAGATATCCACGGGCATTAATCTCTACCCCTAAGCGGAGTTCAACTTGGTCAAAATGCTCGTTATGCCAACCGCAAAGATTCTGTAAACGCTCATTATCTTCAGGAAAAAGTTTAAATTGAATGGTATTCAGTACTGACAAAAGGCGTCTCAAAGGTAATTCAGGCAACGGCCTGAAAGAAAATTAAAAGGATAACCTGAAAGCACAGTAAGCCTTGTTACAAGTGCTTACTGTTTAAAATGCTTGGAATGATTTTACAGCGCATACGCCAGGGGTGCAACGTGTGAATCTGCTTCTGGTGTTGCCACTAAGACACCGCGTAAAGAGTTGCTTAACGCTTCAGTGATTTCAACATCGACAAATTGACCGATTAACTCTGGCGAACCTTCAAAATTCACCACACGGTTATTTTCAGTACGCCCTGCGACTTGATCAAAAGACTTACGCGACAAACGCTCTACTAACACACGTTGTACAGTGCCCAACATCGCTTCACTAATGTCCGCCGTCTGCTTATTCAACAACTCTTGTATCGCGAATAATCGGCGTTTCTTCTTCTCCATAGGCTCTTCATCCGGGAAGCCAGCAGCAGGTGTGCCAGGACGTTCACTGTAAACAAAACTGAAGGAGCGGTCGTATTTAAGCTCTTCGACTAACGCCAAAGTCTCTTTAAAGTCATCGCAGGTCTCCCCTGGAAAACCGATGATAAAATCACCTGACAAACTTAGATTAGGACGTAAAGCACGCACTTTACGGATAGTCGATTTATATTCAAGCACCATATGGTTACGCTTCATCATCGCCAAAACTTTGTCTGAACCAGACTGAATCGGCAGATGTAGATGCGAAACCAACTCTGGAATTTCCGCATAACAGTTGATAATACTCTCTGTCATCTCATTGGGATGTGAAGTAGTGAAACGAATACGCCCAATACCATCAATCGCACGTACGGCATGCATCAACACGGCCAAATCTGCGATTTCGCCATCTTCCATGACACCACGGTAA
Organism: uncultured Thiomicrorhabdus sp.; assembly: GCA_965603495.1. GTDB lineage: Bacteria > Pseudomonadota > Gammaproteobacteria > Thiomicrospirales > Thiomicrospiraceae > Thiomicrorhabdus. The sequence continues at coordinate 87,830 of CBFDDF010000004.1, read as the reverse complement.
GCATTGACGTTCTGACCTAGCAAATTGACTTCACGGACACCCTGCTCAGCTAAAACTCGAATTTCATGCAACACATCTTCATACGGACGACTAACTTCTTCACCACGGGTATAAGGCACCACGCAGAAAGTACAATATTTAGAACAGCCTTCCATCACCGAAACCATCGCCGAAACGCCATTAACTTCTGCCTCAGGCAAGTGGTCAAACTTCTCGATTTCCGGGAAAGAGATATCGATCACCGCTTTTTTCTTTTTAATGCTGTCGTCACCACGCACCCTTAAAGCTTCATCAATCATCGCCGGTAAACGGTGTAGGGTTTGTGGTCCAAAAATAACATCGACACTGGGCGCACGTTGACGAATCATCTTGCCTTCTTGCGAAGCCACACAGCCACCCACCCCGATTACACGGTTAGGCTTGAGTTTTTTCCATTTTTCCCAACGACCGAGCTCAGAAAACACCTTCTCTTGTGCTTTCTCACGCACCGAACAGGTATTCATCAAAACCACATCCGCCTCTTCCGGCTCAGTGACCAGCTTTAAGCCATGGGTTTTTGCGAGCAGGCTCGCCATCTTCTCAGAGTCATATTCATTCATCTGACAGCCGTAAGTGATGACGTAAAGTCCGCCGGTAAAAGGAGTGGTTTGTGACATATTAATTCCGTGCAAAAATAAAGGTTTTGGAGCTCAGTACTAAAAGCGCTATGTAACTGAATCTACTAATAAATTCAGGGTCGCGTATTTTAACATAGCAAATAGACAAGATAGGAAAGTTTTAAACAAAGGCTTGCTAAAGAAATGGAAGCGCTGGAAAGCATTAACTCAAAGAAAGTAATATAAACTTGAGGTTATAACTCCAAGCAAACGGTCACAATTACATTTTTCTCGTAGGCAGTTTCAATATTGGCAATGGCTGTCTCTGCACGCATTACCCCTGTTTTCGGATCACCATTATCCATTTTAAAATCTAAACCCTGCGCAATTAAACCATCGACACCTGTCACACAAATTTGATTTTTGCCTGGTATAACAGCATTATTCGTATCTGCAGCAGTTTGATCGGCAACAAAGTAGGCCTCATACGCCGTAGCCACCCTTTCTGGAGGCAGGATATTTTGATTTGTAATAAATCCCTCCTTAGCCAAGACTCCAAAAAAATCAGTCGCACTATCAGTTATCGCTAAAGCGCTGCTAATCTGCCCTATGGCGGCTTGATCGGGCAAAACCCCCTTACGGTCATAATAGGCGTAATGCGCCGTTCTTACCGCCTCTAAATCTGCCGCAAGCCGTTTAACATTCGTATTGCCAATCAACTCCTGACCTTTAAAGACACCACCTAGTAGTAATCCCAGAATAACCAGAACAATGGCAACCTCAACCAATGTAAAACCCTTAATTCTAATATTTGACGTAAGTTTCACCATAACAATACTCGATAAAAAAAGGCATAATAAAATTAATATTAACGTAAATTGATAAAAACATCTTACTAAAGCTTTGGATTAAAACTTTATCTCTAGGCAAAAAAAAGCCACCTAAATAAAGGTGGCTTTCTTCACATAAGAGTAGTTAAACAAATATTTACAAAGTTTTACATAATGAGATTAAAACCTCACTTCCTGCAAGATAGTCTAGAGAGGCTTGAGCCGCTGCAGAACCAGCTGCTGGAGCGGCCGCACCCGTACCATCTAAAGATCTGATTGAACCTGATGAAGCAACGCCATCATCAAGCTTAGCATCAATACCCGCCGCAAATTCTTCAGGGATATTAGTGGCACAAATATAGTTTGTAGAAAAAACATCTGTAGCAGTTGCGCCACCAGGGTGCCCTACCCAAGATCCTGTTAAATCATGCGTAGGTCCAGTGACATCAGTAGCAAGACCACCAATAAAACCTTCTCTTCTAAGATCAACCCAAATCTGAGCATCTGCAATAATGTTATCAAATGCACCAGTACCATCAGCGGCAGCTGAATCTCCCGCTACATTCCCTACGCGATCTTGATAAGCATAATATGCGGCACTAATACTATCAAAATCAGAAGTGACTGCTTTGATTTTAGCGTTCGTAATCAACTCCTGACCCTTCAAAACACCACCTAGTAGTAAACCGATGATAACCAATACGATTGCGATTTCGACTAATGTGAAACCTTTTTGTTTTTGTACATTTTGAGTCTTCATAACATCTTCCTTCCAATCATTATTTAATAACACTATATTTGTGTAGTTCCATAGTAACGAGCTTTTTAAAAATTAAAAAGAGTAAAAGTTTTTTACTCTTTATCACTCTATTACCCTATAGATAAAACCTGATACGCATCATTCTGCAAAGGCATTCTTATTTCACCAGGCCTGGTAACTTTATTAGAAAACTAAATTCCTTGACTGACTGTTCAAAGGAAACCTCTCCCCCAAACTGTTTTAGCAACTCCCTGGCTAGAAACAATCCCAACCCCATGCCACTTTCACTGGTTGTCCAAAAAGGCTCAAACATCCGCTCTGAAACCATTTGATTCTGTATGCCATAAAGCTGTCCAACCACCGTAATCTGCGCGGGGCCATCCTTAACTTCTGAATCAATAATTATTTTGATGGGCTTATTGGATGAAGGATGGTCACTAAAGTTACCTAAAATATTTTTAAAGACTTCTAACAATAACTGTCGAGACAAATTAACAGAAGCCTCACCCGTAATGATCGCATTCAAACTATACATTTCGACCACCTCTTTCAACAGAGGCCGGAGCATTAAAAAACTCACTTTATGCGTTTCAGATAAAGGTTGATTCATCTGCTGAATGGTTTTTCTAGCCCTCTTCGCCATAATAGGTAGCGTTTCAGAAAGTCTATTCACTAAACGAACTTTACCCGCATCATTTTGCACTACCTGCACTTGTTCACTGAGTAACTCCAGGAACTGGGAGATATTCTTAATTTCGTGCTGAACGTACATTTGATAACGCTCTAACCTGCGTTGCGAGGTTAAAATCTCTGCCTGTTTAAGCACCAGGTCTTGCTCAAGGATTTGAATAAAGGTTTTTATGACGAGGCTTGAAAGGCTCTCAGGCTCTGAAGCGCCACGATTGAGAAATAAGATCACCTCAAACGACATGTCGTCTCGTGCCACATTAAAAGAAACTTTTCGACCGAAACGCTTGCCCTTAATACCAAAATGCACATTTCTCTTTTCGCCGAACCATTCAACATTGGCCTGCATCTGCAAGCAACCTACGGTCGATAAAACGGGCCAGGCTCGCTGAAAAAAATTTAAGGCATCTTGTTCAACAGATTGATTGATTGAGTGCAATTTAGAGAGGGCTTTACTGAGGCGTTTAGACTGGCGACGAAAATAATAGACCGTTCCCAATAGAGACAAGCCAAATAGAACTAAACCTAACCAACCCCAGTGAACAAGTGAAAGCTTAATTTCATCCGGCACCATATTGACAATATCTAGGCCATACACTGGCACCATATCGACAAAATCCAGTTCACTTATAATACTAATAATGCCCACTTAGCGCTGTAACCCATATTTATTAATCAAATAATAGACATTTTCACGCTTTAAGCCTAAGCGCCTGGCTGTCTCATGTACATTAAAGGCTGTGTCAGCCAAGACCTGCCTTATCAACCTCTCTTCTGCTTGATTCCTGATGGCCTTAACGCCATCACCGATGGTGACATCCATCTGTAGCTTCTGCACACCTTCTTGCTGCCTTAATTTACTGGCTTGTTCGTAAAATAAAACTGCTCTTTTAACCGCATTCAACAAAGCTTCATTTGTGACGGGTTTCTCTAGAAAATCAAATGCACCATGTTTAAGTGCCAAATAGGAAGTATCTTGCGCGTTCTGCCCCGTGAGAACCACAACATTCACCGATGCTTGCGCACTGCTGATCCAATCTAAAACCGCCAAACCTTCTAATGGAGTGTGCTCATGTGGCGGCATCCCCATATCCAACAATACCACTTGAAATTGCTGTGAGTTAAGTAGATTAATAGCCTCAAGCCTAGAGCCGGCCTCGGTCACTTCATAACCTGCAAACTCCAAAGAAAAACCCAGCATGCCACGCAATGCTGGGTCGTCGTCTACCAATAAAACTGTATTCATTTCGTTCAAGACCAAATCCTTCGGTTTTCCACCCATCGTGAAATCATTTAGGGGAGTTCATGATGTGCTCGAGTACCACTGCCATCATCACTAAAAATAACTAATTCAAAGTTTTGAATATAAGCTTGCTGCAAGCCTGTCAAATCACTCCACTGGGCAATATTTTCCAACACCAAAATATCATAATCTCCCGCACCGCCATCAATCGCGGCTAAAAGATTTCCTGATGTAGGATCGGCTGAATCTCCTAACCAAAGCGTGTCATCTCCCCCCCCTAAAGTTAAGGTTGAGCCAGAAACGACATCGCCTTGAATCCAAACATTATCATCTCCGGTATCAGCATCGATTGTATTGGTTAAATCGCCACCTAGCACCATGTTGTCATCACCGGCTCCTAAAAGCACATTCGATAACGCCGCACCGACAATATAAATTTGATCCGCCCCATTCCCCGCTTCCAATAAAGCACCAGCGCCTAAATTATTACCTATTGCGATATAGTCGTCACCTCCTCCAAGATCTAAGGATTGAGTCACGTTACGATTTACCAAAATGACATCTTGTCCATTGCCACTCTCTATTGGAACAACATCATCAGCAGTAATATCAAAATCTTCATAAGTGGGTGTCAAGGTACCACCACCCGCCGTTGGCGTATAGCTACTCCATGCTACTTGCGGGCTTAACAGAAGGGATTTTATTTCATTGCCATTTAGGGCCAAAATCACATCATCAAAAAAAACACCCTCTGCAGAAGTATGATTTTTTTGATGGTAATAGACATCTACATCACAATTTTCTTGATTGGCACCTGTTGCCGAACCGCAGTTAGCAAGTGTCGTAGCACCATCTTCGTTATAGGCAACTAATAACACGGCTGCGGTATCCGTTAAAACATTTGCATTGGTCATAACCGTTGTGGCGTTACAAGCAGCCGCCGCGTCTGAACACACATAATAGTTACCATCACCACGATCATTTGCAAAGGGGGGCGTATCCACTAATGAAAACCAAGCGTTACCAATCGAAAAATTACAAAACATACTCGCTGCTTGACGTTTATCACAAATTAAACTGCCATTATTAGCATTCGTATTAACGGCATAACGTATCGTATTTCCCCAGCCATCTACCGCGTCAGACTCTCTTAGCCCCAAATCTAAATAAGGCACGGTTCCCGTAACACTGGTACAAACTTGAACGGTACCGAGTATCGCCGATGTTGCATTGGTTCTATTTTCAAACCCATCATTATCGGTATCGGGACAAGGCAGATATTTATTGATTACGCCAAAATTGAAGACTAGTTTCTTGACATTACCGACAGCTAACTGACTTTCAGTGACTGTTTTAGAGTGTTGAAATGTTCCTAAATCCGTCGCAAAGCCAACGAACACAATACCTAATATGGCAAGTACGATTGCTAACTCAACTAATGAAAAACCTTTCTCTTGTTTAATCATCATCACTGAAACCTATCAGTTTCAATAATGCCTGAAATGGGGCTCACTCCAGGAAAGTTTGGAATCTGAGGTGGTGTATCGTACAAAATGAGTTCTATATTTGTAAAACTGACAACTTCATCCGTCCCAGTGGTAGCCACCGCAAACTCAAGAGCCACCTGACCATTTTCATCCAAGACAAAGGTGTACTCCCTAGAATCATCCCAATATTTATGATTACGGTTTTCATCATCCGCTGTGGATACCGTACCTTTTCTATCTAAGAAATCCACAGTACCATCGGCGGCATCGTTTTTATCGTATATAAGGGTATCCAAATTACCACCATTGACATTGATAAATGCTTGATCGCTCGTTAAACCTTGCCCCTGATCCCAACTACCTTCACCACGAGTATCCAATGTGAGCACAATGGTTTTTCCTGCGCTCTCTGCGCCAAAATCATAAAATTGGTTAGTCGCTTCAACTTGAACATTTGTACTGGAAGAGTTGTTATCACCGACGCCACCAAGAGATTGACCATCACCACCATAAATAATACTCTCACCCGACTTCAATATAGGGCCGTTATAGGGTGGTGTAATCACCACTTCTACCGATTGAGTTTCATGCGGCGTCTTGATTTCATTGGCCGCAATCCCTAACACCAAGTCGTCATAATAAGGTACTTCAGAATACTGAGCATTCACAAAGTCTTGATCACCATCTCTATTTTCGGCTTCATCACCCCCTAAACCTGAAGTCACTTGCCCATTTTCATTGAATGCAATCAGAACGGCGACGAGGCCTTCCGCTTCAACTGCACTACAAGCAGTGGAATCGCAAATTCGTAAATTGTCAGCGCCTAAAGCTCCTTTTAAGGGCTGTGTACTTAAATCAAAAGCCGGTAAAACCGAACCTGGAAGCACTTTACCCGCAGGCAGTATAGGCTTAGGATCCCCATTGAAAAAACACGCCGTCGCTGTCGGACAATTCAACATAGTATCGGCATCGGTGACCCCTTGATCAACTGCATAAAGAAAGAGATTTCCCCAGGCATCTTGCGCAGCCGCTCTACCCAACCCCAAAGCGGCATAAGGCACAGTTCCACTATCCGCAGAACAAGTTGAAACAGGAATATTAGGAATAGCGGGCTGTGCCCCCTGAGAGGGAATGGCTGGGATAGTTGGAGCAGTGGCTGTTCTTGGAATCGCTGGCGTAGCCGGAATCGCCGGAATCGCCGGAATCTTGCCGTTGGTAATGGTTCGAGAATCTTCGCCTAAGCCGGTAACATCTGGACATGGAAGATATTTATTGACCTGTGCGAACTTAAGAAGAGCCGCTTTAACAACGACAAGCTTTGCATCACCCTCCTTCCATTTAGCATGAACTCGTTGTTCAGAGTAGGCTAATAAAGACCCTACCGTGACGACTCCCACAACCGCCAAAACCACTGTCAGCTCCAGTAATGAGAAACCTTTTTCTTTCGGTAAATAACGCATCTTCACACTCCTACTGTATGCCACGTCCAGACTTAACCAACGCATACTTTAAGTCATAACCCGTTAACCAAACCAATTGATCATCAAAATATTGACCGACCACATTACTACCGCGAGCCTTCCAGAAATAGTTTTCATCATCTGCATTTTCTTGTTCAGCAGCGCTCAAGGTATTGATTGTACCCGCCGCTCTTTTAGCCCAAGTTTCGGCACCATTTTTACCAAAACTGATAATGACCGCGATAGCGGTAATTTCAATTTTATCAGCATCAGCGGTTGCCCCATCACATGTCGTGGTGACCACCTCACCACAGACCGAATAATTCCCACTGCCTGGATCAACGGCAACGGGAGGTGTACTCAAGGTAAACAAAGGAGGGGTTATGTCACTAAAATAACTAGCAGATTTTGTTGGATCGGCAATCTCTACTGTACCACTCAAATCTGTTTTATTATTGACTGCGTAATAGAAGGGTTGCTCCCATTGATCCACAGCCGCAACACCGAGCATCTGATAAGGCAGCTTGCCATTTTTAGCGTTACAAACGCCAGCCGTTCTATTTTCTACGCCATCCGCAACTGTATCGGTATCAGGACAGGGTAAGTATCCATTTGATTGAACAAAAGTCAGCATAGAAGCGCGGATATTTTCTAGCGAACGCCTATTTTCAGTGCTGTCATCAAAATCACGAGTGGATGTCACACCCACTGCCAGCGTATAGGAAAGAAAACCAATGATCGCCAAGGCAATTGAAATTTCCAATAATGAAAATCCTTGGCTACGAGAAAAATTATTTTCTTTAATCAAAATACCCACCTTTGAATCTTACCCATAGTTTCTATATAGATTAGTTACGGACAAATAATAGCTCGCCAGCCTTGCCCCGCAAGGTTATCGTCAGTTGTACCTGGACATACATATACAGGACGACTTGCCGAGTTATAGTTGCAGTCATTAAACCAACTCGCATCGGTATCAACGATATTCGCACATAAATCGGGAACTTGATCTTCAGGTGAAACATCCTGACTAACACGACTCAATACCGCACTTTGCCACTCCGCTCTGGTGATAGAAATCACATAATCGTTAAACACATTCTCATTAGCGCCGGTAGAAACAAAGTCCGTTTTATAACCCGGATTCAACGCGGGTTGCTCTAAATAGTCAGCAGACTGAAGGCTCGGTCTACTCTGGGTGGATAAGGATTCACCCGCATAAAATAAAACCATAACGATTTCATCCTTACCGTCCAAAGTAATAGGGGCGACATTGAGCCCACCGGCAGCGACCACCTCTTTTGGCGTATCAATATTCAAAGGCGCAAACCTTTGCGATGCCTCAAATGCGTAAATGGAACTGGACGCCACAAATCTGGCGTCGACGGCATACCAAAACTTTTCATTATCTAAATTGGAGTCAATGAAAGAGAAGTTACGGGATGATATTTTATAGGGTACTCTACCGAGCAAAAATAGGGCATCCACCCCACCCACATCGCCACAGCCAGTATCTGGTGCACCATCAGCATCAGCATCAGGACAAGGAAAGTAACCGGGCCCTGGAACCACTGTAGCATCACTGTATATCTCGGGATGCAATACAGCGTAAGTTAACATTTTTTGCTTAATTCGATGTAGTTGATCGATATGCTGAGTGTTTTGGGCGATTGACATGGTATCAGACCGAATAGAACCAGCAGTTGCAAACCAGACGGATGCACCTAATACCAACATAAGCATCCCCAGCAAAACCACAAAACCTGACTGGTTCGATGCTTGGGATTGGTTTTGTCTATTTTTCTCTAAACGCATAATACCCTTATCCCCGACATTCAAATCACGGTCAATTAATTCAGTCAAACAACAGTAAAACTTCACAATATTATTTAACTATTTTATTTCATTATAGAGCAATTATTTTCAAAAGAAACAAAGCACTTTTGGGCTAAGTTATTTAACGTAGCAACACCAATATTTAACTACCAGAACTTATCAGAGACCACTTTTTACTAACACCCTGTTCTGAAAAGGCAGTAAATAGAGGCTTATGCTAACGGTTTTTCTACAAGTGTTGCGAGTACGATGTCGTTGTTAATAAAGCATTAGCGGTACTTTGTTCGGCGAACTGCATTAACCCGCCACTGGCCTTTACTGACAGCACACACACCTATCCTACATGACTAAATCGATGTAACAATCACAACAGTAGAGCTTATTTACAACAATAGGTGTTTGCAGCCTAATTGACAGACATAGACAGTACCCAAGCACTCTATTACATGATTATGATTTAGAAGTGGAATATAAATACGATGACTAAAAAAAGAAGTTAACCAGGCCTGGTTGCTTTATAGAAAGGTGGTTGAAATTAAAGAGGTGATACGTTATTAAATAAAATCAGACGTCAGAAACGAAAAAAGCCCCGCCTATAAATAGACGGGGCTTATCAACAAAGTTAATCAAACTGACCTAAGTCAGCGGTTGATTAGAACTTGTGCTGTAGACCTAGAGCAGTTGAAGCTAAGCTATCACCACCAGTGAAGTCTTTGTCAAACATTGTGTATTCAACATATGCAGTAGTCTTTTTGCCTAAAGAGTAGTTTAGACCTAAAGAAGTAGCAGTAGGGTTAGCGCTTGAGTTATCTAGATCAGTAGTTGCATACTTGATCTTAGGCATCATTTTACCCATTTTGTAACCAGCAGAAGCAACGATTGCAGTACCACCAGCATCAACTTTGTTGTCAGCTTGAGTTTCATACATTACGTTAGCAACTAAACCACCAGTTTTGTACTGTGCAGAAAGACGCATTTCTTCAGCGTCTTCAAACATATCGCCACCGTTGTAAGCTGCTGCTAAGTATAGACCTTTCTTAGTAGAACCGTACATTGCTGCGATAGAGTAAGCGTTAGAGATTGAAGATTCAGAACTAGTAGCTGAAATAGTCTCAGCACCAGAAGCATCATCTTCGTCAGAACCAGCAATAGTAGCCGCTACGATTTTAACACCAGAGAAAGAAGGAGAAACATAAGCAAATACGTTGTCTGCACGAACTTCACCACCAGAAGCAAGAACCTTAACAACTTTACCGTTATCCGCTAAACCGTCGTTGAAAAGATCTTTAGGCTGAGACATCTTTAAAGGAGTATCGTGCGTACCTAGTAAAACAGTACCGAAGTTACCCGCTAAACCAACATACTGGTTACGTGCAGAAAGACCATCACCAGAACCATCGATGTTTACACCGAATTCCATTTTATAGACAGCTTTAAGACCGTTACCTAGGTCTTCAGAACCTTTGATACCAACACGTGAAGCAATTGAATCTACAGTAGTACCGAAGTCAGCTTTCTTGTCCATCTGGATAGCCATGTTAGCGATACCGTAAACAACTGGCGCGTCAGCCATTGCGATAGGAGCTGCAACTGCAGATGCGATTGCTAGAGCAATAATATTCTTTTTCATTTTTGAAATCCTTAAATTGGTTAAACGCCGGCATGTGCTGGCTTGGGAATGACTATAAGGACTATCATTACGTACCGCAAGGGTTTGTTTGTAAAAAAACCACAAAACATCGTCATGTTGTTTTTTTGCAACACAAATACCCGCAAACCCAGCAATTAGCTAGCATTCCAGATTCCAACGACCATCAGAACTCCACAAACAACCCAACCCTAATAAACCTCCACTTAAACTCCAACGCCAAATTGCCTGAAAAGTTCCTAACAACCTTTGAGCTATCCAAAGTATATTCCCTAGCACATACTCATGCCCGGACATTCAAGCAACGACATTTCCATACTGTAAACCCACACCATATAATGCACACGCCAACATACTTGAATCAGCACCACTCAAACAAATAGATTCACCCTAAAAACCCAACGCTCTATTGTTAACTAAAATGACAGACATAAAAAAACCCGCCGAAGCGGGTTTTTTGTTGAACCAAAAGGTTATATATAAATATATTAACGCTTTGAGAACTGTGGACGACGACGTGCTTTACGCAGACCCACTTTCTTACGCTCAACTTGACGTGCATCACGCGTTAATAAACCACGTGTACGTAAAGTAGGACGATTTGCTTCATCATAGACAACTAGTGCACGAGAAATTCCGTGACGAATTGCGCCAGCCTGGCCAGTCGTTCCACCACCAGCAACAGTGATGAAAGCATCAAACTGTTCTAGACTTGCAGTCGCTTCTAAAGGCTGATTGATTAACATTAGATCTGTTTCACGAGCGAAAAACTCTGCGATTTCACGACCGTTTACCATCATCTTCCCAGTACCTGCGCGTAAAAATACACGAGCTACTGAGCTTTTACGACGACCTGTTCCGTAGTATTGTTCTGTTGCCATTTTAATAATCCTTCTTACAAGTCAAGCGTGATAGGCTGCTGAGCAGTATGCGGATGTTCAGAACCTGCATATACTTTTAGCTTTTTAAACATTGCGCGGCCTAATGGCCCTCTTGGCAACATACCCTTAACTGCGAACTCGACTGGACGTTCAGGCGCTTTGACAAGTAACGTTTCAAGGTTAGTTGTTTTTAAGCTACCGATATAACCTGTATGGTGTTGATACAACTTATTCTTACGCTTAGTACCCGTTACAACAAACTTGTCTGCGTTGATTACAACAATGTAATCGCCACAATCTGTATGCGGAGTATATTCTGGCTTATGCTTACCACGTAAACGAGCAGCGATTTCAGCCGCCATACGACCTAAAGTTTTACCTTCAGCATCTACAATATACCAGTCATGTTTAACTTCAGCTGGTTTTGCAACAAATGTTTTCATAATTTGTTCCTAAATAATTTAAATAATCCAAATCCAAAAGATTCACTCATTAACAATCATTGTTAATCAATAAATCCACTTACTGTTTTAACGGGCAATAAGGGGGAAGGGATTAACAAGCCGGAGATTATACCCAGTTATAAGAATGTAAGCAAGACTCTTACACCTATTTATCAACTTAATTCAACCAGGCCTGGTAACTCACACTCAACAAGTTATCGCTTTTGCTTTAGGCACAAAAAAGCCAGCATTACGCTGGCTTTTTAAGCTTTGATCAACTTAATCCAAACGGATTACATTAAATCAAATGATTTTGATACACCAAGAACCAAATAAGACTGGTCTTTTACCGTATCATCTTCCGAAGTAGTTGTTATCAAATTAATCGAACCATCTAAACCAGCCGCCAATTCAGTTGAATACCCTAAATCAAAATAAGTAAGCGCATCATCAGATGTATCGATATCACCGTCATTAAGACCAACTGTTGCAGAGAAGTCTTCATATGCCAGACTTAGATATTTATGGTCATAATCTACATCACCAGCAGCTGGCTTATAAGTACCCTTATCATAACCTACAGTAAACATGCCGTATCCAACAGAAAGGTTAACTTCTTCATACGCAGAATCAAACGCGGTATCAGTGTAATAGTAACCAGAAGCCCCTAAACCAAGAGAAACACCTTCAAACTCACCAGCCCATCCACCGTATAAATCATACTCTAGACCACTTTCAACATCAGCAGCCCAAGTACCAATATAAAACCCTGAATCGCTTTCAAAATCTAAACCAGCAGAAGCAGATGCGCTTTCTGTTTGCTCAACACCACGGAAAATATAGTTTGAAACCATACCAATATTTGCAGAAACACCTGCTTGAGCGACTGCAGGAGCGATTGCCACAGTTGCTGCACCAGCAACGGCCATAGATAGTAATAACGTTTTTAGTTGAAATGCTTTTTTCATTTTTTCTTCTCCAAACAATAATAAATTAAAAATCTCGAACAACACTTAGCAATGGGCGTGCCAAAAACCAAAAGCGCCAGCCAACCCCCTTATACAGGGGAGATATCTTAAAACAAAAGGTTTTTAGTCACTGCCGCACAACACATGTGGTGCGTCTGCACCAAATCAGAGCCTGCAACCTTAGCATTTAAAGAATCTTGCTTGATTGAGCTTCTAAAAACACCGTCAGCTCTTTTTCTAGCGCTCTAAACTCTAAAATCAAGGTTCTACCCCTATCAGTCAACTGCGTCCCCCCGCCGGATTTACCGCCATGCTCTTTAACCACCAAAGGCTCAGCGTACATTCCATTAAGATCCTGAACGAGTTTCCAGGCTTTCTTATAGGACATCCCCATGGCTTTGGCCGCCTGACTCATTGAGCCAAGCCTCTCGATATTCTCAAGCAGTTCAATACGCCCTATTCCGACATAACCCTCAGAACTCCCCTCGATTTCATTGGTCGTATCACCGACTATCCAAAAACGCGCACGTATTTTAGGTGAATAAGCTTCGCCTGGCAGCTTTGCTTTCCCCTCAACAGCGAGCTTGGCTTTACTCTCAGAATCTGGCACGGAGTCTTTCCTTTATTGATGTCTGTATTTACACTTATAATACATCTTAATCACACATACCTATTGTGTGTGCAAGATAGCGTGAGTATATTGCACGTACCCTAAAAATAACAATTGATTAATTAGAGGCCTCCGCAAAAGTCGCTTGCCGACTGAAGAACCCTCTGACCAACTAAGGAGTACATTATGAATGTAGGATTTTTAGATCGTATTATCAGAATTATATTGGGATTACTTTTAATCGGCTTGGCTTACTTTGAAATCATTGGCGTTTGGGGATATATTGGACTGATTCCTTTGGCAACTGGCTTATTAAAGTGGTGCCCTCTTTACACCATCATAGGCATACAAACCTGCCCACTCCATAGCACCGTTAAACGTGACTAATAACTTGCCCTCCCTTTAAATCCAAGTTGAGCCTGGACTTAAAGGGTTTAGTTTTAATTAACCTCCGGCAATCGGATTTAAATTCACCTGAACTTCAGCCCAGCTATTTTCCAGTACGACCTAAGAACTTATACTCTCCAGTCACGCCAAATTAAGATATTCCACTAATATATCAACCTCTTTCGACATAACCACTTGCTTTCTGCACATATAAACTTAAGAATATAAGCCTTTAATTATATCTAATGGTCTCCTCGCATGGCAAAGCAGAAAAGCTACAATCTTATTGAACGCTATCAAAACAATAATGATATGGCTGTTCAGACCCTAAAAATCCTTGAAGACTTAAAAGTCCAGCTTAACCCTATCCATTATTCCATTATGTATGAATACCTAATTAATATTGACCCCGCGTTTAGCAAACGGATTGAAGAGTCATTAAAAACCAACTCCTATGATGACGAAACGGCAGAAGTACTGTACATCGAGTTAATCTCTCAATTTTTAAACCTACAAATCCCAACAGCTGAAGTTGGAGAGCTTTTAAGCAACCTCATCTTAGAGCTTAATACCTGGAGTGAAAGCGCACAATACAAACAAGCCGTTATCACCGAAGAGGTCGATTTTATCGTCAAACAAAACCTGCCTGACAAAGTACGTAAAAGAATCGAATCTGTTGTCATGCCAACCTTGCAAGACTTTTTTACGGATGCCGACAGACTACAAAAGTGCGTCCTTGAATCTGCCGCAGAGATTAAGCAATTAAAAGAAGAGTTACAGCAAGCCAATGAATTGGCCAAAACGGATGAACTCACTGGCATCCCAAACCGGAGAGGTTTTAACAGCTTTATAGACCATGTCAGCAAAGAAGCAATTGAACAGCAGTCTTCTTTTGCATTGATCATTCTGGACTTAGATTTCTTTAAAACCATCAATGACACATTTGGACACTTGATTGGTGACAGTACCTTGCGGTACATTGCTAAGTTACTCGCATCGGAGACCAAAGGCCGCGATTATATCGCACGTATCGGCGGAGAAGAATTTGCGGTCGTCTTACCTAACACCAATTACAACGCTGCCTTAAAAGTTGCAGACAATATCAGACAGGAAATTTCAACCAAAAAACTTATTGTTAAAAACCATAATCAACCTTTAAAAATAAGCGTGTCAGGCGGAGTCGCTATGTATCAGATGAACGAAGAGCTAGAGCATTTGGTACAGCGCGCGGACAGTGCGCTATATCATGCCAAAAACCACGGTCGAAATAGAATTACAGGTGAAGAATCTCTGTAACTGCCTTACATTCCAATTAAGCTCCCAAACCTACAGCAACGTTTTTACCAACAAGATCTCGTCACACAATCGATTGGCGGGATTTTTGAGCCTAACCAGATTTTTGAATGGACTAGAATTCAAACCCTATTTCAATCACTATCAGCAAAATAGATCCGATAATAAATCACCAGGCCTGGTCACTATCAAATGCACCAAAGGGTTTTCCGTACTGGTAAGCCCTGGATGCTATTTCAGTGGGTTAACCAACAAACCTAGAGAATACATTGCGTATCGTCGAGATTCACGTCTGGAACTGTTAATTGCAGCCGATCAACCTTTTGATTTTAATGTGTTTGAACAACAACTCCTACAATGCATGAAAGACTAGCCCGCCTTAGTACACGCCAACACACTTCTAGACCTACGAAAAGCACTCTGCCCGTACTACTCTTCATCTAAAAGGCACGTCAAAACAACACCACATAAACAATTAGATTTTTCCGAAAACCTGAGCTAAATTGAAGTATTCTAAATAGACTGTTTTGCACTCAATATCAAGGAATTTTTGCATTTATATGCCATAGTTTTTTTATACCCTATGATAGATTTTTTTTAATTTTTTTTTCAAAGAAAATCGAAACTCATACACAGAGTTATCCACAGGACGCAATGCACTACTTCGAGGCTAATTATGCAAGTTGTCCACAGAAAAACAGGTATTTTATCACCCTAAAACAAACATTAACCACGCTTGCATGAATCCCAAAAATACACTATATTTGCTGTTCAAAAGAATAATGCTTACTACATATAGTATATAAAGCCATTCTAAGTACTAGTAGATACCCTAAGTAATTAGACTACATTTACAGAAGCACTGCTAAGCTGATGAATTTACTCAATTATTAATTATTTTATAGACAAACATTTCTTATTTGCTTTATACACAGGTTAAAAAACTGCCCATGAAAAATCAAAATATTCTTGTTTCTAAGCGTGACGGATCTAAAGAACCTATCAATTTAGAAAAGATCCATCGAGTAATCACATGGGCATCTGAAGGCTTAGAAAATGTATCCGTATCTGAAGTAGAATTACGCTCACACATCCAATTTTATGATGGCATCACCACCTCAGACATACATGAAACGATTGTGAAATCGGCAGCTGATTTAATCTCAGAAAATGCACCGGATTACCAACATTTATCTGCTCGCTTAGCCATTTTTCACCTGCGCAAAAAAGCCTTTGACCGCTTTACACCCCCTGCATTGTTTGAGCATATCAATAAAATGGTGAGCAGTGGTCACTACGACAAGCAAATCATCACAGATTACAGTAAGCAAGACATTGACGAACTAGACCGCTATTTGGACCATGATCGCGATTTAACCTTCAGTTATGCTGCCGTTAAGCAGTTGGAAGGTAAATACCTGGTTCAAAACCGTGTGACCGGCAAGATATATGAAAGCCCGCAGTTTATCTACATGCTGATTCCGATGTGTCTATTTGCCCATTACCCTGTAGAGAATCGTCTGCAATATGTAAAAGACTTTTACGATGCTTCATCGCTCTTCAAGCTTTCGTTACCTACCCCAATAATGTCTGGGGTACGTACGCCAACTCGCCAGTTCAGCTCATGCGTTTTGATTGAGAGTGGAGATTCTTTGGACTCTATCAACGCCACCTCTTCAGCCATTGTTAAATACGTTTCACAACGTGCTGGCATTGGGGTGAACATTGGTCGAATTCGTGCCTTAGGCAGTGAAATTCGCGGTGGTGAAGCTTATCACACAGGATTGATCCCTTTTATTAAACACTTTCAGACAGCGGTTAAATCCTGCTCTCAAGGTGGGGTTCGTGGCGGTGCCGCCACCCTGTTCTATCCGCTTTGGCATTTAGAAGTTGAATCTTTGATTGTGTTGAAAAACAACCGCGGGGTTGAAGAGAATCGTGCACGTCATTTAGATTACGGCGTACAGTTCAATAAGATGATGTACCAGCGCATGATTGAAGGCGGCGACATCACCTTATTCAGCCCATCAGATGTACCAGGCTTATATGATGCATTCTTTGAAGACCAGGTTGAGTTTGAACGCTTATACAAAATTTACGAAGTCGACGATTCGATTCGTAAAAAGAAAGTCAAAGCGATTGATCTCTTTACCATTGTGGCGCAGGAACGTGCGCAAACTGGTCGAATCTATATTCAAAACGTTGACCACTGCAACACACACAGTCCATTTGATCCAAGCAAAGCGCCAGTTCGTCAATCGAACCTATGTTTGGAAATTGCCCTACCAACTGCGCCGATGAACTCAGTTGATGATCCAGAGGGCGAGATTGCACTATGCACCCTATCTGCCTTTAACTTAGGCGCGATTGAAAATCTGGAAGAACTTGAAAGCCTTTCCAATTTAGTGGTTCGCGCACTGGACAGTTTATTAGATTATCAAGATTACCCTGTTGAAGCAGCTCGTCGCTCAAGTATGGGGCGTAGAACTTTAGGCGTTGGCGTTACCAATATGGCCTATTACTTGGCTAAAAACCATGTTAAATATTCCGATGGTTCTGCCAATGGTTTAATGCACCGTACCTTCGAAGCCATACAGTTCAACCTACTTAAAGCTTCTAATAACCTGGCGAAAGAGCAAGGTGTTTGTGGTTATTATGAAGACACCAACTATGCGAAAGGCATCCTTCCAATTGATACCTACAAAAAAGAGTTGGATGAAGTCTGCAACGAACCGCTACATTTGGATTGGGAAGGCTTACGCGATGAAATTAAAGAACACGGTTTGCGTAACTCAACCTTAACCGCTTTAATGCCTTGTGAAACTTCTTCGCAAATCACTAACTCGACCAACGGCATTGAACCGCCGCGAGGTTATGTTTCAGTCAAAGCCTCAAAAGATGGAATATTGAAGCAAGTTGTACCAGGCTTTAAAGAGTTACGTGATCAATATGAATTGCTATGGCACATCCCAAACAATAAAGGTTATATTCAATTGGTTGGGATTATGCAAAAGTTTGTCGATCAAGCGATCTCATCCAATACTAACTACGATCCAGCGCGTTTTGATGAAGATAAGGTTCCAATCAAGCTGGTACTGCAAGATCTGCTTTATGCCTATAAAATGGGGCTTAAAACCCTGTATTACCATAACACGCGTGATGGTGCGTCTGACACTCAAGAAGATGATGGCTGTGCTGGTGGGGCTTGCAAACTTTAAAATGGTTTTTTGTGCAATCTCTGCGTTGCTAAAGGGCTCGTTTACCAAAGTAAACTTCACCCTTTAGCGCCTTGACCTTAAACAAAAACCCTCATTTTAAAGCGATATATATTCAAAAAGCAGTTCTTTAAGCTGCTTTTTTTATGTCTAAATTAAACTGACCAGGCCTGGTCGATTATTTATTCATCGGTTTAGTATGCCTACACCACTACCTTAACTCCTTAGAACCGTCATGGCTTCACCCCTTTTTGATTGAATCTCTTTTGCTATCTTAACCTTGTCAAAACACCCAAATTCAAACCCAACATACAAAAAAAGCGGTTCAATAGAACCGCTTTTAATGTGAAATCAAACTGACCAGGCCTGGTAGTTTATTTATTTAATTAATTAATGCTCTAGGCGAACCTAACCGCTTTAAAGAACCGAATTTGCGCTAAGGCTAACTGCTCCATGTTGTTGGCGACAATAGCAACCACGCCACCCTTAATGGGAATCAGTTCACCATGATAACCACTGGCTTCAAAAGCTTGCATTGCATCAATTTGCTGACCAGCCATGACAATCACTGTCACAGGACCTTGCTCATCTTGAATAACGATATGCAAGCCTTTCTGCCCTTTAACGACACATTCACCGGCATAACTCATCTGATCAATCGGTTGCTGTAGGCTTGCACCGACTGTCGCAAATAAGGCTTGCATATCAGCCTCTGTTTTAGGCAATTTAATCGCCGTCATTAAAGTGGGATCTTCTCCAATATGCTCCAATATGTGCGCGACCATATCCGGCCCATTCACCTGCTTTAACGGTTCAGGGGCTTGCCATAAGGTAATAGAGACTGCCACAATCATTAAACTGGCGGCCATCGCCGACAATCCCGGCCAAGAGATCGCTCTTTCTGCATTCCAAAGATGGACAAGCTTGTCAGCTTTTGTCTCTTGATTGTCATCGGCTATGACAGCAAGGGATTCTACAGACTCAATAGTGCCTTCAGATTCTGACTCACTGCCTGTCTTAGCATCTTGATAAGATTGATTCAGCAGAATTCGCGCATGCAACCCCTCTGGCACTTCAATCTCTAGAGCTTCTTTAATTTGTTTTTCAAACTTTCTCACACGCTGTACCACTTGTTTTTGAGCTGGGTGTTCTTCTAAATAAGCCAACACCTCTGCATCCAGTTGCTGTGGGTTCACTTGGAGTTGCTTACGAAACATTAAATCATTCATTTGATAGCATCTCCTTGGAATGTTTTAGAACTTTTGTTTGGCTTGGTTTCAGTTAGCAGGAGTTTTAACTGCTGCCTTGCACGAAATAGCCGAGTATTCACTGTGGCCAATTTTAAATCCAGTTGTAAGGCAATTTCCTCACCACTGTAACCCCACATAACTTGTAGAATTAATGGCTCTTTATAATCCGCTGGTAGCTCCATAATGGCTTGATGTAACTGCTGTTTTTCAAACTTTTCATCGGGTTCATTATGATAGTCATCGACCACCATGCCCTCTTCAATTTCTAGTAGTTGTGGTTGATATTTTTCATACATCCGGGCATTTTCACGCCGTAGAATCGTAATCAACCAGGCTTTAGCTGCCTTCTCATCCTTAAGATTATCAATGGCTTTCCAGGCGCGGGTAAAGGTTTCCTGCACCAAATCCTCAGCCACCGTCGGCTGTTTACATAACCAATATGCATAGCGATACAAGTCATTGGCATACGCAGAAACCAGTTGTTCAAAAAAACGATGTTTGTGCTGCATTTAATTTCCTATCTTTAACGGCCTGTAACTTCTAACATATTGACTAAGGTTTGGGATTTTTGGACATTTAAACAGTCCATTAACGCCCTTACCTCATAAGACCTGATGTTCACTAAAAACTTTCGAGAAAAGGGTAAATCAGTGGACGACCACTCTCTTTACTTATTTCTACATGTGCATTTATTTCTAATGCCTCTCGCAGGCAAGCTTGTGTTAAACAAGTCACTACATCGCCTTGACTGTAGACCCGACCAGACTTAAGAATCAAACAACAATCTGCTAACTGTGCGGCAAAAGGGATGTCATGTAACACCATAATGATGCCTAACCCTTGTTGAACCCATTGTTTAAAATAACGCCCCAATTGTTGTTGATGTTTGATATCCAAACCTGCGGTCCACTCGTCTAACAACAGCCATGTTCCCTTAAAAGCCCCTGGGATTTGTGTATCCACAGGCCAAATCTGAGCAAGCACTCGTGCAAGCTGAGCACGTTTTTGCTCGCCCCCAGACAGTGTCAAATAATCACGGCCTTGTAAGTGTTGCATATCACACACCTGCAATACGGTTTCAATCACATACTGGGCTTGCTCACAATGGCCGCGCACCTCAATACCCAATCGAACCAACTGTTCAACCGTGAAAGAAAAAGACAATTCTACCGATTGTGATAATACGCCACGCTGTAAAGCCAGCTGAGCATAACTCATGCTACTTAAGGGCTGACCATGCCATTGAATCGAACCTGCAGTAGGGGTAAGTTCTTTACTTAAACATCTCAATAAGGTTGATTTTCCTGCACCATTCTGGCCTAAAATCACGTGAATTTGACCAGCCGAAAAACGGGCATCGACCTGTTGCAACATAGCGTTATGTCGAACCGAAAATGCTAAGGAGGTTACTTCAATACTGTCAGTTTGTTTCACGTCATAAGCCTCTGCGTTTATTCAGCAAAAGCATTAGGAAAAAAGGGCCGCCGAGTAGCGCCATCAATAATCCAATCGGCAACTCGGCCGGATAAATCAATAATCGGGCAAACAAGTCAGCCACCACTAACAATATAGCGCCCGCTAACGCACTCAGTGGCAAAACCAAACGATGATCAGAACCCACCCAGAGGCGAATGACATGCGGCACCACTAAACCCACAAAACCGATAACGCCAACCACTGAAACCGCTGCGCCGACCATCAAGGCACTAAACCCCATGACTTGCCACTTAAACCATTTGGGTTCATAGCCCATTTGCAGACAGACGTTTTCACCCAATACAAAAGCATTCATCGGCTTGACCAATCGCCATAAGCCAATTAAAGAGATTGATACCAAACTTAGAACAATGCCCACCGAGGACCAAGATAAATTGGCAAAAGAACCCATCATCCAAAACATCACGGAACGTAATTGGGTATCATCCGAAAAGGTAATCAAAAGCTGTGTCAAGGCACCAGCAATGGCATTGAACGCCACCCCTGCTAATAGCATTAAGGCGACATCGGTATGACCATTTCGGGTTGCAATGGCATACAACAACAAGGTGCTCAATCCGGCGGCAATGAATGCTGACAGACTCATCTGCCAGACACTAACATCTTGCCAGAGTGCCCCGCCTAAGACCATAACAAAGACCGCCCCTAAAGCGGCACTGCTTGAAACGCCGATTAGGCCGGGTTCTGCAAGCGGGTTCCTGAATAATGCCTGTAAAGCGACCCCAGAGATGGCAAGACCGGCCCCTATAATGGCGGTCATAAGGATACGAGGCAGACGAATTTCCCATAGAATGAGAGAGTGTTGGGCTGAGAGCCCTGTCACAAAATCTGACCATGAAAAGGCGGTGCCACCTAAGCCAAGACTGAATAACATGCCGGAAATTAGTAAAACCGTTAATAAAAAGAGTGGCCAAGAGAGGCTTTGACAGATGGATTTCACAAATCGAACTTACGTTGTAAGGTTTGCGTTAAGGTCACCACCAAAGCACCATTCCAGATAACGATAAACCATATCAGATAAAGCCAGAGCAAAAATAGCGGAATCGAAGCAAATGCTCCATAAATCAAATCATAGGTTGGGAACCACTTTACGTAGAGGGCAAAACCGAATTTTAAAAACTCCAGTTGAATCGTGGCAAATAACCCACCCACAAACGCGACCTTAAACGGTACTGAAGACACAGGCACAAATTTATACAAGGCCATAAAGCCCATTAAACTAAACAGTAATGGTAATAAACTGATGCCAAAAGTGAGTTTCTCTAACCATGGCGTGGTTTCGGCTAACCAAGGTAACGCCAGTACATAAGAACTCGTAACCAAACTCAAACCGAGCAGTAAAGGCCCTAAAAGGCTCACGCCTATATAGTGCAATATACTCACCCACCATTTACGACTTAACCCATGTGGCCATAAGCCATTGAGTTTTTGATCTATTTTCCAAAGCAGCATCAAGGTGGTAAACAACATGACGACCAGACCTGGTCCTTTTAAATTGACTGCTTGCATAGAAAACATCATGAGATACTCTTCAATGATCGGTTGAGAACTAGGCATTAAATTGTGTACCACATGCTCCATCACCACAGTTTCAAATGACTCAAAATAACTGGAGACCGAAAACAAACTCAGCATGACCGCCAACATTGGCACGATACCGATGAGTGAGGTATAGGCTAAAATCGCGACTGCATCTGTGCCTTGATGATGTCTAAAACGGACAAAAACACGCTTCCATAGTTGCCCACGCAAAATGGCTTTAAACAGATGAATGTTCTGTTGCTCAGAGGCCGACAACCCATCGGAGGATGGTGGCATTGAAGGAGATGGAGTAGATAATCTGGTCATATTATTTCTCTTGGTAGAGAACCGTTTTATTGCGGCCGGACTCTTTCGCTTGATAAAGCGCGATATCTGCCATTTTATACACATCATTCATGCTCAAAAAATCTTTAGGGCTCACTATTTCAACTCCTATTGAGACCGTTAGAACTTTACGCAAAGAGGCCTTATGGGGTAATTTATGTGCAAAAACCGCTTCTCTTAAACCATCCAAATCCTGAACGGCTTTTTCGGGATTATTTGACAGAAAAAACCCGCCAAACTCCTCTCCTCCTAAACGAAACAAACGGCATTGATCGCAAAAGCAATTCTCTTTTAGTACTCGTGCGACACTCTTTAAAGCTTCATCGCCTTGCTGGTGTCCATAAGTATCGTTATACAGTTTAAAGTCATCCACATCCAGAATAAACATTACCAAATGGGTTTGTTCAGCATACATCTGCTTAACAATATTTTGACTTTCATCCATGAAATGACGGCGATTAAACAATCCCGTTAGCGGATCAGTAATAGACAAAATTTTGAATTCTTTGGCATGGCGGCGCTCTCTTTCATAGTTCACCGATGACTGCTCATGCCTAACGTCATTCTCGCGTTCAGAGGTGCTAACGACATAGGTCAGTAAAAAATAAGCGATGGATAGACGAAGAAGACTGGTCTGATCCCACTGTGAATCAGGCCAAGCATCGAGACCATACACAGCTAACGCCAACCAAACACAATAAAACAGTATGGCATACTTTAAACCCGAGGCACGACCCAACGCCAGCAAAGCATAAACAGGGAAAAATAGATTCCAGACCATACCAAAACTGTGATTTTGATTGACCGAATCAAAAACCAGTAAAAAGCCTGCGAAGGCTAACATCGCAGATAACGCAACCTGTTCAATCTTAAGACTACGACGTAAATACCATAAGAAAGAGAAGCCTACTATAGCGCCCAGACCTGAAGCCCAAGCTTCAAAGTATAAGCCGCTGATAAAGATGTTATAGAGAGAGAAAAACAACATTGCGGTTGAAGTCAAAAACAGCAAAGTACTCACAATGGAATAGCGTTGATAGGCCGTCGGGTCAAGCTGAGTAACAGGGTCGGGTACAATCTTCCTGAGCCAGTGATTCTCCAGCATATATATCCTCTATCCTTGAGTACAAATTTCATTAAATCAAAAGATTCAATGTGGTACTGAATTATAGCGCCATTGCGTAATTTTCGCTCAAAAAAGTAACTGACAAGTCTGAAATGTAAGGCGTGATATCTAGTAGGGATGAACTCTGATTCAAATTCTGACTTAGGCAGGAGTGAAGCATCTTAAACTGACTCGTTAGGACTCTAAGCCTTCAGCAAACAGCGCAATGCAATGCAATAACGATACTAGCCAACAAAGGACTTAAGACTAGGTGACAACCCTAAGAACCCTTAAATCGACTAGATCTTGCAGAGTTTGCAAAGCAAAGCCTGTAAGTTGATCAGGTGGAAAATCATATGGCTGGGCAACGGTTTCGAAAGCCTCTCTAGCTGAGGATGATGTCTCAAGAATCATTAGCCACTGATACAATAAAGGCGTTAGTGTCATGAAATCAATCACTTCATCTCCATTGTTTTTTTCACAACGATAAACCAACAAAGTAGTGACTTGTTCCGGCTTCTTACTTGGTTGAAATGCCTTAGACAATTGATGAACAGGCCACTCATAAGCCAGAGGCCAAGCCACTGGAGATAATTTGTAACTTAGGTCTAAATCCGACTCGACAAGCCCATCAGTGCTGTCCGAGACATCCATATCCAGATTAAAACCTACATTAGTTGAAATGCTCAAAGCTAACTCGACCCATTCATAATGCGCTAACTCTAACAAGAAGTCAGGATCGGACTCAATCGCTTCAAATTCAGTTTCAAAGAAGGCTATCATCTCTTCCCCCAACGCATGAAACAGTGGCGTTCTAGAACGATGCTTAACCATATATTCACGAATGATTTGATGCCATCTTTCGGATCCTAAAATAGCTGCACATACTGGAAAAACCTGGCTGAAAAAGCCTTCAATATTATTAAAAAACAGTTGTTCGTAAACCTCTAAACGGCGAGGCTCAATCGGGACTTCACCGTCTGGTGCATAGGCAACCTTCTCTGGGTTACGAATATGCTCCGCAAACTGTAGCTGTAAGCGCTGAAAATATGGTCGTTGTTCGTCAGAGTTAGAGGGCATTCTGTTGTCTCCAGGCGGTTTGATAATCCCGAATTTGTTCGACCTCTAACATGAGTTCAGCGAGTGGTGGAATATTAAAGTCACGTTCCAATAAAGTCGGCACCAAGCCGTGGTATCGATAGGTTTTCTCAAGTAAAGACCAAACTTGCGCTTTGACAGGTTGACCATGGGTATCAATTTTAAGGTCGTCTGCCTCATCAAAATGCCCTGCCATGTGCAAATACATCAAGCGATCCGTTGGCATTGCCTGCATATAGGCTTCGGCATTATATTGATGGTTAATTGAATTAACGTAAGTGTTGTTTACATCAAAAAGTAAGCCACAATCGGCTTCTTGCAAGACTGCATTTACAAAGTCTTTTTCGGTCATTTCTTGACTGGGCATGGCATAAAAAGAGACATTTTCAATGCCTATTCGACATTCCAAAATATCTTGTACGCGACGAATTCTATCCGCAACATAAAAAACCGCTTCTTCGGTAAAAGGAATAGGCATCAAATCATAGAGATGACCGCTATCGCCACAGTAACTTAGATGTTCTGTGTAAGCGCGAATATCATGTTCATTAAAGAATTTTTTGAGAGAATGAATATAGGTTTCATCTAAGGGGTGAATCCCCCCTAGATCTAACGATAAACCATGACAAACAAAAGGCATGCGTTCTGTTAGGGTGCGTAACTGGCTTCCTTTACGACCACCAAAATTTAGCCAATTATCAGGTGCGATTTCCATAAAATCGATTTTAAGGTCTGGCGACTTTACAACCTCATCAAAAAAATCTCTTCTTAAACCGAGTCCAACCCCCTCAACAGGATAATCACCTTGAATCGACACGCTATAGCTTCCTCAATTGTTTGACTGGGCTAAATGTATTTTCAAAGTTACCAGGCCTGGTAACTTTGAAAATACATTCCAGAAAACCCGCACACAAGCCAGTATGCGGGCAGTTATAAATGTAAAAACTACTCTAATACAGAATTAGCGGTTAGAACCACATTTACCTTCTGTTTCTTTAGGAGCTTTCATACCACCACACTTACCTTCCGTCTCTTTAGGGGCTTTCATGCCACCACACTTACCTTCTGTCTCTTTAGGGGCTTTCATGCCGCCACACTTACCTTCTGTCTCTTTAGGGGCTTTCATGCCGCCACACTTACCTTCCGTCGCTTTAGGGGCTGCCATGCCACCACATTTTCCTTCCATATGATTATCGGCAACTTGAGTATATCCTGATTCCATTTTAGCAAAGCCAAAAGGATTTTCTGCTGCCGAAGCAACACCTGTTACACCAACCAATGACGCGCCTGCTAATTTTAAAAAATCTCTACGTGTTTTCATGTCCATCTCCAATGATTACTACATTTTTCTATTAAATTCTGTCGGCTTAAAATCACCTTCTCGTCATAATAGACCAAATTGCTTGGTTTTTGTTTCACTAAATAATGACTAATTACAGAGTGGCTGTGTCAGAATATGCAATATTATTTAATTAACCGCCCTTACATCCTTATTAAGAACATTCATTAAGGACCAAAAAGAACTACTTAAGCCAATGAATTCATTAAAGAAACAACTAATCAACGCCCATCAACTTTTTGCGAACACCCCCATTCCAGCAATGCCGAAAGAAGTTATTGAGCTTACTCAACTCTTTGCTAAAGATGAATTTCCTGATATGAATTTACTTAATGAGATTATCAGCCAAAATGCAACTCTGGCGGGAGAGGTGATTAAAATCTCTAATGAGCCGCAATTTTTAAAGCCTCGTATATTAGCGGTTTCAAGCATCCGTGATGCTCTTAATGTCATTGGACTCAAACGCCTACAAAATTTAGTCATCAGTGTTGGCTATCAAATTCAGACCCAAAACATTGGCTTTGTTGAGGTTTCTGAATTTAGTCTCAATGTCGCTAAAATTGCTTCAGAAGTTAGCAACTGTACGGCAGACATCTCCGAAGACGAAGCTTATCTTGCAGGCTTATTTCATAATGCCGGCGCCATGTTACTGGCTAGTCGATTTCCTAATTACAGGGAGGTTTTTTTGCACAGCCTCGGGCGCCCCTTCCAAACGACACTACTCGAAGCTGAACAATATCAAACCTCTCATACAATCGCAGGAATACTCGTCGCTAAAAAATGGAATCTGAACAATCTTTTTAATCAAGTCATCCTGTTACATCACCAAAAAAACTTAGGTAGTATTAGAGACAGTAAAGCGCGTTCATTAATTGCCATTGTTCAGGTTGCATCTGCAATTGTAATCCAAGGCTTATTTCCTGAGTATTCAAGTGAAGATGTCGATTTAATGCTCGCTCATGGCAGTGAAGAGTTAATGTTAGAAGAGCATTGTTTAGAGAATTTTCGCTCAGTCTTAAATTCAGAAGCTGTATAAGCGTTTTCTAGACATTAATAGAAATGAACTCAAAATGGTTCCATCTTATAAAACCCATCCAGACTAACTTCTTTGTAACTCATCCTCAACCTTTTGGCGCATAGCTTGCCCCTTCAAGCGTTCCAACAAGCTTAAAGTAAAGTCCATTGCCGTTCCAGGACCGCGTGAAGTGATGATCTGGCCATCCTCAACCACAGGTTGATTAAGATACTGCATCCCCTTTGCAGGCCGCTGATCAATCACGCCAGGATAACTTGTAGCTTGCTTACCATCCAACAGGCCTGCTGTCACCAAAACCTGTGGTGCGGCACAAATGGCTGCTACAAGCCCACCTTCCGCAACGGTCTTTTGTAACAGCGTTATGATTCTAACATCTTGCTGGAGGAAATCCGCACCTGGCAGCCCCCCAGGCAATACGACCATATCAAATGACTCATTCGCGATGGATGCCAGCGTCTTTTGTGCAACCAATTGCACGCCTCGGCTCGCCGTGATGACCAATTTTTCATCTAAACTTACTGTAACCACCTCAACACCACCACGAACCAATAGGTCAATAATCGTGACAGCTTCCAACTCTTCACAGCCTTGCGCTAAAGGCACCAATACTTTTGACATCTTTTTCTCTCCTATAAACACTTGATACAAACCATAGAAACCAACTAAACCATGCCTCTGATACAAAACCGTTTTAAACACCTGTAGTAAACCATAAATTCGTTCCAAAAAAAAACCACTGCCTAATTCAAGTCCAGTGGTTTAATGTCGTTCTATTTCATCCAAAAAAATTTTACTGTTGCATTTGTTGCGCCATTATCATCGCCTTGATAATACGCAAGGATTCATTTAGTTCATAATCCTTATCTAACAGTTCAGTTAACTCTTCTAAAGCCTGTTCAGCCTTATCCTTAGTTTTTTCTGCACCGTCTTTCTTAACATCATCAATCAGCTCTTGACTCTCTTCGCCATTACCGTTCGAAAGATGTCCCGTTAAATCCTTCTCTTTAACACGCGTGATGTTTTTAGTCTCTACTTTTTCAACCTTCACCAGTTCAATATCAACATCGGGCTTAATCCCTTCCGCTTGAATTGAACGACCTAAAGGCGTGAAATAGCGAGCAGTCGTCACTTTAATCGCCGCGCCATTATTCAACTGTAGCAAGGTTTGCACTGAACCTTTACCGAAACTCGTACGCCCCGCAATCAAAGCACGCTTCTGATCCTGTAAAGCACCCGCAACAATCTCTGAAGCTGAAGCAGAACCTTCATTGATTAGCACAACAATCGGCTTACCTTGCATCACATCACCTGCTTCGGCTTCAAAACGCATCTGTGAATTTTTAATTCGACCTTCGGTATAAACAATCAACCCCTTATTTAAAAAGGCATCTGAAACCTGAACCGCTGCCGTTAACACGCCACCTGGATTATTGCGTAAATCCAAAACCAAACCATTTAACGGCCCACCATTCTCTTTTTCAAGCTTGTCGAGACCGTTAACCAAATCACGTCCCGTTCTAATTTGAAACTGGCTAATGCGTAAGTAACCGATATGATCTTTAAGCATACGCTGCTTAACGCTTTTAACTTTAATTACAGCACGTGTAATGACAATTTTGAGAGGTGCATCTTCACCCTGACGGATAATGGTCAGCTCTAACTTAGTACCAGGCTTTCCGCGCATAATCTTAACGGCTTGCCCTAAAGTTTTGCCTTTAACGGGTTCATTACCCAGCTTAATGACTAAATCTCCCGCTTTAACACCTGCTTTCTGGGCGGGCGTATCATCAATAGGAGAGATGACTTTCACAAAACCATCCTCCATACCCACTTCCATCCCTAAACCACCGAACTCACCAGTCGTGTGCTCTTGCATCTCGGCAAAGTCTTCTGGTGGCAAATAAGCAGAATGTGGATCAAGATTAGAGAGCATGCCACTAATCGCACCTTCAAGAAGCTTCTTGTCATCGACAGGATCTACATAATCATGGGAAACACGTTCAAAAACTTCGACAAAAGCTCTTAACTCTTTTAGCGGTAGTGATAAGGTTGTTTCATCCGCTGCTACTGCAGACCCCACTTCTCGATCCGCCCAAACTGTTGTTCCTACGGCAATCATTGCACCTAATAAGGCACCTGAACCAATCCACATGATTTTCTTTAAGCCTGATGTACTCACACCGTTCTCCATACCAATTAATTTTTTCTTTATTTTCATCAAGTTAAGACAAAACAAGGACTTTCCCAAAAATATTTTGTTCATTATAAGTGAACTTTAAGTGACAGAATGACTCGATTTCATTAGAATTTCAATATATTCATCATATTCTTATATAATGAAACAATTAATAAATGGATACAATATGACAATGAACCCACAAGTAAACCCTCTTTTTGGAATGAAAGAAGAAAATATACTTAAAGCTTCCAAAGCACTAAAAGCGATGGGACATCCACTTCGACTGAAGATTCTATGTGTTATTGGTGAGCAAGAGTTACCAGTAATGGATATCGTTGAAAAGGTAGGAACTACACAAAGTAACATTTCACAGCACATCGATATTTTGCGAGAAAAAGAGATTATTACTTCAAGACGCGAAGGTAGTAAGATTTTGTGTAAAGTGCGAGATCACAATATCTTGGATTTAATGAATGCGATGCAACATACTTTCTGTCAAATTGAAAAATAATCCATCTCTGATAAAAGACTAACCATCACTAGAGATTAAGCTGCTGTCAGAGAACTGCATCCTTAAGTCAAATTGATTGCGTTCAATGTTATTAGCAATGCTGCTAGAAAAACCACTTTGAGACTGCAAACTATTTTGCCTCTCAGAAATTGTGCCTGGAAACTCAGACGTTTTAGTTGTGATTCCTAATGACTCCTCCATTCGTTTACCAGAAGCTTCTTCAGGGTTTGAGACTTCAAGCTTACTTTCCTCTTGAGATTGCACCATTATTTCTGCACGTGCTTGTGCCATCATTTGCGTTGCGGCACTCGCCACTTTACGGTCTTGAGAAGAGGGCTCTGCTGGCGCCAACGCTGCACGTTGAATAACCATTGCTTTTTGCAGCGTTGCTTCGGGATTCCCTGCTACCGGCGAAGCATCAATCCCTACCTCGCCACCAATCGCATACTGCCGACCATCAGGTCCTTTTTGATAGCTAAAACTCATGCCTCCAGTCGAATAACCACCAGCCGCTGACAGATGTGCCATCTCATGTGCCTTAACTTCAGCATCTCGCGCTTTAAGCTGACTAATCACCTGCTGAACTTGAGCCTGCTGCTGCACCGCTTCCTCTTCTAAAGCAGCAACATCTTCGTTCGTTGCATCCGGTGCATTCGAAGAGGCTTGTCTGGAGGAGGTATTATTTACAATTGGATTAGAATAATGGACAGGCTGTGATGACTGAAAAGACAACTGTTTTTGATCGGGCACAGATGAAATGTTCACCGACTGTGAAAGCGGTGTAAAAGCAAGACTTGCACTATTCACCATTCCAATCATCTAATTCACTCCACCCACTTTTCAAATCGAACCATCATTATCGATCAACTTTAAAACTTAACTTAATTCTAGCAAAATACGCATAAAAATCAACACATTAACCATGAATACATCAAAAACTTACGGTATAGCGTGATTAAACCTACCCTCCCCCAGAATATTTTTCGTTGCTATTAGGAAATTATTGCCCGCTTAAATAGATAGTATTTATACCGAGTTTCTACCAATGAAACCGTCAGCATGTTCGGGTTACATAAGACACAGTGCCATTTAAGCAAAAAACATTACACAAACTGGAAATGATTATTTTAAGATACAAGAGAATCAATATGGATTAGGAATCAGCAATGACCATATTAAAAATAAGACTTGGCGTACTTTGCACAGCTAAAATAATGGTCGTTTTTCGGGCAAAGGTTACACAAAACTTGTTAATGACGAATAAATAGGGAACAAAAGAAGGGGATAATAAATTCTAAGATATTGGATATTAACGATAAGTTAATGGTGGGCCCTCGCGGACTTGAACCGCGGACCTGCCGATTATGAGTCGGATGCTCTAACCAGCTGAGCTAAGGGCCCCAAATGGGGATTTCAAACTCACCAGGCCTGGTGAACTTAAGTGGCGCTTATTATAGCGATTGCCAACCGCTTTGTGAAACATTTCTAACCAAGTATTTTGATAATCTAATAACTAGAAAGCAATGAATAATCAATCAAACACTATTATGAATTACCCCCTGCCGCGCAGTGTTAACTCAAAGTGCAAAATGCATGCTTAAAAATGTAAACATGCATTATGAAACACCAAGTTAACAATGCCCTGCAAGGACCAAAACCTAAGAATTAATCAAGAAAACTCTTGAGTCGTTCCGCACGACTTGGATGACGTAACTTACGTAACGCTTTCGCTTCAATCTGACGAATACGTTCACGCGTTACATCAAACTGCTTACCAACCTCTTCTAGAGTGTGATCCGTGTTCATGCTTAAGCCAAAACGCATGCGTAATACTTTCGCTTCTCGCGGGGTTAGCGTGTTCAACATTTCACGAACAGTTTCACTCATTCCTTCAGCATCGGCCGCATCCTGTGGAGAAAGGATGTTTGAATCTTCGATGAAATCGCCCAATGAAGAATCTTCATCATCGCCGATTGGCGTTTCCATTGAGATAGGTTCTTTGGCGATTTTCATCACTTTACGGATCTTATCTTCTGGCATTTCCATCTCTTCCGCTAACTCTTCTGGTGTCGGCTCACGACCCATTTTTTGAAGAAGCTGACGTTGAATGCGATTTAGCTTATTGATGGTTTCGATCATGTGTACCGGAATACGAATAGTACGCGCCTGATCGGCGATAGAACGCGTAATAGCCTGACGAATCCACCAGGTCGCATAAGTTGAAAATTTGTAACCACGACGATATTCGAATTTATCAACCGCTTTCATTAGACCAATATTTCCTTCCTGGATTAAATCTAAGAACTGAAGACCACGGTTAGTGTATTTTTTAGCAATCGAGATAACCAAGCGTAGGTTTGCTTCAATCATTTCGCGTTTAGCAAGACGTGCTCGAGTCTCTGATTTACTCAAATCTTTGTAAATTGTTTTATAAAGTGCAATCGGCATTTTTTCAGCCTTAGAAATCATCGCTAAACGTTTTTGAGCACGTTTAATATCACCACGAGCCGCTTCTAAAGCTTCTGCGTGCTTAGGTGATTTTGTCATTAAACGATCGACCATTTCATAGTCTCTTTCAGAACCAACAAAAGTTTCTAGAAAGACGGCACGCGGCACACCGATATCTCGCATTACGATATCTACAATCACGCGTTCTTGCTCACGAATAGCGTTGATTTTAGATTTAATCAGTCGAATCATTCTGGTTGAGAATAGCGGCGTAATTCTAACACCACGTAGATGCTCAATAACGGCCTGACATTTTTTAATCGATTTCGGATTTTCTGAACCGTCTTTATCAGCAGCCAATTGTGAAGCAACACTTAATTTTTCAAGAACTTTCAGGAATTCAGCCAATTCTTCGGGATTAATACCCTCTTCTTTTGGTTCATTGTTGGCATCACTATCTGGCGAAAGCTCTTCAATTGGGATATCAATCAAGTCTGAAGGACGGTAAAACCCTTGAATGACATCGGCAATTTTACCTTCGCCATTTTCCATTCTCTTGAATGTGTCTAAAATCGTATTCGCATAAACAGGATACTTAGCCAAAGCATCTAACATATCGCGGATACCAAATTCGATACGCTTCGCAATATCGACTTCTCCATGACGCGTTAAAAGCTCCACCGATCCCATTTCACGCATATACATACGTACTGGGTCAGTGGTACGGCCAAATTCACCATCAACTTCTGACAATGCCGCAAGCGCCGCTTCAGCAGCAGTCTCATCAAAAACACCGCCATCCTGAGTCAGTAATTCATCTTCATCAGGCACTGCGTCAAATAATTTGATACCAAAATCTTTTAGAATCGTTAAGACTTGACCTAACTGATCTTCTTCAATGTCATCTGGTAGCACGTCGTTGACGTCTGCAAAGGTTAAATAACCCAGTTCCTTCGCGCGTTCAATTAGATCCGTTAACTGTTGCTTTCTTTCGACTTTAGTCATGTGTTGCCTCAAATAATATTGCTTGATTCCGCTTACGGATTATTTCTGATAAAACTGCGTGTAAAAAACGGAACGCGCAATTATACTAAATTTTAAAATTAATTTGTTACCATTTTTCCTTAAAAATGAGTGTGTTAGCAGTCAATTTTTATGCCAACTCAACAATTTTTAAGTGGATGAATTCTGAACCATGGCTTGTAATTTAGACATTTCTTCAGCATTCCAGCCCGATTGACCTAAACTTTTCTCATCGATCAATTTGCCTAAGCCTAAAACAACCGCCTCAAACTCAGCCAATAAAAAGGCTTCATCATCCGGTATCGGAGATTGCTCAATCAATGCCAACTCAGCCTGATAACCATTGGCTTTGATCCAATTGAGTCCGGCTTCGGCAATGAACTGATTAAACTGTAATGACTCAATCACCCCACCTAAAACAATATGATCACGCTCATTCGACTTATATAAATCTTCGCAAAACTCGGCAGCAAAGAAATCTGCCCATTCAGGCCTTTTTAGCAGAATCCGTACCATTTTTAATGGCATAGTGACCACTCTACTGACCTTAACATCGGCAGAGGATTTTTTAACCGAGTCCTGCTTGAACTGCGCGAAACCAGATTTTACATTCATCTGTTTTTCTACCCGCCAAGTCGGCAAACCGACCACATCAGCAACGCCCTCTGCTAACAGGAACTGGTATAAATCCTGTGCAGACTGCACGTAAGGCTGAGCTAAAGCGACTAACTGTTGCCGACCCTCTATAGAGTTCACAGGAGACGATAATCGTCCCTGTAAACCTTGTAGTAAAAAAGCTGACAAGGGTAAAGCATCCCTGATTCTAGTTTTAAAACCTTCGAAACCGTCTTCACGAATCATCGAATCTGGATCTTGGCCTTCGGGCAAGAATAGAAACTTAACTGAGCGTTCTTGCTGCATCATAGGTAAGACCAGCTCTAACGCCTTCCATGCGGCCTTGAGTCCAGCTGAATCACCATCAAAACAGAAGACAATCTCATTAACCTGCCTGAACAACACCTCTAGATGCTCAATGGTCGTCGCAGTGCCCAGTGTTGCAACCGCATTATGGACTCCAAACTGAGCCAGAGCGACTACATCCATATACCCTTCCACTACCAAAATATTTTCAAACTTTTGGTGTGATTGGCGCATTTCGTACAAACCGTACAAAGTCTTACTCTTATGAAATATGGGCGTTTCTGGCGAATTCAAGTATTTAGGTTGCTCATCTCCTAAAACACGCCCGCCGAAAGCAATGACTCGACCCCGACCATCACGAATAGGAAACATGATCCGATGCCGAAACCGATCATAAAGTTTGCCATCTTCTTTTTGCACCAGCAAGCCGACCTCAACCAACTGTTGCTTTAATTTGGCATCGGCCTTTAGGCCCTTAATCAAGCTGTCCCAACCCGGTGGTGCCAACCCAATAACGAACTCTTTGGCTACTTCCGCGCTCAAACCTCGGGCTTTCAAATAAGCTTTGGCTTCAAGCGCAGAAGCATGATCGCGTAATTGATGGCGGTAGAATTTGGCCGCCAGATGCATCACATCATATAAGTCATGCTGCTTCTGTTGTTTCACTTGTTGGGCTTTCTGCCTTTCTGGCGTTAGTTTTTCACGTGGAACGTCCATGCCATACTGCGAAGCTAACGCTTCAACCGCTTCGACAAAAGACAACCCCTCATATTCCATTAAAAACTTAAGTGCATCCCCACTAGCACCGCATCCAAAGCAATGGTAGAACTGTTTGGTTGGGCTGACATTAAAGGAAGGGGATTTCTCATCATGAAATGGACAACAGGCTTTATAAGAAGTACCTGCTTTTTTGAGGGGAACACGTTGATTTATGACTTGCACAACATCTGCTCGAGATAACAAACTCTCGATAAAGGAACGCGGAATTGATCCAGACTGACTAGACATACTCACACCTTATCCACAGAAAAATACACAGGTCATTAAACGCAAAAACCCGCCAGTGAATCACTAGCGGGTTTTAAATTGGGTCGAAATCATCTTATCTAAAACAACTCATCACAACAGAGTTTAGAAATTTAAAAACTTCTTAGACTAACTTTGCTTTAATCAGCTTACTTACCACACCCATATCAGCACGGCCTTGCATCTTAGGCTTTAATAAACCCATGACTTTACCCATGTCTTGCATGGAAGCCGCACCACTAGAAGCCATAGCTTCATCAATAAGCGTGTTAATTTCTTCGTCTGTTAAAGCTTCTGGCATGAAATCCTGAATGACCGTCATTTCAAAGGCTTCTTGCTCAGCTAAATCTGGACGGTCTGCATCCAAAAATTGCTGATGAGAATCTCGACGCTGCTTCATAGCTTTATCAACAATCGCTAGAGCAGCTGCTTCATCTACTGCAGCGCCTGAATCGATCTCAACCTGTTTGATTGCAGCTATCAAAGAACGCACTACAAGTAGGCGCTCTTTATTTTTAGCTTTCATACAGGCTTTCATTTCAGCTGTAAGTCGTTCTTGCATTGTATTAGACATTAAGACTCATCCAATCCAATTATTAGTACATACGAGTCGTACGACGGTTGTCGCGAGACAAACGCTTAGCTAAACGCTTAACAGCCGCCGCTTTCATACGTTTTTTAGCCCAAGTAGGCTTCTCATAGTACTCGCGCTTACGAGTTTCAGTTAAAACACCTGCTTTTTCACAAGCACGCTTAAAACGACGTAGTGCTACGTCAAATGGTTCAGTATCTCTGATCTTTACGCTTGGCATAATTTTACCTAATTGATTTTTATATATCGGTTCTTATTCACCACGCAAGAAATGGAGAACAGCGGAAAACGTAGGATTATAATTTTGTAGACGACATTTTGCAAACCTTTTTATGATAAAAACACAGATTGTTTGTTAAAATTCAGTCACTTTGAATGAGAGAGATAAATACTTCATGTTGGTTTTAGGGATAGAAAGCTCGTGCGATGAAACTGGAATCGCTTTATACGATACTGAAAAAGGCCTCATCGCCGATACGCTTTACACGCAAGTGGAATTGCATGCGCAATATGGTGGTGTCGTACCCGAACTGGCTTCGCGTGATCACATCCGCAAATTAACCCCACTCATCCTACAAACCTTAGAAGATGCTCACATTTCTAAAGACGCATTGGATGGCATTGCCTACACCTCTGGCCCCGGCCTGATTGGCGCGTTGCTCGCAGGCACTTCGGTCGCCCGCAGCCTAGCTTACGCATTAGATATCCCAGCGATTGGTGTCCACCACATGGAAGGTCACCTACTCGCTCCGATGCTCGAACCCATCCAACCTGAATTCCCTTTTATCTGTTTATTAGTTTCCGGCGGCCATACCATGATAATTCGTGTCGATGGCATTGGCCAATACAAACTCCTCGGCGAAACTTTAGATGATGCCGCTGGCGAAGCCTTTGATAAGACCGCGAAATTACTTGAACTAGGTTACCCAGGTGGACCGAACGTGTCTAACTTAGCCTTAGAGGGCAAGTCTGGTCGCTACATCTTCCCCCGACCAATGGTTGATCGGCCTGGTTTAGATATGAGCTTCAGCGGTTTAAAAACTTTTACCCGTAACACTTGGCTAAAAGCCGTTGCTGAAGGGGATGCTACAGAACAAACCAAAGCAGATATATGTCGAGCATTTGAACTGTCTGTTGCGGAAACCCTGACCATCAAATGCAAGCGAGCCCTAGAGCAAGAAGGTTTGAATCGCATTGTGGTTGCTGGCGGCGTCAGTGCAAACCGTGAGATTCGGGCTAAGCTAGATCAACTCATGAAGAAACGTCGTGGCGAAACATTTTATCCAAGATTGGAATTCTGCACAGATAATGGCGCGATGATTGCCTATGCCGGTGCCCAAAGGTTAATGGCTGGGCAGTGCAATGACTTGAATTTTGCAGCCACCCCAAGATGGCCTTTGGAAGACTTGCCTCCAATTAAGGGGTAATAGTCTCAATTTAAACCTACCAGGCCTGGTAGGTTTAAAAAAATAGGCTTTAAACCCAAAAATGAAAGCTATTCAGAATCCTTTTTAGCTTTAAACAAACCCTCTTCACCACTCATCAATCTCTGAATATTGCTACGATGGCGCCAGAAGAGAAACACTGTCATTACAGCGGTATAAAATACCCAGCTGAATTCGCCTGATAAAAAATAGATATATATCGGTGCTAACGCCGTAGCAATTAATGCTGAAAGTGAAGAAACTTTAAGCACTTTAGCGACAAATAACCAAGTCGCACCAACCGCCAAGCCGATAGGCAATGACAAACCAAACATCACGCCTAGCATGGTTGCCACCCCTTTACCGCCTTTAAAACCAAAAAACACCGGATACAAATGGCCTATAAAAGCCATAAAACCAACCAGAATAATAAGCTCGGCCTCCAACTGCAACCATTGCGCGATTAGTACAGGAATCAAACCTTTTAACATATCACCTACCAAGGTAATCCCAGCGGCTTTTTTGCCTTTTTCGCCCCCTATACGCAGGACATTGGTTGCACCCGGATTGCCCGACCCCCCTTCACGAGGATCAGGTAACCCCATCAATTTACAAACAATAATTGCCGTAGAAATCGAGCCTATTAAATAAGCAGCAATCATAAAAATCGTGACGTCCAACCCCATCTCATTTTTCCTTTTAAATATGCGTTAGTACAACACGCTGAACTGAGCATTAAAACCCTAACACCCTCAGAGCTCGCGTAAAGATTGAATGATTTTACTAGAAGTAGATAATAGACGTTCAGATAAACACGCCTGTCAGACGTGTAAACGCTATAAAACCGATTATTTTTTAAGGAAGAACATGGACATCATCTTTATTCAAGGCCTAAAAACCCAAGCGATTATTGGAATTTATGACTGGGAACGTGAAAGTCGCCAACCGCTCATCTTTGATATTGAGATGTCTTTGCCAATCTCAGCAGCAGCGAGCAGTGATGATATAAATGATACGGTTGATTATGCTAAAGCTTCTAGTGAAGTGATTGCACTGGTAGAACAGAGTTCTTTTGAACTTTTAGAAAGCCTGACAGAAGCAATTTGTCAGCATATATTTAAAAACCATCAAGCGGTGCAAAAAATTCAATTAAAGGTTAGCAAACCGCAGGCAGTCGCAGAAACCGACACGGTTGGTTTAAATATTACCCGACACCGATAATTCAAAGCATCCCTGCCTTTAATTACCAGCCTGCAGGGCTTTCTGCTCTTGCGCCGCACGCTTGATCAATGGCACAAGTTGATCCATGTGCAAACAGGCATTTTGTTCAGTGACCTTATCTAATGCCGCATAATCGGCTTCAAACTGACGACGATTTTGTTTCGATAAATTCTTAACGACCTTCTGATAAAGCCCATCACCCTCCGCTAGACGAACAATCGTCACCAACTGCTCAGGGGTCACTTGAGTTGAAAAATTCTGCACGATTCGGTCGTCAACGCCTATCATTTTGTTCGCTAACATTCGGTAAGCCATTAATTTTCGCGTGTGACTTTCATCATCCGCGACACTCGGATTATTCAAACGCTGTTCAAGCAAAGCACTGAGCGCCTGAATCACTTCAACAGACAGTGAAAACACTACTGGACCGATTTCTATTTCGAACTCGCCTGACTCTTTTCGTTTTGCTTCAATGTCCATGTAACACCTGCCTAAATATACTTTGTTTCTGCTGAGGTAAATTCAATCTGACCTAAGCTTTCCAGCTCAAAGGTCTTTTCGACAATACGTCGAATCGCAGCTTTCAAAAGCTCTTTGCTCGGCAAGACGGCCGTCGATAAATCCGCTTCTAATTGCTTCGCCAGAATCCCGCCGGTATTTTTTATCACCAATTCATTCAGCTGAGGATCATTAGCAACCATCATAAAGACCAACATATCTTTATTATCGATGGTTCTCAAAAGCTTTTGACATTCCAAATCCTGAAGAGCTTTAATCCTCAACCCCAATTTAATATAACTCTTTAACGTTGAATGACTTTCACCTTGCTCCAGCGCTAATAAATGCTCTAAAGTGATATTCAATAAAGCCACTGAAAACTGATCCATCTTGACAGCAGCACAGCCAATATGAACTAACCATTCATTTTCATGTAGCTTTTTTAATCCGATTTTCATGGTAAAGCATTCTCTCTTAATGATATCTATATGGTTAATTCAGCCCAATCAAACGAAACCTTATTAAAAGCCCTAGGGCTTTCAAACAGTAGACTCCAAGCTGACGACAAAATAAGAACTTAGTAGCTGTTTATTAGCGTTTGTAGCATAATACCACATCCCTTAATAAAACGATTTATACGAAAAAATGCGCCCTAATAGTCATAGTAAAACCAGTACCCATAAAGCACTGCCGACACCTTCTGCAGAAGCCCTTCTGCAAAGCCAGCAACTCAGCCAACAGATTCGTAAAACGCTGATGCGACATAAGCAGATGACGTTTGCACAATATATGCAGAAAGCACTATACACGCCAAATTTGGGTTATTATGCCAGCAGCTTGCCTAAAATCGGTAAACAGGGTGATTTCATTACCGCGCCAGAAGTCTCACCAATTTTTTCACGCTGCTTAGCTCGCCAAGCAATTCAAGTACTTGAGCAGCTCGAATCACCGAACATACTCGAATTCGGCGCTGGTAGCGGCATTATGGCTAAAGACATTTTATTAGAGCTGGCGCACTTAGAACAACCCCTAGAACGTTATTACATTCTAGAAATCAGTGCCGACTTACAGCAACGCCAAAAAGACACTCTAGAAAAACACTTACCGACTGAGCTATTTAAAAAAGTCGTTTGGTTAAGTGAACTCCCCTCCAAGCCAATTTCAGCGGTGATCTTGGCAAACGAAGTGTTAGATGCCATGCCGTTCGAACGCTTACGCCTTGAACCAGAACATTCCTTACAAGGTTTTGTGCGTTACAACGAAACTTCTGTAAAATTTGAATGGGATTATCGACCCATTATCGACCCCGTTTTGCAAAAATTTGCCAACCAACTGATTCATCACATTGGCCAGGTCTCAGACCTGGGTTACGAGACTGAAATCAACCTCAACATTAAACCTTGGTTAAAGTCATTAAGCCAGATTCTGACGCAAGGCACTGTGATTCTGATTGATTACGGCTATACTCGCCAAGAATATTATCAACCCGCCAGAGTCATGGGCACCCTACGCTGTCACTATCAACACCGTGCACACAGCAACCCTTTCTTTTATCCTGGACTGCAAGATATTACCGCGCATGTCGATTTTACAGCGGTGGCCGAAGACGGGTTTGACAGCGGATTTAAAGTTTCAGGATTTACGACCCAAGCGAATTTTTTAATGGGCACGGGGTTAATGGAAATGTCAGTCGACCCCCACGCCCACGTCACCGAACAGATAAAAATTGCCCAGCAGATTAAAACCTTAACCCTACCCGATGAAATGGGGGAAAGTTTTAAAGTAATCGCTCTGACCAAAAACATTGACAGCCCACTGATAGGCTTTAGCGTGCGTGATTTACGCCATCAACTTTAAGACTTAACTGTCACATTAAGACTAAATAACCTAACTTAGGAACCCACTATGGATATTTTTCAAGCCGCTATTTTAGGCATTATAGAAGGCCTCACTGAATTTTTGCCTATTTCATCTACTGGGCATTTAATTGTGGCCAGCGAATGGATGGGATTACAGCAGACCGAACAAAACAAATCGTTTGAAGTCATCATTCAAGTCGCGGCTATTTTGGCGATTTTCTCGCACTACAAAGAGAAATTTAGTCTTGAACATATTCGCCTTTGGACAAATGTGTTTATTGCCTTCTTACCGCTCGCCTCGATTGGCTTTTTATTTCACAATCAAATTAAAGCTCTGTTTACCATCGAAACGGTTGCCTGGATGTTTATTGTGGGCGGCTTCATCTTTCTCATTATGGAAAAGCTCTATAACGAAGGCACTCACCGTACTAAGGACATCGAGGATTTAAACATGTCCCAAGCGTTCTGGATTGGGATTGCGCAAATGTTTGCCCTTATTCCTGGTACAAGTCGCGCGGGTGCTTCCATTGTCGGCGGCATCATGGTTGGCTTGGACCGTAAAGCGGCCGCTGAATTCTCTTTCTTACTGGCCTTACCGGTATTAGCGGCGGCATCGGGCTTGGATCTAGCCAAAAATTATTCTGCATTTGCGGAGACCTCTTGGTTACCGCTATTGATCGGTTTTGTGATGGCCTATATTGTTGCCTTCTTAACCATGAGTCTGTTTATTCGTTTTTTAGAAAAATTCACCTTTAATGCTTTTGGTATTTACCGCATTGTATTCGGCCTGATTCTGCTTATTTGGTTTGTTTAAACCAACGCTTAAAACGCCATTACTCACAAAACCATCGGCCCTAAAGGATTTCTATGAAAAACATTATGACGCGGACCACCTGGATAACTTTAGGGTGGATATTGATAGGGGTGGTTTTCTATGCATCGCTGTTTCCCCTTCCATATCCCAAAACAGAGTTCAGTCACATGGATAAAGTGCATCACTTTGTCTCTTATGGCGTATTGATGTTATGGTTTTCTCAGGTGCTTCACGGTATGCAACGGTTTCTGCTATTGATTGCTTTGATTGCCATGGGCATTCTCATAGAATTCATCCAACCTTATACTGGACGCATGTTTGATCCTTTAGATATGCTAGCCAATGGTTCAGGCGCTTTAGTGGCCTGGTTACTCTCTTTAAAAGGTGCTGATGTTTTATATAACAGATTTAAAAAATCCTCGACAGCCAGTTCCGTCACATAATTAAGCCGACAGAACCTGCCACCATTTTTGAATCTTAACCAGGAGACAGCATGCTGCGTTTTCATACTGCCCAACAAAGCCAGGCCATCGACCAGCTTGCCATTCAAGAAAAAGGCATTCCAGGCATCTTATTGATGAAGCGTGCCGGCCTATTCGCCTTTGAATCCTTGCAACACCATTTCCACAACCCACAGAGCATCGTGGTGTTTTGTGGCACAGGCAACAATGGTGGCGATGGTTTTGTGGTGGCACAACTGGCACTATTAGCCGGCATGGAGGTGCAAGTTTTGCTCCACGGCAATCCCGACAATCTGCACGGTGATGCACTAATCGCCTATCAAGAGATGACTGCTGTCGGCATCAGCACCAACGCATTTTCTGAAAGCGTCATTACTCAAGCAGATGTTTTGGTGGATGCCCTATTTGGTACAGGACTCGACCGCCCGGTTACAGGTCAACTTGCCAAACAGATCCAATGGATTAATCAAATTAAAAAGCCCGTATTAGCGCTAGATATTCCCAGCGGCTTAAACGCCGATACTGGTGCGATTTTAGGCGAAGCGATTCATGCTACACATACTTGTACTTTCATCACCCGAAAACTAGGCCTGCACACTTTTCAAGGCTCGGAAACCGTCGGAAAAGTACACTACAGCCGTCTATTCCTACCTTTAGAAATCATTCAAAGCCAACCACCCATCGCGCTAAACCACCCGCTCAAACACTGGATGAATAAATTACCTGTGCGTCTCGCTAGCCAACATAAAGGGGTCGCCGGAACCGTTTGTTTAGTGGGGGGAAACCACTCGATGATGGGGGCAATCCAACTTGCGGGTTTGGCGAGCCTAAAGGTCGGGGCAGGCCTGGTCAAAGTCATTACGCATGCAGAACATACCGTCGCTATTACGCAAAGTATTCCCGAATTGATGTGTTATCAACCTGAAGATTTAACCATTCAAGCCAATCTCGCGAATGTGGTGGGCATAGGACCTGGCCTGGGGTTAGACGACTGGGGCAAACAACTCTATCAACAAGTATTGGACGTGCCTTTACCGAAAGTGGTCGATGCAGATGCTTTGAAATTACTCGCGTTAAGCCCACAAAAACACTGTAATTGGGTACTGACACCGCATCCAGGGGAAGCAGCCTTATTACTCAATATCACCACACCTGAGATTCAAGCCGATCGCGTCCAAGCCATTAAGGCCTTACAGCAGAAATATGGTGGCGTGATTGTCTTAAAAGGCAATGGCAGCTTAATTTATGATGGCGAACGCATGGAAATTTGTTTAGCAGGTAATCCTGGCATGGCCGTGGGAGGGATGGGGGATGTGCTGACCGGCACGATTGCGACCTTCATTGCCCAAGGGTTATCCCTATGGGATGCCACCTGTTTAGGCGTCACATTACATGCTCACGCAGGTGATGTGCT
Organism: uncultured Thiomicrorhabdus sp.; assembly: GCA_965603495.1. Classification (GTDB taxonomy): domain Bacteria; phylum Pseudomonadota; class Gammaproteobacteria; order Thiomicrospirales; family Thiomicrospiraceae; genus Thiomicrorhabdus. The sequence goes on along the minus strand of CBFDDF010000004.1, from coordinate 43,904 downwards.
TGCCCAACAAAAAGGCCAACCCGGAATTTTACCTTCCGAACTGGCCTCTGTTATGAGCCAATTGATGAGTTATCGTGACTAAACCTTAATTAAGATTAAGAAAGTTCAAATTCAAATTTAATCCGTTTCGACAAAGTAGCGGATTGAAATCACTATTCCCTCTCAACTACTTCGGTAAAAAATCAGCCAACACCTTAAAGACTTCAAAAAGCTCTTCTTCGGTCTCGGCGATAACATTGATATGACCTAACTTACGCCCAGCTCGCTCTTCTTTATCGTACAAATGTAAAAACGCTTTGGGCATTTTTAAGACCTTATCGATTGGACCCGTTTCGCCAATGATATTAATCATCGCTGCCAATGGCTGACGTGGTGTCGTTGCCCCTAAAGGCAAACCGGTAATCGCACGCACATGGTTCTCAAATTGAGAAGTCATCGCACCTTCAATGGTCCAGTGCCCTGAATTATGCACTCGGGGCGCCATCTCGTTGGCGACTAAACCATCGACCGTTTCAAACAACTCTAAAGTTAAAACACCGACATGATCCAACTCATCCAGCAGACTCTGCATATAAGCTTCGGCTTTTTGCTGAGTGGCTTCTGAGACCTTACGCGCTGGTGCAATGGTGTAGCGCAAAATACCTTCGTGATGAACATTTTGAACTAATGGATAATAAACATGTTCGTTATTGGCGTTACGCACGGCGACCATTGACAATTCGCGCTGAAAATTAATAAACCCCTCTAAAACCAGTTCTCGGCCCCCAATTTCCGACCAGGCCTGGTCAATTTGATTTTCGTCTCTTAAAACAAACTGACCTTTACCGTCATAACCTTCAGTGGTGGTTTTTAAAACGGCTGGCAAGCCAATCTGAGCCACTGCAACTTTTAAACTTTCAAGAGAGTCAACCACTTGGTAAGGCGCACAAGGAATATTGAGTTGATCAAACATACCCTTTTCTCGTCCACGGTGTTGAGAAACATACAGAGATTTCTCGCCAGGATAGACCGGTGTGGTTTTAGCGATTTCACGCACTATCGCCACATCGGTGTTCTCACTTTCGTAGGTAATGACATCGGCAAAACTAACCAAATCTGCCAAAGAATCTGTTTCATCCGATTGCATATACATGTGGCCCAGTAATGCAGAAGGTTCAGTTTCACTCGTGCCATAAAAACCAAACTTTTGGCCTAACGGATAACCGGCAATCGCCAACATGCGGCCAAGCTGTCCTGCGCCTAATACACCAATACGTTTTGTAATCGGGGTCATCATTCTCTCCATGCAAAGGAATCTATCATCAAATTTAAAACCTGCGGGCTTAAACCGAGCTTCCTAAAATAAAAAACCGTAGGCAAGCATTTTAACAAATGCTTGACCTACGGTTTCAAGATATCAATATTCTTTTGTCTTCAGACCGTTTATCACTCGGCTTTAAATGCGAGGATCTGAATTCTCTAAAACTGTTTGTGTTTGTTCCGCTCTAAAGGCTTTAACCGCTGCACGAATGACGGGATTAAAGTTGCCGACTATTTGCGCCGCCAAAATACCCGCATTCTTAGCACCGGCATCACCGATGGCCAAGGTGCCAACTGGAATGCCACCCGGCATTTGCACAATCGACAACAATGAATCTTGCCCACTCAAAGCTTTGGACTGCACCGGTACACCCAACACTGGCACCACGGTTTTAGCGGCCACCATGCCAGGTAGATGCGCAGCACCACCAGCACCGGCAATAATAACTTGCAGGCCACGGGCTTCAGCTTGATCAGCATAGTCAAACATTAAGTCTGGTGTTCTATGCGCCGAAACTACCTTCACTTCATGCGGCACGCCGAAAAGTTCTAACATCTCTACCGCGTTTTTCATGGTCGGCCAATCAGACTTTGACCCCATAATCACACCGACAACAGGCAATATTGTTTCTGTCATGATTCCCACCTAACTTAGCCTAAAGCTTTGAAAAAACGAAGTATTCTACACCCCAATGATAGATTATTCAATTTTTAGCAAAAATTGACTTATACAGCATACCCTAATTGAGATACCCCCGATAAAAAATCCCTATAGAAAACCTCACAGCCTCTGTTAGAATTGAAAAAAACTACGCAATAAATATAATCCCCAACAATGGATAATCAAAATGCGACCACTTTCCTCTTTAATCCTGGCAGGACTCTTATTAACGCTTATAGGCTGCACAGACAACAGTGAACAGAGTTACGCCCCTGTTTTCGTCGAGCACAAAACGTCAATCAAGCACTACCAGTTTGCCATTCATCCTCTCCATAATCCGACCCGTTTATATGCAGTCTTTAACCCCTTAATAAATTATCTTAATCAAAATATTAAGGGGTCTGAGTTCACCGTGGAAGCCTCTAAAAGCTATGCTGATTTTAATGACAAGTTACAAAACCAATCCATTGCTTTTGCGTTACCCAATCCCTACCAGACATTATTGGCGATTGATAAGGGTTATCAAGTCATTGCCAAAATGGGCGATGATGAAAATTTTAAGGGCATTTTTCTGGTGCGTAAAGACAGCAACATAAAACGCCCAACAGACTTAAAAGGTAAAGTGGTCAGCTACCCCGCTCCCAGCGCCTTAGCGGCCACCATGTTGCCACAGGATTATTTACAGCAAAATGGTATTAACGTAACCACAGACATTCAAAACGAATATGTAGGCTCGCAAGAGTCCTCTATTATGAATGTCTTTGTGGGTACTAGCGCCGCTGGCGCCACTTGGCCACCACCATGGAAAGCTCTGTCTGATGAACGCCCAGAACTTAAACAACAGCTTAAAGTCATTTGGCAAACACAATCTTTACCTAATAACAGCATCGTGGCTCGATCAGACGTACCCCCACAACTGATCAAAGAAGTGCAGACTTTGCTAAGTAACCTCCACAATACTGAAGTCGGACAAAAAATACTTGAAGCCATGTATCTTTCAAAGTTTGAATTGGCAGATAATGAAACCTATCGACCCGTACAAAAGTTTATTGAACATTTTAATAAAACAGTCCGCCCTTTAAACCCATAAAGAGCGGACATTTAAACAAAACAATGATGAACCGAAGACCCAATTGAGTTCCCAAAAATATGGAAAAATTCATGCTTCAACCCTTTAAAAGCAGATCTATCAAACGTTCATTAATTATCGGTATAGCTGGTATTCATGCGGTATTAATGAGCATATTTGTCTTTGACTTGGTACAACGAGAAAAAGCATTTTTATTAAATGAATCCAAGGATGCCGCCATTGGCATTACCAGAACCCTAGCCGTTAACAGCATTAACGGCGTGCTCTCCAATGACCTCATCGGTTTAGAAGAAATCATAACAGCACAGTCACTCCAACCCAGCTTTAACTTCGGCATGATTTTGGACACAAATGGGCAGATTCTAGCCTACCACAGCACCCAAGATGCAAGTGAAAGCAGAGCGGGGCAATATGTCTCAATTGACCCCCTCGGGACACCCAACTCTGCCAAGGATGTCGTTATTTTTAATGACCGAGCAAAAGTCATCGATACCGCGAGTCCCATTTATGTCAATGAAGCACATATAGGCTGGGTTCGAGTACAAAATAGCCGAGAAAACATTGCCGATAGCTTGCAATATCTAACTTATGAAGGCCTACTTTACACCCTATTTGCAATATTCATTGGAACGCTGTTTGCCTGGTTTATAGGGCGACGACTCACCCGAGACATTTACCAACTAGTTGATGCCACGCAAAAAGTCCGCGCTGGAGAAAGAAACACATCACTCAACCTTAAGCGCCGAGATGAATTGCAAATCCTTGCAGAAAACTTCCAATCAATGCTCTCTAATTTGAATGAAAAAGAGTCCGAGCTATTTGCCGAAAAAGAACGCGCTGAAGTTACCTTAAAATCCATTGGCGATGGCGTTATCACCACCAATCGGGCCGGGGAGATAACTTATATCAATCCCGTATCAGAACACTTAACAGGTTGGAGCAATCATGCGGCTGCCGGTCAACCGATACAAAATATTTTTAAAATCTACCATGAAACTACGATGGAGCCCGCCGTCAACCCTGCTCTAATGTCTATGGAAACGGGTAAGATTCTCGCCTTAGCGAACCACACCATTTTAATTAATCACGCTGGGGAGAGTATTTCCATCGAAGACTCCGGTGCTCCGATTATTGACAGGCAAGGTCAAATAATTGGTTCGGTTTTAGTTTTTCATGATGCCACTGAAGCCAGAAAACTGAAATCTAAACTCACCTGGCAAGCAACGCACGACAGTCTAACTGGACTGCGTAACCGCACCGCATTTGAAAGCCATCTAGAATACCTTATTGAGGAAGCCGCACACTCACCCGATATACAGCACTGCTTACTGTACATCGATTTAGATCAATTCAAGTTGGTTAACGACACCGCGGGCCATAACGCTGGAGATGAGCTATTAAAGCAAGTTGCTCTGTGCATTAAAAAACAAATTAGAGATAACGATTTATTAGCAAGAATTGGCGGCGATGAATTCACCATTTTACTTGAAAATTGTAATGTTGAAGCAGCCATGATTATCGCTGAAAAAGTTCGCTGTCAAGTTGCTGATTACCGTTTCATCTGGGAAGAAAAAGTCTTTAATATTGGCACGAGTATTGGCGTTGCTAAAATTCAAGGCCTTACCAATAAAGCAACGGTCATGAGTCAAGCAGATATTGCCTGCTACCTTGCAAAAGACAATGGTCGAAACCGAATACATGTCTATCGTGCAGACGATAAATCAGTTGAACAAACCTACACTCAATTTGGTTGGGTTGGCAAAATAAAATTTGGGCTTGAGCACAAGCAATTTCGACTTTATGCACAAGAGATAGTCTCTTTACAAGAAACCCAAGCTCATAAAAGCTATGAGATATTGGTGCGCTTAAAGGATGCTGATGGCAATATTATTTTTCCAGATGCATTTTTACCTGCAGCTGAACGGTTTAATCTAATGGCTGCCTTAGATATTTATATTGTTGAGCATGCCATTGAATGGTTAAAACATCATAGCGAAAAAATAGAGCGCTTAAACATCAACATAGCAGGGCAATCGTTAGAAAACGAAGACTTTAACAATCGTTTACTAGAGTTACTCGCCGAAAACGAGGCGATTAACCATAAAATCTGTTTTGAACTCACTGAAACCACTGCGATTACCCACATGTCCTCTAGCATCAGCTTCTTAAACAGTATCAAGAACCATGGTTGCCAATTGGCACTGGATGATTTTGGCTCTGGGTTCGCTTCCTTTACCTGGTTGAAAACCTTACCAGTCGATTTCGTCAAAATTGATGGGGCTTTTGTACTAGATGTACTGTCTGACAGAGTTGATGCCGCGATGGTCCGAGCGTTACACCAAGTGAGTCAAGAGATGAACATTCAATCCATCGCCGAATTTGTCGAAAACCAGGCCATTGCCGATTGGTTACAAAAAGTTGGCATTGAGTATGCACAAGGTTATCATTTCCACAAACCGACACCGATTGAGGATTTGTTTAAAACTTAACGTAGCATGATGTAATGAATTGGATTTCGTTAAGTTTGCTTTAATTCAGCCTAACTCAACTCACTAGAGTCGATAACGGCAAAAGTGTCTCCGCCCAAAGACTTGGCTTTCTTTTTCGCTAAGGTCGCATAGGAAGCTAATCTTTGTTGATGACTAAAAATCCCCTCCTTAACCAGTAACACACCGAGCGACAAGCTCATTATCGAAAAGAAAGCGGGTTCACCTTTACGATTTACTGATTGAATCCCCCTGCGCAATCTATCTTCCGGTAAATAAAACTGTGTAATTTCCTTTCTAAACTCCATCAAGACACCTTCACACATCGCTTGATAATCGCTCACTCTGGGCGACACAATAATAAAATCATCCCCGCCGATGTGGCCAATAAAATCAATGTCAGACTGAACATGATGCATCAGAATATCGGACATGGCGCGAATAATATCATCCCCTTGATCAAAGCTATAATGATCGTTATAAGGTTTAAAGTGATCAATATCCACATAGATCACTACAAAGGGAATCTGCTGATTTAAGAAGCCTTGGATGGCATTTTGAATAGGCACATTACCTGGCAAGCCAGAAAGCGGGTTGGCATACTGTGCACTTTCCATTTTCAAATTCGTCATGACACGCAACAGATCCATAAATTGGCCACACCCCCTAAACTCGCCGTTTTCAGTAACAATAAAAGCATCCCCCTTATGGCTGCCTTGATAATCCGTAATCAAACGACTTAACTCAACCAAAGGCATATTGATATCAACCACGACAGGGGCTTTATCCATAATATTGGAAATCGATTTTCGATGGTACAAATCTCGACCAAATCGCCGTGCCAACATGTCCATTAAATCCCTACGCCAAACCATTCCAACTATTTTTTTATTGGCGACAATCGGTACAAAATCAATATGCGTTTCTTTGAGTAAATACTCTGACACCAAACCGACTTCACTATCTGGGTGAAAACTATCACAAGCGTGCACAATACATTCAACCGTTTCATCCGCTTTAGCAACGACAGGGCTGGTCTCTATTGACCACTGATAATCTAACGACAGAGTCGGCACGGTCTGAGGCTTTTTAAAAAGATAGCCTTGAACATAATCCACTCCTAGCCCTTCTAACACTTTTAAAGTCGCTTCATCTTCAACTCCTTCGGCAACTATTTTGGTATTTAAACCCTTCGCTAAAGCGCAGATAGTTTCCATAAAACGTCTTTTATCGGCATCCTCAGCTAAGCCAGATACAAAATGCTTATCAATTTTGACAAAATCTGGCTTTACCTCTGACCAGATACGCAAGCCGTTATAACCGCCCCCTAAATCATCAATCGCCACCTTAAAGCCCATTTCACGATAATGATTAATAGACTCAACAAACAGTGAGAAGTCCTCTACGGGTTGCAGCTCGGTAATCTCAATCACCACTTGCTCAACACTAATTCCGAGTAACTTTAGGCAATCTAAAGTCACGCCACTTTGATGCCCGCCTTGCATTAACGAATTAACCGTTACATTAATAAATAAAAACTCCGGCGAGCCATATTGCTGATATTTTTCGATGGCAATTTGCCTTGCTAACCAATCCATTTCAAATAGACAACCATGCTCTTCTGCCACGTGGAACAAATGCAATGGACTATACAAAGGAGAATTTTCAGGCCCTCTAATCAACGCTTCATATGCAAAAACTTGGCGTTTTTTAATATCCACAATCGGTTGGAAAACTGGCGATAAATTTCGCATGGAGAGAATGGACAGTAGTTCACGGCCTAACACCGAATCCTGCAACTCATACCTTAGGCGTTCACTAAGCTTTATAAAATCTTTGGTCTGGCACTGTTGTAACACGGCTAAATCTCTGATTATTCTGTGGAAAGCAAAGCACTATACCAAGGCCATATAAAACATTTTCTACAAGCTCATGACGATTTTGTTACCGACCAAACCACCCTCGTATTGACAATCAAAAACAACGTGAAACGCTCAGATACTTGACCTAAAAAAAAAATTCAATCATAATATCCGCTTAGCGCCGATTTGATACATCAGCTTGCGGGCGCATTAAAAGTACGGCTAAAGCGAGGAATCACTCTATCTTATGTATTCCCGTCTTATTCCCCGTACCTCGTTAATTTAAATTTAATTCTTACAATGCTTCGAGGCACAAACATGACTAAAACGACAGTATTTACCTCAGAATCCGTTTCTGAAGGCCATCCAGATAAAATTGCCGATCAAATTTCCGATGCTATGTTGGATGCGATTCTTAAGCAAGATCCTAAAGCACGTGTTGCTTGCGAAACCTTTGTCAAAACCGGCATGGTCATGCTCGGTGGCGAAATCACCACCGAAGCCTGGGTGGATCAAGAAGAGTTGGTCCGTAATGTCGTCAAAGAAATTGGCTACAATCACGGTGACCTTGGTTTTGATGGCGAAACCTGTGCAGTACTTTCTTCTATCGGTAAACAATCTCCTGAAATCGCCATGGGCGTGGATGATACAGCAGAACACGAGCAAGGCGCTGGTGACCAGGGCTTGATGTTCGGTTATGCATCGAATGAAACGGATGTTCTTATGCCTGCGCCCATTTTTTATGCGCATCGTTTAATGGAACGCCAGGCCCATGTTAGAAAATCAGGAATATTGTCCTGGTTGAGACCGGATGCTAAAAGCCAGGTGACGCTGCGTTATGAAAATGGCGTGCCAGTCGCGATTGATGCGGTCGTACTTTCGACTCAACACAATCCTGAAATTGATACCGATACTTTGCGTGAAGCAGTGATGGATGAAATCATTAAACCAGTATTGCCTGAAGGGTGGTTGCACAAGGACACGCTTTTTCATATCAACCCAACGGGTCGTTTTGTCATTGGTGGACCTGTCGGCGATGCCGGCTTAACGGGTCGTAAAATCATAGTGGATACCTATGGCGGCATGGCACGTCATGGTGGTGGTGCTTTCTCAGGTAAAGATCCATCTAAAGTTGATCGTTCTGCCGCTTATGCAGGTCGTTATGTGGCTAAAAACATCGTCGCAGCAGGCCTGGCAGATAAATGTGAAATACAAATTTCTTATGCTATTGGGATTGCTGAACCGACGTCTATTAGCCTAGAAACCTTTGGCACAGAAAAAGTCGACATTCAACTGATTGAACGTTTAGTCCGTGAACACTTTGACTTACGTCCTAAAGGCTTGATTGCGATGTTAGACTTATATCGTCCTATCTACCAAAAGACAGCTTCTTACGGTCATTTTGGTCGTGAGCTACCTGAATTTACTTGGGAAAAGACCGATAAAGCTGCGGTTTTACGTTCAGACGCTGGTTTATAAAACCAGCATAAAACTGATGCCGAGAAACGATTCCAAAAAATACAAAATTAAGAGTAACCAGGCCTGGTTACTTTTAAAAAGTAGAGCAAACACATAATGAAATCACAACAAAAATATCCACAAAATTTCAGCTTAGAATTCTTTCCACCGAGAACTAACAAAGGCATGGATAAGCTTAAGACAGTGATCAATGAGCTGGGCACGTTAAATCCTGAATATATGTCAGTCACCTATGGTGCTGGTGGAACGACTCAAGCGAAAACCTTGGAAACCGTACGTTATATTCAAGAACAAACTGATTTTAAAGCAGCACCCCACTTAACCTGTATTGGCGCATGTGAAGACAGTGTAAATGAACTGTTAGACATCTATGAAGCCATGGGTATCAAACGTATTGTTGCCCTGCGCGGTGACTTGCCATCCGGCATGATGGATCCAGGTGAGTTTAAATATGCCAGTGATTTAGTCAAGTTCATTAAAGACACTCGTGGTGACCAGTTTCATTTAGAAGTGGCGGCTTATCCTGAAACACACCCGCAAGCGCGTAACTGCAATATTGGGATGAAATGGTTTAAACATAAAGTTGACCAAGGGGCAGATTCAGCCATTACCCAATACTTTTTTAACTTTGACAGTTACCGTTATTTCATTGATAACTGCGAACGTAACGGCATTGATTTACCGATTGTTCCAGGCATTATGCCGATCACCAATTACGAAAACCTGATTCGCTTTTCTGAAGGCTGTGGCGCTGAAGTGCCTCGTTGGTTAAAATGTCGTTTAGAAAGCTTTGAAGATGACAAAGAAAGTCTATTGTCTTTTGGTAAAGATGTCGTGCAAGAATTGGCGCAAAACCTATTAGATGCGGGTGCGCCAGGTATTCATTTTTACAGCATGAATAGCATTGAACCGACTTTGGAAATCACCAGATCTCTAACGTTTAAATAAGCTCATCCAAATTAAGTCCATGTAAAGGTTCAGCGTTATGCGTATCTCCCGTCTGTTTTTAGAAGGCAATTACCAAGAGAATTTAACGATTCCGTTGCCCAAAGAACAGGCGCATTATGCGTTAACGGTGTTACGCCTTAAAAACGACTATGTGATTGAAGCCTTCAATGGCCAAGGGCTACTCGCAACGGGTAAACTAATCGTTACCAGTCGTCGTACAGCCGACTTCCATATCGAATCCGTCACGAAATCCGATCGCGAATCACCTTTGAAGACTGTGTTAGTACAAGGTATTTCTAAGGGGGATCGAATGGACACCTCCATACAAAAAGCCGTTGAGCTCGGGGTGACGGCTATTCAACCCATTTTCACGGAACGCTGTGATGTCAAACTGGAAGTGGATAAGTTAGAAAAGCGCCGTGACCAGTGGCAGGCCATTGTTATTAACGCCTGCGAGCAAAGTGGTCGTACCGTCGTTCCTAAAGTATTGCCTATTCAAAGTTACCAGGCCTGGTTAGCGGCACAAAAATCAGGCCAACCAATCTTTGGTTTAGTATTGGATCCTTATGCTGAAAACAGCTTAAAGACCGTAACTTCACCTACTGTAAACACTCCGATTCAATTACTGATTGGTCCTGAAGGTGGCTTAACCGAAACAGAAGTCCAACAGGCGACGCAAATAGGATTAACCGCTGTACAACTTGGCCCTAGAGTACTGCGCACCGAAACCGCCGGCCCTGCAATCTTAGCTATATTACAAACGCTCTGGGGCGACATATGACCTTGACAAAGCCCATAAATAATCAAGATGACTGCTTGCGAAAAGTGCACAGCCTGACATGGCAGTGTTAACTTACACCCCGTAAATAAGAATCACTCTCAGATATTTGAAATACAGTTATAATAGTTGAACTATAAAAAACCCAGCAACCCTGAGTCCCACAATCTTCAGAAGAGATTCGCCAATGCCTTCAACCAATCAAGTTCCGCATCTACAAACTGCTTTAAAAGGCCCTTTACTCAAGTTGGAAAAACATCTGTTAGACCATCGAGCAGAGATTGAATCTTGGTTTCGTAAGCAATTTAAAAACACCCCAGCGCCCTTCTATTGCTCAGTCGACCTAAGAAATGCCGGCTATAAACTAGCCCCCGTGGACACTAACCTATTTCCCGCAGGCTTTAATAATCTACACCCCGACTTACGTTCTTTAGCGGTGCATGCGGCACAAACCGCGGTAACGCAAGCTTGCCCGGTGGCCGATGGCGTCTTAATCATCCCAGAAAGCCACACTCGTAATATGTTCTATCTTGAAAACCTATTTACGCTGCAAACTATTTTAGAAAGCGCGGGGTATGAAGTCCATATTGGTTCACTTATTCCTGATTTAGACGCCCCTCTATTAGTTGAACTGCCTTCAGGGAATACCTTGACGTTAAAGCCACTAATTCGCAAAGGTGAACGTGTTGGAGTAGATAACTTCTTTCCTTGCGCCGTCCTGTTGAACAACGATTTGTCCGGTGGTCGACCAGAAATTTTAGAAGGCATTGAGCAAACATTACTGCCACCTATGGATTTAGGATGGTCGAATCGCTACAAAACACAGCATTTTGACCACTACTCTGATGTAACCGAAGCCTTCGCGAAAATAATAGACATTGACCAGTGGTTAATCAACCCGACCTCAATATCTTGCGGTCCGATTAACTTTAAAGAACGTACCGGATTTGAAGACCTGGCTGACACGGTTAATCGTGTACTGGATGAGACCAAAGAGTACTACGCAACCCATCAAATTGACTGTAAGCCGTTTGTCATTGTGAAATCCGACAGTGGCACTTATGGCATGGCGATCATGTCCGTTAACAGTGCAGATGACATCCTTAACCTTAACCGTAAGCAACGTAACAAGATGGCGTCAGTTAAAGAAGGGTTACAAGTTGAACAGATGCTGGTTCAAGAAGGTGTGTATACCTATGAAACGATTAATGATGCGGTCGCTGAACCTGTGGTGTACATGATCGGTAGCCAAGTGATTGGCGGATTCTACCGTATTCATACCGGTAAAACAGCCACGGACAACCTGAACTCACCAGGCATGCATTTTGAGCCACTCTCTTTTGAAGAATCATGCGCTCTGCCAGATGACAATCAGAACCCTGATGCCAGTCCTAACCGTTTTTACGCTTACGGTGTCATCGCGCGATTGGCGTTACTGGCCGCTGCACGCGAAATCGCCGTTGCAAAAGATGCTCTAACCGATTTAACGGACATTTAAGTAAACACTTCTTTTAGGAGAGGTTCCGCCTCTCCCAACCTGATAAGCCTTTAGTTCATTGCTACATGAACCCTTTCATTTAGCATACTCATTAAAGAGCTCTGGACTTAACGAAACACACATTGAGAAGCCCCATGTCCGTTCTGAATTTAGACACGCACAAAAAAACACCCTCTGCTTTTTCACTGTTTAACCTAGGCTTTCGGCCATTCTTTTTAGGGGCCGGGTTATTTGCCATGATGGGCATATTGATTTGGTTTTTGCTCTTGCAAGGTTTACTGAGTTTACCCGTAGAAAATCTATCCACGACGCAGTGGCACACCCATGAGATGATTTTTGGCTTTACCCTAGCGGTAGCCACCGGCTTTTTACTGACCGCAGTAAAAAACTGGACTGGGATTGATACCCCATCCGGTCGTCCTTTAGTGATTCTATTTTTACTCTGGCTAGGCGGTCGAATTGGTTGGTTTCTGCCGTTCTTATTCCCAGAGTTAGCTTTTGAATCTCTCGTCACCACCGCCCTGTTCGACTTGCTGTTTAACCTCTATTTCGCGATTGCGTTTGCCATCCCTATTTTCCGCGCTAAGCAATGGAAACAAAGTGGCCTACTCGCCAAAGTCATTTTAATGGGTTTACTAAACATCGTCTTTTATTTGGGATTGTTTGGCATATTAGAGCAAGGCATTGCTTGGGGAAATACGGGGGGATTTTTTATTATACTGGCGTTGATTCTAACGATGGGACGCCGAGTCATTCCCTTCTTTATTGAAAAAGGCGTGAGTGAAACCGTCACTTTAGCGAATCCAAAATGGATTGATCACAGTAGCTTAGGGCTGTTTTTATTACTCACCCTCTCTGAACTATTTTTAGACAATGCCGCCATCACAGCTGTCATTGCTTTAATGCTGTTTTTTGTCGGTAATATGCGGCTAATCAATTGGTATACCCCCGGCATTTGGGTAAAACCAATGTTATGGAGTCTCTATTTGGGCATGATCTTTATCCAGATTGGATTTTTGTTCTATGTTATCGCCGCCTTCCAACCCCTCTACCACTCCTTGGCGATTCACTCGCTTGCCATTGGTGGTATGGGCTTGATTACCTTAGCGATGATGACTCGAGTCAGCCTCGGTCACACGGGCAGAAACGTCAATCAACCGCCTAAATACCATACAATTTTATTGTCGCTGATCGTATTAGCCACTTTGCTCCGAATTGGACTACCTATTATTGCGCCCGAACATTACGCCCTCTGGATAACCAGCTCGCAACTCATTTGGATATTGGCCTTTGCTCTGTTTTGTTGGTCTTTTATACCGATGCTGATTCAAAAACGCATCGATGGGCATTTTGGTTAAACGACACTGCCGGGTACAATAGTAATAAATGCTCTAGCCCTGCTGAAGTTGGGTGACTCAAAATGGATTTAAAAGGATAAAAAGATGCTTAAAGTTGGCATAGTGATGGATCCCATCGAAAACATTAAACCGCATAAAGACAGTTCGTTTGCGATGCTTTTAGAAGCCCAGCGACGCGGTCATGAGTTGGTTTACATGCAACCTGAAGATCTTTATCTAAAGAATGGCCAGGCCTGGTCCATCACGAGCGACCTTAAAGTTTGGGATAGATCCAAAACGGAGCAATACTTTGGCTTCGGTGGCAGTCATGACATCCCGCTCAATACTTTAGATATTATTCTGATTCGCCAAGACCCCCCTTTTACCAATGACTATCTCTATAGCACGCATATTTTAGAGTTGGCTGAAGCGGAAGGGGTTTTGGTGGTGAATAAACCACAAAGCCTAAGGGATGCGAATGAAAAGTTGTTTGCCAGTTGGTTCCCTCAGTGTATTCCACCCACTGTTGTCACCGCTAATGCGGATAAGTTGCGTGCCTTTATCAGTGACCACCAAGACACCATTCTTAAACCATTGGATGCGATGGGCGGTGCGTCTATCTTTAGAGTCAGACATGACGACCCGAATATCAGTGTCATTATTGAAACCATGACCGACCATGGCAAACACCATATTATGGCGCAGACATTCTTACCTGAGATTAAAGCCGGTGATAAACGCATATTGCTCATCAATGGCGAACCGATTGATTACACCTTAGCGCGCATTCCGGCCGAAGGGGAAACCCGAGGTAATATAGCGGCAGGCGGAACTGGTGTGGGCATGCCTATTACCGATAGAGAGCGTTGGTTATGTGAACAGATTAAACCGACGCTTAAAGCCAAAGGCCTGTATTTTGTTGGCTTAGATATCATTGGCGATTACATCACTGAGATCAACGTCACCAGTCCAACCTGTATTCGGGAACTAGACACACAATTTCATTTGAATATTGCTGGGACCTTGTTTGATAACTTAGAAGCCCAGCTTAAATCACAACAATAACGCACTAAACACCAAGCCTTTAAAGTCTTTTACATTGAGCTTTTAGTATGACCAGGCCTGGTGGATTATTTGATTTACTTAAACTTGGTCATTGCAACACGCTATATCAAACCTTTTCGTTCCACCCTTACCTTAGACGAAACCTATGTCAATCAATAAACGCCCCCAAAATCGACAACTGCTCTCATGGATTCTTAGCCTTGGCATTTTACTGCTACTATCAAGCTGTTCAAGTCAAAGTACGCCTCCCACTAAAGCGACCATTGTTGTTTTTGGTACCTTAGTCGACATTACCCTGTACCACCCTGATGCCAAGCAAGCAGAAGCAGCCATTCAACAAGTTGAAAGGGAATTCTTAATCTTCCACAAAGAGTGGCATGCTTGGGAAAAAGGCGGCATTATCGGCAAAATAAATCAAGCCATCGTCCAGTCACAATCCATTAGCGTTCCCTTGAGCGTTAAAGACTTCATTATCAAGTCGCAAAACTTAACCGTTGCGAGCCAGAGGTTGTTCGATCCCGGCATTGGTAAACTGATTGCGCTTTGGGGCTTTCATAAGGAAGCCTGGTCAGGACCGCCACCTTCTGAAGAAGCCATTCAACATTGGTTAGACCAGCGCCCTTCGCTATTGGACATCTATTTTGAGGGGTTAACCCTGTACAGCAAGAATGACCAAGTGCAATTAGACTTTGGCGGCAATGCCAAAGGGCTTGCCATCGATATGGCGTTAGATATTATTGCCAAAGCCGGCATTCAAAGCGCCATTGTCAGCATTGGTGGTGACATGAAAACCCTGGGATTGAAAAACGACCAGGCCTGGTCTGTCGGTATTCAGAACCCCAAAAACCCCTCCAAGGTCGCTGCTGCTATCCAACTCAATGCAGGCGAAAGTATTGTCACTTCCGGCACTTATCAACGTTATTTTGAATGGCAAGGCCAGCGCTACTCACACATTATCAATCCAAACACCGGTTATCCCGCACAAGGTTTTGCTTCCGTCACGGTCTTGCATACCGATGCCATCACGGCAGATGCCGCCGCCACCGCCTTACTGATTGCCGGCCCCAAAAACTGGTTGGAAATAACCAAAAACATGGGGCTAACCTATGTTTTATGTATCGACAATCAAGGTAAAATCCTGCAAACAAAAGCCATGGCAGAACGCACGAAACTGTTATAATTTTCGCTATGAAACAATTGCCCTCTTTTGAACATAACTTCCTGATCGCCATGCCATCGTTAGATGACAGTTGGTTTGAAAAAGCCGTTATTTATATGGTGGAAGACAATGAACATGGTTCCATGGGACTGGTCATTAATATCCCTCATAAATTAACCGTGCACGACCTACTCAATCATTTTGACTTTCCCCCGCATCCTGACAGTCTTTTTTTAGAAGATACCGTACTGAAGGGTGGACCAGTAGATATGGAGCGTGGATTTATTCTGCACCACCCCGCAGGTCATTGGAAAAGTTCGATGATTTTGCCTGACGACTTGGCTATGACGGTCTCGGATGATTTTATCGAGGCGCTAAGCAAGAATGAAAGCCCTGAACAATTTCAGATTTGCTTAGGTTTTGCTGGTTGGAAACCCGGCCAACTAGCACAAGAGCTGCAAAGTAATAGTTGGCTGACGATTCCTTACAATCAAACACTATTGTTCGATACGTCTATTGAAGATAAATGGGAAGTGGCTTTAGGCACGCTGGGGATTTCGCCAGAATTCTTAACCTTGGAGGCTGGACATGCCTAATCAAACATCAAGCAGCACGCCCACTAAAAACAAATCTGCGCCCCCTTCCAAAGGGATTTCGGGTGTAGTACTGGGCTTTGACTTTGGCCTACGCCGTATCGGAGTAGCCGTCGGACAAACCATCACTCAAACAGCTAGCCCAGAAGCCATTGTTAAAAGCAAAGATGGCAAACCAGATTGGGAACATATTAGCAAACTGTTTGAAAGCTGGAAACCTGTAGCCATCGTCGTGGGATTACCGATGCGTTTAGACGGGACCGAACAAGCCTTGACTCAACCCGCGCGTAAGTTTGGCCAACGTTTAAGTGGCCGCTATCAGTGCCCGGTTTTTTATATGGAAGAACAACTCAGCTCGATTGAAGCTGAGAGCCGCCACCTAAAACAAACCCACATTGATGACCATGCCGCACAAATAATTTTAGAAAATTGGCTGGAAGCGAATATTACCCAAAAGGTTACTTAAGGTAGCATTTCTCCAATTTCAATTTAAACTTTTACATTCAGACGACTCACATGACAACGCTTACATTAACTGGAAAAAAACATGACTGAACTCGACATTGATGTCTCATCCCTGCTTGAAAACATATGTGAACAATTACAAAGTCGGGCTATTTTTAGCCAGTCTCCGAAAATGATCGGTATTCGTACTGGTGGTGAGTGGGTCGCCCAAAAACTGCATGAAAAACTAGGTCTACCAGATGCATTGGGTGTCATCGACATCTCTTTTTACCGTGATGATTTCTCCAAAATCGGTTTAAACCCAACGACACAACCCTCTGATATTCCTTGGGAAATAGATGACCAACATAT
This sequence comes from uncultured Thiomicrorhabdus sp., assembly GCA_965603495.1. GTDB lineage: Bacteria > Pseudomonadota > Gammaproteobacteria > Thiomicrospirales > Thiomicrospiraceae > Thiomicrorhabdus. Next base: position 26,833 of record CBFDDF010000004.1, on the reverse strand, counting down.
TATTCTAGTCGATGATGTTCTCTTTACGGGGCGCACCACTCGAGCCGCCTTAAATGAAATATTTGATTATGGTCGCCCTGCAAGTGTCACGCTCGTCACATTATTGGATCGAAAAGGCTGCCGTGAGCTGCCTTTTCAGGCAGACGTCGTCGGTATGTCTTTGGAGTGTCGCCAAACTATTAAAGTCACTGGTCCAGAACCATTAAGGGTCACTGTTTTAGATAAGTTGGAGGATGTCGCATGAGCAGACTTGCAGGCCCAAACATCCAACTCAATGAACTAGGTCAACTGCACCATTTCCTGACGCTTGAAGGTCTAAAACAACATCATTTGGTAGAAATATTAGATACGGCTGAATCCTTTATCAATCCGAATACCCGAGAGATCAAAAAAGTCCCTATTCTGCGTGGCAAAACCATTATGAATCTCTTTTTTGAGCCAAGTACTCGAACCCGTACTACCTTTGAAATCGCTGAAAAACGCCTCTCTGCGCAGGTGGAAAGCTTAGATATTGAAACATCTGCCGCCAAAAAAGGGGAATCCCTGCTGGATACCCTGTGGAACTTGCAAGCGATGCAGACCGATATGTTTGTGATTCGTCATGCGCAAAGTGGTGCGGCACAGTTTTTTTCGCAACACGTTGCTCCGCATGTGCATGTTTTAAATGCAGGAGATGGCCAGCACGCCCACCCTACACAAGCGATGCTCGATATGTTTACCATTCGTAAACACAAGGGCACCGTCTTTGATCTCAAAGTCGCGATTGTCGGTGATGTTTTACACAGCCGCGTGGTGCGTTCACAAATTCAAGCCTTGAGTATTTTAGAAGCGCGTGAAATCCGCGTGGTTGGCCCTAAAACATTAATGCCAGAGAGTCCAGAAGCCATGGGCGTCCATGTCTATCACGACATGGAGGAAGGCATTAAGGATGTCGATGTCATTATCATGGTGCGTCTGCAAAATGAACGTATGACCAGCGCTTTGATTCCCAGTGAAAAAGAGTTCTTTAAACTTTACGGACTGACGAAAGAACGTCTTGCACTGGCAAAACCTGACGCCATTGTCATGCATCCTGGACCAATCAATCGTGGGGTTGAAATTTCCTCGGCGGTTGCGGATGGCCCGCAATCCGTCATTCTAGAACAGGTGACCTACGGCATTGCCGTCCGCATGGCGGTTATGTCTATCATTATGAGTAATGCCGCTCAGTTGAAACAGCATCACGCTGAACAAGAAGCTGCTCAAGCTTCGCTTGATTTGGACGACCCGCAAACCCTTGATGCAATTGTGGAGGCAAATTCATGAAATTAGTCATTCAAAACGGACGTATTATTGATCCAAGCCAAAACCTTGATCAAGTCACCAATTTATATATCTCTCGTGGCCGTATTGTCGGCATGGGTGATCAAACACCAGAAGGCTTTACTGCTGATCAAGAGATTGATGCTAGCGGAAAATGGATCCTACCAGGCCTGGTCGATTTACAGGCTCGTTTAGGCGAACCTGGCAGTAACTTTGCAGGCAGTATTGCTTCTGAAACCAAAGCAGCGGCCGCCGGCGGCATTACCAGCGTCTGTTGCCCCCCTGACACCTCACCGGCGAATGACTCACAAGCGGTCACCGAGTTAATACAACGTCGTGCACGCCAAGCTTCTACTGCATTTGTCATGCCGATTGGTGCTTTGACGATTGATTTAAAAGGCGAACGCCTTAGTGGTATCTACTCTTTAAAACAGGCGGGCTGTGTTGCCTTGAGCCAGGCGAACACTCCGATCCGGAGTGCGCTAACGTTAAAAAACGCTTTGGAATATACTTCGACCCAAGACATGGTCGTCATGCTACGTTGTGAAGACCAGCAACTTAAAAACGGCGGGGTTGCACACAGCGGCCCCGTTAGTTCACGTTTAGGACTGCCTGAAATCCCGCCTTCAGCAGAAACCACCGCGCTGGCACGCGATTTAATTCTGGTGGAAGAAACTGGGGTTCGAGCCCACTTTTCGCAACTCTCTTGCGCGCGTTCGGTCGAGATGATTGCCGACGCTAAAAAACGCGGTTTACCCATCACTTGTGATGTCGCCATTCACCAACTTCACCTCTCTGAGATGGATGTTCTTGGCTTTAATAGCCTGTTTCACGTCACTCCGCCTTTACGTAGCATGCAAGACAAACAGGCATTGTTAATGGGTTTAAAATCGGGCGTGATTGATGCCGTGGTGAGTGACCATACCCCACTACAAAAAGATGAAAAGCTTCTGCCCTTTGGTGAAAGTATGCCTGGCATTAGTGGCTTAGAGACATTACTTCCTCTGTTACTGAAATTAGTCCAAGAGAATGACCTAGATCTAATGACGGCTATTCGGTGTGTCACCCAGAACCCCGCAGAGATTTTAAGGGTACCAAGAGGCACGCTAAAAACCAACCAACCAGCTGATTTAACCATTATTAATCCAGAAGGTATTTGGACATTAAAAGCGGACGAAATGCTTAGTGAAGGTCAAAATACGCCTTTCCAAGGTTGGGAGTTTATCGGGCAGGTAGAGCAAACCTTTTTCCAAGGTCGTTCGGTTTATCGCAATAATCAAGTATAAAATTCCTAGATGCAACCCACCACTTTTTCTATTGCTGACTGGCAACAGTCAGAACAAACCTCAGGCTACTGGCTTATTAGCCTGACGTTATCCAGCCCACTGTTATTTGATGTCGGCACAAGCTTCTGGCTGGATTCAAATCCAGAACCTCTCCATCTATTTAATCAAGTTTTACAATCCAACAACGTTAAATTACAACTGTTAAGCCGGGTACCAATCGCGAAGACAGTATCCCCAAGTCAGCTACATAGTTGCCCTCCTAAAAGTTCAACCACCATACCCCTCGCTGGAAACCTGATTATTCTTGGTAGCGGCTTAGAGATGGCGAACCTTTTTTATATTGCAAAACAGAGGCTGTCTTCCCACGCTACGGGTCAGACCCTTGCGTTATTACACAGTGAACAAGGCTTTCCATTCATCGTCAAACCTGCACGTTTTATACTCCCTGAAATGCCTGCCGAAGCCATTGGTGCCTGTGCATTACTCGAAGATTGGAAAATCGGCAATCGACTGGCCAGTGATGTAGGATTACCGGGCTGTTTTGAGGGGAGTCTCGCGGATTTACTCGACCAGTGGATTCAATACCACAACCATCAGTCTGAGAACAAACCTGAAAGCTGGCAGGTCGTCGCTTGCCTGCCGAATGAAATGCAAAAAAAATGCCTGGAAATTTGCCAATCGACAGATTGGTTAAATTTCACAGGCATTACATATGGCAGCTAACAGAAAATCTACACTGCGACGATTGGTTATTTAGCCATAACGCCCCAGAACTTAAGAAGGGGCTAACCTTCTAAATCATCAATAGACGCTGCATGTTTACGAGTGACCTTAGCCAGCTTTTCCAGCTTTTTAGCGGTATCGTGCAATATTTTTGTCACGGTAGAACCGATTGCAGCCTCTACCAACATTTGCAACTCTTCAAAATTTTCTTCACTAAGAGCTTCTCTTTGCGCTTTGGTTAAACTGTTCCTAAAACCATCAACCACGTTATAAGCATGTTTTTCAATTTTCATTTTTTTATCCTACTGACACTGTTTAATTTAAGAAATCTAAGCCCACTAAACCACCCATGCTTTAGCAGAGCTAAAAAACAAACTACCTCTAATCGTACTGAAAAACATCTTCACCTGAACTGACAATCAGTGGATCCGGTTGGCCGACAATCTCTACATCTTTACCTTCATAAGGAATCTGACTTAAGATGTGACGCATCGCTTCAATACGCGCTCGCTTTTTATCATTCGATTTAACCACGGTCCAAGGCGCATGATTAGTATTGCTGTAGAAGAACATATCTTCTTTTGCCTTGGTGTACTCATCCCAGCGATCTAAAGAGGCCAAATCCATCGGACTTAATTTCCACTGTTTTAGAGGATCATCTTTACGCGCATTAAATCGACGTAACTGCTCTTTACGCCCCACAGAGAACCAGAATTTCATTAAACGGACACCATCGGTTGTCACCATACGCTCAAACTCTGGAGCCTGATGCATAAACTGAGTATATTCAGGTGGCGTACAAAACCCCATGACACGCTCAACACCGGCACGGTTATACCAAGAACGGTCAAATAGTACGATTTCACCAGCGGTCGGTAGGTTCTGTATATAGCGTTGAAAATACCACTGACCCTTTTCAATTTCGCTCGGCTTATCTAAGGCGACAATACGCGCACCACGTGGATTAAGGTGCTCCATAATACGCTTAATCGTTCCGCCTTTTCCAGCCGCATCACGCCCCTCAAACACCATCACAATACGTTCATCGTTCTCTTTGACCCATCTCTGTAACTTTAAGAATTCAATTTGCAATAAGCGTTTGGTAGCTTCGTATTCCCGGCGTTCCATTTTCACTTCATAGGGATAGCTGCCTTCACTGGATTTTACTTTCTTCACACTCACTCCTTTTTTGGGTCGTTAATTAATATTTTAATTATACGCCTATTACCCCACATTTATACTTAACGACTAATCCTAAAATTGATCTGAAACAATTAATGAATCTTCGTTTTTGCAACTCTAACAACTCATAACTTGAATGCCTTTAAAAGATCCGTAAAAATTTACAAGCGTCGTTAACAGACTTTATTTTTAGGCTTTATTTGTCATTTTTGACTACAATAATGCCTTCACTCAAAAGATTGGAAAAATCTATGTCAACTTCACTGATTGAACGTTTTCACAGCGTACAAAGCCGAATCCACCAGGCCTGCTTAAATGCTAAGCGCCCATCTGAGTCCGTTCGTTTATTGGCGGTTAGCAAAACGAAACCGATCGAAGATATTTTGGCTTTAGCTGAGAATGGTCAAACCTGTTTTGGGGAAAATTATGTGCAAGAGTCTTTGCTTAAAATTGCACAAAGTCCTGAATTAGAATGGCATTTTATTGGCCCGATTCAATCCAATAAAACCAAACCGATCGCGGAACATTTTGATTGGGTACACAGTGTTGATCGCTTGAAAATAGCACAACGATTAAGTAGCCAGCGCCCAACGAATTTAGCGCCACTGAATATTTTATTAGAGGTCAATATCAGTGAAGAAGCATCTAAAGCGGGCTTCACACCGAATGAGGTATTAGAGATTGCGAATGAAATCAGTCAGCTACCCAATCTGTGTTTAAGAGGCTTGATGGCCATCCCGCAGAAAACCGAGGAGTTTGAGACACAACGTCTACCGTTCGCTCAAATGCGTGCATTATTAAACACACTACAACAACGCCACCCTGACTGGCCGCTAGACACCCTTTCAATGGGCATGTCAGCAGACTTGGAAGCCGCTATTATGGAAGGTGCGACCATGGTGCGCATTGGCACAGATATTTTTGGTGCTCGAGACACCTCAAAAAACATCTAGTCTTTGATTCGTTCGTAAATGGACCTCTTAAAAGCCAAAACACTGATTCTGCAATCATCGTTCTGGCTCGAGTGCCTATTTGACTTATACCTACTGGATAGAGTTTTTCAAGTAAAATAATGAAAGAACAAATTACGACCTTGTTTGCCCCATATCTTCTCGAGCTGCCCCACGATTTTTAGCATGATTTTCTACCACTGATTCATCAGTCACTTCAGCGACTTCATCCGGTTCTACTGAAACCAGCTCATCTTCTTTACTTTGTTCGGCATAACCCGCTAAACGTTGATGAAACGCCTGTACTCGCTCAAACCAGCCCAAACGCTCATCTAGCTCTGGAAAACTTTCAGGGAAACGTTGTGAAACCACGCTGGACAATATCTCATCTAAAACGAGCTGTGAATTTTCGAACTGCTCATCTAGTTTTTCGATTACCGATTGCCATTGCTGCAGGTATTCCGGTAAATCAGACATGGTGACACCATATTCCTCACCGTGATCTGGTGCCGTTTTGTCCTGTACATTTTCATACTCAGACACTGCCGCCTGCTGATAACGACTGGCTGTCACTTGTGTTTGCGTTAGATTTAATTGAAAGCTTTGCAATTGACCGTAATCAATTTCGAGTTCCATCGCTTGCGACAGGGCTTTTTCAATATTGCCATCAAAGAAATTATTCGCCAGCTTATCGACCTGTTCAAAGACATCAAAAATGGCATTCAGTTCGTCTTCATTTAAATCACCGTTTACTGAGAAGCCAAATTGCTCTTCAAATGCAGTGACTTCAAGCGCCTCTTTACTCTCAAAATAACGTACGCCACTCGGACTAGATTCAGCTGACTGTTGTTGAGTATAAGATTGATATTGTGCATAGAGTTGCTTAAAGTCTACCGAAACCGTATCACCTTCTTTGGTGGTGAGCTGCATACTCATGGTTTCGCTATATTGATAACTACGCTCGACCGATTGCATTCTGGCGGCAGCCATCAGCGCTTGCGACGATTGCATAAACTGATCTTTGTCGGTAGTGGAAGGTGCCGAGTTTTGCGTGTTTTGAAGCGCTTGCTGCGCACGAACCAAATCAGCGACTCCCCCTTTTCCTGACTGCGAAGGATCTGACTTGGCATCAGGATTCACCATTAACTTGGCTAGCAGTGGATTTTGTGAGATTGTATTAGACATATTAATTACCTTATTTAACGCTAAAAGTCGCCCCTGTAAAGATTACTCATGGCATTGAGTAAGCAAATTACTAAACCATTCAGCTTTTGACTTTTTATAATTTCTTAGGCGCTCTTATCTAAAGTAATAATCAATTAAATTTAAGCGTTCTTATTAAGAAGATTCATAGTGTTACATCCTATATCGGCATACCTTAAATTTTCTTTAGTTTTAATCATTTAATACGATTTAAAGCATAAGCTACCAGGCCTGGTAGCTCTGAACACATTCAATAATTATCCCAAATCAACTTCTCAGACATCACCCGTATCGGCGATTGTATATTTTACTGCTAAGTGCTTAAATTACTAATATGGATAAATTTATTACAAACATCACTGTATTAAATGCCAACTAAATTATTGGAGATGATATGACACGCTTAGCCCGAATGACAACACTCTGGTCATTAATCGTTTTTATTTCACTCTCTTTGCTTGGTTGCGGTGGTGGGGGCAGTGATGCCGCAGCGCCACCTGCTACGGCAACCCCTCCCACAATCAGTGTCAATGATGCTTCTGCAACTGATGTAGCGACCCAAATTAATACAACGATTTTATTGTCTAAAGCTTCAACAGAGACCGTGACGGTCAAATATCAAACACTAGATGGCACTGCACTTGCTGGCACCGATTACACGACGAATAGTGGCACGATTTCATTTGCGCCTGGCACCCTTTCAGCAACCGTGTCAATTGCGTTAATTGCGACTCGCGACACCACCGACACTAAAATGTTTCATCTCGCGTTGAACACCCCCACCAATGCAACAATCAGTGATGAGACTGCCATACTGACACTTGCCAATGCGACAGATAGCGCACTTTTTGCCAATCCAACTTACACCCCCATCTGGGGAAATATAGGTGTCTTCACTACCCCTGAAACCTGTAAAAGCTGTCATACTGGCACAGCGACCGTGATGAACTACAATACTAAAGATATAAGTCCATCTACTTCGCGTAAACACAGCACGATGGCACATGCGTTAAATGACCCTTACTTCAATGCGGTGGTTGAAGAGGAGACTCATATTTTTCCAGACAAAAAAGTCTTTATTGAAGATACTTGCCTCAGATGTCACTCACCGATGGCCTATACGCATGCGCATTCAAACCCAACTTTACTCACACCTGACCCTTCCGGCATACTAGTCGATGGCGGTTATCCAATGGCTGATGCCATGAATGACCCACACGCTCGAGATGGAGTGTCCTGTACTGCTTGCCATCAAATTAAAGATGTAAACTTAGGCGACATTACTTCAATGAGTGGTCATTACACACTCAACAGTGAAGCCGATCGAGACAGCAATGGCAAGCTTGCGATTAATGGTCCATTCAATGCTTTTGGTCAAGCGATGCAAAATAATACCCAGTATCAACCAACCATAAGTGCACATATCCGAGAGTCTGGACTTTGTGCCAGTTGCCACAACCTTTACACCCCAACACTTGACTTAGCTGGCAACCCTGAAATGATAACCAACCATGTTGGCGCTCAAGAAAATGCACAATTCCCCGAACAAACTCCTTATTGGGAATGGTTAAACAGTTCATTCTCAAACCCGACCACGGGTAAGACTTGTCAAAGCTGCCACATGAGTGAACCCGTGCCTGGTTATGCCACCAAAATCACCACCAGACCTGCAGGAGCGCCCTCGCGCACACCTTTTGGTCAACATGCCATGGTCGGCTCCAACGAGTATTTATTAGAGCTTTTAAAAAAATATAGTGAAACTTTGGGTATTGCCAGTTCAACTACGACAGCAGGCTTCGAAACCAAGCAAGCTGAGACTCGTGCTATATTGGCAACAGCCTCTACACTGACAATTGGGACAATCACTAACAGTCCTACCATCCTTAATATTCCGGTGAGCATCACCAATCATACGGGACACAAATTACCGACTAGCTACCCATCCCGTCGTTTATGGTTGCACACGACTGTCACCGATATCGGTAGCAGCAATACCATTGTTTTTGAGTCCGGTGCCGCGGATGCCAATGGTAGGATTGCCAAAGATGATGCCTTCACCAATTACAAATGTTTAAAGATTGAGAAGGATGACTTAACCTTTGATTACGAAACCTGCTTCGAGCCTCACTACGATGTGATTTCGGATGCCAGTCAGGTACAAATTTACGAAGCCGTCTTAGGCGATGTCAATCAAGACATTACCCATGTTTTACTCCATGCGCGTAAATACAAAAAAGACAACCGAATTCTGCCTGTAGGATTCACAATTGCCGGACAACACCTTAACCCTGTTGACCCTGACTTTTATGATGATGGTATTTTCGGCTTAGCGGAAACAGATACGGACTTTACCTCAGGCATTAATGCCGGTGGGTCAGACGGAATGGACACCGTGACCTATCAGGTTCCCATTACAACTCCCGGACCCTTCACAATTAAGGTGGAACTGCTTTACCAAACCATTAAACCAAGTTTTGTCGAATCCATGCATGCCGATGACCCTGCGCATGGCATTGTCGGCGATAGTCATGTCCGTCGATTTAAAGCGATGTATCAGGAAACTCCGCATATCCCTGCCAGTTTAGCGACCGCAACAGCAACACACCCCTAGCTAACTCGCTTTAAGCGTTTTTATGTAAAGTAGATAATTCACCAGGCCTGGTGAGTTATTACTTTATATCCTTTACTTGTCTAATAATAAGCTGTGAAAGTGGATTAATTCTCATAACATTCTTTGGTTATTTCTTATCTCGTTTTAACCACTTTTTCCCGTATAATATCAGCCATCTTTTTACAAATTAACTCGGTTAACATAAAACACTATGAATCAAACTATCTGTTTTATCGGCGCGGGCAATATGGCTCAAAGCTTAATTGGTGGGCTATTGGCGAGCGGCTACTCAAAAGCGCACATTCTTGCCACTGACCCAACGTCTGTACAGCGTGATCAAATCACGCAAACTTTCGGCATTCACTGTTTCGCGGATAATAATGAAGCGATCTCTAAAGCGGATATCGTCGTACTGGCCGTTAAGCCACAAATATTACAATCCGTATGCAAGGATATTCAGGCCAGCGTACAAGCTAAAGCCTGCATGGTGATTTCAGTTGCCGCTGGCATTCGCTCACAAGATATTAATCGCTGGTTAGGTGGCGATGTGTCAATAGTTAGAACCATGCCCAACACGCCAGCATTGATTCAAACGGGTGCAACGGGACTGTTTGCAAACCCTTTCGTTTCCGCTGATCAAAAAAGCCAAGCCGAGCATATTTTGCGTGCTGCTGGGATTACCATCTGGGTAGATGAAGAACAACAACTCGATGCAGTCACAGCCTTGTCCGGTAGTGGACCGGCTTATTACTTTCTCTTTATGGAAGCCATGGAAGAAGCCGCTCAAAAAATGGGGCTCGATGCCAAAACGGCACACTTACTGACCATGCAAACCGCCTTAGGTGCGGCTAAAATGGTCATGGAAAGTCAACAGGACTGTGCAACTTTAAGACGAAATGTCACCTCGCCAAATGGCACGACTGAAAGCGCCATTAAAAGGTTTGAAAATGCCAACCTACGCCAAACCGTTGAAGGCGCTATGCGTGCCGCACAACAACGAGCTATAGAATTAGCCGATGAATTAGGAGGAGAAGCATAATGGAAATGACTTCACCAATGGGTCAAGGTGGCCTATTTTTACTGCAGTTTGTCACTGGCCTAGTGATATTTGCCTTAATGTTACGTTTTTTATTACGCGCGACTCATGCAGACTGGCGTCATCCAATTGTGACTTTTATTGCCAAAGTCACTAATCCATTATGCGCACCTATCAATAAAGCCTTACCACTCAAAGGTCGCTGGGATTGGTCCGCAATCGGCACTGCCATCATTATCCAAGCACTGTTTGTTGTACTGGTAGGCTTTCTAACGCAGAAAGAATTTGGGGCTGTTTTTATCCTACTTGCAGCCTTCACTGAGATCATGAATCAGCTACTGGACATGCTCTTCTGGTTAATTATCATTCAAGTGGTCTTAAGCTGGGTTGCACCTGGACACAACCCTAACACAGCCATCTTTGACCAGCTGACGCGACCAATTTTAGAACCCTTTAAACGATTTATTCCACCGTTAGCGGGAATGGATTTATCTCCTTTAGCGGCTATCTTGGCGATTAAACTTGTACAGATTATGGTGGTTGGTTCCATCGCGCAAATTGCACAAACATTGGCGGGATAAACATTGGTTATGACAACAGAGCTGGGTGTAATTACGCCGCAAACTTTACATATAGAAAGCCCACTAACGCTCTCCAGTGGTTCGATTTTACCTCGTTATGACTTAATCTACGAAACCTATGGACAACTCAATGCTAACGCCTCGAATGGCATCTTAATCTGTCATGCATTGAGTGGCGACCACCATGTCGCTGGTCTGGATACTGATAATAAACCAGGCTGGTGGAATGATTACATCGGACCAGGCAAGCCCATTGATACCAATCACTTCTTTGTCGTCTGCTCCAACAATTTAGGTGGCTGTCGAGGCAGCACTGGCCCGACCAGTCTGAACCCAGACACAGGTAAAGTCTATGGGCCCGATTTTCCAATCGTCACCTGCCGTGACTGGGTCAACAGTCAGAATGAACTGAGTAAACATCTCGGCATCAATCAATGGGCAGCGCTGATTGGTGGCTCTATGGGCGGCATGCAGGTTTTACAGTGGGCCATTGACTACCCAGACAAACTCCAGCATGCCATTGTTATTGCTGCTGCACCCAAACTATCTGCACAAAACATCGCCTTTAACGAAGTGGCTCGTAGAGCAATCATGACCGATCCTGACTTTCACGAGGGCCGTTTTCTAGAGCATAATACAGTTCCCAAACAGGGATTGGCTCAAGCGAGGATGCTTGGACATTTAACCTATCTTTCAGATGATATGATGGGGGCTAAATTTGGCCGTGAACGCCGTAAGGATGAACTGCAATACAGTTACGAAGTTGAATTCCAAGTCGAAAGTTATTTACGTTATCAAGGCGAAAAATTCGCGACCACGCAAAACTTTGATGCTAATACGTATTTATTGATGACTAAAGCATTAGATTACTTTGATCCCGCTTCAGAGTTTGAGCACGATCTAACGAAAACACTCGCCCAAGCAACCGCAAAATTTTTAGTGGTCTCCTTCACGACCGATTGGCGTTTCGCCCCTGCGCGCTCACATGAAATCGTTAAGGCTCTGCTCGATAATGATACCGATGTCAGTTACGCAGAAGTAGAATCAGAACATGGTCATGATGCATTTCTACTACCTAACGAGCATTATGAAGGGATTTTTAGAGCTTATATGCAACGTGTAATTAATGACATACCATCGCAAGACGCAGACCTTAATACCAAACTTAGCACAGAAGCAAAGGCTGAAAAATGAGTCAAATCACGCCCGAATTTAAACTCATTTCAGAATGGATCAAACCGAATAGTCGAGTCTTAGACTTAGGCTGTGGGGATGGCCAATTGTTGCAACACCTAATCGACACCTATGGCGTGACTGGTTATGGCATGGAGATAGACTCCGCTAAAAACATTCAAGCCATCCAAAAAGGCTTGAATGTTATCCACAGCGATTTAAACAGCCATGATTTATGTGACTACTTTGATAAAGACTCCTTTGACTATGTCATTATGACCCAAGCACTACAAGTCGTGCGACGCCCTGACGAATTATTGGAAGACATGTTAGCGATTGGTAAACAAATCATCATTACCTTTCCGAACTTCGGCCACTGGCGAAATCGCGCGCAACTTCTGTTTAAAGGTCATATGCCTAAAACGAAAACCCTGCCTTATCATTGGTATGACACGCCGAATATCCACATGTGTACCTTTAATGACTTTGAAGCCTTGTGTGAAGAAAAGGATATTGAAGTGGTCGCGCGAACCGTCGTCAATGCAGAACATAGAAGGACATTCGGCATGAGTATCGCGCCTAACTGGCTCGGTGAAATCGCTTTGTACAAAGTACAGAAAAAACCTGCTTAATCTCCCTCAACAAAACCCACGAATTCAATCGGCGCAATCAAGCGCCTTCTTTATAAAACGATCTCTACTTGCTTGATAAGCTCCACCCTAGCAAGACTCCCCTTGCTGACACAAGGTAAACATTAAAGCAACACCATGAGCACAAACTCTAATCAGACCACCCTCTCTCTATTGCACCTAACCTAGCGCTCATTGAATCAATATTTTTTGGTAAAGATTGAAGTAACTTGTCAGGTTTGCTATCCTACACCTAAATAAAAACCATTATCATTTAGAATTAGAAACATGCCGAACCTAAAACATAACCTTCCCCTCTCCCAATGTCATGCTGGGCAAATTAGTCAGATCACCGCTTTACAAGGTGATTCTGAGATAAAGATGCGCCTGATTCATCTAGGATTCCATACCCATAGCGTAGTCGAGCTTATATTGGTGAGAGGGCAAAATTTGGTGGTGAGTGTAGATGGCAGTCGATTTGCAATCGACAAACAAATTGCAAATTACATACAGGTTGAGCCGTTATCATGACCGTCATTAAACCCCGAATTAAATTAAAAAAGCACGCTTATCAAATTGCTTTGATCGGCAATCCTAACTGTGGGAAAACCACGCTTTTTAACCGTCTAACAGGCTCTCAACAAACCACCGGAAATTGGCCTGGAGTCACGGTTGAACAAAAAACGGGGAATTTTGAACTCAACCAAAACAATTACCATCTAATCGATTTACCGGGTGTCTATAGCCTTGAGAAGTCCTCTCATTCTGGTTTAGATGAGAAAGTGGCTTGCGATTATTTACAGTGCCAGCCTGCCGACTTAATCATCAATGTGGTCGATGCTACCAGCTTAGAGCGCCAACTATTTTTAACCGCTCAACTGTTACACATGGGTTTACCAGTCGTTGTTGTATTAAACCGCATGGACCTTCTCAACGAACGCAATTTAAGTATTGACCCAGACAAACTCGCGGCACAGCTAGGTTGTCCGGTCATTCCCATTTCGGCCTATTACAACAAAGGCATTGATCACCTTAAACAACAGCTTCCAGAACTCATCAATAAGCGTTCAGAACTACATTTCGACCTACCAGAAGAGCTGCACAGATCTGTTCATGCAGTTCGAAGTCACCAGGAAAATGCGGATTCTGAGTCATGTTGGAAAACGCTGCAAATGTTGATTCATCCTGAACAGACACCATTGGAACTTCGTAGTTTCTGTATGTCAGAAAAACAACGATTAGAATCACATTATGATGAAGATTTGCTCCTCATATCGGCTGATTTATACTTTCAATTTGCGCATGATGCCGCGCATGCTAGCCAAACGCACACCGACCAGTTCACTCGCAATACCACCGATCAAATTGACCGTTGGATGCTGCACCCTCTTTTAGGCATGCCTATTTTCCTAGGTATTATGTACTTAGTATTTGCGCTCTCGGTGACTGTCGGCAATGCGTTTCTCGATTTCTTTGACCTAGGGGCTCAAGCATTGTTTGTAGATGGCCCGACAGCCCTTTTACTATCAGTGAATGCCCCTGATTGGCTAATTGCATTTTTAGCCCAGGGAATTGGTGGCGGTATACAAGTAGTCGCTACCTTTATTCCGGTCATCGGTGCTTTATTCCTGTTACTTTCCATTATGGAAGAGACGGGCTATATGCAACGTGCTGCCCTAATTATGGATGGCCTGATGCGTCGCTTAGGCCTATCCGGCCAAGCTTTCATCCCACTGGTTGTCGGCTTCGGTTGTAATATCCCTGCGGTATTAGCAACTCGTACCCTGCCGGATCAGCGCGATCGCATTATGACCATTATGATGACGCCTTTTATGTCTTGTAGTGCACGTTTAACAGTGTACGTTATGTTTGCGACCGCATTCTTTACCGAACACGCTGCACTGATTGTGTTCTCTCTGTATTTGATTGGTATAGTCGCAGCGACTTTAACAGCGCTGCTCTTAAAAAACACCTTACTGCCTGGAGAAGCGCCAGCGCTCTTGATGGAGTTGCCCATCTATCATAAGCCTGCTGTCATTAATGTCGCCATCAACACCCGTAATAAGCTCAAAAGCTTTATTTTAGATGCCGGTAAAATTATTGTTTTAGTGGTCTTAGCACTTAACTTCTTTAATAGCTTAGGCACCGACGGCACTTTCGGCCATGAAAACCAACCAAGTTCGGTTCTCAGCACCGTCGCTAAAATTGCCACGCCAGTGGTTGCTCCCTTAGGTATTACCGAAGAAAATTGGCCCGCGACCGTTGGCCTTATTACCGGCTTGTTAGCCAAAGAGGTTGTCGTCGGCTCACTGGATGCGCTTTATCAAAAGGAAAAAACTTCGCTGGAAATGGATGAAGCATACGATTTTGTTGGCGCGATGCAAGCAGCGCTTGCCACCATTCCTGAGAACATCTCAGGCATTGTAACCAATGTTATTGATCCATTAGGACTACAGGCAATTGAAAACGTCGAGAATAAGTTACTGATAGCCGAAGAACAAGGCTTTACCCTCTCCACACTCGATAAGATGGCAATGTATTTTAAAGGTGATATTGGTGCCTATGCGTACCTTCTTCTTATCCTACTCTACTTCCCTTGTGTCGCCACATTTGGTGCCATTAAGCAAGAATTAGGCTGGCGTTGGGCACTCTATAGCGGGGGTTGGAGCATGTTTTTAGGCTACAGCGTTGCAGTTGGTTTCTTTCAAATCGCGACCTTCAACCAGCATCCTAATAGCTCCGCAGTATGGCTCACTATCATCGCATCCGCCATGCTGTTGCTCTACCTGAGTTTACGTAAGGTGGGACAAAAATATCGTTTGAAATCAAATATCAAAAAAGCAATTTAACATTCGCTTAAAGCAACATTGAAAATACAACTTTGTGCTTAAATTCGTCTAGGAAAACCCATGATTCTATTAGACTTAAAAAAATATATAAAGCAACATGAGCAAGTCACCTTAGCTGACATCAAAAACCATTTTGACCTCACTGAAGAGGCGGCTTTTGGCTTAATCGATCCCCTTTTAAACCAGGGTCATGTTCAAGAAATCAATACCTCCTCGTGCTCCACTGGCGAGTGTTCGACTGGCTGCTCACAAAATTCACAAGGCCCGACCTATCAATGGGTGGATAAACGCCTAAAAGGCCTATCAATTCCCATTCAAATTCTTTAAAATAAATTCTATTCGTTCTATTACTCACTACATGTAGTCATTAGCAGAATAAAATCAAATTTGTTACTCGCTAGGATTCCCACAAGAAAATGAATAAATGGTTTAGAAAAGGCAATGCCCGCCGCTTTCATCGTGTTGATATGCCACTACGTTATTTTATGGTGCCTAGATCTCCGATTAGGGACCGAGAGATTTATGCGACTGGTGCGGATTATTTTCCCGACAGTTTGCTAAGCAAGATTGAAGTTAACAAAAATTTCACCCTGCAATGCGTTAATCGAATTCAAGAACAAAATGCCTTATTGACCGAAATATTTGATGAAATTATTCAATATATAGAGTTTTTTGGGGAGTGTGCCCACTCAATCAGTAAAGGTCAGAACCCTAGACAAGATGCTGGATATTGGATACGTGTAAAAGAACATCAACAAGGCTTTCAACAAGCGATTCGTATTCAGGCATCTTCGCCAAAAACCTTTCAATACCTACAGATGATTGAAGATAAGTACTTAGCGTTTCTCAACCGAATGGTCGAAAGTATCGCTAAATCAACGCCTACCCACTTTCAGGTTAGTGGACACTTGCCGCTTGGCTTTAAGGTAGATGAAATGATTTCTACCTTCCAAGCGCCAAAATTTCAAAAAATCCCTTTGATACAAGCAATATTGAATCTATCAAAATTTATGGATGCTTATTTAGAAATTTATCGCCAAATCAATGATGATAATTACCTTAAACAATTCCCACATGAGTGGCCATTAAGAAATAGTAATGTCAGTGCCAGTGGACTTGCCGTACACATGGACAAACGCTATGACCTCTATTCCAAGCTAGATGTATTTCTCTATTTTGAAGCGCAAGAGAAAGTATTGCATTTTGAAGGTAGTGTGGTCGACATACGAACTGATGAACGCAAACAAATGGAACGTATCGCCATTAACTTTGAATTCCCCGATGGTCGAGACCAAGATTTTTTGCAACACGAAATTCAAAAACAAGAAATTAAAGAGTGTATGAAAATTGTTTTTTAAAGATTGAATAGCATCTTAATCACCCCCCTAAACACCGACAAAACTTAAGAGACCTAAGCCCCATGCCTGGAACTAGTCACGATGTCGATCCAACTTTTATGGATAATTTGCCACTATCAATCCGCGCACCGGCATTGGATTTAATCCGTTTCTCGAGCTTAAAAGAGCTATTGACGATTCGGTTAGACGGCCCTAGTCAATTTTCAAAGGAACAGCATCCTACTTTGTCGCGAGACCAGTGGAATCGAGTCCTGGATGCGGTTATTCTCACTAAAGTAAGTTACTTTCAAATTGAACAACACTTTCCCAACCGCTATATTGATAAATTAATCGAGATAGCTGCTTTTGCTTATGGCATGAAAGGCGAAAACATTGGTGAACTGTATAAAGCGTTAATTCATGACCACCCACAAATGGCCGAATGGATTAAAAACGCCTTACTGGTAAAACAAAAAAGCATTAAGTCCGCCAAACCCCAGCACTAGGATTTTCCGGCTTAACCTTGCTCGGTAAATATTTTACAATGCTTATATCTATCGCCTGCCGACACTCTCACTCTAAAAAGGTAGAGCGACAGTTGCCATAGCATCCTTGATTTCTTTATGCTGTAAAAACTGGGTAATAGCATGGACTTGCTCTTCAGTCAGGAGGTCAAACTCAACGCCTATGCGGTTTTTAAGTAGCCCACCATCCATCCTCGTCTGCGACACAATTTTGCCACGACAAACCATAATATTTCCTTCAACCTCCATAAAGACATCCATATCGCCAAAAATAGGGTAGTTATCATTGGTTGAAAAACTAAAGCCACCAGAACTCAGATTTATTTTGTATGTCAACCACTCATCTGCTCTAGAAACATTACGATACATCTCCTTTAAACGCTCTAAAATCGTTGCCTGAAGATTAAGTTTGGCAATCAACAACTTAAGGATTTTCGCTGGTAAAATTCCAGAATCGGCTAAATCTTCTAAATTTCTCACATATTTATTGGCCTTAAAAAGGCCTTGTGATGGAAGAGGATACAGAAATATTTTGCCTTCTATACTCTTCTTAATCACTGACTGTAACTCAGCGATATAGAGATCAACCGCCTGATATAAACCTAAAACAAGGGGGGCAATACGTGAGTCTTTTTTATTATTTGGCGGCGTGAACTTAGCATCTTCTTTAGAGCGAAATTTATAATCATTCTGACCTCGGGGGTCATTCGACTCCAACAGTAAATCAGTCATCCACCACATAAAACTGATTCGATGATTCAAAACATAAAAGACATACAGCGCGCTTGAATTGGCATTAAAGAGCTTGCCGAGCCATCCGTCTAACTGGTGATTCAATTCTTTTAAATGCGCCTCCTCTTTTTCACTCATCAATCGACGACGATCTGCACTCAGGTGCTTACCATCGGCGTCAACCGGCTCTAAGTGCATCGCTACCTGCACATCATATCTAAAATAACGCCTTGGACTAGGCATCAAAAACTCCTTGTTCATTCATGATGAGTTCTACTTTTATCGCGTTTATTTCTGTTTAATCGGCTGCAATTGTTGACACGGACGCCCTTCAAAAGTGAATGCTTGGCCGAAACCTTTGACATAGCCACCCTTTATAGGCGTTAACTGAATCAAATGGAAATCAGGTAAACTTTTTAACAACGTTATGACTTCACCAAACATAGATTCAAAGCGGGTCATTATCAATTCAAATTCTGATGAGGCTCTGTGTATTTCTGCCAAATCTAATTGCATCGTCAAACGTTCACGCGCAAACAGTTGCTCGGTTTCAACTTCATCAGCGACCAGTAAACAACTGACCAGGCCTGGTGACTTTAATAAAACTGGATTTATCGATGCAACTTCTTTAGCCGTTATCAACTGTAGAATATTCTGGGTATGCTGTGCCAGTTCACTGACAAAAAGGTAGAGATGACCCGCTTCATCCCTAACAAAAGGCGCGACACTGGTTTCCAATGTACCGTGCGCATCAACGGTACTTAAAATCATTGTAGAGCGGGATTTAAAAAAGTCTAAACACTGCTGTTTATGAGTCAAAATATTCTCACTCTCGCTAACACGGTAGGGCTTTTACACCAGAATTTCATACGGAAATAACTTATGATGAACGGCTTAGGAACTGATTACAAACCTATCGCTAAAATCTTCTTTAGCCAAGTTGAGATTTCATCTATTTCCTCAACACAAACTTGATGTTCCATAGGATACTGATGCCATTCAATGGCATAACCACGCTTGATTAAAGCCTCTACAGACTGTTTGGCAACTGGCATTGGAATCACAGTATCAAATTTACCATGCACCATTAAGATAGGCGTTTGGCGGTGTAAATGAAATTGCTCAGTCATCGGACAATAGGTTGATAGCGCCATAATACCCGCTAAAGGCTGGCTAAAACTCAAACCGGCATGCAGTGCGATTAAGCCTCCTTGGGAAAAACCTGCCAAAACAATCTTATCAACTGTGATTCCAGCATCCACTTGCTGTTGAATCAATGCATATATTTGATAACAAGAGACCCGAATACCGGCAGCATCAATATCATTCATAAAATCTGTACTGCGAATGTCATACCAAGATCGCATGGTCATGCCACCATTTATGGTCACGGCTTGTACCGGTGCATGCGGAAATACAAAACGAATGCCATGATTGCTTGGTAAATCCAATTCAGGTACCAGCCCTGCAAAGTCGTTACCATCGGCACCTAAACCATGTAACCAGATTACCGCAGCAGAGGCTGTATTTTTCGGTTCTATAATTATTGGCTGATCTTGCTTCGCTTCTTGCATTGTCACTCGCTCGTTTCTGATAAAATATCCCTCATTTTAAGGGAAGCACGCTTCATTAAACAAGATTTCTATCAAGATTGTAAAAATGATCTTTGAAAGGGGCTTGTTCAGTGAATCTAGCCTCCCAATAACACTTACCTCGGGTACTGAATAAATACCCAAAACCGATGGCTGACTTTTATGCGTTTACCCTTAAGTATATTTTTAATACTGCTGAGTGTTCTTCTTTCTGGCTGTGGCAAAAAAAGCCCTTTAACATTGCCCGAAGAAGAGTCGAAGAAGATGGTTCAATCAACCGCTTCTGATCAAACAACCCTGCGATTAATTAGTTTTCAGGAACCAAAATGACTCAAGCTTTTCAACTTAAAAACAACACCCTTCATGCCGAAGATATCTCTCTCGATGCTTTAGCGAAACAATATGGCACGCCATTGTATGTTTATTCTATGACTGAACTTCAAAGCCGCTGGCAGGCCTTTGATACCGCCTTTGGTAGCCAACCACATTTGGTTTGTTATGCCGTCAAGACCAACTCTAACATTGCTGTCTTACAGAGTTTAGCAAAGCTAGGAGCAGGTTTTGATATCGTTTCTCAAGGTGAACTTGAACGTGTGTTACGTGCTGGTGGTGACCCTAAAAAAGTCGTGTTTTCAGGGGTGGCTAAACAGTCTTCAGAAATACGTCGTGCTTTAGGGGTCGGCATCCGTTGTTTTAATCTGGAATCACACGCCGAGTTGGATCGTATTCAAGCTGTTGCGGAATCAATGGATTTGATTGCCAATATCTCAATTCGCGTCAATCCAGATGTCGATGCCAAAACCCATCCTTACATTTCAACGGGACTTAAAGACAATAAGTTTGGGGTAGACATCAATACCGCGCCTGAATTGTATGCCGATGCGTGCGCTTGTTCGCATATCAACCCAGTGGGAATTGATTGCCATATCGGTTCACAGCTGACTGAGATAACGCCTTTTGTCGATGCCTTGGAACGTGTGTTAACGTTGAAAGCGACCCTCGCTGAGATGGGCATTGATATTCATCACCTGGACTTAGGTGGCGGCTTAGGTATTCAATATACCGATGAAGTACCTCCGCCGATTGCGGAATACATTCAGGCCTTAATTAACAAATTAAATGATCCTGACATTGAAGTGATTATCGAACCTGGCCGTGCCATCGCAGGTAATGCCGGCGTACTACTGACAGAAGTAGAATACTTGAAGCCCACTGAGCATAAAAACTTTGCGATTATTGATGCGGCAATGAACGATTTGATTCGTCCGGCGTTATATCAAGCTTATCAAGAGATAAAGCCAGTGACACCAAGAACAGATGGCTTAGAAACCAACTGGGATTTAGTTGGGCCTGTGTGTGAAACCGGCGATTTCTTAGGCAAAGATAGAAAGTTAAATCTTAAAGCGGGCGATTTGTTAGCGGTTATGTCTTCTGGTGCCTATGGCTTTACCATGAGTTCTAACTACAATACACGTCCACGTGCGGCAGAAGTCATGGTACAAGGTGACCAGGCCTGGTTAATTCGTCCACGTGAAACCTATGAAGACTTAATGGGCTCTGAAATCCTGATTGAATCTTAATGGGATTAAGGCTTACTTTAGCTTATAACTTATAGCGTGGAACTTAACCTAAATGCCTAAGATCACACAACTTAGGCGTTTTCGTTTAATCGCCTTGCGGTAACAAACGCGCCTGCCATAGATGCAAATCTGACAACTGCTTTGCTCCTGGCAAACAGTTTTCCTCCCCTCTTACCCGCACAATAGTTTGTAAATCAGTAATTAATTCATCTGAACGCTTACCGATTAATGCGCTCCAAACGCCCTTTTCATCCTGCCAAACAACTAACGCATGTCCATTGGTAGAATAATCCAGCCACCAAGCATGTTGCTGTAACCGACTTACTTCAACCCAATCCTGCCATGAAGTAATCACCTTTGGTTCTGTAGAGAGCCGTTCCTCAAGATTCGATCTGTTTACAGAATCTACGGCCATCATCTCCTCTACAAACGTATCACAACCACCTTTTAACCAGGCCTGGTAGATTTTAGTCACTTCCACCAAATATCGGCAGTTGCCAATCTTATCGATCTCAGCTTGCGGTAAATTCAGTGCTTCAGCCAATCTATAGGCATCCTCAAGCAATGCCACCATGCTTTGACACTGCATCGGACGACACGGTAATTGTGCCAAAGCGTGATGTAATTTACAGCCAATCAACTCGGGAAAACGTGCTGCCAGAGACAAGGCCATGGAATTGATTCGAGGTAAGGCCTGTAAAGCTGTTAAGCGTTGCTCGTCCATTAAGCAAACCTCAATTTGCTCGGCAATCTCATCATTCACCAAGCGTAAACGTAAATTACGTAAAAATTTAACCGTCTCAACTTTTTCTGGCCAGCCCACTTTTCCGGCCATGACTTGGCGTTTACCAGACAATAACGCGACAATATCGGCTTCATCTAAACCAGACGTAATTAAGCGCCATGCGAGCATTGGAGAATGATCAAGCAGCTCTAAAACTTGCGGATATTTACCAGCATAGTGCAACAAGGAGAGCTGATGAGTAGGAAAAAGCGCGCAACTGTCTTGAACCCATTGCGGGATCTGTTTACGCCAATAAGAAATTTGTGAATAATTAGACCAATCCAGAATTCTTAAATCACTTGGATAGGCAGGAATTTCAGCTGAACTCATCGTCAAAGCATCCCAGCTCGGGACATTCAGTACGCCAAACTCTGGCAGTACTTTTCGACAATCAATCCATAAGGTTTGTTCAACCTCATCCCAAAAACAGGATTTAGATAACTGTTTCTGAAGCTGTTTCTGTTGAATTTCAGAGGGGTTTAAAGATAAAGCTGTTTTCATAGAGTTACTTTAAACCCTTTTTAAATATTACCAAGTTGGCGTAACTTTAAAGAACAACGTTTTGATATATTCAGTTTCTGGAATCGCCGGATGAATCGGGTGATCAGGACCTTGATGACCTTGCTCAAACAACTGAACATTGCGATCAATATGGCGTGCGGCAGACTGTACAGCCGTCAATAAATTATCACGCGTCATATGGTGAGAACAAGAAGCCGAGACCAAAATACCGTCTTTTTCTAAAACACGCATGGCGATTTCGTTGATACGACGATAGGCTTCTGCACCTTTTTTAAAGTCTTTTTTACGTTTGATAAATGCAGGAGGATCGACAATCACAACATCAAACTTTTGCTCATCGGCACGCAGGGCATTTAATACATCAAAGGCATTACCTTGAATAGTCACTAGCTTCTCTGCTACGCCATTTAAAGCCGCATTGATATCGACACCATCTAAAGCAAACTCAGATGAATCAACACAAGTCACCTCTTCTGCACCAGCTACTGCGGCAGCCACACCCCAACCGCCTAGGTAACTAAAGACATCCAATACACGTTTGCCTTTCACCATAGTCTGTAAACGGCCGCGAGCCATACGATGGTCGTAGAACCAACCCGTCTTTTGGCCACCCTCAACCGGAATTGAAAATTTAGTACCATTCTCTTCAATAATGAGTTCAGCAGGCATTTCACCATAAACCACTTCTTCATACAGTGGCAAACCTTCTAATTCACGGCTTGGTGTATTATTTTTCATCACAATGGCTTGTGGATGATACAAATTTTCTAGTATTTGAACGATATCATCTTTAACCAATTCCATACCTGCAGTGGTGATTTGCACGGCAAACACATCGCCGAAACGATCAATCACCAGGCCTGGTAGGCCGTCAGAATCCCCAAAGACCAAACGATAGAAAGGCTGATCAAAATGCATTTCACGTAAATCTTGTGCGGCTTGAATACGTTTTTTCAAAAATTTTAAATTCAATTCAAGCTTAGGGCTACGGCTCAGTAAACGCGCACAAATCAAGGTATTCGGATTAACAAAGCCCATACCTAATGGCTTACCGTTAGAGGCTTCAATAATTACTTGCTGACCAGGTTCAAAGTTTTTTAGTGGCGTTGCAACGATGTCAACTTCATTACTAAACACCCAAACATGGCCTTGTTGGATACGGCGCTCTTCGTTCTTTTTTAATCGTAAACTGGCTAACATAAGATTCTTCTTTTTAAATGTGTTAAAAAAAGAAAGAGGCTAAAGCCTCTTCTTTAAAATTTGGAAAGTCGGTTAACGAGATTAACCGTCAATAAGCGCTTGATAATCCGCATCTGACATCAACTCTTCTAACTCTGTTTCGTCATGTGGGGCAATTTTAAATAACCAACCACCATCATAAGGTTCTTCATTGATGAGTTCCGGATCATCTTCCAGAGCTTCATTAATTTCAATAATCTCGCCACTCAGCGGGGCAAAAATATCAGAAGCAGATTTCACCGATTCTAACGACATGACCTCATCGCCTGCTTGTGCATAACCGCCTAATTCTGGGAAAGTAACGCTCATCATTTCACCTAACGCCTCTTGCGCAAAGTCGGTGATACCAACCACAGCATGACCGTCTTCATTGATGTAAACCCACTCATGTGTCTCTGCATATTTAAGATGATGTGGTAAAACACTCATTGCTATTTACTCCCTATATTCAATAGCAAAATCATATCACTAATACGTTTTTTTATCTGAAAAGTTTATTGCCTTATATAGTTAATCTATCGCCTTGCATTACGACATAAACTAACCCTAACTCTCTCAATCTAAAACTGCGAGATAGCGGAAGTCACAACGCCCCAAATAACAATATCGGATTCTTCCCGTACAAGAATGGGCGGATAGTCATCATTTTCAGGTACTAACCAAGTACCAGTGGATTTCATAGATAAACGCTTTACCGTCAACTCACCATCTAATGCCGCAATCACAATTTTGCCATCCTTAGGCTCCAAACTTCGATCTACAATTAATGTATCACCATCTTTAATGCCGATGTTCTGCATGGAATCACCTTGTACGACCAGTAAGAAAGTTGCTTCTTTGTTCCGAATCAACTTCTCATTTAAATCTAATCTAGCTTCAATATAGTCATCCGCTGGACTTGGAAAACCCGCGACCACTTTATGACTGTAAAGTGGTAATTCAATAAAATCTGCGTCATTAGATGGCAGATACCAAGAAAATACAGAGTGATCTTTATTTAATATATCCGTACTGATTCCTAAACCCAGACTCGGTAAAGAATAGTCTCTAACAGCGGGGCTACTTTGACCATTTGATAAACTCAACCAGGCCTGTATCGCGCTTACTTTTGACTCGGGAACTCGAAGTACTTTGGTTGGCTCACCAAACCTACCTGACCCTTTCTTGCGCCCGGCTCCTTGACGAATCCCACCACGTTTTTCGCTTTCATTGCTCATAAAAACCTACAACCTATCCTGTTAGAATGTTTAGTTTGATTTACGTAACGCATTTCATAGTATACTGGAATAGTGCAAATGACCAACCGAAATAAACTAAATAACTGAAGAAAAAATCATGAAAAAATATGCACTGGTCGATGGAAACTCTTTTTATGCCTCTTGTGAAATCGCCTTCAACCCGGCGCTTAAAAACCGTCCAGTCGTGGTACTTTCAAATAATGATGGCTGCATTGTCGCGGCAAATAGCTTAGCTAAACAACTAGATCAATATTTAAACCAACCATTTGAGCGAGGTGGTTACCATGCTGCACGAAAAGACAGCATGATGTTTCAACCTTATTTTAAAATTGCGCCCCTACTTAAAAAACATAACGTCGCCATCTTCAGCTCTAACTACGAACTGTATGCCGACATGAGTCAACGCATGCATCGTATTGCCGCCCAGTTTGCACCACGACAAGAGATTTACTCAATTGATGAAAGCTTTTTGGACTTTTCGAACCTCATCAAAGATGACTTAACACGCTATGCCCAACACCTTAAGCAGACTATTCATCAATGGATAGGCATCCCTGTCGCAGTCGGTATTGGTGCATCCAAAACACAAGCCAAGTTGGCTAATCACTTGGCCAAAAAAAACCCACACTTTAAGGACGTTTTAGACCTAACCTGCTTATCACAAGAGACACAAGATGCTTTGTTTAAAACCGTCAAGGTCGGTAAAGTTTGGGGGATTGGCAAACAGCTGTCACAGAAATTAGAATCACAAAATATTATGACGGTTTATGATTTGAAGAACTGCGACGCAAAAACCATTCGACAACAATTCTCCGTGAATATTGAACGAACACTATTAGAGTTAAATGGCCAGGCCTGCTTACCTTTTCATGAGCATACACTAGCTAAGCCAGCAGACAATAATGTAGAAACACCCATTGAGAAGAAACAGATTATTTCGTCACGTTCTTTTGGACAATTGGTCGAGCACTTTGATGAGATGCGTCAAGCGGTTGCCAGTTACACTGCGGTAGCAGCAGAGAAGTTACGTAAACAAAACGGTTCCTGCAAAATGGTCACCGTTTATATCACCACACCGCCCTATCGAGAAAACATTCTCCAGTACCACAATCAAATAAGCCTACCACTGGTCTATCCAAGCGACAGTACCGTGTTACTCAGTAAAATGACGCTCCGTGCTTTAAAACAAATCTGGAAACCCGGTTTTCAATATTTAAAAGCAAGTGTCAGCTTATCGCAAATCACTCCAAAAGGCGCCATACAAACTGACCTGTTCGCAGCCAATCCACAATATTCAGGCAACCCTAAGTCAGATGCATTAATGCTGGTCATGGATCAAATGAACCACAGACTGGGCAAAGGTAGCCTTCAACTTGCAAATAGTGGACTACAACAACAGAGTTGGAAGATGAATCGGAATTTAATGTCGCCTAGGTTCACTACGCGCTGGAATGAGCTACTGGTGGTAAAGACTTAGAAACTTAAAGTCTCATTAACAAGAAATGGTGCGCCCGAGAGGATTTGAACCTCCGACCCCTGCCTCCGGAGGGCAGTGCTCTATCCAGCTGAGCTACGAACGCATATATAGGACTTAGGTATTATACAAGCTTTTAAAGGTTGGTTTTATAAATCACCTTAACAACTCCTTGTATATATAAAGCACTGAAATACCCGCTGGTTCAGGCTATTAATAAATAAAAAATAGGCAAAAAAAAACCCGCTACACCTAAAGGTATAACGGGTTTTTAGAATATAAGCTT